>PAJV01000076.1 GCA_002706765.1 Gimesia sp.
CCAGAGCCGAGTTCGGCTCGACGAGCTTTTCGTCGAACTGCCGATGCAGCCAACTCTTCAATTCCGTCATCGCCGGTTGGCTGTGGGCTTGATGTAACTTCAGACGTGCTTCAGAAGACAGCCCATCCTTCCGGGCAGCGGCATCATTTTTATAGACGATCTTCAATGCTTCGAGCATCGTCGAACAGCTTCTGCTGTCCCTGCATCACCTTCACCTGCTTTCGCAGGACGACCATGCGATACGTGTGATTGCAGGTGGTCGGGCTGTAGTCGAATTCCGCGACGAATTCCTGTTCCAGAATCTTGTTCTGATATTTCTTTTTGACGACGAACTGTTCTTTGAAATTCGGCCGCTTCGCTCGTGTCTGCTTCGTTTTGTTGACGAACTTCGGCTTGCGTTTGAGCTCCTTCCATGCCGAACACGAACTCCACGCCCTCCTCGTGCCAGCGGTCCAGGTGCGTTGTCTGGGAGAAGTCAGAGTCGCCTCGCAGACGAACTTTTCGAAAGCCCGCTTCGCGGCACAGGCGAACCGAGCGATCAAAGTAACCAGCCGCGTCTTCATGCGACGGGCGGTTGCCCGAACGATTCGCCAGGTACAGAACTTCACGCGTGTTGGCCAGGGTGATCACCAATGGATGATAGCCCCACTGGCGTTTGTAGTTCATCCCGATGCCTTCCTTCTTCTCGCCGCACGTTTCCACCATCGTGCCATCGCCTTCGATGGGCGCCAGGTCGAAGAAACTGTCGGGCTGCTGCTGCCAGACTTTCAAACGTGGTTCATGAAGAGCGTCCATCAGTTTCTGGATGTGAGCTTCGCTGAACCGTCGACAGAAGTCACCCGCTGTTGTCGGATCAGGAATACGCTGAGCTCCCAGTGCATCAAGGTACGCTTCGTCGCAGTTCGAGATGTTCCAGGCAGCTGCCTCCAGCGAACAGGTTGAAGGCAATGTTGAGCACATGGTCGGCTTCGGAATACGGCATGTGAAACATAAAGATCGGACAGCCGCGATTGATGCTCTCCGTAATGCTCAACTGCCGAACCAACTGTTGCGCGACGCCAATTCCCCCGCCGGCAATGGTCTGAGTCTTTTCCGCCAGTTCATATTTCACGTTCGGACACGTCAGCATCGGCGACTGCCCGTTCCAGTTGGCTTTATCAATCCGTTTCTTCGTGCGACGCTTCCGTGCGTCGAGCTGTCGTTGTATACTTTTCTTCACTTGAAAACCTCCCTGTAAGCTGATGTTTCTTGAACTACAATCAAATAAACACCGGAATGCAACGGAGGTTTTCATCTTTCAACCAATTTGCAGACACCTGCTACGCTGGTTTAAAGACTAGGGGATGGCGAGCAAGCGGCTCATGTCAATCCGCAAATTCTGTGCTGGCACCTCATATTATACTCGCAACCGTTGAGAACACACGCAGTTCGGTGGGCTTTGCCGTCCCAGGTTGATCGGCTTGCAAATATCAAGGTACAACTGGATAGCGGAGTCCAGGGGGCGGCAATGAGTCCCCGGTCGCCGGCATGGAAGCGGCGAAATCTTCCACGGATGCAGGGCCGGAGCCGTGCCCGACCGGGTTTCCTCGAACATCGCTGATAGCTACCTCAGCATTGCCGTTGCCTTTCTCCTTGACTCCGTACTATGGTACTGAGTTAATATTAGATTTGAACAACAACAACAACAACAACAACAACGAGGATGAGTCCCATGCCGTCCCTTCGCACCGCGCAAGTTGCTCGCCTCGCGGGCGTGAATGTCGAAACCCTTCGCTTCTACGAACGAGAGGGCATCCTTCCGGAGCCGCCCCGGCGGGCCTCGGGCTACCGGGATTACCCACCGGAGACCGTCAGCCGCATCCGGTTCATCAAGCGCGCCCAGGAGCTTGGCTTCTCCCTCAAGGAGATCAAGGAACTGCTCGACCTGACCACGGCGCCCCGCGCGAAGTCGGGGCGCGTGCGCCAGATGGCCGAGGCCAAGCTGGCCGAGATCGAGCATAAAATCCACGACTTGGAAGCAATGAAACAGACGCTCATGGACTTGGTATGCGGCTGCGACGGTCGTCGGCCGCTGGCCGCCTGTCCCATCATTGAGTCGTTAAGCGGCTGCCCTCGGAGTGGCGAGACGCAAACCGGAACGTCGTAACCCAGGCTTGAGCGGAAGGACCACCTACATGCTGACAGTGGACGCCCCGGATCGAAGCGTCGAGGACGGCCGTCGCGAGCGCCTGCTCTGGGTGTTGTCGGCGACCACGTTCCTCATCTTCTTTCAAGCCTACATGGTGGCCCCGCTCATTCCGCGGCTTGCAGAGACCTTTGAGGTTTCAGCGCAGGGCATCGATCTAATTGTCCCCGCCTCTCTGGGCCGGTAGGCCGGACGGAATTTCGGGATGAATATGGCCTTTGGTCTTGACTCCGTACCGTAGTCCGGAGCCGATACTTAGGTAATCGTCCTGTTTTCCGCCGGTGTTGGCTCGCCCGCCTGGAATGCAGCCGCAGGTCTCGGGCGGATGGTCAAGCTAGAAAGAAGTGAGTGATGGGGAAATTGTTCCTGTGCGGCTCAATTGTGCTTGCGGGGTTGGCTCTTGCCAAGTTCGTAGTTCTTGCGCCCCGCGAAGTGAGCATCGCGGCTGTCGCCGTCCAAGATGTCGTCGCCGAGATCCAGGGAACAGGGACTGTGGCCACTGAACGACAGCCCCGGATGGGGTCGAAAATCAACGGGCGCATCGAACGGGTATTGGCGGACGAGGGAGATTTTGTGAAGGAGGGCCAGCTTCTCGCCGTCCTAGAAGATGCAGACCTGCACCACCAGGTGGCATTGGCGCGCGCTCAGTTGGAAGCCGCCCGTGCCTCGGCACACCGGGCCAAACTGGATTGGGAACGGGCGAAGAAGTTGGTTGTTCGGGACAACGCCATTTCGGAGGCGGAGTACGACGCCTACGAGGAAGATTACCGTGTGGCGGAGAGCGCTGTCGGCGTGGAAGAGGCGGAACTCCGCTACCGCGAGTTCAAGCTCTCGGAGACAAAGGTCGTCAGCCCCGTGAGCGGTCTCGTCACGAAGCGCTGGGTTGATCCCGGTGATGCGGTGGTCGCCGGTCAGCCGCTCCTTACAGTGGCCGAGACGGCCACGATCTGGGTTGCGGCCGACGTAGACCAGCGCTTCGCTCACAAGGTTCTCAAAGGACAGCCGGCTACGGTTATCCTGCGCGGTCGTCCAGACAAGCCCATCCGTGGTGAGGTGTATCGAGTGAACCCGCAAGCCGACCCCATTACAGAGGAGATGCGTGTCGAGGTGACGTTTCCACTTCCGCCAGACGAACTCCAGGTCGGGCAGTGGGCGGAGGTCTACATCGAGGTGGGGACCGTCACGAATGTCCTCACGGTGCCGAAGGCCGCCGTCCTGCCCTTCGGAAATGACAAGTTCGTGTTCGTGGCCGGATCGGACGGAAAGGTGCGCCGGGCCAAGGTGGAACTGGGGCCGACCAGCCCGCGGCTTCCCTTTGTCCCCGTGACAGGAGATCTGCAAGTCGGGGAGCGGGTGATTCTCAAACCGATCGGTCTTCAGGGAGGCGAAACCGTGCGTGTGGCGGAAGCGCCCGCCGCTTCGTCTCAAGGTCGTCAGCCGGAGAGCCGGCCATGAACCTCGCGCTCAAGGACATCAATTATCACCGTTTCAAGTTCTTCAGCTCGGTGGCGGGCGTGAGCCAGCTCTTGATGGTCGTTCTGGCTATCGGCGGGATCATCCGGGGAGTGATCTACGACTCGGCCATCATTATTACGGAGACGGGCGCGGACCTCTGGGTCGTTGAGAAAGGCACGCTCGGCCCCTTCGCGGAGCTCTCCCGGATGCCGGAAGACTACTATCACGCCATCGAAGTAATCCCCGGCGTGGTCGAAGCCAGCCCGCTGGTGATGGCCTGGGAGCACGTCGTCCGACCGCCCCGGCCCACACCCCTGATGAAGTTCATGTACCGCAATGCGGTCCTCGGTACGAAGACGATGGTCGAACCGGGCTGGATGGACGTGCCGATGGAGCAGCGCTTCGTCGTGATCGGCTCCAAGCCGGGCCGGATCGGCGGACCCCCACGGATCATCGCCGGACGCGGCATCGAGGCCGACAACTACGAGATCGTGGCCGACGCGAAGGCCGGCTTCCAGCTCGGCGAGCGCGTGCGCTTGGGCTACCACGACTACACGGTGGTCGGGCTGACGAATAATATGGTCGGCCTCACTGCCGACCCGGTGATCTACACCACCTTGAAAGAGGCGCAGCAGATCCTCTTCCGGCCCGACCCGGACCTGCTCCGCGACCGCCGCCGCCGGTTCCAACAACAGTTCGCCCAGGCAGCGACGATTGCTCCCCGGCTGGCGGATGGACTGGCGTATCAGGCTTCTACTGTGGCCGAAGACACGCACTTCATCAACGCCATCGCGGTCAAGCTGGAGCCGGGAACCTCGCCCGATGCTGTGGCCCAAGAGATCGGCCGCTGGAAGCGGCTGGAGGTCTACACCGCTCCTCAGCAGGTCAACCTCCAGCTCATGGGGTCGAATCGTCTGATCCTGCTGCAACTATCGCTCTTCCGGGTGGTCCTGGTGCTGATCGCCGGGATCATCATCGGCTTGATCATCTACACCTTCACACTGGACAAGGTGAAGGAGATCGCCGTGCTGAAACTCCTGGGGACGCCAGGGCGACGGATCTACGGCATGATCTTCCAGCAGGCCATTCTCATGGGCGTACTGGGAACCCTTCTCGGTGGCGCGCTTGAACTGGCCATCGAACCCTTCTTCCCAAGACGGGTTGAGGCCACTTATGGGGACATTGGACAGATGCTCGTCGCCATGACGGTGGTCGCGGTGCTGGCGAGCGTGCTGGCAGTCAGGCGGGCAATGAAAGTGGACGCGCAGAGCGTCCTGGGAACATGAGGCGAGGAGTGCAATGGAATACGTCGTTCAGGCCGAAAAACTGGTCAAGACCTACGGAGAAGGGCATAACCGCGTCGAGGTGCTCAAGGGCCTGGACCTCGCCGTCCGTCCTGGTGAACTGTTCGCCATCATGGGGCCGAGCGGTTCGGGCAAGACCACGCTGCTCAACATTCTCGGATTGGTCATCGAGCCGACCGAGGGACGGCTCCGACTCGGCGGTGAGGATATCTACAACGGCAAGCGGCGCGACCTCCAAAGACTCCGCCGTGAGAGGATCGGCTTTATTTTTCAGTTCGCCAACCTGATCCCGTTCCTGACAGCTCGTGAGAACGTGCTGTTGCCGCTGGAACTCATTGGCGTGCGCGGCCGGCAGGCCGTGCAGAAAGGGATGGAGCTTCTCGACTATTTGGAAGTCGCCGATCGCGCCGAGCACCTCCCCGAGCAACTCTCGGGCGGGGAAAGGCAGCGGGTGGCGATTGCCCGCGCCTTGGCGAATGAGCCAAGGGTCATCCTGGCCGATGAACCGACCGCGAGCCTGGATTCCGAGCGCGGCCTGAGCGTGATGCGGCTGCTGCGCAAGCTCTCCAGCGAACGTGGTACAGCGATCCTGGTGGTGACGCACGATACCCGCATGATCGGCGAGGTGGATCGGGTGATCCGGCTCATTGACGGGCAGGTTGTCGATGAGGTGACAGAGTCCACGGCTCCGTCAGAGCAGCCTGTAATCCAGCACTGATCGCAGGCAACTCAGCTTTTTCGCGGAAGGAGTCGATTTCTCTGATTCTCCTCTTGACTCCGTACATGGGTACGGAGTGGATAATGCATGCAGTCCTGGTTACTCCGGGATTCCAAGGCAAGCTCAGGAGGTGGTCGATGACGGAGAAAAACAGCAGCGATTCCGGCAAAAATGTTGCAAAGCAGTGGCTTATGATCGGCGTGGTTCTTGTCGCCATCGGCGCGGGAACCTATTTCGTCGTGTTTGGTCAGAGAGGCTCGAACACCGCGCCGCCGGCCGATGCCGCGCAAGCGATTCCTAACACCGCGACCCCGGATGGCCTCACGGATGTGATCCTTCCGGTCGAGGGCATGTCCTGCGGGGCGTGTGCCGCCCGCGTCAAGGGAACGCTTAAAGGCATAGACGGCGTGGCGGATATTGAGGTGAGCTTGGCAGAGCGCCACGTCCGTGTGCGCTACGCGGATGAGAAAGTTAATCCCGAGCGTCTGGCCGAAGCAATCAATGAGCTTGGTTACAAAGCGAGCGTTCCCGCCGCACGCAAGACGGGAGCGGGAGCGCCGCAGGTCGAAACCGTTGCGAGCGCGGATGCCGGACCATTGCAGGTAAAGACTGTCACGATCCCCGTCGATGGGATGGCCTGCGAGTACTGTGCGCAATCGGTCAAAGAGAGGCTCGCCGGTATCGACGGCGTGAAAGATGTCGGAATCCGCCTCAAGGAGAAAGAGGCACGGGTGCAGTACGTCGAGGGGAAGGTCACGCCGCAGCGCCTCGTCGAGGAAATCGCTGCCCAAGGCTTCAAAGCCGGAACGCCAACCGTCAAGGAGGAGTAATGACGCTCGACGAGTTCCTGCGGAATTTCGGCTCGGCCTTGTCCGAGGGATCGCTGCTGGCCCTTGGAGTCGCTCTCGTCGCGGGTGTTCTCGCCAGCGCTGTCTGTCCCTGCACGCTCCCGGTGGGAATCGGCATGGCGGGCGTCGTCGGCACCACCGAGAATCAATCTCGCCGGACGGGCTTCCTCATTGCCTTAGCGTTCTTTCTCGGCATCGTTGTCAACCTCACGCTGCTAGGGGCTGTCGCCGGTCGGCTCGGGGCGATTCTCACCGAGTCGTTTGGTCGGTACTGGGCACTGATGATGGCCGTAATCTCCTTTGCGGCTGCCATTCTCGCTTTCCGGGGACCGCGGCTGAACGTGGATCGTCTGGCCGCACTGCGAAAGCCGGGATTCATCGGGTCGTTCGGATACGGTTTCATTTTTAGCCTGGGAACCTCGGCTGCCCCGCTGCTCCTGCTGATGACAGTTGCGGCGACGCAAGCAGAGCCGGCATATGGAGCTCTGCTGGCCTTTATCTTCGGCTTGGGGCGAGGGCTTCCCTTCCTGCTTGTCGGACTCTTTGCGGGGGCACTCATTCGCTTGACTCGGATCGGAGTCTGGCGACGTGCGATTCAGACGGTGAGCGGGTTCGCCTTGCTCTTCGTCGGTGCTTATTACACCAGGGCGTTTATCGCCCTGCTTTAAAAGTTGGAGGAAATTATGGCTACTGAAGCCGTTCAAATGAAAGTCTCGGGCCTCATGTGCTCCTTCTGCACAATGAGCGTCGAGAAGGCGCTGAAGCGCTACCCGGCTGTGAAGAGCGTCATGGTCAACCTGGTTCATGGTATCGTCTTGGTCGAGGCCGATACGTCAAAAATGAGCCGCGCCGAGTTGGCCGATGCCGTCGAAAAGCTCGGCTACAGTGTCTCGACAACCGAGGTCCAGCAATACGCAACCGATGAGGCGCTTTTCGGCCTCATCAAGCAGCGCGGCATGATCGGGATGGGCCTGTCCATCGTCGATCTCATTATCGATCCGCTGAATCTCTTTGGACTGCCCGCCTATCCCAGGGCACTGTTCAGCCTGGCGGTCGCCGCCTTCGTTCTCTTCTGGGTCGGCTACCCGATTCTGAGAAAAACCTTGATGGCCCTCCGTCAGCGGGTCATCAACGCCAACGTGCTCCTCTCGGCAGGCGCGTGGGGATCGTTCATCGTGGGCGCCCTCTCGCTCTACGATCCCCGCTGGCCAAACTTTTTGCCGGTCGCCGCTTGGTTGATGTCGCTGCATCTTTTCTTCGGCTACTTCAAGCTGGATACCCGACGGAAGGCATCCGAAGCGGTCCGAAAGCTCCTGTCGCTTCAGCCCCCTCGCGCTAGAGTGCTTCGCGGAGATCAGGCCGTGGAGGTACTCACGAAGGATATCGCGGTCGGTGAACTGGTCGTCGTCCGACCCGGCGAGCGCATTCCGCTGGATGGTGAAGTGCTTGAGGGAACGGCGAGCGTGGATGAGTCGAGCTTCACGGGCGAATCGGTCCCTGCGACAAGAGGAGTTGGTTCCAAGGTCATTGGCGGAACGCTCAACCTGGACGGTGCGCTGCAAGTTAAGGTGACCAAGGTCGGTGAGGACAGTTTCCTAAGCCAGATCGTCCGGCTCATGACCCAGATCGCCGAGCGCAAGCCTTCGATTGAACTGATGGCTGACTGGCTGATGAATTACTATGGCCCGGTCGTCTTCATTGCGGCTATCCTGGCCTTCGCAGGGTGGATGCTCGCAACGGGCGATCCCCTTCAAGCCACGGTAGTGCTGCTCACGACCATCATCATGGGCTATCCGTGCGCCCTGGGGATCACCACTCCGATGCTCGCGGCAATTGCCGGGGGGAAGGGGATTGCCATCGGTCTCTTGGTAAAGGCCAGTGAAGTCTTTCACGGGCTTTCGCTGGTAAACACCATCGTTTTCGACAAAACGGGAACGCTCACCTACGGCCGGCCGACCGTGACCGATGTCGCAGCTTTTGGTCTCGACCGCCACGAAGTTTTGTCGATGGCCGGGTCTGTGGAGGCGCAATCGGAGCATCCCCTCGGCCAAGCCATTGGCTTCTACGCGGAACGCGAAGGAGCAAGGAAGGTCGCCGTTCAGAATTTTCGCGCCATACCCGGCAAGGGCGTGTCTGCGACTCTTGATGGAGCGGAAATTGTCGCCGGAAAGCCCTTGTTCATCGAAGAGCGGGGAATTTCGCTGTCCGGGGAGGCGGGTGCGAAAGTCGAGGCACTGAGCGCCGAAGGAAAAACGGTCGTGCTTCTTGCTCGCGGTGGCGAGGTCGTCGGTGCCATCGCGCTTCAGGACACGCCGCGTCGCGGGGCGGAACGGGTCATTGCGCGGTTGCGGGAGCGGGGTGTGACGACGGTCATGCTCACCGGCGATGCCCGGCCGGTGGCCGAGGCAATCGGTAAGTTGCTCGGTATCGATCAGGTCCAGGCGGAACTGCTGCCCGCGGACAAGGTAGCCGCTATCGAAGCGCTTCAGAAAGAGGAGCGAAATGTTGCGATGGTCGGCGATGGCATCAACGATGCCCCGGCTCTCGCCCAGGCGGATGTCGGCATCGCCATCGGCGCTGGCACCGATGTGGCAATCGAATCGGCCGGTGTCATCCTCATCGGCGACCGGCTTGACGAAGTGGTGAGCGCTCTCACCCTGGGAAAGGCAAGCTACCGCACGCTGACCGGGAATGTGATTGTCGCCGTGCTCTTCAATCTGGTGGGGATGGGGCTTGCGGCCTTTGGTCTTATCACGCCGCTCCTTGCTATCGCCTTCATGATCGTCAGCATCTTCGCGATTCTGCTGAACACGCTCCGCATCCGAGGCATCAACCTCGAACGGGAGGAAGTCGAAGACACCGGGCCGCTTGCCGAAGTGGAACTCCTCATTCCGAACATGGTCTGCGAAGGCTGCGCGAGCAAGATCAGCACGGCGCTCACGGCGCTGCCAGGCGTGCGCGAGGTCAAGCCGAAGGTCGCCCAAAAGCACGTCTCCGTGCGATACGAGCCTGCGAAGGTGCAGGAACAGGGCCTGAAGCAGGCAGTTGAGAATGCTGGATTTACGGCGGTAGAGGTCTAGGCAATGGGAGTGACTGCCACGCGACGCTGGTCGCGATTCGGGAACGGAGTATGCGGGCTGTCGTGCAACGCCGTGGCGAAAGGAGGTGATGTATGATGAGTTGAATCGGGGTGCGACACCAGGAGGAAGCTTTTTTTTCGATTATTCCGCATGGATATTTTATCTGTTTAGGAGTAATCAGTCCAAACCAAGAGAAAGGAATACGGTCATGGCCAACGACAAACGACAACAGTGCATCGACGAGTGTGTGGCGTGCGCCCAGGTGTGCCAGGCGATGGCTGCCTAGCATAATCACAACTGGCCTGTCTTCTCTTGTCCTCTCGGTCTCGGGAAGACAGACCCCTGTGATTTCGCATTCGTTCTTCACGGGCAAGAAAAGCCGTATGACGAACATTCAGACTCTAACGAGCGGTGACTTCGATGCCAAAGCGCTCCGGGTGCGGAACTTGCCGGTTGTCGGCACTGCTACGCTCCTGAACTCGGAGGTTGGGTTCCCGCTCGTTCGGCTTTGATGGAAACGTCCATTTCTGGCATCTTCGCCGCCGGCGACGGGGCGGGTATCGGTGGCGTGTTTGTAGCGATGGAGGAAGGGCGGCTGGCTGGCATCACAGCCGCTGAACAGGCCGGGGCTATCGCTCCCGACGAAGCAGAACGTCGCCGCAGAGGGCCGCTGGAGCGGCTCGGGGAGTTTGCCGAAATGCGGGCGGCGCTCGCTGAGGTATCTCAAATCCGGCCCGGCCTCCTCGACTTGGCCACTGCCGACACGCTGGTTTGTCGCTGTGAAGAAGTTGCGTTAAGTGATGTTCAGACGGCTTTAGATCAGGGAGCGCGCGGCCTTCAGGCCGTCAAGCTTCTTACCCGCCTCGGAATGGGTCCATGCCAGGGGCGCAACTGCGCCCCGCACGTCGGCATGCACTTGTGCCATGCGACAGGGCGGACTCATGAACAAGTTGGACGGATCAATCCCCGCCCACCGCTGAAGCCAGTCACGTTCGGCGCGCTCGCCGCAATGGAAGGAGTATCGGACGGGCAGTTCCTCGTCAGAGTCATCATCGTCTCGTACAAAGAATAAGCAGTCCCAGGAATCTGACCAAGATTATGTAATCCTTCCATGCCCCAACTGCAGGCAAAAACTCAGGTTTCCCAAGGTCCAGGAGCAACTTGCAGTCACTTGTCCGAGATGCCGAAATAATTTCAATCATTCCGCTGGCAAGACGTGAGAAATGTGTAAGGGCAAGGCCGCTTTAGGCCAAGGTTGTCATTGAAGTTAAAAAGCACTTTTTGAAAGTTCTCCTGATTATGCCTCGAATTAGATTGACAGATTTTCAAATAGCCCGCCAGATCTAAGTGACTGTAAGGAAGCTTGTGTTCTTCCTTACGGTTGCTGTCTGCACATCATGGTTGACCGGAATGTTTTTCGCCTCATACAGCAAAAAAGCGACGGCTAAAACCGTCACGACCCATAGCATGACCTTGTTCATGGCCATCATACTGAAGCGGCTTTTTTGAGCGGACTCGCAGTAATCATCATCGCCACCTGCCCCAGCGGCCCTCTCTGGCGGACAACAACCGTGTCCCGCTTCGGAAGCCGCCTTCTTCTGCCGATAGGTGAAATCAAACGCCGCAGCTAGGAAGCCGAACGTCACGATGATAAACAGCGGCCGATACGTTTCGAGAGCCGCGGCGATTCCGACGCCGGAAATGCCAACCGCCAGCAACGACAGCGGCAACCAGCAGCAGGCCGATGCGATGAACGCCGAGACGACGGTGCCGATCTTGGCGACTATCTCACCGTGACCGGCGGACGACCGAAAAGACGCCGCATTGGACGAATGATTTCCTGCGGTTTTCGCGGTCGATATTTTTGTTGGAGTGGTTTTCATCCCTAATTCCTCCTGCGCAATCTGAATGCCTTTCGTGACACTCCCGAGGCAACATGCCCCGGCAGCATTCTCGGTTTCACAGCGGCAACCGGGGTCTTCCATTTTCGCCCGGATGTCCGCCAAGGCATCACAGCGGCTCTTCGTGCGCAGTTCCTCCTTGATACTGGCCACGGAGTGGCCGAAGCAGTAGCAAAGCGGCCGATTGCCCGTGTTCAACTAAACACCGACAGACACCTGCAAATGTGACTTCAGGAAGGTGCGGTCGCTGGACTCTGAAAAGTAGACGACATCGCACTCCTGCGAGTTGCAAAACCGCCAGCCAGTGTAACCCGTGAGCGGCGCGCAGCCAGGATCGTCATTGGTCTTTACATCGCAGCATGCCCGCTCTCCGCCGCTGAACTCGTGTGCGAACTCCTCCTTTAGCAAGGCCCGCAGCCGAGGTTCCCACGACGACGGTGCGATATTACGAGCGGGTCAGGCTGGTAGATCCGGAAGCCCGCAATGCAGCCAACTATCGGCTCTACAGCGAAGAGTCTCTCCGCAAGCTGAAGTTCATCCGGGCCGCGCAGGCCATCGGCTTCACGCTGGATGACGTGAAGGCCCGCCTTTCCACGCCGAAAACACGGCTGCGTCGTGTCGAGAAGTGCAGTCGCTCATCGAAAACATGCTGGCGGAAGTCGATCAGGGTCTCAAGAATCTGCGACATGTCCAGCGGGTTCTGAAAGCGTCCTTGAAGAAATGCAAGGAAATGGAGAGAGCAAACTGCTGCCACGTCATTGAGACGTTGCGAGAATCTTCGGGGGCCGGCTGAAGATTACGGAAGGCCGTCGCGCGTCGTCCGTGTGACGCCAAGAGAGGTGGCAGGTTTGTATCCGAGCCTGCCAGTTAGGTCCCTCTCTGAGCAGCAAGCCCGGCAATGCCACCCCAATATGAGTGCGATGCCACTGCAAGGTAGTCGGGGCGACAAGACGGCTCTTGAACTTTTCCTGGTTGGATTGAGGGGCTGGGAAGCCGTGTTGCGACGACTTTTCTCCGGGAAATTCGACGGCCATTCACAGATATAACAGCTGGCTGCCTGTGGTTTCGAGTTGTTCTGCAATCGCTGAACGCATCGATCACATGTATCCAGAACTCCGGGCAGGAGCACGCCAAGTTCCAACATTGTCTTATTCATGAGTTGCTTGCGGTTGCGGTTGTTTCATCGAATTTCTCACAATTGTTCTCCTTTTGCGTTGCTCATTTTGTATTTTCGCATCCTTTGTCCGCATCGTCAGGTTTCGCGTTCCACGCATCGCGCCCGGCATTAAACGCTTCCCATGCGACATAAGGAACAATTAGCAACGCTGCTACCGGATCAGCCCACCACCATCCTTGCCACTGAACCAAACCGATGCCGATCAATACGACGATGGTTTGATATTCACAAATCATCGTGTCGATCGCGTCATATTTTAGAGTTGGGGAATCGGTCTTCTTGCCGTAGAGGTACTTGCCCCATGCCAGCATCGGATTAACAACTAAGCTGACCAATAAGATGCCAATGCCCCACCGCGACATCGATGCAGTTTCGCCACTGATCAATTTACTGATTGCTTCATAGAGGATGAACAGCACTGCGATCGTGAACGCAGCCGATAGAACACTCAGCGCAATCTTTTTGCGTTTTAGTACATCGTGTTGGCTGATGCCTTTTTCTTCACCACGTAATCGCCAGATCATGAACGATGCTGAATTCGCCTCGACGATGCTGTCCACACCCCAGCTAATTAGCGCGGAACTACCGGTCGCAAAGCCAGCCGTCAACGAAACAACCACCTCCGCAATGTTGTAGACCAGACTCGCGACTTCGACGTAGCGGCCTCTCCGGATCAATTTGGTTCGTTCATCGTTCATTAGTTCTCTTCTAACACTCGAACAATTTTCATAACAACAAAGGGATACTAGGAGATGGCGGGAAAGCGGCTCATGTCAATCCGCAAATTCTGTGCTGGCACCTCATATTATACTCGCAACCGTTGACGAACACACGCAGTTCGGTGGGCTTTGTTGCGAAAGCTGGGACAGTCCGCCAATCTTATCTTCGGTCAACAGTGACATGAACGTCATTTTGCGATGGAGGTGGGCTTTGCCGTCCCAGGTTGATCGGCTTGCAAATATCAAGCTACAACTGGATGTGGTTGACCGCTCACATGATGAAACGGCCGAGTTAGCGGCCAAAGTTTATAGGATTTCGCAAACACTTTAGCAGCAATGGCTTACGGCGGACTATACCGCAAAGCATCGTTTGCTCGAAATCGTGTTTTTGAACTGCACGCTCGATGGGGTAAGTCTTTGCCCTACAATGAGAAAGTCCTTGGACGTACTCGCCAAAGAGTTCATTTCTGCAAAAAATCGGAGCGACAAGACACGGTTAGAACTTTTTTGCTCCGCTCTTTCTGACCTGCAAACATCCGATCCCGTGGGTTTTGCAGGGCTTAAGTCCCTGATCGGACAAAGCCGTAAACAGCTGAAGTGATTCGCTTCTCGCCTTCCAAAGCAAGGCGGAAAGCGGTTCACCGAACAGCTTTCTCCGCAGCCTTGCAAATCGAAGTTTGATTAGCGGCTCCTTCGCTGGCACGATCCCGCAAAGACGCTTTCCAGGGCTTCTTTGCTGATCGCCTATTTGTGCTTCTGGCTACCCGTACGCAAAGGCGTTGTGGCGTGGCCCTGCCAAGCGTTTCAGATGGAGACCCAAACCGATGAGTGCCTCCGCTACTCCAAGCGAAGATCCCAAGGAAGAGCAAGAGACTGAATGCAGCCTCGATACAACCGAGAAACAGACTGAGCAAGACGCCCTCGATGATCCCACCAAGCAAGAACAATACCGCCAGGAATACCTTCGTCAGCTTCGCCTAATGTCGTGTCCCGGATGCGGTGAGACAGATGTGTTCTAGTGCATCTGTATTTCTGCGGAAGGCCGAGTCGATGACAAGCCCGTAACGGTGCGTGTGTCGCCGCTTACTCTGCACAGCACGAGAGTTTCGCTGGGTCCTTGTATTTGGAAATGGCGGCAATTTTTAAAGCCTCCGCCATTGTTGGGTAGACGTGCAGCAGGTCGATGAAATCGTGGAGCTTGGCACGAAATCGCAGGCCCATCGCCGCTTCATGGATAACCTCCCCTGCATCAGCACCAACCATTGAGACACCCAGGACCTCGCTCGTTTCGGCGTCGGCGACCATTTTGATCATGCCTCTGGTATCTCGAATCGCCCCGGCACGGGGGACGAGCGACATGGGAATCGTATTGCACCAGCACTGATGGCCGGCGGCAACTGCCTGTTCCTCAGTCATGCCAACCACGGCAATCTGGGGATCAGTGAAAATGCACCGAGGGATCACCCGATGGTCGGCTGCTCGCAACTTGCCGTTGGAAAATGCGTTTCTCGCCGCAATTCCTCCGTCTTGGCTTCCCACCGGAGTCGCCATCTGGCTTTCGGCTTGCAGCCCAACAACGTCTCCGGCAGCGAAAATGTGCGGGACGCTGGTTCTCAGGTATTCGTCCACCTTGATTTCGCTACGCTCATTGACGGATATGCCTGTTTTCTCAATGCCAATCTTGTCTGTGTTCGGGCGTCGGCCTGTTGCCACCAGCAGCTTCTCGGCTCGGTACTCTCGTTCTGTCCCGTTTATCGTGGCCGTCGCCACGACTTCATGATCTGCTTGTCGGACAGCGTTCACTGAGGCGTCGGTAACAACTTCGATACCTTCTTCTGCGAACACCTGCCCGATGGCTTGCCCGACCTCTGGCTCGTAGCCGTGGGCAATCAACTGCGAGTTTCGCTCCAGAATCTTCACGTCGGTCCCGAAGCGGTGAAACATCTGGCCGAGTTCCAAAGAAATGTAACCACCGCCGACGATCAGCAGGGACTTGGGAAGTTCGGTCAGTTCGACTTCTTCATCCACGGTCAGCAGATCGCTGGTCAGATAAGGCACCTGATCCAAGCCCTCGATGTCAGGAGTGACTGGACGGGAGCCGGTGGCGATCAGCACCTTCTCGCCGGTGAGCCGCTTTCCGTTGATCTCGACTGTATGCGGGTCGATGAACTGAACATGTCCCTGTTCAATGTGGATGCGACCATCGATCAGGCTCTCGTACTTCTCTCTGTCTGTAGCCGTGGACGACATCGCTCTTTTGAGCGATTAAGGCCGAGAAATCCAATTCCATTGAGCAGGAATTGAGGCCGGGATAGCGAGGATGACGAGCATCGTTCAGGAGCTTGGCCGCTTCGATCAAGTTCTTCGACGGCAAGCAACCCCGGTTGACGCAGGTGCCGCCGACGATTCGCTCCTCCGTCATCACGGCAGTTTTGCCCAATTCCTGCGCTGCCAGTGCCGCAGCAAAGGCCGTCGAACCGGAGCCAAGGACAACGAGATCATAATTATTTTTATCCATATTTCTTTTTCTTTGTAAATGTTAGTAAACGATGACAGAATCTGCCTCAGAGAGTAATTCCGCCACCTTTGCGTATGTGACCGGCTCAACGAACTCGTAACCGGAAATCTTCTGTTTCACCTGTGGGGCGTCTCCGGTGACAATCAATATTGCAGTGTTGGCATACACCTTTGCTCCTCGACGTTGTAGCAAGTCAAGATATTCACCGTAGTTCTTGGGCATTTGATCGACAGAGAGGTTCATCTGATAGGCAATGAGCTTCTGAAGACGCACAGGCACGCTCGTTGAGGCCAAATTGCCGTGCAGGTCGAGAATCGCACCCGCGTCGAACAGGATCGAAACATCGGCCCCTGCTTCAATGGCCGCAAAGATGATGTTGAAGCCGACACAAATCTGGCTGTCATCCTGATCCAGCCCGGTCTTCATGTGGAAAACAAGTCTCTTCCCCTTGAGGTCGGGAGCAATCTCGGAGGGAGGAGCGAATTGTTCCTCATACGTTTGGTCCAATTCACGCCACGTTAGCAACTTGGAAACGAAGCGGGTGCCAAAATAGGCCCCCGTTCCCAGAACAATGAGTAGCCCTACGGCAATGACAATACGTTTTCTCTTGTTTCCTGTCACGATCCTGCTCCTTGCTTGGAGGCGGGAGACTCATCCTCATCCACTTCTCCCTTGAAACCGGCTTTCTCCACCGCAGACAAAACGGCGTTCTTCGGGAAAGTGCAGCAAGCCGGGCTTTGGACTTTGGCTCGGCCTGCCTTGAAATCAACCTGAACAGCGGTGATACCGGGAAGATTGCGAAGAGTTTCCGAAACCGCCGTCGCACACCCTTCGCAGGTCATGCCCTCAATGTTTACAACTGTTTGACGAAGTGATTCGTTCGGAGCATTGCTCGCCTGCTTGTCGTCCATTGACCATTTGACTTCTGTTGCCGTCGTGTCGTCCGCTTCGGATGTTTCTCCTGAACTCAGAAGCTCTCCGCTGTATCCGGCTCTCTTCAAGGCCGTCTGAATCTCTTCTTTGGGGATCAGGTTGCCGGGTTCTACGCCGACGACCGCCTGCCGTTTCTCGTAGTTGATATCGACGGCGACAACGCCGGGAACCTGACGGATCGCTTGAGCGACCGTCGTAGAGCAACCTTCACAGGTCATGCCTTCGATCTGGAAGACGGCCCGATTCATATCCTCCGTCACGGCGGCGGCATCACTCGTGCCAAACAATACACCGACGTAGCTGGGAAAGAAGAGGAAGGCGACCGCCAACACGGTCACGCCCCATAGCATGACCTTGTTCAACGTCATCATGTTGAAGCGACGTTTACCGGTCGTGGCACAGCAGTCGTCCGCCACTTCACTTTCCGTGGTACAGCAGTCGTGTCCCGATTCGGCAACAGCTTTCGTGGGACGGTAGGTGAAGTAGAACGCTGCGCCGAGAAATCCGAACGTCACGACCATGAATAGTGGGCGATACGTTTCCAGCGTGGCTGCGATCCCGGCCCCGGACACGCCAACCGCCAGCAGAAGCAGCGGTAGCCAGCAACAGGCCGAGGCCATGATCGCCGAGACGACAGTGCCGATCTTGGCGATTTTCTCGCCACGGCCTGTCGATGATTTCGCCGTCGATGTGGGCGTCACGTTCAAGTCATTCATCCGCATTTCCTCCTGAGCGATTTGGATACCTTTCGTCACACTCCCCAGACAGCACGAACCGCTCGGATTGGAAGTCTCACAGTGACAGCCGGGGTCTTTCATCTTCGCCCGGATGTCTTCCAGAGCGTCGGAGCGGCCCTTCGCGCCAAGTTCCTCTTTGATGCTGCCAACCGAATGGCCGAAACAGTAGCACAGGGGGCGCTCCCCGCTGGACTCCTTCACACCGACCGGAACTTTCAGTTGCGACTCGGTGAACTGCGTGTCTTCTTCCTCAGCGAAGTACACTACGTCGCAGTCCTGCGATGGGCAAAACCGCCAGCCAGTGTCATCTTTGACGGATGCGCAATCTTCACTTGCCGTAGCACAGCAGGATCGACTGTCTGCTGTGAACTTTTCGGCGAACTCGTCATCGAGCAACGCGCCGAGCGTCAATGTGCTCACTCGTTTGGCCTTGTATCCACAGGACGGGCACTGAACCCTCTTCGCTGTCTCGGTCTGCTCGTTCATCACATCGTTGCTCCGTGTTCGTTTCCAGTCGCGCTTGCCACAAGGGCAACGTTCTCTTATTATCGAGGTTGTACCTAAGTGCAAGGTCAAGCCGAATTAGCAATTTTTTCCTTTTTCGCTGGAAAGGCCAGCGTTTTACCGGTTCGGACTCGGACCGTGGAGAAGTAAATTGAGCAAGCGACTGACAATCAGCGAGTTGGCGAAAGCGGCTGGCATCCCAACAACGACTCTGCGTTACTACGAGCGAATCCGTCTCGTTGAACCGGAAGATCGCAGTTGCAGCAATTACCGACTCTACGGCGATCAATCGCTTAAGAAACTGAAGTTCATTCGAGCCGCACAAGCCATTGGTTTCACACTGGAAGACGTCAAGTCACTGCTTGCCGACGGCGAAGGCAAAGCACCAACGTGCGGCAACGTTCAGGACCTCATTGAAGCACGATTGACCGATGTCGAGGAACGACTTAAAGACCTGCGGCATGTTCGCAAGGTGCTGAAGTCTGCCTTGGAACAATGCCACCGGCAGAAGAACTCTGACTGTTGCCAAGTCGTCGCTGACTTGAGGAACAAGAAGTGATCCGTCGATTCAAGAAAGCAACCTGTAGCGAAGACTTGGAATTTGCATGGACCTGCTAAAGATTACGATTCTGTTCATCATCACGGCTCTGGCTGAAATCGTCGGCTGCTATTTGCCGTACTTGTGGCTTAGACGTGAAGGATCGGCTTGGCTCTTGTTGCCAGCAGCGGCGAGTCTTGGCATTTTCGCGTGGCTGCTGTCCCTTCATCCGACAGCAGCCGGACGCGTCTACGCGGCTTACGGTGGCGTCTACATTTCCGTTGCGCTGGTATGGCTTTGGAAGGTCGACGGCATTCGGCCAAACACGTGGGACCTGCTCGGAGTCTGCCTTTGCTTGGCTGGTATGGCAGTGATCATGCTGGGCTCGCGCTAATTCGCGACGACTCGCGACGTTTGCAAGTGTATGGGGCCACCTGACAGGAGCGTCCTTGCGGCTCAAATGCCGAATCTCACACTACAAGAGCCAAGCAGCACGACCCGTTTGTTTCCGAAGTTGGGGAAAGGAGGTCGGAAAGGCGATCGATAACGCTGAGTCAAGGGCGATGTTTCGTTGACGAACTCAACATCGTTAGGAAACTTTAGAATCAACGGAAATCGCTGCCAACCACCTCGCATCCCACGGTCCGTTCGATCTGCGCGAGTGTGCTGGCGAAAGTTGCGCTGGTATGGGCGACCTGCACTTCAAGGAAAGCAATTCTCGGTAGATGTCGACGAGGTCCGTGAAGTCGGCTTCCTCATCTTGGTCGTCTGCTGTGGCTCCCTCGGATTGACGCGACACAACATTCTCCGCCTGCGTCCCAAAAAACAGCCAGTCTTCGCTTGACTCCGTACTGACGTACGGGGTGTACAATACAGGGCAACCAAATCAGCGGAGTTGGGTATGACACTGAATACAGGAAAAGTCGCTAAGCTTGCGGGGGTCAATGTCGAGACGCTGCGCTTTTATGAGCGTGAAGGCATTCTACCGGAACCGCCACGGCGAGCCTCCGGCTATCGAGAGTATCCTCGCAAAATGAAACAGAACATTGCAGTTGCCGTTCTATTCAACTTCGTCGGAATGACTCTGGCGGTTGCCGGATTGATAACGCCGGCGGTCGCTATCGGGGTCATGATTTTCTCGATCTTTGCCATTCTTCTGAACACTTTGTCGCTGACGCGTGTGGATCTTGGACAGGATTACGACGAAGAAAACGCGTCCGTCATCGAAACGGAACTCTCCGCACCGGGAATGGTCTGCGAGGGTTGCTCGCAAAAAATTACGCAAGGGCTAATGGCACTGGACGGTGTGCAGAAGGTCATACCAGACGTTAAAGCCAAACGCGTTCATGTGCTCCATGACCCCGGTCATACGAACGAGCAACGAATGCGCGAGACCCTGAAGAAATTGGGATACGCGTGATCAACACGAACAAATTCCAGTTGGATGACGGTCCACTCTCGCTGGAGTTTTCACCAAAATTGGACCATAAAGGAAAAGATGATGACGAATGAAGCAAAACAAAAATGCATTGACGCGTGCGTCGCATGCTCTCAGGAATGTGAAACATGTGCCACGCAGTGCTGTGCGCCGGCAGGAGGCGAACGAGCCGACTGTCTGAGATCATGCCTGGACTGCGCTGCAATGTGCTGGCTGTGTGCGTCGCTGTGTAGTCGCGACTCCCAGTTTTGCGGGGACATCTGCAAGCTATGCGCGACGATTTGCAACGCCTGCGCGGACGAGTGCTCGAAGCATGAAGCCGAACAATGTAAGCGCTGCGAGGAAGCCTGCCGTCGATGTGCTGAAGCGTGTCAGGCGATGGCCGCATAGCCGAGGAAAGCTGGACGTTTAAGTTTCGCCGATGGACGCTATTTATGCCTGTCCGGACAGCCTGGGTCCGGCAGGCTTTTTCACCCAATAAATCAGGCTCTATCGACGACCCAGCCTCGCCTTCTTGGACGACGAACCGTTCTACGCGCGCTGGACGCACGTTGCTGAGCCCATTCGAATTCTATACATCCCCGCCGCAACATGACCGATCACCAGGCAACCGCCAAAACGACCAAAGCAAGCTTTGCAAACAGGTAAGAACTTTATCCGCACAGGCGACAAGATAAGAACACCATAAGCTGTTGCTGCATAAGCGTTTGCGTACACCAGTACCTCAGCAGAAAATCACTGTCTATTGTACATGCAACGAACAAAAAGCACGCTAAGTGCTACTCGTTCAAACGTTTATGTTCACGGTGGTCTGACTGTAAACACCCTCACGTTTCCTCAGTCGGGATGACAAGATTTGAACTTGCGACCTCTGCGTGTCGAAAAGAATGGTTTTGCATTTTCTGTCAGTGCAGGTGCTTTAGTCTTTCTGGCTATGGCGACTCGCTGTTTGTTTTGTGATTCTCAGAGCTTTTGCGACATAGTCCAGATTGAAGCCTTGCCTGCGCATTGACTTAATTCGACGGATCTTACTTTGGCTGATGTTGCTTCCTCCTCGTTTTCGCTGTTCTGGGAACGGTGTTTCTACCGAGGACCATATCGGACTTAATCTCAGTCCAACCAGATCGATGGCTTCAAAAACCTTGGCAAAGGGACGATTCGTGTAGAAGTCCAATAAATCATCTGACTTCACTGGGGTTCCGTGGCACAGGAAGACTCCAGCTGCTTCACCTCCAGATTCAACGCGTATCAGGTTTCCAGCCGTCTTGCGAAGTTTGCCAAAGCTCAACTTGCGAAATTCGGTATGATCTTCATCTTTGCGTATTTGGTCACTGAGTCCTCTCCAGAGATTGGGGATTTGCATGTTTCTGTCATTACCGGCTGTCGGCGTGTCATAAGCGTGCCCTTTCTGGTTGACTATAAAAGCAGAAACATCTTCGGCAATCTCGATTTGGGTTCGCTGTTTTTGCCACCATTCTATGGCGGATACGGTGATTGGCCATAGTTTCCATTCGCCATACACAGATGTTTTATTTCGGAGACGAAAAATCCAGCTGTCGTTTTCAGTCGACTGATACTGTATCTCACGAGCTGATGGATGTTCCTGGTTGAGGAGAATATCTTCGGGCTGAAGTGTGGCAATCATTTTGGCGTCGAATCCACAATTTAGTCCCATCAGCAGTAATAGTCGTTTGAGCGGAGAGGCGTATTCCCAAAGTGTCTGGATTTCCTCGTATGAATAAGTCTGAACCCTGGAAGTGCGGGCCGCTGTTGCCTTTTCCTGAACAGTTTCGGGAATTCTGATGGCTGTAAATTCAAGATCTGAGGGACGCTTCCAGGAATAACCTGGAGCTGTACTTAGCCATCTGATGAAGTGTCGTAACTGTTTGATGTAGTTTCTTGCAGTCCGGACCGCGATTCGTTTTACGCGTTTTCCAGGTGGTCTGAGCGCTAACGTTTCCTGATAAGCCAAAATTCTTGGAGTGTCTAAATCCGCTAATAAACAATCTGAGAGGCACTCTTTTAGAAACTGGGTCTGCCGAACTTGTGCGGTGCCTGTCGGGTTTACTGTGCCATCAAGATTTACATGTTTACTTTCAAGAGCTTTAATGTATTCATCGAGTGCGAGGTGCATTGTTTCCCCACCGGCACCTTGGAAGATCATGCGTCGGCCCTGGTTGATAAGTTTGGTGCCTTGTGTTTTAATTTCACTTTCTGCTTCGAACTGTAGGTCTTCGTCGAGTAATTCAATGTGTATGAAAGGTATGTCGCGTCTAAGCTGATCCAGCCATTGTCCGATGGAAGGGGGGGCCAAGCCAGATTGTCCAAGCTGGCGCGGTAGCGGCACTCGAACGGTCGCTTCGCCATTCCGGATCGCTTCTGCAATAGTCAGACTAACTTCGTCCCATACAGGCTTCCCTGGTCTCTCAAATTCGAGTTCACCAACACCTATTGAGTGAATAGCTGTGAGTTGTCGGTTGGGGGTACTTATAGTTTCAGTGGTGATCTTGTGCCTGGGGTTTGGTTTGGATGATAGCTGGGGGGTTGGTAGGGTTGATGCTTCCCATCTGCGGCACGCAGCGTTCCAAAGCTGCTCCAGTTTGAGGCTTGCGATCTTTGCCTGGGGTTCCTCACGTCCGAGGTAGAACTTTTTTTGGGAGTATCCCTTCGGGGTTTTCTTCCAGCCCAGGTTGCGTACAAATAGACCATTCTTACTACGACAGAGCTCTTTTTTCTGGGCCATGAAACCGCCTTGAAAAACAGTGGATTCTGATATCTGAAAACAGATGTTATTGCCAAAAATCAGACATCGCAAGGCGAAAATCAGACACGAAATCAGACATTATGTCAAAAGAACAGTTTTTAAATGGGCTTATCTTATCCGTAACTCAATAAAAAATAGCTACTTACCGATTTTGGTAAGTAGCTATTTAATGGAGGCGGCGGGAATTGAACCCGCGTCCTGTGAACCCTCAGCTAAAGCCTCTACGTGCATATTTTATCGTTTGAGTCTCGTTTCTTTGGGCACGATAAACAGAGCCTTTGGGAAACCAGTCCACCACGAATCTCGTATCAGACGGAGCGGACATTGATCTGATACCAGTCTGATTTTGTGACCAGCTGTCGGACTCCTCAGACAGAGATTCCTAAGCCGGGGTTGCTTTTATTAAGCAGCCATAGAAAATTGCTTGTTTGCAATTATGTTGTGATCAGCTTTTTACGTGGCCAACTGATCAACCACGGCACGCCACCTTAACATACGGTGAACCAGTCGAATCCGATCGCCCCCGTGTCTTCAGTAGTACGTTATTTTTAATACGTCATTTTCGAACAGAATGATAAAACTATTTAACAGAAAATCAGTCCGTTCTCTTCTTATTATTATCAGCAGGTCGGCTGGAGTCAATTTACTCTGTTTACCGAAATTCTGATCTGAGAACAATTTAATGGCAGAACTCTCTGTTTTTACTGCATTTCCGGTTCCTGAGCCGCGACAGAAATATCAGCAAAATATCAAGATATGACACCCGACAGCAAAACGCAGGTCGAGAACACGTTACCAGAGAAGCAAAAAGAGACTTCAGTAGAAGCAGGCAAACAGACGCAGGGTCCGGTTTTGAATCGGGGCAACGTTTTCACTGCTTTTCCGGTCGGCAGGGAATTCTCTTTCAAATCGGTCTACATTCCTGGCTGTCATTCTCCTAAAATAAGCTGAATCATTTATTGTGTCACTGGGAGGAAACAGTGGCAGTTTTTTATCTCACTTTGAAGTGGAAGTTTATCTGGTATGGATCGTGAATCTCATCTGTCACTGGCACGACGTCTCTCGATTACCTGTTCTGTATTGCTCTGTCTGGTCAGTCTGACCGGAGTGGGTTGGGCCGAATCGAAAGCCGTGAATTCTCTGTTCGTAGACATTCCGGAGCAGGGGGAGGTTCACTTCGAGACAACACAGAAAGAGGCCAACGTACCGGCGCGTTTCCAGCTGGAGTCTCACACGTTTCCGTTTACCTGTGAATTCAAACGGATGAGTGGCCCGGTCAAGGTGTACGATGTCACGTTCCCTTCGCCTGTGAAAACGGCTGTGAAGGAAAACAATACGGTCCACGGTCATTATTATCAGCCTGAAGGTCCGGGCCCATTTCCTGCCTGCGTGTGCCTGCATATTCTGGGGGGCGGTTTTGAGCTGTCGGAGATGTCTGCGAATTCTCTGGCGCGGCAGGGTGTGGCGGCCCTGACCATCAAAATGCCTTATTATGCGGCGCGACGGGGGACGGGGGCACAGAGTCGACGGCGGATGATTTCGTTTGTACCCGAACATACGGCGGAGGGGATGACTCAGGCGGTGCTGGATATCCGGCGGGCGGCAGCATGGCTGGCGAGCCGTCAGGAAGTGGATGCAGAGCGTCTGGGAGTGACGGGAATCAGTCTGGGAGGCATCATGTCTGCGCTGTCTGCGGAAGCAGAGCCCCGTTTCAAGAAAGTGGCGATTTACCTGGGGGGCGGCAACCTGGCACTGGGGATCTGGGAAAACCCTCATCCGCATGCTGTGCAGTTTCGCAAGCAGTGGCTGGAGAACGGGGGGACGTTTGAGTCATTTCTGGAAATCATGTCACCCGTAGATCCGCATACGTATGGAAAACTGTTACAGGATCGCGATGTGCTGATGGTGGCTGCGAAGCATGATGAGATTCTCCCTCCGAAAAGCGCAGTAGCATTATGGGAATCGATGGGTAAGAAGCCGGAACTGGTCTGGCTGGATGCGGGACATATCTCGGCTGCATTGTATATCTTTGGAGAAACGCGACGGCTGACCACGTTCTTTTCTGACTGGGATGATCAGAAGCAAAGTGCCGATTCAACCGGCTCTTAATTTCGCAGCACTTTTCGCAGCATGTGAATGGCGACAATCAGCAAACCTGCATTGCCTGCCCAGAGTGACCAGGTCGGTTCAATTTTCCCCAGTTTGGCCAGATTGATTGCCAGCAATACGATGGGGTAATAAAAGAGCAGAATCGGCAGGAACACCAGAAAGAAGCTGGTGAGAAACTGTCGGCGTGCCTGGGCAATGGAAAAAGGACAGCCGACCAGGACAAAGAAAAAGCAGCTGCAGCTTAAAGCGAAGCGACTGGAGAGTGCGGTTTTGAGCTTGTTCTTGCGTTTTTCCTGCATGTGATCTTTGGGGAGATCGTCATTGACTTCAGGTGACTGAAACCGTTCAAAATCTCCCAGCGCCAGCAGCATGGCGACTTCGATATCCCGCTGAAATTCGAATTCGATTTTTTTTTCGCTGATATCAACGAGCTCGGATTTGATGGATTTTACACTCATGTGCCTGGGTTTGGCCATGGTGGTCTGACTGGGGAGGGGAAACGGAAACGTATCTTTTTCGACAAAAAATCGTGGTTTGCCCGGGAAATCGATATGCCCTTTGGATATATGCAGGATCACCTGCTGATTGGTGAGATCAAATTCCAGGGTCGCTTCTTCCGCCTGTAAATGGACGGGTTTCTTGTTGGGGGGCGAATAGCGAAATGTGGGGACGAGTAATGTTTTGTCGCGCACGCCCATGACGGTGATGGAGATGCCGCTGGCCGGATCATGGATCTGGTTTTGTGAACGCAGTTTTTCCAGGAAGATGGTTTCGAGTTCACAGGCGATGGTGTTCTCGATGTTTTTTTCCGCCCAGGGAATGATCTGGTCGCTTAATATCAGTGAACCCAGACTTAAGAAGCCCCCCAGAATAAAAGAGGGCCAGAGGAGAGAGAGCACATTGATCCCCGCTGCTTTCGCGGCGGTGATTTCCTGGTCGCCGGCGATGCGTCCATAAACCACACAGACCGTGAGCAACAGGGTGGCCGGAATCGTAAAGGGGAGCATACTGGGAACGATGAACGGCAGGATCTTCAGGACCAGCAGCACACCCAGACCCTGACTGGTTGCCTGTTGGAATGCACCAACAAATACCAGCAGAACTGTCAGGACAGTAATCATGAGTGTAAAAACGCGCAGGAGTTCGAAAAGAACGTAGCGCTGTAACAATCGCATGGCAGGAATATATTAATCTAGAACTAAAGAGAATGGATTAAAAGATTTAGCTCAAAATATCTGAGACTGATCACTCCGGTGAATCAGAGCGAGGCTTTGTCGGCCCCCGTTTGGGAAACGACTTCACTCCTTGGGTTGGGAGTCGCAGAAATCACCGCAGGTGTATAAGGCAAGAACCCGGTTTGAGTCAATATCAGACGGTAGATACGTGTTCTTGTGTTTATTGCAGATGGCCTTGTAAATCTGGAATGTTAAACTGGTTTGAGTATGTTTCGTATCGGCATATCTGGCTTAATCAGTACATTCAATTCCCGTGCACCTGATACTTCACATGTAAATTGGATAAATGAACCTTTTTTCCGCCACGCGTCCTACTCCAAACTATTAATTGAAAACGTAGCTGGACGGAACTGACACTATTGTCCACCCGGATGAAGTTCTGAAACGCAAATTAAACAATAGAAAAAATGATAATTCTGGGACCCTGAGTTGGATTGGAGTATCTTAGAAATGTTGAATGCCTTAGAAAATACCCCCGTTCGATCGGCATATTGTGATGACGAAGATTTTCAGGAACTGATTGAAATGTTCGTCGATGGGATCGAAGAGAAAAAACAGATATTGAGCCAGACCGTATGTTCAGAGCAGATCGATCAGCTTCAAACGCTGGCGCATCAGCTGAAAGGCGCCGGTGCCGGCTACGGATTTCATGAACTCTCCCAGCTGTCTGCTCAACTGGAAGAAGCCTGCAAATCCGAAGATCGGATCGAGATTGCACAGCAGAAAGAGTTGTTGCTGCATCACCTGAGTCGCGTTGTAGTCTGAAACTGGATCGAAGCGGGAAACGGGACTGTGTCCGGTTTTACTGGAGCGTCTCCAGGTCCATTTGCCCCGGGTAGAATAGCTTGAGAGATGCTATGGTTAAAAGTGACGCACTCTAGACAGTCAGTCGATCGATCAGTTTTGACAGGGCGACGATTCTGGTGATGAGCGCTTTTGCCGTTTGAACTCCGGGAAGTCCCATTCCCTGCCTGTCAAAAAGAATCGAGGTTTTTCGATGGCTTTTAAAGGCAGGCTGGACCGCGTTGACATCACTGCAGATCGATTCCCACTCGGACCTCAGGTGAGCTGGAACGGATGCCGGGATCTGTCCGGAAAGATCCAGGATTTTTTCAGAAAGATCCAGAAGCAGGTGCCTCGCGTCATAATCGGCTTTCTGGAACTGCGTGACGATCTGTGAGAGTGCCTGTTGGAATTCCTGGATGGTCATCTTGGTAAGTCTCCAGCCTCGAGTGCAGACTCCGGGATCAGCCAGGATCTGGTTCGATCGGACTGAATTCCGGTCAAAAACTTAGTGGATCGTGGTTTCAGCAGCTAAATTTCAGGGTTCTTATTGACCTGAGCTGCCAATTATTAGTAAAAATGATCTGCAAATGCTACTGCACGTCATGCGATTTGACTATTTTAAGCCAACAGTACGAGATGCCAAAACGTGTCTCACGGTTGTTGACCTTGAATAAAAACCACAAAACAACATTGTTGCAATCACAGGGAGTCTTTCATGTCCAGGGTTAGCCAGGTCGCTGTCGGTTTACTGCTGATCACCGTCGGTTATGTTTTAGGTGCCTCACAAAGCTTTGAAAGTACCCGGTTGCATGCACAACAGGCCTCCGGTACTCCCACAGAAGAGACCGAAGATAAAATTAAACGTGGAGTGAAGCAACTGATGGAAGCACAGTCTGCACTTGAGCAGGAAAATTTCATGCGTCCAGCCACCAAAGGGCTGAATGCATTTGCTGTTTCCTGTGGTGGTGTGAATGCTCTGGATGACCTGGAAGCCGGAAATGGTGTTGATCCGGAAACCTTTGCCGGGCTGTATGCAGGAATGGCCAAGCCGGATATTGCAGCCCAACTGGGCCGTGATGATCAAGGTCGAATTACCTATAAGAATAAGATCGTGCGGATGTATCCCGTATCTCGTCTGAAGAAGATGTTTGCGACCCGCCTGAAATATCTGGGTGAAAATCAGGACGATTCTGCCAGTTTTTAATTTCAACATGGTTTAGTTTGCAGAATCGCTGACTTTGTTTGCCAGTCTGCGCGGTGGCAGCGAAGGTAAATCGAGTTCCACCTGGGCAACGCTTCGTTTCTGGTTTTCAGAAATCACGATGGCTTTCCAGCTGAGGCTTTCGATGCCCGTCTTACCTTCGAAACTGGTTCGTGGGATTAACACACGGTATTCTGTCAGCTGTTTTTCCTGATCGGTCTCGCTATCCTGAATATCGATTTGCAGGCCGGATCTTTGGTCAATCGAGCCAGAAGTGATCGTTGTCACGTCTATTTTTCGTGGCTGGCGTTCTGCCTGGGAGAGGTAGGCCCCGTTAAATTCCAGGCTGATCATTTCGACGAGTGATTTGACAGGGTGACTGCAACGCAGCTGGATTTCAACGAATTCAGAATTTGACTCTGTGGGATTTTCAGCAATGGCATACTGGGCCTGTAATGAAACCTGCTGTGTTGGCTGTTCCAATTTCAACAGGGTCAACTGCATTGAAGGAAACCCCTGCACTTTAATCAGCTGATTTTCCTTCAGTTGGCTGTTCGACTTAAGTCGCAGGAAACCAGATGCCGTCGAGGCAAGTTTCAGGCTTGTGTGGTTCTGGTCTGAAATATTCCAGTCGTGAAGGGCGGGACCAGCCAGCAAGAATCTTCCACAGTGGATGAGCGGCGCTGGTGAACTCACGTCTGTCTGGGGTGTGTTATATGCCAGAGACTGTCTGGCCAGATCCAGAGACCAGAGTCGAAACAGTTCCGGAAAGGGAGTGGAAGTTAACTGTTCCATTTTGGCGATACCAGTTAACCGATGATGAATGAATCGATTGGCAAAACGCCTGTTCGGCTCCCGCTGATGACACCAGTTGAGAAACAGATTCACTGCCCCGCGGCATCCATGGTTCCGCCAGAGTTGTGCGCGGTAATAATCGGAGACAACGAGAGGATAGGATTCCGGTGACCGGAAAAACTCACTGATCCGGTAGTCTCGATTCGTATAACCGGGCTCCATCAGGTGTGCGATGCCTTCGTTCAGCCAGTCTTCCTCATCAGGCAGCGAGTAGCCACGGACAGTGCGGATGCTGGAGACTGCTGCATGCGTCACTTCATGGCTTAAAAGATCCAGTAGCTGCTGACCGGGTTTCAATGCAGAATTGAGATACAGCATATCACAGTGATTACTGAATGGTTCCGCGACATTTTCACGAAAGTCACTGGGGCGAACAAATCCATTGATGGTGGTTTTCCCCCCCTGCAACTTACTTAACCAGGGTGAGAGCAGGATTGTGAAGCGGCCGTTGCCATCCACGTCCCGTATCGGACCACATTCCAAGCTGATTTTGTCCAGCACTTCATTTTCAAGCTGTGAAATCAGATCACTGACCAGCCCGGCAGCCAGCTCTTCGGTCTTCTGCTGTTCGTCGAGATAAATCGCGACACGGGGACTTTCCTGGATCAATCGTGCTTTGAGCCGCGTGTATTGTTTTTTGTCCGATAGATCCCCATCGGTTACAAACAGGTTGAAGTGCCTGACGGGCTCGAGAGCTTCTTTTTCTGTTGATGCCTCATCTTCCAAATCAGCAGTGTCCGGAGTACGCTGCGCAGTGGAAGCATCGAGCAGGCGACTGGGTGGGGAGCCGGAAGCGGGCTCCTGCGTATTTTCAAAATAGCAGTTGATGGACTGTTCGCCCGTCGATTCCTCGACAGACAGTCTGATCGTTTTTGTACGTCTGGTGGAGCGATCCAGATTATTGACAATAAGTACGTATTCAACTCCAGGTGAGAATGAGAGAGGGAAATGCAGCTGATTTTTCAAGCAGGCCAGGCTGACGGGGCGATTCCAGTCCACGGGCTGGGGAGAGTGAAAGATGGGTTTATTGGCTTGGATCTGCTTTACTGCATGGCGGCTTCCAGCTGCAGCAGACCGGGGGGCCGATTTGGTGGAATGGACTCCCCATGTTATCAGTGCAGCGATCAACGCGATCAGACATGATAGGATGTAAAACGGTCGAGAGAGCATACCTGGAATCAGTGTCTGGAGTGTGAAGTTCTGACGATGATGTGTATCCGCGTGTTTACTTCGGGTGCGTCAGTTAGCAGTTAATTCATGTGTGGAAACAAGGGGTGAGACACAAGAAAAGATCGACATTTTCGCGTCTGATCATTGAATAGAATCAGTACAATCCGAATGTCTTAAATATGAAAGCAGAAGGGAGTTGAGGGATAAGGTATGAACAATTGGGTAGATCCAAGCTGTTTTATCAGCTCTGTTTGTTGAAATCGCTGATTTCGCTAAGTGGGCTTTGATCCTTACGTTCCCCATAATCGGACTACAAATTACGCGGATACTTCAGTCCGTGCCGACAAACCCTTTTCAACTCGCATCAAATTTGGAGAATTAAGAGAAAATCGGGGGAATTTCCTTCAATGGTGTCCGAGACTGTATATACAATGCACAGTTGAGGAGAATGCGCAATTTGGCAATCGACCATCTTGGCTTGAGTTCAAGCATTCTTGCCTAAAGTTACTCGGGAGAGAGAAATCATGTCGCTATCCAGATTTGGAATTTCAATGTTTGTTCTGGCTGCCTCGACGATAATGTTGAGTTCGCCACAAAGTTTTGCTGAACAGCAGGTTCCAGAAATCTCAAACATTGGCCAGATCCTCAGTTACCAGAACAGCGAAGGCGAGCATTTTTATGCCCTGCAATTCAAAGCGGATCGCCTGCCAGCTCCTGCCCACGCCAGTGAGCAGATTGCGATTCTGTTTGATACGTCTGCCAGTCAGGTAGGCGAGCATCGGACTCAGGCTCTGGATGTCCTCAAATCCCTGTTGAATGAACTCCCCAATGATTCGAGTGTCGCCGTTTATGCCGTCGACGTTCAATGTACTCCCTTTGTAAATGAATTTGTTGCTCCCAAGAGTCGACAGGCTCAACTGGCAGTGGAATCGCTGGCAGCCCGTGCTCCGCTTGGTGCAACGAATTTGTCTGTGGCTTTGAAAACAGTCATGCAGGGACTGCAGAATCAGCAGGCCCGATCTATTGTCTACATTGGTGATGGAATGAGTACCGCCAGACTGATCTCACTTCCGGAAATGGCAGACTTGACAGGCAAACTGGCTCAACAGCATATTCCCGTTCACAGCTATGCAGTTGGACCTAGAAAAGACATGCAACTGCTCGGATTGCTTGGCGTTTACACGGGGGGTGTTGTATTTTCTGATGAAGCAGCAGGAAAACAGGATTTACCAGCCATTGTTGGTAAAGAACTGGTCAAAGCGATTCAGGCACCTGTATTTTATCCCGAATCCATTCAAATCTCAGACAAACAGTTAGAATTAAATACCACACGAGCACTGCCTGTCCGAACGGACCGCGAGACGATTTATCTCGCCAAAGGTGATATCTCAAACAATTTCACAGTCGACCTGAAAAACAGTAATCTCGACGGCGTCTGGAAGTTTAATGTACCTGTCGCTCAAGCCGTGAACAGCTTTCTGGCCGTGCCTTGGACAAATCAGCAGCCCGGACAGGAACTGGCAGTTGCTTTTGCCGGTCAGCGGATGATGAATCTGGCACGCACCGGACATGAAGAGCACATGGCGCAGCTTGAATTTGCGGGAACCAATGCCATTCGCAGTGGCAATTTCGAACAGGCTGCAAAATATGGAAATCTGCTGCAACAGCTGGATCCTGAAAACGCCCGTGCTGAATCACTGCTGAAAATGTCAGATCGTTTTCAGAAAGCACAGCTGGCTCAGGCTGATACAAACCAACCAGCGCCCGCAGCTCCAGCAGAACCCGCAGCTCCAAGTGATCCCAATCCACCGATTGATGACGCCATCAGCAAAGTTGAACAGCTGCGTCAAATCAAGGGTGCGCAGATGAAAATTGAAGTTCAGAATGCCATTGAAGAGGCCCGGCAGGTTTCTGCTGAAAATCCGGATGGAGCCCTGGGAGTTCTAAAACGAACATTGAATTTCCTCAAATCCACGTCGGATATCGATATTGATTTACGTCAGCAACTGGAAAGCCGTCTGAATAACATGATGGTTGATGTTCGCAGTCAGATGGAAGTCGCTGAGACGCGACGGATTCGTCAGCAACAGCAGCTTGCTCAAATCGAACAACAGAAGCGTCTGGTAGATCAGATTCTGCTGGAAGATGAAAAACTGGAACAGTTAATCGACCGAGTTCGATCCCTGATTCAGGATGGTAAACATGGCAATTTTGAAGCCTATGAAGAAGCGGAAGCCGTTGCCCGTGTTGCCGTTGATATGGAACCAGGGAATGGACCTGCGACCGCAGCTTTGTTTACTTCAGAAGCAGCAGGCCAACTGGCCAAAGTCTTCAAGATGCGTTCCTTACGAGCCGACCGGTTCCTGGAAACCTTGTATCAGGTTGAACTCTCACACGTTCCCTTCCCGGATGAGCCTCCTATTCGCTGGCCATCCGCTCCTGTCTGGACTGCTTTGACTGAGCGTCGCAAGAAATGGTCTAATGTGGACCTGCATCGCAACAGTCCTGCAGAACAGCGGATTTTTGAAGAACTGCAAAAAGAGACCGAAGCAAACTTCCCTGACATCCCACTGTCTGAAGTGATGACTTACTTTGCTGAACTGCATAACATTACAATCCTGATCAATTCCAATGATCTGGGTGAAGAAGGTTTGACTGTCGATGAACCCGTCAATGTGGCTCTCAGCGGTATCAAACTGAAAAGTGCGTTGAATATCATTTTAAAGCCCATTGGTCTGACATATCTGGTTGAAGACGAAGTGATGAAAATCACAACCAGCATCAAAGCTGAAGAAATCTTAAGCACACGCGTTTATCCTGTGGCTGACCTGGTTATCTCGGTTTCCACACAGCAGTCTTCCGTGGGAACAAGCCAGGGTGGCTTTGGTGGCCAGCAGGGTGGTCAGCAGGGCGGCCTGGGCGGCGGCGGCGGTGGCTTGGGTGGCGGTGGCGGCGGCCTGGGTGGCGGCGGCGGCGGTGGTCAGGGTTTCTTCAACGTGGCTCCTGAGATGCTGCTGATGAATTCATTACCCAAGCAAAAGACGAAGCAGCAGCCTGTACCCAAAGCAAAAGCAAAGGCTGAACAACCAGGGCTGAAACCAATCAAAGATGCGGAAATGAAAGCCATTCTGGATAACATTCTGGGAGAATCGGAAACGAAAGCATCTCAAGCTCAGTTCCAGGTGGAAGACAAACCCTTTCGGTTTGACAATCGCACGATTGAACAACTCAAAAAAAAACCAGTGATCCTGAAGTAGGCAGCAAACAGAAGCTACCTGTTGTCACTGATCAATCTAAATTAACAGCGCGGAGCCGTTCCCAGGGGAAAGGCTCCGTTTCTGTTGATGGTGAACTCGAAAAAAAGAACGAGTTCAAGGCACCATTGCTTGCGAATGTGAAAAACCCACAGGCGTTCTGGAACGAGTATTTTTCCAAGCGTAAGCCAGCTCCCGATGTGGTGAATGATCTGATTTTCAATCTGCATCAGTCCGGCAAACATGAGCATGTGATTGCTGCCATCAATGCCGCGTTGATCAATAATCAATCTCAGCCGTGGATGTATGACGTACTGGCATTATCCATGGAAATTGCCGGGCGTCCTCAGCAGGAAATTCAGCGTGTGTTACTTTCCCGCATCGATTTTTCTGCTACCGATGTGCCCAGTATGGTTTATTCCGCCGCGTATCTTTCCCGTTTTGAGGCTGATGAACAGGCACTGAAGCTTTATCAACAGGCTGCAAAACTGCAACCCGCCCGCCCCGAGTCTTATATCATGGGGTTAAGGCTGGCGACCAAACTGAAGGATGCCGAAGCCATTCTGTGGGCGGCTACGGGAATCCTGACACATGTCTGGATCAAAGATCATCAGCAATTACATGTCAAAGCATTGAATGCATTAGCTGATCTGGAACAGTCGTTAAATAAAGCAGGGCGAAAAGCAGAAGCTGAGCGAGTCAGATCTGCCAGAAAAGCGGCTCTGGAGCGCGATTTGAAACTGGAACTCACCTGGAACGGAGATGGTGACCTGGATTTGATCGTAGAAGAGCCCAAAGGGACTGTCTGTTCTTTTGAAGCTCCCTTGACTGCGGGTGGGGGAGTACTTCTGAATGACGGGTATGGCCCGAAACAGGAAAACTGTATTGAAGAGTATCTCTGTGCAAGCGGATTCCCGGGAAACTATACTGTTCGAGTCCGCTATGTATCCGGGAATATTGTCGGGCAGAGAGCGAAACTGAAAATCACTCGTTACGCAGGCACAGAGCAGCCTGTAGTTGAAACGATGATTGTTCCGCTGGCAAAAGAGGATCAGCTGATTCGGATCAATCTGGAAAAAGGCAGACGCGATAAGAAATCACAGGTCCCGGGTTCGCCTCAAAATACCGAGAAAACCAGTCGTCTGCGAAATCGTCATCTGACTGATCCGGCAGGCAAGCTTTCGAGAAGCGCTCGAGAATCTCTGAACAGCTTTCGGGTTTCCAGACAGGTGGGAGTTTCAACCGGGCAGCAGTCTCCCTTTGTAACGGGAGTACAAAACACGGGTGGCATAGCCAGTCAGCCAGTGATTACTGTCATTCCTGAAGGGATCAGCCTGACAGGGGCAGCAGTGGTTTCATCGGATCGCAGGTATGTCAGGTTGTCTTTGTCGCCGCAGTTCACGAACGTCACTGAGATTTTTACATTCAGTTTCATGAATCCCTGATCGCATTTCAGGGGTTTTACAGACCAGTCTCTCAGCGAACAAGCCCGGGAGTCACATCCAGGTCAAGTGATGCGATTCGACCCTGGTCCAGATGATGCCAGGCAATCGCAGCCATGGCGGCATTGTCGGTGCACAGATCTGGAGGGGCAAGACTCAGGTGGCACCCTGTCTGCTTTGTCATTTCCTCCAGTCGCTCTCGCAGTAAGGTATTCGCTGCTACCCCTCCGCCTACACAGAGCGTAGAGTACCCATACCGGGTCAAAGCCTGCTTGCATTTGGCGACCAGAACATCGACGACGGTAGCCTGAAAGCTGGCTGCGAGATCAGCAACGCGTTCTGCAGTCAGGGCCGGTGGCTGTTTCCTGGCTCCAGGATTCCCCAGCGCTTCATATAAAACCGCCGTTTTCAGGCCACTGAAGCTGAATCGCAGTTCCGGGTCTTTCAGAAAAGTACGGGGAAATGGAAATGCTTTCGGGTTCCCCTGCCGGGCGGCTTTTTGAATGGAAGGGCCTCCGGGATAAGTCAGGCCGAGAATCTTGGCGACTTTATCAAAGGCTTCGCCTGCTGCATCATCAATGGTCGCACCGATCAGGTCAAACTGCAGAGTTTCCGAACAGTGATACAGGTTCGTGTGGCCTCCGCTGACAACCAGGCCGATGGCCGGAAACAGGGGCCGCTCTTCCTGCATCTGACAGGCAAACAAATGACCTTCAATGTGATTGACTGCGATCAAGGGGATCTCAAGTGTGAGTGCCAGCGTTTTGGCAGCCGTCAGGCCGATCAGCAGCGATCCAACCAGCCCGGGTTCTGTGGCTACTGCGACAGCCGTCAGTTGGTCCAGCGTAATTCCGGCCTGGCTTAAAGCATCATCAATGACGGGCAAAATGCGCTCCAGGTGTGCCCGCGAAGCGATTTCGGGGACAACACCCCCGAATTTTTCATGCAGCCTCGTCTGGGAAGAGACGACATTCGAAAGAATCCGCATCTCACGTGTGATCACCGCAGCGGCGGTCTCGTCACAGGAAGATTCAATGGCCAGGAGATAGTCTTCAGATTGATTCATAGAGGGAAGTTACGGTATTTGAAATAAAAAAGCGACTGTCGGGACCAGACTGATTCCCGAAAGTCGCTTTCCATTGAGAACAGGCTGTTGTCATTCAGGTCACAGACCAGCATGAGGTGGCAATTTAGCTTGAATCTGCTACGACATCAGCTGCAGAAGAAATCATCAGGTGGTTTGAATCACCAGGGGTGCTTTTGCCGGTTGTGGAAGTGCGGCTGCTTTCTTGGCAGGTTTCGCGTCCTTTTCAGCCGGCTTTTTCTCTGCCTTTTCAGTTTCTTCTTTGGCATCAGGTTTCGTTTCTTCATTCAACGCAGACTTGATATAATCTAATGCCAGATCAAGCTGTTTATCTTTGAATTCAGTATCCAGTTTAGCATTATGATCCAGAATATCGCGGTTGCGTCGGTAATCGCCGAACGCTTCCAGTTCTTCATCAGTCAGTCTCAGGCGGTACTTGTCGTCGGGAGTAACACCCCAGACGTCTGAATCTTTCGCTCCCGGAAAACGGTGGATATTTTTACCGCTGGGTCTGTGATAACTGGCGGTCGTCAGCTTGAGGGCGCTGTCTCCCTCTTCCAGTTCGATCACATTCTGTACGCTGCCTTTGCCCCAGGTTCTCTCCCCGACAATGACCGCCCGTTTGTGATCCTGCAGACAGGCTGAAACGATCTCACTGGCAGAAGCGGAATAACGGTTGACGAGAATTGCCATGGGGAATCCGTCGTAAGTGCCTTCGGCAGTCGCTTCCCACTTGCGGTTACGGCTGTTTCGTCCTTCCGTACTCACAATTTTCCCGGACTTGATGAACATGTCCGAGATCTCTGTTGCCTGAGAAAGTAAACCGCCGGGGTTGAATCTCAAGTCCAGAATGAGGGCTTTCATTCCCTGTTTCTTCAGGTCCTCGATCGCAGCCTGTAACTCTTCTGCACTGTGACGGCTAAAGTGTGTGAGCCGGATATACCCGATCTTTTCTTTCTTATCGAGCATGTAATCCCAGGAATCATCAGATTTATAAGTGTCACCCAGAACTGTGGCGACATGGATTAACTCGCGCGTGACTGTTAAGGGGATCGCTTCTTCAGAACCCTTGTGAATGACTGATATGCTGACTGATTCTCCCGCCCGGCCCTTCAGGGTTTTAATTGCCTCGGGAAGCGTAAACCCTTTGGTTGATTTTCCCTCGATCGTGTCAATCACATCACCGGCACGAATACCAGCTTTGTAGGCGGGAGTCCCTGGCAGGGGGGTCATGACAGTCAGTCGTCTGCCATTGTTTTCGTCGATGTGAACCTGAATGCCGATGCCGCCGAATTCCTGCTCGACGACCTGGTTAAACCGGGACAGATCCTTGGGGCTGATATAATTTGAGTACTGGTCCAGTTCCTCTACCATGCCCCGGATTGCTGCTTCAACCAGAATACGACGGTCGATATCTTTCACATAGTTTCGTTCGATTTGCTCGTAGGTGTCTGCGAACAGTTTCATCATCTGGTAATAGTCGTCATCCTTCTCTTTCTCACTGCTTTTTTCATCCGCAAAACTGAATTGCGGAACGATCGAGAAGAGGATCAGGCTGAGGAGAGAGAACGAACTGATCAAGCGGAATTTTTGCATGGACGATTCCTTATGAGATATACAGAACACAATTCAAGCCCGAAGAACTGCATGTTCGCCAGGGCCTGAAAATGTTTTGTCTGGTGTCGAAACTCGTGAGAGCTTCCTTTTCATTTCTATAAGTGTAGGCGATCTGTAAAGCACTGGCAAGATTTGCTGTCAAAACTGAGGGTTTAAAACCGGTTTCTCCTGGAATTCATTCTGAAATTGAATTCTCCTGCCCGGCCGGATACATTGCACAGGGGCTGTTATTGAATCTCAGGATTCAGGACACCCAGGTCAAAATAAGGCCTGCCCAAACAGGGCGATTGATATTACTTCTTAAGACCGGGTAAGGCCATCCATGCAGCCTGAAGTTCAAATTTTAACAGGTATAGCCGGTTCCGGCAAAACGGATCGCCTGCTGAAAGAGTATCGCCGGGCGCTTCAGGAAGGTCTGAAAAGGCATATCCCCGGTAATACTCTCTGGATCTCTCCGACTGTGCGGTCCCGCAGACAGGTGCTGGACCAGCTCCTCTGTCCGGAAATGCCGGTTTGTTTTGCTCCTCATGTATATACTTTTGAAGCCTTTGCCGAGACAATTTTACAGTCACTCGATCAGCCTGTTCAGACCCTGCCTGAGATCTCCAAACGTTATCTGCTGAGGAGTATTGTGGATGATCTGATTGCCTCAGGCCAAATCCAGTATTTCAGTTCCATCGCGGGAACGTCCGGATTTCTGGATCTGATCTCGCATTTCATCTCCGAATTGAAACGGGAAGAAATCTGGCCGGAACAGTTTTCCGAGGCATGTGCCCGTTTGAAAACCGATTCCCGCCAGAAGGATCAGGAACTGGGGTTCATCTATGACCGCTATCAAGTCGCGCTACACGAGATGCGGCGTTATGATTCTGAGGGACGTTTCTGGTCTGCCCGGACTGCGCTGCAGGAAGGGATGTGGGGCCCTTTCGGGCAGTTTGATCTGATCGTGCTGGATGGATTTGCTGATTTCACCCATACCCAATACGAGATCCTGGAACTGCTGGCTGCCAGAACCAGCAGGCTGCTGATTTCACTTCCACTGGAAAATGAGTCACGCAGGCAGGATCTGTTTGCAAAATCAATGGTCGCCCGGCAGGTTCTTGAAAGCAGATTGCCGGGAACGATCCGTTGTATCGCCTGCGAACGCGATGAACGAGCCGATTCGCGGACTCAAATTTGCGAGGCATTATTTGCTAATCCTCGCGAGATCAAACCATCAGAGGCAGGGGATCAGATTCAGGTACTGGCGGTCGCCGGTCAGAGGAATGAAATGGAAGTCCTCGCGGTCGAAGTAAAACAGTTGCTGCTCAAAGGGGTTCCGCCTGAAGAAATTGCGCTGGTATTTCGTTCGACACGGGAGTATGGCGACCTGATTCATGAAACCTTATCTGCAGCCGGGATTCCTTACTTCCTGGGGCAGGAACAGGAGTTTTCCCGGTTCTCCGTGGTCAGGGCTATTTTTGCGTTCCTGCAGATAGAGCTCGATAACTGGTCGTTCGACAGTCTGATGTCCATTCTGGATTCGAATTATTTTTCTCCTGACTGGCCGGAATATCAGTCAGGAGCAGCGGTGCGTTGTCTTTCCCGGATCTTACGACAACTGAAGATCGACTCCGGTAAGAACGATATTTTAAACGCCCTGGAGAAGGAATGCAGCAAAGCCAGCGAGCTTTGTATCCGTTATCCCGATCAACCGAAACGAAAATTAGTACTGCGGGAAGTGGAATCTGCATTTCAACTCGCCAAGCGACTTTCCAGTGAAACGCAGAGGTTGAGAGGCAAAGAACTGTTTGTGACCTGGATTGAAATTCTGATTTCACTCGCGAATGAATTTGGGTTACCCAAAGTCTGGTCCCAGGGAGAAGACAGTGCCAGTACGCTCGATCAACGTGATCAACTGGTCTGGGATCGATTTCAGAAACTCCTGTTTCATGCCGTTTCTGAGGTCGATCAGATTGAACAGTTTCATCAGCGGGAAGCCGTTCCCCAGGATTTACTGACGTTTCGGAGTTTGTTGCTGGATTTGCTGGAACAGCAGACACTCACCTTACAAACGGAAGAAGCAGGGCGGATTCAGGTTCTGGATGCGTCGCAGTTGAGAAATCTGAGTGTTCCCTGGCTGCTGGTGGGGGGGCTCAGTGAAGCCAGTTTTCCCCGCAGCCATCGCGAGGATTGTCTTTACAGTGAAAAAGACCGGGGGGACTTGAATGAACATGGGCTGTCTCTGAAGCGCCATGCAAATCAGCAGCAGGAAGAAATGCTGTTGTTCTATGAAGTGATGACGCGATTCTCGAAGCGACTCATTCTCAGCTATCCCGCCATCAGCTCAACAGGACAGCCATTATTTCCCAGTCCCTACCTGTCCGCATTAATCGATCTGTTTGAGCCGGGGACACTTTCGGTTCGGCAGGTGGGGGAGTTGAATCCACTGCCTCGTCGTGAGCAGGCGATGTCATCACGCGATCTGCGGATTCTGGCGATTGACGAATTGAAACGGAATCAGCCCGGGCTGTTTCTGAAAATTCTGGAAGAACCGGAACTGCAATCGACGGCCCGAAATATTCTGGGAGCTGCGGAAATGGCAGTGGCCCGATTTGAGCAGGAAGGCTTTACCGAATTTGAAGGAGTCATGGTTTCCGCAGCTTCCCGACAGGCGATCCGTGAGCGGTTTCCGCAGGACTATGAATTCAGTACCACTCAACTGGAGCTGTATCTGGCCTGTCCCTTTCAGTTTTTTGCACAGAATGTGTTGGGGATTGAGGTGCCGGAACCTCCGGAATTAAGAACGAATTTCCTGCAGCGGGGGATTCACGTTCACAGTATTCTGACCCGCTTGTATGAACGACTCAGTGTCGAAGGACCCGGCGCCCAGCTGTATGCCGCTGACCAGATTGAGCCCCTGTTTCTTGAATTGCTGGAAAAGCGCGTCTCGGATTCTGATGCCGAATCCAAACTGCAGCAGGTATTACAGCTGATTGAGAAACAGATTCTGAAAGACTGGGGAAGCCTGTTTGCCGAACAGTCAGAAACTTATGGTCAACTGTTTGAGGAACTATGGGATCGTGTTCCCGAGATAGTGGGCCGAGAGGTTCCGTTTGGTAAAGTGCCCGGGGAACCCGATCCATCACAAAGGCAGTATCAACATCTGACTCTGGGGAGCGGTTCGCGTGAGACTCGCATTCGGGGGCAGATTGACCGGATTGACGTAGGATCGGTCAATGGCCAGAAGTATTTCAATATCATTGACTATAAAACCGGGCGCAGTGTTCCTTCTTCTACGGAAATACGATCCGGTAAGAAGCTGCAACTGGCCTTATACCTGATTGCGGCGCGGCGACTGCAAATGATTGACACTGACGCGGAACCCTTTCATCTGGGGTACTGGAAGATTCAGGAATCCGGTTTTGTGATGCCTTTGCAATCTGCCCGAAAGAAAATAGTGGAACCGATCTCAGCTGAAGATCTGGAAATTCTGGAAGTGACACTGGAAGGTCTGGTTCCGCATCTGGCCGCTTTAATTCGCAGTGGATTCTTTCCCGTGCAGGTGGATGAAAAAATTGCACACCTCGACCAGGCTTTTCAATCGGTCTGTCGTGCTTCCCAGGTGGAGAGCTATCGAGACAGCCTGGGCAAGCAGATCGATCTGCTGCAGTTTACCGATTCTGAACCGGATTCCAACACCGAACATTCACCAGCCCCCTGACGAGAGCACATGTCGAAGCAACCTACTTATACCGATCAGCAGGCCGCGGCCATCAATACGCGTGATGCTTCCATTGCGCTGTCTGCCGGGGCCGGTTGTGGCAAGACGTTTGTACTCACACAGCGGTTTTTAAAACTGATTGAGCCAGGAGCACCCCCCGATCGGCTCAGCCATATTGTTGCAATCACCTTTACAGAGCGGGCCGCCCGGGAGATGCGGGACCGGATTCGGGAAACCTGCCTGGATCAGTTGAAGAACTGTCCGCCGGAAGAAGTGAATCACTGGCAGGCTGTCATTCGAGGTCTGGATTCGGCACGCATCAGCACAATTCACTCTTTTTGTACCTCCATTCTGCGGAGCCATGCAGTCAGTGCCCGGCTCGATCCTCATTTTGGACTGCTGGAGCAGGGGACCAGTGACACTTTTTTACGAAAAGTCGTTCATGAAGCCGTCCATGATCTGTTGAAACAGGAAAATGCGGACTGCATTCAATTAGTCTACCGCTTTGGTCTGGAACGAACCTACGAGCTGTTGATTGCCCTGGTCCCTCAGCAGTTTCGCATTGAGTTTGAAGAGTTTCGCGAACTGGCTCCAGAACAGCTGGCAGGACGCATGCGCGATTACTGGGAGCAGGTTTATATCCCCCTGCAACTCGCAGAGATCGCTCATGCGGATGCGACGCAGCATCTATTAAGATTGATGAACTCAAATCAGCCCACCAATCCCAAAATGCGCGAGCGGTTTCAGGTACTCAAGGCTCGCCTTCCCGAGTTATTAAACGGCGCGCCCCGGTTACGAGAAGAATTGCTGGGGACCTTGATGAATCATGCGAAAGTGCAGGGGGCCGGGACCAAAAAAGACTGGGATGACGTCAACGTTTATGAACAGATCCGCGATGGATTCAAAGATTTGCGAGATGCTTTGAAACCGGTTTACGAGACGTTGTCACCCGATCCAGCCGGTTTTCTTTCCGCGGCGGAATTCAGTCTGGTCGTGTTAAGAGTGACCGAATATGCCGCGAAATGCTATCAGGAGAATAAAGCGGAAAAAGGACTGTTGGACTTTGATGACCTGCTGCTGCAGACACGGGACCTGTTTCGTCGCGATCCGCATGCCCGGCAAAGGGCTGCTGCGGGAATTCAATACCTGATGGTGGATGAGTTTCAGGATACCGATCCTGTGCAGAGCGAAATCGTTCGTGCGTTATGTGGGAAAGAACTGTTAACCGGGAAACTGTTTCTGGTAGGGGATGCCAAGCAGTCCATTTATCGATTCCGACGGGCCGACCCGGAAGTCTTTCACAAGCTGAGGCAGGAAATTCCTGAAAAGGGTCGGCTCCCGTTAAGCACGAATTTCCGCAGCCAGCCCGCGATTCTGAATTTTACGAACTGTCTGTTTGCTTCCGCTATGGAACTTTATTACGAAGCGCTGACGCCTTTCGATCAGCAACAACACTCACCCATCCCGGGAATCGAGTTCCTGTTTGCCTCTCCTGATGACCCGGACATCAAGTTGGCCGATGCGCTCCGCGACATCGAAGCAGACTGGATTGCGGCTCGCATTCGTCAGTTACTGGAAGATGAAACCCCCCGCATCTGGTCGAAAAACCCGCAGACCGGTGAGCGGGAATTGAGACGGGTTGAACCCGGTGATATCTGCATTCTGTTTCGTTCGCTGTCGAGTGTCAGCCTGTATGAAAAAGCGTTACAGCAACGTGATCTGGATTATTACCTGGTCGGTGGCCGTGCTTTTTACGCGCAGCAGGAAATTTATGATCTGAGTAACCTGTGTCAGTACCTCGACAGCAGCGATGATGAGTTAAGCCTGCTGGGACTGTTGCGTTCTCCGTTCTTCAGTCTGTCTGACGATACGATTTATGCCATCACCCGTCACGCGGAAAGTCTGACCGCAGCGATGCAGATCCCGCCGCCAGACGATGTGCGGCCCGAACAGAAACGCCAGGTGCTGTATGCCCAGACCGTGCTTCAGGAACTGCGCGCGAAAAAAGACCGGTTGTCACTGGTGGAATTATTGAACCTGGCTCTGGAACGAACCGGATATGATGCCGCCCTGCTCAATGAATTTCTGGGTGATCGCAAACTGGCTAACCTGCGAAAACTGATCGAGCTGGCCCGTAACTTTGAAGCGTCCGGCCTGTTTACCCTGAAGGACTTTGTTCAACGGATTCGGGATTCGATTCTGGAAGAGAGTAAAGAAGAGCTGGCGGCGACTCTACCTGAAACCAGCGATGTCATTCGACTGATGACGATCCATCAGTCCAAGGGACTGGAATTTCCTGTCGTCATTGTTGCCGACATGGATCGTAAATCACCTGGAGCTTCCAGAAATCCGTTCCTGCATCCACAATGGGGGGCGCTCCTGAACTTACCCGCTGTACGAGGAGTGACTCCGGAAAACTTCGCATTCAAAATGCATCGTGCGATCGAACAGACAGCCGACGAAGACGAAACCGTCAGACTATTATACGTGGCCGTGACCCGCGCGGCTGATTATCTGATTCTCTCTGCCGGTTTACCCTATGATCGCAGAGTGCAATCTCCCTGGATGAAACTGCTGGCGCGCCACTTTGATCTTTCAACGGGACTCCCGACCCTGGATCCCTACCTGGGACGGTTCACCATGGGGAATATTCCCGCAGAGCAGATTCCGGAAATTCGCGTGCATCTGAATCAGCCTCAAACCGAAACGAAACCAGCAAAGAAAATCAAAGAATTAAAACCCAGCCAGTTCCGGTCTGTTCTCGAACAGGGAACTCCCGGTGACTACCCGGAGACATGTAAAATCTTTTTGCCTCAACAACTCAGGCGATCGCAATTCAGTGTGTCACAACTGGAAGTGACGGATGCCTTGTTGCGGGAACTGCCTGAACCACACTACCCCGTGCTGGCAGCGGCGGATTTGCTGAATGCTGATGAGGCAACCCAACTGGGGACATTGACACACGCTGCGATTGAGCGACTGGATCCATCGAAGCCTGAACAGTCGGATCGGATTGTGGAACTCGTTCTGTTCGATCAGCCTCAGCCAGTACGAGACAGACTGAAACCGCTGATTCAGCAACAGATCTCAGCCTGGTACGGATCAGAACTCTGCAGTGATCTGCAGGCGGCACGAGTACATTATCGGGAACTGGATTTTCTACTACGCATGCCTGCCGCGGCTGATCAGGAATCGACTGTGACGGTAACCGGAATGATAGATGCCGTTTATCAGACTGACGATCAGCGCTGGGTCGTCCTTGACTATAAAACGGGTGCCCGCCTCGCACAATTAACAGACCAAGCGTTGATCTCAGAGTATGAATTTCAGCTGGGAGTTTATACACTGGCGATCGAACAGCTCATTGGATGCCTGCCGGACACTGTCGGTCTGGCAGTGGTACATGATTCTGTTCGAATTGTGGAAATGAAGTTCGATGCAATGCAACTTGTTCAAATTTCAGACCGAATTACCCAGGCGATATCTCACATCAATCAATCTCTCGTGGCGACAGAAAGTTGTTAAGCGGTTCCATGTCCAGTGAGTCCCCCACCGAGCTCGATTGTTTTCAGCAGCTGTATCAACATTCTGAAATCTTTGAGATCATCCGCGAACACTCCGGTTCGGAATTTCATCTGCAGAAACAGTTGCGTAAAAATTACTCCGATGAGATGGTTCGAGCTGCTTTGACGCTCTCGGAATTACGCAAACGGGGTCGCTCCAAGTTTACCCGGGCGGACCAGATGTGGTTTGACCGAAAAAGTCTGGAGCAGGCAACACCTGAGCCTGTTTCACAGCATAAGGCGAACCGGTTTTCGGGCACGGTATATGATTTCTGCTGCGGAATGGGCGGGGATCTGATTGCACTGGCAGAGCATGCGACTGTGATGGGCGTTGAGATTTCACCGGTTCTCTGTCAGTTTGCTGCCTGGAACAGTGAAGTTTACGGGGTTTCCGGTTCAGTCAGTCTGCTGAATCAGCGACTGGAAGACATCCAGGATCGCCAGGGAAGGCTGCACATTGACCCGGATCGACGCCCTGATTCGGGAGGAAAAGTCATTCGGATCGAGGACTATCTGCCGGGACTGGAAACGCTCCAGGAATTGATTTCTCAATTTCAAGGGGGGGCCATTAAACTCAGTCCCGCCAGTAATTTCGCCGGTAAGTTTCCCGGCTCTGAAACCGAACTGATCAGCCTGAGCGGGGAGTGCAAGGAAGCGACGATCTGGTTTGGGGATCTGGCCGGAGAACACGAATTTCGAGCGACCGCCATTTCCAAAACCGGGCAGATCGACAGTATTGCCGGTCATCCGATGGATGCGTATGTTGAGCTTGCCGATCCGGGCAGCTATATCTACGATCCCGATCCGGCTGTGGTCCGCTCCGGGCTGCTGGACGTCGCAGCTGCACAAGCGGGATTGAGCCGCCTGGATCCGGAAGAGGAATACCTGACTTCGGCTGAAGTCGTAGAATCACCGTTCTTCAGGCGTTTTCGGATTCTGGAAGAACTGCCGAACAATGACCGGGAAATCCGGAAGTACTTTCGAAGCGCCAACTTTGGCCAGCTTGAAATTAAATGCCGGCGGATACCGGTTGGTATTGAAGCGCTCCGCCGTAAACTGTCGCTGAAAGGTGAGGGAGCCGGTGTACTGATCATCGCCCGTCTGCAAGGCAGATCACGTGCCCTGGTTTGCGAACGGGAATAAATCGCGGACCTGCTTTCCACAGCAATCATCTACAAAAAAAAAACGGGATCCAAATCAGGATCCCGTTTTCTGTATGCTGTTGTTTTAACACAAAAATCAGACAGATTATTGTGCCTGTCGGAACTGGAACCGATCGACTGGAATTAATTGTTGCGGGGCAGCCGGTGCATTGTTAAACACGAACGAGAAGGCATAGCAGATCACCATCCCGGATGACATTTCCCCGACGTAGATGCCTCCTTCGGCAAATTGAGCCCGACCCTGTGCCGGCAGATCGACGGCACCCGGAATAATCACATAATGGGGTTTCGCTGTCGGGTCGACACCAAAGTCAGCAGCAAGATTTCGAAAATAGGCATAAGTGAATTTGCCGGTCCGTGAGTTCAGGACAGCTCCCTGCAGACGACCAGTGAGGAAGTCAAGCACAAATACCCCTTCTGCATTACCAGCGCGCGTTGGCACGGTTGTAATTGCAAAACGATCGCCATCCCGGTCGGTGGCGACTGCATAAGCCGGTTCATGTGGCCAGAAATAAGATAAACACATACCGCAGACTACGCCGATGGTCAGCCACAAAAATCGGCGTTCTCCATTTTGATTTTTCACCACAAATGCCTCCCAGTGCTCTATTTAATCAGAATACGAGTGTATTGACTCACAGCCTGCTGTCTGTACCAGATGAGGAGTACAAACTTGATCAATGAAGATCGACCCGAACGGATCGTGGCTGACAAACGTATTGTAACCAAGATTTGAAATCCCTGCCAGACTTGATTTCGTCGAATTCGAGGAAAGCCAGGGAGGTCGAATCAAGGGTTTTTTCAGGTTAAAAGCCTGAATTACTCATTGGTTGTAATTCCGATCAAGCGAAAGTATGCTGATTTCTGGTAACTGCCATCCAGGCAGATCGGATTCAACATGTCGCAGCTCAACTCTAACTCGTCTTTTCGCACGGGTCTGGAATGAATCATCGAGAGGAAGGAATGCAACTATGGAAACAATGAACGGTCAATTGAATCGTAAATTGCGAATGGCGCTGGTGGGTGGTGGACAGGGTTCGTTTATCGGTCGAGTTCATTCCATCGCTGCCTGTCTGGATAACCGTGCGGAACTGGTGGCCGGAGCATTATCTTCCAATCCTGAGAAAGCAAAAGCATCCGCACCTGCCTATGATATTCATCCCGATCGCGCTTATGGTTCCATCGAAGAACTCGTCGAGAAAGAGGCAGCGCTGCCCGCAGATCAACGAATCGATTTCATCAGCATCGCGACTCCTAATTTTACTCATTTTCCAATCGCGAAGACGGCCATCGAAGCCGGGTTCAATGTCATCTGTGATAAGCCAATGACCTTTGATCTGGCACAGGCTGAAGAGCTGAAGTCACTCGTGGAAAAATCAGGCGTCGTCTTTGCCGTCAGTCATAATTATACCGGTTATCCACTCGTTCGCATGGCGCGGGAAATGATTTTGAATGGGGACTTCGGCGAGATCCAGGCAGTCCGTTCCAATTACATTCAAGGCTGGTTGCGTTCCCGGCTGGAACAGGAAGATCAGAAACAGGCTGCATGGCGCACCGACCCTGCGAAGTCAGGTGCAGCAGGCGCTTTTGGGGATATCGCAACGCATGCCTACAACCTGGGACGTTATATGACGGGACTGTTGCCGGAAGAAATTTCCTGCAATCTGAAAATCTTCGCACCCGGGCGTCAACTGGATGACTATGGTCATGCTGTCATTCGATTCCAGAATGGTGCACTGGGAACAGTCACTGCCAGTCAGATATCACATGGTCGCGAAAATGACCTGTTCATTGAAATTGATGGTACGAAGGGAGCGTTGGCCTGGCGACAGGAAGAGCCTAACCAGATGATCATCCGCCGCAATGGCCAGCCGCATTCGATTTATACACGCGATCCGAATGCCCCCTTCATGAGCGAAGCGGGGGCTGCTGCCTGCCGCTTGCCAGCAGGGCACCCGGAAGCCTTTTTTGAAGCATTCGCGAATATCTACCGATCTGCTTTTGATGCGATGATTAATCGAATTACCGGTCAGCCTTTTGAACCGAAAAATACAATCTATCCGAATGTCTATGACGGCGTGGAGGGGATGTTTTTCATACAGCAGTCTGTAGCCAGCAGTCAGGAAAACGGAGCCTGGTTACCATTTCAGTGTGACTCTGCCCGCAGTTAGTCAGGTCTTAACCTGATTCACATTCGTGAGCCGAGTGTCGAAACCGAAGTTGATGACAGGATACGTGCCTGCCGGAGATCGTTGTCTTTGTTGCTGAAGATGCATTGCGATCTCATTTTCAAATCGCAAACGAGAAGCGGAAAGCCGGTGTTTCATGAAGAAAATTCCACTGCATTTTCAGATTCTGATAGCACTGATCGCAGGCACGATTCTTGGTTTCATATTTAACCCGGGGGAAATCCAGCTTGATGATCAGACCTTAACCGTCAGCCCGGTGGCTGGCGGTTTTGAGGTCGTTCAAAAGACAGCAAAGCAGGACCCGCAGGAATACGACTTCGCAAGTCGGGATCAGTTGCTAAAGCGTTTTCCGGAACTGAAAAGTCTGTTTGTTACCGGGGATCCTGAAAAAACGGTCTCTGTCAACGTGACCGGGCGATTGATTCATATCGTGGATGCTGCCCGGAAAGTCACTCTCACGTACACCCGGAATGTCGATCAGAAAAAAACGGTGACGTCCATCTCTGCGGACAACGGAGAAGAACTGGCCAGGCAGTATCCGGAATGGAAACAAACCTACGAGAAATATGGTACGGGCATTTCACAAACCGTGATGGCAGTTTCCAAATGGCTGGGTGATGTGTTCCTGCGTTTACTGAAGATGGTGACAATCCCGCTGATTGTCACCTCGCTGATTACCGGGATTGCGAGTCTGGGAAATGCTACCCGTTTTGGTGCGATGTTCTCGAAGACGCTGCTGTATTATTTTTGTACAAGCCTGCTGGCAATCTTTACCGGTATTTTCGTAGTCAATCTGATTCAACCTGGTATCGGCGCAGAATTACCGGGGGGCAGTGGCTCACTTTCGGCGGGAACGGACTCGATCGGTTCTATTTTTCTGGATATGGTGGATCGGCTTATCCCGACCAATATCATTCACTCGCTGGGCGAGGGCGAATTTCTTTCGATTATCTCGTTCAGCATGCTGACTGGTATCTTTATCATCATTGTTGGCGGCAAGCATGCCAAGGTGCTGACGGAATTCTTTCAGGCCGGCTTTGAAGTCATGATGCGGATGACGATGTTCGTAATCAGTCTCGCCCCGATTGGCGTTCTGGCCTTTATGGTGTACGCGGTTTCTTCCCAGGGGTTTGAGATCTTTAAGACATTAGCCTGGTATATGATTGCCGTCTTTTTAGCATTAGTCATCCACGCGGTGGTCATCTTACCTTGTCTGTTAAAGTTTGTCGCGCGGCGTTCTCCACTGGAATTCGCACGCGCGATGAGCCCGGCGCTGATGACCGCTTTCTCGACGGCTTCTTCCAACGGAACTCTTCCGCTAACGATCAGTTGTGTGGAAGAAAATGCAGAAATCTCGAACGAAGTCAGTTCTTTCGTGCTGCCCCTGGGAGCAACGATCAATATGGACGGGACTGCCCTGTATGAAGCAGTAGCGGTGATGTTTATTGCCCAGGCTTATACCGGTATCGTCATGCCCGTAGAACAACAGATTCTGGTGGCCGTGACTGCTTTGCTGGCCAGTATCGGAGCCGCCGGAATTCCCCATGCCGGTCTGGTGATGATGGCGATTGTACTGCAGGCTGTGGGACTGCCCCTGGAAGCGCAGGGAGTAATTATTGCTGTCGACCGTATTCTGGATATGTGCCGCACATCTGTGAATGTCTGGAGCGATTCCTGCGGTTGTGCCATCATTGAACGGTATCGCTGAGATTTTGACCCGGTCCGCTGAGTTCAATCGAAGCGGGGAGATTCTGCGATTCTGCCGTATATTCAAATAACTAACCGTTTCAATCGTTACAAACTGACTCCCGCCTGATCTGCCGATAACCGATTGCCGATACGAGATAACAGGGCAATCCGCCTTCAACTCTGCATTATTCTTCTTCGGCGTTTTGGATCAGGTGAAATGGAACAGGTAATCACCCAGCCACTGGAATGGATTCACAATGTTTGTGACCAGTTTACGGAAATCACCGGCTGGCCTTTGAAATTCACGCCTGCCAAACCAGGAGAGCGAAAGTCCCTTGAAGCCGAGTTATGCCAAAGCGAAAAATATTGCTGGTATGAATCCATCGAGGATGGCAAGCGGATTCTGGGATATCTATACCTGACCCTGCCTGATGAAACGGCAAACGATCATCTGTTCGTGACCGCGATCAAGTTTGCAGAACTGGTCGGGGGATTGATTTCTCAACTCGAAACCATGCATTCTTCGCTTGAATCCAAGACCAGGGAAGTGACGACACTGGTGGATGTAGGGCTGTCTGCAACAAGGCAGGAAGGATTGCAGGACGCGTTACAGAAGTTGCTGGAAGCGGCTTTGCAACTGACGGGATTTCGCGCAGCCAGCTTCTTTTTATTGAACTCTGAGTCAAACCAGTTGTCTCTGCGAGTCCAATATTGTTTAACGGCTCTTGAGATTCCCTTTCATCGCCGGAAACTGAATGAATCACCACCGGACCTTGAAGCATTTGAAAATGAGGCATTGATCATCAATCGGCAGGAAAACCCTGAGTTATCCCGCTGGTTACCAGAAGGCTGCCTGACAGGTGTCTGCGTTTCAGTGCAGTCGGAATCCGGTCCGTTTGGAACGTTGTGGGCGTTTGACCGGCGTGCCCGGCATTTAAAAGACCGGGATATTCATATCCTCAAGTCAATCGGTGCCCAGGTCAGTACAATTTTAGAGCGTGCGGTTTTACTGAAAGAAAGCCAGAACCAGATTCGTTTGAAAAAAGAGCTGAAGGTGATCTCGGAATCGTTTCCGGCTGAACTGGCACGGGAATCTCATCGGGAACGGGACTTCCAGGCTGCGGTACAGACAATCAGCCATCATGAAGTCGGGGGGGACTTATGCGAGTTCATTACCCTGGCACCACATATTACCTGTTTCGCTCTGGGTGATGCCTCCGGCGACAGTATTCCCGCGGCAGTGGTAATGGCCTCGGTCCGGGGAGCGCTCAGAACATTAACGGAAGGCCCGATTGAACAGGCAAAAGATACACGCTTTGTCATCGGCCGCATTAACACAGCCTTGTATCATACTTCATTGCCGCATCAGTTCATGAGCATGATGTATGGCGTCATCGACACCAAAAATCGGACTTTCACATATACGAATGCCGGGCATCCTGCGCCGTTCTGGGTTCATAAAGGCAAAATCACCAGCCTGACTTCGCATGGCATGTTACTCGGCGTGACTGAGACAAACGACTATGACTACTCAGTTATTCCCATTTGCACCAATGATATCATTGTCGGTTTCAGTGATGGCATCAGCGAAGCGATGAGCAGTGAACGCAAAATGTTTCGCTCGGATGGGATTATGAAAGTCCTGGAAAATCATATCGAAGATACCGCGGAAGAAGTGATGCAGGGGATCTGGGCCAAGCTGCAGAAACATCTGGAAGGCGGGAACGATGGTGATGACAGAACATTGATGGTTATGAAATTCGCCCGCAATCCAGTCTGATGCTCAGCGACTCCCCGCCTGACTGGAACACATCACATTGAGCCCGGGAGGCTCTCAATCTATTATGCTCGATCCAAATGGCAGGGGAGACGTTCCAGCAGGATGGGACGCAGTCTAACCGACAATGCGAAAACGTGGCTGATCTTCTGACGAAACCCCCCGGCTATCATCGGTCCCAGCCCAGTCCTGTGGCTCATCCTCTGCTATTTCAATACAGGACTCCGGCTTCATTGCTGTCGCTGATTGCGGTACAGGACTGTTGCCGATTTGAGAGCCTGGTTTCGATATTTTCTTTGCAGTCGGGATTGAGACCGGTGTTTGTATCCAGCGATTCACCCTCAACAACTGCGAACGTGGTGCCAGGAGCGGGAAATGAGAGCAGCGATAACTGGTCTGTTGCTCGTTACTCCACATTCCAGAGAGAGTGTTTCCTACTAATCCCAGGTTCAGTGAAGTTTCTCCGTCCTGAATCGATTGCTGAACCATTCGCGCCATCAGTGTCGTGATGACTTCCGGTGGCGTCTCTTTATGTCGCCCCACTGCCAGGTAATCTGTACCGGAACCGTATTGCATCCCATAGGCGCAGGCAACCAGTGAATGATTCACAAACAGGGCATCAATCCGTGCCATGCCTGCACGTACAGCGGGCCCGTGGATGTCATGCAGAAAGGAAAGTTTTTTGTCCTGGGGAAAATTCCCCCCCGCGATGTGCAACTGATTCCCGTCCTGAAAATTCATAAGCTGGAACTCCGCCCAGAGATCCCAGCGTGGATTCCAGCCGGGTGTCAGTGGATTCTCGAGCCGTGAACGGTAAAAGGCGATGTGCCCCGCTTTGCCGGTGATCTGTTCTGCATGGGAGATCAGCTGTTGTGTTTTCTCAGACCGGGAAGCCAGATAGTCTTCCCAACTGGTTTGAGTGGTGTTGACCAGAGGCTGTTTCTGCCAGACTGCCTGATTACCTTGAAAACCGACTGACTTGAAGGAATTCAAAGTGCGTCGATGGTCGTGACCCTCCTGGTCGATATACCTCAAGTCGATCAGGTCCCAGTCGCGTTTGGAAGTATGAATGTGCCTCATCGCAGTGACCATGGTCGCAGCAGGGTTGGATCCAATCTGCCCGTAAAAAGTTCCCCACCCATCCAGAGGATAAGTCAGAACGCGCATGACACCCACTTTTGTCGTCACGGGTTTTACGACCAGGGGAACGATACCGATAATTTTATTGCCCAGGGTTACAAACAGAATCCGCAGTTTCTGATCGTGTCCAAAATGCGTCCAGTAATGTTCCAGCCATTCAGGTGAATGCGCAAAGGTGGCCCCTTTGGTTTTTCCCAGCAGAGCTCGCCAGGCCAGACGAAAATGATCGAGACGATCAATGTCGTTAATTTCGGCAACGGTGATCATGGCAACTCCGATTCTGGAAATGACAGGCAGCAATTCAGTACATCAGGAAATGAACTAAAATGCAACAATCATGCCAGAAGACAGGCGAGTCGAAATTCAGCACCAGATATCAGGTCTGTCAATAGCAGCCAGTTGGGAGCCTATGCTGTAACATGCCTGCAAACATCGATTTCCGGATCAAATTGATCAGGATGATTTGGAATCACGCTGTCCAAGATCTGTTCCCCTCTGAAATGAGACGTTGAATTAATGCCACACAGAACCAGCTTGTGTGGCAGAAAATCAACATGCTCCGGCAGGGGGGAATTCAGCTACTGAGTTTTTTCAAAGCTGTTTCTGCTGCTTTCTGGACGCGTGGATCTTTGTCTTTGGTGGCCGTCTCCAGGGCCTGCTTGATTTCCGGTGTTTTGATTCCGAATTCTCCCAGGCTGATGGCTGCTTCGACTCGTGCATCCGGGTTGGGATGTTTTGTGAGCAGATCGGTCAGCGCGGGAAGGGCAGCCTTGGCTCGCGCTGGGCTGGGATCAATTTTTGTCAATGCCCATAAAGTAATTGCGTTTTCGTGTTCGTTATGTGATTTGAGTTCTTTCTCCAGCAGGGGAACCGCTGATTCAGAGAGTTTGCCAAAACGGGCCAGGGCATAAGTTGCAACGACACGCAGAACCAGATCATCAGAATTAACGTAGGGTGTAATGAGTGGGATCGCATCTGCCGCAGGGGGGCCGATCTCAGCCAGGGCTGTGATTAACTCAGCGATGACGGTCTGGTCTTTTTCATTTTCCAGGGCTGCTTTCAGACTGGGAACTGCTGATTTTGCCAGAGGTCCTGACAGGGCAATCGCACTGGCTGCTTCTCTGCGAAGCAGTGCATTATCATCTGAAAGCGCCTTAATCAGGCCTGGTAATGCAGCGTTCACGGCTTCAGGGTTGGTTGGATCTTCTCTCAGAAGTGCCCAGGCGCAGACGAGCCGGAAACGCTCATCACCAGAATCAGCTGCCGCATATTTTTTGATCAGTGGCAATGCTTTTTTACTGCCGATTTTTGACAGTGCATAAACGGCTTTGTTTCTGGTGGTGCCAGTACTGTTTTCCAGAATGTTGATCAGTTGAGTTTCTGCTTCGATCGCTTTAGGGCCAATTTCACCTAAGCTGACAATGGCTGTCTCGCGAATATCCGTATCTTCTGATTTTGTCAGTTTCAGTAATTCGGGAATGGATGCTGCCGATTCGGTTCCGATTTCACCCAGAACATGAATAGCCAGAAGTTTCAGAGAAGAGTCCTCATTTAACAGTTTTGTGATTTCAGGCACAGATGCTTTCCCAATGGATGCCAAGGCTGATGCGCTGGTGAGCGTTAAGGCCGTGGGACCATCCTGCATCGACTTAACAAGTGCTGAGACGGCTGAGGAAGCGTCCGGACCAATTGCACCCAATGCCGCTGCGGCGTCCAGTTTGACATTCAGGTCAGAATCGGACAGTAGTTTGATCAACTCAGGAACCGCTGACTTGGCAGCACTGCCAAAATTTCCTAAAGCAATCGCGGCATGAGCACGAACTTCAGGAGAGGAGTTTTTCAACAGAGGTGTTAACGCGGGCACAACTTCAGCAGGTTTGGCGGAGATAGCGCCTAATGCGTGTGCGGCATGCCAGACCAGTTCGGGATTTTCCACTTTCAAAGCTTTGATCAAAGTGGGAATGGCTGCTTCACCCTGGGCTCCCATATTAGCAAATACATCACAAATTTGCTGACACTGTTCTGTATGATTAACTTTGTACTCCGTTTTCAGTTGTTCCAGAAGCGGTTCTACAGCGGGGGCACCAATTTCAGTAAGGGCGACTGCTGCACTGGAGCGTACTTCGTTGACGGGAACATGCAGACTGTCGACAAGGACCTTGATAATCGGCTGCAGGTTTTCTTTGTTTCCCGGATCAACGGCCCAGAGTGTGCGGGCAGCAGCAATTTTCAGATAGGAATTATTGCTTTCCAGCAGTGGCAGAATCTGTTTGGCTGCCGGTTTTGATGCCGGGCCAATACTCCGCAGGGCCTGCAACGTGTTGTATTTCAGGATGATGGAGTAGCCCCGTAAGATTTTAGTCAGTTCAGGAACAGCAGCGGATGCAGCTGGTCCAATTTTTCCCAGTGCAATGATGGCTTCACTCCGGGCAGCGACTGAACCTTCCTTAACGACCTCAATCAATGCAGGGACGGCAGATTTCGATAAGGGCCCCAGTTCTCCCAGGCGATGGGCGGCAATTGACTGCTGCTCTTCATTATCGCTGCCCAGATCTTTAATCAGGGGAGCGAGATCAGGGGTTTGAGCAGAAACGATACCAGATGTGAATAAACTGACGCCCAGAAAAAGCACTGTCGTAAGTAGTCGACGCATAAGTCAGGTTCCTGCTAATCATTATTGAGAGTACCAGATTCCCCGAAAGTAAAGAATTCACATTACCTGCAGAAGAAAGACTGGCGAAATAGAAAGGAGAACATTAAACTGTTACTTAATAGATATCATGATCCGAGTTGAAAAATCAAGTAATTCTGATCAGATTCATCAGGAAATCATAGAAGCCTGCCTGACGTGATACGAAAGTGCCCGTCCGAATCAGGTCCGTTCTCAATTTATACTCAGGGGTAAGAGATGAAACCAGTAATACGCAAAATGGCCCTGTCCGGTGTATGTTTAACAATCCTGTTGTCTACAGGATACATGGCTCAAGCTGCTGGCCCCTTCTTCCCGAGACAAACGGTTTATAATTTTGGTGGCGGTTACAGTCCCACCGCATTTTATGGTTACCGTGGAATCTATGGTGGTGGTTACTACGGAGGAGGATATCCTGGATATTATGGTGGGTATTACAACGATGGTTCCTCGCTGATTCGTGCACAGGGTCAGGCAAATGTCGATCAATCCAAAGCCATGGTCAATTATCAGGAAGCAACCAGTAAATATATTGATAATCAGAAGAAGCTTGCTGAAACCTATGTAGAACGTCAAAAAGCAAAACGCGAGGCGATTCATCAACAAGCTGAAATCGATAAAGAACTGGCTCAGCAGAAACAGGATGCCATTGAAGCACAAAAGGAAAAGAATCTCAAACTGCAGGAATCTGGTTTGAGTCCCTATTACAACGCCTCTACCTCGCAGGATCAGGAAACTTTAAACGCCAGCCAACTCAATCCGGCAACAGGAGAAATTTCCTGGCCTGAAGCGCTGATGGGGCCGGAATATGCAGATTCGCGTAACAAGCTTCAGGAGCTCTATTCTTTGAAGAATTCCACCGGCATCACTTCCAGCCTTTCGCGGGAAATTCAAGAAGAAGCGCTGAATATGAAAAACATTCTGCGTGGTCAGATCAAGACGATGCTGCCGAACGATTATCTGGCCGCCCGCGGGTTCATTGAAGGCCTCATCAATATGGGGAAAACCTCCCGGACAGGCTGATAAAGAATTTCACCGCATGGCCTTCACTTTTACTCTCAAGCATGCGCTCACGATCCCGGTTGAAGTTGATTCGATCAATCATGCAGCGGTACAGCAACTGTCGGCAGATGAGGTACGCGCCCTGCCTGTGCTCCAGGGGAATCAACGGGCTTCCCTGGCAGACTTTTTCGATGTGAAACAGTCCGCTACCGAGCCTGATTTGATGGTCTGGGCAGGAGATTGCAGCCGAGTCAAAGCCATTGGTGCCGAGTTATGCTCCGGTTCCATTCGCATTGAGGGGAATGCCGGCATGCATCTCGGCAGGGAAATGTCCGGTGGTCGAATTGAAGTGCAGGGGGATGTTGCCGATCTCGTGGCTACTGGAATGCGAGGCGGCGAGATTCATATCACTGGAAATGCCGGAGATCTGGTCGGAGCTGCCTGGCCGGGCAGTAAACGGGGTATGAATGGCGGGACAATCCTGATTCGCGGCAGCGCCGGCAGAGAAGCCGGCCATCGCATGCGGCGGGGTACGATTGTCGTAGGAGGCGATCTCGGTGATGCTGCCGGTTTTGATATGATTGCGGGTTCGATATTTTCCTTCGGGAAACTCGGAGCCTGTCCCGGAGCCGGCATGCGGCGCGGAACGATCGCTGCGATGGATGCCTCCACGCAACCGGAGTTGCTCCCGACGTTCAAGTATTCCTGTCTGCACAAGCCTGTCTGGCTGTCTTTTTTTCTCCGTGAGTTGAAAGCAGTCGGCTTTCCGGTTCCGGAAGATTGTCTGGATGCGGAGTATCGTCGATACTGTGGTGACTTTCTGACACTTGGCAAGGGAGAAGTTCTGGTCCGCCAGTGAAAAGTTTTGCCGCTTTTGACAGCCTGCGTTCCCTCTGATTATGTCTACTTCACAACGTAATATTGCCGACCGGTTAAAACAGTCCGCTCAAGACTGGCCTTTTCAAAAAGCGGTCGTCTTTCCTGCAGGTCAGGACAAACAGGGCCGTTATACTTACAGCAGTCTCACCTTTCAGCAACTGGATCAGGAAAGTGATCGACTGGCACGCGGGCTGATCCAACTGGGCGTGCAGCCTGGGACGCGAATGGCTCTGATGGTCCGCCCCGGTCTGGAATTTATCGCGCTAACCTTCGCATTGTTTAAAGCAGGTGCCGTGATCATTCTGATTGATCCGGGTATGGGCAGAAAAAATATCATGCGCTGCCTGGCGGAAGTCGAGCCTGAAGGGTTTGTGGCAATTCCGCTGGCACAGTTAATCCGCAAACTCAAACGCCGCGCTTTTCCCAGGGCGCATCTGAATGTCACTGTCGGCAAGCCGGTGCTGACTTCCGGTATCGATTATCAGTGGCTGCTGGGAAATGAGTGGAAACCGTTTGAAATGGTGCAGCGTTCTGCCACCGATCCTGCTGCGGTGATCTTCACGAGTGGAAGTACCGGACCTCCCAAAGGTGTTGCGTACGAGCATGGCATGTTCTGGTCGCAGGTGGATCTGCTCCGCGATTATTATCAGATCCAACCTGGTGAAGTCGATCTGCCAGGGTTCCCATTGTTTGCGCTTTTCAATTCAGCCATGGGAGTCACGACCGTAGTTCCCGATATGGACCCCACCAAACCGGCCCGGGTTGATCCGGAAAAAATCATCCGGCAGATCAATGATCATGGTGTCACACAGGCATTTGGTTCGCCAGCAATGTGGAATCGGATCGGCAGGTATTGTGAACAACACCAGATTCAGCTTCCTTCACTAAAACGTGTGTTATCGGCAGGAGCCCCGGTGCCTGTCCATGTGATTCAACGTATGCGGCAAACTTTTACCAGTCCGGAAACGGATATCAATACGCCTTACGGTGCAACGGAATCTCTGCCGGTCGCTACGATCTGTGGTCGCGACGTGCTGGAAAAAACATCAGAACAGACGCAGTCTGGAGCGGGCACCTGTGTGGGAACTCCGTTTCCGGGAGTCCTGGTGAAAATCATTCAGATTCATAACGAGCCGATTGGAGCGATCGATACCGCCATAGAATTACCTGCCGGCGAGATCGGGGAAATCATCGTACAGGGACCGATGGCGACCCGTGAATATTTTCAGCGGCCCGAAGCAACACAACTGGCGAAAATTCCTGACGGCGAACGATTCTGGCACCGCATGGGAGATGTCGGTTATCAGGATGCGGAAGGGAAACTCTGGTTCTGCGGACGCAAGGCCCACATGCTGGAAACCAGCCAGGGGTCCATGTTCACAATCTGTTGCGAAGCAATTTTCAATCAGCATCCTCAGGTTTATCGCAGCGCGCTGGTAGGAGTCGGGTCCAAACCGAATCAGAAACCTGTAATCATCGTCGAGCCGGAGCAGGGGGACTATCCGGCAACTCAGGCGGACCATGATCGGTTCACACAGGAACTGCTGGCATTGGGGAAAGCCAACCCGTTAACGGTCTCTATCGAGACGGTTCTGTTTCATCGTTCTTTGCCTGTTGATATCCGGCATAATGTCAAAATCTTTCGTGAGAAATTAACGCCCTGGGCAGAGAAGCAGGTCAAATGAATGTGCTGGTGACCGGGGGAGGCGGCTTCCTGGGGTTATATATTGTCGAGCAACTGGTGGCTGCCGGGGAAACGGTTCGTGTACTGTGTCGCGGCGAGTATGCGCGGCTCAAAGAACTGGGTGTCGAAACCGTTCAGGGTGATATTCGTGATGCCGCCACAGTCAATCAGGCCTGCGAGGGAATTGATACCGTTTATCATACAGCCGCTGTTTCCGGCATCTGGGGACCGTGGGATTACTTCTACAGCATCAATACTCAAGGAACTTTGAACGTCATTGAATCCTGCAAATCGCAAGGAGTGACGCGACTGGTTTATACGAGTTCGCCCAGCGTCGTCTATGATGGTTCTGCGCACGAGAATGCTACCGAAGCCCTGCCTTACAGCGAACAGTTTCTCTGCCATTATCCCCATACCAAGATGCTGGCGGAACGTGCTGTGCTGGCCGCGAACGGTGCAGCCGGACTGGCGACGGTCGCGCTCAGACCACATCTGATCTGGGGCTCCCGTGATAATCATCTGATTCCCCGATTGATCCAGCGTGCCAGGTCAGGCCGCTTGCGGCAGGTGGGAGAGGGTACCAATCTGATATCGATGAGCTACGTGGAAAACGCGGCAGCCGCCCATCTCCAGGCCGCTGCCCGACTGTTTCCTGATTCCCCCGTCGGCGGTCAGGCTTATTTTATCAATGAGCCCGAACCGGTGCTGATGTGGGAATGGATCAATCAATTGCTCGCCGATGCTGGCCTGCCTCCCGTTAAAAAACAGATCTCCACCAAAGCCGCGAAACGAATCGGAAGCGCGCTGGAGATGATTTATCGGGTTCTGCATCTGCCAGGCGAACCGCCGATGACTCGCTTTCTGGCCTCTCAGCTCAGCAGTTCTCATTATTATAACGTGGGCCGTGCGCAACATGATTTCGGGTATCAGCCTCCCGTCAGCTTTGAAGAAGCGATGCGGCGGATGAAGCCCGAACTGCAGCGACTGGCGGCAGAGTAATCCTGGGTGTTTCTCTACTGAAACCTGCCGGTAACTGGACACATAGGTGGGAATCTCTCTTGGTGAAACTCCGGGGAGAGATTAAACTTGCGTCGAACAGTAGTGCGAAGGGGTTGCTTGCGTACTGTGTCAAACAGGATCGGGTAGCCCTTTGAATTCAAATCAAGTGAATGGAGTGGAAAATGGAGTCGTTCGATCTGTCCGAGCATGGAATCAATGTGGACTGGGTAATGCGCAATCCGGACCCATCGATATTGTACGAAGAAGCCATTCGCTATGAACCAGGAGCCTCCATTTCGGATACGGGAGCGTTGATTGCCTACTCCGGCGAAAAAACGGGACGCTCCCCGAAAGATAAACGGGTCGTCAAACATAAAAATTCCGCCGATGATATCTGGTGGGGCGATGTGAATTACCCCCTCGATCAGCATGCGTTCTTCTGTAACCGGGAACGTGCCACCGACTATCTGAATATCTGCCCGCACCTGTACGTGATCGATGCCTTCGCCGGCTGGGATCCCGAGTACCAGATTAAAGTCCGCGTGATCTGTTCGCGGCCTTATCATGCGCTGTTCATGCATAACATGCTGATTCGTCCGACAGAAGAACAATTGGAAGATTTCGGCAAACCGGACTATGTGATTTACAATGCGGGGACATTTCCTGCGAATCGTTTTACCACCGGTATGACATCCAAAACCAGCGTGGACCTCAGCATCGAGGATGGTGAGATCGTAATTCTGGGAACCGAATACGCGGGCGAAATGAAGAAAGGCATCTTCACCGTCATGAACTACCTGATGCCGAAACTGGGGATTCTGTCGATGCACTGTTCCGCGACTGCGGATCGCCAAACGGGTCGCTCCTCGGTTTTGTTCGGGCTGTCCGGTACTGGAAAAACCACACTCTCTGCAGATCCCAAACGATTTCTGATTGGTGATGACGAACACTGCTGGACGGATAATGGAATTTTCAACATCGAAGGAGGCTGTTACGCCAAGGCGATTTATCTCTCGCGGGAAAACGAGCCGGAAATATTTCAGGCGCTGCGTTATGGAGCGGTGCTGGAAAACGTGGTCTATGATGAAGCCCGGCATCATGTCGATTTTGATGATACCAGCTTCACCCAGAATACCCGCGGCGCTTATCCGATCGAGTACATGCCCAGTGCCAAAATTCCCTGCGTGGCAGACCATCCCAATGATGTGATCTTCCTGACCTGCGATGCGTTTGGCGTTCTGCCCCCGGTCAGCCGTCTCACTCCCGAGCAGGCCATGTATCACTTTATCAGCGGTTATACAGCGAAAGTCGCCGGTACGGAAATGGGCGTCGATGAACCGCAGGCCACCTTCTCGCCCTGTTTTGGCGGGCCCTTTCTGGTCTGGCATCCTGGCAAATACGCCGACCTGCTGGCGGAGAAAATCCGAAAATACAATGCCAATGTCTGGCTGGTCAATACCGGCTGGAATGGTGGCGCTTACGGTGTGGGAAAACGAATCAGTCTCAAAGATACGCGGGCAATTATTGACGCCATTCATTCCGGAACGCTGGTTCAGGCCCCGACTGAGGTGGATCCCATTTTCGGAACCACCACGATTACAAAATGTCCGGGAGTCGATGATCAGATTCTGGTACCGCATTCCTCCTGGGACGATCAAAGTGCCTACAAAAAAACGGCGATCAAACTGGCTACCGCCTTCAATGACAATTTTATGAAATACGCGTCCGGCGTTTCCGAAGAAGTCCTGGCGGCCGCACCACGGGTTTAATTTTCACTTCGATAGATCTGTTCGAAACATTTCAGGAGTGGGGGGATACGGAGTTCGCCGTGCATGGAAGGATATTAACTTTATGATTCAGCTGAAATTTAATTTACTGCTGCGAAAACTTTTTCTCCAGTGTCTGAATTGACTGTTTCACATCTTCCAGCGTACCAATCGCAACGAACACCTGGAATGAGTAATCGCCGGCGGCGACTCCCTCTGGATCCTTAAACCGAAAGACACAGTTCCATTTCACCACTTTCGCAGCCGGGAAACGAAAGCGGCCGTAGCCCGCGTGCTGATAGCCGGGGGAGGGCTGATCGGGAGAAAAAACACCCATCGCGTACTTGCCGTCCTGTGTACTCAGGATGACCGGATCGTTCTGTTCTCCCGGCCCGTCATCCAGAGGCTGCAGTTTCCCGGTCTTCGGATTCAGTTTCCAGAACTCTTCAAATTCCGCAGGCATGTAACCGGTGAGCGCTTCAAACTGGGCATAGGTGTGGTGTTCTCCCGAGGGAACCGTAAAAGTCACTCGATAATCGAGCACCTGGTCGAGATCCTGGTAACCAATGCGAACCTGTTTGGCAATCTGATGATCAGAAAGAACACGGGTATTGAGGGCCGGCATGCCAGATGATTTCTGTCCGGGCGCCAGCCAGAATGCCATCCGGGTCGTCGTACTCAGCTGATGATCACGACTTTGCAAACGAAGCAGTTTGCTGGATGACCGGGGACCCGCGCCGTCAGAACGTGAACCGGCTTCGGTCGGGTTAAAACACTCCGCCCAGAACTCTCCCGGTTTTCCACAGTCAAAACTGGCGGCTGACTGCAGCTGTCTGCCATGATCAAAACTGTCGATGAATTCCTTGCCATTCCAGGTCAGCGAATGAATTGCGCCCGCCAGGCGACTGGTCGTGGTGATCACGATTTCCGAATCACCGGCTTTAGCTCGGATCACGGCATCGCCGTCTGGAGCAGCCTGACTTTGACTGGCGATGAAACAGCACAGGTTCAGCATCAGGAAACCGCGATAGCAGAAGCGTGTGCTACACAAATGGATCAACATTCAAATGTCCTTCTGAAAAGTAAGATCACGGGATCACGCCGGACAAACAGAATCTGCATTGGAAATCTCATTATATCGAAACCGGGTAACCCCGAATGCAATTCGGGGTTGTCGCAGACAACAGGAAACCGTCAGGGGATTCGCACAATTCAGGATAATAGATCCGACCTGCATTGAGAGTTTCATTATAGCCAGCGTCCTCAAAGTGCATATGTTAAATCAAAGAGACCAGAAAACGAACCACCACCACTGGCCAGACTGCACTTGACTCCGGCGCGCCGCTGGAGATAAGCGCTGTTTTGGGTCGCGCGCGTGCCCAGTATTCCGAGCACCGAAACACGTCCCACTGATTCGGTGAGTTCACTCGATTTGAGCTGCTTTTTTCCACATTTTCACCTGCATAAATTTGATTAGTGACTTCTGTATGCCTGCGGGTCAACGCAGTTCGCGGGACATCGCCACAGGTTGGCCTCGGCATCGCTTCATACCGCCCCGGCTTCAACCCGTATCGCCAACTCCTTTTCTTCAGATCCCCCTTGACGTCCACAAGCCACTCCATAGAATCAACCTCCTGAATATTGAAGTTATAAAATCAAACCGGTAGAGAACTGCGACCGCAGCCTCAGTTGTATTTGCAGTGCGCAACGCAGGGTGCCGTAGCCAGCATTCCAGGCTGAGAAGACAGCAATCCTCCCGTGCATTAAATCCACGCTGAATTATAAAGTGATGTCACCCATCTCTGCAGATGAAAATCCGTAACCGGTCATGATCATGTTACCATTGATTATGTCTGGATCGTGCCGAGTTGCTTGACTCTGATTGGATTTCAGCCCCTGGTTGAATCGAGACGGGCTGTCGTAAATAACGACAGTCGTGTCGAAGAGATCTACTCAAGGCGTCCTTGTGAAGCTCCCTGTATCTTACTTCAGCAATAGAAACGCTTTCTCAGCCTGATTTCAGCCTCATAAATTTTGTCCCGGAATGGACTGATTTATGCAGTGAATCCTGATTGAACTGTCTGACATTCGCTTTGTTCAAGGGATTGCGCCGGATGAAATCTCCATTGTTTATCAAGATTCTGTTGTGTACCTGCACACTGTTTTACAGCTTGACTTTTATATCTGCTCCCTGTTCCGACTTAAGTCCGGTGACTGCAACAGTGCAAGCGGGCAATCCAGTCAGAAACGATCCCAAAACCAGGCAGGCGATCGAACGGGGGATAGACTGGCTGATCTCGGCAATCCACAGGGATGGAACGGTGGGACCCGACCAGTACCATATGCCTGATCTGAGTTGTACTGCGATCACTGGACTGGTGCTGCTTTCCGAAGGCAGTACCCCTCGTGGAGGAAAATATCAGAAGCAGAGTCGACTGGTATTGTATGGTGTTCTGGATCTGGTCGAGTCGCGCCGGCTAAATCGATCGAAAGAAAATATTACCCTGGTACAGAGAAAAATCGGTCTGAATGCCGATCTGTTTCTGGCCACGCTTTATCTGAGCCAGGTTTACTATGATGCTCCGGGACAAGAGAAAGCGATTCGCGCTGCCCTGGACAAACTGGTGAATTATATCTGTCTGACCCAGGGCAAAGACGGCACCTGGGGCAATGAGAGCTGGGCACCCGTGCTGGGTACGATCTTAGGCTGGGAATGTCTGCGCTCGGCCAGCTCGGCGGGCTTACGGATTGAAGCTTCGGAACAGCTGGTAGGGCAGGCTCTGATGAAACATCTGAAGGAGCAGCCCGACGACAAACGGAACTGGATGCAGCAGTTTTATAAAGAGGCTGCGGGAGTACGCGTGCTGTATTCTTTGGGATACAGGAACACTCCTGAATTCCAGGAGTGTGTACAGACCATTCTGGAAACAGTCAAAACCGAGCCTCGCCTGTTTCGTTTTGCAGGGGGAGAAGAATACCTGGCCTTTTATTTTATTACGGAGTGCATGCTGAAAGGACAGGAAGAGAACTGGAAATACTGGTATCCGCAGGTGCGCGACGGTGTATTGAGAACTCAGAACCACGACGGAAGCTGGAAAGGCCATCACTGTATTACTGATCGCACATTTTGTACTGCCGGCGTGCTGCTCACTTTGTTATCCCCTAATTTCAGTCTTTCCACATCAGATCTGTGACCTGCATGTTCCCTCACATTCATCGCTACTCGATCTATTTACACGGCATACTGCTTGTTTTTCCGGGTGCGTTGCTTGCGCAGGATCGCTCCTCTCAAAGTCAGGTTAAGAGCAGAAAAGTCGCATCACAGCCGCAGCAGGCACACCTTGCGCTTTTGAAAGGCAGACGCTGGCTGGAACAACAGCAGGCGCGCCATGGCAGCTGGCAATCCAGGACCTATGCCGGTTTCGAGGGCAAAGTCGCCACCAGTGCACTGGTAATGTCGGCACTGGTGGAAGTAACACCTGCTACGGCGGATCAGGAACTGACGATCCGCCCTGGATTGGCTTTTCTCAACTCAAAATTCAGCCAGAAGCCGCTCTGGAAATCGGTCGAAGCAGAATCGAATTATCCCCTGTATTCCCTCAGCCTGATGCTGATGACGCTCAATCAGATTCAGTCGGATACAACCGCCGCTCAGTTACTACGGGATTCATTGAGCCAGGAACTGTTGCGACAGCAGACGATTATACAACCGGATCGAGTTTCTGCAGGTGCCGTGGCTGGAGGGTGGAAACCGGGAAGTGAACTCTTCTCTCAGCGATCTGCAGTCAGTCCAGCGAACGTCTCTGTCACTTATCATGCACTGGAAGCACTGTCCGGGGCGCGAAGATTACCACTGCAGAACCGGAACGCGGCACTCGACTATCTGCAGCATATTCAAATCCCCACTGGTGCTGCGGGGGCAGGAGGTTTTGTGTTTACCCTGATGCCCGATCATCCCTTGAATAAAGCGGGCTCGAAACGGAATCAGGCAGGGCAGCAATACGGCGTTCCCTATCTCTCTGCCACCTGTGATGGAATCTCCGCGATGCTTGCCTGTGATGTGACTTCGGATGATCAAAGGATTCAGTCTGCGCTGGCGGCTCTGCCTCACTTGTCGCATTCGCGACTCGCTGAGATTACGTTAAATACAGAAGGTTCTTACCAGAAATTGGATGCCCTATATTTTTATGAAGCTGCAGCGACAGCGCGGGTCTGGCAGCAAATGCGGAACAGGGAAGTCCCCAATCAGTTCCTGAATTCACGACGTCATCAAATTCTGCAGACACTCATTGAAACACAGCATGCTGACGGGCACTGGGAAAACCCGCTTCCCTGGATGATGGAAGACGATCCACTGATTGCCACCACATTCGCACTTCAGGCGCTGCATCGCTGTCGGACTCCGATAGACTCAAAGTAAAGTGAACGATGTGAAACAATCCCTGGTCTCCCGGATTATTTTTCATCTCACCATATCACCAAATAAGCCAGAGCGGGCGAAAGGAACACAGGTGACCTGATCACTCATAAAATCCAGGCGGGATCTGGTCTGGGGATGCAAAGCGTTCGCCGTCGGGATTGTTTTCATCGACCACCCATGGATCTCCGTGATGATGGTAACCGCAGCGTTCCCAGTAACCGGGGGCGTCTTCAGCGAGGAAATCAATCCGTTTGAGCCACTTGGCACTTTTCCAGGCATAGAGCAGGGGGACGATCAGACGGACCGGGCCGCCATGATCGGGGATCAGCGGCTGCCCATCATGTTGATCGCAGAGCAGGACATCTTCGGACTGAAAATCGTGCAGAGGGAGATTAGTGGTCCAGCCGCCATCATAGCCGGTCGCGACGACAAAGCGGGCATCCGGGTGTACGCCGGCTCTCTGCATGATCTCCTGTCCGGAAACTCCTTCCCACAGATTTCCCAGCCGGGACCAGCGCGTGACACAATGGAAATCGGCGAAAACCCGAGTGCGGGGGAGCTGCTGGAATTCCTGCCAGGTGAAAGTGAGAGGGTTTGTGACCAGGCCGCCGATGTCGAGTTTCCAGGTGTCGAGATTGACCACGGGGACTGTGGTGGCATGGAGAACAGGCCATTTTCGCGTCCGAGTCTGTCCGGCGGGAATCCGGTCCGGGCGAAGGGTGTCGGCACTGATGATGATTTCGTCATTATTTTCCGGGGGAAGCGGTGGAGCGCCGGTCTGATATTTCTCGGAATCAGGATTGTTATACATCTGTAGGCTCCACAGTGATTTAAGAAGACGGATATCGGGCTGTTTTCCCTCAGAAATATAGGAATTTCGGCTAAATTATCCAGAGGAAGATATTACAAATGCCCCAGACTTGGCACATTGGTTGCATTTCTGTATGAGTGAGCCTTCCAATCTTCTGAAGTAGCGGTCGTGATCCGGCGGAATAACGCCATTGACCATATTTTTCAAAATAAATAAACTTCGGAAAGAGAAGAACTTACAGAAATTAAATGTATTCTGGGTAAGGATGAGCTGGTGCTGGCGAATGATTCTGACATCAGGGAACTGCTTTTTGTTCCTGCCAGTATGACAGTCGCACTCTGATCGACCAGAAGAAATATTGCAGACTATTTTTCGAGAATTCGAGTTCGGGTTAAACAATGGAATTCCTAGACAAGCTGGGTGAATGGCTGACAACGGTAACAGCATGGTTGGAACGGTTTCTGACCGGGTTATTCGGTTCATCAAATGAACGCCAGATTCGGAAACTGGGTTTCGTCAGGGACAAAGACGGGAATGATCAAATCGTGCCCGGGTCGATGCTGGCGGAAATCGACAGTTTTGAACCGGAGTTGATGAAACTCTCAGACGAAGAATTGAAACAGACGACGGAGAAACTCCGTGCCCGCCTTGACGCGGGGGAAACACTGGATGATCTTCTGACTTATGCATTTGCAGCCGTGCGTGAGTCGGCACGTCGTAATTTGAGTATGCGCCATTACCCCGTGCAGATGATCGGGGGCTACTTTCTGCATAAAGGCATGATTGCAGAAATGGTCACCGGGGAAGGGAAAACCCTGGTTTCTTCTCTGCCGGCGTTCCTGAATGCGCTTCAGGGTAAAGTCCATATCGTGACCGTCAATGATTATCTGGCATTACGTGACATGGAATGGATGGGGCCCATTCATATTGCTCTGGGACTGACGGTCGGCGCGATCCAGTCCAAAATGGGGCCGGAAGAACGTCAGAAACATTACGGCTGCGATATCACCTATGGTACGAATAATGAGTTCGGCTTCGATTATCTCCGCGATAATATGAAACCGGTCAAAGAGCTGCAGGTGCAGGGACCTCTGAATTATGCCATCGTGGACGAAATCGATAACATTCTGATCGACGAAGCACGGACGCCGCTGATTATCTCCGGACCGGCCCAGGATGATCTGACTAAATACTCCAAAGCCAATTCCGTGTCTTTGAAGCTGATTGTCGGCACGGATTTTGAAGTCAAAGAAAAAGAGCATACCTGTCACCTGACAGATGCCGGAGTCAAGCACGCCGAAGAGCTGGCGGGTGTGGAAAGCTTTTATACCGCCGGGAACATGGAATGGCCGCACCTCATCGATAACTCGCTGAAAGCGCATCACCTTTATAAACGGGATGTCAATTATGTCGTCCAGCAGGGCGAAGTGATTATCGTGGACGATCACACCGGTCGACTGATGCCGGGCCGTCAGTGGGGCGATGGTCTGCACCAGGCTGTCGAAGCCAAAGAAGGCGTGAAAATCAAGGAAGAGTCCCAGACTCTGGCCACGATTACCCTGCAGAACTTTTTCAAGTTGTACGACAAGCTGTCCGGGATGACCGGTACCGCGATCACGGAAGCAGAAGAGTTCTGGAAAATTTATCAGCTGGATGTGGTCAGTATTCCGACTAACCGTCCCATGCAGCGCATCAATCATCCCGATGTGATTTATCAGACCGAAAAAGAGAAATGGACCGCCATCGCCGACGAAGTCCGCGAAGTTCATAAACAGGGACGTCCGATTCTCGTGGGTACGGTTTCAATCGAACAGTCGGAAATCGTCAGCCACAAACTGAGCAAATACGGCATTCCGCACAACGTGCTGAACGCCAAACATCATGAGCGTGAAGCCGAGATCATTGCCCAGGCCGGTCGTAAAGGTGCCGTCACCATCGCCACAAATATGGCCGGTCGTGGTACCGACATTATTCTGGGGGGAAGTGCCGAGCATATCGCCTGGGAAGAATTGAGCCAGAAATACGAGTCTCGCATCCAGGTACCCAAGGCGGAGTGGGACCAACTGGTCAAAGAGATCGAAAAACGGGAAGGGATGGATGTCGAAGCAGACGAGGTCACGCAACTGGGTGGCTTACACGTGATCGGCTCCGAACGTCACGATTCCCGCCGCATCGATTTACAGCTGCGCGGTCGTTCGGGACGCCAGGGAGACCCGGGTTCCAGCCGCTTCTTCCTGTCACTCGAAGACAAGCTGATGCGCGTTTTTGCCGGGGAATGGGTGAAAAATATTCTGTCTCGCCTGGGCATGGAAGAGGGAGAAGCCATCGAAAGCCGCATGGTTTCCAAGCGTGTCGAAGGCGCACAGAAAAAACGTGAGGAAACTCACTTCGAGCAGCGCAAGCATCTGCTGGAATATGATGAAGTCATGGACGAACAGCGAAAAACCGTCTATGGATATCGTCAGCGGATTCTGGATGGCTGTAACTGCCGGGATCTGATTCTGGAAATGATCGAACGCCAGGTCGACGAAGAGACCGAACGTCTGCTTGATAAAAATTATGGCTGGGACACCATCGCCGCCTGGTGTGGTCAGGAAGCGCATATCGAGGTGGAATCTGCCAATATTCGCGATATGGATTACGAGCAGCTGGTCACCTATCTGAAAGACGAAGGCAGCCTGCAGGCCGATGATCTGATTGCAGAGCAGATCAATGAAAATCTGCCCGAAGAATATGAAGATGACTGGAACTGGCAGGCCCTGACCAAATGGGCGAATGCCTATTTCAGCTTGAATCTGAATGATCGTGAACTGAAGAAAATCGGCCGGGATGGACTGCATCAGACCCTGTTTGACCAGGCGCAGAAAGCCATCGAACGGATTGATTTCACCCCGCTCCAGGCATTCCTGGATGACGACTGGGGTTCGCGTTCGCTGGCAGGCTATCTGAACTACCAGTTCGGTATCGAAGCCGACCCCGAAGAGTTTAAAGCGTTGAGCGTTCCCGAAGCAAAAGCCAAAGTACTGGAAAAAGTAAAAGAGCTGTACCGGGAAAAAGAAGTCAGCTTCCCGGTGACCGTTGGCATGTACAATTTTCTGGGCAATCAACAGCCTGGGAATGAAGCGAACAGCCGCGTCGGACTGGTGAAGTGGGCCAATTCACGATTTCATTCCAACCTTGACCTGGAAGCCTTGAAAGGTAAACAGGTCAACGAGATTCAGAATATCTTATCGGCGGAAAGCGAAAAGGTTTTCGTCAATGGGGAAGCCTCGAAGCAGATCGAGCAGTATCTGACGAAGGCCTATACCCGCGAAGCAGCCGGTTCTGCCGGTAAAAGTGCTCACCCGGTGCAGAACAAAGCGGCCCTGGGTGAACTGGCAGCCTGGGCCAACACGGAACTGGAACTGAATCTGACGACCGAAGAACTGGAACCGCTTTCCGATGATGAAGTCCGAATTCGCCTGTACCAGGCTTATAATAAACGATATCGACCTGAACTCAGCCAGGCAGAACGCTCGCTGATTCTGGAAGTCCTCGATACCTCGTGGAAAGACCACCTGTATTATATGGACCATTTGCGGTCGGGTATTGGCCTGGTGGGTTATGCCCAGAAAGATCCCAAAGTCGAGTATCGGCGTGAAGGGATGAAGGCGTTTGACAGCATGTGGGGCCGCATTGGTCAGCAGGTCACTTCCGCGATTTTCCGCCTGGAAAAGCAGAGCCCTGATTTCGTCGGTTCCTTGTGGCGGGTGACTGATACGGTCCACGAAGAAGTCACTGATGATTACGATTATGGTGAAGAGGGTGAGGGGGATAGCAATTCTTCCGAGCCTGCTCAGCAGGCGATCGATCCGATCGTCAATCAGCAACCCAAGGTCGGTCGCAATGATCCCTGTCCGTGTGGCAGCGGGAAAAAATTCAAAAAATGCTGCGGAAAGAATCTGTAGCTCATGACATTCCGGTACTGATGCCCGGTTGGGGAATGGAATCCCGTGCAAATTTATTCTTATCTGTTAAATCTGGTTTACTGCCTGATCCTGGTCTGTGCTTCGCCCGTGATTCTGTACCGGGCGCTGGTTCAGAAAAAGTACTGGAGTGGCCTGGAACAAAAGTTCCTCGGGCAATTACCCGAACGACACAGCACTCAGCCCTGCCTCTGGTTTCATGCCGTCAGTGTGGGGGAAGTATTGCAGCTGCCCCCGCTGCTGGAAGCGTTGAGCCAGGAACATCCGGCTCTCGAATTCGTGATTTCCACGACGACCCATACGGGCTATGCGGTGGCAAAAGAAAAATTTCCCGGGCATCTGGTCTGTTACTTTCCGCTGGATTTTTCCTGGGCGGTCAAACGGGCACTGCAGCGAATCAGGCCGACAGCAGTGCTGCTGGTGGAGATGGAACTCTGGCCGAATTTCGTGTTGGCTGCGGATAAATCAGGAATTCCCGTCTTGATTATCAATGGGCGGTTAAGTGAAAAAAGTTTTCGCGGATACCAGAAGCTTCGCTGGCTGATCGGACCGCTGCTGAACCGGCTGCAACTGATTGCGGTTCAGACGGAAACCTACGCAGAACGTTTTCAAAAGCTGACAGGTCGTTCCGATCGAATGCAGGTCACCGGCTCGATCAAATTTGATGGAATCGAAGTCAACCGTGAGAATTCGTTAACTGCTGAGCTGAAGCATGTGTTTCAGCTGAAGTCGGATGAGATCGTGCTGGTCGCCGGCAGTACTCAATCGCCGGAAGAGCAGATTGCCCTGGATGTCTACCTGGCAGCCAGGCAGCGATTTCCGCGACTGCGGCTGATTCTGGTCCCGCGGCATCAGGAGCGGTTTAATGAAGTGGCTGAGCTGGTCAAGCGAAATGGACTGCCCCTGCTGCGGCGCAGCGAACAGGAGTCAGATGAAGTCGGAACTGTCTTGCCGTTTACGAACCGTCAGAGCCCTGCGATCGGGCTGCTGGATACGCTGGGAGAATTAAAAAGCTGCTGGGGGCTGGCCGATTTCGCATTTGTCGGCGGGAGTCTGACAAAACGGGGTGGACAAAATATGATCGAACCGGCCGGTTATGGCACCGCATTGATGCTGGGGCCCAATACCTGGAATTTCAAGGATGTGGTCGACGCCCTGCTGCAGCATGAAGCAACCACGATCGTTCACGATCAGTCGGAATTTCAGGAAGTACTGAATCACTGGCTGGAACACCCCCGGCTGGCGGAAGAGCAGGGGGCGCGGGCGCAGCGCTTTGTGTTGGATCAGCGAGGAGCAACGCTGCGAACACGGGATCTGATCTCCCCCCTGATAACAGGCTGCCCGTCCGATTTGCAGGGCAAAGCCGCGTGATCTTCTCGGTGTGAGTGTGCCTGGGAGGGATTCTCAGCATCAGGATCATCAGAAACATTTTCGAAAAGAGAACCCAGAGCGAAAGATACTCTTGTTGAGTTTACGCTGGATTTCTACAATTACGCAGATTCAGTGACTATGAAACAGAGTATGGGTGGAAATCTGTTCTGTCAGGAAAATGTTTCATCTTTTGAGGTATTGGATCAGGTTCCCGGCGCTACTTCTGGACCGGTTACACTCATCATGGCAAAGTATTTAGGTGGAGTTACGCATGGCTAATTTTTCGTTCACAAGTGAATCGGTCAGTATGGGACATCCGGATAAAGTTTCCGATCAGGTTTCTGACGGTATCCTGGATGCACTGCTTGCTGAAGATCCTTACTCACGTGTTGCTTGTGAGACATTGTGTACTACTGACTTTGTCGTGCTGGCTGGTGAAATTACCAGCAATGCCCAGGTCGATTATGAAAAAGTCGCGCGCGACGTGATTCGCGATATCGGTTACACCAGTAAAGATATTGGATTCAATGCCGATACCTGCGAAGTGCTTGTGAAACTGCATCAGCAAAGTGCAGATATTGCCCAGGGCGTAGACGCCGAAGGCGCCGGAGACCAGGGACTGATGTTTGGCTATGCCTGCAATCAGACCGAAGAATACATGCCGGTGCCGATTGCTCTGTCACACCGCATTTTGAATAAGCTCACCGAAATTCGCCAGAACGGCGAAGTAGACTGGTTACTGCCAGACAGCAAAAGCCAGGTCACTGTGGATTACGTCGATGGCAAACCTGTGGGAGTTTCCGCAGTAGTGGTTTCTACCCAACACACTGAAAATGTGTCCCAGGAAGGAATTCACAGCTTTGTGATCGAAAAAGTCATCAAGGAAGTCGTTCCAGCTGACTTCTTGACCGAGAAAACAAAATACCATATCAATCCGACAGGTCGTTTTGTGATTGGTGGCCCCCACGGCGATACCGGTCTGACCGGACGTAAAATTATTGTAGACACCTATGGTGGCTGGGGCCGTCATGGCGGTGGTGCCTTCAGTGGGAAAGACTCTACCAAGGTAGACCGTTCTGCTGCTTACATGGCACGCTATATTGCCAAGAATATTGTTGCTGCCGGAATGGCTGCCGAGTGTGAAGTTCAACTTTCCTACGCCATTGGAGTAGTCGAACCAACCAGTATTTTTGTCGACACCAAAGGGACTTCAGTGATTCCTGAAGAGCAGATTTCTAAGCTGGTCAGAGAACTGTTTCCTTTGAGCCCCCAGGGGATTATCAATCATCTGCAGTTACGCCGCCCCATTTTCAGAAAAACAACCTGGGGTGGTCACTTTGGACGGAATGAGCCCGAATTTACTTGGGAAGCCACCGACAAAGCTGCCGAATTGAGAGATGCGGCCGGTTTGGGTAATGAAGTGCCCGAGCTGCAATTCGCCATGTCCTGAGTCAATCAGTTCACTCAGGTTCTGACAGAGCAGAAGGGAAGATGCTCAATATGAAACAGTCCAAGCAGAATTTTTATCGCCTGGAAAATGAAATCACACGGGGAAAGCTGTCTCTTATGAGAGGGCTTTCCCCTCTGTTTTTCACAGGCAGCATCGTCGCCGGTGGAGCTGGGCTGCTGCTGTTACGCGCAGTGGGCTTGATTCAGGTGGAAAACGGCTACCTCCCTGTCGTGACCGTCGGCAGCCTGATGTCGTGTCTGGTTGCGGGGAACCTGCTGTTGCTGCGTCAATTCCGGTTGCTCCAGCTTTCCAGCAGTCAGAAGAGTGGGCTCACACTGGCGCTCATTTTACCGGTTCTGGCCGGAATGCTGTCCGTCTTACCTGAAAATGGTTTGAATCTGATGGGCATCCTGTTTTTCTGCCTGACCTATTTCATGGCATTTGCCGGCGTGCTGGAATGGCTCGACCGGGAAGCGATCGGACGTGCGGAAGCAGATCGGTCAATAAATGCCGAACAGGAATATGAAAAACCGGGGGCAGAGTCTGCGTCTGAAACTGTCGATTCCCCGTCATCAGATTCAATTGAGATAGATGCAGATCGCGAAAAACGATTTGAAGCACTACTGAGTGAGAACCAGTCTGATACAGACACGCTTGCAGAAGAAGAAGAGCACGGCGATTGCACCCAGTGGATGAATCGCAACACAGATGAGGCTGGTTTTGAATTCATAGAGGGCGGGATCATGGTCCGCTTCGAACCTCAGCAGAAGACCCGGGTCGTGCATCTCAGTCTCTATCCTCCCCTGAAGGGCAAGCTCTCTGTGAACTGCGAATTTGATCCCGGGCTGTCTGTCAGGACGAGAGTTCTGGAAACCCGTGGATATGGCATCAGCGTGGAGGTCAAACGTGCTTCCGGTCTGGAACAGGAGTTTGAGGCGGTTATGCAATATGGGGTGACCAATCAGAGGCTCAATGAGGATGTCGCCTGAAACAGGTTTACTCTTGATCATCAGGGTAGTCTGGTATATCTGACGATTTGCGAAACTTATCGGCAAACCGAAATTGAATTAAGTCTAAAATGTGTCAAAATAGGCTCTTAGGTTTGTTTGCAGGATACTGGATCTTACCTATATTGTACGTTAGCTGGAAATTTCTATATTTCGCTAGTTTCCATTTTTATGAATCGCTATACTTTGCGGACATTGTTGTCGTATCTGGTCTGAAAAGCCCTCGTCAGCAATCAGTGAGATCTGAGTTAATTCCCGTCTCGCTCCAGTCTTAATAGCTTTTTGGTTACTGATGCGAAATCGTTTTGGTAATCAGTTAGTGCATCTACATTTATAGCAGAAATTCTTAACCGGGATTCTGTAATCAATGGAATTGTGCTGCATCACGATTGGACTCGTGTTGAAAGGAGGTCGAGCTCTGTCTGTTCGACAGGTTTGACTCAAACTGAATAAGGATGTCAGGATTATGCACAAGATGTCTTTGAAACTTCAATCAAAAAATCAGGTCGATTCCACAGATCTCGAATCAGTTCTCGATGCATCCGGGTTGTTAGATCAACAGCGGGATCAGGTACCTGAGACAAAAAAAATAGAGAGCAAGCGTGGTCGCCAGGTGATTAGTCAAAGAACTAATTCATTGTTGGGAGTACAAATTGTTTCCAGTGGATCGTATGTGCCGGACAACGTCGTTACGAATCAGGATCTGCAGGAGCGTTTTGGATTTGACCCGGAATGGATTGAACAACGCACGGGAATTCTGGAACGTCGACATGCCCCACCGGAAATGGCCACCAGTGATTTGTGCTACGAAGCAGCACAGAAAGCGATTCGTGCGGCTCGTGTGAATCCGGAAGATATCGATCTGCTGATCGTCGGTACGTTCACGCCGGATTTTCAATGTCCTTCCGTTGCCTGCCTGGTGCAGGATAGGCTGGGCCTGGATGCCCCTGCGATTGATCTGCAGGCTGCGTGTGCGGGTTTCATGTATGCCCTGGTAACGGCAGCCCAGTATGTCGCAACGGGAAACAGCAAGCTGGCACTGGTGATTGGTGGTGACTGCAACAGCCGTATTGTGAATCCGGAAGATCGTCGCGTGGCACCATTGTTTGGCGATGGTGCGGGAGCCGTACTGCTGGCGAAAGGTGATCCGCATCAGGGGCTGACCTGCTACCAGACGGGCTCTGATGGAAGTGGTTGTTCTCTGCTGGATCGTCCCTCTGGTGGAACCCGCAATCCTGCGACTGCCGAAGATATCAGCGCGGGTCGTCATTTTCTGAATATGGATGGCCGCAGCGTCTTCAAGTGGGCTGTCAGAACAGTTGCTGATTCCATAGACCTGATGCTCACCAAAACAGGTATGAGCGTGCATGACGTTGACCTGTTCCTGATGCACCAGGCCAATATCAGAATCATTGATTCCGCCTGTGAACAGCTGGGAATTCCCCGCGAAAAGGTTTTCAATAATCTGGATCGCTATGGAAATACTTCCGGCGGCTCGATTCCGATTGTGTTAGATGAAGCATTTCAATCGGGTCGGATTAATCGCGGCGATACCATTCTCCTGAGTGGATTTGGTGCCGGTCTTGCCTGGGGCACAGGCCTGTTTCGCTGGTAGATTTCTGCTAACGTCGCTGTTTCCCACTCAGCAGTGAACAGCGCCATCTCTCAGTCTGCGCGACCGACTGTTGAGATCAGACAGGTTTATTCCGCGTCGTCCTGGGCTTTCGTATCCTGCTGTGCTTCGTCAGTTGTCGTCTCCGGAGTCACAGGGCGCTCGATCACGGGTTCACCCGCTTTGGCAACACCCGCCAGTGGCAGTTCATTGGCCGAAACCGTTTCCTCTTCCATATAATAAACGTGATCGAGGGGAGTCCCATCATCACATTTCCGCAGCAGAAAATAGATCACGGTATTGGCAGACCAGAAAAAACTGATCACTAAACCGGAAAAGGTGATGTTAAGGATCGATCCCCATCCCAGTGAAATAGTGGTAGCGAGCGTCATTTCTTCCTGATTGAACAGCTGGATGGCCTGTTCGCTTCCCATGCCCCAGCTGACGCCCCAGAATGCGAGGCGGGAGACCAGTTGCAGCAGCAGTTCTGCAAAAAACAGACAGGCGGCTCCATAGCAGAGCGTGACGAATACGAGCCACAGAAAATACCAGATTCGACCAAAAATATAGCTGAAGATGCGGCTTAAACCATCGAAGCCATCGCTGTCTTCCACGCTGATGGTGGTCATCATCAAAGGCCAGCCCGCCAAGGTCACCAGCAGAATCAGGCTCAACACAAAAGCAAACAGAAAAGCCAGTCCCCACAGCAGGCTGACAATCACTCCGCCAGCACTGGGAATATTACCAAACAGGCCAATCAGCAGGCAGAGAATCCAGAAGAACCCCATGCCTGCGAAAGGGAGCAGGGGGGCGCTGACCAGTGACAGAATCCGCTTTAACGAAAAGGCCAGCGCAGCGCGAATACCGATATGTTCATCCTGCGCAAACTGGATTGCGGCAATCCTGGTAATCGCACCGCCGAAGACGGCCCAGATAATAATCGCCCACAGCAACTGCGTTGTGGCATAAGCCAGAATGCTCCAGCTGGCACCCGTTTGAAACAGGGTCAGCACCGGTCTGGTGAAATAGGACATCGGTTCCAGCAGCGTCGTACCCCGAATCAGGTTAACCAGTCCCGGCGATGGTTCCGGCACCGGCGTCAGGACCTGTTGAGGGGAGTGTAAAAACAGGTCGGCATGCCGGGGAGGAAATTCAATCCTTTGATGCACGAGGGCCGAACGATTACTCACCGGTTGCCGGGGCGCGAACGGGAGCTGGTTGAACAGTTGATTTCCCAACATGAGCAGCAGAATGGCGGCGATGGCCAGCAGGATTTTCTGGAAATCCACGGCCAGACGAAATACCCGAAACAGGTTCAGCCAGGGAAACAGTGTTTTATAAGGAATTGGTTCGGTGATCAGTTCAGGTTTTTGATTCATCATCGTCAGAGTGTATATCCAGATGCCCAGAGATGAGAGAGATGCCCGATTGACAACATTCTGTATTTCCCAGATCCGTAACAGAAAAACCGTCAATCCCTTGGGTTGGATTCAAGCTGAAGGACGGGTATGCCGATCGATTTGATCCGCGAGAAGATCCCGCGAAAGACTCTGCCGCTCAGTCGAATGCCAACTTGAGGCGCATTATAGACAGACCGGCGGAGTTGATGCTATCGTAGACCGGACTTCCCGGTCATTTCAGCTGGATTTTACCGGCTCGCCCACAAGCGGTTTCGGAGTCAAAGCTTCCTCAGTGTGAGCCTTCTGTTTCAGCGACGGTGTGGTGCACGCCTGGTAAATCAGGGGAATCGCCAGCAGGGTGATTGTGGTCCCGGCAATCAGTCCGCCGACCACAACCCGCGCCATGGGAGCCTGCAGTTCGCCCCCTTCACCCCAGCCCAGCGCAATCGGGATCATGGCCAGGACCGTGGTGAGCGTGGTCATCAGAATCGGCCGGAACCGGCGCGTGGCAGCCTGGAGGATCAACTGGCTGACCGGTTTCTCCGGGTATCTCCGCCGGAGCTGATTGATGTAATCGACCAGCACGATGGCATTGTTGACCACAATTCCCGACAGCACGACGATGCCGATGAATGACTGCACATTTAATGTGGTGTCTGTAAACACAAAGACCCAGATGACACCAATCATGCCCAGTGGCACCGCGAACAGAATATAAAATGGATCACGCAGAGATTCATACTGGGAAGCCATGATCATGTACATCAGGATAATCGCCAGAATAAAGCCCTGTTTCAATGCGGTGAAACTTTTCTGCTGTTCTTCCCAGTCGCCTGCGATACTGACGGAAAAGCCGGAAGGAATCTGGATGGCACTCAGGTTTTGTTCGAGCTCAGGGACCACGCTGCCCAGGTCCCGCCCCTCGACATCTGCAAAAACCCTCAAGATCCTCTGTTGATTCTGGCGTTCAATGACAACAGGGGCTTCATTGGGCTGGAATGAGAGCATGTTTTTCAATGGAATCGTACGTCCGGTGGCGGTCGTCACACCCACCTGTTGCACGTCGTCCATCTGATCGCGGTCTTCTTCTCGCAAGCGAACAACGACCGGAAATTCATCTCCTTCCTCACGATAGAGTGTTGCCTCGGTACCCCGAATGGTCGTTTCCAGTGTCTGGGCGATATCCTGCACGCTGATCTTCAACAGACCCGCTTTGGCACGATCGATGGAAGCAGTCAGTTCAGGGCGTTTATCGGAAACCTCGGCTTCCACATTGATCAGCCCGGGTGTCTGTTTCATGACTGCAACAACCTGGTCGACAATCTGCTGAGCGGCCATCAGGTTGTGGCCGGCGATCTGCACGACGAGATCACCGCCGCCTCGTCTCCCGATCATCCGCATCAGCATCATTTCCGTCTGTGCTTTGACCTGGACTTTCATGCCGGCAATCGGACCGATCGAATCGTCGAGCGCTTTGCGGATTTCTTCAATGCCCCGTTCACGTTCGCTGCGGGGGAGCAGCTGGATTCTTAAAGTCGTGCGGTTCCACTGATCTGCGTCATCAGCACCGTCACCAATGAAGGACGCAATCGCGATTGCTTCGGGGACCGACTCAATGGTCGCCTGTTCCAGAATCCGTGTCTGCTGATCCAGTTTTCGAAGCTGAATCCCGGCTGCCATTCGGGAATAAACGTTAATCGCGGCTTCGTCTGTTTTAGGCAGAAATTCCGTTTTGACATGGGGAATCAGACCCAGTGTCGTCGTAAAACAGAGTAACAGCAGAAATCCGGTGAGCGTGGCATGTTTCAAACTGAACTTTAAAATCCGTTCATAAATGCGCTCCAGTTTCAATAGGATCTGGTAATTCAGATGATGGAAACCTTCAATCAGTTTGAACCAGTGACGGGTCCAGCCTGTATGGGGAGTCGTGACTTCCTCTGGAATCCAGTAGGCGCTCATCACAGGCGTCAGTGTCAGGCTGGCAAACAGCGAACAGATCAGGGAGAACGAAACGACCCAGGCCAGCTGATGCAGCAGGATGCCGGTCGTACCATGAATAAAAATCAGCGGCAGGAAAATGATCAGGGTTGTTAAGGTACTGGCAACAATTGCAGAGGAAACTTCTTCCGTCCCTTCAATGGCGGCAGTGATCGGGTCCAGACCGTCTTCCCGTTTTCGGAAGATGCTTTCCAGTACCACGATCGAGTTATCCACCAGCAACCCGACGCCCAGCGCCAGTCCGCCGAAGGAAATAATATTCAACGTGAATCCCTGGAAATAGATCAGGGTGAATGTCGCGAGGACGGAGAGGGGCATACACACGCCGATCACCAGCATGCTTCGGAAGCTGCGCAGGAAGAGAATCAGAACCAGAATGGCCAGCCCCATTCCGTACAGGGCGGCTTCCTGGATGTTGGCGATCGACTGTCGTATATATTGCGAGTTATCCACGCGAATTGTGAGGTTCATATCCGGGATCGATTTATTGGTCCGCTCGACCTGTTTTCGCACCTCGTCACTGACGTTGATCGTATTTGCCCCGGATTGCTTATAGACATACAGCAGAATGCCGGGCTGTCCATTCATCCGGGTCAGTTCCGTCCGCTCTTTTTCACCATCGACGACTTCCGCGATATCCCGCACATGAACTGTCGCTCCTGCCTGTTCACGAACGACCGTGTTTTCAATCTGGTCCAGGCTGGTAAACTCACCCTCACTGCGGATATGCAGATTGAGATGTCCCTCTTCATAATTTCCGGCGGGCTGGTTGATATTCTGCTGCTTGAGCGCATTGATGACTTCGTTGACGCCCATATTGAGCGATTCAAGTTTGCTGCGGTCCAGTTTGATCTGGATCTCACGTTCAATCCCGCCTCGCATGCGGACACGGGCGACCCCTTCAAGCTGCTCAAACTGCGGAATAATCTGATTTTCCGTCAGCTGCGTGAGCGTGACAGGGTCCAGGTCACTGTTTAACCCGAGGTACAGAATGGGGCGGTCAGCGACATCATAATGACGGATGTACGGATCTTCTGCTCCCTCGGGCAGTTTGTTTCTCAATTTGTTGAGCGAGTCTCGTACTTCGTTGATCGCCAGGTTGAGATCCGTGCCCCATTGAAACTGCAGGCGGACCGTACTGCTACCTTCCATACTGCTGCTGAGTATATCCTCAATGCCGGATACAGAACTCAAATTCTGTTCAATCGGGCGGGTAATCTGCTTTTCGGCTTCATCCGGACCCGCGCCTTCGTAAATCGTGATCACGCTGACGCTGGGATTCTGAATGTCAGGCATCAGGTCCACGGACAGCTGTGACAAAGACACGCCCCCCAGCATGACCAGCACCAGTGAGGACATCAGGGTTGTAATCGGACGCTGAACTGCCAGTCGGGTCAGGGACATAATTGATTTCTCAGGTGTTTCTGAACTGCTGTTGAATCAAACGATCGTCCTGATCACAAGTTTGTTTTTTGCGTTAACGCGGGCGGTGCCTGAATGACCCGATCCATGGGAACTTCAACCGGCGTGACCGTCTGTCCTTCGTCGACCATGCGATTCCCCAGGGTGATCACCAGGTCTTCCGGTTCCAGCCCCGAGAGAATTTCAACGAGTTCGCCATCATTGATTCCGGTTTCGATATTTCGACGTTCGGTAATGGGAGGGTTTCCCTCAATGATGAAGACAGCAGAACCGGGGCCATTTTTTCTGCGAGTGAGAGAAGCAATAGGCAGGACGCTGGTTTTCGGTCGATGTTCAAAGACAATCTGCACACGGGCATGCATACCCGGTTTCAGCGAGAAGTCCGCGTTCGGGATTTCGATGTGCACGGCGGCAGTGCGGGTTTGCGGATCGAGGACGGGGGCTTTTCGTTTCACATGACCCGAAAATGTTTTGCCCGGGAACGTATCAACCGTGATGAGCGCTTTCTGTCCCAGTTTGACATCTTCATAATCTTTTTCCACGATATGCACGACGGTCCGGACCTGATCCAGGTTGACGATTTTCATTAATGGAACATCAGGTTTTGCCAGATCGCCGATATCCACCATGCGTTCTGCCAGGAAACCATCGGTCGGCGCCAGTACTTTATTTTCCCGCAGTCGCAGGCGGCTTTGTTCGAGGTCCGATTTCGCCTGTTCCACACGCGCTTCTTCCAGTTCCGTCTGCGCTTCCTGGATCGCCTTGTTGGCGACTGCTTCTTCCATCTCCTGCTGCGTACTCACTCCGGATCTCTGCAGCACCAGCAGCCGTTCATACGCCTTTTGTGCCAGCTCCTGGGCTGTGACCTGCGCTCTGAGTTGTGCTTTGGCAACTGTCAGAGAGGCATCTGCTTTACTGACCAGTTCCTGCAGTTCCGTGTCATTCAGTTCCAGAATCACATCGCCGGCATTGATCTGCTCTCCCACATCAAACGGAATCGACTTGATGTACCCGTTGTATTTCGAACGGATTTCGACCTGGGAACCGGCTTCCAGATTTCCCACCAGGGTAATCCGTTTTTCGAGAGTCTTTTCTGTGGAGCGTGTGACCTGAACTGCAATCGGTTCAGTAAGGATTTTTGTGGGAGATGTTTGTGTGTTGTTCAGGGAATGTTCATAAACCAGCCAGCCTGCAATCATGGCAAGTGCCGTACAGGCTGGGGCAATCAGTACTTTCATCTTTTCGTTTCTCCGGTTGTGTGAACCGCAGCAGGAGCCTGTAGCCAAGCAAATTGTTTACTGATCAAGAATCTGGATTTGCAGACCCTGTCAACGAAAAATCGGTTGGTAAAAGCTCTTGTTGTTTGACAACAGAGGGACTCTGTTGTGCAATCGGGCAGGTTGACGGTTATCGTGTAAAGATAAACTTCTGGTTGTTTAAGGCAGGTAAGCTAAGGCAGGATCGACAAATCATTTAAGGCGTCTACTCACCTCTTCTATTAGAACTATATCGGTAAGAGAATTCAAGATGTTTGTCGTTCTCAACGTCTTTGTTTAAATATTCTTTTGTTTATAAAATCCCGGGCTGGTCTTTCCTGTTCTTATGCCGGTTCTATGCTAAAATCCACACCGGTTTCCAAATTATTCAACAATGATAAGAAATTATTGGCTATTGACAGTTCACACAGTTTGACCAACCTGTGAAATCGCTTTGAGAAGGGAAGAATTATGGATTTAATGAGTACGATTGCCGGTTCAATGATGGAAGGGTATTTTCCAGCAGGATGGGACCTGGCCAAAATCGATCAGTGCATGAGTGCTGATCCTACGACCATTACGGACCGTCAGTCCTGGTGGCATGCAGGCTTTGAGCCTGTCATGTGCGGGAGCGTCACCGACTTTGATACCATGCTGGGACATGAGATTGCGTTAACGATTAAACAGTCCAGGGATGCTGGTGAAAAGCTGGCATTGATTCTGCCTGTAGGACCGATGGGCATGTATCGCTGGGCTGTGTACTTCCTCAAAGAATGGGGCGTATCCTGCGACCATGTCTACGGCTTCAATATGGATGAGTGGAGTGATGCAGAAGGAAATACGCTGCCTGCCACGAACCCCGGTGCCTTTCAGTATGCCATGCAGCAGGCCTTTTATGGTCCACTGGGTGACTTAACGGTTCCCGAGAATCAACGTCACTTTGCCACGCCAGATGTCCTGCCCTCGTATGCAGAAAAAATCGGCGAATTAAAATCAGCGGGCGCGAAGCTGGGGGTTATTTTCGGAATTGGTCGTGTCTGTCATATCGCATTCTGGGAACCCCATTTTGCGGGCGAATTTAATTCCGAAGAAGAATGGAAAGCACAGACACACCGCCTGGGTGCCAAGCTGCATCCTTTGACGATTGAGCAGAACGCCGTGACCAGCTTTAAGAGCCGCACGACGCTGGTTCCCGCGTATGCGAATACGATTGGTCCCGGGTGCTTCCTGCAGGCCGACAAGATTATCGGCGGCTGTGACGGTATCTTCTCGCGTGGCATGCAGTGGCAGGGGATGAGTGTCTGGATGACGTTACGGCATGAACCCACCAGCTGGATCCCGTCCACCTACATGACGACTCAGCCGGGTCGACTGATTATCCTCGATGAACTGGCCGGACCGCTGGTAGCGGAGTGTAATTAACCAGTTGACAACAAGTTGACCTAATATAAATCACAACAGGCAGTCCGGAATCAGTTTCCGGGCTGCTTGTTTTCTTTTAACAGTAGTCTCTGAGAACTTTTAACCGGCTGTCTGCTCGAGCACTGATTCATGCACATAAATCGGCAGAGGGGGATCAAAATGAATTGACAGCGCAATCGCATCGCTGGGCCGGCTGTCAATCTCGACCAGTTCCCCATCCTGTTCTACCCGCAGCACAGCATAGTAGGTGTGATCTTCCAGATGCGTGATCACGATATCTTTCAGGGTGCCCCCGAGAGATTCGATGGTATTCTTTAACAGGTCGTGCGTGAGCGGACGCTGAGGCGAAAACTTCTGATTCACGCGACGGTCAATCGTGGTGGCTTCAAAAATTCCGATCAGGATCGGGAAGACACGCTCGCCATCGACTTCACGCAGATAGATCACCTGCTGATCGCCGATCTCGCTGATAATGATGCGAGATAACTCCATTTCCACTAACAAGAGAGCCTCCTCAGGTCAGGCAGGGAATTCACTGCAAACCAGATTCCATGTGACGAATTAAAAACTGAATTAACTGTGATCGTGAAGTGATTTATTATACACCCTGTCCGGGCAGAGCAACAGATTCCGGTTGAATTCGCAGACCATGTCGGGCACCGTGCCATTCTCGGTCTGAGCAGACGCTATTTTCCCTCGAGTTCATCGATAGTTTTCAGAACGCTTTGCAGTTGTTTCTGATTCCCTGCCAGCGTTTCCTGTACTCCAGCTACCACATCGGCGGGTGCCCGGTCAACAAAGTTTTTATTGGCCAGTTTCTTCTCACTGGTTTCAATATGTTTTTCGAGTTTTTCCGCTTCTCCCCGCAATCGCTCCAGTTCCGCCTCCAGATCGATAATGCCTTCCAAAGCAATAAAGCCGTCAACATCATTGAGAGAAAATGTGGCAGACCCGCTGGGGCGTTGTATATCCGCGCCCGCTGACTCCAGTAAGGTTTTCGCCAGATTATCGAACTGTCCGGCGATATTCTGCATGTCATCGGCCACACCGGATTCACAACGCAGGAACAGTTGCAGCGGTACTGCGGGTGAAATCTTATAGACAGCACGAATATTTCGCACGGCAACAATCATTTCCTGCAGCCGTTCAAACCGTTTTTCCAGTTGCGGATCCTGCCACTCCTGTGGTGGTTCCGGCCAGGCGGCGATCATGATGCTTTTGGCCCCTGTTGCGGGTGTGAAGAGCCCGCGTTCCGGCGCGATCTCATTCAATCGCTGCCAGAGTTCTTCGGCAATGAAGGGGACGAAAGGCTGCAGCAGACGGAGCAGGGCGTCGAGCACTCCTACCAACACGCGCTGTGCTGCCGGTTTCTGTTCCTCGTCCCACAATCGAGGCTTGATCATTTCCAGGTACCAGTCGCAGAATTCGTTCCAGGTAAAGTCGCGAATGGCGCGAGTGGCCACGTCGAACTGGTAGCGATTTAAGACGGTTGTCATCTCTTCGGCAACCGTGGAAAGTCGACTGAGAATCCAGCGATCTTCCATTGTCAAATCAGACTCTGCGAGCGGCGCCGGGGTGTAACCTTCCAGGTTGAGCATGGCAAAGCGACTGGCGTTCCAGAGTTTGTTGCAGAAATTTCTGCCGTACTCAAAACGTTCGCTGACAATCCTCGCCACTTTTTCGCCGGGATCAGGATCAAACCAGGGACTCGTATACTGGTACGATTTTCCACTTTTGGGGAATTTGATTCGTGGTTTAGCACCGCCTGAGGGAGTCGTTGTCTGATGTTCCAGAGTTTGAGGCACGACTTCCCCGGTTTCCGGGTCTTCGTAACCGACAGGCAGACGGACGTCCTGTGTTTCCCCTGCGAAAGAGGCAATCGTGAAGCGGACTGCATCGACGCCGTATTTGTCGATCAGGTCCATGGGGTCCACGCCGTTCCCTTTGGATTTGGACATGGTCTGCCCGAAACCATCCAGGATTTTAGGATGGATGCAGACATGCTTGAAGGGGATGTCTTCCATGTTATACAGGCCGGTCAAAACCATGCGCGCCACCCAGAGAGTGATGATATCGCGACTGGTGATCAGCACACTGCCTGGATAGAAATAATCGAGATCCGGATTCTTGTCAGGCCAGCCCAGCGTGGCGTGCGGCCAGAGGGCACTGCTGAACCAGGTATCCAGGACATCTTCATCCTGGGTCAACTTATGAGCGGCACCCAGTTCGTCACCCGCCAGGTCGGTTTCGCTGCAGATCAGCCAGCAGGTATCTTCATCGTCCCGGCGGTAATCGACGTCATAACGATCGGCAAATGCCAGTTTCAGGTCGTCTTCAGAACAGGTGTCGCAGTACCAGATGGGAATACGATGTCCCCACCAGAGTTGTCGACTGATGCACCAGTCGCGCTTTTCTTTGAGCCAGTCCAGATATGTTTTGGAGTAGCGGCTGGGAAAGAAACGCACGCGGCCGTCATCGACAGCATCGATGGCAGACTGCGCGAGGGTATCCATTTTTACGAACCACTGGTCAGACAGATAAGGTTCAATGGGAGTTTTCGAACGGTCGCTGTGCTTGACGGGGATCTGCCGGTCTTCCACTTCGATGAAGAAGCCCAGCTTTTCCATGTCTTCGACCACTTTTTTACGGGCGGCGTAACGATCCAGGCCTTCATATTCACCGGTAGCGTCATTCATCGTGCCATCGGGGTTCAGAATGTTGATCTGCTCCAGATCATTTCGCAGTCCGCAGGCATAGTCGTTCGGATCATGCGCGGGGGTGACTTTGACGGCTCCGGTTCCCAAGTCTTTATCTGCCAGTAAGGCATCGGCAATAATCGGGATCTCACGTCCGTTTAATGGAATGCGAACGAATTTACCGACCAGGTGCGTGTAACGCTCATCGGAAGGATGAACGCAGACAGCGGTATCGCCGAGCATCGTTTCGGGACGCGTGGTTGAGAATGAAATCCGTTCCTCACTGCCGACCACCGGATACTGGAAGGTCCAGAACTGACCGGCAATATCTTCTGAGAAAACTTCATCGTCTGCGACTGCGGTCTGCAGGAACGGGTCCCAGTTCACCAGGCGTTTCCCACGATAGATCAAACCGTCTGAGAACAGCTTCAGGAAGGTGCGGCGGACCGCTTTGGAGCACATGTCATCCAGTGTAAAGCGGGTGCGCTGCCAGTCACAGCTGGCGCCCAGTTTTCTCAGCTGATTCAGAATGCGTTTTTCGTACTGGTCTTTCCAGTCCCAGATCCGTTCGACGAGCGCTTCGCGACCGATGTCATGCCGTGTCAGATTTTCTTCTTCCTTCATGCGGCGTTCGACCACAGCCTGGGTGGCAATGCCGGCATGATCGGTTCCGGGCATCCAGAGGGCTTCATAGCCCTGCATGCGACGCCAGCGGGTTATCAGGTCCTGCAGCGTGCCGTTCAACGCATGGCCCATGTGCAGGGCACCGGTGACGTTGGGCAGAGGGATCATGATGGTATGCGGTTCTTTTTCCGGATCAGGCTCGGCGTGAAAATAGCCGTTTTCTTCCCAGAACTGATACCACTTCTGTTGTGCACTTTCAGGATTATACTGTTTCTCTAACGATTCGGTCATGATTTCGGGTTGGGTCTTGTGCTTTAAGGCATGGTTAAAATGGAGAAATTGATCTGCCACAAAATAGCTGGATTTCCGTTATTTAAACTAACTATTGGTCCATCAATCCTTTCTTGACAGGTGGTCAATGTCAGGCGAGCACGCCAATGAGCGTGCGGACCATTTCGGCCAACGTGCCATTCCAAGTCTGATAAGACACTATACCAGTTCGGATATTGCAAAAACAGGCAGGGCGGGCATTGTTGACGGTCCGGGTTTCTGAATTCTGGAACTCATTCGATTTGACGTTGCAGTCAAGCGAGACACCGGTCAGCCTGAAATGGTTCCTTCGTCCTTGTAGAGTTTGTATTCGACGCTGTCTGCCAGTGCGAGCCAGCTGGCTTCGATCACATTTTCACTGACGCCGATACTGCTCCAGACCTTGTGTTCATCGCGGCTTTCAATCACCACCCGCACACTGGCGGCGGTTCCCTCAGCGGAATTGATCACGCGGACCTTGTAGTCGACTAAGTGCATTTTTTCGAGAGCAGGATAGGCAGGGCAGAGTGCTTTTCTGAGTGCCGTATCGAGGGCATTCACCGGCCCGTCGCCTTCGCCGACCACGTGTTCCTGCTGACCGTTGACGATCAGTTTGATCGTCGCTTCGGTGAGAGGTTCGTGTGTATTGTCGGATTCGACATTCACGCGATAATGAATTTTTTCGAAATGAGGTTTGAACGTACCGGCAACTTTTTTGACGAGCAGATCAAAGGACGCTTCGGCGGCTTCAAACTGGTAACCTTCATTTTCCAGATCCTGCACTTTTTCGAGAATCCGTGTGAGCAGTTCCGGATCGTTATCCAGCTGCATCTTGGTTGTTTTTGCGACGATGTTGGAACGTCCCGACAACTCACTGACCAGCACTTTGCGTTCGTTGCCGACGACTTCGGGTTCGATATGTTCGTAACTGCGTGCAATGCGATTGACGGCGTGCACATGCATGCCCCCTTTATGGGCGAAGGCGCTGCTGCCGACAAAAGGCTGACCGGAACGGAAATTCATGTTGGCCAGTTCGTAAACATAGCGTGAGAGTTCGGTCAGTTTATGCAGGTTGTTATCCAGCAGGACGGAATAACCTTCTTTTTTCGTCACCAGGTTGGCGATCACGCTGATCAGATCGGCATTGCCACAGCGTTCCCCGATCCCGTTAATGGTTCCTTGAACCTGGATGGCACCATGTTCGATCGCGGCTAAGGAATTGGCGGTCGCCAGATCACAGTCGTTGTGACAGTGAATTCCCAGGGGCACGTTTACTTCAGAGCGCACGAGGTCGACATATTTCGCAATCACTTCGGGCAGACTGCCGCCGTTCGTATCGCAGGGAATGACGATGTCTGCGCCCGCCTCGGCAGCCGCTTTGATGGTTTTGAGTGCATATTCCGGATTCGCACGAAAGCCGTCAAAGAAATGCTCTGCATCGTAAATGACTTCGCGTCCGCAGGATTTGATAAAGCCGACCGAATCTGCAATCATCGCCAGATTTTCTTCGAGTGAGACCCGCAGGACTTCGGTGACGTGCAGGTCCCAGGTTTTTCCCACAATGGTGACCACGGGGGCCTGTGAATCCCGTAACGCCTGCATGCCGACATCGTCTCTGGCTTCGATCTCTTTGCGGCGGGTCATGCCGAATGCGGTGACTTTAGCGTGCTTCAGATCCATTTCGGCCACACGCTGGAAATACTCGGTGTCTTTGGGATTCGAAAGAGGATAGCCGCCTTCAATGTAATCGAAGCCCATTTCATCGAGCTTTGCGGTTATCTGCAGCTTGTCTTCCAATGAGAAGTTCACGCCTTCTCCCTGGCTGCCATCCCGCAAAGTGGTGTCATACATCTGAATTCGGGCCATCGTCGGGGCTTTCTTTTCTGTTTTAATTGAAAGATCACGCTTGTTATCGTGTCTGCTGCTATTCTTTTCAGACCATCGCAGGGCAGGGCTTGATTCGTCCTGATCTCCATAACAAAAAAACCTCAGGTTGTGACCTGAGGTTATGAAAATCTGTTAAATTGGTAATGATTCTCAAGTCATGGGGAGTCTGTAATTTCGCCAATAATAATAATGCCGCTGATGCAGACAATATTTGAGACAGACAACATAGACCTGAGAGCCTTCCGCTTGAATTGCTATTTTGAATCACAAACTGTCAATGGAAAGATCATAAGCAGCCGGGAAGTGTGAGTCAAACGAAAAGCCGATTTCGCCCTGTTTTCAGGTCAGATTCCCTGCGAAGCAGCAACGGCCTGAGGCTCAAACAAACTCTTCTTCGTATTCTTCTTCGCCGAAATCGTCTTCGAACTGGTTTGCTTTGATCGCTTCCCACTCATCGATAGTGTATAAAACTTCACGTGCCTGTGAGCCGTTATATTCACCGACGATGCCATCTTCGGCCATGTAATCAATCAATCGGGCACCACGACCGTAGCCGACTCCCAATGCCCGTTGCAGCAGGGAAACAGAACCGCGACCTTCACGGATCACAACATCGACTGCTTCATTGTACAGGCTGTCTTCTTTGCGGTCCGAGTCGCCACCATTATTTTTCTTGGAATTGGCGGCAGTGATCTGTGCCAGTTCCGGGCTGTATTCGGGAGCCATGTCACTGAAGAAGTCGATCACACGCTCGATTTCTTCATCACTGACATACGCGCCCTGGGCCCGTGTCAGTTTACTGGTTCCTGGTGCCAGGTACAGCATGTCACCGTTGCCGAGCAGGGCGTCTGCACCGTTTTCATCCAGAACCACACGGCTGTCGCCGCGGCTGGCAACCTGGAATGAAATGCGGGCAGGCAGGTTGGATTTAATCAGACCGGTAATCACGTCGACCGTTGGCTTCTGCGTTGCCAGCACCAGGTGAATTCCGACAGCACGGGATTTTTGTGCCAGACGAATAATATGTGCTTCGACATCTTTGCCGGAGGTCATCATCATGTCGGCAATCTCATCGGCGACGATGACGATCGAAGGCATTTTTTCCGGCATTTGCAGTGCTTCTTCCGATTCCGGATCAATGCCCGCCAGTTCCAGCACTTTTTCCTTGCCGAGTTTATTGAAGCTTTCGATGTTTCTGGATCCGCAGCGGGCCAGGAGGTCGTAACGTTCTTCCATCTTGTCGACGGCCCATGCCAGCACGGCTTCCGCTTTTTTCATGTCGGTGATCACGGGATGCATCAGATGCGGAATGCGTTTGTAGCCGCTCAATTCCACCATCTTGGGATCGATCATCAGCATTTTGACTTCGTTGGGGGTGCGGGTCATCAACAGTGAGAGAATCAATGTGTTGAGACAGACACTTTTCCCGGTTCCGGTTCGACCGGCGATCAACAGGTGAGGCAGTTTGGCCAGGTCGGCTGACAGGGGATGCCCGCTGACATCTTTGCCTATGAACAGGGGAATGCGACTGTGTTCCGCTTCGTCCGAACAGGCTTCGATCAGTTCTTTTAACCGCACCATGACTTGTTTGTCATTGGGAACTTCAACGCCAACCGTATTTTTTCCGGGGATGGAAGGCACCACCCGTACGGAAGGCACACGTAAAGCAACCGCCAGGTCATGAGCCAGAGCGGTGACTTTGGCAACACGCAGACCCGGTTTCAGATCCAGTTCGAACAAGGTCAATACCGGGCCGGTATCGATTTCGGAGACCTGAATGTCGAGTCCAAAATCAGCAAATGTATTTTCGAGAACTTCGGCTGCTTCTTCCGCTTTTTTGGCTAACAGCTCGAAAGGAAAGTCTTCTGCATCTTCCAGCAGGTCTAACCCGGGCAGCTTATATGAGCTGTTTTTTTTTTGCTCGATGGGCTGAGTCTTTTGCGCCAGGCGAATTCCTGCCGGCGGATTGACTTTGATCGGCTTGCGCTTCTTGGGCTTTAATTTTGCTTTAGGAGCGGCGACAACTTCTTCTTCGTACTCGTCTTCCTCTTCTTCGGCGACGATTTCTTCTTCCTCTTCGTATTCTTCTTCGTCACTTTCTTCTGCTGCTTCATCCACAACAACCGATTCACGGCTCAAGGCTTTGAAGGGAAAGGTGAGGCAGGAAAAAAAGAGGCGTACGGGAAGCGTATCTGCTGTCAGTAACAGACCTGCCAGGAACATGGAGGTCAACAGGATCAACGAACCGGCGACGGAAAATCGGGTTTCCAGTAATGAAAAACCGAGCGCACCAATATAGCCACCGCTGCCAATCAGTGGCGTGGCGTTATTTTGGCCCAGCATCATCTGGCTGACAATACAGGCAGAAAGCAGAATCAAACCCAGGCCAATCAGTTCGACCACGACGCCGGAAGTTTCCTGTCGGGAAAACATCCGCATGTCGACTACGATTAATGCGAGGAAAATTCCCCAGGCACCGAGGCCGAAACCGGTTCGCAGGTAATGGGCTATTTGAGCACCGGAGTCACCACACAGGTTTTGTGCGACATCACGGACGGGGTAGACGAGCTGCGCAGGGGGATCGGCGGGGTCATAGCTGAATAGACTCAGTCCAAGAAAGACTGTCGCCGCCAGCAATCCCAGCGCGATTAAATCTGTTTTGAACCGTTGAATGTCGATCATGCTGACCAACCTGCAAATCTATATAAGAAATTTCGGGTTGTCTATTCAAAGGAGAATCAACGGCGCGCAAAGCGGACGCAAAAAATTGGTTACTTTTCTTGTGGGGATTAACCAGAAAAATTGTCCGAGTGAAAAATAGTTCCCGTCTGCGATGAAAACCCAAGAACATCAACAGACGGGAATATTTTCACGACCAGTGTCTCAATGTGGGGCATTGAGACGTACCAAACAAAAGTATGGATTCATGTAAATGTTGATTTCCTTAACACCTCAAACCTAGCACACAAACTGAGGGGCGGTCGGGAAAAGCCAACAATCTGCGTTGTGTTTTTGCCACACGCGGGGACGCGGTTCGGGTTAGAACAGTCAGTGGAAGTGTTGCGGAACGCCTCATACCACTTCTAACGAATATGCGGATTCGACCGGTTCCGGACAGCCTGGAAGTTTCCTGAGGTGTGCTGTCGAGACTGGCGAGCCGTTTATGTGCCTGCCAGATGATGCTGAATCCATTCGATCAGAGAATCCGCCACCCGGGACTTTTCTCCCGAGTAAGTGGCTACGATCTCCTGGCTCTGGTCGATCACTTCGACGAAGTTTTCGGAAGACCCGATGGCACTCACACTGTTGAGTACGATGGCATCGCATTTTTTACTGTAGAGTTTGCGCACCGCATTAAAGCGGGCGTCCTGAGATTCCAGTGCGAAGCCCATGACCCAGCGATCCCCTTTCTGGGTACCCAGTTCTGCCAGCACGTCGATCGTTTCCACCAGTTCCAGGGTGATCGCTTCACCGGTTTTAGCGATTTTACCAGGTTTGCGGGTTTTGATCCGATAGTCGCAGACCGCAGCAGTGCCGATCACGCCATCACAGTCTGCGAACAGCGTTTCGCATTGCGCGAACATCTCATCTGTCGTCTCGACCTGGTACAGCTCACATCCGGCAGGAGGGGCAATGGTGACAGGACCAGAGACCAGCGCGACTTCATGGCCGGCGGCAATCGCAGAGCGGGCCAATGCGTATCCCATCTGCCCGCTGCTCGCATTGGAGAGGTAGCGAACGTCATCCAGGTATTCTCTTGTCGGGCCGGCTGTGATCAGGATTCGCATTTGAGGATCATTCAAAGGATGGGTTCGAAGCAGGGCAGTACGGTTTCGAATTACCCCAGCAGTTCATTGATTCGGGTTAAGATCTCTGCCGGTTCTGCCATCCGTCCTTTACCGATCACGCCACAACTCAGCCAGCCTTCTCCTGGTTCTACGATCTGGATTCCATCGGCCTGCAGCTGTTTCAGATTTCGCTGAACCGATGCCTTGGCCCACATATCCGCATTCATAGCCGGTGCCAGCAGAATGGGTGCAGTGCAGGTCAGTGTCAGGGTCGAAAGCAGATCTTCCGCGAAACCATGCGCCATCTGGGCCATCACGTTGGCAGTCGCCGGCGCAATGACAAACAGTTCGGCTCTTCTGACCAGGCCGATATGTTCTCCCTGAAAATGTTCCCGGGGGGAAAACCCATCCTGGTAGACGGGACGGCCCGTGAGGGCTTCGAAAGTGGTCGCGCCAATGAATTTCTGCGCGGCCTGTGTCATTACCACGCTGACGGCTGCCCCTTGCTGGACCAGCTTGCTGGTCAGGTCAGCCGTCTTGTAGGCGGCAATTCCTCCAGAAACACCTACTAGAATTTCACGCCCCTGCATGGGTTGGTTTTTGGTGTTCATGGTTCTGCAACGATGTGTTAGACCAGGTCTTCCAGGCTCGGACCGGCATCATCATATTCGATGGCATCCAGCGGGCTGCCATCATCTTTGATGGCCACTTCACCAGACTGATCGAGGTAGATTTTGTCAGTCATGATTTCCTGAACCACAATTTCCATGTGATTTTTGGTCTGCATTTCGACCAGTGGTCGCGCGCCCCGGTTCAGCGCCACGATCCGCTTTTGGATGAGCGAAGACAGTTTGAAACGTCCGCCTACTTTATTGACGATTTCTTCTTCTTTAAATTCTTCCAGCATTAATTTCTTGCTCCCGTTGTTTCAGGATGGTGCCGATTTCTGTGACAGCACGGTCCAGATCGTCATTAATAATGACATGGCTATAGTATTGGGCCTGCTCCAGTTCCTTGCGAATTGTTGCCAGCCGTTTCTCGATAACTTCTTCTGATTCGGTACCCCGGTTGCGAATCCGTTTTTCATATTCTTCATCAGAGGACGTTCTGACGAAGAGTGTAATGGTCTGGGGAAACTGTTCTATCAGTTTCAGGGTCCCCTGTACATCAATCTCCAGGAAAGGCCAGCCTCCTTCTTCCGCAGCCCGATCAACTTCTGATTTTAACGTTCCATACCAGTATCCCAACCCATGAACCTGTTCACATTCGAGGAATTCGTTATTTTCCTGTCGTTTTTCAAATTCTTCCGTGGTCAGAAAATAATAGTCTTCGCCATTCACTTCCCCCTTCCGACGCGGTCGGGTTGTTGCCGAGATCGCTTTAACCAGCTTGACCGGTGTGTCCTGCATCAGTCGATTGACAATGGTTGTTTTACCACTGGCAGTCGGGCCGGAGAGGACAATAATCGGTATGTCCGGTGGGATACAGGCTTGAGGTTCAGACACTTGGCAAAGCTCCAGAGTAATCGTTGTGAGGTCTCGCTATTCAATCTCAGGAGATCAATAAAACTATATTCTATTCAACGTTCTGGACGTTTTCTCTGATTTTCTCAACAGCCAGCTTCATTTCGATTACGGCATGGGAGATTTCAACATCGTTGGCTTTCGAGCCGATGGTATTAATTTCGCGGAACATCTCCTGTACCAGGAATTCCAGTTTTTTACCCTGGGATGTTTTGGCTGAGATGATGGAGTCAAACTGCTCTAAATGGCAGGTCAGTCGACTGATTTCTTCGTTGATGTCACAACGATCTGCAAACATGCTGACTTCCCGGATCAGGCTTTCAGGGTCGAGTTCGACATCCTGGTCTTTGAGCAGGTCTGTCAGACGCTGATGCAGGCGATCGCGGTAGCTGGTGACCACACGCGGCGCCTTCTCTTTGACTACTTCCAGTTGCTGGCGGATCACCTGGTTACTGCATTCGAGGTCTGCCTGGGCCGATTCCCCTTCTTTCTTGCGAAACTCAGTCAGTTCCTGCAATGCGCCGCGAATCGCCTGTTCAATCAGTGGCCAGTCCGATTCGGGGGTATGGGAGCGGGAATAATTGTCGATTGCGGCACCGGGTAAAGTCAACAGGCTGTCGACATGATCGGGCAGGGGAGTGCGACAGACTTCGGACAGGTGTTTGAGCTGTTCCCAGTACTGTTTGATGACTTCTTCGTCCAGCAGGTAATCGCTGGTCCGATCCAGGCTGTCAATTCGGAGCGTGAGGTTAACCGTCCCGCGTGCGATGGAGCCCCGAATCAATTTTTCGATCTGGCTTCCCAGCTTAGCGTAGAAATCCGGGTAGCGGGTGGAAACTTTCAGGTAGCGATTGTTGACAGTACGTAGCTCGGCATTGACCGAAAGCCGGTCATCTTCTGCGGTCGCACTTCCAAAACCAGTCATGCCCAGCAGCACAACACACTCTTTTCTGAATAACAGGAATCTAGGAGGTTAAGAGAACCATCAACACTTTCGCGGAACACAGGGTTCAGCAGAGTTGACTATTCTGACTTGGGTTGAGAGTCGGTAGTCTCAGGTTTCGCAGGAGTTTCCTGTTTTGGTTCTTCTTTCGGAGCGTCAGCTTTGGGAGCAGCCTCACTACCAGGTTCAGCCGGCGTGGTTGCTTTCTCATCCGTGGCTGCAGGTGTTTTCTCATCGGCGGCTTTTGTCTCTTTTTCAGTGAGATCTTTTGCCGGTGTGAAGACAGGACCACCTTCGGTTTTTTCATCAGCAGCCGGTTTCTCTTCTTCGTTCTCTTTAGCGTCGTCAGCAGCACCAATGGAAGTCTCTTCAGAAACGGCAGCGCTGCCACCGCTGTATTTTCCGGAGCTGGCGCGTGTGGTGATGCCAGAGACACCCGCCAGGATCACCCAGATCACAGCCATGACGATTGTGATTTTTGTGAAAACATCACCGGCTTTGGTTCCCAGCGCGCTTTGACCGCCGGCACCACCGAAGGCACCAGCCAGCCCGCCGCCACGGCCTTTTTGCAGCAGGATGATGATGATCAACAGGACTCCGAAGAACATCAGAAATGTCATCAGTATGGTAGCAGGATCCGTAATGGCTTCCAGGAACGTCGCAAAAATCATTGTGTCATCCTAAATGGCTTAATATATCTTCTGTACGAGTTGACAGCATCACCCGCAATTGATGAAGCTGGATTGTGTCCAGTATTACTCAAGCGTCTCCAGGGTCATTAGAGCCGAGTAAAACAGATAGAGAGACGCTATGGTTAAATGTGATGCGCTCCAGATCGCCTGCATCATACAGTAATGACATACGATCTGTAAATCGATTCTGGAATCGGAGTGTCGTCAAAATGGCAGAAACTCAGGACTATTCGGCGGATAACTCCACAGCAGCCTGAATGATGGGGATAAAGAGCTCTGCTTTGAGGCTTGCTCCCCCGACCAGTGCGCCGTCGACGTTTTCCTGGGAAAGCAGTTCTTTCGCGTTGTCCGGTTTGACACTGCCACCATACAGAATTCGGGTGGTGTCTGCGATTTCTGCAGAATATTGGTCTTTTAACCAGTTTCTCAGGTAGAGATGAGCGGCTTCTGCCTGTTCAGGGCTGGCAGTTAAACCGGTGCCGATGGCCCAGACTGGTTCATAGGCGATGACGATCTGTCCAAAAGCAGAGCCGTCTACATCTGCCAGACCACCGGTCATTTGCGTGTTGAGTACGGCTTCTGTCTGATCTGATTCACGTTCACTCTGTAATTCACCAACACACAGAATGACCTGCAGGCCGGATTCGAGGGCCTTTTTGACTTTGAGATTGATGTCTGCATCAGTTTCCTTGAGGACATGACGGCGTTCGCTGTGTCCCAGAATGACGGAACGGCAACCGATATCGGTCAGCATTTCGGTCGCGGTTTCACCGGTAAAGGCTCCCGGAGCTTCATGATAGCAGTTTTGGGCACCATAGCCGACGCCTGAGCCAGAGACGATATCGCCAATCGTGGTCAGGTAGGGAAACGGAGGACAGACCAAAACTTCAACGGCAGGATTTTCTGATGGCACTTCGGCAGCCAGGGCCTGGGCCAGCTGTGCACCGGATTCTTTGGTGGTATTCATTTTCCAGTTACCGGCTACAAGAAAGCGACGCATAATTAATCCCGTGGTTGAAGTAAGGTGAAGATTGGTAGTGGCTGTACAGAAACGGATTTCGCCAGAAATCTGGTGGCACAATTCGAAGCGAGAACAGAATTCTGACCGTCAATTCCATTATGGCTGTCGGTTCTGAACAGCAGTCAAAGCTGCTGCATAAGTTATTGAGTCAAACGCAATGATTCAAGGATTGGGGCTGGTAATCCTGAAATGACCGCTGTTTTCACGTAATTCTCATGAAACAGCAGAGTCAAAACAGGCGAGACAGGGGCTCAATCGTTAAATGCGGTTACTCCCGAATCCCACTGCGGGGATAGGAACCCATTGTTTCCAGGCGAACCACACGTTTTTCCAGTTCGTTCAGGGTCCGTTTAATATGGGGTTCCTGAACATGACCTTCAAAATCAATAAAGAACAGATATCCCGGCTCTTCTCCCCTGAGCGGGAAGGACTCGATCCAGGTCAGGTTCACCTTGTTTTTCTTGAAGATCTGCAGTGTGTCCGCCAGTGAGCCTGCCTTGTGAGCGATCTGGACCAGGATCGCGGTCCGGTCTTTACCGGTGGGATCGCAGACCTCTTCGCCGATAACAGCAAAGCGGGTGACATTGTTGGCGTTGTCTTCAATGCCTTCCACGATAATCTGCAGGTCATATTCTACTGAGGCCTGATGACTGGCGACCGCTGCGGCTCCTGGCTTGGTTGCTGCCAGCTGTGCTGCGGTGGAAGTGCTGGTGACTTCATGCAGGTGTGCCTGGGGCATATTGCGGGAGAGCCATTCACGGCACTGCGAGAGTGCCTGTGGTTTGCTGTAGATTTCCGTGATTTCACTCCGCTCACAACGTGCCAGCAGATTGTGGTGTACGGCGATCAGTACTTCACCACAGATCCGCAGCGGGAGTCGGGTGAACATGTCGAGGGTGTCGACCACCCGCCCATCAGTGCTGTTTTCAATGGGAACCACACCAAACTCGGTGTTACCTCGATTGACTTCTTCAAATACGGACCCGATGGTGTTCACAGGAACCATGTCGGCACCTTCACCAAACCGTTCCAGGGCCGCCAGGTGTGTATAGCTGTAGGCGGGCCCGAGGTAGGCAACGCGTTGTGGGTGGATCTGTCGGCGGGCAGAACTGAGAATCTGGCGGAAAATTCCCCGGATGGCATTGTTGGTCAGGGGGCCGGATTCATTCAGTTTTTCAATTGTTTCGCGCAGTTCTTCATCTGATTTGGGATCAAACATGGCCTTACGAGGCTCAGGATCCGATTTGATCTGCTTGACCGTCATCGCACAGCGTTTGTTGACCATTTTAACAATGTCGCGGTCAAGCTTTTTGAGTTCGGACTGAAGCGATGCGGGGTTTCGTTTCGTGCTGGCGCGGACCACTTTTTTCTTGGCTGACGGTTTCGGTTTACTGTCAGAAGCTCGTTTACTAACCGCTTTTTTCTTGGCCATCGGAATCTTTCAGGATGTGAGTCTCGTTTCTGTCTCTCAGAAAATTAACCGCAGCCAGATCACACGCCTTCCGTGGTTGTGTTTCATTGCTTACTGCCAGTTTCACAATTGGATTACAATCCCTTAAGAATTGATTAACTTCGGATTTCTCCTCAATCGCATTCTTGAATTATTCACTTAAAATATTATAAAATAAACATTTAGAAGCGATGGAAAGCCAGCTTCAATGAAGACAAAAGCAAAAGGAATGCCTGTATCCCAGCCGATTTTCAATAGTTCTAGTTTGTACCGCCGCCTTCAGGGACTGTCAAGCGGTTAGGCCTGACCTGTTAACTGTTTAGCCTTTATTCCAGAGGCTTGGGGAATTTGACTGCCAATATGTCACTCTGCCGCAGAGGCAAAGCTGGACAGTGTTGATGTCAAAATGGCAGCTCCGGAGAGTGCGTTTTTCTGACTGAAAAACATCTGTAATCGTTAAGTTTAATTAAATAAATGACTTATGTGTTGTTGATGTCAGAGCTGTTCAGCTTGGCACGCACATTGCTGTTTAGCACGGCAGCCTGTGTTTTCAGGTAGAATTGAATCAACCACAGTCAGGCAAAATGGGGATGTATAAGGCGGGGAGAGTTTTCCCGATAAATGAGCTTTGTACAGATCTGAAATACGAATAAAGAAAGAGGGGAAACTCACATGTCGTCAGGTGAAAAAATCATCGGTATTGATTTAGGCACAACTAACTCAGTGGTCTCAATCATGGAAGGGGGAGAAGCGAAAGTAATCCCCAACCTGGAAGGAAACCGTATCACTCCCAGTGTCGTGGCATTCACGGACAAGGGAGAAACGCTGGTGGGTGAACCTGCCAAGCGTCAGGCGGTTACCAATCCTAAGAATACGGTCTATTCTGTGAAACGCTTTATGGGACGTCGTCATAACGAAGTCCAGAGCGAAGAAAAGATCGTTCCCTACGGGATTATCGGCGGTCCGGAAGATTACGTGAAAATTGAAGCGGGCGGCAAAACCTATACGCCACCCGAAATTTCCGCTTCCATACTGCGAAAACTGAAAGAAGCTGCCGAGAGCTACCTGGGGCATAAAGTCAATAAAGCGGTTGTGACCGTGCCCGCCTACTTCAATGATGCCCAGAGGCAGGCGACCAAAGACGCCGGTCAGATCTCCGGGCTGGAAGTTTCACGAATCATCAACGAGCCCACCGCGGCCGCTCTGGCTTACGGCCTGGAGAAAAAGAGCGACGAAAAGATCGTCGTGTTCGACTTCGGTGGCGGTACGTTTGACGTTTCTGTTCTTGAAGTAGGTGATGAAGTCATCGAAACTTTGAGCACGAACGGGGATGGCCACCTGGGTGGTGACGATTTCGATGAAGAGCTGATCAACCACATCGCAGACTCGTTCAAGAAAGAGCAGGGGATTGACCTGCGGAGCGATGCCATGGCGTTGCAGCGTCTGCGGGAAGCTGCGGAAAAGGCCAAGAAAGAACTGTCCTCTTCGCAGACAACCGACATCAATCTGCCTTTCATCACCGCTGACAGCAGTGGTGCCAAGCACTTGCAGATGGCGATTACCCGGTCTGAATTCGAAAAGCTGATCGATCCCCTGGTGGAACGCTGTCGTCAACCAGTTGAGCAGGCCATGAAAGATGCCGGCCTCAGCCCCAGCGATATTGACGAAGTCGTGCTGGTGGGTGGTTCCACGCGTGTTCCCAAGGTTCAGGAATTTGTCAAGAAAATCTTCGGTAAAGAGCCTCACAAGGGCGTGAACCCGGATGAAGTCGTTTCAATTGGTGCCGCGATTCAGGGAGGGATTATCTCTGGTGATGTTCAGGACGTGGTACTGCTTGACGTCACGCCGCTGTCTCTGGGGATTGAAACGGAAGGTGGCGTCATGACCAAACTGGTTGAGCGCAATACCACGATTCCTGTGACGAAAGATCAGGTGTTCTCGACGGCTGCTGACAATCAGACCGCGGTAACCGTCCGAGTGTTCCAGGGCGAACGGCAGATGGCCAGCGACAACCGGCTGCTGGGTCAGTTCAACCTGGAAGAGCTTCCGCCGGCACCGCGTGGTGTTCCCCAGATCAAAGTGGTGTTTGATATTGATGTCAACGGGATTCTGAATGTGTCGGCCAAGGATGTGGCCACCGGTAAGGAGACCTCGGTCAAAATCGAACAGTCGAGCGGATTGTCTGAATCTGAAATCGAAGATATGAAGAAACAGGCAGAAGCACACGCTGATGAAGACAAGAAGAAAAAAGAACTGGCTGAAGCAAAGAACAACGGTTCCCGCATTGTGTACGATGTCGAAAAACTGTTAAAAGAACATGCGGAAAAAATTGATGAGTCCTCAAAATCTGCGATCGAAGCATCTGTCAAGAAAGTGAATGATGCTCTCGAAACGGAAGATGTTGCCGCCATCAATTCGGCTTGTGAATCTTTGCAGCAGGCCACACATGCCTTCACCGAGCAGATGTATAAAGCCAGCCAGGAAGCAGGAGCAGCCGAAGGAGCCGCTCCGGAAGGCGGTGGTGCAGCAGCATCGGATGAAGAAGATGTGATTGATGCCGAGTTTGAGAAAAAGGACTGATCAGTTCTTAAAGATAAGGAGCGGGGCCCAGGTAATCTCCCGGGCCCCGGCTTCCTGCCTAGAAAAGCATTTCTGAAATACTGTCGATAGGCAGTATCACACCTGCAGTCAGTCTCAATTTTCACTTCATTCACCGAGTCTGATTCACTTAATTTTTATCATACAAGCACTACTTGCCAGCCCATTATCTGATATGATAATTCAGGTTGTTGAGTTGCTGCGCAGTTTAACAGAATAACGGGGGGTTGATTATGGCGTTTCGATTCGAAAAGTTGACTGTGAAGGCCCAGGAAGCCGTCCAGCGGGCTCAGCAGACAGCAGAAGATTTTGGGCAGCAGGAAATCAAGCCGTTGCATCTGCTTAAAGCATTGCTGGATGAAGAGCAGGGAGTCGTCAAGCCGCTGATTCAGAAGATCGGTGCCAATCTGTCTCAACTGCAGAAAATGGTCGATGATGAAATCAGTCGTCTTCCGAAAGTTTCTGGGGCAACGATGCAGGTGGGCGTGGGGCAGGCCTTACTGAAAGTCTTGCAGGCAGCGCAGGATCGTGCAGATCAGATGCAGGACAATTTTGTTTCCACAGAGCATCTACTGCTGGCGTTTACGACTGTTGATGATCAACCCAAGCGGATTCTGGAGTTGAACGGGATTGAAGAGGACGACGTGCTCTCGGCATTGCAGGCAGTGCGGGGCGGACAGCGTGTCACCGACCAGAGCCCCGAAGAAAAATACCAGTCGCTGGAACAGTATGGTAAAGATCTCGTCGAACTTGCCCGACAGGGTAAAATCGATCCGGTGATTGGTCGCGATCAGGAGATCCGACGCGTGATACAGATTCTGTCCCGGCGTCGGAAAAATAATCCCGTGCTCATCGGTGAAGCTGGTGTCGGGAAAACAGCGATTGTGGAAGGCCTCGCGCATCGGATTGTGATGGGAGATGTGCCTCAAAACCTGAAAAATAAACGCGTGATTGCCCTGGATATGGGAGCCCTGATTGCAGGCACCAAATATCGGGGAGAATTTGAAGATCGCCTGAAAGCGGTTCTCAAAGAGATCGAAGCGGCGAAGGGGCAGATTATTCTGTTCATCGACGAGTTGCATACCGTCGTGGGGGCAGGCGCAGCGGAGGGGGGCGCGGATGCTTCGAATCTGCTGAAACCGGCCCTGGCCCGGGGAGAACTGCACTGTGTGGGAGCGACCACACTGGACGAGTATCGCAAGTACATTGAAAAAGATCCTGCGCTGGAACGACGTTTTCAACCGGTAATGGTGACTGAACCGACGGTCGAAGATACGATCTCCATCCTGCGGGGGTTGAAAGAACGCTATGAAACTCACCATGGAGTCCGGATCATGGATGATGCATTGATTAATGCCGCGACGTTATCGGATCGGTATATCAATGATCGGTTCCTGCCGGACAAAGCGATCGACCTGGTCGATGAAGCTGCCAGCCAACTGCGGATGGAGATGGATTCCATGCCTGCAGAAATTGATGAGGCCACCAGGCAATTAACCCGGATGCAGATTGAAGCGGCTGCGCTGGCGACAGAAACGACGCCCGACAGTCAGGAGCGGTTGAAGGAACTGCGCAAACAGATTGCGGATCGTGAAGAAAGCGTCAACGCACTGAAGACACGCTGGGAGACAGAGAAAGAGGCGCTGTCCGGATTGCAGCCTTTAAAGGAAGAGATCGATCGGCTGAATACCGCCTATGAGCAGGCGTTTCATCGGGCGCAGCAGACGAATTCCAATGAAGACTATTCGCAGGCTTACAATGCAGAGCAGGAATTGAACGCCGCGCGTCAGCGACTGGCTGAGATGGAGCAAAAGGTGACAGAGCTTGGCGATGTGGGTGGTGAGCGCCTGCTGCGTGAAGAGGTCACATCGGAAGACATTGCCAAGGTGATCAGCATGTGGACCGGAATTCCGATTTCAAAGATGTTGCAGGGAGAACGCGAAAAACTTCTGCGGATGGAAGACGAAATTCATAAGCGAATGATCAATCAGCATGAAGCGGTACAGGCCGTCTCGAATGCGGTTCGTCGTTCACGCTCCGGGCTGCAGGACCAGAATCGACCGATCGGGTCGTTCATGTTCCTCGGACCGACGGGTGTGGGGAAAACCGAATTGTGTAAGGCGCTGGCAGGATTTCTGTTTGATGATGAGCGCAACATGATCCGAATCGATATGAGCGAATTCATGGAAAAGCATTCTGTTGCGCGACTGATTGGTGCCCCTCCCGGCTATGTCGGTTATGAAGAAGGGGGCCGCCTGACCGAAGCGGTACGAAGGCAGCCTTACTCGGTCGTCCTCTTGGATGAAGTCGAAAAAGCTCATCGGGATGTGTTTAATATTCTGCTGCAACTGCTGGATGACGGACGTCTGACGGACAGTCATGGGCGAACGGTCGATTTCTCGAATACGATCGTGGTGATGACTTCCAATATCGGCAGCCAGATGATTATGGATCTGTCCGGTAAGGAAGACGAGGACCTGATTCACAACCGGGTCATGGATGCACTGCAGCATGAGTTTCTGCCGGAGTTTCTGAACCGGATTGATGAAGTGATCGTATTCCATCCGTTAGGGCGGGAAGAGATCCGCCAGATTGTGGATCTGCAGTTGCAGAACCTTTCCCGGCTGGTGGAAAACAATGGTTACACGCTGGAGGTGACACCTGCTGCCAAGGATTTGCTGGCGGAGGAAGGCTATGATCCAGTATATGGAGCCCGACCCTTGAAGCGGGCGATCCAGCAGAACCTGCAGAACGAACTGGCGAACAAACTGCTCTCGGGAGATTTTGAAGAGGGAGCCACGATTCACGTGGATGCCCATGAGGGGCTGTTCTTGTTTTCTGGAAGGTAGTCTTGAACTCTCGCTATTAATGACAATCAGCCCTGGAAGTTGTTCCGGGGCTGATTTTATTATTCAGGTATCAGGTTCACGCGGCGCATGAAAAAACGACGCTGGCTTCCATTGAGTCAGCGTCCTGTTTCCTCATCAACGGCCACTGTCGGGACTGCTTACGCAGATTCTTCCAGGACAGTGAAGGGGCTGATTTTGCGAACTTTTTCTTTGATCGCTTCTTTTTCCGAAGGATCTTTGGCTTTGGCAAACTTTTCGCGGAGCTGTTTCAGCTTGTGTTTGCGGACTCGACGTTGGGCAAGTTCACGCCCTTTTTCAACACGTCCCATTTCTCAATAGTTCCTGATAAAAGAAAATTGCTATGTTCGAATGTATATATTCTGTGTAAGGAATTTGATTCTAACATCTAGCATGGTAAGGGGCAACGATCAGGGCAGGGCATTTTTACAGAGAATTTGAGAGAACCCCGGATCGGAATTCGGGTTGACCTTAAACACCATCCCTGATATTTCACACTGTACTCACAACTACCTCTCTCACAACTACCTCACCTTACCACCTCTCATCTGTCTGATCCCGGTTTTACGCCCGGGCTGAGAGATTGATATCCAGGTAAATCCTTATCGTCAATTTGGGATCTTCAGTCATGTCTTATCAGTCCCGCCAGACTGCATTGCTGGTCATTACCCTATGTGCGCTCAGTATGGGGAGTGTCGATGGTAAGGCATGGGCCCAGAGTTCGTCTGTCCAGAAGACGGGGGGGGCTGGTGCGGACAGTTCACAGCCACTGCAGCACCGAACTATTTTTATGCCTCGAGATGCGGAGATCGAACAGGTGAGCCAGTCTCCCCAGGTTCCCAATGTGCTTGATGCAGATTCCCGAGAAGCATTGGGCATTCCCCCCCAGTTACTGGAAGACGATCAGAGTTGGGCAGACCCCGGCGATGATTGTGTCGACTGTGATGCGATTGTGCCGCTCATTTCTCATAAGCAGGCTGATGCCGGGGTGACCTGGCTGCCGGGAACCGACGATGATCTGGGGATTTTCAGTATCAATCTGTCTGAAACAATCGAAGTTCCCCGGTTTGAAGGTTTTTCAGTCACACCCTATTTCGGGGTGCACTACCTGGATGGTCCTGTGCAGACCGATCTGCCGGCGCGGGTTTACGATACTTCGGTCGCATTTCGCTGGTTCAAAAAACAGAACGAAAAGTGGTCTTATGAGTTGGAAGTGGCTCCGGGCGTTTACAGTGATTTCAAAAATGTGACTTCGGATTCACTGCGGATCACCGGAAAAGGGCTCGCCTATTATGTGCATTCCCGCTCCAAGCAGTTTGTAATGGGGGTGGTGTATCTGGACCGTGAAGACATCGCGCTGTTACCTGCAGCGGGGATGATTATGTGGTTCAGTGAGGGATCGCGGCTGGAGCTGATTTTCCCCAAACCCAAATACACCTACCGTATCGAAAAAACAGAGACGCTCGAGCGCTGGGCCTATGTGGCAGGGGAGTTTGGCGGTGGTTCGTGGGGGATACGACGCGGCTCAGCGGGCTTTGATGACATTGCGACTTACAGTGACCTGCGCCTGATCGGTGGTCTCGAAACAAAACATGAAGGCGGGATGATCAGCAAACTGGAGGTCGGTTTCGTCTTCAATCGTAAGCTGGAATACAAATCCGACATCGGCAATTACGATATTTCGCCGACGGGAATGATGCGTTACCAGCTGACGTTCTGAAACTTACAGGTCGCAGTTGATGTCGATCCAGGTGCGTTTGTCAAACGATTCCAGCACGGAGTCAGCCACGAGCTGGGCTGAAGCTCCATGATCAAAACCGGGAATCGCATCCCGCTCTTCCACGATCGCAGACACAAATTCATAGACCAGGTCATACCGGAATACCGTGCTGGGAACCCCTTCGTGAGGCTTGCGGGGGCTGCCTTCGATTACCAGGTATTCGTCGGGAACAGGCAACTTTTCCATGGTCTGTCCCGGTTTACCGATCAGAATATTATTGGGGTCGGTCAACTGATAGGCGGCGGAACCTTCTGAACCATTGACCTCAGCCCATTCGTAGCCGAAGCCATCGTTGTGGTAACCTTTCATCAGGGTGCTGCCTTCCCAGACTCCGACGGCCCCGTTTTCGAACTGACCGATCAGGGACGACCAGTCATCCACTTCAGACGGCTCACAGGGTTCCCCTTCGGCTGTTTTGTCACGGGGAACAAACCGGGCGACCGCACCGCAGATACTTTTGATCGGCCCCAGAAGGTCCTGGGCAAAATCGATCCGGTGAATGGTCATGTCAAACAGGTCGCCAGCGCCGGCCAGTTTTTTACTCTGTCGCCAGCCCCAGCTGGATTCAGGCCAGTCGAGAAAACGCTGACTGCGAAAGTGGCGCGGTTCTCCCAGGGCACCGGAAGAGACGAGATGTTTTACATACCGCATTGAAGGTGCGAAGCGGTAGGTGAATGCGGTCATGTGACGCAGATTGGCGTCCCGGGCTGCCCGATACATCTCGGCGGATTCGGTATAGTTCAATCCCAGTGGTTTTTCACACATCACGTGCTTGCCGCCTTTGATACAGGCTAACGCGATTTCATGATGGGTGAAATTGGGGGTGGCAATGATCACGGCATCGACATCAGGATCTTCCGCCATATCTTCGAATCGCGTGGATACTTTGGTTTTTCCCCAGTCTGACTGACGTTGGGCCAGCAGCTCCGAATTAGGATCGCAGATGGAAACCAGTTCCGCACGCGGATCAAGATTAATGCCGGGAACATGATGGTAATCGGAGACGGCACCTGCTCCAATGATGCCAATGCGAACTAAATCAGCCATGAGAAAACCTCAGCGTACTGCTGTTAAAAAAACGAAAATGATGTCTATTTCTGAAGTATCTGGCTCAGCAGCACAAATGCTTCTTGCCGTGTCTCTATCTGTTCTTCCAACTGGGCATCCTGAATCTGCGTCAGCAGTTTTTTGAATTGAGGACCCGATTTGATACCCAGGTCAATCAGGTCATTGCCCGAGATCAGTGGAGGAGGATTCAAGACCTCTCTGGGAGTATGATCACGATACTGTCGGCAAAATTCAAGGTCGTCCAGTGGTAGTTTTCGAGAACTTAAATCGGCTGCGATCAATTCAAACAGATGCGGGCAATCTTCACTGGCGAGCAGACGCTTGAGTCGAGACAGTTTCATGACTGAGGCCTGTTCCAGACTGTTTCGCTGTTGTACCAGCCAATGGACCAGATTCAGGGAATGGTTGGAAAATCGCAGGCGTTTGCAGATCTCAAAGATTTCCTCCAGACGCTCAGCGGGTCCTGCTGCGGGTAAGTCCAGCAGCAGAGTCGCGAAAGCGGTCTCGAAGCTGTGGGTGCTGACCAGTTTTAATCGATCGAGTGTCTGGAGCCAGAGATGATTGTACTCGGATGCTTCCCAGAGGGGAGCCAGTTCGGGCAGAACCTGTTTGAGTAGCCCTGTCTGCTGTACCAGTTCAATCGCCTGCCCGCGGGTCGGGTGAATCAGCATCTTGCGCAGCTCATCGGCAATCCGTTCGGGGCTGACCACATTGATCTGATCTGCCATCGATTGCACTGCCTGCCGCGTTGCTTCTTCCAGTTGGAAGTGGAGCGTGGCCGCGAAGCGAATGGCGCGGAGCAGGCGCAGTTTATCTTCCTGCATCCGTGCCAGCGGATTTCCAATCGCCCGGATGACATGCTGGTTGAGATCGGCTTTGCCGCCTACATAATCGAAGATCGCGTCGTTGATCGGGTCGTAAAACATCCCGTTGATGGTAAAGTCCCGACGCTGCGCATCTTCTTCGGCTGTGGTGAACTTGACGTGTTCGGGCCGACGACCATCCAGGTAGGGACCTTCGCTGCGAAATGTAGCGACCTCTACATCACAGTCGGGCCGGTGTCCGCGGACGATAATGACACCGAAACTGGCACCCACTGCCAGGGTGCGTTTTTTTCCAAACAGCGTGCGGACTTCTTCCGGGAGGGCATTCGTGGCGACGTCAAAATCTTTGGGCTCTTTGTGCAGAAGAAGATCACGCACGCAGCCGCCAGCCCATAATGCCTGAAAGCCGGCGTCCCGTAATTTGCGGACCACGTCTACCGCCGTAATGTAAGGGTCTGTGTGTTTCATTGAGCCTGGGTTGTGAAGGGATCCGGGTTGAAATTCCGACTGAGTACGATAATAGCAAGTTCTGTTCAGATATCGACTTATGTTGGTTTATTTTTAGGCAGTTACGAAGAGTTCCAGAAAAAAATTAAATCACCGTCGTATTGCAGAGACAGAAAACAGTTACCTTTGGTTCAAAAACGGACTTCGCAAAAGCAGGACATTGACGTATGATTTGTAGTCCATTTTAATTCCCACTGGTTGATCTGAGGTTTCATGTATTTATGGCGCTCGAGTGTACCAGTCTCTTTTCAGGAACATTGGTTTTGGAAGGTACCCACGGAATACGCTTTGAGGGAACCCGCTTCTGGGTTCTCCATCGTAGAAGAGAATTTGGTCCATTTGATTATGAATGGAGCAAAGATTTCTCAGGCGTGGAATTTATGTACCACGATCAGAAGTTTGGTGAATATTGCAGTGCCGAGGAAATATATGCCGATTTGAAGCAGTTTTCGCTGCCGATGCGCGTCGTTGAAGTCGCCAGTCTCACAATCGGAATGGTCCTGTACGGAATCTTGAATGGACTGCCTCAAAAGCTGTGGAGAGAACTTCTCAGGCAACGCCTGGATGAATCCGGGTTTGAGCGGTTTGAACTCCGCGAAGAAGGCCCCGAACGCTTCGCCAGCTGATTTCTGGATCAGCGGTCAAAATTCTGCATTTTTGACAAATTATTGCCGTGATGAAGCGAATTCCAGTGATAATCTCCGGCGATACAGTCCTGGGGGATATAGTTCTGTAAGTCTTTATAGTATAGTGGGATATGGTGATCGGAATGGATTTCCCAAAAATTTGCTTTGAATTTAAACGCTTGTTTAATACAATTGTTTAAAACGGTGGGTTTAAAATATCTCAACCAGTCTGAGAACACCCGATTGTCAGACGGGTCTATGAGCGCTACAAATAACTGGAATCCTGATATCATGTCCACAATTAAAATTAACGTCCGTGAAAAACTGCTGGAAGCAGCGGGGCCGGTTTTCTCAGAGAAAGGCTTTGAGAAAGCAACGGTGCGTGAAATCTGTCAGAAGGCGGATGTGAATCTGGCGAGCGTCAATTATTATTTTGGCGATAAAGAGCAGCTTTACCTGGAAGTGATCTGTCTGGCAAAACAGATGGGCGTTTCCCGGGCTCCCTTGCCGGAATGGACTGAGAATACTCCCCCCGAACAAAAACTGGAAGATTGGGTCGTTACACTGGTGCGGCGCATGTTGGGAACAGGAGAGCTTTCCTGGAGTAATCATTTGATCATGCGGGAAGTGTTGCGCCCCACGCAGGCGTGTGAGCATCTGGTGCAGGAACTGTTTCGTCCCTTTGTAAATATCGCTGACAAAATTCTGCTGGAAATTCTGGGAGACGATGTGCCGGACTATCGGCGAATGCAGTGTATCTTCAGTATCGCCGCTCAATGTCAGTTCTATCGTGTTTCCGGCGGCTTGGTTACCCTGATGCTGGGACAGGAAGAACAGAAATTACATTATAATACCGAACAGATCATCGAACATATTCTGCAGTTTTCCCTGGCCGCAATCAAAAATCTGAAACACGAATACCTCTCGTCGGAAATAGAATCTTCTTCATCACTTAACCGGATCTGAACCGGGCTGGTACACAATAATCAACAAAACTGAGTCGAATTCAAACGGAACTTTCTGGATCAAGGTATTACTGCTGAATAACTGTTATTGACCTTCTGCGTTTCACTGTCAATTTCATTTGTGATGCAATTCACGTTAGAAAATAATCATGTCAGACTTCAAAAATCAGAAATCACGCAGTTTTTATAAAAAGCTGAAGCATTTCTTGCTTCCGGTGATCATTTTAGCTGCGGGTGGTGGCAGCTTGGTTGTGTTAATGGCGATGAAAAAAGAGCCGGAACAGAACGAGAAGCTGCTGGCCCGTTCCGCGCCCCTGGTTTTAACCCAGCCTGTGACACTGACCGATTCCGGGTTTAACGTTACCGTTGACGGGTCGGTGGTCCCTTCCCGTGAAGTGAAGCTGGCCGCAGAAGTAGCGGGACGGGTGATTTTGACTCGGGATGGCTGCAAAGTCGGGAACCTGGTTCGTAAAGCAACCGACCAGGAGCGTGCGGCAGAGGGGACTGAGAATCTGCTGATTCAGATTGATCCCGAGAATTATGAACTCGAGGTCAAGCGGCTGATCCAGGAAGAAGCGCAGGCCCAGGATGTTATCGATGAACTGGAAGTCGAAATCGATAACTCCAAAGCGATGATTGATCTGGCGCATGAAGAAGTGCGTCTGCAGCAATCGCACTTGAATCGCGTGGAAAAATTACGGGCCAGAAATGTGGTTTCCGATACCGAACTGGAAGAAGCCAAACGCAGTGAACTGGCCGCTCGCAATGCGTTGCAGAAGTTAACCAACGAAGCCGACCTGCTGCGATCGAAACGACAGCGAATGATGCATGCCCGTCAACTGGTGGGAGTGCAACTGTCTCGCGCCAGGCTGGATCTCAGCCGCACCCGGATCTACTCTCCGATCAATGGTGTGATTGTGGAAGACTCGGTCGAGCAGGATGGTTATGTCAAAGTCGGTGACCCGCTGGTGACGATTGAAGACACCTCTGCCGTAGAGGTCAGTACTGATCTGCGGATGGAAGAACTTTCTCTGCTCTGGCAGCATGCTGCTCAATCTGCCCAGGTCAGTCTCGACAAAGCCAGTCAATCCCATCGCCACGATCTGGGATATCAACTGCCCCAACTGCCTGTGAAGATTTCCTATGAGATGGGAGGCCGCAAGTTTGTCTGGGATGGGGAATTGTCCCGCTTCGACGGCATCGGGCTGGATGAAAAAACGAGAACCGTTCCCTGTCGGATTATTGTGTCTGATCCGCGGCCTTCCGCCATATTGGTGAATGGGAAACCTGCACAAAAGATTGTCGGCGCTCCTCCGTTGACGCGCGGGATGTTTGTTGTGGTGGATATTCAGCTCAAGGGTCATGTTTCCCTGCTGGAAATTCCCGAGATGGCGATTCGGCCGGGAAACCTGGTCTGGGTGGTCCGCGATGGCAAGCTGCATTCCGAAAAAGTCCGGGTGGTCGACATGAGTGGAGAGCAAATGCTGGTCGAACAGGGAGCCTCGGGGTTGAAACCGGGAGACCGTGTGGTCATCTCGCCACTCAGCACCGCCGATGAAGGTATGGTGGTGAGTGAGGGAGACGCAGGATGAGGTCGATTATAAAATGGGCCATCAACAATTCTCCTGCGATGAATACGCTGATGGTCACTGTGCTGGGCGTGGGCCTGGTTTCGCTGATGATGATGCGCCGCGAAGTATTTCCGGAATTTGAACTGGAAATCATTCTGGTCTCGGTCCCGTATCCCGGCGCCAGTCCCGACGAGGTTGAAGAAGGCATCTGTCAGAAAATGGAAGAGGCCGTTCGCGCCATTGACGGCATCAAAAAAATGACGTCGATTGCCACTGAGGGAGCAGGATCCCTGGTCCTGGAGTTACGGGCAGATGTGCCTGATGTGCAGAAAATTCTGAATGAGGTTCGCTCCGAAATCGATCGTATTCCCAGTTTTCCGGAGCTGGCAGAAGATCCCGAAATTCAGCAGATCACATTTCGGCAGGTGGCCATTGAAGTTGCCGTGATTGGCCCGGAAGCCAATGACGAAAGCAGTGCCCTGGAATTGCGAAACCTGTCAGAACGAATCCGTGATGAACTGATGCAGCTGAAATCCGTCTCGCAGGCCAATATTGCCGGGGCCCGTGATTACCAGATTGATATCGAAATTCCTGAAGCCACCCTGCGGAAGTATGGGCTGACTCTACAGGATGTCGCGCGGACCGTACGCAGAGAAAATATGGAACTGCCTGGTGGTAAGCTGAATACCGCTTCGGAGGTCGTGCTGGTGCGCGGTAAAAATAAACGCCTGATCGGCAGAGAAATTGAGAAGATCCCGCTCGTCACTGAAGCGGGGGGGGTCGTGTTGACGGTAGGCGACCTGGGAAACGTGAAGGACGAATTTGCCGATACAACCATGATCAGTGAAATCAATGGCAAGCCGGCCCTGTCGGTTGCCGTTGAGCGGACCAGCCAGGAAGACCTGCTGGCGATTGTGGAGGAAGTCAGGGCATACGTCGAAACAGCCAGGCTGCCTGAAGGGTATTCACTGAAACTGTGGAAAGACCAGTCCGTTGACGTGCGTGACCGTATGGACCTGCTGACCCGCAACGGTTTGCAGGGACTGATTCTGGTCTTTATTACACTGGCCATCTTTCTGGAATTTCGACTCGCATTCTGGGTGGCGCTGGGAATCCCGATTTCGATGTTTGGTGCCTGTATTGTTCTGTATTACACCGGCCAGACATTGAATATGCTTTCGATGTTTGCCTTCCTGATGGCGCTGGGAATTGTCGTCGATGACGCGATTGTGGTGGGGGAAAATATCTATGAACATCGACAGATGGGAAAATCATTTGTCACCGCCGCCATTGACGGCGCTACAGAAGTATTACCGTCTGTCTGTGCTTCGGTCACGACAACGGTAATTGCTTTTATGCCGCTGTTGTTCGTCTCGGGCATCATGGGGAAATTCATCGCCGTCATGCCGATCGCGGTGATCGCCATGCTGTTGATTTCACTGCTGGAAAGTACGTTTATTCTTCCCTGCCACCTGGCACATGGGAAACCGCCCGAAGAGGGAACAGTGCAAAAACAGGAGCCTGGTTTTGTCAGTCGAAAACTGGAATGGTTTATTGAACGCGTTTACCTGCCTGTCCTCAAGGCGGCATTGAACTATCCTTCCTCTTCACTGGCAGTCGCGGGAGCCCTGGTGCTGCTCTCGGCAGGATTGATCATGGGGGGCTTTGCGCCTTTCAATATCTTTCCGAAAACCGATTTCCGCATGATCGAAGCAACGGTCGAGTTTCCCGATGGCACTCCCCAGTCGATTACCGGAGAAACGACACGCAGGATTCAAGAGGAGTTTGAGGCACTGGATCAGGAGTATCAGCAGGAACATGGCAATTCCCTGATTAAACTCGTGCGACGGAACGTGGGTTTCGGGACCCGTGATGAGTCAGGAGCCAACCTGGGAGGATCCGTTGAAGGCAGCCATGTCGGAAAAGTGAGTGTTGAGATTGTGGAAGCGGAAGAACGCACATTAGGCAGCGAAGAAATCCTCGATCTCTGGAGAGAACGTGTCGGGAAAATTCCGGGGGTGGACCGGCTCACTTTCAATTCGCCGACCATGGGCCCGGGGGGCAAACCGATTGAGTTCAAACTGCTGGCAGATGGAAAACATATCACGCAACTGGAAGCAGCTGTGGAAGCCTGCAAACGGGAACTGGAAACCTATCCCGGGGTCAAAGATGTCAACGACGATTCCAGCCCCGGGAAATGGGAATTTCAAATTAAGATCAAAGATAAAGCGCGGGCAATGGGAATTCCCCTGGCCGATGTGGCAGAAACCGTTCGCGCGACTTATTACGGTGAAGAGGTGATGCGCCTGCAGCGGGGGCGTCACGAAGTCAAACTGATGGTACGCTATCCGGAAGCAGAGCGAAAAACATTATCGAGTTTTGATGATATCCGGATTCGCACCGGCGATGGTGCAGAACGACCTCTGACAGAACTGGCAGAAGTCACGGTGGAACGCGGCTATTCAGAAATCAACCGGATCGATCAGCAGCGATCTATTACAGTCTCTTCTGATCTGAATGAAAAAGAGGGGAATGCACGCGAGATCGTAAAGTCGCTGAAAAAACCGGGTGGTTTTATGGATCAGTTAGTGGCGCAATATCCTGCGGTGAGGGTCCGCTGGGAAGGTCAGCAGGAACAGACCGATGAATCTGTCAACAGTCTGATAGTCGGCCTGATGATTGCCATGGCATCCATGTTCGCATTGCTGACCGTGGAATTTCGCTCCTATGTGCAACCGTTGATCATTCTGGGGATCATTCCCCTGGGGATTATCGGAGCGGTATTTGGGCACGCGATTCTGGGAATGGAGTTAACCCTCTTTTCGCTGTTTGGCCTGGTTGCTTTGACAGGTGTCGTGGTCAATGATTCCATTGTTCTGATCGATTTTATCAACCACCGGATCGCAGACGGTCTGCCGTTACGCGAAGCCCTGATCGACGCAGGTCGTCGTCGCTTCCGACCTGTGCTGCTGACCTCTATGACCACGATTGTCGGGTTAGCGCCGATTCTAAAAGAGACTTCGTTTCAGGCACAGATTATTATCCCGATGGCCGCCAGCCTGATTTTTGGTTTGATGCTGGCGACGGTCCTGGTGCTGTTCCTGATCCCCACCTATTACTACCTCTATGCACGGGCAATGGGAGCCCAGGCGGATGAGCCGTGGCTTCGTAAAATGGATGGAAACGAAGAGGGAGACGACTATAATAGTATTGAGAAACCGGTATCAGGTCCGGTTCAGATTCAGACTTGAAAATGCAGTCTGGTGAGCAAATGGATATATTCTTGCTTATCATTAAGGCGAATGGTTAGGATACGCCGATCCTTTAAGTCTGAGAGTCCCTGTTCAGTGAAAAAGAAGTCTAACTTCTTTCAGGTAAAGAATGATGAAGCGCGTTTTATTGAAATCAAAAATTCACCGGGCCACTGTTACCGAAGCAAATCTGGCGTATAACGGCAGTGTGACGATTGACCGGGAACTCATGGACGCTGCAGATATCGTCGAATACGAGCAGGTACAGATCTATAATATTACATCCGGGACTCGATTAACGACATACGCCATCATTGGCGAGCCAGGTTCAGGTGTGATCTGTATTAATGGAGCCGCTGCCCACCTGGTCAAACCGCAGGATCTGGTGATTATCGCCAGCTATGCCGAGTATAAAGAGAAAGAAGCACGCCGGCATCAGCCGAAGGTTGTGCTCGTGGATTCCCAGAACGCCCCGGTCACTCCGGAAGTCACCGCCATCGCGAGCCCTGAATAGGATGCACTCTTATTGTGCAGTATGCTGATTATTGTCGCATATTCGGTGCTATTTCGATCTTGATTTGATCAAATACTGTTGATTTGAAAAAAAGCCAGGTCTGCCGCTTCCCTCTTCTCCGCTTACAGCATATCATATTGTTGCGTTCGCCATTTTTTTGAGCATGTTGGTGCAATTTTTTCATGCTGGTCAACAGGGAGTTTCGAGTTCTTTCGGCATATCAGTCAGCCGAAAGCATTGCGATTCCAATACCGTACCGACTTATTGATTTGCGTCTCTGATACTTTTCCCTGTGAATGAATAGGATTTTCCAAAAGAAAGAATGGAAGACGATCGCCCCATTTTAGACGATATGGTCGGTTTAAGTCCGGCCATGCGGAATATTTATCGTTTGACCCGCCGCGCTGCTGCGACGTCCTCGACTGTTTTATTGACGGGAGAAACGGGGACAGGTAAGGAATTGATTGCCCGCGCGATTCATGAATTAAGCCCCCGCGCTACCGGTCCGTTTATTCGTGTGAACTGTGGTGCGCTCAGTGAGAGCCTGCTGGAAAGCGAATTGTTTGGGCATATCAAAGGGGCGTTTACCAGTGCGGTCGAAAACCGAACTGGCCGTTTTGAAGCCGCCCATGGTGGTACGATCTTTCTGGACGAGATTAACTCGGTCAGTTTTACCCTGCAGGTGAAGCTGTTAAGGGTTCTGCAGGAACACGAATTTGAGCGGGTGGGAGATACGCGATCCATTCAGGTGGATTGTCGCATTGTTGCTGCGACCAACCGTGATCTGCTGGATGAAATCGAAGCTGAACGGTTTCGCGAAGACTTGTATTACCGTCTGAACGTGATTCCGATTAACCTGCCTCCTCTGCGAGAGCGTGCGGAAGACATCCCCGAACTGATTCATTTTTTCGCAAAGCAGTTCTCCGCGGAGGAAAAAATTCCCCTGCCTGAGTTCTCTGAAGAAGTATTATCGACTTTCAGGAATTACTCCTGGCCGGGAAATGTACGCGAGCTGCAAAATTATGTGGAGCGTCTGATTGTCCTGTCTGGTCTGGATGGGCCTTCCCTCGACCTGTTACCGGGGCATGTCACCGGCAAATCCATGGCGCGCTCGTTTCCGTCGAAAGCCCAGGATCCGGAAACCATGTGCCGGGATCTGGTCTCTATGGAACTGCAGCGTGTGGGTGAGTCTTCCACCGATGTACATACTCAGATTGTATCACTTGTGGAAAAAGAAGTGATTCTGCAGGTTTTAAGGTCCTGCCAGGGGGTCCAGACCAAGACCGCGACGCGTCTGGGGATCAACCGGAACACGCTGCACAAAAAAATCTCGGAGTACGAATTAGAATCCGAAGCAAGATGACTTGCCCTCTACCTGCTGTACAGCCCTATAATAGAGAGGCCGCTGAAACCCTTTCAGCGATGTAAACAGCCCACCACGTTCAATCCTCTCTACCAGACAAAGTACCAGACATGTTGTCGGAAGTGACCGTATTCTGTTTTATGGCCAGTTATCTGGTTGCCCTCGGATTAGAGGTGACCCGGTTTCTGCGGAAAAAAAACGGATTCCTGCGTCCCTTGATCTTCCTGTTTTCACTCGCCGGGCTGGTCGCCCAGACCGCTTACCTGCTGAATCGGGCCCGTACAACCCAGTTACCACCACTGCTCAGTTCCTCACACGACTGGCTGATTGTATTTTCCTGGGTGCTGGTGGCAATATTTCTGTTTATCAATCTGATCGATGAAGAACTTTCGATTGGACTGTTTCTGATTCCCCTGGTACTGGCGCTTGTGGTCTCTTCTTATTTTGTAGACGATGCAACCAACGCGCTGATGGAACCCTCAATCCGTTCCTGGGCCATGCTGCATGCTTCGCTGCTTGTACTGGGAGGTGTCGGCATTGTTCTCAGCTTTGTTTTGAGCCTGATGTATCTGATACAGCATCGCCGCTTGAAGCAGAAGCAGAATTTTTCGAGCGGGTTCAATCTGCCCAGCCTGGCAAAGCTCTCGCGCCTCAATCGCTGGGCGTTAATGATTTCTGCCCCTCTGATGACGGTCGGAATGGGAATCGGGATCGGGCTGGGAGTGTATGTCCGCAAGGGCGCGCATGCCATTTCATTTTTTGATCCCGTGATCATTGTGTATGAAGTGGTCTGGGTGGGAATGATGCTGAGTGTCATCTTCATTCTGCGGACGAAACAGCCCAATCAGAAACATATAGCGCAACTGACGATCTGGACCGGAGGCCTGATACTGCTGACGGTGATCGGGATTCAGATCCTTTCCAATGTCCGCATTCTGGATTTTGAATCGTGGCATTCACAGATCACCACGCCCGTCATTGAATTGCATGACTCGACTGCAGAAAGGATTCTGTCGTGAATCTGCAGGTCGTATATTGCAACCATCAGACAGCAGGGCTGGATATTCGAGAGAAGCTGGCGTTCTCTTCCAAAGAACAGTTGGACCAGGCGTACTCGGTTCTGAAGCAATCTTATCCCGATACTGAAATCGTGGTAATTTCGACCTGCAATCGCGTAGAACTTTATACCGCCACACAAGATTCAGAGATCGGGCCTACGCACCAGGATCTGGCCCGATTCTTTTCCGAATTTCACCAGGTGCCCGTCAGCGATTTCTTTGAGGACTTCCTGGAACGTACAGGGCCGGATGCCGTGCGCCATCTGTTTCAGGTGGCTTCCAGTCTGGACAGCATGGTGCTCGGCGAGCCGCAGATCGTCAATCAGGTCAAAGAGGCCTATCAGTGTGCGACAGACAATGCCTTTTGCGGGCCCCTGACACACGCACTGTTTCAACAGGCAATCCGGGTCTCTGCCCGTGTTCGCACCGAAACCCAGCTGGCAGAAGGCCGGGTCTCCATTGCGAGTGTCGCAGTCGGGACATTTGGCAAAGGGATTTTCGAGCGGTTTGATGATAAAACGGTTTTGATCATCGGTGCCGGCGAAATGGCAGAAGAGACGTTGACGTATCTGAAAGATGAAGGCGTGATCAAGATTGTGGTCGTGAATCGCAGTCTGGAAAATGCACAAAAACTGGCGGGCAGGTGGGGCGGGGAAGCCCGGCCTTTTGAAGACCTGGAAGAATGCCTGGTAGCTGCCGACGTCATTGTGAGTACCACGGGGGCTTCGCGACCGATTGTCGATATTCCCTGTTTTGAACGGGTCCTGGAGAAATCCGGAAACAAAACGTTTTTCATCCTGGATCTCGGGGCACCACGTGATTTTGAGCCGGGAGTCGGCCAGATCAGCGATAATATCTTTCTGTATGATATTGATGACCTGGAAGCAACCTGTGAGAAGAATCGCCGGTCACGCCAGAAAGAAGTCGAGAAAGCACTCGCGATCATCGACGAAGAAACCGATCGTTTCATGCACGGCGTATATCACCGGGCGACAGGGCCTATCATCAAGCAGCTCCGCGAGCAATGGCATGAGGTGCGCGAACAGGAAGTGGAAAAGCTGTTCAGCAAACTGTCGCATCTGGATGAAAAAGACCAGGAACTGATCAAGCGCTCGATCGAACAGATCGTCAATAAGCTGCTGCATCCACCCTTGGAAGTATTAAGGCAGGAAGCGCGGGAAGGGACACCCCATGGACTGCTGGATGCGCTCAAGCAGTTATTTCACATTCGCGACTGATTCTGCTGTGTTGCTGTTCTCGGAAGTCTGACGTGGCAGAGGGCCGTTTACGAGAATCGCCGCGATCAATGCCAGCAGAATGTTAACGCTGTTAATGTACTTGGAGGCCTGATGGTAATGGTGGAACTCCGCGGGCCGCGGGCTGCCAGCCGGAGTAATCATGGATTCCAGTGGCAGATAGATCCAGAAGTAATCGACCAGGCTGATGGCCAGGCTGAGCATGATCAGAGTGGTGATCAGATTTGTTTTTTTTCGGCTCCACAGGTTTTTTGTTCTCAGAAGCAGCGAACTCAGAAAAGAACCCGTTAAGAGTACCCAGGCGATCGTATAGTAAACGGGAAAGTGTAATGTAATCAGCTGGTCCCTGATTAAGGAATCAAAGGGCTGATAGGTGACATCCTGTACGCCATTGATTACAAAAATCACGGCTGCACCGACCCAGGCCGACAGACAGAAACGGATGATAACCAGACTTAAAGACTGCATAATTCACTATTGATTCAAAGGAGAGTATTTCCAGTCATGATCGCTTTCTGCTTTCTCAAAAGCATCAACTCAGGGTAATCGATTTCAGAGGGGAGTGAAAAGCCAGTTTCGTTCCGAAGTGCATGAATCCCCAAAATAGCGGGCAGTGATACCGAAAAAAGGGGAGAGTCTCGCTGCAGGGATGCAATAGGTCTCGCTAAACGTTAATATTGTTTATAAATTCTCAAAAAGCAGGTTCAAGTAAGATAGAGAGTCGTCAAGCTGTCGGTTACGATAGATTCGATGTAAAGTCATTCTTTAGTGTGAATCAAACCAGAAATCAATCTGAATTGTTACGGTGATCTAACATGAAATCAGCTACTTTTCGTGCGTCTAAACAACCCGCCGGTGATGGAAATCAGTCGATTCCGCGATTACCCCGTCTCGCTTTCCGCTGGGGCTCGCTCCTGCTGGTGGCCGCGGTCTGTCTGAAGTTCTCTTTCGCTGCCGAAACGGAAAAAACGGAAGTGCCCAAATCTCCGTTATCTCCCGAAGAAAGTTTGCAGCAGACGGTAGTGCATCCTGATTTTGAAATGCAGGTGGTGGCTGCGGAACCGAATGTCATTAACCCGGTCGCTGTCGCCTTTGATGAATCAGGCGTGCTGTGGGCAGTGGAAATGACTGACTATCCCCACGGCCCCAAACCGGGTGAAGATCCCAAAAGCCGGATCAAATTATTACGGGATAAAGACCAGGATGGCTTTTATGAAACCGCCACCGTCTTTGCCGACAAGCTGCTGTTTGCGACCGGCGTGCAACCCTGGAAGGGGGGGCTGATTGTGACACTGGCCGGTAAAGTGCAGTACATGAAAGACACCGATGGTGATGACAAAGCAGATCTCGTTGAGACCTGGTTCACCGGCTTCAAAGAAGAGAACTCTCAACTGCGGGCCAATCATCCGACCCTGGGCCTGGACAACCATATTTATATCGCGAACGGTTTGCGGGGCGGTTCGGTCATCGCCACCCATCCCGAATGGAAAAAGCAGGCGGAACAGGTTCCCATTAACGGCCTGGATTTTCGCTTTCATCCGCTCACGGGAGAATATGAATCGATTTCCGGAATCGGTCAGTTTGGTTTGACCTTTGATGATTACGGGAACCGATTTGTCTGTTCCAATCGAAATCCCAATAAACACATCGTGCTGGAAAATCGTTACCTCAAGCGGAATCCTTACCTGGCGGTGAAGTCGGTTTATCATGATGTCTCACCCGATGGCGAAGATTCCCGCGTGTATGCGATCAGCCGCACCTGGACGACTTCCACACTGCACGCCGGTCAGTTTACCGCCGCCTGTGGTGTGACCATCTATCGCGGCGGAATGTTCCCCCAGTCATTTTACGGCAACAGCTTCACCTGCGAGCCGACAGCGAATCTGGTGCACCGGGATGTGCTGACACCCATGGGAGCCACCTACGATTCCCAATACGGGCGCGACCAGGTAGAGTTCATCGCCAGCCGCGATGAATGGTTCCGACCTGTGAACCTGGCGAATGGCCCTGATGGCGCATTGTACCTGTGTGATATGTATCGCGCCGTGATCGAACATCCGCAGTTCATGCCCGCCGAATTAAAAGAACGCTCCGATCTGAATGATGGAATTGATCGTGGCCGGATCTATCGCATTGTTCCTAAAGGGACAAAGATTGACAAAAGTGTCTATACTTCTCTGAAGGATGCGACGCCGGAGCAGCTGGTTGCCGCATTGTCATCTGAAAATGCCTGGCAACGCGAGACGGCTTCCCGTTTGATTTTCGAACGACAGGATGCCTCGATCCAACCACAGCTGGAGCAACTGGTTTCCAGCGGTAAAACAGAACAGTCACGCATCCAGGCCTTGTGGGCGCTGGAAGGGCTGGGGAAACTCAGTGATGCCTTGATTGAAAAGGCATTGAAAGATCAGTCTCAGCGTGTGGTGGCACAAGCAGTCAAATTGAGCGAACCCCGGTTGTCGCAGAATGACAAACTGAAAACGGAAGTGCTCTCACTGGTGAAGTCAGCAGATGCGCCGCTGCGATTTCAACTGGCCATCAGTCTGGGGGAAGCGAAAGACGGACCGTCCGCGGTAGACCAGCTGGCAAGCCTGATGTTAGACGGATCGAGTGATTCGTTTACGCGGGCGGCTGTGCTGTCTTCTGCTCCCGAACAGACAGTGGAAATATTCAAATCCTTTTTGAAGCAGTTACAGGCCCGTGATACGAAACAGGCATCTCAGTCCGGCATTACTGATGCCGTGAATGAAATGACCGCCGTGATCGGTCCCCGGTTGAAACCTGAAGAAATTCAGGAAACGCTGTCTTTGATCGCCGGTCTCGATTCAGAGGCACTTCTGCCATTGCAGATTGCCGGTTTTGAAGGACTGGGTAACAGTCTCAGGCGGCGGGGAAAGTCGATTGCGGAATATCAGGCCAAACTGCCTGATACCGATCAGCAGAAGCTGAAGACGTTCTATCAGAAAATTGTGGATACCGCCGCCAATCCCAAATCTCCCACAGAGCAGCGTTTGAATGCCATCAGCATTTTGCAGTTCGTCGGATTTGATACCAGTGGTGAAACACTGATCTCCCTGATCCAGGGGAGGAATTCGCAAGCTGTGAAAATTGCAGCCATGTCGGCGATCAGCCCTTATTCAGATCCACGGATCGGTGAAATTCTCATGGATGGTTTTGCCACACAGACTCCAGGCATGCGACGCGCCATTCTGGATGCGATGCTGTCGAATCAGGATCGCACTAACCTGTTGCTGGATGCGATTGAAAAAGACCAGATCAAAATCTCAGAACTGGGTCCCTCCCGTTCCAGCAGTCTGCAGCGACATCGGAATCCCGAAATCAAAAAACGGGCTGCCGCTCTGTTTGCTGCTGCGATTCCTGCAGATCGCCAGAAAGTTTTAGCCGACTATCAGAAGTCGCTGAAATTGAAAGCCGATCCTCTGCAGGGCAAACTGGTGTTTGCGAAGAACTGTGTCACCTGTCACAAGATTGGTGAAATGGGAATCAACGTGGCACCTGATATCGGGGACTCCCGCACCAAAACTCCGGAGTATCTGCTGACGAATATCCTGGACCCCAACCGTGCCATCGATGCGAATTTCTTCAGCTACACGATCATCACGATCGATGGTGTCGTTCACACCGGGATCATTTCTTCTGACAGCGGTGCCTCGATTACGCTGACTCAACCGGAAGGAAAGACGATTACGGTTCTGAAGGATGAGATCGAAGAGATGAAATCGAACGGCGTATCACTGATGCCCGTTGGTCTGGAGAAGACAATTGATCCCCAACAGATGGCCGATTTGATCTCCTTCATTAAAAACTGGCGTTATCTGAGTGGGCAGGTTCCCAAAGAAATCGCCAAACCTCAGTAAAACGGCTCCGGTAATACTGAAGTTATAAAATCAGCATGGCATCCCCGTAGCTGTAGAAGCGGTATTCTGCTTCTACAGCTTTTTTGTAGGCTTCGCGGATGAATTCTGATCCGGCAAAGGCACTGACCAGCACCAGCAATGTCGACTTGGGCAGATGAAAGTTCGTCAGCAGGCAATCAACAGCCTGAAACCGGTAGGGGGGGTAAATGAAAATATCCGTCTCTCCCTGCCAGGCTTTAAGTGGCCCCTGTTGTGCGACCGATTCCAAAGTGCGCACGCTGGTAGTACCGACACAGACAATTCGCCCCCCTTGTGCTCTTGTCTGATTCAGCAGTTCTGCCGAGGAGGCAGGCAGTTCACACCATTCCGAATGCATCTGGTGCGCTTCGAGCGTGTCGACCGAGATGGGTTTGAATGTGCCAATGCCGACATGCAGCGTCACATTGGCAATCCGGGTTCCCGCTCGGGTACAGCGCTCCAGCAGTTCCGGAGTGAAATGTAATCCCGCGGTCGGGGCAGCGACCGCTCCCGGTTGAGCCGCATATACAGTCTGATAACGTTCCCAGTCCTCCTCAGTGGCAAGGTCACGTTTCATATAGGGGGGGAGCGGCATAGTGCCAAAATGGGCAAGCAGACTGTGGTGATCTTCGTCGGACCGCACCAGGGCAGTCCAGTAACCTTCCGCATCTTTCGACATTAATTTCAGAGTCACATGCTTCTCAAGTGATCTTTGATGCGCGGGACGTAATACAATGATTTCTCCCGGATTCAGTTTTCCCCGGGTTTTGCTCATCAGTTTCCATTCTCCCAGGGCATTTGAGCCCAGGTAGAGGCCTTCCCATTTCCCTCCCGTTGACTGTCGCGTGCCGAATAATCTGGCTGACAGCACACGGGTATCATTCAGTACCAGGCAGTCGTCTGGATTTAAATATAAAGGCAGATCCGAAATAGAGCCGTGCGTTATGGACTGGGACTTGCGGTCGAGGATGAGCAGACGCGACTGACCCCGCTGTTGTGTCGGCTCAGTCGCGATCAATCCGGGAGGGAGTTCGTAATCAAAAGCGTTTAAATCGGTCATTCCGCAATGTTCCAGCTTGATCTCAGGTTGTGATGCGCTTTTCCAGAAGCTGATGGAAGGGGTGCTTCTGTCAGCATGAACAGGGACAGTCGATCGTTTTGTCGGGTTGACTGTCGAAAATGATGGGTTTTAACGGAGATTTTGAATTTCTCCGCACTCAATGATTACTAATTCCGAATCTAAGCTTGTCGAGTATTGCTGTCTGAGAACAATAGACATTAAGTAAACAGGACATCGCGTCTCAACTCTCCTGCTCAGAAGAGGGGATATCATACTGATATCGAGACGGTTGTGAAACGGGATGCCTCCCGCATTCTGCTAAAATCGGTTATGTGTTCTAAGGGATCATATTTGGCTGAACCAACCAGACCCATTCCCATCGCGTTTTGCATTACCGGCCTGCAGCCCGGCGGCGCAGAACGTGCGCTGGTTCAGATCGTGACACGGCTGAATCGAGATCGCTGGGCGCCGGTGGTGTATTCGCTGACCGGGACTGGTCCCCTGGTGGACAGCCTGAAAGCTGCCGGGATTCCGACAGAAATCCTGGAGGTTCGCTCTACCTGGGATGTGCGCATTATCTGGAAACTGGCGCACAAGCTGAAAATGCAAAAGCCGTTGTTGCTGCAGACGTTTCTATTTCATGCGAATCTGGCTGGCCGACTGGCCGGGAAGCTGGCGGGGATTCCCCACATTGTCTCCGGAATTCGCGTTTCGGAAAAACGAAAAAATGGGCACCTGCTGCTGGATCGGCTTACCAGTCGACTGGTAGAGCTGAATGTCTGTGTCAGCCAGTCGGTCGCTGATTTCTCGATCCAACAGGGAAAGTTGCCCGCCTCTAAAGTCGTCGTCATTCCCAATGGCGTTGATTTTGAACTGTTTGATTCTGCTGAACCTCTGGATTTAAGTCCCTGGGGAATCCCCACAGATGCGAAAGTAGTGCTGTTTGTGGGACGGCTGGATCCCCAGAAGGCACCTCACGATCTGCTCACTGCGTTTGAACACTTCGCGCGGCAGGCGACTGATTTCCATCTGCTGTTTGTCGGAGAGGGCCCCTTGAAAGCGGAGCTACTGCAGAGAGCAGCTGCTCTCTCCTGTGTGGAGCGAATTCACTTTTCAGGCTGGCACGCCCAGATACCTCAATTGATGAAGGCTGCGACCTGTCTTGTCCTGCCTTCTTTATGGGAAGGCATGCCGAATGTGGTCCTGGAAGCGATGGCGTCCGGTTTACCGGTCATTTCAACCCGGGTCGATGGTGTTTGCGAGTTGATTCGAGATGCGGAGCAGGGGACTCTGGTGGCGACAGGACAGCCTGCCGAAATTCAGCAGGCACTGAATAATCTGGATACCCAGACTGCCAGGTTTATCGAAATGGCTGAATCTGCGCAAGCTCTTGTAAAGAATGAGTTTACATGGGCATCCATCGCTGACAGATATGACCGGATGTATGCGAATCTGCTGACACGGGAAGACTGAATCGGGGCCCGATTCTGCTCGCGGTTTCCCCTTCCCGCAACAAAATTTAAAAATCAGCAAAGTCACAATTCCTGATCTGATAAGTATCTAGGTCGATTCAAGTTGGCCGAATTCTAACCCGGCTTTCAATCATGCTTGACGATTCCGATTTGGGTGGTAAATTCATCACTCTGTGGTGAATGGTGGTGATAAGTGGGGATCAATGGCGTTAACGGGAACATTCAATAAGATTCTGGATGGTAAACGTCGATTGGCGATTCCAAAACGTCTCAAGGAAGAGCTCGTGGAGGAAGAGAATTCCCAGATTTACATCGCTCCAGGCACCGCGTCCGTATTGTTGGTTTACTCAGAAAAGGGATTTGAACAGCAGGCACAACGATTAGCGGACTTTTCCAGAAATGGTCCAGAAGCTGCCCAGTATCTGCGTCTGTATTATGCCAGAGCAGAGAAAGTGGAAGTTGACTCTCAGGGACGAGTCTGTATTCCTGAGCGTCTGGCAGAACTGGCCAGTCTGGAGCCAAAGCAGGAAGTGGTTTTGATTGGCGTTCAGAACCATGCGGAAATCTGGAGTGCAGAACGATGGAATACCTATCTTAATGATCATGGACCAAATTTTGATGAAATGGCCACTCAGGCCTTTGGTCAAATGCCCTGGTAGTCTTTGAGGGAATGTGGAACATTTCAGCAAACATGAGCAGGTGGTTTACACAAATCGAAACGCAGTATTGTTCAAGGAGGACAAATCGGGACTCTTCCGCTGGCTACCGGGCTTTGCGGATTGAAGGTGAAATGGATGTCACCTGTGTGTGCTCATGACATTGGGTTGGGCCACCGGTCGTTCGTCTCCGAGGACAGGTAGAATGGATGCTGCTTGAGACGGATGGCTTCAGGGTTCCCTCCTTGAACCGCAGAAATCAGTGCTGAAACAGAGTCGAGATGCATCCTCTGTTGCCCGGCTCCTGATCGGCTTGTGCTTTCAATCGGTTTCAAATCAGTTACTTAGGGTGATTGGAAATCGTATCTCAAAAATCTTTAACTGATCTTGCCAAAAAAACAGGATTTTTCTAAACTTCCTGCGCTTGAGGATCGGACTTGTTCTAAATTCCGCAACTCAGGTCCATAATCTCTCTGAGTTTCACTTCTCATGTTGCTACCCCTCCCGAAAAAATCAATTCGTATTTCTGCTGATTTGTGATGGAATCATTCTGTCGAAGTCAGTCAACCAGTCTATTGTTCAATTCATTTATTTAGAATCGTTTTCAGTTGAATGTCAGGTAAGCCCGGTGATCAGAAAAGGCCTGTCCATTTACCGGTCCTGTTGCGTGAAGTGATAACACAACTGGATCTGTCTCCAGGACTGATTGTCGTTGATGGCACAGTCGGGGCAGGTGGTCATAGTGAGCTTATACTGCAAAAAATTAATACTGAGGGGACCTTAATTGGTCTGGATCGCGATGCCATGATGCTGGGTTTTGCCACGCAAAAATTAAAACCAGAGTCTCTGTCCGCAGGTCGATGTTACCTGCGACAGAGCAGTTACGCAGAGTTGCCGGCCGTGCTGGAAGAGTTAGAGATTTCAGCCGTCGATCGCGTACTGCTGGACCTGGGATTGTCTTCCGATCAGCTGGGAGACGAGGAACGGGGATTCGGTTTTGAATCAGCGGGAGAACTGGACCTGCGTTTTGATACAGGGAGCGGTGTTCCTGCCTGGCAGTTACTGGAAAACCTGTCGGAATCGGAGCTGTGTGAGATTCTGGAAGTTTATGGTGAAGAACGTTTCAGCCAGAGAATTGCCAGTCAGATTGTGAAACAGCGGAAATCGAATCCTGTCCGAACTGCTGCCGGGCTGATCCAGGCAGTGCAGCAGGCGATTCCCGGCAAAGCACTGGCGGCGGCGAGAAAAAATCCGGCAACACGCGTATTTCAGGCATTACGGATCGCGGCAAATCAGGAACTGGAGCAACTGGAAACAATGCTGGAATCTGTCTTGCCACAGGTACTCAGGCCCGGGGGGAGAGCTGCGATTATCAGCTTTCATTCTCTGGAAGACCGCATGGTCAAACAGGCATTTAAAAACCAGAAGATCTGGAAGAACCTGACTGCCAAACCCATTGTGGCAACTCAGGCGGAACAAAGAGTCAATCCACGCTGTCGCACTGCCAAGCTGCGCGTGGCTGTGAAAACATAAAATTGAATATTGGAAATAACAGGGAGACAGACAGTTTTCTGTTTGTCTGAATTCGACTTATTTCGTTTAAACGGGAAATGGTTTAGAGCCATGACTGAAGAAAAAAAAGCAGAACAGACCACTGAAGAAGACTGGGGAATTGAAAAGCCCAAGTCCGGAATCGCCATTGAAACCAAAGTAGGACTCTGTCTGATCTGTATCCTGCTCAGCGCCTTTGGTCTGGTTGTCTATCAGAAAATTAATCATCCGCAGGAGGCTGTTGCCATTAACGGCCCCGAAGAGGGCGCGCAGGAACAGGAGCCTTCTGATAAAGTCGATCCTTTTGCAGCGGGTAACAAAGAATCAGAGACATCAGATCAGTTAGCCGATCAGTCCCATGATTTTAATCCGCCGGCTGAGAATACCGGCTTTTCGACGCCGGCTGAGCAGTCGGCTCAGGATAATCCATTCGCTTCAGAACAGTCTGCTTCAGCGGGCACAAATCAGTTTGATCAGAATGCCTTCGGTTCACAGAGTGAGCCAGCCCAGCCGGTTGAAATCGCAGCGAAACAGACAGATTCCGGGTTTCAACAGTTCGATCCACCACCACAGCCTGCGAACGAGTTTTCTAATCCCTCCTCGAACGAATTTCAGGGCGGCATGCAGAATCAGCCAGAACCAGCCGCATTTGATAAGGCACAACCGGACCCCTTCGGCGGGAGTGACCAGTTTGCCCAGCAACCAGCGACAGCATCTCAAAACAGCCAGTTTGGTAATGAAGCAGCGTCCGGGTTTTCGCAACCGGCTGCCAGTGGTGAGTCCGGACTGATGGAACAGCCTGCAGCAAATGAATTTGCACCTGCAGCAGAAGCGGCAACGGAAACAGTACAGGTTGAGGAAGATCCATTTGGTGCCGCGCCACAGCAGGGACAGTCGATGCAGCCTCAGCAGCCTGCTGCCAGCGGGTTTGATGATTTCGGCCTGGCGGAAGAGAAAAATAGCGCTCCCGTGGCTGAGAAGAAAGCCAAAGTAAATATTACGGAAATCTCAAGTTCGAAAGGTCTCGACGAATTTAGTGATTCCGGTTTCGCTCAGGAGCAGCCTCCGGCTCCCGCTGCAGATATCGAGAATTCCTTTGATTCAGGCGGTTCAGCCATGTCGAACCAGGAGTTTGAACAGCCCTCCGCTTCAGAATTCAGCGAAACAGAGGTTGCTCAGACTGAAGAGCGATTTGGTGATTTCCGGGCGGAAGAGTTTTCAGCACAGCAGGCAGAAAGCGTGACCACGGTGAAACGTCCTGCCGCAGCCATAGATTCAAGTACTTTCCGTGAGTCTGAAATGACCGCGGAAAATCAGACAGAGGCGCGGGGGCTGTTTGATGGCCCGGCTCCTGTCAGCGAGGTTTCCACCCAGGAGTTTGGATCGCTTCAGGAAGAATCATTCAGTCAGCAGCCTGCAAAAGCGCTTGGTGGAGAATATGTGGTTCAGAATGGTGAGAATTTCTGGACGATTTCCAAAAAGCTGTATGGGACCGGTCGCTATTTTCAGCTGCTGGCACAGATCAATAAAAGCCGCGTGAGTGATCCCCGTAAAATGAAACCCGGTTTGAAATTGATTGCCCCCGATCAGGCGGCGATTGAAGCACGGTACCAGGCCAGCCATAAAATCACTCAGACCACCGTCAGTGAGTTTGCCGGGAGTACCGAAGTCCGCAAGACGGGTAAACCAGCCGGGTTTTTTATCAGTTCTGACGGTCGACCCATGTACCGTGTGGGAAGCAGTGATACGTTGACTGATATCTCTCAGAAGCACCTGGGACGATCTTCCCGCTGGTATCAGATTTATCAGATTAACCGACAGAGACTGCAAAACCCGAACAAGCTTCAAATTGGAACAGAATTGCAGCTGCCTTATGATGCCAGCCGAGTCAGTCTCGTTCCTGGAAACTCATCCAGCCGATAGTGAATACAGGCGCAATGGTACGTCATGTTTCATTATTTATATAACTGGCGGCGAACTTTCCGATAGCGTTCTCGCTGGTAGGGGAAGGTGCCTGGGATGTTATTCCGTTTCAGTAGTGCAATCTTACTGGCGGTTGCTGTCTCTCTGATTGGAATTGCACTGGAAAAAGAGAGCCTGAAGCTGAAACGACTGGTCAGTCGGCAGCATTATCAGCTGGATGTTCTGGTGAATACGCATGCCAAGATGAAGCTGGCAACACAACGCGCGGGTTCTCCACGTCAGGTATTAAATTCGATCGAACGCGGGGAACTGGATGTCGAATCGAATCAGCAGCCTGCTTTAAGCAATCGACGTGAAATGCCTTTACTGCAATGGCATTTAACTCCACAGAAGAAGCAGGCGGAAAAATAGGTCCGGCTGCGGAATGCTGTGGTCTGACAGGCAGAGATCAGCGGTGACCAGAGCTGCAGGAGAAGCACTTCTTGAATTTCGTACCATCGAATCTGCGAAACAGCGGGCGCACCTGGTGCCTGGTTCTGATAGTCGTGCTGGCCTGGCTTGTCATCTCCTGTCGTCTGGTCTATCTGCAATATATTGGACATCGTCAGTTTGCCCGGGTTGTGGCTCGACAACAGGTGTATAAAGAAAAAATTCCCGCGCGACCGGGGGATATTCTTGACCGGAACGGTCGACTCCTGGCAACCACGATTGTCAGTAACAGTCTGTATGTGGTGCCCCAGCGGCTGAAAAATGAGCAGAATGTCGCTCGGATCTGTGACATACTGCAACTCGATCAGACTGACTTTCTCAAAGGATTAGCAGCAAACCGGGACAAACTGTTCCTGTGGGTGAAACGCCGCCTTTCTGATCAGGAGCTGGCAGCGATCAGGGTTTTGGATCTCTCGGATGATGTCTGGGGATTTCGTCAGGAATATCGCAGGCAGTATCCCCAGGGCGCTTTGGCCGCCCACGCTCTGGGATTGCGGGATATTGACGGGAAAGGTCAGGGAGGGCTGGAAGAGGCTTTCGACCATCTGATCTGTGGCGAGGATGGATATCGCTTTCTGATTCGAGATGCCCATGGACGGGTGATTGAGGTCCGCAATGATTCACGCGTGGCAGCCAGAAACGGCGAAACGCTGGTTGTGACTCTGGATTCCATCATTCAGCTCTATACCGAACGCCAGCTGCAGTCGATTGTGGAAGAGTGGAAGCCCAAAAGCGCCTGTGCGATTGTGATGGATGTCAAAACGTGTGAGGTCCTGGCGATGGCATCAGTTCCGACGTTCGATTTGAATCATCCCGCAGGAATTAATGAGTCCGCCTGGAAAAATACAGCGATCGCTTCGATTTATGAACCTGGCTCCACACTGAAGCCGTTTATTGTCGCAGCGGCGCTCGAAAAAGGCTTGATTCATACTGAAGAAGAATTTGATTGTGAACAGGGCGAGTACCGCATGGGCAAGCGGCTGTTACACGATCACCACAGTTACGGGATCTTGAATGTAACCGATGTACTTGTGAAGTCGAGCAACATCGGTATGGCAAAAATCGGAGAGAAACTGACCAATCCGGGGCTGTACGAAGCAGTCACCGCATTCGGGTTTGGGCAGAAAACAGGCATTCAGCTGCCTGGTGAACTGTCAGGGATAGTCAGGCCATTAAAAGACTGGAATATCTATTCCACCGGTTCGATCCCAATGGGGCAGGAGATCGCCGTCACACCCGTGCAACTGATTACCGGACATGTTGCTCTGGCAAATCAGGGGAAATTGTTGAATCCCCGTCTGATCCGAGATCAGATCGATCATAATTATTTCCCCCGTTCTGAAGAAGAACCGGCCCAGGTCCGCCCTCTGGTTTCGACACCGATAGTTTCTGCTGCCGTCGCCGACTGGCTGGTGCAGGTGCCCATGGTAGAAACGGTGAGCCGGGGGACCGGGAAAAAGGCTCAGCTGGAAGAGTATGTGGTATTTGGGAAAACGGGTACTGCGCAAAAGCCGGACCCGAAAACGGGCAAGTATTCTTCCGAGTTACATGTCAGTTCATTTATTTGTGGTGCCCCGGCACATGATCCCCGTGTGCTCGTGCTGGTTGTGGTCAATGAGCCTTCCGTCGGTGAAAACCATTATGGAGGCACCATCGCCGGACCTCCGGCTGCAGAAATTCTGAAGCAGACATTGATGTATCAAAGAGTGCCCTTTGACCATTCCAGCGAGGCTCCCCTGGAACGGACCGCACAAAGACAACGCAACGCACTTCGCTGAAGCTTGTAGATTACCTGTTTTCTAGTTTGCAGGAATCGGGAGTCTCGTTTTGCACTGCCACTGGTGTTGACTTGAATCAATCTTGACAAAAAATCGCTTTTTTTTGTATTAATACTCAAGTTACACCTCTCTCCTATTCACTTCGTGAACAATTACAACACTCTCATGTCAATTCTGCGTAGCGGGTTTCTTCCGTCCGTGGAATACAACACATCATTTACCGTTCAGCCAGTCACTCTCCTTTCCCATTCCAGAAATCACCTGCTGAAATCTCATCAGGGTGCAAATCCTGGTTAAGAACCTCCCGGTTACTTAGCAGGCTACACAGTCATGGCCAAAGAAACGACAGCACAACCCGAATCAGATGAGTCAGCGAACGTCGCCGTTCAAGACCGACCTGAAAAAAACTCCGGGGAGGCAGAAATGGATTCTGCAGTCTCCGAATCGGTGGCGTTGCGCGCCCGTGTCACAGGTTTTGTCAAATCGCGCTGGAAGCTTCTGGCTGGTATCGTGCCGGTGCTGCTCGTGCTGGGCGGATATTTGCTTTCACTCTCCAGTGAACCGGAAAAGACACCCGGGGAAACTCTGGCAGAGGCGCTGCAGATCCTGGAATCATCGACTGATTCCAAAACGCGAAACGAGGCGCTTGAACTGGCTTATTCGCTGAAAAAACAAGAGTATCTGGATCCGGATTTTCCGGGTGCGTTGTACTTTATCTTCGGTATTGTGGCATTCAGGAACGCGGAAGAACTGACCGGGGAAGCGCAAGATCACCAGTATCTGATTGCCAGTCGCTATCTGAAAGAAGCAGAACGCCGGGCCATTGATCAGGAACATCGTCCGGAATGGTGTTATGCCCTGGGGACGAGTCTCTACCTGACGGGGTCTATTCAAAAGGCACGTCCTCTGCTGGAAGAAGCAGTTAATACGTATCCGCAAGGTAAATTAAATGCGTCCCTGTCGCTGACAGATATTTACCTCGACCACAGGGAATCTGCTGAATTAAATCAGGCTTTCGAATTAAATTCAAAATCACTGCAGCTGGAAAATCTGGATCAGGAATCACGTGATCGACTCTATTTACAGCGTGCCCAGATTTTTCTCGCACAAGGCAAGAATGACCTGGCACAGGAAGTTCTGGACCGGGTCAAGCAGCAGGAGTCTGTAAACCAGGTAACACTGGTGTTTCAGGCACAGACTCTGATGGCAGAAGAAAAGTACCAGGAAGCATTGACCATTCTGGCGCCCGTCAAAGACAACCTGGGGCTGGAGCGTAAGTTTTCGCGACAGGCATCCTATCTGATGGGGGTCTGTGCCGAGTCACAGGGTAACGCTGATGGTGCAATTGATTTTTTTGAGCAGACCACACATCGTTATGCGGGGACACAGGAAGGACTGGCAGCATTTCTGCATCTGGCCGAATTACTGCGGAAAAACGGGCGTACAGAAGAAGCTTTGATTGCGTATCGAACAGCCCTGCGATCCATCGACAGTCCTGACGAATTTCGCAATCGCTGGATCAGCCTGCAGGGGGTGAGGACCTACGTGCTGAATGCCTGGAATGACTGGGTTGACGAAGACCTGATAAAAGATGATGTAACACATTTCAATGCGGCGATTCAATTGTCCGACTATCTCCCTCCGCTGCTGCCGGAAGTCCAGGCAAAAGAACTGGCAGCGAACGCCAATCGTCGCTGGGCAGAATATCTGGAACGCCGTTATCAGACAGCAACGGTAACGGAGCAGGAATCACGCAGTAGCGAATTGAATGAACACTGGAAACAGAGCGGTCGTGCCTATTTCGAACTCGCCCGGCGGTTGACCACGACTGACCGCTATGCTGACGTTCTAGCTGTCTCTGCGGATCACTTTCAGAAAGGTCAGGACTTCGAGACCGCACTCAAAGTACTCACGCGGTTTATCAATACGAATCCGGAAAAGAAAATGCCGCAGGCCCTGGTTCAGCGTGGCAAAATTCTGCTGGAACTCGATCAGCTTGATGAAGCGATCAGCCATTTTGAACGAGTGATGACCAATTACCCGACCGATGTCTCTGCCTTTGAGGCCCAGTATTTACTGGGGATTGCCTATCTGGAAAAAAATGAGCTGGACCAGGCACAAACCGTCTGGAAAGAGATCCTGGAGTCGAGCCAGTTAACTCCCAAGGCGCAGCAGTGGGGGGATGCCCTGTTTTCGCTGGGAAAGTTGCATTTTCACCAGGGTAAGATTTCTGAATCTGAAAAGCAGTCTGAAACTGCTGCAGACACGTCCGCAGAGCAACTGACAGTTTCAAAACAGAATGTGTTTTATGAAGAGGCGACTCGACGACTGACCGAATATGTCAAACGTTATCCCGAATCTGAAAAAATATCGGAAGCACGTTACCTGCTGGCACGGTCCTTACAGAATCTGTCAGATCAGCCCCTGCGGGAGATGAAGGAAGCCAGAACAGAAAACGCCAGGCAGGAATTAAAACGTAAGCAGTTCAGCTATTTAAATCAGGCCCTCTCGCAACTTCAGATCTTGAGTCGGGATTTACGTCAGCTGGAAAGTCGCGACAGACTCGATGCTCTCGGAAAACAGTTACTGAAATCAAGCTGCTTCGGCAAGGCCCACATATTATATCTGACGGAAGAGTATGCCGAAGCAATCAAATCGTACCATGATGCCGTAAACCGGTATCCGCAATGCACGGAAGTGTTGATTGCCTATATGAAAATGTCTGGTTGTTATGAAGCACTGGGCAAAAAAAATGAAGCCAAAAGCATGCTGGAACAGGCCAAAATCATTTTGAAACAGATGCCTGACAGCGTGTTCGAATCCGGGGCAACAAATCTGGGAAGGGAAGAATGGAATCGCTGGCTGGACTGGTCGCGTGAGTTTCGCGATTCCACGATTCGAACCAGCGCTCTGCCACCAGATGGTGGATCCTGAAACAGAGACTTTACCGGAGGAAGTGATGTGTTCCTCACAGTTAAACCTGAAGAATGATGTAATTGATATGACTTCGACAAATATGATTGATTACCCCAAACTGTTCGCAGTGCGTCTGGAATACTCCCGGGCATTATTGACTCTGTCGCTTCAACAGCAGGAACTGATCAAAGAGGATGATTATTCCAGCCTGTTGGATGTGTTGGGAAAAAAACAGAGATTGCTGGGTCAACTGGATCAATATACGAAACAGTTGCCTCGGCTCTGGGAGCAGTGGCAGCAGGACCGGGACCTGTTACCCGACGGACAACGCGCTGCCTGCGAGCAGATTTTGAGTGATTCGGAAGCGGTACTGGCACAACTGCTGAAGAATGAAGATACCAGTACCCAGTCGATGGTCGATCGGCGGGATCGGACGAAGCAGCAGATTCAGTCGTTAAATCAGGGAGCAAAAGTCGGGGAAGCCTACCGTGACAGCCTGGCTCCAGCGACCCATCGGCATTTGAATATCGGTCAATAAAAGTTAAAAAATCAGAAGTATTCCCTTTGTTTGAAACGGGTTTTAAATAATGAATCATAGTTTATTGCACAGCTCTACATCACGTGGTCTGATTCAGATTGTCTCTGAAGACCGGATCCGCAGACTGGAAGTCTGCACGCAATTTTCGAACCTGGGATATACGGTCATCCCCTTGACCGAAATGACATTCAGTCCGACATCCCAGCGACCGGATGCCGATATCTGTGTGCTTCTGGATCAGAGGGCGATCACGGAATTTATGTTTGCCGTCGAGTCTGTTGCAGAGCAGAATCTGATCCCGGTGTTGTATTATCCCGTGTTGACGCACGAGATTCAGCAGGCCTGCCTGAAGCCTTCCCGGACTGCATCGCATGAAACGATGGCCCCGTTTGCAGAACTGCGTTCGAATGACACACTGGATCAGATCAGTCGCATCCTGGATTCCGCCATCAAATATTCCCGTCTGTCGCGCGAATGTACTGAGTTGATTTCGGAATTGAATCTGCGTTCCAGTCGCCGTCTGATCGGATACAGTCAGTCCATCCAGACCTTAAGAGACCGGATTGCAGATCTGGTGCATCTGCGAACTCCCGTACTGGTTCAGGGGGGAGTCGGTGCCGAACTCTCTGTGGTGGCGGAAATCATACATGATTCCATGTTCCTGAATTATCAGCCTCTGATCAAAGTCAACTGCAGCGCGTTAACAATTGAAAATGTGGAACGGGAATTAATCGGTTATTATTCCAATGAAAAAAGCAGTTATTCTGATGAGCCCGTCTGGAATCCAGGCCAGTTAGAACAGGCAACGGGTGGCACACTCGTTCTCGATCAGGTCCATCTGACATCACTGCCTGTACAGGCGGCTTTGCTGAAAATTCTGGAAAGTGGCGAATATTACTCGCCCGAAGATGGTCAGCAGAAAAAATGGAACTGTCGCTTAATCTCACTCAGCCAGTTCTCGCTGCATGAACTGGCGGCACAGAATCAGTTTAAGCGAAAACTGGCAGGAATCCTGTCCGCTTCCATTCTGGCGGTTCCCTGTTTAAATGATCGGAAAGAAGATCTCGCACTGCTGACTGAAAATCTGTTAAGCGAAGTCGCTTTGTCTGAAGGAACCGTTCCCAAGCTGTTGACTCTGGATGGCCTGGAACTGTTGAAGAAACATGACTGGCGCGGAGATGTTCAGGAACTGCGAAATCTGATTCAACACGTGAACCGGATTGATAACAGCCCGCGCCTGGATGCTGCCAGTTTATTGCCCTGGATTGATTCGGAATCGATTGCCAGTGCCGATTCCCTGACGGGCATGACTTTGCGTGAAATGGAACAGAAACTGATTGAAAGTACTTTTGCACGCTGTGGAGGCAATCGCGAAAGTACGGCCCAGATGCTGGACATCGGTTTGAGAACGCTTTCGGGAAAACTCAGATCTTACGGATATCCGCCTCGCGGAGGCCCGGATTCCAAGCGGACTTTTTCGGTCAGGCGTGCTGCCTGACCGCAGGCTTTGTGTATTTACCCAGGCAGGTGACAGTATGTTAGATCAGGTTTTAAATTCGAACGCATTACCGCTGCTGGAAAAAATGGCGGCGTTCGCGGAACGGCGTCAGGATGTCCTGGCAGGGAATATCGCGAATATCGACACGCCATCCTACAAGATGCGAGATCTCCCCGTGCAGGAGTTTCAGCAGGCTTTGCGTGATGCCGTCGTTTTGAAGGAAAATGCAGCTGATCCGGTCTCTCGTTCCTCTTTAGCGATGCCAGTGACGCTGTCACAGCCAAAATCGGCCGAAGCACAACTGGAGGACCTGTTTCCCCGCAGCCTGTTTCAGGCACGGGAAGCAGCACCACAAAACCTGACGTTTCAGGATGCCAATAATCGAAGTGTGGAATCACAGGTGATGCAGATGACCAAAAACTCAATGATGCAGCAGTTCGCCGTGGAAGTGATGATGGCACAGATGAATCAATTATTGACGGTCATTTCAGAACGGGCCTGAGGTTCAAACTCGGCTTTCAGGAAACATCAGATCTATTGAAAGGAGCAGCAGATGTTAAAAGGAATTGATATCAGTACCAGTGCCCTGATCGCTCAGAGGCAACGTATGAACACGATTGCGGGGAATATCGCCGCGGTCAACGTCTCACACGATCCCGCAAGTGGGGAAGAGCCCTTTTATCGCCGGATTGTCACCTTCCAGGCAGATACGGAAAGCCTGGACCAGAGTGCCTCGGGAGCCGGGGTAAAATATCATGTAGAAATTGATACAGACACACCGCTAAGAAAAACTTATGATCCCGGACACCGCCATGCGGATCAGGATGGGAATGTTACCTATCCTAACATCGATCTGGTGACGGAGTTCGTCAATGCACTGGAAGCAGGCCGCGCCTATGAGGCGAATATTTCGGCTCTGGATATCACCAAGGATATGTTCAACACGTCGTTGCGGATTTTGGCATAAACGATAAATATATAAAGCTTTAAATAATCATCTGATCTCAGGGAAGGGAACAGTATGACCAGTTCCATCAGTCATATCGGTAACTCATTACTGCCCGGTCTTTCACCGGCAGGACTCAAAGATGCAGGCGCGGGCACCCCCGCTAGCGGGCCTTCGTTTCAAAATATGATGTTACAGTCTCTGGACAGCGCCAATCAGTTGCAGCTGCAGTCCGAGCAGGCGATTCAGGCGGGGCTGCTGGGTGAGGACATTACCCAGGCGGAAGTCTTTTCCTCGGTCAAGAAGGCGGATCTGGCTCTGCGAATGATGGTTCAAATGCGAAATAAGCTTCTGGATGCTTACAATGAGATCCAGAAAATGCAAATGTAAAACTCAGATAAATCAGGCAGCACTTTCACCATTTTGACACGGATTCGTCGATTGGTCACCCGGTATGGATACGATAAAAAAAATATATCAGCAGTTCTCAAACCTGTTTCAAACAATGTCAGGCAGCCAGCGCGCGATTTTGCTGTCCGTTCCCCTGCTGATGATGCTGGCTTTTGGCCTGCTCTTTTTCCGGGACAGTCAATCGAGCTATGTTTCGCTTTCCCTGGGTAAAGATTTTACCACCGAAGAGGTGATTCATGCCGAGGAAGTTCTGCTGCGGGCCGGGTTAACCGATTTCTCCAGAAAGGGACAGCGGATTCTGGTTCCACAGAATGAAGTACCCCGCTATAACGCCGCACTGATTGAAGGGGGCGGACTCCCCACAGACTGGGCCTCTGAATGGCAGGAGCAGTTTGAGAAATCAAGCATGTTTGTCAGTAAAGATCAGCTGCAGGTCATGCGTGATATTGCCCTGGGGAACCAGTTGCGGCGGATGATCCGGGCGATCCCGGCTGTGGAAGATGCCAGCGTGATGTGGGCCCGCTCGAAAAAACGGTTACGCTGGAATAACACCACTCCGGAAGTGACGGCAACCATCATGGTCAAACCCCGTCCGGGAAGGGAACTGACTCCGCTTCTGGTGACCAGTCTCAGAGCTGCCGTCTCAACCATGGTTCCCGATCTGACCGCTGATTCGGTCACAGTCTTTGATCAATCCACGGGAACCTCGTATACGGCGGATGATAAAAACGACGCCTTTGACAGTAAGTTCATCAGCTGGGTCAACAAACATACCAAAAACTATCAGGATAAGATTCACGATTCACTCTCCTATATTCCGGATGTGATCGTGAATGTGAATGTCGACGTCGAGAACCTGAAACGGTATGTCGAACGCAAGCAGGAGATCAGTACAGACGGCTCAGTGACACTGCAGTCGAAAGAGCAATCCACCGAACGCAGCCTCGTGGAAAAACCGACCCGGGCAGAACCGGGAGCCCGTTCCAATCAGCCTAATTCACTGGCGGTCGCGCGGGGCAACGAAAAAAATGAGAAGGTGACAGAGACGAATAATGAAGCCACCACAGCTCCTTCCTTTACCTGGACGGAGAAAGAGTTTGTCGCAGCCATGCCCAGTACGGTGCAGGTTTCTATTTCCATTCCGGAAGATTATTATTCTGCCGTGGCCCTGAAGCGGGGAATCAAAAAAGGAGAAGCGGAAGCTGATCTGGCCGCCTTCAAACAGGCAACTGCCTCGATCCAGACTGAAGTCGAAACGAGTATTCAAAAACATGTCCAGAAGCTGATTCCCTCGCAGTCAGCCACAGATGCGGTCAGTGTCGCTTCGTATGTCCGCGTTGATGCGGAGGTGCCTGAACTCGAATTACCATTAACGGAAAGCGTCGGTGAATTTGTGAGCCAGTGGGGCAGTACCATTGGTCTGGGACTGTTTGCGATCTGGGCATTATGGATGCTGAATAAGAGTATGCCTCAGCTGGAAGAGGTCAGTTCAGAAGAACTTGAACTGCCAGTCAAAAAAACCGCTGCCGCTACCCCGGATGAAGAAACGGAAAAACCGAAAAAAGCACCGACCCAACGCGATGAGGTTCAGTTGCTGGTTCGTGATAATCCGGAAGTTGCTGCGATGGTGTTACGAAAATGGATCCACTCAAAATCCTGAGCCGCGTATTTGAATTGATGATAATGTAATTTGTTTTGCAGGCTGAAAAATGGATGAACTACAAAAAGCCGCTGTGTTGTTGCTGAGCCTGGATAAGGCGCTTGCCGCTGAAGTACTCAGCCTGATGTCCAAGGATGATGTCGAAAAAGTAACGATGACAATTGCCCGGATACAGGATATTTCCAAAGAGCAGCAGGCCAGCGTCCTGAGCGAATTTACAAATCTGCGCGGCGAACAGACCACAATGGAGCGGGGCGGTCTGGATGCCGTAAATGAACTGCTGGAACAGTCACTTGGTAAAGAAGGTGCAGGTTCGATCCTCGACAGCATTAATCAGACCATGAATTCGGTCCCGTTCGGATTCCTGCAGAAGTCTGGCGCAAACAACCTGCTGACATTCATCATTGAAGAACATCCCCAGACGATCGCTATGATCATGTCACACCTGCCGAGTAATATGGCTGCGGAAGTCCTGGCCGGGTTGCCTTCCAATAAGCAGATGGACGTGATCAAACGTATTGCCAATATGGAACAGACGAGCCCCGAAGTGATTAAGGATGTCGAGAAGAGCCTGGAACATCGTATGAAAAATACCTTCAGCCAGGGGACGGAAAAAGCGGGAGGTGTGGAACTGGTGGCGGAGATCCTGAACGTGACAGACCGCATGACCAACAAAGGGATCCTGGAAAGCATGGACCAGGAAACCCCCGATTTGGCAGATGAAATTCGCCGTCTGATGTTTGTCTTCGATGACCTGGTGAAACTGGATAACAAAGCGATTCAGGCGCTGCTCAAGGAAGTGGATACCAATCAGTGGGCGGTTGCCTTGAAAGGGGCCTCCGAAGAGATCAAACAGAAGGTACTGGGCAACCTGTCTCAGCGGGCAGCGGATATGTTGCGGGAAGAAATGGAATACCTGGGACCCATTAAAGTCAGCGATGTGGAAGCCGTTCAGCAGCAGATTGTGGACAGTGTCAGGCGTCTGGAAGATGCTGGAGAAATCGAAGTCGCCGCCGGTAACGAGAGTGAGCAGTACATTACCTGATCGCTGCCGGGTTTTGCCCTGAAAATATAACGGACCTCATACATACAGGATTGATAAAGTCAAAGATATGGCGGAACTGGAAACAGCAAAATTGTTAAAGGCGGATGCGTTTCGCGCGCTGGGATCGAAAATCGCCTATAACTTCAATGATATTGAGAAACGCTGTGAAGAGTATATTTTAACTGTGCGGAACCAGACGCGTCAGATGATTATTGATGCTCAAGCAGAAGCAGAACAGATCAGGCAGGATGCGCATCAGTCAGGAAAACAGCGGGGGCTCGAAGAGGCGTCGCGTGATATCGAAGCGCAGATTCATGACCGCTCTGAAACACGGGCCAGTCAGATCGTGGAAGAAAAACTGGGCACGGTATTTCCCGCAATGCAGGCGGCTGTCGCAGGATTGCAGCAGGAGCAGGTCAACTGGAGGCAGACCTGGGATACGACCGCTGTCAAAATGTGCCTCGTGATTGCCGAAAAAATAGTGCGGCATGAGATCAAGACTCACCCCGAGAATGTGATACCGATGATGAGTGAAGCGCTCAAGCTGGCATCGGGAACCCAGCAGATCCGCTTCCTGTTGAATCCGACGGATGTAGTCCATCTGGGTAAAAATCCCAGGAGCTTCATCACCAACCTGACGGGATGTCAGACCTGCGAAATTATTGAAGACGAATCCATCTCCCCGGGGGGATGCATTATTGAAACACAGCATGGAACAATCGATGCCAGAATTGAAACACAGCTGGATCGTATTTTCCAGGAGCTGATTATCCAGACTCAGGACTAGCCTTACTCCATGTTTGACGTTTCTCAACAGATTAAACAGATCTTACCCTTTCGCCTGACAGGCCGGGTGACGCGCGTGGTGGGATTGACAGCGTCTGTCTCCGGTTTTCCCGCGCCGCTGGGATCTGTCTGCGCCATTGATCGGGAGAACGGTTCTGCGGTAGAGGCGGAAGTCGTTGGTTTTCAGAATGAAGAAACTCTGCTGCTGCCTTATGAAGATCTGGCTGGAATCCGACGGGGAGACCGCGTGAGCCTGATTCAATCGGTGCCTGCCGTCGCTGTGGGGCAGGGGATCCTGGGACGGGTCCTGGATGGTCACGGTCGCTGCATCGATGGAAAAAACCAAGCAATGCTTTCCCACCGGGCCAATTTAAAAGCCAAGCCGATTTCTCCCCTGAAACGCCCCCGGATCGATACGCCTTTGAGCACAGGCATCCGAACGATCGACGGTCTGTTAACTTGTGGGAAAGGGCAGCGACTGGGGATTTTTGCCGGGAGTGGTGTGGGAAAAAGTACCCTGATGGGACAAATGGCGCGACAGAGTTCTGCTGATATCAATGTGGTTTGCCTGGTGGGTGAGCGCGGTCGTGAAGTACGTGAGTTTCTTGATCGCGATTTAGGACCGGAAGGGCTGGCACGCAGCGTCGTGATTGTGGCTACCAGTGATGAACCTGCGCTGATTCGATTACGGGCGGCTCACCTGGCGACTGCGGTTTCTGAGTTCTTCCGCGATTGTGGTCGCGATGTCCTGCTGATGATGGACAGTGTCACCCGTTATGCTCTGGCACAGCGGGAAATCGGCCTGGCAGCCGGGGAGCCGCCGGCGACAAGAGGTTATCCTCCCAGCGTGTTTTCTCTCCTGCCTAAGCTGCTTGAACGGAGTGGCCGAACCGATTCCGGCAGCATCACCGGGTTCTACACAGTTCTGGTTGAAGCCGATGATGCAAACGAGCCGATTTCTGATACGGTGCGGGGAATTCTGGACGGACATATCATGCTTTCGCGGAAACTGGCACATGAATCGCACTGGCCGGCCATTGATGTGCTGCAGAGTATCAGCCGTTCGATGAACGATGTTACCTCGGTCGAGCATCAGCAGACTGTGTCTCAGATCAAGAAGCTGATGGCCGCCTATCAGCAGTCAGAAGACCTGATTTCAATCGGTGCCTATCAGACAGGGTCAAATCCGGAAGTCGATCTGGCGATCAAGATGCGGCCGCTGTGGAATGAATTTCTGAAGCAGGGGAGTACAGAAGATTCTGATTTCAACTCTGCTTCTGAGGGGCTTCGCAATCTGATCGCCCGGATGCAGCAACTCAAACCGATGAAGACTTCTGAAGCTGGTCAGCCGCCCGGAAACGAACAAACTGCAGAAGCCGCCCGCTAACTGAAACGGCAGGGCGATCAACTATTTTTAATCCTGTGTGAAGCCGGATGAGATGAAAAAATTTCATTTTCAATTTGAATCAGTGCTCAAAATGCGACGGCATAAACGCAGCATGTGCCGTCAGCTGCTGGGGGAAATGCTCCAGGCTGACCAGCGGTTGATCGATCAGACCGCGCACCTGCAGCAACATCGCACAGAACAGTTTCAGGAAATCCGTTCACGGCAGTCGGAAGGGCGGGTTGACATTGATGGGGCAACCAGCCTGCGCTATTACGCCGGCCAGTTGCAGACACAGATACAGTCTCTCGGTGCCAACCGTGAAATCGTGGGGAAACAGATTGCCCTCTGCAGACAGACTTTGGCAAAAGCCGAGCAGGAAGTCAAAGCCATGGAAAAACTGTCTGATAAATATCGCGCTGCCTTCGTTTATACACAAAATCAGAAAGAAATGATCGAGCTCGAAGAAACCTGGTCAGCTACCCGTCAGACAGGAGGTGTTCAATGATCCGTCCTCTGGTTGTGATTGTGTGTGTATTTTGTGTGGCGACCATTATTTCAGAAATACTGGGGCTTGGTTTCTTATGGGTCCGCGGGTCTTTGAATGCAGATTCCATTAAGGATATTCGCCTGATTGTGACGGGCCAGTCGCTGGATGATGTGGAACTGATTGAAGAAGAAACCAGTCTCCCTTCTCGTGATGAAGTTGCGGAAGCCCGGGCGATGCGAATTCTGGAACTCGCTGCACGCGAAGATGAAATTGAGATGCTGAAAAGTTCGATTACGGAATCCTCTGATGTTCTCAAAAAAGAGAGACTGGCATTCCAGCAGGCGAAAAAGAACTTTGAAGCAGAGCTGAAAGTTCTGAAGGAACAGAGTCAGAGCGTTGCTACGAAGAAAACCCAGTCCGTGCTGGTTGCATTACCCTCGGGAGATGCAGTTCAATACCTGATGCAGCTTTCCATTGAGGAAAATATTGAACTGCTGAAAGGAATGGAAGGCAAGTTCATCGCCAAGCTGTTGAAAGAATTTCTGGTGGCTCCTGATCCGCTGGTCATCAAACGTGGAAAAGAGATTTTCAAAGAAATTTCTCAGGATGAACCGTTTCGCAGTTTTTCTGACGGAACGCTGGATAAGCTCTCTCAGAATAATTAGCCTGTGTCCCTCTTGACTGAGATGCGAACTGGTAGTGCCGCTGTCAGGATGCCATTGATACGATCAGGGGGTTGATGTCAGTCCAATTCTCGCAGGAACTCACGCCTGGCGACTGCTCCGTCCTCATTAGTACGATTCATAAACGGACTAATGCAATTTTTCGCTAAAACTGATCTATTTTGTGTATTCTTACCTGATGTCCCGGTGATGATTCTGACGAATATGATACTGGTGAAACAGTCAATTTCCTCAGTGGATGCCACTGCGCGGTTCTCAAGGAGCCTGCAGGGAGACTGTCCTCGGTACTTATTCTACTCAAAGGTAATGAGAAATGTCAGATTCTCACAAGGTTTCCCTGCTGGATCTACAATCGCTGGATCTCAGTAAATACGGGAAGCAGAAACTTGATCAGAATCAGGGAGCAAACCGTAATCCCGACTCAAGTTATCGCAGACAGTTGAGTGAATCTCTCACCCGAAAACAGCCAGGACATTCCACGGAGCAAAAGCCGGAGCTCGCTGCCCGGTCGCGGGATCTGTCGTCAGTGCGAACTTCGACAGACAATCAGAGCTCCAATACACAGGCTGCGGCTCAGAATCAAAACGACACCGAATCAGCTGACAAACTACAGAGTGAAGTTTCGACGAATCAATCTCAATCAGGACAAAATCAGACGGTAAATGGCAGCGAGTCAGAACAGCCAGTCGGTGCAGGTGAGCCAGTTGCAAAGAGCGAAGCCGAACTGACGGAAACGACAGAGCAAACTGTTAACCCACTGGCTGCTGAGACAAAACAGCCGGTCAGACAGAAAGAGCAGGTTTACTCACTGTTCAGCGATTCTGCTGGAAGTGATGCTTCCCGGCAATCTCTGCAGGAAGTGACTTCGACGGATGGGGAAATCCAACCTCCGGCCAGCTTCCAGTTTTCCGAAAATCAGTCTCTGGTCAAACTTCAGACCGATGTTACCGAGACGAATTCAGAGGGAGCCATTCCCATTCCAGAGGGCCTGGCAGCCTTATTGAAGAATCAGAGCGATACCATTTCATCTACGGAATCGACTCAAGAGGAAACAGCGGGCGAATTCCTGCAGATGGATCAACAGCAGGATCTGGCGGCTGAAGCTTTAACCGCACAGGCAACAGGAGAGTCTGTTTCTGATTTGCAGTCAGCCGGGCTTCAGCAGGTTAAAGTAACAGAGGAACTGAAGCAGGCGATTAAAGAGTACCAGTCGGAAAATTCTGAAAACGCGGAGGGGGCAACAGAGGATTCTGAAGTCGATATCCCGGAAATCATTCAGCAGCGATATCAGAGTTCCGGAGAGGAAAACCAGTCAGAGTCCTCAGCAGATGAGAATCACCAGGGCGAACAGTCTGCAAAAACGGCAACTGGGGAAGAGGTCTCCCGGACCGTGATTCAAGAGCTGCAGCAGCCGGTGGAAACTGTTTCTAAAGACCAGACGGAAGTCGTAGAACAGAAGAAAACGGGCCAGGCGGAGACGGTTGAAGAGACTGTTGATGGTGTCGCATTCAATCCGCTGCATCCGAATATGAAGTCCGCCACAGAATCCTCTCAGTCTCAGTTAACTGACGTTTCCCGGACCAACTCCCCGACTCACGAAACAACAGTCAAACAGTCAGATCACTCAAATATACAGTCACTGACCGGCACTCAGGCGGCTCCTGTGACAAATGATGTAACACAGTCTGCACCTGCGGGCCCTGTGATCGATGTCAAACAAATCGATCAGCTTGTGGAACGGATTACGACAGCAGTCAAGCAGTCGCATTCCACCGGGCAGCAACTCAAAATTCGGTTAAGTCCGCCTGAATTAGGAACGTTACAGATTGAGGTTTCGTTGAAAAACGGGGAGTACACGGCGAAGCTGGAAGTTCAGAACCGTCATGCACAAAAAGTGATCAATGACAGCATCGCGCAGTTAAAAGAAGCACTGGCAAAAACAGGCGTTGCGTTAGACCGGATCGACGTACACATCAATACGGATGCCCGGGAAGAGCAGCGTTCTTCTCAGTCAGGTACACAGTCAAACTCAGGAAATGATTTCGATTCTCAGCAGTTTTCAGATAATTCCCAGGACAGCGAGCAACGCTCGGGGGAACAGTCATTTGTAGAGGAAGCCGTGAAGCAGGATGAAACTGCCGATCAGGATCGTCCACAAGTCGCTCGTTCCCAGGGGATCGTGACAGAGAATGTCGAAGAAATAGACGTTCAGATTTAAAATCCATTATTCAGGGATGAAGGAGGGCCGTGATGGCCGTTGATGGAATTGGTGGAAGTAGCAGTACCGGTGGTTCATCTGCAGTCGATGTCGTTGATCCGGATAAAGTCGGATTCAATGGTTTAACCGCCGAATCATTTATGAAACTCTTAATTACGGAACTGCAAAACCAGGACCCGACCGAGCCCCTGGGGAACGAGCAGTTGCTGGCCCAGATTTCCAGTATGCGGGAACTGCAGTCAAATATTGAATTGTCAGATACATTGAAAGCGATTACCACAGGCCAGTCGCTGACTCAGGCTGCCGGGTTGATTGGCAAAGAAGTAGAAGGCCAGGAAGGTAAACAAAATCCGGTTGCGGGGATTGTGGACCGGGCTTTTGTTCGTGATGGAAAGGCCTACGTCGGCGTTGGTGCATTCGAATTGCCGGTGTCAGCGATCAGCAGTGTGCAGCAGCCTGCAAGTGTAGAATAATATTGAGTTTATGATAACGAGGTTCTGGTGAATCCATCAGCGGCGGAAGCATTCTTGAAAAAAAATCATATGATTGCTTTGCGTTTAGACGATATTCAGAACAGGGAGCGGTCTCAGTGGAGCTGATGCTGCGCTCAGGAACCAAGGGATTAGGTTTTTACCTGGTTGATTCAACCGAGGAGTAGTCATGGGATTGACGTCTGCATTAAATACATCATTGGGTGGTTTGAGCCTGAATGAAACCAGTATCGATGTACTGGGAAACAATATCGCCAACGCAGGTACGAACGGCTTTAAAGCCTCGAACGTGCTGTTTACCACCCAGCTGTCCCGCACGTTAAGTGTGGGGTCACGCCCGACAACCAGTAATGGTGGTACCAATCCCCGTCAGGTCGGTCTGGGGGCACTCAGTGCTTCCATCCGCAAAGACTTTACCCAGGGAAGTGTGACCAACAGTACCAGTCCCTCCGACCTTGCGATCCAGGGAGATGGATTCTTTATTCTTGACAGCCCTGATGGCCAGGTTTATTCCCGTAACGGTAACTTTGAATTGAACAGCCAGAGCCTGTTGACAAACCAGAGTGGTTTTAAAGTTCAGGGCTACGGAGTCGATGAAGATTTTAATCTCGTCACCACAACCCTGACTGATATTCAAATTCCCCTGGGGGACTTGAACGTGGCTCAGGCTACGCAGAACGTTGAGATTGGGGGGGCCCTGTTACCCACGGGAGTGCTTGGAACACAGGGATCGATTCTGACATCAGATGCCCTGACAGACGCAGGTAACGCAAACGCGGCGATTACCGGTACCACTCTGTTAACAGATGTGGAAGCCACAATTGGAACCCCCTTGTTTACTGTCGGGGAGACATTGGAATTTACTCCCAGTAAGGGCGGTCGTTCGCTGGATCCGATGACCTTACAGGTTACGGCTCTGACAACCGCTGCCGACTTTGCTGATTTCCTGGACCGGACTCTGGGTATTCAAAATGGGGGTGGCGTTCCGAATGACGCGACCACAGGCGCACAGCCTGGAGTTTCCATTAACGGCGGGGCATTTGAGATTGTTGGCAACTCCGGTACTGTCAATGACATCGCTGTCACTATCGGTAACATCACTTCTGATGGTGCCACGGTTTCTATGCCATTTACAAAATCGGCATCGGCTAATGGGGAAAGTGCTATTACCGACTTCGTGATCTTTGACTCACTCGGTGAGCCGGTGACCATGAAGATGACCAGCGTGCTGGAATCACGTTCGTCTAACAATACCATTTTTCGCTACTTCCTGGAAAGTGCCGACGACAACGATGGAGACATCGCTGTTTCATCAGGTACGATTACGTTTGACAGCAACGGAAATGTTACCAACTATACCCCGAATACCTTTGGTATCAGTCGAGTCAACACCGCGGCAGATGAAATGGATGTCACAATCGATCTGTCAAATATTTCCGGTATTTCTTCAGCAAGTGCCGGCAGTACTTTGAAACTGACTCTGCAGGATGGATCCGATCCGGGTACGCTGGCCAGTTTCGTGATCGATGAAACCGGGATTATCAATGGTGTGTTTGATAACGGAATTATTCGAACCCTGGGGCAGATCACTCTGTCCCGGTTTTCCAATCCCCAGGGATTGCTGGAATTCGGAAACTCAACATTTCAGGAAGGCGTCAGTTCCGGGCCTCCCTTCCTGGTGACGCCTGGTAACTTCGGAGCGGGAACCATTCGCGCCGGTTCAATTGAATTATCAAACACCGATGTGGGCCGTAGCCTGGTTGACCTGATCGTCGCTTCTACGAATTATCGTGGAAACGCGCGGGTAATCAGTTCCGTCCAGCAGCTGGTGGATGAACTGCTGGTCCTGGGACGCTAGTGAGACGCGGATGAAGTTTCATGATTGCAGGACGAAAACTGCGCTGCCAGGGAGGTTGGCATTATGATCAAATTAACCCGGTTGAATGGTGAAGAATTCGTCGTCAATGCAGAGTTGATTCAGTGCATCGAAAGTCGTCCCGATACCTTTATTACACTGACTTCGGATGATCGCCTGATTGTCCGTGAAAGTGTTGAAGAGGTGGTGAAACGTTCGATCGCCTACTCACGGGCAATTCGTCTTGTCCCCGGATTATAAAACTGAAACACGGCTGCTGAGCGCCAGCAGGCAGTGATTTGAATTTACAGTGGCTGACAGGTCACTATCTCAGGAACGTTGGCAGAAATGGATAAGGCAACCGCTGGTGGATTAGTCTCCGGGATGGCATTATTGCTGTTGGCGATTGCGATTGCGCCGGGATCCAGCTTTGCGGCATTTATTGATATTCCCTCGGCGGCAGTCGTGGTGGGCGGGTCTATCGCAGCCTGCTTTATTGCCTTTCCCGGTGCAGCGATGCTGCTGTTTCCCAAGGTGATCAAGAAGGTATTCTTCCCTAACCAGCAGCAACTGGCACCCGTGATTACTCAAATCGTGGAGTTTGCCGAGATCGCCCGCCGGGACGGGATTCTGGCATTGGAAGCCAAAACCGAAGAGATAGAGGACCCATTTATTCTCCTGGGGGTTCAGATGGCCGTCGATGGTACCGACGTGGAACTGATGGAGCAGATCCTGAGAACGGAAATGGAAGCGGTGGCCGGTCGACATAAAAACGGTAAATCAATGATGGATACCGTGGGGCGATATGCGCCGGCTTTTGGAATGATCGGGACACTGATGGGATTGATCATCATGTTGGGAAACATGGATGACCCCGAGGCGATCGGACCTGGTATGGCTGTGGCGTTGATTACTACGCTTTACGGGGCGCTGGTTTCCAACCTGTTCTTTCTCCCGTTTGCCGATAAGCTGGCCTATTACAGTAAACAGGAATTTCAAGTCCGTGAAGTCATCATCAAGGGCTTGATTGCCATTCAGGAAGGCGATAATCCACGCGTGATCGAACAGAAGCTGAATACCTTTTTACCCCAGGATCAGAGGGTGGGCAAAGACAGTAAGGCTGCCTGATTCGGCGATCCTCTGCCGGCAATTCTGATTCCTGTCAGCTTTGTTTTATTTTGATATTCGCAGACCGCAAAGGAGTGTTCTCAGATGGCGATGCCGGAAGAAGAGGCGCCTCCTGGCGTTCCGGAATGGGTGGTGACCTATGGTGATATGATGTCATTGTTGCTGACATTCTTCATCATGCTGGTCTCGATGAGTGAAATCCGTAACGATGAAGGCAGCGTCCGCGCCATGCTGGATTCATTACGCGAACGCTTTGGTACGCATCAGGGAACTGCCGCGGTCCCTGGTAAATCTCTGAACCCTACCAGTAACCAGAGCAAGTCGGCTTCCAAGGGGAGCAGTTCTGATGGCGGTACCAAAACGGGAAAAGAGAAGTCCAGCGGTGGTGGCGGGCCGAATAAAACCGTCGAACGTATCAATACCGGCACAGAAGTGACTCTGGGGGGAGCGGCTAGTTTCGGCAGATTTTCGGCTGAGCTGACTCCGGAAATCAAGAGCAAACTCAATATCATTGCCGAAATTCTTTTGCCAACGCCGAATCGACTGATTGTGCGCGGACATGCTTCTCCAGAACCCTTGCCAAAGGACTCAAAGTTCCTGGATTCACAGGAGTTGTCCTTTTATCGGGCCAAGAATGTCGCTGAATACCTGGAGTCCAAAGGAATTGAACCTGAAAGACTGATTGTCAGTTCAGTGGGTGATGCCGAGCCCAGGACCATCACGCGCGACCCGAAAGAGCAATCCTTAAATCGTCGGGTTGACGTATTTTTAATTGATGCGTATATAGTCTCTCCTAAGACAGGCGATCGTTAATTCAAGACGGTTGAAATGACCTGGTCGAACGTTTTCAGATTCACTCGGTTATTTTTCGCTGAACCTGTGCTCAACAGATCCGCCCCCGGCGGAGCGTAGTTTAAAGACAACGGATTTGTCTTTGCGCAAACAGGATGCGAGAGTTCAAGGAGGAGACTCGTGGCAACAGACACCGAAACGCAAGAGCCTGGTGTCGATACGGAGGCGGTTGCTTCAACAGAAGCAGCATCCCAGGGGCAATCGAAAGGAAAACTGCTGAAGATTGGCGGATTATTACTCCTGGTAATTATCCTGCAGATCGGCATTTCTTACTGGCTACTGACTCCACCGGCTCAACCCGCTGAACTGGCAGAAGATACACTTTCGAAAGGGAGTGAAAACCTGCAGGTAACCACAGCAGAAGTGACTGTTGATAACTTCAGCGTGACGAATAATATCGCCGAACCGGGAGCGACCATTCATGTCACATTTAATCTGGTGGCACTGGTCGAGCAAGGGGCCGCTTCTGATTTTGATTCCATGATCAAAGAGAAGAGTAAAGCACGTGTCAAGCAGGCGGTCATCGAAGTCGTGCGAAAATCCAGTCTGGGTGACCTGAATGATCCACAGTTAAGTACGATGAAACGCATGATGAAAGAGTCCATTAACAAGGTACTCAAAAAAAGTTATGTCATCGAGACTGTGATCAGCGAATATCGCACAATGACACAATAATGCGTGTATAGCATAACAGGATGGTAACGTGGCTGAAGAGAATGACGATCTTCTGGATCCCTCGGAAATTGAAAAACTGCTGAATTCTCAAGGCCAGGGTACGCCCGCTGATTCCTCTGCTGCGGGAGGATCAGATGATCTTCTCGATCCTGCGGATATTGAAAAATTACTGCAGGGAGCGGGTGCTGCAGAAAACAAGGATGCAGGGAAGTCGGGAAAGGTCGTCAACAATGACGATATCGATTCGCTGTTCAATCAGCATTCGTCCTCATCAGACGACCAGTCAGGCATGCCTTTTTCGACACGCGAAGAAACGGAAGCATTATTAAATCAGGCGGAAGCGAATCTGGCCGCTGCGATTTCCCCAAATCTGGGCCCGGGAAGCGGGATTCCCAGTGATCTGGGGGGAACCAAAGCGTTTGAATTCCCGAACTTTGAGGCAATGGCCAGTAGTCCGGAAGAAGCGATGAAACTCTCGTCGCTGCAGAATGTGGAACTGGACCTGTGCATTGAATTAGGCAGGACAGAACTGCTGATTGAGGAAGTTTTAAAAATGAAAGAGGGCGTCGTGGTTCCTCTGGACAAACTGGCGGGGGATCCGGTTGATATTCTGGTCAATGGCCGGATTATCGCACGCGGCGAGGTGCTGGTTCTGAACGATAATTTCTGCGTCCGTGTCGCAGAGATCATTTCTCCGGAACTGTAACAGGCGGCTGAAACACTCGGCTCTGTGAGGCGGGGTGGCTGACGAAATAAAGGATGCGATGATTCGTCTTTGTTATATTTTACTGCTGGCATTGCTGTGCTCTCTGATTTGTACTCCGTGCGTACATTCAGCAGACAATCCCGCCTTTTCACAGCCCTCGGAATTTCGCAATCCGGGCTATACCGCGGCACCACCCACTCAAAAATATCAACAGCCGATGCGAAGTGGAACGCCGCAGCCAGCAGCACAAAACATGCGGACGAACGCTGTGACAGATTCGAATGCAATCAAGCATGTGAGAACACAACCCTTGCCTCAAAGGAGTGAAAGGGAGGTGCGGACAGCCGAGGCAAATCCCATCACTCCCCTGGATCGTCCGAATCTGTCGGACCCGGAGTCGACAGGTCAAAGTGTGACTAAACGGGCTCCCTCAATCTGGGGGACCTTCGGCGCCTTGCTGGTTGTGATTTCAATCATCCTGGTAGGAGCGAAGCTGTTTAAAAAACATCATCCGCTTGGATCAGCGGGCCTGCCTCGAGAAGTGATGGAAGTGCTGGGAAAGAAACCACTGGACGCGAGACAGACGATTCATTTCGTACGGTGCGGGTCCCGGATTCTCATTCTGGGGTCTTCTCCCGCCGGACTGGAAATGCTCAGCGAAGTGGTTGATCCCGTGGAAGTCGATCTGATTACAGGTATGTGCCGGGAAGGCGCTGAGTCAGCACGGGCCGCAAATTCATTTCGAAATTTGTTTCAAAGCGTACAGAAAAAAGAGGAGCCGCGTTATCCACGGCCGAGCAGGGAACCGATTCATGAATCTGACGAATCAGAGGCGGTTCCGGAACAGGAATCATTTTCCGATTATGACTCTGCCGTGAGCCGTCTACAGCAGAAGCTGCTGCATTCACCGCGCCAGACCCTGAATGAGCGTGCGGAGTCGGATCATGCATAGCCGGGGGGGCGTTCCAGAACGGAAAACAGTAAAAGTAACTGAGCCAGGAAGCCAATGCCTGCTGTGGTGGCTGGTCATGCTCTGTCTGGTTCTGTCTGAGCAGAATGTCCAGGCACAACCGCAGGCATCGAACCAGGCATTATCCAATCAGGGGGTTGCCAGCCAGAATTCTCCCCAGGCACCCGTTCAACCGGTATTTGTGCCGCAGGATAACCGGCAGGGTGGAGCAGGTGTGCCTGAGTTGCTGGATGTCGAACAGATGACATCGCCTCAGGGACTCAATTCGACATTGAAGCTGTTTCTGCTGCTGACGGTGTTGAGCCTGGCACCTTCGATTCTGATCATGACGACGAGTTTTATTCGTTTTGTGATCGTATTCGGGTTGCTGCGACAGGCGTTGGGAACTCAGCAATTACCGCCCAACCAGGTGCTGACTTCATTAAGTCTGTTTTTGACGATCATGGTCATGGCACCGATCTGGGAAAAAGCTTATGAAGAGGGCATTGTGCCTTATACGAAACAGTCTCAGCAGGCCCCCGTTTCCCTGGAAGCCGCTTTTCAGAAAACCGTGGCACCTTTGCGGAAATTTATGAGTGATCAGATTGAATTAACCGGCAACTCCGACACGGTCTGGATGTTTCTGGATTATCAGCAGCCTCTGCCCGGTTCTCCCGGAGCGGATACGTATCAGGAGCCTAAGGATTACGACGATGTGCCACTGACGGTTTTGCTGCCCGCCTATATGTTAAGTGAAGTCAAGACGGCGTTTCTAATTGGTTTTCAGTTGTATCTGCCTTTCATCGTGATCGATATGGTGATCAGTTCCATCCTGATCAGCATGGGGATGATGATGCTGCCCCCCGTCCTGATTTCATTACCCTTTAAAATTCTGTTGTTTGTATTGATTGATGGCTGGTTACTGACGGTCGGGATGTTACTCGAAAGTATCAGGGCCGTCGGCTGAACCGGGGCGCTCCCCTTGCGCCCGCATCGTTCTTAATTTCAGGTAAATGTCATGAATACATCCACTGTTCTCGATCTGGGACGCGAAGGCCTGTTGATCATGCTGGAAGTCAGCGGCCCGGTCATGCTGACTGCCGTTGTGGTAGGGCTGGTGATCAGCATTGGACAGGCTGTCACACAGATTCAGGATCAGACCATCAGCTTCGTTCCCAAAATTGTCGCGATGGTACTGGCGATCCTGTATACACTGCCCTGGATCACCTCATTAATGGTCGAATACAGTACAAATTTGATTACCAATATTCCGACTCGTCTGTAACTGCCGGTTTACAATGACCCAGGAAAACAACACGTCCCGTGAGCGAACTCCTCGATCAATATGTGATGAATCCGATACTGCAACTGGCGCCGGGACAGTTGCTGCAGTGGGCGATGCTGCAGTTTTATGCATTCACGCTGGTCCTTGTAAGGATCAGTGGGCTGATGATTATCGGTCCCGTGTTCGGGCAGCCGATTTTCCCCACGAATATCCGCATCCTGTTGATCGTGAGTCTGTCACTGCTGATTACTCCGACTTTGCATGACCAGACGACCGTCGGATTTTATCAACTGGATATCAACCAGGATCAGCGGCTCAGCCAGGATGAGGTTCCGAAGCATCTTCAGGACCGGTTTGATGATCTGATCGTTACTGCAGGCCGACAGGCGACCCAGGAACTGACCGTCAATGATTACCGGTTCGTAACGCGGATGCCGAATTCGCTGCTGGATTATGCCTGGTCGATTATGGGAGAATTAACACTCGGATTTTCGCTGGGGCTGGGCGTTTATATCATTCTGCTCAGTCTGCAAATGGCCGGGCAGATGATCGATCAGCAGGCGGGTATGGCGCTGGGCGAGGTCTTTAATCCCGGCTTTGACATGAATGCCTCACTCAGTGGTCAGTATCTTTATTTTATAGGCATCTCCGTCTTCCTGTTGATGGAGCCGATCAATGGTCATCTGTTAATGCTGTCCTCCCTGATTGATACCTTCCAGGTGTTTCCGGTAGGGGAGGGGATCGTTTCCACGAATACACTGGATCTGCTGCAGACGCTGATGCACCAGTCCCTGGTACTTTCGATTAAAGTCGCAGCCCCGTTACTGGCAATCAGCGCGCTAATCTCAATTTCCATGGGTTACCTCGGCCATACGGTCCCCCAGATCAATGTGCTGGTAATTGGCTTTCCAATTCGAGCGATGATCAGCCTGATTGTTCTGGTTTTCACTCTGTCGGGGGCCGCGGATATTGTGGTGGAATCCATCCCTTCTGCCATTGACCAGTTAAGTCGCAGTACTGTTTTATAAATCGATTGAAAATGTGGCAGCATGGCTGAGAACGATACGGGAGAAAAAACAGAGCAGCCCACCGATCGCCGGCGCAATGAAGCCCGCGAAAAGGGAAACATTGCGAAAAGTACCGACCTGAATGCAGCCGGAATGATGCTGGCAACAGCCGCGGTCCTGTATTTTTTTGCTGTACGCCTCAGTAGCGACATGAAAAATCTGATGGAAGTTTCACTGACGACCCCGGTCTGGTTGCGCGTGGATCCGCCATTACTCATCGAGCGCTGTGAATCCATTATCGAACTGTTCCTGGAGGGGACGGTGGTGATGATGGTGGTGTTATTTGTCGCAGCGGTCTGCCTGAACCTCGTGCAGGTCGGTTTCATGATGACTCCCGATGTGCTCCAGCTCAAGTGGGAGCGTCTGAATCCGATCGAAGGCGCCAAGCGGATCATTTCCATTCGTGGCCTGGTCAAGCTGGGAGTAAGCCTGGCAAAGCTCAGTCTGCTGGTGCTGATCGCTGCCTGGTTCAGTTACCTGGTGTTTCCCAGCTTTCTGGCATTGATGGGGGCACCTCCGGAAACGATTCTGCGTGATATTTTTAATTCGACTATTGAACTGGGGCTGTTGCTGGCGCTGGCCTTGATCATCCTGGGGGGACTGGATTTTGCCTTCCAGAAATGGAAGCATGAAAAAGACCTGATGATGAGTAAACAGGAAATCCGTGAAGAAATGAAATCGATGGATGGGGATCCGTTAATTCGCCAACGACGTCGGGAAGCGCACCGCAAGCTGGCGACTTCGCAGGAACTCTCCAAGGTGGCGAGTGCGGATGTCGTGATTACAAACCCGACACATATATCGATTGCCATCAAGTATGATCCGGAATCGATGCCCGCACCCGTGGTGGTGGCAAAGGGAGCAGGGGAGATTGCATTCCAGATCCGAAAGATTGCCAACGAAAATGGAATTCCCATTATCGAGCGGAAAGCGCTGGCACGGCAAATGTACCGCGATGTGAAAACCGGACAGGAAATTCCCTTTGAATTATACGAGGTATTCGTTGAAATTATGGCCTACGTTTACAGTCTGACTGGTAAAACCATGCCGGATCAACGTTAAACGTACAGAGGATGAACCCAGGCATAGTGTCAGGAGTGCCGACGGTTAAAACGAACTGAAAACCAGTCGAGCAAGATCCGCGGATACCTGATTTTCATTAACAAAAGCGGGTTTTCCTGCAGTGTTCTCTGGTGTTTCACTGCCAGACTCACCAAGATATTGAAATGGAATCAGGTAGTGATATAACGTTTCTGGAGTTTGTGAGGTGGTGGAATGCGTTGGGAACATCCGGTTCAGTTCGCATCGCAGAGTGATGTTGGCTTTCGGCGCAGGAATAACGAAGATTCGATCTCGGTTCGTATCTGTAAAGATCAGGAAAGCTGGCGAGACCACGGGCATTTCTTTCTGGTTGCTGATGGGATGGGCGGCCATGCCGTGGGGGAACTGGCAAGTAAGATTGCTTCGGAAACGGTGCCTCACACCTTCTTCAAAAATAAACCGGGGCCTGTTGCCAAATCGCTGAAATCTGCGATTGAAGTTGCGAACCAGGCAATCAATGAGCGGGGGATGGCCAATCGCGAATTCATGCGCATGGGGACAACCTGCAGTTCTTTGTGTCTCTGTTCTGAAGGCGCCGTGATTGGTCATGTGGGGGACAGTCGCGTCTACCGCGTGCGGGAAAATCGCATAGATCAACTGACGTTTGACCATAGCCTGCAGTGGGAACTGATTCGACAGGGTCGGATGAAACCCGAAGAAGTTTACATGAACGAGCCCCGCAATGTCATTACGCGCTCACTGGGCCCCGAGCCGGTGGTCAAAGTTGATATCGAAGGGCCTTATACGGTTCTGGAAGGGGATCGTTATATCCTGTGCAGTGACGGCTTGACCTGTCATCTCAAAGACGAAGAGATCGGGATGATAGCCAGGTACCTGGAACCGAGTGATGCCTGCCGTCTGATGATTAATCTTGCCAATTTAAGGGGCGGTTCAGATAACATCTCGGTCATCGTGGTGCGTGTGGGAGAGTTACCGGACGTGAATTTACCTCAGGAAAAAGCACCTGAACCTGAGCCGGAACTCGAACTCGAACGCGACTATCGAGAGTGGTTCTGGCTGGCCGGGGTCTGGGTGGCTTCGTTGATGGTGGCAGCAGGAATTCTGATGTGGATTTTGACCCGATTTGACCGGGGGGAATTTCTGACTTTTGGGGGGATGTCTCTGCTGGTGATGTTGCTGGTCCGCAAAGTATTTGCACAGCGTGAATCCAATAAGCGCGAGGAGTATCTGGATAAAAGCAAGACCATCGAGTGGAAGCCGTATCGATCTGAAAAGCTGAAGTTTAATACGGACTTTCTGCAGTATCTGACCACCATGGAGTCCGAATTGCAGCGGGCGGCAATGGAAGAAGAATGGACGATCGAATGGTCCGAGCACAACAAAATCTATTACGAAGCCAAAGAAGAGCTGGAGCAGAAGAAGTATCTGCATGCGTTTCGCGATTTTTCCCGCGCCATTGATATCCTGATGACGGGTCTGCATTCTTACCGTAAAGAGATGGTGCACCAGGCACGCTGGAAAAAAGGACCTCCCAGCACTTCCCAGGAGGATTGATGACAGGGAAGTCTAAACGGCACACTGATGGAAGTGCAGCCTTTTGTACACTTTGGAATCTTTGTAATTTTAACATTGGACTCCAGCCCGGTTTCAGATATGATCCGTCCCTTATTTCAGTGACTCTGAAGGACTTGTGACACGGAGGTCAGTGTGTTCTTTACTCAAACAATCAGGCGCAAGCTGGGGCTCGGGCTGGGGATTATCTTCTTCATGCTGATTATCATGGCCTATGGCGCTGTGTCTGGTTTACAGTCTTATCACAATACGGTTTATGAGTTTAAGTACTCGCTGGATAACCTGCCCAACCGTGATCGCATGATTGTCTCTGTGGTCGCCCTCAATGAACCTCTGCAGAGAATTCGCCAGTCCCGTCCGGCTGCCAGTGCGCATTATCAGCAGGAGTTCGATAAACAGGTGCTGGAAGTAGAGACGGAAATTAAGGACTTTCTCAAAAAAGTGGATCGGTTGCCCGCGGACCCGGCAATCAAAAACTGGAAAGGCTTCGTTGAATCACAATTGAGCGGACACAGTGCCTGCATGTCAATCCTGAATCAGCTGAAGTTGATGAAGGTGCAACTGGAGGATCCCCAGCAACGCCTTAAAGTGGCTGAGCAGATGATTCTCGAAGTAGCACATCTGGAAACACTGATCCTGGAAGTACGTGATGTTCCTTCTGGCACGAAGGCTGTTCTGACACGTGCTTCTTCGGTTTATCGTTCCCGCTTTAACCTGGTCTGGGTGACCTGCGTCGTCGTGTTTGTCACATTTGGCTGTCTGATCTGGTATGGTTACCGTACTGTGCTTGCGCCGATTCAGGCATTGCACGAAGGGGCACGGATCGTCGCCCAGGGGCATTTTGACCACCATTTCGAAATCAAATCGAACGATGAGATGGGGGAACTGGCGGTCGCATTCAACAAGATGACCATGCGGTTCAAAGAGAAACGGGACGAATTGAATCATAAGGTGGACGAGCGGAGTAAACAGCTGGTTCGCTCAGAACGCCTCGCGGGAATTGGTGTGCTGGCAGCAGGGGTGGCACATGAAATCAATAATCCGCTGTCTGCTATTTCGATGGCATCGGAATCTTTACAGGGACGCATGGTCGACCTGAAACCACATTGTGAGAATGCGGATATCGAAGTCGTCGAGCAGTACCTGGGGTTAATTCAGCGGGAATCGATGCGTTGTCGCGAGATCACCTCAAAGCTGCTGGATTTTTCCCGTGGCCAGAATTCCGTTCGCAGTCAGAATGATCTTGTGTCTGTCATTCATGAAGTCTGCTCGATGGTCAATTTGATCAAGCGTCTCAAAGGCAGAAACATACATTTCTCAGATCACAAGCCCTGTAATGCGGAATTTAATCCTGCCGAAATCAAGCAGGTGGTTCTCAATATCATGACCAATGCAATGGAATCGATGGAAGTGGGTGGAAATCTGGAAATCGAGGTCCAGGAACACGTTGATTCCGTTACGCTGATTTTTCGGGACGATGGTCGGGGTATGACCCAGGAAGTCAAAGAAAGCCTGTTTGATCCCTTCTTTACGCAACGGGCAGATGGAACAGGGACGGGCCTGGGTATGTCAATCACACATCGGATCGTAAAAGATCATGGAGGTGAGATCGAAGTGGAAAGTCCCGGCCCCGGTAAGGGGAGTACAATTTTTGTGGAACTGCCGAAAAAGACTAAGATGCAAAGTGCAGCAGCATAATGCTTTAGTGACATTCTCAGCTGATTGACTTTCTGCGATTCTCCGATTGCCACGATTTTCAAAATCTGATATTACACGTCTCTCCCCACAAATGATTCACACAAAGTTCACGATACAGGAGAAAAAGGATGTTCTCTGTACTGCAGGCAAATCTCAGTCTTTCTGTTCCTGATTTGACACAGTTCGTGCAGAGAAAGGTCCTGGATGGAGTCCCGGTTCCGGGGCTGCAGCTTTGAGTATCGATACTGAAGAACAGGATGAGCCAGTTCACTGCGAGCCGGCTTTCTTCAGCGCCTTTCTAATAATCCTTCCTGAATACCATTCGGTTATGTAATTTGTTAAATGGCTTTCTCTTTGACAGGATGTCAGAGCAGGAAGAAGGAGCACAACTTGAGTAATTCAGTCAATAAATTACGGGTCCTGTTTGTCGACGATGAAGCGGCAATTCGGGAAGTCATGCGAATTGAGCTGCCACGCATGGGACATGATGTCACCATTTGTGAAGATGGCCAGTCGGCATTAACGGCATTAGATAAAATTACATTTGATGCAGCCATCGTTGATTTACGCATGCCTGGTTTGAGTGGCTGGGATGTGGTCGATCATATTAATAAGGTCTCTCCCGAGACCGAAGTGATTATCAGCACCGGGCACGGCAGTATCGACGAAGCCATTCAGGCGATCCGACGCGGCGCGTATGATTTCCTGCCCAAACCATGCAAGCTGATCGATATTGCGACCGTGTTACAGAAAGTCGCTGATAAACGATCGCTGCAGAATAAAAATTATGCCCTGGAATCCCGGTTGAAAAGTGTGGAAGGGCCCTGCCAGATTGTGGGGGAAACTCCCCCGATGATGCGGGTCAAAAAGCTGATTGAAAAGATCGCGCCAACCGATTCCACAGCTCTGATACTGGGAGAAACCGGGACGGGTAAAGAACTGGTCGCACGACGGGTTCATGATTTAAGTACACGTGCTTCAATGCCCTTTGTCCCTGTCAACTGCGGAGCCCTGCCGGAAAACCTGGTGGAAAGTGAACTGTTTGGCCATCGCAAAGGTGCTTTTACAGGTGCCGATACACCACGTAAGGGTCTGATCGAGATCGCCAATGGCGGGACCCTCTTCCTGGATGAACTGGGTGAGCTGGACAAAACCATGCAGGTGAAGCTGCTGCGTTTTCTGGAATCGGGAGAAGTCCGTCGTGTCGGTGACAGTGAAACGTTCCATGTCGATGTGCGAATCGTCTGTGCGACGAATCGCGATTTACAGGACATGGTTGCAGAGGGCAGCTTCCGCGAAGATCTTTATTTCCGTGTCAATACCTTTGAAATCAATCTGCCTGCACTACGGGAACGCAAAGGGGATATTCCGGAAATCTCCCGTGTACTGTTGAAACGGCATCTGAAAAAAGATTCCATTCCCCAGGATATCCTGGCACCGGAAACGGTTGAGATTCTGCAGGAATATGACTGGAAAGGGAATGTTCGTGAACTGGCCAACGCCTTGGAACATGCCGTGATTTTATGGGACGGCGTTCAGATCCAGCCCGTCGATTTACCCTCCAATCTGACCCGGCATTCTTCGATTCCGATCTCCTCTGGTTCGACTGCCATTAACTGGACTGAAGGCATGGAAGGAAAAACGTTGCGGGATATCGAAATGGAAGTGATCTACCATGTGCTCGACAAACATGATGGGGATAAGCCAAAATGTGCGTCAGAACTGGGGATCGCTCTGAAAACGCTGTACAACAAACTGAATCAGTATCAGACCCGGGCCGCTGGTTGATATCTGACTGTACTGCAAATTAAACGGGCACAAAAAAATGCTCTGGCAGAAAATGCCAGAGCATTGATTTTAATGCACTTCGAAAATCAATCTGTCTGCTTTCATCGGTTGCAGTCATGCTGCAGGTGATTCAAGCGAGACAGGACTGTTTTAATATTTCCGAATGACTCCCGTAACCACTCCGAGGATGTCTACATTCTTAGAGTAGATGGGCTGCATGCTGGAGTTCGCTGGCTCCAGGCGAATGCGATCCCCTTCGGAATAGTAGCGTTTCAGAGTCGCTTCCTGACCATCCACCAGCGCGACAACGATGTCGCCTTCTTTGCAGGTGTTCTGCTTGTGGACGATGACATAATCGCCATCAGCGATCTGATCTTCGATCATGGAAACGCCTTTGACTTTAAGGCAGAACTGATCATCGGGATCGAACAGAGAGCCGAAATCGATGTGTTCGTCATCCTGGACAGCCAGAACAGGGCTGCCAGCGGCGATTTGTCCGGCCAGTGGCAGACGTGTCCGTTTCTGCGAGTGATCGCACAATTGAATCGCGCGTGACATGTGAGATTCACGCGTGATGAGCCCTTTCTTTTCCAGAGCTTTCAGGTGGCACATCACGCCGTTGGGAGAGCGGATGCCAAAATTAGCACCGATTTCACGGACGGTCGGTCCATAGCCACGGTTAATAATCTTATCTTTCAGAAAATCGTAAATTTCCTGTTGTCGTTGTGTAAGGTTTGCTTTGGTGCCTGCCATTACAAAGTACCCCATTTCTTAAAAAATAGAATAAACTGATCATATTCCTGAACATTCAGGAAAGTAAATTTGTCACCCAAAACGAAAGTGCTTTGGGATCCCCCGATGAAATGCAGAATCAGAATCAGGAAGGGTGAGGGTGTCTTCGTGTGATAATCACATAAAATTCTGATTTTGCATCTGTTCTCAGTTATAGTATACTGTCGTCTACACGGCAAGTATGACGAGTAAAACATAGTTAATTTTATTGAATCTGAAAAAATTATTTAGACAAATCAGGTCACTGAAAGTGATTGTAAGATTACTAAATAATTGAAGTTGTGATTATTTAATGTTGTTAAGTCGGGAGACGATGATTTTCTGAATATTTGTTTGAATGTTCATGGAATTCTTTTGATTATACTCTACGAGAGTCTCCCGTTTTGAAAAGATGCCGAAAGAATAAATTTTAAAAATCTGTGAACCTGATGATTTAAATGTGCGTTTATGCGTGGAAGTCTGCTCCCGATCAACCTCAGTAGTTAGTTGTATAGTGAGCAGTCATTCTTAACTCACAAAAATGAAAAACTGGAAAGAAATTGAAGTAAAAATGCTGCGCTGGGCCAGACAGGACCAGCCTGGAGAGGGCAGATGGATCAAGCCACTGGCACATACAGGGAACCGGAGATACCGTTCCGAAACGGATTCACTCTGATCGAGCTTCTGGTTGCATTGACGATCATAGGTTTGTTGATTGCATTGTTGCTTCCTGCGGTGCAGGCAGTCCGGGAGGCCGCCCGAAAAATGCAGTGTTCCAACAATCTGCATCAGATTGGAATTGCCCTGCAGGCTTATCACACATCACACGATGTACTCCCTTTTGGAGTGGGCGATGATCACGATGGCCCGATTTCTTCGCTGGGTACCCTGGCGGATCGACGATTTTCGGCGCATGCGATGCTACTGCCTTATCTGGATCAGGCCGTGGTTTATCATCAGCTGAATTTCAATGTGGCACCCTTTCATCCGTTTGTGAATGCAGCAGATGGGGATCAGGAGGAGCTGGAAACCCGGTTCAATGAAGTGATCAACGGTCCGGCCGCCCAAACCCGGCTGCCCGTCTTTATCTGTACCAGTGATCTGGACCGCCTGAAAAGCCGTTGGGGGCCCAACAACTATCGATCCTGTAACGGGAGTTCCTGGTCGGGCAGAGCGGGGAACGGGATGTTTGGACAGAACAGCAGTGTGCGGATGCGGGATGTGAAAGACGGACTTTCTCAGACGGCGATGTTCAGTGAGCATGTCAAAGGCAGCGGGGATGACACAGTGATCGATCCCCTGTCAGATTTATACAATCTACAGGGGGTCTGGACCGAAAGTCAGTTTTCTGAGGCGTGTGGAGGATTGACTCCTCAGGCAGCCGAAGCTTATCAGTATGATGTCGAATCGGGGCAGACCTGGCTGGCGGGAAATATGAACTGGACCCGTTATAACCACGTGCGTACGCCGAATCGGACGAATTGTAAAAACGGACTGACCTGGGATGGGGTGATCTTGAATCCCTCCAGCTGGCACGGGCAGGGGGTGAATGTGTTGATGGGAGATGGGGTGGTCCGATTTGTGAATGAAAATATTAATACAGAGATCTGGCAGGCACTGGGAACGATCGCCGGAGGCGAAACGGAAACAGGAGCAGGTTTATGAAGTTTCAATTTCATTCCGCAGTGATTCTCTCGGGAGCTGCCTGTCTGTTGCTGTTGATTTCTGGATCACTCCGGGCAGAGCAGGGGAGACGCGAGTTGCAATTCAATTTCCTGGGAGAACAGTTTGATAATGAGCAACTGGTTCCACTGGGAATGGGAGTGGTCAGATTGATGGAACCGCGCAGGGATGGTCTGTTCTTCAACCTCCCGGCGGGGCACAAAATCTCGGTTTTGGGAATCAGCCCCCGGTTTCAGATCAGCGGCGATTTTGAAATCACCGCGACCTATGAAGTTCCTGCCTGGAAAAATCCGCAATCAGGTTACGGTCTGGGGCCGAGTGTCTATTTAAGGATGCATGATGAAAACGAATCGGCTGCCATGATCGGTCGATTATTGCGTCCCGGAAACAAGCATGTTTTCAGTACCACACTCTCGACCACTGTTGAGGGCAAACGCAACTATGACGTCAAACTGGTTGATGCGAAACAGAACTCAGGAAAACTGAAACTGATCAGAACCGGGAAGCAGCTGAAATTTCTGATTTCTGACGGAACGGAAGACGAGTTCCGCGAGCTGCGGGAAGTGGAACTGGGAACAGCCGACGTCGATCTGCTGCGACTGGGAGCGCAACAGAGTGATGCGGAGACTCCCGTCCAGGTTTTATGGAAAGACCTGTCGATTACTGCTGAATCGTTTCCCAATCACCCCGACTCGCTGGCGGTGGGAGAACGCCAGCATATTCCCACCTACCAGGCAGCGCCACAACCGCAGTCTATTTCGCTGATCTGGAGTCTGGTGGCGGGTATCGCTTTACTCTGCATTCTACTGGCTGTTTATGTGGTCAGAAAACGGGCCTGACTCCTGGCGGTTCCCGCGCAGCGGAGTGCTGACAGTCGTAGTAATAAAACCCGCCGGGACTGGCAACGATCCATCGAATCTGGTTAGACTGAATAGATTATATTCAATCTGGATTCCAGCTGGAATGACCTCTCAGATCGCATCAATGAAGAAAGCGGGGCTACAATGATTCAGAATGACGACCAGTTTTCCATGGACCGCAGAACAGCGTTGCAGAATATCGGACTGGCTCTAATGTCCGCAGGAGTCATTGGTTCTCCTGCAGGACTGGAGGCCCTGATCGCAGCGGACGCAGAAGCGGCTTTCAAAGACAGTCGGCTGGACGCATTGAAAGATCTGAATGGCTACTTCCCGTTTACACCCGCGGAAACGCCGGAAGCCTGGGAGCAACGGGCAGAGTATGTCAGACGACAGATTCAAGTCGCCGCCGGAGTCTGGCCGGAACCGGAAAATACCAAAATCAATGCTACGATTCATGGCAAAGTGGACCGGGATGAGTACACCGTTGAGAAAGTGTTTTTTGAAAGCTCTCCCGGTTTGTATGTCACCGGAAACCTGTATCGCCCGAAAGGGAAATCGGGACCGTTTCCGATGGTGCTTTCGCCGCATGGGCATTTTGCCGAGGGCCGCTTTTATGACAGTGGGGCACAGAAGGTTCAGGCTGATATTAAAGCGGGAGCAGAAAAACACGAAGTGGGCGGACGCTATCCTCTGCAGGCACGTTGTGTCGAACTGGCGCGGATGGGGTGCATGGTCTTTCATTATGATATGCTGGGATACGCCGACGGCTTCTGTTTAAGCTATGATCTGATCCACCGGTTTGCGAAACAGCGTCCCGACATGTCGAGCGAAAAGAACTGGGGGCTGTTCAGCGCGCAGTCAGAGCTGCGGCTGATCAGCGCGCTGGGGCTGCAGACTTTGAACTCGATTCGTGCCCTGGACTGGGTCTGCTCACTTGCGGAAGTCGATCAGAAACGGATCGGGATCACCGGGGCCAGTGGAGGCGGGACTCAGACGTTTATTCTGGCCGCCATTGATCAGCGGATCACCGCTGCATTTCCTGCGGTGATGGTGTCGACAGCGATGCAGGGGGGCTGTACCTGTGAGAACGCGACCTATCTTCGAATTGGTACGGGCAATATTGAGTTTGCCGCCTTGCTGGCACCACGGCCGCTGGGCATGACGGCTGCGGATGACTGGACGAAGGAAATTGAAAGCAAAGGTCTGCCCGAGCTCAAACAGCATTTCAAGATGCTGGGCGTGCCTGAGAATGTGATTGGAAAGTATTACCCGTTCCCCCACAATTATAATTATGTCAGTCGGACGATGATGTATGAGTTTTTCAATCAGCATTTTGAACTGGGACAGTCTTCCCCGATTGTGGAAGCCGATTTCAAGCCGCTCTCGCGTGAGGAATTAACCGTCTGGAACAAACAGTATCCGGCTCCTCCTGGCGATGTAGAATCGGAAATCAGAATTCTGCATACACTGGCAAAGAATAACGCAGCACAGATCGAACGATTGACGCCTCGGGACCAGAAGAGCCTGGCGGAATACCGTCGTGTAGTGGGAGGAGCCATTGCCGTGATGATCGGCCGCCCGCTGCCGGAAAAAGAGGATCTGGAACCGGAGATTGTTTCTGAAGAGTCCAGAACCGGTTATCGCCAGTATCATACCCTGATTAAAAACAAGCGGTTTGGAGAAGTGACACCGACCCTGTTCTTCCTGCCTGAGCAATGGAATCAGAAGGTGGTGATCTGGCTGGACGATCAGGGAAAAGCGGGATTATTCAAAGCGGATGGCAGCCTGAAATCACCGATCCAGCGACTCCTTGATTCCGGAACGGCAGTCGCGGGCATTGATGTATTATACCAGGGAGAATTCAGTAAACTGCAGGCAGCGCCAACGGAAATGCCTGTCGTGAAGAATCCCCGCGAATTTGCCGGGTATACACTGGGCTATAATCATCCGATCTTTTCGAAGCAGATTCATGATATCCTGAATGTCCTGGCATTTTCGAAATATCACGATAGCCAGCCCCAATCGATTGCGCTGGCTGGTTTCGGTTTCTCCGGCGTGCGGGCAGCAGCCACTTGTGCGCATTGTCCCGAAGTTGTTCAGAAACTGGCAGTCGATACGGGGGGCTTCCATTTTGCAGAGATCACTTCGATCCGGGACCTGCGTTTGTGGCCTGGTGCCGTCAAGTACGGCGATGTGGAGGGATTGTTGTCTCTGTGCCAGCCGGCTGCTCTCTGGTTCGCGGGGAAATCCAGTTCCATTCCCGAGCTGATTCAGTCGACATACAATGCGGCGGGCCAGTTGAATCAGGTGACTTTATACCATGAAACAGGGAAACGGGAAGCTGCTGCTGTCGAATGGCTGTTACAGTGAGATTCAACAACTGGCAGCATCTTTTTTGAAAAGCCGAAAATGTGAATGCATTCCTGTGGGCTCTGATTATACTAAGGGAAATACTGTTTCTGGTGTGTTATCAGCAGATCACTGGCTGGAGCGCATCACATTGAACCAGAGTGTCTTTCAATCTGTTGTACTCGGTTCCAATGGTCCTGGAGACGCTACATTCAAACTGGACACGGCCAAATTCTTTTCCGGGGAATCTTCCATGCTTGCGCACATTCATTCTCAGTCAAACTCTGTCGGCGGTCGTTCGACTGTTTGCTCCTGTCTGCTGTTAATCTGCGGGTTGCTGATGCTGGCAGCAATGCCTGCATTAGGTCTGGCGGCAGAGAAGCTGCCTTTAGAATACAGGTGGGAAAAAGGCCGGCAATATGCATATCGGGTGAAGATCGAAGTCAACATGGAAGATTATGCAGAGACAATGAGTGGGGTTGAACAGTATGATGTGACGGCCGCTGAGGGAAATTCTTTCTCGCTGCGTTGTTCCGGGAATTTGAATTCGGTGACCAAAAGCAAAAGCCGGCGTCCGTTCCTGCCCCCTATGCGAATGCACCGTCATCGCAGTCCTTTCGCCGGTCTGTCCGGCAGTATCGCGGGTGCGTTCGAACAACATACGCTCGAATTGAACCGTTATGGTGAGATCGATACCGTAAAAGGCTCATCGCTGCTGCCTCACCTGCTCGGCCACCTTTCGCAGATCAATCTGATTCCGCTTTCTCCTGAAGGTGAACGCACCTGGTCAGAATCGGAGAAAAGCAGCATTTCTGTCATTTCTTCCTCGAATCGGATTCCTTCTCCGTTACGTGGCCCTGATATTGAAAAGACGATGGGAGCAAAAAAAACGTCGGAATATAAAATTTCAAAACAGGAAGGGGATCTGGTCACGATCAATGTCGAATATTCCTATCGTACGATATCGACGATTGATGACAGTGGGCCGGAAGTCGAACTGACGGGGACTGGGCAGATTCAATTTGATCAGAAACAGGGATGCGTCAAGGATCTGTCCGTGAATTACAAACTCATTCAGCGTTCAGAAAACAGCACGCAGAAAATTCCCATCATGCTCACATCCACTTTACTGAATGCAGAAGAACTGAAAGAATACAAAGCAGACCAGGCTGCGTTAATCGCGAAGCATTCAGCCGAGATGCAGAAACGTGAGGAAGCGGCCCGGTTCGAGATTCCGGAAAATATTGACGATGAACTGAAAACGATTCTCACAGAACTGTCGACGAGCAATCTGCTGAAACGCAAAGCAGCATTACAGAAACTGAGTCAGGTTAAACCAGCGGAGGGAAACAGAGATATCTCCGGAATTTTAATCGGGATCCTGGAAAGCAAGGATATCACCGTTGTCCAGGATGCTTCGCGCGCTCTGGTTGTCTGGTCGACAAAAGAAGACATCCCCGCGATGACCGGGCTGCTAAAAGAAGTGAATATCCTGGGGCAGGAAAGCGTCATGGAAGCAATCCTGCAGCATAAAACCCCGGAAGGAGTCACAGCCGTGGCAGAACTCCTGAAAGAGCCGATTAAAGCCCATAATGCTTCCAAAAAATTGATTGAGTACGGCAGTGGGGCTGAGGATGCCGTCTTGAAACAGCTGGATCCGGATCAGTTTATCGTGCTGGTAAATGTATTTCGAGTACTCAAAGAAATCGGCACAGAGAAGAGCCTGAAAAAAATTGAGGAAGTAAATCAGTCTACCAAAAATAATAACTTCCGATTTCAGGCGGCCTCCACTGTCAAAGCGATCGAAGCGCGTCTGAACTGATTCTTTCAGGGGATTACGGACGGCTCAGCTCTGCAGGAGCGCGGAAGAGTGGTTCTTCTGCAGGAGTCTCGTGTCCGATTCGGATGATGGCAGGTTCCTCTTCCTGTGAAATTTCATCAAGCGTACGGAAAGAATTGATTTCCAGCGGTTCCAGAAATTCTTCTTCCTGCTGCTCAGCTGATAATTCGTTACTGTTTACCGGGACAGATTGAGCGGGAGCAACTTGAGTGGGAGCAAGCAATTCTTTTTTCAGATCAGCCTGAGTAACCATTTTCTTTACAGGAGCATTCAGAGACGGTTTTGATTCGAGGGGAGCAGTCTGTTTTGCGCTCACCAGACGGGTTTTCTGCTGTTCGGGGCTTTTACGAAATTCTGGCTCAGACTGTGATCCACTGGCGATGTTTTCCCTTGTGACCGTTTTTACAAGGAAGGGATTCTCGGGAGCGGATTTTTCTGGAGCGGTTTGCTCAGGTTGTTCCTGGCTGGCTGCCAGTTGCGTTTCCTGTTCAGCTTGGGCCTGCTTTTCCTGTCGAACGAGATAGATGTTTTTCAGCTCGGCCAGTTCCGCTGCTGCAAGTCCCGCTGTTTCCAGGGTCGGATCAGCGGTTAAGGCCAGATCGTATTCTTTCAGTGCCATTTCACCTTCACCGCGTTGTGTGTGGATGTAGGCGACATTCGCATGTGCTTCCGCTTCTGACATCACATTGCGGAAGAGGGTATAGCTTTCTTTGAACCGTCCCTGGTGGCCTACAGCCAGCGCCAGGTTATTCAGAGTGCGTTTATTATTTGCATCATTCTGTAATGCTGCGGACAATACTTTTTCAGCTGCTTCATACTGTCCCCGTTTGTAGAGGGCGTAGCCAAAATCGTTCAGGACCTGTGAGTTATACGGATCGAGTTGCTTAGCCTGTGTGAAGTACCGGGTCGCGGCGACAGAATCCCCCAGATTCGTACAGACAATTCCCAGGCGATGGCAGGCCACAACACTGCGAGGATTTTTCTTCAGATACGTTTCATACTGTGTGCGCGCAGCCATCCACTCTTTTTTATGTTCGAAACCGCGCGCAGCAGCAAGGACCTGGTTGGGATTATTTTTTCCAGGCAGGGCAGATTTCATTTTGGAAATCTGAGTTCCCATCTGGGTGCATCCCTGAAGTGAAATGATGAGGATGACAGCTGAACAAAACAATCCTTTGTCGTTCATAACTTTGTCCTGACGTAATTCGACTTTAATATTGAAGAATTCACTGGGAATTCCATGTTGTCACAATAAAAAAAGATTACCTGTCGAAATGGTTGAAAAAAATGGTTCAGTGATTTGAGGGGTGTGCGGATCGAGTTTTATCAAAAAGGTGGACGGATTCGATCGAACCCGTCCACCCCATGTCAAATCTGTTCATTCAGCCGGTTTTAGACGGAGTCCTGTTTTACTGTTGCCTCTCCCAGGCCATTGGGACCAGGTATCATCAGTTGAGAGACGCTCTGATTCAGTGTGATGAAGTTTAGAAGACGCCAGCACCCCCGCCGCCGCCGCCGAATCCACCAAATCCACCACCGAATCCACCACCGCCGTTATTGCCACGGTTCATGAATCCATTGGAGTAGGCTCTGTAAGCTTCGAATCCTTCGAAGCCTGGTGTGAAAGCAGGAGCAACAACAACGCGTTCGTCCGCATCCTGGACGTTCATTGACTGCAACATCTTCACGATGACATTGCGGCGATGCATGTCCAGGTCATCATTGCCATGGATTGGATATTTATATTCCGATGATTCCTTGATCGACATCGAACTGGGTTCGACAACTACCGGGAAAGGCGTTGATGCCATGCGAACAGCAATCTGTTTAATGTGATCTTCGCCGGCAGCATTCAGTTTTGCGGTAGTGCCTACGAACTCACTTTCGACGATCACGAAGTCAGATGCTTCTCCGTTTTCTTCCTGTTTTTGCCAGATATCATCGCTGATGGTTCCCAGTGGCGCTACCGAGTCGTAGGGGATTTCTGCGTGATGTTGTTTATGTTGGCAACCACTGATCAGCATTGCTGCTAAAGCAATAGCAGGCAAACTTGCAATTTTGGGTTGAATAGACATCGCTTACTTCCTTGTATTTCTCTCACATTCTATTCATAAAATGTGATTGGAATTTTTTAGGTATCATTTGGCGAAGAAATAATCAGTTTTAATTATTCAGAGAATCCGTAGTCACCATTGATGTAGTATTTTTCGGACTTGCCCTGGTGTTTGAAATCTTTCTGTTGCTGGTGAATCCGTTTTTTCTGCATGTACCAGACTGTGCTGCGGTGATGCACATCAGGTCTGCCTTCAATATTATTCATAAAGAAGAAATCCACATCGCCTGGCTCAGTAACTTCCATTCCGGGTAGGATCGTGGGAGCATCTTCTGGTTCCATCGGATGCACCAGCTCAGGGCTGATCAGGATGATCAGTTCTGTTTCGTCTCGCGACACTGCTTTGTTGGAGAACAATGTACCAATCAGAGGAATATCACCGATAAAGGGGACCCGGTTGAGGTCTCCCCGCTGCTGTTCCTGAATCAGTCCGGCAATCGCGAGTACCTGTCCTTCACGCAGATCGACGGTGGTGCTGACGGATTGTGTATCAAGCCCCAGGATCCCACCAGATGTTAATGCCGGGTTGACCGTACTGAATGTCGGGGTGACCTGTAATCGAATACGATCTTTATCCAGGACAGTAGGCAGGAAGGTCAGCTGAGTACCAAAGCCTTTGAAGGTTGTTGTAGCAGCCTGTGCACCGCCGACACCTACCACGGTTGGAACAGCGAATTCACCACCCGAGATAAAGTTGGCAGTCCGCCCACTGATGGTAACCAGATTTGGTTCTGCTAAAATTTTCGCATAACCATTCTGGGCCAGGGCAGAGATAAACAGGTCGACATCATTGCTTGTCAGTGATGCGGTTACCAGTCCGGTCCCGCCATTACCCAGCTGTTGTGCCACTCCGGAGAATAACTGAGACCAGCCAAAGTCTCCCGATTGTACGAGCAGGTCCGTGCTGGCGGTACGCGCTGCTGACCGGTCGATCTGAGCGATACGGACCTTCAGCATGATCTGTTTTTCGCCAGGCACCTTCATCATGTCGATGACGGTTGCTTCCGGCAGTCGTGCTCCATCCGGGAATGGATCGGCGGCGATACCATCTGCGAACAGGGAACCGCCTCCCATTCCACCACCCTGGCCTCCGCCACCGGAACCGGAACGTGCACGAATAATGGTAATAATTTGTACTGCTTCCTGTTCATCCCGTGCCTGGCCGCGGACAATCAGTTTGTCTGCGAAAGGAATCAGCTGAATTTTACTGTTGGGGAAGAACTCATTGATCATTTTCTGAAATTCGCCATATTCCATCCGGCGAAGATCTTCAATGGAATTGTCACCTTCTACTTTGACCTGAACGCTGAGGATCTGGGGATTTGCTTCATCCCCCAGCCAGAGGGTCATCGTAGTAGTCCCGGTTTCTTTACCGATGACTTCTACTTCCTGTGAGCCGAATGCGACTACTTCAATTTTAGAAGGATCTGCGATCGCCACCCGGAACACGTCCATCTTCATTTTCAGAATTTTGGAGTGTCGCTGCTGAACGCTGAGTTCTACTTCTGATTCGTAGATCTGATCAACGAGCTGATGGACTTTTTCTTTGGTTTTGGTGCTGATAACGGGGGCATATTTTTTCTTCGCCCCAGGCGTGTAGCTATTTGTTTTCAACTTCCCCGGAACAGGAGGCGCTGGTGGAACCTGCGCAGCAAGTGGCGATGCTGTAATTGCGACACCGCAGGCCACTGCCAACATTGTGCGTCTTTTCCATGAGGCATTTATAGACATACTTGTCTCCCAATCCTTTGGTCGTCAATTTTGAGATATTGGAGTAAGTGATTTATTGTTTTAAATACAGTTCCATTAAAACCACGTTTTAAAAACTGTGAAGTAAATTTCGTCCGGGTGTTTTTTCTGCGTTGCCTGCTATTACATCAATGTGCCAGTGGAACAAGTTAATTTTATGAATTATCAGTCTGTGTATGAGAATCTGTTCTTTAAAGACAAATCTCATGGCATCAATCATATCGGTTAGAACAGTATGAAAGGTTGATAATAATTTTGAGGTGTTTCCCAATTTACGTATATTTAAAGATTTTGTTGATTTCCTCTATTTTCACTTTATATAAAGGCTATTTCAGGTCGAAAACGAATTATGGTGGGAGAATCAGCATTCTGGTTCCAGGAAAAAATTCAATGGAACGTCCACCAAAAATGCTTAATCAAAAGTGTTGTTGATACAACGTAAAAATAAAAGGTGGTCTCATGAATGCGAGTTTTGCATTGCTCATCGGTTTAAGTGTCTGGCAGTACGACGGAGAAGTTGTACCAGTCAACACCGTCAGTGCTCCCGCAACAGTCTCAATGGCATCATGTCAAAATACCTGTATTGCTTCCGACGCTTGTCTGTCAGACGGTTATGCGACAGGAAATCTCTGTCAACCGGGCGGACTTTTCGGTCACTGGGGTATGTGGGGCAATTGTTACACAGACGACGGTTGCAAATTGAAAAAACGTAGCTGGTTTTGCTGTAAAACGACAGGTGATATGTACCCCCATTATCCGTACCCGCCTGTCTATCACGGATACTATTATTTCCGACCTTACAACTACACGAATATTCTTCGACAGAAAGGTGAGATTATCGCTCTCGGTGGAAACCCGAAAGCTCCTTATGCTCACAAGATGTTCGATCGCATCTACGAACAGATCGATCTGACGGCCTACGAAGAATTTCCCGCAGACGGTGATGGCGTTCCGACGCTGGAACCGATTCACAATTCTCTTCCCAGCCTGGAAGACATTCTGAAAAGTAAATAGTTCTCTGCATCGTGAACGAATCAGCTGCGAACAGTAATCGGAATCCAAATAAAAAAGATCTGTACCATTGAGTGCAGGTCTTTTTTTCTTATCAGACTGATGACAGGCGGCTGATCACACCATGATTCAAGAAGTGGTTCCGCCGGGAGACATGTTGTGTCAGTGCCTGAGATTGAATCCGGTAACGCGGAATGGGTGATGGGCTCTCGCGAATGGTCCCTTTCGCTGGGAAGCATCTGGTTTGCCTGCCTGTTATTATTGGGCTCCGTCACGATTGCCGATCCCGATTTATGGGGGCACACACTCTATGGCTTGCGCGCCCTTGAACACCATGTTCTGGTGGAACGGACTGACCCATTCTGTTACACCGAGCCGGGCACGATCTGGATTAACCATGAATGGTTTTCTGAACTGTCATTCGGCTGGCTCTGGAGCCAGATGGGAAACACCGGCTTATGGCTCTGGCGTAATTTCTGGTTATGCATGATTCTGATTCCGACCTGGATTGCATTCAGAAGATCCCGGGCAAGCCTGGCCGGTTCCGTACTGTTACTGGTCTATGGCGCATTTTGCCTGTCACAGTTTGTCGTCTTTGTCCGCCCGCAACTGGTTACCTTTGGTTGCTTCGCATGGACACTGTTACTGCTGCGGGATTATGTTGATCGTCCCCATTCCAGGTGGATCTGGTATCTCCCCGTGATCATGCTGTTCTGGTCGAACTCGCACGGTGGCTTTCTGGCCGGTGTCGGGATGGAGGGCCTGGTTCTCCTGTGGATCGGAAGAGGTTTTTATCAGGGCCACTACCAGCAACGCGATTTTCTCAGGCTGGCTTTTGCTGTAACAGCGAGCTGGCTGGTGACTCTGATTAATCCCTATGGAATTCAACTGCATCAGATGCTCTGGGATCATCTGATGACCACACAGATTGTCCGGGAATGGCAGCCTCTCTGGCAGGCCCGTCAGGCACTCTTGTATTACGTTCCTTTCCTGCTGCTTGTGCTGGCATTTTTCCGATCGCGGAAATGGGAGTGGATTGATCTGTTGTTGATTGCAGTCGTCGCCTGGCAGGCGGTCAGTCATATCAGGCATGTGGCTTTACTGGCGATTGCTGTAATGATCCTGTTGCCGCGACCCATCACCGATGCAGTACGCAATCTGTTTCCCAACATCAATCAGCAGTGGTCAGGAATCGCCAGGTTGAGATTACGGTCTGTTCTGATCACAATCATGGTTCTGGTGATTCTGGGACTGGGGGCTCATACGGTGTTTCAGATGCAGGAAGCGGGAGTTTCTCCCTGGGAAATTGGAGTGGAAACACAAAGTCGAGCGCCCGGAATGCCCGTTGCGGTCATGGAAGTCCTGCAGAAGGAACAACTGGCCGGGAATATACTGACCGATTATGGCTGGGCCCAATATGTCATCTGGCAGACGTTTCCCGAATCTCGGATCGCCTTTGACGGGCGTTACCGGACAGTGTACTCAGCGCAACTGGAAGCAGAGTTTGTAGCGTTTCAGAAACTGAATCAAAATTCCAGCACAGCAACGCCGCTGCTGGATCAATATCCGACGGAAATGATTCTTTTGCCAACATCCCAGCAGACGAATGGGTATCTGAAGAACAGACGAGACTGGTCACTGATTTACGAAGATGAACAGGCAATGCTCTGGTTGAAAGCGATTCCGCGGTTTCAGTCAACGATAGGCCGGGCGCGGCGGTCGGCGATTCGGAAGCCGGAAATTCCGAAATGGCTACTTTTTCCCGCCGATCCACTGCAACTGGAAGACAGTCTGAAATGATTCTGGAATTTGTCTGGTAATCCGGTTTCGGAAGGATGCTCAGAAACAGGAGTAGGCGTCTTTCACTCCGTCTGCAGCAGGTCCAGTGGGGCAGTCGGAATCGATTTGAAACAGGATTTCGCTTTCCTCGATATCAATTACCGTTAAAAACTGATCGCCAATCTGTATGGTGTCACCAATGGAAAGTTCCACTTCTAAACTTTGAGTAATCAGATCTGACACTTATGAGCCTTTCATCGAGAAACAGCGATATTTCACCGGCGAACATAGACCAGATGCGAACTGATGAGTGTACGCATGGTTCGGGGTGGGTTGCCGATGGCTTCAAGGGGGGAGAGATTAGCAGGAGTTCCCGTTTATGGCAATTGAAACCTTTAAAGATCGTCAGTTCGAAGAAAACGGCAAAATAAATCAGGAGTTCCCCGATCTTACAATTGCTAAGGATTATAGTTGCAATTGAGGGGTTTCGTGAATTACGATTATAGAAGCTTCCATCTTTTCCAGTCTTTCTATCTTGTTGTCTGGTATTGGTTTTCATCTGATTATGTCTTTACAAGAAGTCCAATCTACTGCCACGTTATTACCACTGGAGTTCACGCCGATTCTGAAGCGTGCCAGGTGGGGCGGGGAGCGTCTGGGCACTCGTTTGAATAAATTAATTGGAGTGGAACAGGATTATGGAGAAAGCTGGGAACTGTCTGACTATCCTGGCGCGCCGACATTGATTGCCAATGGGGAATTTACGGGCTGGACTCTCTCAAAGTTAATAGAGAAAAACCCGAAAGCGTTGTTTGGGGAAGGGAAGAGCTACCCTCTGTTCCCGCTTCTTATCAAATTTATTGACGCCACCGACCGACTTTCGCTGCAGGTTCACCCGGATGCGGGGCATCTACCCCGGTTTGATATGACGAAATCGGGGAAATCGGAAGCATGGGTTATTCTGGACTCCTTGCCTGGGAGCTGTATCTACGCTGGATTGAAGCAGGGCATCAGTCAGGCTCAGCTGCGGAAACATCTGAAGCAGGGAACGGTTGAAGAGTGTCTGCACAGTTATCCTGTTCGCAAGGGGGACTGTGTTTACATCCCCGCTGGCACGCTGCATGCAATTGGCGAGGGGATTTTACTGGCCGAAGTACAACAGACCAGCGATGTTACCTATCGTTTATTCGACTGGAATCGTCTGGATCAGTCTGGCAGTCCCCGTCCCGTACATGTCGAGCAGGCAATTTCTTCTATCGATTTTGAAGCTGGCCCGGTGAATCTGTTGGAACCAGAGAAGCAGTTTCGCGCAAATCACCAGGTAGAAGAATTATTAACCTGCGAGTACTTTTCGATCCAGCGTCATTTTTCACGTGATTCCTTTCAACTGTCTTCCCTGAATCAGGCCCAGATCCTGATCGTACTGGAAGGTTCAGGTCAACTGGATTGCAGTGCAGAAACGTATGAACTGTTTCAGGGGAAAACGCTGCTGGTTCCAGCAGCCGCCTCGGATTGTCATATCCATGTGGAATCGCCGATGACGATCCTGGAAGTGGTACCCGCCTGACCTGCAGCAACGGGAGTCGGAGCGGTCAGACGCGTTGATATCGCTTGTAGCCTTCCAGTTCAAAGTCATGCAGGGTCCGTTCCAGTTGCTCTTTGACTTCCTGCAGCCGAACTCCGTCTTCAATTTTGCGTTCATTTTCATCAATGACGTAAAATACGTCTACAACCTGATCCAGGTGCGTGGAAATTTTTGCCATCACAACAGAGAGGCCCATCCGGCTGATGGCACGCGAGACAATATACAGGAGGCCGGTCCGGTCATGGGCGATGACATCAATAATCGTGCAGCGCCGCGAGGACTGATTGTCGATTTCTACCCGGCCCAGATCGAACTCACCACTCAGGCCGGCTGACTCCTGAAACCGCCGATTGTTTAAAAACATGGTTTTGGCGTCGCTTTCGCCAATAACCGCTTTGCGGATTTCCGTTTCGATTGTCTGTACACGAGTGCGAGGGACTTCACTGGCATAGTCGTGATCAATCACCCGGAAACTGTCGACCACGCCGCCAGAAGCACTGGTCGTAATCTGTGCAGAAATAATTTCCATCCTCCGCGAAGTAAACACGCTGACCATGCGATGAAAACAGGACTGTGAATACATCGCCGGAGCGATCACGTGATAGTTCACAGTGCCGGTATCCGGTTCAAATTCCCCTTCGACAACGATCTGGTCAGAGGGGAGGTTCCGCAGAATCTCAATGTCTGCTGCGATGCGTTCCGGAGGCGTGACCAGCAGATAGTGCGGCGAGAAGGAATTGAACAGTTCTGTGAACCAGCTTTCCTCCTGTTCCTCTTCCACTTCGAGCAGTTGGGGCAGATCCAGGTAACTGCGGACCTGTTGTTTGACGCGGGAGAGTCGCTGTTCTCGATTGTAACGGGAATGTTTTCCTCCCAGCAGGAGCATGGTACGTTCGTAAAGATCTCCCAGCAGTTCGGATTTCCAGTCGGTAAATACGCCTGGCCCCACGGCTGTGATGTCTGCGGCCGTCAGCACATAAAGCATACGCAACTTTTCCGGACTGCCGACCTTCTGACTGAAGGCAAACAGGATATCCGGATCAGAGATATCACGCCGAAACGCCAGGTGGGCCATATTTAAATGTTCAAAAACCAGAAAAACCAGTAGTTTCTGCTCATCTTCTTTCAGGCCCAGTCGGACAGAGGTCTCCGCGGCGATCATGGCGCCCATTTTGCTATGGTCTTCGCCATAACCTTTTCCGATGTCATGCAGCAGGATGGCCAGATTGAGGATATCCTTTTTCTCAATATGACGATATGAACTGCCAAGGCTTGTGTCGTCAGTGAAAAATGTTTCAGCAGCTTCGATCGCGCGAAACGTATGTTCGTCTACCGTATAACTATGGTATTGATTGAACTGCAGCAGACAGTAAGCGTGTTTCATATAGGGGATCAGCAGATTCAGGATCCCTGTCTCAGACATGGTTCTCAGGGTGGAACCCAGGTTCGTGCTGCGATCCATAATCGCTCGAAACAGATCAATGGCTCGATTGGATACGGTCGGAGATAACGTGAGTGCGGATTCCCGGATGGCATCGAGCAGATCGGGGGCAATCGAGATCCCATACAGGGAAGCGGTGTCAAACAACTTGAGGATCTCTTCCAGACTGTTGCAGACTTGAGAGCGATACTTGGGAATGACATCCAGATGATCGGGTGCGATTTTAAGAATTGAATCCGAGCGGTGTGTCATCAGGAAATCATAGATGCGCGAGAGCAGAGGTTGAGGGCGATGTGTTTTGATGAACCGTTCGGTGATTTCAGCAACTGCTTTACTGTGCCTGAAATATTCCTGCATCAGCAGTTCGACGGGACGTTGACCGTTAGTGCCTTCAATCCGGCGTTGTTCGGCCATCCAGAGCTGTGTGTCTTTGGTAAACAGATCCTGCTGGCGACCTGCTTCGTAATGCAGCTGAATCCGAACTTTCAGCAGATAGTCGCGGGCATTTTTCAGAGTTCTGACATCGCGACTGTTGATCCGCCCATCGAGTCTCAGCATGTCGAGATTGGCTGTTCCATAGCGGGCAAATCCGGTCCAGCGGAGCAGGTGAATGTCGCGCAATCCGCCGGGCGAGCGTTTGATATCAGGTTCCAGCTGCATGACCGCGCCGCCATGCTGTTTCCGTTCCTGCCAGCGTGCTTCGACGCACTGATCGAAGAATACGCGTCTGCGAAATAAAATGACGTGCCGATAAAAAGCGCGGATCAACTGTTCGGCGAGATGCTCATCTCCCCAGATGGCACGGGCTTCGATCATCGCTGTGGCGAATTCCGGTTCGGTACGAGCCATCTTGACGGAGTCGGCAATGGTTCTCAGGCTGTGACCGAGCTTTAAACCGGCGTCCCAGCAGTTGCGTACGATGTCACCAACAAACGCGGCGAATTCCTCATCCACCTGGTTGCGATACAGGAACAGCAGGTCCACATCGGAGTAGGGGGCCATCAATCCGCGACCGGAACCGCCTATGACCAGAATGGAACAGTTCTGAATCAGTAATTTCTGATGCCCTTCAGAGAGTTGCAGAAACTGATCCTGAATAATCTGCAGCAGAAGCTGTTCAATGGATTCCGCAATCGCCGTGGCAATCTGCAGACCACTTGCGCCATGGCGCAGGAGTTCCTGACCGCGTTGTCTGGCGTGCTCTACTTTCGTGCGATAGACAACGAATTGCTGTTCAGAGCAGGAGGTCGACGTATGTGACATCATCAATTCCAGGCTGAAACGAACGCGAACAAAAGAGGCCCGGATTCAAGACAGAAATTCTGCTTATGGATCAGACCGCTTCCGGACCAGTTTCTCCCGTACGGATTCGAATGACTTCATCAAGACTGGTAATGAAAATTTTCCCGTCACCAATCTGACCGGTACGGGCTATCTGCGTGATCGTTTCCACGGTTTTGGGAACCATATCGTCCTGGACCACAATCTCGAGTTTCACTTTCGGTAGAAAGTCTACAATGTATTCATTGCCTCGATAGGTTTCCTTGTGACCACGCTGACGACCAAAACCCCGGACTTCACTGACAGTCATGCCACTAATGCCAATTTCAGAAATGGCATTTTTGACTTCTTCAAGTTTATAGTGGCGAATGATTGCCTGAATCTTTTTCATTGCACGTACTTTCGAAAACCGTAATTTCAGTCAGCCTGCCTGATGTAAAGCACAAGGGGCAAAAAACGCCCCTCGCTTTACAGTCATCTATTTACAGAGCGGTATCGCCGGCTTCACCGGTGCGGATCCGGATAATATCTTCGATTGGTATTACGAAGATTTTTCCATCGCCGATCTGTCCGGTGCGTGCTGATTCCAGGATCGTATCCACAACAGCCTTAACCTGGTCATCGGGAACGATGACTTCCATTTTAGCCTTCGGTAGAAAATCCACGGTGTATTCGGCACCACGGTACTGTTCTTTGTGGCCTTTCTGGCGACCAAAACCACGTACTTCAGACACGGTCATGCCCTGTACACCAATTTCTGTCAGAGCATCTTTAACTTCTTCCAGTTTGAAATGTCTGATGACAGCTTCCACTTTTTTCATCGGAATCATACTCCCAGAAAAATGCCCGGATTTCTTCCAGCGCTTTCAGAAACCCAGACGACTATCGCACTTAGATATTATATCGCAATTGTCGGGAAATCTCGATACCCCAAATTGATTTCCCGAAAAAACAATCAGAAGTATTGGCCAGACAGGCCTTTCGGAACAAAATTCCTGAAAATGAGAACGAGAGTCGACCAGGGGCCGACTCTCGGCTTTCCCATTTTACAGGAAGATGTATCCTTCTTCTCCATGCTGGCTCAAATCGAGCCCCTGAATTTCACCATCTTTGCTGACGCGCAGACCCATTGTCAGATCGATCAGCTTCAGAATGATAATTGTTCCGATCACGGAAATCAGTATGGCAGCACCCACGCTGACGAACTGATTGATCAACTGTTGAGAATTTCCCTCCAGTAAACCGGAACCATCTGCATTTCCTGTAATGGCTCTGGTGGCAAAGACACCGGTGAGCAGTGCTCCCACGGTTCCTCCGACGCCATGTACGCCAAAGGCATCCAGAGAGTCATCGTATTTGAATTTGGATTTCAGACTTGTGCAGGCAAAATAACAGGCAAAACCGGCGATCAGTCCCAGGATAATCCCCGACAGAGGGGTGACCGTACCACAGGCGGGCGTAATACAGACCAGTCCGGCGACCGCTCCCGAACAGGCTCCCAGAATACTGGGTTTCCCATTGAAGAACCATTCCGCCACCGCCCAGGCCAGGACACCTCCTGCCGCTGCCAGATGGGTTGCTACAAACGCATTAACAGCTGCAGGATTGGAACCGACGGCGCTGCCGGCGTTGAAACCGAACCAGCCCACCCAGAGCATGGTCGCGCCGATGAATGTATATGTCAGGTTATGCGGCGGCATGGGTTCCTGTCCATATCCCAGGCGTTTGCCCAGCAGAATGGCACAAACCAGAGCGGAGAATCCAGAACTGATATGCACCACAGTTCCTCCCGCAAAGTCAAACGCCGGGTAGAGCGCATTTTCATTCCATTCACATAACCAGCCCGTATCTGACCAGACCCAGTGAGCAATGGGGCAATAGATCAATGTTCCCCACAGAACAGAAAATACCACCATCGAACTGAATTTCATGCGTTCCGCGAAAGCACCACAGATCAGGGCAGGAGTGATAATAAAGAACATCATCTGAAAGACCATGAACAGTGATTTGGGAATCGAACCATTGGCGGGAATGACGACCGCACCATCCTGCCAGGAAGGGATGACTCCTTTGAGCAGAATATGGTCAAAACCACCCACAAATCCACCGAGGATATCGGAGCCGAATGCCAGGCTGTAGCCCCAGAGTGCCCAGACGATCGACATGAGTCCCATCAGGAACACACACTGCATCATCACGCCCAGAATGTTCTTTTTGCGAACCAGTCCGCCATAAAACAAAGCCAGTCCGGGAGCAGTCATCATCAGCACTAACGCCGAGGCGACCATCATCCAGGCGATGTCGGCATTGTTGAATTCAGCGGCCGCTTCTTCCTGGGCTGGTGCTTCTGCACCGGATCCCAGTGCATGCGGGGGCGCAGCTTCGTCGGCGAAGATCTGTCCCGTTCCGGATAAACTCAAGAAAAATGTCAAAAATGTACAGTACGCAATCTGTCTGTAGACTCTCCTCATTATGAAGGCCTTTCCGAGCGCGAAAAAATGTCAAAGCAGTGAGCGAGCGCTTTGGTTCCCTGATTTGATCGGATGATCTGCTTGGCGGATGAATCGCTTCAGACGATTGTGCGAGCAGGCAGTTTCATCTAAATTGATTTTTTCATCGAACCGCAATTGCGATTGAATGAGACAGACTTCACCATATCCTCATCCAGCATGATCTTACGATCAAATCAGTTAACGCGTCAGTCTACCAAAGCCCTGCAGCAAAATCACCCAAGAATGAACTGGTTTTGTTCAGGAATGGTTAAGATCTGACGAGAGTGAGAACAGGACATTTGAATAGTACTTTTTTACCTGGAATCTTGTTTTTTGCAGGGGCTGTCGTCGGTCTGCTGGTGAATGCCTGGGTCCGATTCATGACCCTTAAGCCGGTCGTTCGTCCTCTCACGCGCTGCGAAGTCTGTGGCGCACGTGTCCGGTTCTGGAAATTGGTGCCGGTGCTGCGCTGGCTACCGTTTCAAAACCGGTGTCGTGAGTGTTCTGCGCGACTGCCACGCTCCGAGGTTCTACTGGAAATTTTAACTGGTGCGCTGTTTGTCCTCTTTTATTTTATGGCTGTGCAGATGCGTTGTCTCGAAGTGCCCTCGGTCCGGCCCTCCGGGGAAATGCTCGGCTGGCGACTGCTTTATTTATACGTGTTACTGACTCTATTGGTGGCAGCTACCAGTATCGACTTTCGCGAGTACCTGATTCCCGATCAGATTACTTTTCCCGGCATGCTGGTTGGTGTGCTGGGCGCTACGATCGCCGGCCACCTGCAGATCATTCATCTGTGGGTAGACTGGAACCAGGCGGTCCCGGGCCTCACCGGACCTTATATTCCCGAATGGATCAAAGCGCATTCACACTGGCATGGATTGAGCTGGAGCCTGACAGGATTGATCATCGGCGGCGGTCTCACCTGGGGTCTGCGGCTGGTGTCATCGGTATTGCTGGGCCAGGAAGCGCTCGGACTGGGGGATGTGACGCTGATGGCGATGGTGGGCAGTTTTCTGGGTTGGCAACCGATCCTCCCGATCCTGCTGCTGGCCCCGCTGTGTGGCATCCTGATTGGATTTCTCACACGTGTGATGACGGGAAAAACGTATCTGCCTTACGGCCCGTATCTGTGCGCTGCTACGATGATTGTGCTGATGGGCTGGAAGTGGTTCTGGCTGGCGGAGTGGCCGGCCAGTGTTCCCGGCGCGGCTCCGGAATTTTCGATTCGTCAGTTATACGGCGATGGCCTGGCGCTGGTGATGATTGGCGGGATTGCCATGGGGGCACTGATCCTGTTGCTGATCCTGTTACGGGTCTACAGGGCCATTCCTGTAAAACGCCGTTAATTCAGAGTGAGGCAGGGCAGGGGATCATCCCTGGATCAAATCAGATCCAGCTTCTTATGGCGGCGTTGGGGAGGTCGCGAACAATCATCGCAGATGCCGTAGACTTCGAGGCGATGCTCATTCATGCGGAAGTTGATCTGTTCCGCAAGCTTTTCCAGAATCTCGGCGATCTCTTCATTATGAAATTCAAACAGTTCGCCACAGCTTTTGCAGATGAAATGATCGTGTTGAGGATAGCCGTAATCGTGCTCGTAGACATCCCTGTCGTTGGTCCGGGCCACTTTGCGCAATAGACCAGCTTCTTCCAGTGACCCCAGTGTTCGATACACGGTCGAACGACTGACGCGGCGGCCGGTTTTCTGTAATTTCATGCGTTCGACCAGCTGGTCGGCGTCGAAATGTTCGTGGGACGAGAAAACCTCAGCAACGATTAACTCTCGTTCCTGTGTGAGTCTCATTCCCTTGGTGGCCAGGTACTCTCTGAATTTCTCTGTAGGAGAAACCGCGATTTCCAGGCTTTCAAAATTGAGCACGGTTTAATTCTTTCTCGTCTGATTTCTCTACTACGACCGAGACGCGGTTTATTCAGAATCAGAGATCTGATCCAGCATACGGCTCAAAGCTGCCTCCAGCTTTTCATCCGTATCATAAGTTCCGTCGTCGATAGCCGCCTTGATTTGTGCTAACCGCTCTGCACGCATATCGGAGTTGTTCGTCATTTCATCCAGCATTCGACCGGCAGAAGAAATCTCCAGTTCATCCTGAGGAGAGGAGATCGGCTTCGAAGCAGGTGTCTGTTTGAAGTTGGTGTTGCTCGGACCGTTCTGCTTACTGATAGGCAGAGATCCGGAAATAGAACTGGTGCCGTTAACATCCATGGCGGCATTCCCCCTGTCACGTGGTCCTGAACCTGTCGGGGGAGAATTCTCCCGACCGTTAGTTACTGTATGAGGTTCATGATATCGTAAGACGGGGGATCGATTCAACTGGTAGTCTGCAGTCATGGCCAATTCTTTCATTGAATTCACTGAATTTCCAATGTTTTTGCCACTTAATGAAGCAAAAGAACACCAGTTTCCAGATTATTATCAATATTGAATGTAGAATGGCTTCCTGCACATCCTCCAGCTCAATGGAGTTAAAACGAGTTTTCGGCTTAATTGTAAGACATGTTCCTATGTCTTTACGGCCTCATTCGTTGAGGGGAGTCTGAACCTTAATTCAATCGACTGACTGCTTGTCAAAAGTTTAATTCCGAAAGTGGAATTCATTTGAACGTGACAGGACTCGACCGCTGGTAACGATTCTGCCGATTATGCGATACAGGAAAAATCAGCCTGTAAGAGGTTTGAGGAATGTTGCGGTTAAGTCTATTCTATCAAACGATTTTTGGGGGGGAGAAGGTTATCCCCGGGCATACGGGCCGGTGGCAATTCCCTGGTACTGATCGAGGCCTGCCTGTAAAGCGGCGCGGACGGCTGAGGGGACCTGTTCAATCTGGGCGCGACTGATGTCCAGATGCGTGCAGGCTCGCAGGGTGGAATTGCCCATGGCTCCGATTCCGACACCTTCTTTTTTGAGAGCAGCCGCCAGCTGCATCGCATTTCCCAGCTCCGGGTGGACATCAAAGAAGACAAGGTTGGTCTCCGTATTCTCAGGATTGATGGAGATCCCTTCAATTTCAGCCAGTTGCTCAGCGAGGAGGCGGGCATTGTCATGATCTTCCTGCAGTCGCTCAATATTATTTTCCAGGGCATAAATACAGGCGGCTGCCACGATACCCGCCTGTCTCAAAGCGCCCCCAAAAATTTTGCGTGAGCGTCGGGCATGCGAGATTGCTTCCTGGTCACCGACCAGAATCGATCCCATCGGACAGCCCAGTCCTTTAGAAAAGCAGATGGAGATGGTATCAAGGGGGGCGCAGATTTCTTTCATCGTATATCCGCCAGCAACACATGCATTAAAGATTCGTGCGCCATCCATGTGGGTTTTCAAGCCGTTTTCGTGCGCCCAGTTACAGATATCAGTGAGCTGATCGAGAGGGTAGTAGTGTCCTCCGCCAGCATTGGTCGTATTTTCTACGCATAAGAGTCGGGTGCGGGTCAGATGCTGATCGTTGGCGCGAATCTTTCCGCGGAGACCTTCTACCGTCAACATGCCTCGTTCACCGGTCAAGGTTCGGCAGCTGACACCACTCAGAATCGCGGGGGCGCCTCCTTCAAAAATAGCGATATGCCCGAGTTCATGAATCAGCAGTTCATCGCCGGGCAGGCAGTGAGCACGCAGACCCATCTGATTGGACTGCGTTCCCGAGCAGGCAAAGACGGCGGCTTCCTTACCAAGCATCTCACAGACCATGGCTTCGAGCCGATTGACTGTCGGGTCTTCCCCATTCATGTCATCGCCCAGTTCTGCAGAAATCATTGCCTGCAGCATTGCGGGTGTGGGTCTGGTTTTCGTGTCACTGCGAAGGTCGATGAAAGACGAACTGTCTGAATCCACGGCTGGTTTCCTTGTCATTCGTTACGGTAATACTGGGTTGTGTGCGGTTATTTCAGAAGCGAACAGAAAATGATCTCTCCTGAGTTCAGGTTTTGGGAGCGGCTATCTGCAGGTCATTGATGGAAAGAAAACTGTTGAGGCTACCTGAGCGAAACCCCTGCAGATCCAGTGTCACATTCCGAAAACCGAGCTGCAGGAAATGGTCAGAAATCTGAGTGAGCGCTGCGGGAGTGGTCAGTTTGGAAATTTCGTCCAGGGGCACTTCAATGCGGGCCAGTTCATTGGGTTCCAGCCGTACGCGGAGTTCGCGAATCTGGAACTGTTCACGAAGAAACTGTTCCCCTTGATCGATTCTCTGCACCCGCTCCTCTGTGACTTCAACCCCATAGGCGATGCGGCTGGACAGGCAGGGGTGCGCGGGTTTATCCCAGATGGGCAAATCCCAGTGACGTGCCAGGGCGCGAACGTCTTCTTTGGTAAATTCCGCTTCGATCAACGGGCTGCGAACTTGGTAATTGCTCGCTGCCTGCATGCCGGGACGATGATCACCGCGGTCATCCAGGTTGGCACCATTGACCAGCGTGGCGGATTCCCAGTCGGTTCCCGCGATGGATTGGCTGAGAATCTGGTACAGTTCGGTTTTACAGAAAAAGCAGCGGTTGGGTGCATTGGCCCGGTACTCGGCTGTAGCAAATTCCGATGTGGAAACCAGGCGATGCGGAATACCGATCCGTTCAGCCAGTTGAATCGCTTCTTCTTTTTCGCCCGCTGCCAGGCTGGGACTGACTGCAGTGGCCGCCTGTGCGTATTCGCCCCGTGCCAGATAAGCGGCCTGGGCAACGACGGTACTGTCCACACCAGCAGAAAAAGCGACAATAATCCGCTCCATGTTCGCCAGGATTTCAGTCAGACGTGTGGATTTCCGGGATAATTCTGCGGTCAGAGACATAATCAAAAGAGAAGAATATATATGAGGTTATCAGGAATTCATGCGATCGGTTACTATTATAGACAACCCGGGGCGGCATTGTCTTGGAACTTCCCGCGAAAATCCTGGGATTCCACATCAAGACCGCCAAAAAGGCACGAATCCGTTGTGGAGAAGGGAGGTTCAGTTAATAAGGGAATTTACAGACTGTCTCCGGATCTGCGATTCATTACATTCAGATCTTTTTTCTCATTCCCGGGACGATTATACTGAAAACAATAAAAAATGAGGGGGATCTCAAGTTCGGGGCACCGGATTGAGGCTGCCTTTCAAAAATACAGATGTCTGATTGAGCAAACGACTGATCAGTCAGAAGCGTCTCTCCTTCCGCCTCCTGTCTGGCGGAGCAGGGGAGTCGCTGTGAATTACCGCAATCGATCCCATTCAATACTAAGAGGAAAGTTATGTCTTATCGGTCCGTTCAGATTACTCGATTCCTGCTGGCGCTGGTTCTGTTCTCCGGAATACTCACTGCCACCAGCCAGGCGGCGAAGCTGACTGCGGAACAACGCAAGGAACTGGCTTCGATCAAACGGAACCTGGGAAAGGTTGCCACACTGATTCGTCAGAAAAATTATGACGAAGCGAAAACTCTGACCGATGAAGAAGAAGCAAAGCTGGATAAGCTCGCACTGGATGCGATGATCCCCGAAACGGATCCTGTCATTGTCAGTACCAAACGCCTGATTGCATTACGTCGTACTGTTCTGGAAAAAGCCATGGGAGGGGGAGGCGGCGCTCCTGGTGCAAATAAAGGGATCAGTTTTGAATCACAGATCGCACCGATTCTCAATGAGAAGTGTGTGAACTGTCATGGCACGCAACGCGCGAGCGCGAATCTGAAGCTGGATACTTTCGCCGACATGCGAAAAGGGGGGCGGAGTGGACTGCTGCTGGTGCCGGGAAATCCGAAAGCCAGCCTGATGGCACTCAAATTGATTGCCCCCGATAATCAGCGGATGCCTAAAAATGCTCCGGCTCTGGAACGGGATCAAATTGAGTTGATTGCAAAATGGATTCAGGAAGGGGCCCGCTTTGATGGCGAGAAAGAGACCGATCCCATCGGGGCTTCCGCGAAAGCAAAAATGAATCCCGTCAAAGTGGAAATGGCGACGGGGAATGAAAAAGTTTCTTTCATGGAAGACATTGCTCCCTGGATGCTGGATTTCTGCATGCGTTGTCACAGTGGAAACAATCCGGCCAGTGGATTCTCGGTGGTGACCTTCGAAGATATTTTGCGCGGTGGTGATACCGGCGAGGTGATTGTGCCCGGAAAACCGGATGACAGTCGTCTGTGGCAACTGGTCGGTTTGCAGGATCCGATCAAGATGCCTCAGGGGCAGGCCTTGCTCAAACGTAAAAATGCCACTGATCTGAAAACCTGGATCGAAGAAGGCGCCAAGTTCGATGGTAAGAATGCCAAAGGCAACCTGCGGGAAATGGTGCCGACCGAAGATGAGAAACGAATGGCAGAGCTGGCGAATCTCTCGCCGGAAAAATTTGCAGATCTCAGAAGGGAAACCCTCGAGCCGACCTGGAAACGCGCGTTAAACAACGAAAAGCCGGAACTGCTCGAGACAGATGATTTTATTTTCTATGGCAATGTCAGTTCAGACCGACTGAAGCAGATCGCTGGCTGGGCAGAAGCACAGGCAGACGAGTTACGCAAACTGTTCAATGAAAAACAGAAGCCACTCTGGCGAGGCAAGCTGGCTGTGCATGTGATCAAAGACCGGTTTGGTTATTCGGAATTCAATCTGACCATTGAAGATCGCCGGATCGACCCTGCCACAACCTGGCATTCCAAAGTCACGCCGACTTCTCTGGACGCGTATCTGGTTCTGCAGGATGTCGGCGATGAAGCGACCGTGGATTCCCCGGGCCTGCAGACGAATGTGGTAGCAGGCTTGACCAACGCGGCGATCCAGCGTGGAGAAGGGGAGGTGCCGATGTGGCTGGCCCGCGGGCTGGGAATGCTGCTGGCTGCAAATGGTTCTTCCAGTCAAAAATATTTTGAGTCGTTAAGGCAGGAAGCACTCGATGCGGCTCCCAAAGTGACACGACCTGAAGAACTGGTTGCAGAAGGGACCTTTTCACCTTCCGAAACAACGGCCGTCGGATTTACGCTGGTTGAGTTTCTGATCAACAACGGGGGAGCCCAAAAGATGGCGCTGTTGTTGAAGGAGTTCAAAGCGGGAACCGCGGCTCCTGCAGCATTGCAGAAAGTCTACGGGACGAATCTGCGGGCACTGGCGATAGCCTATGCCAAGACGCTGCGCCCCGGGAAGTTGAATTGATTTTCCTGTGAATCGGAATCAGACAGAAATGCAGGGGGGCCCCGTTTCCTGTTTTGGGAAATGAGTGGCAGCCCTGTGATTCTGCGATCAGTCCGCTATAATCAACCGCCTTGAATGTCTCGTACTGATGCGTGTGACCAGGGCTCGTTAAACCCATGATGGATGTAAATATTATTGGCGGTGGAGTGATCGGACTGTCGATCGCTTACGAACTGGTAAAGCAGGGCTTGACCGTTGCCGTCTTTGATCGTCAGCAGTTCGGCGAGGAAGCCTCCTGGGCCGGTGCCGGCATGCTGCCTCCCGCAAAAATGGAATGCGCGACAACCCCCGGCGGCCAGCTGCGCGCCGCCAGTCAGCCATTGTGGCCCGAGTGGTCACGTTGTCTGCAGGAGGAATCGGGGATCGATAACGGCTACCTCAATTGTGGTGGTCTGCATGTGTCTCTCTCTGAAGAAGTCGCAGACTGGCAGAATTATGTCGACGACTGGCGCAGAACCGGGACCGTTGTCGAAGAACTGGATTCGGTTTCGTTACGGGAACGCGCACCCTTTTTAAGTGAGCAGATCCAGAGTGGATTCTATCTGCCCGAAATGGGACAGGTTCGTAATCCGCGACATATGAAAGCACTGCTGTCTGCCTGTGCCAGTCGAGGAGTCGCGCTGCATGCAGGGGCTCCTGTCATCGGATTTAAAACCGAAGGAGAGAACGTCACGGGAGTACGAACACCTTCCGGAGTTCATCGGGCGGGGCAAACAGTGATCGCCGGAGGCGCCTGGTCACCGGAAGTGCTCAGCAGACTCGGCATTCAATGTGATCTGATCCCCGTTCAGGGACAGATTGTCCTGCTGTCGATGAAACGACTGCTGTTTCGCCAGGTGATTGAAGCGGGGCGTCGTTATCTCGTGCCACGCAGCGACGGCAAAATTCTGATCGGCTCTACTGAAAAACAGGCTGGCTTCAATAAAGAGAATACGGCAGAGGGAGTCGCCGGGTTGATCGCGTTTGCGCAGTCAGTCGTGCCCGGCTTGAAGGAGGCAACATTCGAACGCGCCTGGGCGGGCTTACGGCCGAAGTCAATAGATGGATTACCTTACCTGGGGCGCGTCGCAGGATATCAGAATCTGATCATGGCCGCCGGGCATTATCGGGATGGCTTACAGCTTTCGCCGATCACCGCGAAGCTGATTCGGCAGTTAATCTGTGGGGAAGAACCAGAAATTTCACTGGAACCGTTTTCCTGCAGTCGCGGTATTCAAACTGATTGAGTTATCTTCATCGAGGAGTTTTCCACTTGAGAGCTGTTGTACAAAGAGTGTCCCGCGCGAGCGTGACGGTGAATGGTGAGATCACGGGAGAAATCGAGCAGGGGTTTCTGGTCTTGCTGGGTGTGGAGCAGGATGATACGCAGGATGATGTGATTTACCTCGCTCAAAAAGCAGCCGGTCTGCGAGTGTTTGAAGATGCGGACGGAAAAATGAATCTGGCATTATCCGATGTGAACGGTAAGATGCTGGTTGTGAGTCAGTTCACCCTGCTGGGAGACTGTCGTAAGGGACGCCGTCCGAGTTTTGTGAATGCGGCGCGGCCCGAACAGGCCAATGAACTCTACCAGAGTTTTGTGGCGGAAGTCCGCGGTCAAGGTATTGAAGTGGAAACGGGACGTTTTCAGGAACACATGGATGTGGAACTGGTCAACGATGGCCCTATCACGCTGCTGATTGACAGTAAGAAGCAGTTTTAAATGTCGCGCGCCTGCGATTTTTTGTGATCCGCTTTCATTGCCGCTGAACTGAGGTAAAACCCGGAACCAGGCTGGTAAAATTTTGACCGATGGCCCCTGCTTTTCTATTTTGAAAATTCAGCCTCGTTTATCTTTGCTTCTGCCATTTCAGACCCAAAATCTGGGCTTTCCGCGGGGCTCGATTTTGGCCTATAATCCCCTTCCCTTGAATGGATGAAAAATCGGGGGAGTACGAGCAGGGGAGAGGGCCACTCCCGAAATTTCTCATGGACGAGCCGAAATAGACAGGATGTCGCGATGTGGTTTGATTTGCTGATAGTTGGGATTCTGATTTATGCTGTCTGGAAAGGTGCCTCCAAAGGCGTCGTCTGGCAGCTGGCCGCGATTGCAGCTCTCGTGCTCTGCTTTGCATTTGCGGAATCTCTGTCGCTGCAACTGGCGCCTCTGATTAATGTCAAACCGCCGCTGAATCGCTGGATCGCGATGCTGGCGATCTACATTGCATTCTCGTTTATCTCATTTACATTGGCGCGGAGTTTAAAGACCGCCATCGACTCATTGAAGTTTAACGAGTTCGATCGCCATCTGGGCGCTGTGCTGGGACTGCTGAAAGGCGTTCTGTTTTCTTTGTTCCTGACATTCTTTCTGATTACGATTTCAGAAACGGCCCGGGCAACCGTTCTTGAGTCGCGCAGTGGTTATGCTGCGGCAGTGATTCTGAATGAAATGGCGCCGGTGATGCCGGAAGAACTGCATCATATTCTGGATACCTGTCTGGCCAAGCTGGATCATCCTGGTGTTGATCTGCACGATCATCATGATGATGAGCTGTTCGGCGATGACCACGACCACGATCAGCACGAGGATCACAATCCGTTTCCTCCCGGTTCGAATGATCTCCCCAATCCCTTCTTTGAGAAATCAGGAAGTGGCGGTTCTGATGTCCGAACCACAAAACAGGATTCCTTACTGAAAGAGATTTTGAAAAGTATTCCCAGCTATCTTAAGAGTGAACTCGAAGACAAAGTAATTGAAGCCTATAACGCGACCTCACCTGAGGATCGGGAACGGTTCGCCAGGGAACTGCAGTCGCGGATTCCCGGCGTACTGAGAAATGTGACCAACGACTGGCAGGACGGCCAGCCACAGACATCCTCGACGGAGAATTCACTATTTGGTCCCAATGGGGGGCAGGCGACTCCGGAAACACAGGCTGTCACTCAGGAACGCACGGAACTCCTGGGGGGGATTGCCGCCGTCTATTCTGATTACCCGGAAGCACAGGACTCACTGATCGAAGAATTTGATGCCACGCTGACGGGACTGCCAGACCAGGTGGTCCTGGCGGTCTTGCGTGACTGGCGGGCAGACCTGTTATTAAACGGGGGAGACCCCGATCCCAAAACGGATGTGACGACCCCATTGGATACACGGGTACTGCGTCAGTTAGAGTTGCTGCGAGTACCAGTAAATTCACTGGGATCCGCGCTGCAGGATCGGATGCGTGATGCACAGCGCAGGTGAGATGTTGAAGTCGAATACGAGCATGTTTTCCGCAGCAGTTCGACGCGGAAAAGAGAGCGTCTATCAGAGTCACTGAGAGTTCAGGGACAGATAGACCATTGAGTGAGAGAGCAGAAACAGGGAAATCACAAACCCTGTAAAAACAGGCTAAAATTCACGCCGAACTTAACATAACGGACATTATCGGACGTTCGTTGTGGGGTACTTTATTAAGCTTTCTCTCTCTGGTATCTCTTTCACAGCCGGCAAGTGCGGTGTTGAAATCAGGAGCTGACGGGCTCAGTTTGCCCTGTCTCGTGGAACATGCCGATCTTGCGAAACTTCTCGTAGCGCTGGTCGACGAGCTGGTCTTTGGGAATGCTCATCAGCTGCTTGAGGTTGGCGGACAGTGATGCCTTTAATGAGGTCGCCATCTGGCGATGATCTCGATGGGCGCCTCCCAGTGGTTCCGGGATGACTTCATCGATGATGCCCAGTTCGAGCAGATTCTTGCTGGTGAATTTGAGCGCGTTGGCAGCCTCGTTGGCGAACTTGACATCCTTCCATAAGATGCCTGCACAACCCTCGGGGGTGATCACTGAATAATAAGCGTACTGCAGTACCGAGATGTGGTCACCCACGCCGATGCCGATTGCTCCCCCGGAACCTCCCTCGCCAATCACGACGCAGACGATGGGAGTCTTCAGGAGCGACATTTCTCTGAGGTTGATCGCAATGTTGTAAGAGATTCCCTGTTCTTCCGCCTTGATGCCCGGGTAAGCGCCGGGAGTGTCAATCAGGCAGATGATGGGGATCCCGAATTTTTCCGCCATCTTCATTTTGGAAAGGGCCTTGCGGTAGCCTTCCGGATGAGCACAGCCGTAATAGCATTCAGTCCGCTCTTTTAAAGTGCGTCCTTTCTGCTGTCCGACAAACATGACTTTCTGCCCGTCCAGTTTGGCGAGGCCAGTCAGAATGGCACGGTCATCACCGATGGCTTTGTCGCCATGCAGTTCCACGAATTCATCAAATACCAGTTCCAGGTAATCGAGTGTCTGAGGTCGTTCGGCATGACGGGCGACCTTGACCGTATCCCAGGCATCCAGGTTCTCAAAGATCTCACGCTTCATGCGCGTGATTTCCAGTCGCATGTTACGAATGGCATCTTTGGTATTGGGTGTGGGATTGGGTTCCTGCTCGATTTTCTTGAGCTGTTCTTCCAGTTCGTAGATGGGACGTTCGAATGGAAGCTGATTGATAGCAGACATAGTATTTGAGACCACGTATTAGAATGAAAGTGTCATAGTTAAAGATGGCAGCCAGTTTAACAGATGCAAGTAATTCCTGGAAGATTTTATGGATTTAGATCACATCCGGCAATTCATCCATGAAGGGAAGATCGTCATCATTTTTGTTTTTTTGCTTCTGCTCTTCTTTTTTGGGAGGTTCCGGCTGATTTTGAGGTGGTTTGGAAGCCTGTTGTGGCGCCTGTGGCTGCGGAGGAGCATTCGCAGCAGGAGGTTGCCGGGCTGGCTGTTGCGCCGGCGGTTGCTGCTGCTGTGGAGGCTGCTGACCAGGTGGCTGTTGTTGTTGTGGCGGGTAGGGTTGCTGCGGGTACTGCTGCGGTGGATACGGTTGCTGTGGATATCCCTGCGGCGGTGGATAGCTGCCGGGAGGCATGGGTTGCCCCTGGTACTGAGGCGGATACATCGGTTGCTGATATTGCGGCGGGTACATGGGCTGCTGGTACTGAGGCGGGTACATCGGCTGAGACGGCTGTTGCGGCTGCTGCTGTGGTTTTTTCTCGGGTTCCGGTTTAGGCTTGGGTTTGGCGTTGGCTTTGCGGTCAGCCATCAACTGTTTGGCCAGTTCCGGGTTTTCTTTGACCAGTTCAGAGAGCCGCGCGTCCGCACGACTGTCGAGACGTTTCTCCTTCATCGACTCTTTTTCCGCTGCGTCTGCGTCCGCTTTTTCCTGTGCAATGAGTTCAGAAATTTCTGCTTTGAACATCTTCAGGTTTCGAATGGTGGAAACCACCTCTTCCATGGATGCGTAACGTTTCTCCGGTTTCTTGGCCAGCATCTTCAGAATGAACTCATCCATTTCCGGTGTAACGTTGGGATTGATGCTGGATGCGTACGGCGGTTTTTCTGAAATATGCTTTAACAGAACTTCCTTGGGGTTCTCTCCATGGAACGGGGTTTTGCCGGTCAGGATTTCGAAGATCGTGATTCCCAGGCTGTAGATGTCAGCCCCGGGGCCCAGCGGTTCTTTTTTGATGGTTTCCGGAGCAATATACGAGCGGGTCCCCTGTACTGTTTTGGGTTTTCCGAACAGTTTTCCCAGTCCTTTGGCGACGGGAACTGCCAGGCCGAAGTCGATGATTTTGACTTCAGAACTTTTGCTGATCAGAATATTTTCCGGCTTGATATCTTTATGAACCCAGCCTTTTTCGTGCATGTGCCCCAGTGCCATTGCCGTCGATTCGATCAGCTTGCGGAGCCGGGACTGAACGCTCTGGCGATCCGATGTAATCTGCGATCGCAAATTAGGTGCGCGAAAGTAATCCATCAGCAGATAGATGTTTTTTTTGTTTTTGACAAACTTATGCAGATGGATGAGATTGGGATGATCGAGTGCCGCTGCCACCTTTGCTTCCAGTTTCATGGTCGCAACGATTTCCGGATTTTTCATGGGTTCGGGAAGCAGGCGTTTCATGACGAAAGTGTTGGAGCCCCCCTGTTCTTTCACTTCCCAGATCTGGGTTGTGGACCCATCTACGATGAGATTCACCAGCTCGTATTCGTCAACAATATTATCTGCTTCTGTAGTTTCTGTTTCAGCCACTGCGCAACCTCTTGCTGTTATGTGATTCGACGAAGATTCGTCAGACATCATTGTAGCCAAAGACAATGATCTGCCAAAACCCGAATTCCCTCAGGAACTCAAATCGGGCTGCTGAATCGATGGAATCAGACGGGACTTTGCTTCGCATAATATAGTGTAACGAGCCAGATTACCCAACGAAACAATGGATTCTAAAAGCTGACCTTTTTTTCAGGTGGTTTTGAGGGCTGGCTGCCCGGGGCTGCCGCGGGTGTGTCCTGCGTTTTTCCTGCTGTGAGCCGGGGTTGTACCTGTGTTCCGTCTGTCAGGGGTTGCGAGGTGCTGACGATAATTTCATCATCTTTATTAAACGGTGCAGAGACAAACAGGCGTTCCGGGCCGATCTGCCCCAGGATCTGTGGAGTCAGGTCTCTGATCACATTTTCACGCACGATCTGAATTTTTCGTATCCCTTCCGGCGTATTGGTGACAGAGACAGTCGGGACTTCTGCGATCGGATAACGTGGAATCAGCTCCACGCTGACAGACTGTCCGGGTTTAAACTGGGCATTTTTGTTCTCCAGGATCACGACTGCGGAAGTGATGGACTTGGCCAGATCGCGGAGTTTTTCAAACCGGGGATCCAGGGGCAGAACCTGGTCCACGGTCGCCTGGGTGGCCTGTTCTTCCACGTTCAGATTGATGCGGGCTCCTTTCTGGGCCTGTTCGCGCGGCAGAGGGACTTCCACCTGCAGGGATGTCGTATCCCCCAGTTCAACCAGGGGCTCCCCTGCTCTGACGAATTCACCGGGAGCCGTCAGGATGCGAAAGATCTGTCCTTCAAAGGGGGCGCGAATGATTGTCTGTTCCATGCGAATGTTGGCGAGTTTCAGATCTGCTTCCGCCAAAGCCACGCTTGCTTTTGCGACAGCCGCGGCTTTCCCCGTTGCATTCTTCTGTTCTTCACGGGCCACTTCCAGGGCGGCTTCCGCTCGATCCAGCTCTGCCTGGGGAATCGCAGGATCCAGGCGAACTACCACTGCTTTGGCAGTCGGCTTATCTCCGGGTTTGACTTCCACGGTGTGAATGATGCCATCTCGAGGCGCGGCGATGGTCAGCGAGCGTAACGGTTTCAGATTGAGGGGAACATAGTAATCCCGCGGATGTCTGAGAGTGATTGCTTCACGCTGAATGGAAACCGTTTGAGGTTCGCCGGTCTTCTCCTGGGAGAAAGCGGCAGCTGGTATTCCGCAGGCGAGGAGTACTAGTCCAAGTGCGCTTCGAATCAAAATCAACTGCGGGAATCTGGTTTGCCGGTCCTGCAAGGGCTTGGTCATTGTGGCGCTTTCAAATACGGAACAGGTCACACTTAAGAAGAACTCCTTCTCAGATTCTCGCTGACCGGTTGCGCAGTTTCAAGCAGTGTTTGCCGATCTTTCACGGATTTCCCAGAAGATGTGAGTGAAAATTTCGAACCAGCTGACGGCCGATTACTGGCAGAACACCCAGCCACGCAGCTTGACGCAGCAGGCCGACGTGCAGCTTTTCGTATCCACCCAGAGCTGATGGCACCAGTTACGTGGCTTTTCTGCCACGAGTGGTGGTCGTTCCAGTTCGAAGGTAATGGAGGGGGAATAACGATCCGCCTGCACAATCCCCGTGACCAGGGAGGCAGGAGAAACTTTCGCTGGTGCCTGTGCCTTCATCAGGTGACAGGCGGAAAGGGCATCAATGGCGTATTCGGCGCAGTGAATCCCCCGGGCGCGTCCCCCGGTCAGGTGATGACGGATTGAGTAGGGAGTTCCCAGCTTCTTATCCAGATAGCGCTCGTATCGCGCCGTCATCGTGGGATTAAAAGCGGCATTGGGTTGAAACACATGAATGGTTGCCGGGCGTTGTGTATTCAGATAGTTTTTCAACGTCAGGCAACGGGCCCCGACTCCGTTCATACTGTCGTAGACCAGCGGTTCGCCATTTCGCATCACGATCATGGCCACATGGGTATACGCGCTTTGCGTATAAATTCGAACGGCGAGGCAATCGCCTTTACTGAACAACAGGGTTCCCGTCTGAACACGGGAATTGAGTGAGTCGGCCAGTTGGTCGAAAGTCGAAAAGTTAGAAGTCATCTGTGGTATTGCAGCCTCGATTGGCTGTTCATTCCTTTGGGTATCCTGTGGTGTCGCTGCGAGGAACGCAATTGACAGGAATAATGACATAACCGCCTCCGTCTGAAAAGAGCAATCTGTTTTCCGCCTGACCGCGCTGTTCCCGGTCCGTTTCAGGCTGTTTCAGTGCTATAAAACGATGTTTTCACATCCGTTCTTCGTTGTCAACGAGGATTTATTGGGAAAAGATCAGAAAAAAGTGGAATCGAAACTCTTCCCGGCGGGATTGAGTCTGGTGAAATGGCAGACCGAACCCACGCTGGAAATGGTCTGCCTGACACACGGGAGAATGCGCAGCAGGAAAAGAATCGCGCCATGGGCTGCCTGGAAAGCGGCGTCTTATTCCGGTTTTCGGGCGGTGAGCATGAAATGATGGACTGCGCCATCAATGGCGACATCAGTGAACAAATCGAGCAGGCGGTGCGCATACCACTGATACTGCTTGGTGGAAAACTGCAGAAGTCCCCCCGGCTTCAAGGCCCGCAGGCACATCTGCAAAAAGGCCTCCCCCTGCTCTTCGCTGCTGAAATAAGATTTGTTGGTCAACAGGTAATCATAGCTTTCGGGCATGAATCCTTCGTCGAGCGCAGCCAGCTTGACGGAGACATTCGAAAGTTGGTTCTTCTCGATCCCCTGCTCTGTGCATTTGACTGCCCGGGCATTGCTGTCGAAGGCATGAATCTGAGATCCCGGACAACGTGTGGCTGCCACAAACGAGACAATCCCGGAACCACATTCCAGATTCAGGATGGAGGATTCATCGGAGAGTTCCATCAGATTGATCAGCGCACGCGCACTCTGGTTTGGTCGACGATGACTGAACACGCCTGGCAGCGTATAGGCATAAAGCAACTGTTCGCCTTCGCGCATGGCCGACTCATCCTGCAGGCATTTTTTTTCCGGAAGAGGCTGCGATCGTCTGCCCTGGTAAACGATGCCTGCATCAGAAACGATGCGCGTGACTTTAGGGAACAGCGACTGCAGAAATTTATGATATTCATAATCTTTGGTGCGTGAAGAAGCGATCGTCAAAGTACCGCCCTCCTGAAGCGAGCAGGCTGCCGAAAGTGTCAGTTCGCGCACCAGTTCATCAGAAAACTGTTCTGAGAGAGGTAACAACACGGCTTCATAGTCACCTGCCGGAAATTCACTGTCGCAGATCGTATTCCAGGCAGGTGCCTCCTCCTGCTCTTCCTGCAGGAGACTGCATTTATGATGGATCCGTTGTTCGATCGTTTTATCGAAACTGAAGCAGTCGACCCGGTCTGCTGCGGTGACACGCTTCATCAGGGCCGTCGTGAGTGGATACAGATTGGACTGGAAACAGAGCGTCTGCGTAGAACTCCAGTCTGCGGGCAGGAAATCCAGCAGCAGCTGTTCGGGCGGAGGTGCCTGTCTTTTCAGGCGTTGTTTTTTTTTCGATTTACGTGACATGATAGTTTCATTTTCAGAATGTCAGCTGCATGGAGTTTAGTCTGATCTGCGGAGGTCCCGTTTACAGTACCCGGCAGATAAAGCATTTTAAATATTGATTTTCAGGACAGCTGGGTGAGACGGGGTGGTCGGCCGGCTGGCTGCGCTGTTCCAGAATCTGCATGTGCCGCCCGGTGTGCTGAGATACCGATGCCAGCATCTGTTGAAATTCGACCTGGCTGATCAGCCCCGAACAACTGCAGGTGATCAGGATACCTCCCGGTTTCAAAACATCAAATGCCAGGCGATTGAGACTGAAATAACCTTTCAGCGCCTGCTTAACTCCGCTGCGATGCCGGGCCATTTTGGGGGGATCGAGGATGATCGAATCGAATTGCTCCCCTTCTGCTTTAAACTGTTCCAGAACCGCGTAAGCTTTACCGGTCTGAAATCGAATGCGATTTCCAATGCCATTGAGTTCGGCGTTGGCGGTCGCCTGGTCGATGGCAGACTGCGAGGAGTCGTAAGACAAGACAGATTGTGCCTGTCCGTGGATAATGGCGTTCAAAGCGAAAGCGCCGGTGTAACAGTGCAGTTCCAGTGTGCGATGATTTTTAAGATAGCGGGCGGCGGCAAGACGGTTTTCCCGCTGGTCCAGATAAAAACCGGTTTTCTGACCGGTGACCATGCTCATGCCGTAGCGGATGCCGTTCTCTTCCAGGAAGAAGTGAGCCGGCGGTTCTTCACCATCCAGAAGCTGATCAGAAATTTCCAGCCCTTCGGCTTCCCGCATCCCTTTTTCGGTTCTCAGCCAGATCCCTTTCGCGGGAAATCGTGCTTTGAGGAATCCAATGATCAGATCCTGTTTCTGCGAGAGTGCCAGGCTGGAAAACTGCACCAGAAACCAGGCACCATAGCGATCAATGGTGAGTCCTGAAAGCTGATCGGACTCACTGAAGACCAGGCGGCACCCCGATGTTTCAAAGTTCTCGAGCAGTCCGACTTCTTCCCTCAGCGTCACAGCCTGTTCCAGCCGACTGGTCCAGAGCGAGTCGTCCAGTGTTTCTGTCTCAGCCCACGAATACAGGCGGACGCGAATATTGCTGTTGGGGTTATACAGTCCATGGGCGATAAATTCGCCTTTGTCGGAAAGCAGGATGACTTCATCACCGGTATTGGGGTTCCCTTCAATACGGGAAATGGCGCCGGCGAAGACCCAGGGATGTCGTCCAAAGAATGGCAGGGCGCGTCGCGGCTTCAGGACCACGCGTGGAGTTGGTCTGGTATCGGTGGCGACCTGATCGTCGCTGACCGAGGGGTGTGAATCACTCATGAGAGTTTTCTAATCAAAGGGTCGCAGGATCGTCAGTGTCCTGCAGACAAGAACAGCGAGGCTCAGGGGCAGACGTTGCCGGGACTGAGCAGAATTTTGAAGTTGGTGCAGACTGAAACTCTTTCCTGTCGGAAAGTGGCCTGGCACTCTATTTATGATTCGCTGGAAGTAGAGCGGGTTGTGCCTTCCACTTCAGCGAGATAAGCCAGCAGTCGATCGCGCTCATGCGTCAGGTGTCTGACACGTAACAGAGAGCGGACGCGGGTCGTTAATTCGATTCGATTGACGGGTTTTGTCAGAAAGTCATCGCAGCCGGCCTGAACCGACTTCTCAATGTCACCCATTTCGTTCAACGCGGTGATCACCAGGATCGGGATCTCTTTCGTTTCAGTACTCTGTTTGAGCTGGGCACATACTTCGTACCCACTCAATTTCGGCATCATGATGTCCAGCAGGATCAGGTCGGGGTCTATTTCGGCAACCTTTTCCAGGGTCTCTTTTCCATCATAGGCCATAAACGTTTCATAGCCTTCGTCCAGCAGATAAGCGTCCAGGAGTTCGCAGTTCTGATGGTTGTCATCTGCGATGAGTATTTTTGAATTCTTCAAAGAGATTTCAGACGACATGGTCTTTTGCCTAAAGTTTTAATGGGATTAAATTCTGACCCGGGTAGTCGAATTAAAGTCGGGAATTGTGTCTGCTGGATGTAATTTATCTCATTTATGGTTGAATCACAACAACCGATAAACCGTTTTTTACAGGCAGTGCACCGTTTTTCCTCGGGTATCCGCTCAAAACAGAGTCAGGCACATTTGCACTGACCACCGCATCCGGTCGATTCGCTGTTGGATTCACTGTTCGATTTCTGGCGTTTGCACCCGCAACTCTGCTTGTTGCAGCCACACCCTGAGGAAGCGACAGGAGCAATCGTAACCGGGGAAGCCACGATCAAACGTCGCAGCAGAACTTCGTTAATCCGGCCCCGGAAGCGGATTTTTCCATCGATTGCCACGACAGGTACGCAGGTTCCGAACCTGGCGACCAGCCCGGGATCACTGTAGATATCCACAAATTCGATTCCAGGCAGGTAGGCAGTGTAGTCTTCCAGAATTTCCGCTGCTTCTTCGCAGAGCGGACAGTTTTCTTTGGTATATACAGTAAGAGTTTCGAAGCGCTGGCCTGGTTCTTCCGGCATCCAGTCCTCTTTTTGAGGCAGTTGACGTTTTCGTTCGCTGTCTCTCATTTCGGTGCTGGAAACCTGTTTCAGGATGGCAATCCCGCCCCCTGTCATACAGAGGGCCAGTAATTTCCAGATCGAAGGGCTCTGATACCAGGATCGAGGCATGTTGAACGGGAGCCATTCCGTGCCTGTCAGTGAAAGGGCAAGGATTCCTAAACCCATAAATAACATTGAGTTACCTAGGAAAGGAAGTCCGTGTGGAAGCTCTTCTTTGTGTGTCATTGTGCTCATGTACAAGATCCTGCCTGCATCTATCAATTATTTCACCAGTCAATCCCCGGTCGCTGATTGATACTTTATTAATCGAATATTGACCGCGAATATTATAGTCAATTGCCGGGCTTTTTGAATCTCTGACCGGTTTTATCAAAATATTCCCCCAGGAGAGAGGCTTATCTACGTAAATTGAAATAGTGTTCATAAAAATACAATCCAGGCAGGTACCGGGAGAGGAACGAGCGTAGAACACCCTTTTCGGGGATTCGGTAGAATCCTTAAACCAATACTGGTCAGTCATTAAATCGGATGCTAGAGTGTTACTATTACCTTACGGAATAAAGAGATTCATCGCAGGACATGTTGAGCGAATTGGTAAAGAATGGCAGGCAAACTAACGGCCGAGGCGTTTTTAAACCTGGTTAAACAAAGCGGTTTGGTTTCGGTCGATCAGCTGAAGAAGCTTCTTTCCGAATATCAGGAAAAAGGGGTCAAGCTGGGGGAACCTGCCGAGGTCGCCGACAAGCTGATTGAGCGGTCCCTGCTGACACGCTGGCAGGCCAACAAGTTGCTTCAGGGCAAGCACAAAGGTTTTTTCCTGGGGAAATACCGTCTGCTGGACCTGGTTGGCAAAGGTGGCATGAGCTCGGTCTACCTGGCAGAACATGTCCTGATGCGGCGGCGCTGTGCTATTAAGGTGCTCCCCTCGAAACGGGTGAATGACGCCTCTTATCTCGCCCGCTTTCATCGCGAAGCCCAGGCGGTTGCCTCTCTGGATCATATTAACATCGTCCGCGCTTACGATGTGGACCATGAAAAAGAAAATGAAGCAGAAATTCATTTTCTGGTCATGGAATATGTAGACGGACAGGATCTGCAGGAAGTCGTTACGAAAAACGGTGTGCTGGATATTCGTGATGCTGTCAATTATATCCGCCAGGCTGCAAAGGGGCTGGCACATGCCCACGAAGCAGATATGGTGCACCGTGACGTCAAGCCGGGCAACCTGCTGGTCGATTCTAAAGGCGTTGTCAAAATTCTTGACCTGGGACTGGCCCGTTTTTTTCAGGAAGGCGAAGACAAGTCCCTGACCATCGCGCATGATGAGAAGGTCCTGGGGACGGCAGATTATCTGGCGCCCGAACAGGCGATTGACAGTCACCAGGTCGATTCCCGAGCCGACATCTACAGCCTGGGTTGTACCATGTACTTCCTGTTAACCGGGCACCCCCCCTTCACCGAAGGCTCACTGGCACAGCGGTTGATGGCACATCAGCATAAAATTCCACCTGCCGTCACCGTCGATCGGCCTGATACTCCACCGGAAATCGTAGAGATTCTGGAAAAGATGATGGCGAAGGACCGGGAAGACCGGTACCAGACCATGGATGAGACGGCGGAAGTATTGTACGACTGGCTGCAGAACAATACCGATGAAGAGTGGCGCAGCAACAATATCAGCAGTGGACTGGGATCAGGAGTCGGGTTGGCACAAAGTGGCTCCGGTGAGCAGGACCAGCAGAAAAAGAATCCGGAACTGGCGGCGTTTCTCTCAAACCTGAAAGAAGAATCCGGCATCCAGAAAAAGACCACTCCTTCTGAAGAGCACGAAAAAAAAAGCAGCCCCCGCCTGGAACCGACTGTGAAACCATCGTCCGATGTGCATGATTCTTCGGTCGTAAAGCAGGACAAAATCAGTACCGCCTCCACGCGGATCGGCAGTGCTTCCGATGCACTCAAGAAAACCGAACCCAAGCCCCCTGCTCCCACAGCCAAACCTGTCGCAAAGCCGGTTGCCAAACCGGTGGCGAAGCCCGTGGCGAAACCGGTTGTCAAACGTCCTGTGAAAAAACCGGTGCCGCTGGCGGAAGCCTTACCCGGGGATTCGGCTGTCATGGAAGCGGAGCCGGATGAAATGGAAGCAGAAGTCGTCGAAGAGGCTGCTCCCGCTCTCGGATCGATTACCAGCCAGAAGTGGTTTATCCCGGCCCTCAGCGGAGGCATCGGTCTCTTGCTGATTGTGCTTGTCGTGATGTTTGTGTTATCAGGTGAGGAACCTGAGACACCCGCGCCTGTCAACCCGGTCCCGGTTGTAAAAAAAACCGTGGAACCGGAATCGTTGCCGGACGAGATCAAAGTCGGTCCGCAGGAAACCTATAAAACGATTGCGGCTGCACTCAAAGACATTCAGATCGTCTATGGTAAATCAATTGGAGCCGACAGTAAGCATTACACCATCAAGGTTACTGCCGACCAGGAGTTGAACGAACGGATTGTTATCGATAATTCCAGTTGGAATTATCCGAAAGGGGTTTCGATTATCGCCGAAAGTGGTAAACCGGTCATCCTCGCCCCTGAAGGTCCTGAACCGGTCATTCAACTGCGAGGCATCGAAGGGCTCACGATTGAGGGCTTTCTGATCAAAGCCCAGGGAAAAAAAGTGGCAATTCAGCTGTCCGAATACCTGGTAGGGACACAGTTGAAGAATTTGAAAATCAATGATTTTCAAACAGCAGGCATCTTTGCCACCAGTGTGTCGGGTTTGTCAAACGAACCATTTCTGCTGGAAAACCTCAGCTTCAAGGCGGGAAATCCCCAGGCGGTGGGGATGGATTTCACCGGGGATACGAACAGCAGCATCACTCTGACGAATGTACGTTTCCTGAATGCCATGCGGGTCGGGTTGCAGTTTTCATCGGCGGTCCGTGAAACGCAGGTGAAAGAATCCATCTTCTCGGAGACGAAAACGGGAATCCGCTTTGATTGCCAGGGCTATGAAATCAGCAATCTCAAACTGACAAACAATACTTTTTTCATCGTTGAGACAGGCATTCTCTTTACTACAAAACCGACTCCCGGCAGTGAAGCAATTCAGATTTCGCGGAATCTGTTTTCCACGATCGAAGGGGCTCCTGCAAAAGTTGCACAGGATAATGATCCGCAACTCTGGGCAAAAGCACTGACGGCGCTGGAGAACGATACTTCACGCGCTGCCCCCACTGCCCTGCCTGTTGATGAACTCGACCTGTTTAAAAACAAGGGCAAACAGGGGGATGCGAATCTAAATAACTTCGTATCCACAACACCGGGAGACGAAAAATTCCTGGCACCGGCTGCCGATAATCCTGCCAGTAAAGCCGCTGGTACTCCGGGGGGCATGAAACCCTACATCGGAGCGGTGGCTCCTTAAGAAGTGTCCGCGATCGGGTTGCAGGCAGATCAGCGTCAGCGAGTTTATACCAGACGCAGATCTTCGTAGATGGCCTCGTTGATTTCCCGCGCACGACGTTGATGACGGGGTTCTCCAGGTCTGCCATTCGCTACGACAGCCACTACCAGTTCCCGTTCCGGGTCGGCAAAGGCGATGGAAGACTGCGAACCACCGTGCCCGAAGGATGCTTCGGAAGCGTACTTGCCGAATCCATAAGGGACAGTACCGGCGCCATAACGATTCGAATTGACGATGAACCCCAGGCCGTAATCGACTTTGTGCTGCAGTGTGAGATCAAACTCCCCTTCCCGCTGGCGATCGATCATGGTGTCCACCGTCTGAGGCTCAAACAGGGGAGTTCCCTGGTTGAGCAGGCATTCGTAAAATCGCCCGAGTTCACGAATCGGTCCCCGCGCATTTCCACCGGGTGAAGGCGTGATACAGTGTGCTGCATCATGCAGATCAGTCAGCTGCATTTCCCCTTTTTCACGTTGATAAACATAGGCGATCTGCGCCTGCTCACGCTGATAGACGTCGGCCGGCATGCCCAGCCAGCTGTGAGTCATGTCCAGCGGTTCCAGAATCAGTTCGCGCATCAGTTGGGTGTAGGGTTGTCCTTTGATGCGCTGCAGAATTTCTCCGAGGATGAACCAACTGGAGCTGACATGGTAACCGGCTGTTTTTCCGATCTGCCAGTTCTCTTCCAGTGGTGCCTCGCAGATACGCCGAATCGATTCTTCCCAACTGACATCAGGCCAGCCTGTATCAACGGGACGGAAGCCGGCGGTGTGGTTGAGCAGGTGCAGAATTGTGATCGGCTCTTTGCCTTTGGAACCAAACTCGGGAATGAAGCGGGAAACTCGATCATCCATCTGCAGGTCGCCCTGCTCCCACAGGCGGGCCATCGCCATGGCTGTCAGCGGTTTCCCGGCGGAGAGCCAGAGGTTGAGTGTGTCGGCCGTCATGGGGACACCGGGGCGGGCTTCCCCCATGCCGCCATCAGCGATCACTTCACCCTGCAGTGAAATATAAAGCTGCACTCCTGTATGCAGTTCGTGTTCAATGCCTTCCAGAATCAGCTGGCAGGTGGCAGGCAGACGTTCAGAGAGAGCGGACACATTCAACTCGCATGAATAGTAGAAGGAAAAGGGAAATCAGACTTCGCTTTTAACGGAATCAGGGTTTGAATTCAACTAAAGCTTCGCTTGATCTGCAGGCATTCAGAAGAGTGCAAAACCTGGTGGCAGGCATTTACTGTATTTCGTCGCTGTGCAGATTCCTGAATGAAACGGCTTCTGTTATCATCAGTTGAATATTCGGTAACAGGCGCACGTTGGCGAAATCGTGATGATTTACAGTGTAGTGAAGCAAGAGGCACACCATGAAAATTGCAGCGATCAAAACTTACCCGGTTCGGATTCCCCTTAAGCCCGAACGGCGGATGATTTCGGCTCTGGGAAAACACGAAGTCTCCAACTATCTGCTGTTACGAATTGAGACCGATGCCGGTATCGAAGGAGCCGGTGAAGCAACCGTCCTCTGTCGCTGGAGTGGGGAAACCGTCTGGGGCGCCCAGGCGATTGTTGATCGCGTCTTTACGCCGCTGCTGATTGGTCAGGATCCCTGTGACATTGAAAATATCAATCGGATCCTCGATCGTACTTCCCAGGGAAACTGGTTTGCCAAGTCAGCGATTGAGATGGCCTGCTGGGATATCAAAGGTAAAGCAGCGGGGCAGCCGGTCTATGAACTGCTGGGAGGTGCGGTCCGCAGTCGCTCGATTAAATGCCGCTTTTCCATGGGCGCGTATTCGCTGGAACGGGCCGAACGTCGCACGCAGGAACTGGTGGCGGCAGGCTTCACCACGATCAAAGTCAAAGTGGGGACGAACCTGGATGAAGATGTGGCCCGCGTGAAAATGGTGCGCGAGACGATGGGCCCGGACCTGGAACTGACGATTGACGCCAACGCGGGCTGGGACTCAGCCACCGCAATCGCCGCCATGGAACGCATGAGCGATTATAATGTGGCATTGTTTGAACAGCCCACGCCCCGCGGTGATTTTGCCGCGCTGGCAGAAGTCAGACGGGCGATCCAACCGGAGATCATGGCTGATGACATCTGTTTTGATCTGGCCGACGCCAAAGAATGCATTCGTAACGAAGCGTGTGACGTCATCAACGTCTACCCGGGAAAAAATGGGGGCATCAGCAAGACGGCAGCAATAGTCTCCTATGCTGCCGAACACGGTATTCCCTGCAGTATCGGTTCCAATCTGGAACTGGATATCGCTTCAGCCGCCATGTGTCATGCGGTTGTCGGATGTCCGAATATGAATATCGAGCAATATCCGGGTGATATTCTGGGCCCCGAATATCATGAGATTTCCATCGTCAAGAATCCGTTGAAGATTGAAGGTCCCGTGATTACGATTCCCGATGCACCCGGTCTGGGAATCGAAGTCGACTGGGGTCTTGTCGAAGCGCATGCTGCTGACTGATTCCAATTCAAACTCAAACCAGTCCCCTTTTTAAACCAATACAATTCTTAAATGGAATATTTCAGATGAACGAAAATAGTGTCGCTCTGGTCACAGGATCTGCAACGGGAGTCGGTCGCGCCTGTGCGCTGCGTCTGGCGGAGGAAGGCTTTGATATTGTCGTGAATTATTCACGCAGCCAGGCTGAAGCGGAGGAAACCAAAGCACTCCTCGAAGTAGAAGGCGCCAGCGTACTGCTCATTCAATGTGATGTGAGCGATGACGCTGCTGTGAAACGCATGATTGCTGAAATTGAATCGGAGTGGGGGCGGCTGGATGTACTGGTGAATAATGCGGGAACAACCGAATTCATCGAGCATAAAGATCTGGATGCGCTCAGTGAAGAGATCTGGGATCGCATTCTCAGCGTGAATCTGAAAGGCCCGTTCTTCTGCATTCGTGCCGCGGCACATCTGCTGCGAGAGAGTGAATTTGGTGCCGTGGTGAATGTCAGTTCGACCGCCGGTATTACCGGGGAAGGCTCAAGCGTCGCTTACTGCGCGAGTAAAGGAGGACTGAATACGATGACCAAATCACTGGCGCGGGCGCTGGCCCCGGAAATTCGTGTGAATTCAGTCTGTCCCGGCCCGATTGACAGTCGCTGGCTCAAGCAGGTAATGACCGATGAAGAACTGTCAGAGCGAACAGCCGGTTTTCCCATCCCCCGCCCTGCTCAACCCGATGATATCGCTGATACCGTGTTGTACCTGGCGCTCGGCACTACGCTGACGACCGGTCAGTTACTGGTCGTCGATGGTGGCAGAACCATGTAGGGACGACGTTACTCGGGTTGATTCCAGTAGATTTTAAGGTTGTGTGAATCGCGGCCGGCGGCGACGATGTCGATCCGCCCGTCGCCGTTCAGATCACCCAGTCGCAGGTCTTCGCAGGCCATGCCGTTCTCATCGATCCAGGCCGACTTCCAGACTTTGCCTGCTTCATCGGTGGTCCAGTAGACTTTCACACCCACCTTGTTGTCTTTGTTGGGAGTTCGCCAGCCTGCGACAATTTCCTGTCTGGCGTCACCGAACAGATTCGCCGTGGCGATGGCATGGCCGGCTTTGATGTTGTCGTCCAGAATCTGACGTTTGCTGATTCCCTTGTTTGCGTCATCAGACTGATACAGCACCAGCTTGTCGCCGTGCAGCGGTTCAATGGTGGTGATGAACCGGCTGGAAGAGTCGAGTTGCCCCATGCGGATTTCGCCACTCCCCTCGATCAGCGGGAACTTGGTTTTCTTCCACTGTCCGTCTGCATAAGAGAGCAGCATGGCTCCTTCGCGGCCTGCATACAGAATTTCTTCTGCGGGTGACTGCGGATTCCACTGGACCGGGTCGAGATTATGGGTGACGTGCAGCGTGTCTTCGATAACGGTCTGCTTCCACTGGTCTGCCGGGTTCTTCGGCTTTTCATAGGCGATCAGTTTGACGCCGACGCCCTCTCCCTGTTTGTTCCCTTTACCATGCAGAGGGGAAACGACGAGTACAAAATTATTGTCGGCCAGTTTGACCCACCGCATGCGATGAATGACGGGCTGGTGGGGAAGCGGGATGGCTTTCCAGAGCTGTGTGCGATCGGCGGGGGGCTCAAGATAGAAGACAGCACCGGAATTCACGGTGTCTCCCGGGTTCCATTGCGCGCCGACAGCAACTTCGACTTTTCCGTCGCCGTCAATATCGCGGGCGGCGATACAGACATTGTCGCGTTCTGTCAGATTTTCCGCGATTACATGCCGCTGCCAGGTCGGGTTCTGATACCAGACAATTTCTTTTTTGTCGGCTAACAGAATATCCGGTTTTCCATCGCCGTTGACATCACCAATCGCGGTGCCATAACCGATTTCTACCGTACTGTCGATGGTTTCCGGTTTGAAATTCGGTGTCGCATCATCGGCAAAGCAGACGCTGGTCGAACAGAGGCAGATGGCAATCATGAGGCGCATCATAGGAGAACCTTCTCGGCAGAAACGAGTACAGTTTGGATTGAAAGCACTATTATGATTGAAGCCGATCGGAAGCCGGAATGCAAGGATATTATCGGATTGTGGACTGGTCCTGGATCGAAGGCTTTAGCTGTTATTATCAAAAGCTTCGCCCCGTGTGTCGGTGGGCAAATCGCTGTCAAGTGGCTTAACCAAACAATTGTTTGAGCGGTTCTCCGCCATCAACGATGGGAATCGGTCGATCGAGTGCGTCGGGTAACATCAGGCCGGGATCGATGCCGAGTGCCCAGTAGATGGTCGCAGCCAGGTCTTCGGGGCTGACAGGATGTTCGGCAGGTCTGGAAGCAAGACGATCAGAACTCCCGTAGGTCGTACCTCCCCGAATGCCGGCCCCTGCGACTAACGCCGGGAAAAGCTGACTCCAGTGTCCACGACCCCAGTTGCTGTTGGGTTTGGGGGTGCGGCCCATTTCTCCCATCGCGATCACGAGCGTATCGTCGAGCATGCCTCGTTGATCGAGGTCGGCCAGCAAAGCTGCACAACCCTGATCGAACGTCGGCAGCAGATTGTTTTTGACATCGTCGCTGTTGCGATGTGAATCCCAGCTGTAGCCATCAACGCAATCGTAGTGCACGGTGACAAAGCGTACCCCGGCTTCCACCAGGCGACGGGCCATCAGGCACGATTGACCAAACAGATGCCGACCGTATTTATCGCGAAGCGGTGCCGGTTCGTCTTTGATATCGAGGGCATTGCGGGTGTTGTTGGAAGTTAACAGCGCCAGTGCCCGCTGGCGGAAACGATCGAAAACCTGAGAATCAGCTTTATCGAAATTGCGTTTCATGCCGTCAAAGTGCTCGAGCAGCGCCACGCGTCGGCGGATCGTCTTCAAGGGAACTTCGGGAGCCAGTCCTTCGATTTCAAAACTGAGTTCTTCATCCGTGCAGTCCCGCCAGTACGGGTTGTCGGTGGAATCGCGGCTGTCTACGGTGGTAGAGAGCGGATTATAAGCGCGTCCCAGCCAACCCGCATATTCACCCGGTCGAATATAGCGTCCTCCTGCCTGCAGACGTCCCAGTCGATTGGGGACGACCGAGTAGTTAGGGAGATCGCGTTCCAGTCCGCCAGGAGAATGCTGAGTCAGATATTCCACCACCGAGCCCATGGAAGGCCAGTCTTTGGGGGTGGCATCAAAGCCGGCACCGACGGGAACATGCCAGCGTTTGCCGGTTTGCACATAATGACCGCCACCACTGTGATCATTGAAGGTATGCGTCATGCTGCGGATGACAGAATACTTATCCGAAACCTGAGCCAGGTGTGGCAGATGTTCGCTGATCTGCAGCCCGGGAGTGCGGCAGGCGATGGGTTGAAAGGGACCGCGAATTTCACTGGGTGCTTCGGGTTTCAGGTCGAAGGTTTCCAACTGACTGGGGCCGCCAAACAGAAACAGGAAGATGACGGATTTGGCTTTGCCTCCCTGAAAGGGATTCACAATCTGTTGCTGTTCTGCCTGGAGCATCCGTGGAAGCGAGAGCCCGAGCAGCCCGACCCCGCCGGTTGTCAGCAGTTCGCGGCGTGACATGTTTCCTGAAGATCGCTGTGGGTGGTTCAAAATCGAGAACATGGAACTTTCCTTTCACTCACTACAGGCAGGCGGGTCACCATCATTCCGGAATTACTACTGAGCACATCGGGCGGGAATGTCGGAGTGTTCAAGTGTGCGATTCTAACGATTGATCGACAGTCTGTCTCTATGATATCGAGGTTTTTTTATATGTTTTTAAACCTGCTTAAAAATTAGTCAGATAAGGTGGTATTGCGAAAAAGATTAAGTAGAGTGGAATCTGCCCCGTTGCGCAAACAGGGGCAGATTTCAGCGCGAATTCGATTGGCTTCTATGAATTTCAGGAGATAAAACTGATGCTTTGGATGCGAAAACGGACTGTTTTACTTGTTGTTGTGACTGGTCTATTCAGTCTCCTGAGTCATGGTGATGTGGTGCTGGCAGAAGACTGGCCTCAGTTCCGGGGACCCAACTGCTCGGGAGTGTCCACCGGCAAAAAGCCATTACCTGCGGAGTTTGATGATCAGAAAAATGTGATCTGGTCACAGAAACTGGGTGATGGCATTGGCTGTCCGGTGGTTGCTGCGGGACGTGTCTTTACCTCGGCCATGGTGGGGAAGGATAAAATTGGACTGTATGCCTTCGATGCCGAGACCGGAAAGAAGCTCTGGGAACGTGTCTGGAAAACCGGCGATCTGCTCGAGATTCATAAAACGAACAGCTTCGCTGCGACGACACCTGCCGCAGATGCGGAGCGGGTTTACTTCTACTTCAGCACGCTGGGCATGCTGGCCGTCGATGCCGAAACCGGGGCCGATGTCTGGGAGCAGGAACTGCCGGTCCCCTACTTCGTATTCAAGTGGGGCGCGGGGATGTCTCCCACACTGTATAAAGACCTGGTGCTGTTCTGTCAGGATGATGACCTGGCGCCTGCCTTCTATGCGTTTGATAAAAAGACGGGAAAGATCGTCTGGAAGGATGATCGCAGCGACCAGGCGGTGAACTATTCTCATCCGGTCATCTGTGAGACTGACAAAGGGGATGAGATCGTAGTTGCGGGGACCGGCAAGCTGATCGGCTATGATCCCGCAACCGGCAAGCGACTGTGGACAGCCCAGACCCTGCTGCGAAATATCAAGACCACACCGGTGAGTCATGACGGGGTGATTTATGTCTCACTGCAGAGTGGCGGAATTGCCAACCAGTGGCTGGCTTCGATTGACCGCTGGGAAACCGGCAACAGCGACGGGAAAGTTACGAAAGAGGAAATCCAGGCGTTCGTGGGCAAAACCAAAGTTCCCGAAGCCTTCTACAAAAAGACATTTGATCGCGGCGACTTGAACAAAGATGGCGCGCTGGAAGGCAAAGAACTGGATATTGCTTTCCTGCCACCCGGCAATGAAGCGGGAGCCAAATTTGGCGAAGAGCCGGCCCAGGAATTCATTCTCGCCGTCAAAGGGGGCGGTCGTGGCGATGTGACCAAAACCCATCTGCTCTGGAAGCATCCGACCAAACACACCGATCATATTGTGTCCCCGCTGGTGACTGAAGATCGGATGTTTCTCGTCAAAGGGGGCGGAATCTCGACCTGCTTTGAAGTGGAAAAAGGGAAAAAAGTCTGGGGCCCCAAACGGATTCAGAATGAATGCGAATACTTCGCCTCCCCCATTTATGGCGACGGGAAAATTTATGTCGCCGGCGAGAACGGCAAGATCGTTGTGCTGGAAGATGGCCCCGAACAGAACATCATCGCCAAGAACGATATGGGCGATTCGATTCTGGGCACACCCGCCATTGCCGATGGGCGAATTTTTATTCGTACCCGTGGCAAGCTGATTTGCGTGGGTGAGAAATAACGTTGGATAACCGGGCGTGAACTTTCTTCAATTTGTTGAGCGGGACTGAATTAGATTTGGTCCCGCTTTTTTTAGATTTCCAGTAGTGCTACAGACTCTCTTTTTGCCACCAGGCTTGATATCCACTCCCGGTCTGTTAAGATGCACAATCGATTGTGCAAAGGGGTTGTATGAGTAATTCGTCCAACAAATCGGTCACGTTGAAGGAAGTCGCCGAGGCTGCGGGGGTGAGTGTCTCGACCGCGTCGCGTGCGCTGTCGGGGAAAGCGGAAGCCTGTCGCATCAGCAGTGCGACCGAGCAGTCGGTGCGCGAAGCCGCGAAAAAACTGCAGTTCTCCCCTTCCCTGCTGGCCCGATCCCTGAGATCACAACAGACGAAATTGCTGGGCGTCGTGCTGCCCAATGTCGCGAACCCATTCTTTGCGGCGATTGCCCGGGAGATTACGCTGGCCGCCGAAGCGGACGGGTATTCGGTCCTGTTGACAGACAGCCAGGAGAACGGCGAGACGGAAGCGCGGCTGGTAGAACAGTTGCAGGCCCGCCAGATTGAAGGTCTGGTGGTCTGTCCGGTGGGCATGGATGAGACACATCTCTGCAAGCTTGCAAATCAAAAGCTGCCGCTGGTGCTGGTGGACCGGGGATTTGATAACAGGGACCTGGTGACCGTTACGTCCGATCATCAATCAGGTGCCCGGATTGCGATGAACGAACTCCTGGATGCCGGGCATCGGACGATTGGCATTTTACAGGGCTTACCCGAAACGCTGCCCAACCGCGAGCGGCTCTCCGGTGTGCAGGACTCATTATCAGCGGCAGGTCTGGACTTTGATCCGATGCTGATTGCCGGGCATCACTTCGATGAAGCCTCGGGATATCAGGCGGCCCTGCGTCTGCTGACGACGCGACCGGAGATCACCGCGCTGTTCGCGTTCAGCAATCAGAATGCGTTAGGCGCATTGAGGGCGGCGGCGGAGATGGGACGCGCGATTCCCGACGATCTGTCGTTGATCGCCTTTGATGATTTTCCTTTCGCCGCATACCTGGCTGCGCCGTTGACGTCGGTCAGTCAGGATGTCAGTCAGCTGGGCCAGGTGGCTGCCCAATTATTATTAGAACAGATTCGCAGCAGTGTGCCCCCCGAACAGAAACAGTATCGTATTCCTGTCCAGCTCATGCGGCGTTCTTCGATCAAGAATATCGGGTGAAGCGGGACCATTTTCAGACAGGGAAAAGGATTCAATCCAATGAAACGAACGACTCAGACGCTCACATTTTCCGTCTTTATTTTCTGTGCGGCGATTGCATGGATGGGGGGATCATCTCTGCAGGCCGACGAACCCCGGAGACCGGTTCCTGTCATCTTTGATACGGATATTGGCAACGATGTCGACGATGTGCTGGCATTGGGAATGATTCACGCGCTGGAAGTCCGCGGCGACTGCAGGCTGCTGGCGGTGACGATTACCAAAGACAATCCGCTGGCCGCTTCGTTCACCGATGCGGTAAATACCTTTTATGGCAAAGGCGATATCCCGATCGGGATCTGTCAAAGTGGCGTGACACCACAGCCAGGCAAGTTCAATGTCCTGGCAGAAAAGAAGGACAATGGCAAGCTGCGTTATCCGCATGACCTCAAAGCGCCGCAGCAGATCCCCGATGCCGTGACGGTGCTGCGAACTGCGCTGGCGGGCGCGGAAGATCATTCGGTCGTCATCGCGCAGGTGGGTTTTTCGACCAATCTGGCAAACCTGCTGAAATCGCCGGGGGACAAAATCAGTCCTCTCACAGGCAAAGAACTGGTTAAGCAGAAAGTGAAACTGCTGTCGATGATGGCCGGCGCGTTTGAAAAAATTCCGCACAAGGGAAAACTGGTCGATCATCGTGAATATAACATAATCAAAGACATTCCGGCGGCGCAGAAGCTGGCGCGAGAATGGCCGACGCCGATTGTCTGGAGCGGGTTTGAAATCGGGCTGAATGTCGCCTACCCGCATGAGAGCATTGAAGAAGATTATAACTACACTCCGCATCATCCACTGGCAGAAGCCTACATTCTGTATAACCCTCCGCCGCACGACCGTCCGACATGGGATCTGACCAGTGTGTTGTATGCGGTCTTCCCCCATCGGGGTTATTTTGATCTGTCAGAAACCGGTACGGTGACCGTTCAGCCAGAAGGGCTGACGACGTTCAAGCCGGGAGAGGGTCAGCAGCGATATCTGAAACTGACGGATGCGCAGCGTGTCCGCGTGGTCGAAGCGCTGGTGCAGCTTTCCAGTCAGCCTCCTCAAAAGTAGAACGGCACCTCTGATGAACGAGAAAAGACGCGCCAAAATTGCCGTGCTGGGCTCGATCAATATGGACCTGATGATCCGTTCCGCGAAGCTGCCTCTACCGGGCGAGACGGTGATCGCGGATACCAAAGTCGAGAACCCGGGAGGCAAAGGCGCCAACCAGGCGGTGGCGGCAGCACGGATGGGCGCGGAAGTGACGATGATTGGTTGCGTCGGTGATGATAGTTTCGCCGAGGAACTGGTACAGAATCTGAAAGCAGAAGGCATCGATACCAGGCACGTCACACGCAAACCGAATACGACCAGTGGCGTCGCTGTTGTGATGGTGGAATCGAGTGGCGAGAATGCGATTCTGGTTGTTCCCGGTGCGAATGCGCTGGTGGGACTGACGGAACTGGAGCAGGCGCGGCAGGTGATCTGTGACAGTGATGTCCTGCTGATGCAGCTCGAAGTTCCGGTCGAGACGGTGATCGCGGCAGCGGCAATCGCGCGGGAAGCGGGTGTGCCTGTGATTCTGGACCCGGCCCCTGCTCCGGCAGGTTTTCCTCCCGAACTGCTGAACGTGGATCTGATCTGCCCCAATCAGACTGAGGCAGCAGCACTCCTTGGAAAACCATTGTCTTCGCTCGAAGATGTCATCGCGGCGATGCCCACTCTGGCGGAACAGGGGCCGCGACGGATTCTGGTGACGATGGCCGATCAGGGGGCGGTTCTGTTTGACGGAGAGTCGGTCCAGATCATTCCGCCATTTACAATTCAGGCCATCGATTCGACGGCCGCCGGCGATGCCTTTGCTGCGGGACTGGCGGTGAAACTGGCCGAACAGGCAACATTGTGGGAAGCCGCCCTCTTTGCTTCCGCGGCAGGTGCGATTGCCGCATCGGGAGCCGGTGCGCAAACAGCAATGCCGAACCGCGAACAGATTGAAACACTGATTACGAAACAATAACAGGAGCGCTTCCATGCATGAGTTCAGAAGACGATTGATTTCCGGTCTGCTGTTGTGCGGACTGATTGCAGGCTGCACGTCTCAACCAGAATCACCAGAGCAATCAGCTGAAAAGAATACAGCAGATAAAAAGCCCAAGATTGCACTCATCATGAAATCGCTGGCGAATGATTTCTTTTCGTCGATGGCGAAAGGAGCCGAATCGCACCAGCAGGCGCACAGCGAAGATTATGACCTGGTTGTGAACGGGATCAAAGATGAACGCGATTTGAGCCGCCAGGTGGCGCTGGTTGAAGAGATGGTGTCGAGTGGCGTGGATGCGATCGTGATTGCACCCGCGGATTCGAAAGCGCTGGTGCCGGCGCTGCGGCGGGCGCGGGAAGCGGGTGTGGTGGTCATCAATATTGATAACAAACTCGATTCAGAAATATTGCAGGCGGAAAAGATCTCGATTCCTTTTGTGGGGCCTGATAACAAAGCAGGGGCAAAAAAAGTCGGCGATTATCTCGCGACCAAGCTGAACACCGGCGATGAAGTGATTCTACTGGAAGGAATTCGCACCTCGTTCAACGGGACACAACGGCGGCTTGGTTTTGAAGCAGCGATGACAGCTGCAGGCATTAAGATCGTCGACAGCCAGTCGGCGCAGTGGGAGATGAGTATGGCGAATACGCTGGTCTCATCGATGCTCAGCGAACATCCAAATGTCAAAGCGATTCTGGCGGCGAATGACAGTATGGCGCTGGGAGCTCTGGCAGCGGTCAGAAACAGCGGCAAAGTGGGCGAGGTAGCGATTGTCGGCTTCGATAATATCCCGGCCGTGCAGCAGGCGATTAAGGAAGGCCAGATACTGGCGACTGCGGATCAGCATGGAGGGGAACTGGCCGTGTTTGGCATTGAGCATGCACTGCGTCTGGTTGCCGATCCTGAAGCTAAAGTCGAAGATCGCGAAACGCCTGTCGATCTGATCACGGCTGAGGTTCTGAAATGACGGGCGACACTCGGTCGCTGCTGTTTGAAGCGCGCGGCGTCTGTAAGGACTATGTGGTGCGGGTGCTGGATGAAGCGCGGCTGGAACTGCGCCCGGGTGAAATCCATGCGCTGCTGGGCGCGAACGGAGCCGGGAAAAGTACGCTGTGTAAAATTATCGCGGGACTGACGCCGGCGACAGCGGGGCACATGTTGTTGAACGGTGTCTCCTATGCTCCCGCAGATAAGCGCTTTGCCGAATCGCGGGGCGTGCAGATTGTGCAACAGGAACTGAATCTGATTCCAACGCTTTCTGTTGCAGAGAATCTGCTGTTGGGACGTTATCCGCAGCGCTGGGGCGTCATCAATCGCAGGCGGCTGCATGAGCAGGCACGCGTGGCCCTGGACCGTTTTGGGTTGAATGAGATCAAGACAGATCAGAGTGCCGACAGCCTGGGAGTGGGACAGCAGCAGATGCTGGAGATCGCGGCGGCCCTGGACCGGAAGTGTGAGCTGTTGATTCTGGACGAACCGACGGCGGCGTTGAGCGCCGGTGAAACGGAACGACTGTTTGCGCGGCTGAATGAATTGCGGGCCCGCGGCGTGGGGATCATCTATATCAGTCATCGTCTGGATGAAATCGCGCGGATCGCGGACCGTCTGACTGTATTGCGAGATGGGAAATATGTAAGTACACATGAGGTGAGTGAGTTTCAGCCCATTGAGCGGGTGGTGGATCTGATGACGGGCGAAGTGCAGGCAGTACAGCATGCGCTGCAGGAACATACGAATCACACGACTGAAAAAACGATGTTACGTGTGGAAGGGATGACAGGCGGGCCGGTTCGGGATGTCCGCTTTTCCGTAAAGGCCGGCGAGCGGTATGGGATCGCAGGCCTGGTGGGGGCCGGGCGCACGGAGTTACTGCGGTTGATTTTCGGAGCTGACCGCGCGGAACGAGGCGAACTCTTTCTGCGGGGAGAAGCCACGTCGCGGCGGTTTGCTCATCCGCAGGAAGCAGTGCAAGCAGGACTGGCGATGGTAACCGAAGACCGCAAACAGAACGGGTTGCTGCTCTCACAGTCGATTCGCGTCAATACGACGCTGGCGAGCCTGGATCTGCTGACGGGGATCGCGGGGTTGATTGACCGTCGACGCGAAGTCGCGCTGGTGGAAGGCAAACGCAGACGACTGCAGATTCACGCGCGGGACATTGAACAGAGTGTGGGCACATTGAGCGGCGGTAACCAGCAGAAAGTGGCTGTCGCGAAATGGCTGCTGCAGGATGCGGATCTGTTTCTATTCGATGAGCCGACGCGCGGCATTGATGTGGCCGCACGCAGGAATATTCATCAGTTGTTCGATCAACTGGCAGCAAATGGTAAGGCGCTGGTGATTGTCAGCAGTGATCTGGAAGAACTGTTCGAGACCTGCGACCGGATCGGCGTGATGTCGGCTGGTCGGCTGGTTGCTGAATACACGCGGGAAAACTGGTCGTATGATGCGATCATGCAGGACTGTTTTTCCGGATACTCACAGCAAGCAAAAGAGACTGTTTCAGGATCAAATTTATGAGCGACTCCCCTGCCCCTGTTTCTGAAAAAAATACAGATCAGCCAGCCTCGCTGGTGAGTGGAGTGACCTATTCCGTGTTTCAATACGCGGGACTGCTGGGTGTGCTGGCGCTGCTGGTGCTGATTTTCAGTCTGAGAAGCGAACATTTTCTCTCGCAGCAGACCCTGGTGACGGTAGCGAATAACATCCCCGATCTGCTGGTGATTTCGGTGGGCATGACGCTGGTATTGATTATCGGCGGCATTGATCTCTCGGTTGGTTCGCTGCTGGCGCTGTCATCAGCCATGCTGGGGGTGTGCATGGTCGACTGGGGCTGGTCGCTGTGGTCGGCGGTGCCGGTCTGCCTGGGTATAGGCGCTGTGTGTGGCATGCTGAATGGGGTGATCAGTGTGAAGGCGGGGATACCGTCGTTCATCGTGACGCTGGGCATGCTGGAGATGGCGCGGGGTGGCGCGTATCTGATTACGGATTCACAGACGAAATATATAGGTTCGTCGATTGAATGGATCGGCGTGCCTTTGAAAGGCTTTGTGTTCTCCCCCGCATTCCTGCTGGCGCTGGTGATTGTGGCAGCAGGACAGTATCTGCTGACGCGAACGGTCTTCGGTCGCTATTGTGTGGCGATCGGGACGAATGCGGAAGCGGTGCGGATGTCAGGCATTCGGACGGCCCCCTGCTCGGTCGCGGTGTTTACAATCAGCGGTCTGCTTTGCGGGCTGGCGGGCGTGATGCAGACCTCGCGACTCTCCAGTGCCGACCCGAACGCAGCGGTGGGACTGGAACTCTCAGCCATCGCCGCCTGTGTGATTGGCGGAACGAGCCTGATGGGGGGCCGCGGCTCGGTGATCAATACATTCTTCGGCGTGCTGATCATCGCGGTGCTGCAGACAGGCCTGGCGCAGATCGGGGCCACCGATCCGAGTAAACGTGTGATTACCGGCGCGGTGATTATTATCGCCGTGCTGCTGGACGCGGCGAGGCAACGGTGGAAACGACGGGGGTGAGCAGATTATTCGAGACCACGAAAAGAACGAAATGACACGAAATTTGAGTTGATTCCAGCAAGTCCCAGAACTCAAATGTTTGTGGTGGAAACAGTCGGAATCGGGTACTATAAGGGTGTTTTCATTGTCGCCTTCCCGTGTCACAGAAATCGATGATTCATGGATCTGAAACTCAATCTGCTGGTGTTACGTTGTCGTGGTATAGAAGTGAGCCGGTTCTTTTACGAGCAGTTGGGAATCGAGTTTCAAAAAGAAAAGCATGGTTCCGGCCCGGAACATTATGCGTCTGCGTTTGAAGGAATGGTGTTTGAGCTCTATCCGTTGAAAGAGGATGAACCCGTTGATCGCAGTCGACTGGGCTTTGCTGTCAATCTGGAAACGGATCTGAAAGAAAGTCTGGATGCTGCTGATATTGAAATATTTTCCAGCTATGAATTTGATGGTCGGCTGGTTTTCGTGGTCCAGGATCCAGATGGGCGGAAAGTTGAATTGAGCCAGAGCCAATGATCGGAATATTCGTTGATGAAACTCGAATTCATACATGGTGACATTCTGGATCACCCGGCAGAGGCGCTGGTCTGTTCGGGGAATGTGTATCTGAATATGTCGGGCGGCGTGAACGGTGCGCTGTTGATGCGTGGGGGTGAGGCACTCCAGAGGCAGTTACATCAGTATCTGCAGGATCAGAAATTGAATTTTATTGCGCCTGGATTCGTGATGGAAATCGGACCCGAGCCGTTCGAGTTCAATTCGATTGTCTATTCAGTGGCAGTTGACGGCTGGTATGATTCAAGCATTGAACTGGTGCTGCAGACGCTAACGAGTGCGTTGTCGATCATTGAATTGCATGGTTGTAAGACCGTCAACGTCCCTGCTCTGGCGACTGGTTACGGAAAACTTTCTAAGCCCGATTTCGGAATCGCGTTACGGCGAGCTTTGTCAGAGCGAGGGTGGAACTTTCAATGTATCTATGTCGTAGAACGAAATGCGTATGGGCTGGAGGAAATTGAGGATGGTTATCACAGGATGCTGGGGTGACGACAGGCAGAACGAAATTGCAGCTACCACGAAAAGCACGAAATGACGCGAAAACAGATCCTTTCGGATAGTGATTAGTCCCGGACTTCGATCAGGTGCTGGCCTGCTTGCGGTGGTTGCCGGGGATTGACTGAATTAAGAAGGCCCAGGGCGATTTTGGGCGGGTCAGCCATCACTGCTTCCGGAGGCAGATGTCCGAATCCGGTGACAATCCATATGTCGTCCTGGTCCTTGACCTTTAGTTTCATTGTGGGATGAGCAGTGATTCCCTGCAACAGTTCGCCAGCCAACAGCAGACGATCAGCGGGTTCAGAGTAATATGCAAACACAACTCTGATTTCGGTGAGAGGTTCTGACATATGATGGTACTCAGTCCGTTTCCTGTTAACTCACCCTGCTTTGAAAACCTATTCAAACTTGAACGAATACAAGTCCGCGTCTTTGAGTTTGATTCTTAGTTTGACCGGTTTGCCGGCGAGTTTGCTCACGTCGGTTCCCTGTTTCCAGTGCACTGCGCGGGAGATGGTGTCGCCGAAGAGTTCGCTGCAGTCGGACTCTGTGAAACCGTCGATGGGTTTGCCATCCGGGCTTTGCAGTTCGACTAAGATGCCGCCGGCGGCGGAGGTGGAGAAGTTGAGCTTGAGTTCTTTACCGGTGAAGGTGATGGGTTTGGTGGTGATCTCGGCTCCCTTGAGTGGTGCGTTGATCGAGACGAAGCCGTCAATGCGCATCGTGTAGCGTCTTAGCTGGTTGCTGTTGCCGGTCCAGTAACCTTCGGTGGCGTAGAGGGAAATTTCGTTGGGGGCACCTTCCACATCTGATTTGGTTTCGACCATCTGCCAGCCGATGTATTGATGTCCGTAGGCCCAGGTTCCCTGGCGTTCGATGCCGGGACGCAGGAAGGCTTCGGGCCAGCGTTTGAAATTCACCCCGTCGCGGCTGGTCATGAACAACCCTTCGGTAATCGCCATGCCGTAACGGTCGGAGATGGACGAACGCATTTTGCGATGTTTAAACTCGGGAAGTTGCTCCATCGATTTGGACCAGCCCCGTTCGATGTAGCGTGTGGGAAAGCCGACGAGGATGTGCGGAGCACGGTAGTAGGGTTTGATCTGATTGGTATAGAGCTGCTCGGGAGGCGCATCGCCGTACTTGAGGTCCTGGGGTTTGCTCCAGTGCAGCAGATCTGGTGAGGTCGCGGTGCGGATATCACGCAGGCCGGACGGTTTCCAGTTTTTTTCATCGGTCGTGCCTTTGGTGAAGTAACGCCAGTAGGCGCGGTATTTTTGAATCGTCGGATCCCAGAAGGCGAGGTTTTCCGAATCGAAGGCACCATCGGTGATGACCGGTTTATCCGCAAGGAGTGACCAGTGAATGCCATCGGGGGATTTGAGCACCAGTAAGCCGTGCGGGCCGCGAGAGCGGAGGATGGCTTTAAATTTCGCATCTGCGGGACAGTCGGGATTTTCGTCTTTGAAGACGGCGGGATGCACGGGATCGGGTTTGGTGGACTTCATCCAGTCGCGATACGCTTTGCCGATGACGATGTTATTTTTTTTATCGCCACTGCCCGGCGGAAACGAGAACAGGCCCACGTCAGGGCGTTTCCAGTGAATGCCGTCGTCGCTTTCCGCGTAACAGGTGAAGTTACTGTTGTTGGGGCCGAGTTTTTTTTCCTGCACGTCGAGATGCCAGGCTTTGTAGTACATGCGGTATTTGTCGCCGTCTTTGAAGATACTCTGGTAGCCGCAACCACTCCCTTCCCAGGGCTTGTCGTAAGTGAAGACAATTTCGCGGGGCGTGGGATGATGCAGTTCGAAACGGGCTTCCGGGCTGCGGGATTCGATCAGGGTGTCGTCGACCATGAGTTCCAGTCGGGAGCCGATCTCGACTGGCTCTGCGGCGAACGAGATGTCTGTTGTAAGAAGCAGAAGTGTGAACAGGGCGAAGAGGCACGGGGCTGTCAGTCGTGGCATGTTGTTGTTCCTGGTGCTGGAGTGTGTTGTGAGGAATTTCATTCTAACCAGAATTTCCGTTTGAATGAAAGCCACGGAGCTGATTTCGTCCGATCACCTGTTTTTTTCGACCACGAAAACACGAAATGAGACGAAATCATAAAAAGGTGTGAACCATGATTTAATATCACTTGTCGTATAAAATACACTAAGGTAGAATGTAGTGAATAATATAAAGAATGAGAAAACAGGAATGAGAAAGGATTGTGACTATGAGTAGTCGAACAGGACGTGCGTATCTGGCGAAGACCACGCTGGAAGTCATGGAAGTGGGACAGTATGTAAATCCACGGGGGGAGACAGTAGCGATTACCGCCGAGATGGCGGCCTGCAATGCGGGTTCAGCCTGTTTTGAACCAGAAACGCTGACAGAGATGCGGGATGAAGTACTACGGACGCCTGCTCCGTTTACGGAAACGGCATTCCAACTGGAGAATGAGACCACGTTAGAAGGTGCATGGTCACTGGCGGCAGACGCGACGACTGGCCGGATTGGTGTATTGAATTTTGCTTCTGCGAAAAATCCGGGAGGCGGGTTTCTGGGAGGAAGCCAGGCGCAGGAAGAGAGTCTGGCGCGTAGTTCGGCGCTGTATGCTTCGTTGAATCTGTTTCACAAACAGTACTATGAGACACATCGCAGGTTGCGGAGCGCCTTTTATTCGGATCGCATGATTTACTCCCCTGCCTGTCCGGTGTTTCGGGATGATGCGGGATCGTTTCTGAAATCCAGTTACCAGGTGGATTTTCTGACGAGTGCGGCTCCCAATGCGGGTGCGATTCAGAAGAATGAACCTGTGCATGTGAGTGAGATTCCGCAGGTCTTCATGGCACGCATGGATAAAACGCTTGCGTTGTTTGCTGCGCAGGGTTGTCAGACACTGGTGCTGGGGGCCTGGGGCTGTGGTGTCTTTCGAAATTCTCCTGATCTGGTGGCTCGACTGTTTTCTGAATTCCTGCAATCCGGGGGTCCTTATTTCGGTCGATTCAAACAGATTCGCTTTTCTGTACTTGACCGGAGTGAGGAAAAACCGATATTGAGAGCATTCACAAATTATTTTGCGCGCTCAAGCGTATGATCAGAGCTATGAGGTATGAATGGGCTTCTTTGACAGGTTTAAATCCAAACCAGCGGCCACCACGGTCAGTAGTGCCCACAGTGTGGCACGGATTATGGTGATGCTGGAATGCGATGGCGACCAGGTTTTATTTATTTTGCTGACAGACGACGGCACGATCAACCGGATGGGAACAGGGGCCGAGGACAACCGGGAACACGATCTGTATATCGGCGTGAGTGATGCCGCTGCGTTTCAGGCAGTGCGCGGTGTCTGCAGTCCGGTGATTGACGGCTGGATCGGCGGGTTTGGTGACCCGGAAGCAGCGGGTAAACCGTGCAAATTACTGGTAGGTTTTCAGACGTCTGCGGGTGAAGAACTGTTGAGCCAGTGGGAGTATGGCACGGAATCCAAGGGACCGCCGACTGAAGTAATTGCGGTGGTGAAACAGGCCGTTCAGGCGACGGCAGACTGGTACGCGGAGCAGAAAACGCTGTCAGCCGATGGTTGATTGTGCTACCACGAATCACACAAAATGCACGAAAATGTGCTGGTGATGTGAGGTGTGGAGAAACTTCACTTTTTCAGTGAGCCTTTGCAGACCTGGTGCTGTTGACTAAGATGGCAGTATTGATCTGTCTGGAAGTGGGGACGACCTCACCGCTCCTGATTCAACGGGGACGGCCCCTCTGTGTGAAGGACTATACGATGTCGTGGCTGATTCTCATTCTGGCGGGTTTGTTTGAAGTGGCCTGGGCCGTGGGCTTGAAATATACAGAAGGTTTTACGCGTCTGCTCCCTTCCCTGTGGACCATCGGTTCGATGATCATCAGTCTGGGATTACTGGGGCTCGCGATGAAAACTCTGCCTCTGGGAACCGCATATGCTGTCTGGGTGGGAGTGGGTGCCGTGGGAACGGTGATTCTGGGCGTGGTGCTGTTTCAGGAACCGATCAATGCGGTCCGCATTTTCAGCGTGTTGTTGATTCTGGCCGGATTAATTGGTCTCAAACTGGGAGCGGCAGGTTGAACTGCCTGGCTTATTCCATGTGAAGGATATACAGAGCAGCCTGAACAGGATGCCGAAAGTTTTTTCTGCCACGAAAGTCACGAAAGAACATGGAAATGTGATTTTTGAATTTGTGCTGGTGTATTGAAACGGTAATGAGATTTTTGAAGGAGCTGTGATGAGTCGTGCATTGCTGGTGATTGATGTGCAGAACGAATATTTTACGGGGGCACTGCCGATTACTTATCCGGCGGGGCATCTGGAGCAGATCCTGGTCGCGATGGATGCGGCTGCCGCGAAACAGGTGCCTGTGATTGTGGTGCAGCATCATATGACTGATCCTGAAAAGCCGTTCTTTCAGAAAGGAACGTCGGGCTGGGAACTGCATGCCGAGGTCGCAAAGCGTCCCCATGATGTTCTGATTGAGAAAACGTTGCCGGGCAGTTTCACGGGGACGGAACTGGAAGACTGGCTGCGGGAGCGGAACATCGATACGGTAACGATCGCCGGTTATATGACTCACATGTGTTGTGATACGACGGCCCGCCAGGCGGTGCACCGGGGCTTTACGGTGGAATTTCTGAGTGACGCTACCGGGACCCTGCCCTTGTCGAATTCAGCCGGTGAAGTGACGGCGGAAGAACTGCAGCGGTCAATTCTGTGTGCACAGCAGATGATGCTGAGCGAAGTGCTGGACGTCGCTACCTGGATTGGACGATTGTGAGGATCTCCTGTGCCCCTGCTCTAATGCGAGACTGACTGTGGAGAACAAAAACGCTGAACTTGTAATCACAAAATTAAACGAACTGGGATTCGTTTTGTCACCTGAGATCCATTACCGGTTGGAGACGGTGTTTTCCGGGACTTATGGGGATGTTAAGGATCATGAAGTCAGGAAAAAATATGAGCTGGTAGAACAGATCGAACCCGTACTGGTGAGCATGTTGCTGAAAGACGAACAGGTTCTGTTTGTCTCGAAAGGAGAGATCCGGTTTCGCAAGATCATTATCGTGCTTACAAATTTGCGACTGCTTTTGATGCATTCGAACCGCTATGAACCTTTCCATCAACCCTACTGGTCTATTTATTACAGTCAGGTTGAAACACTGAAAAACTCCTGGATTGGAACGCCTCAATTTCGCCTGGTCGATGGTAAGAAAATGACTTTTAACGATTTTCCCCAACAGGATCGTCTGACTCTGCGAATGGTTTTTCAGGATGTGACTGAACTGCTGAAAAAAGCAGATTTTGATCCGTCAGTTTCGCAATCGCGGGAAAATCTGTGTGGAAACTGTTTCGCGGTCCTTCCCCAACCATCTTATAAATGTGAAGATTGCGGCGCGTCATTCTGGACGCCTGCCGAGATGGGGTTCCGCTGTCTCATTTTTCCGCCGTGGGAGAATTTTGTGTTGAAGGAAAATCACTATGCGTGGAATAGTCTGGTGACCTACCTGGCATTTCAGGCGATGGCCTTTCAGATATTGTCTCACCGAGGTTTTGCATATGCCTGGCTGATTCTGGTGATAAGTAACGCGAGTGCTGCACTGGTGGCCCTTAATCAGATGATTAAGGGACGGTATATTAAGGATGTCTCCGGGCACGTTTCCTCCGAATTCGAAAAATAACAGTCAGTATTTCGTCCAGTTTCTTCATTGCGGGGTAGCGAAGAATTCATCGTAAAAAAAGAAAATCGTTTTGAACTGTTCGTGTGTTCTGGGTAAGATGCGTTTCTACTTCCGTTTTACCCCATCCCTGAGGACGATCGAACATGAGCACTGTAGCCAGTCAGGCGGTTGATACCAAACTTACGCAGTTGAATCTGATTCTCTCCCCCGACATTCACTATCGGCTGGAGACCATGTTCCCGAAGCTTGAGGGGATGTTTGCCAAAAGTGGGATCAAGAAAAAATTCCAGCTGGTGAAACGTCTCGAACCGCTGCTGGAAGAGATGCTCCTGGAAAAGGAAGAAGTGCTGTTCATTTCCAAAGGAAATCAGTCTTCTTTCTCCGAGCAGTTCTTTATGGGAGCACTCTGGGCACAGACGATTAATCATACGGCGGTGGTGCTGACGAATTTTCGCCTGCTGTGTATTCGCACGAATGGATCGGGAAAACCCAAGCGTACCTTCTGGTCAATTTATTACAGCCAGATCAAGGATCTGAAGAGTACGATCTTCGGGAATGCCAAGATTTGTCTGAAAGATGGCAAGAGCCTGAATTATTCGGGGTTCCCGAAAATTGATCGCAAGACGATGCGTGAGGTTTTTCTGGATGCTTATAAAACATTCGAAGAGAAAGGCTTTGATCCGGAGGTATCGCAGTCGCGGGAGAACCTGTGTGGTAACTGTTTTGCAGTTGTTCCCAGGCATGATTACCACTGTGAAGCGTGTGGCGCGACGTTCTGGAAGCCATCACAGGTAGGAATTCGCAGTTTCGTCTTCCCGTCGTGGGGAGACTTTGTGATGAAACATTATCCGGTCGCGTTTGCCGAGTTTTGTGGTTTTATGATCTTAGTGGTTGTACTGGCTGCTGCCATTTCGAATGGTAACTACGGGTTCGCCGCGATTCTGTTTGTGCTGGCCAATGGTGGCGATGCCGCAATCACGGCGCAGATCGCTGCCAAAGGACTGCATCTGAAATCAGTCCCGGAATCCCAGTCAGCCTGATCGTGCGACCTGTGCGGTTTAACAGTTGTGGTTTCTTTGATCTGAGAAGTTTTTGTGAGATGACTCCACAGCTGGCAGCGGTGATACACGATAAATAAAACGGATGGTTGAACAGGAGACCATCCTGAATTCTGTTTACCGTTCATGGGGAGTAGCTTATGCGTATTATGTCACCAGGGGTCTGTGTGCTGATTCTGGGGATAGGCCTGATGTTGCCGTCTGGAATGGTGCAGGGACAGACGATTAATCACCAACTGGAACCCTATCTGAAATCCGGAGAGCTGCCGGCGGTTGCTGCTGCCGTTGTAGTACAAGGTGTGCTGACCGAATATGGTGCGGTTGGGACACGGAAAATGGGTGCGGATATCCCGGTTACGATTCATGACAAGTTTCATCTGGGTTCTGATGGTAAAGCGATGACCGCAACCATCGCCGGGATGATGATTGAAGAAGGCAAGCTGAAATGGGACTCGACGCTGGGAGATGTCTTTCCGGAATTGAAAAAATCCATGGCGCCTGGCGTTGCGAAAGTGACGCTGGAGCAGCTGCTGTCACATACAAGCGGGATGCGGGCCGATGATGAAAATCTGATGGATCTGCTGAAGAACTCGGTGGACGTCGAAGGTAATCTGGACGAGCTGCGATACTGGATCGTGAAGGAATCGGTCAAGCTGCCCCTGGTGGCGGAACCGACCAAAGCGTGGGCATATAACAACCGGGGTTATACCATTGCCGGTGCGATGATTGAACGCGTCAGCGGAAAATCCTGGGATGAGCTGATTGTGGAACGGATCTTTGAACCGTTTGGATTGACGACCGCTGGTCTGGGAACACAGTCTACGTTAGGGAAAATTGATGCACCACTGGGGCATGTGAAGCAGAAGGATGGTAAAGTCAAATCGTATATGGCGGGACCGCAGGCAGATAACTCGCTGATTCTGGGACCCGCGGGAACTTTGCACCTGTCGATTCTGGATTTTGCGACCTGGGCCAGCTGGAACGCCGGGAACGGGATGCGGGCGCCCTGCAATATTGTTTCGCCACAGATGGTTGAGAAAATTCATACCCCGGTATTTACGATCAAAGGTGAGAACCGTCCGGGAACACCACCCGATGGAAAATACGCGCATGGCTGGGGCTGGGTGACCGTCGAGTGGGCACCTTATCCCCTGCTCTATCATGGCGGCTCGAACGGAAAAAATCTGGCACAGGTCTGGATTGATAAAAAGAAAGATATCGCGATTGTCATCATGACGAACATCAGTAATCCAAAAGCTGATGACACACTGCGGGAAATCGCGAAGGAACTGTACCAGGATGCCACCGCGGGGTATTAACGAATTACCAGGAAATCAGATTGGGATCTGAAAACGACTCCGTTCTCTCATTTGTTGTTGAGGGAGCGGAGTCGTGGTATAACGGTTGCGGGACTTTTTGCTTTTCACATCTGTCCGGAACTGATGCTTCATGTTGAATCCCATGTATGGCCGCCACGCTGCCGAATACGCGGCGGCGATCAGAGATAACAGCTATAACGCCCACTATGAACGCCCTTCCCTCATCGCGCTGCTGCCGGAACTGCAGGGAAAACGGGTGATCGATCTGGGCTGCGGGCCTGGTGAATACGCGGCTTACCTGACGTCACAGGGCGCGACGGTCACCGCCGTTGACAGTTCGCTAGAGATGATCTCGCTGGTACAGCAGAAGCTGGGAAACAGCGTCCACGCGTATGTGCAGGATCTCGCGCAGGGAGTGCCTGACGAAGCAGATCGGTCTTTTGATCTGGTTGTCTCTCCTCTGATGATTCATTACCTGGAAGATCCGACGTCCTTGTTTCGTGATGTGAAACGCATCCTCAAACCCGAGGGGCTGTTTGTGTTTTCAACTCATCACCCGTTTGTGGATTATCAGTTCTCGCCGAGCGGGAATTATTTTCTGACTGAGAAAATTGTCGATGAATGGGATACCCTGGGCAGACCGACGCGGGTGGAATATTTTCGCAGGCCTTTGTCGGCCTTGATGCAGTCTTTGACGGATGCGGGCTTGTGTATGGTCGAGCTGAGTGAAGGCAGGCCCGACGAGCAGATGCAGCAGACTGATCCGGAAAGTTTTCAGAAGTTGTCGACCGCGCCGGGATTTCTGTTTTTGAAGTGCCGTGTGGTGTGAAGCTCGTTTTATAAGCAGTCTCCGAACGAGTGAGCCGCGTTATGGAATTGTGTTTTGAGCAGACTGTTCCCGCTGATTGCGAGTGGGACTGCAAGTGATTCCTGAGTACTGTTGGCAGTCCAACAGCATCACACGGACGCTTGATCCGGTAGGTCACTTGCAATAACTAAAGAGGTTTCCGTGTGCCACGGTCCGGCTTGTCCGGCCGTGTTGAATGAGTATGTGACTCTCGATCCTGGTAAAGATGTGTGAGCTGAAACCTCCTGCTCGCTTCGCTCGGCCCGGATTACATCCAGGCTCACCCAATATATCTTTCGTGTGGTTTTATGTTTTTCGTGATAGAAAATAAAGGGAGAAGCGTTCATCCAATCTCATTGCAGTGTGTTCCAATATTGAACATCTCCAGACGCGCGGTCACACCCTTGTTTTTGTTTTATCAGGAATGTTTCTCTGGTACTGTACCAGCACCGTCGGGCAAGCCGAGCGGTGGCACGCGCACGATTGATCCGGCAGGTCGTTTGCACTAACTAAAGAAGTTTCCGTGCGCTGTTGGTCCTGATTTCCGGAATTCAGGATGCGATCGCGGCGCGAAAACTGTATGCTGTACCGTTGCGGGGCGGCGGTCATTTCAAGTTGGAAAATTAAAGTGAAGCAGGGAGATCGCAGACGATGGCCGGGGCTCAACGAGATTGCTCACTGGGGGAAGGTGTTTACTTTTTGCCGGAAGATTATATTGGTTTCCGACGGCGCCTGGTGATTTGGCTCGTCGATCTGATGGTGGTCTGCATGCTACTGGCACTGATCAAAATCGTGTCAGTTAGTCTGACGGACGAACAAGATATGACTTCCGATTTTGTCGGTCAGTTCTGTGCCTGGGCCTATCTGACTGTTTTGCGTCCCTCGCGTGTGCGGACCGTTGGCTACTGGGTTACCGGTGCGCGGATCGTTAATTTGCAGGGAACCCGACCTTCGGTATTTCGCATGACGTATCGATTATTACTCAATTTATACTCGCCATTTAATCTTTTGTATGACCTGTTGTGGGTTGGCGTAGACCAGGATCGACAGTCGTTGACTGATCGTTTTGCCGGAACCTGTGTCGTCAGAAGAAAGTCGCAGCCTGCCGGACGCTCAGAAATTCATTTGGTCTACTACACGGCTCTCATGTTTATCTATTACTACCCCCGTGTCGTGCCTCCCCGGGAGATTGTTGAAGTGAACGAACCGGAGACAATCCTGGAAACTTAGCCGGCTGATTCTCAATAAGTCGATGCCGTTTCTGCTCGCGTTGTTGGATTCCTGAAGAGAGGTGTTTCAGACCGATGATAGAAATCGATCCCATAGACGAACCCGATTTTTCGATTGACCGACCGGAATTCAACCCGCTCTCTGTGACGATCATAGTACCGTTGGTGCTGATCATGTTGATGCTGACGTATGTGGCTTATGTGGTCTACGATCTCAAGCTGCAGGCAGTTCCTAATCCGAAAGAATTGTTTAAATCCATTGATCAAGAGCCGAGCGAATTGTTTAAAGCCATTGATCGGATGGCATTCGGACTGTTCTTGTTGAGTGAGGTGGGACAGATTTTTCTGTGTGGTTATAGCGGTCTGCAGTTGAATCGGTTTCTGCATCAGCATCCAGCAATGAATAATTATGAAATTCTGGAAAGATTAAAGCCACTGGTGCGAACCAACATGTACTTTGTGCCTGTAGGGCTCCTGTTTATTGGAGTGGCGCTCGTGACAGGAATATTCTGTCTGTATCAACATGACCTGTTGGAAAAAGCTGTGGTCTTGTGTCTCTGGTTTGTGTCAACTGGCGTTGCCATTCGCTGTAGTGTGATCGAAAATAAAGTACGGGCGATGGAGAGTACCGAACCGGTTTTGAAAGCAGAATATGAATCGGTCTGTCAGAGCTGGTTGCAGCGAATGTTTCCTGATTTTTAGTTTCTGAATTTGTCAAGGAAATTGAAATGGCTCCTGAGACAATTGGTTTGATCGGCGGCGTGGGCGGCACGGTGATCGGAGTGCTGGGAGGCGTGGTGGGCACCTGGTGCAGTATTAAAAATACGAATGGCCCCGCTGAGAAAGCATTCATGATTCGAATTGCAACCGTAATGTGGATAATGATTCCACTGTTTCTCCTGCTGCTGTTTCTGCTGCCTCAGCCCTGGAATCAGTTGATCTGGATTCCGTATGCAGTATGTCTGACGTGGGCGATTCACTTCTGTAACCGAAAACAGCAGGCGATTCGCGAGGCGGAGGCGTCTTTGAAGGAGATGCTGTGAATACTAAACGAATCTATTTTCAGGATGATGACATCAATGGAAGCTGTTAAATACATATACCAGGTAAGTCCCTGGCTGTTGCTCTGCCTGGAATGTGCGGCGTTGTTTGTGGTGCTTTCCTGGCCGATGGTCAAAGGAAAATCGTGGCTGGTCGCTTCGCTGTTGGTGTTCTTGCTGGTCGATTTGTGTACTCAATTGCTGAGTTCCAGCGCCACTCCTGCAGAACCTGTTCTGATGGGGCCGGATGAGTATCAGCAACTCTGGAATGACTGGTTTCAGTTGAGCTGTCTGGCTCTGGTGGGAAAAGTTCTGTTTGTGATCGCCGTGTTTCGGTTAGGTGTAGGACTGAAACGATTTATGTCACCTGTTTCCACTGACTATGAAGCGAGGGAAATCTGATGGACTTCATGCAACTCTGTGTGCTGGGTGGCTTGATTCTGGTGGTGATCGCCACGCCCTGGATGATGGTGGTGTTTGTGAGGGACATGTTTCGTCACAACAGCCGAACCGGTTCTGGCGGCGGCGGAGGGGGTGGAATCATTGGTGCGATGCTGGAAATGGACCGGATCGTGAACCCCGCAGGTCAGCATGTGCAGGAAGCCAAAGAAGTCGAACAGGAAGAAGAAGGCATCGGCGGGGAGTAACTATTCACGAATGAAAACAAAAGATTACATTTATCTGGCGATCATGGCCGCTCTGGGATTTGCTCCGATCGTGGTCATTCCGTGGAGTGAGTGGGCTGCATTGTCGCCAGACTCGTCGTTTGAGTTCTTTTATCCGCTGTACCAGTGGGGGTTGCTGGCAGCCGGGGCCTTCATTTTGTGGCGTTTCGTTAAATCGGTGGACAAGAAAGTGGGAAACCGCGCGTTGCTCTGGCTGGTGCTGGTTCTGATCTGGTTGGTGAGTACGGTTGTGGGATTCCGTATGAGCCGGGAGACCCGGATGCAGGGGATGGCTGAGTTTGCGAAGCGGAGCCAGCCCTTGATTGCTGCGATCAAGGATTTTGAACAGGATCAGGGGCGACCTCCTGAGTCGCTCGCAGAACTGGTGCCCGCATATCTGGCGGAAGTTCCTGGGACGGGGATGCTGACTTATCCGGAGTATGAATATCAGCACGGAAAGGCAGCCCGGAACAGGTATGCCGACAATCCCTGGGTGCTGATCGTGAATACGCCAAGCGCCATCTTGAACTGGGACCAGATGTTTTATTTTCCCCGGCAGAATTATGCTGATGTCCCATTTCGTGCAGGTCTGGAGCGCGTGGGAGACTGGGCCTACAATCATGAATGAGTGCGTCTGTTGTGTTTTTCGTATTGGGATTCAAAATATTTCTGATACGTGGTGGATGGATCTTGCTGCTGGGAAGCGGGGGTAATGCTGCTTTGGGGATTCTTGCTGCCTGGTCAATTCGCTATTATATCAATCGTATGGATGAGCGAAGGAACATTCAGGAGCACAGTCGACGCGAATAACAAGAGGTCTATGGCCATGAAACGTAAAGAGCGGATCTATCTGACTTTGTTTGCAGTGACTGCTGTCGGGTATTTACCGTTTGCACACTGGATTTCGACGACCCCTATCGGAACTTCACTGTTTCTCTGGCTGGCGATTTTTTATGGCATAGTATTTCTGCTGGCATTGCTGGCGATACCTGTGTCTCTGATCTGTCTGTTTTTCAAGCGATATCGCAGGGATGCATTGCTGATCCTGATTCTGGTTTTGATCTATATTCCCGGTTGTATTTACAGCATTCACCTGGGACAACAGGTACGCATGGCCCGGATGGCAGACTTCGCTGATCGGAGCCAGATTCTGGTAAAGGCGATTGAAAGTTACACGCAGGATCATGAACGTCCTCCCGAAGCACTGGAACAACTGGTGCCCGACTATCTGCCTGCTGTTCCCGGCACGGGAATGATGGCCTATCCGGAGTACAATTATCATACGGGTCAAAAAGCCCGCGAGCGGTATCAGGAAAATCCCTGGGTGCTGATCGTGCCCACTGGTAGCGGTGGACCCAACTGGGACCAGATGATGTATTTTCCCAAACAGAACTATCCAAAGAACGGTTATGGCGGCTGGCTGGAACCCGTGGGCGACTGGGCCTACGTTCATGAGTGACCGCTGGAACGGGGAACGCTGCTGATTATATCAGCCGTGGATTTCTTCCTGATCTGGTTTACAAGTAAAGAGTATCGTTTCAAATAGTGAACTCATTTCCTGCCAGTTGCTGTTTTGTTTTCTTAATGAATACGTGTTAAACTCTTTGAGTCATACTTACTGATTCATTACCTGGAAAACATTCTCACCCGGGAGCCACCTGATGTCACTTAGTACGGAACAACTCCTGCCCATCCTGGCGATTGCGATTACACTCTCGGCTTACCTGTCGGGAATTCGGCTGTATTTGATTCAGAAGATTCGTGAAATCCCCAGAGATGACCCGGCGCATGCGGAGAAAAAATATGCGATCCAGAAACAGCTGGGCTGGCTGACCCTGGCGGATGCTCCCATTGTGATGTCTGCATTCCTGCTGGGGCTGGGTCTACTCTGGTTTTCTTTGACGGGTTTAAGAACTCCCGCCTGGATGCTCTCCCTGGGGCTGTGGCTGTTCCTGTTCGCCGGCACGATGATGGTGCTTCAGCACTTCCTGGCCTGGCATCGTACATTGATCGAACTGGTTCCCATCGCAATCCTGGTACTCATCGGCATTCTGATTTTGTTTGCGCTGATGATCTGGAAGACGTTTTTAATGTGAGGTTCACCAGCGGCTGGTGTTTGTCATCACGTTACGCCTGGAGTTCTGGAAGGGAGAAACAGCATGGATCTGCAAACCCTGACCGCGTTTTTCATGTGGTGCACGATCGTGAATGGATCAATCCTGATTGTGTGGACTCTGATTTTTCTGCTGGCGCCGGATCTGGTGTATCGTTCGCAGCACGCCTGGATCCCGCTGCCACGAGAATCGTTTAATGTGATCATGTATTGCTTTATCGGGCTGTTCAAACTGCTGTTTCTGGTGTTTAATGCAGTACCATACCTGGCGTTGTTACTGATCGGTTGAAGTTGGAATCTAAACTTAGTCTGTAGTTTGTTATGACAGAGAAACCACCCTGGGAGAAATCAGGTTCGCTGCCTGGCGAACGGGACTTCGATCCTGATCAAGGCGACCTCGACGCGCAGGTGGCCTGGGAACACTTTGGTGGTTTGTCGCTGGCCGACGCTTATCGAAAGTTCCAGGAAGATCCGGAACGGTATGCAGAAGATTTCATGTATATGGGGGGCGCAGCGTTCGCGTATTATTTTCCCGTGCTCGAACGTTATCTGCTGGTTACCCCTGTCTGGCGTGAGGAAGAGGGAGTGGAATGGTGTCAGATTCTTGGTCTGGGCGCCGCGATTCAGTTTCAGTTTACGAAAGAGAGACAGCCGGAAGTCGATGAGCTGGCACCGCATGTGTTACAGCTGATATCGTACGTGAAAGAATCGATCAAAGTCCACGTTGCGAGCGGACATCCCTACATTTCCGACCCGGAAACCCAGCGTCATGTCATCGAAGAATGGAACGCGCTCGAACAGTATCTGCAGCAGCTTGGGGAACGGTGAGCAGTAAACGTGTTTGATGTGGAAGTACTGGTAATTCGCTGAAATGATGTTCTGAACTGAAAGATCAGACGCCGATTGGGCTGGGCGGTTGAGCCGTCATGGTGTGTATAAACAGAAATGAAACCTGTTTTTTGTGTGAACTCTCAATTCTCCCCTCAACATCTTCAGTTTCAACACTATAAATCAGCAAGCTAAATTTCTATTCTGTTTCCAGTTGAGCGAAAGTGCGGTTTTGAATGGTTGAGAATGAACGAGACGCAAATTCCACAGCCGACCTGGTTCTGTTGACCGGTGCTACTGGATATGTAGGCGGGCGACTGCTGCAGGCATTGGAACAGCGGGGAGTGCGATTGCGGTGTCTGGCGCGGCGTCCTGAGAATCTGCGTGCGCGGGTGGGGAATGCAATCGAAGTAGTTGCCGGCGATGTGCTGGACCCGGAAACACTGCCGCCGGCGCTTAAGGGTGTTAAGGTGGCGTACTACCTGATTCACTCAATGGGTGAGAAAGGTTCGTTTGAAGAGAACGACCGCCGAGCCGCTGAGAATTTTGCCAATGCGGCCCGGGACGCGGGTGTGGAACGGATTATCTACCTGGGCGGCCTGGGAAATGAAGCGGAAACGCTCTCGCCGCATCTGCGGAGTCGCCAGGAGGTGGGGCAGATTCTGCGGGCGTCGGGCGTGCGGGTGCTGGAGTTTCGCGCGTCGATTGTGATTGGTTCAGGCAGCCTGTCGTTTGAGATGATCCGCTCGCTGGTGGAACGACTGCCGATTATGATCACACCCAAATGGGTGATGCGGTCGGCACAGCCGATTGCGATTGAGGATCTGATTGCTTACCTGACGGCAGCGCTGGATATCTCGTTACCGGAAAGCCGGGTGTTTGAAATTGGGGGAGCCGATGAAGTCTCTTATGCGGAGATCATGCGCGTGTATGCCCGCAGTCGCGAGATCAATGTGCGGATGATTCCGGTTCCCTTTTTGTCGCCTTACCTGTCGAGTCTGTGGCTGGGACTGGTGACGCCGCTCTATGCCCGCATTGGTCGCAAGCTGATTGAAAGTATCGTGCATTCAACGGTGGTCCAGGATCAGAGTGCGCTGCAGGCGTTTGATGTAAAACCGATGGGCATTGAAGCCGCGATACAGCGGGCTTTGATTAATGAGGAACGGGCGTTTGCCGAAACACGCTGGTCGGATTCGCTCTCCTCGTCAGGTTCCCTGCCCGCCTGGTCCGGGGTCCGCTTCGGGACGCGGTTTATCGATTCCCGTTGTGTGGAAGTCGCGCGACCGGCGGCGGTTACTTTTCAGCCAATACGCAGGATTGGCGGCGATACAGGCTGGTATGCCTGCAACTGGTTATGGCATCTGCGGGGCTGGCTGGATCTGCTGGTCGGCGGCATTGGCGTCAGGCGCGGACGTGCGAATGCAGAGACACTGCGTGTCGGTGATACCGTCGATTTCTGGCGAGTCGAAGCGTACGAACCGGACCGGCGGTTACGACTGCTGGCGGAGATGAAGCTGCCGGGCCGGGCGTGGCTGGAATTCGAAGTGACCGGCACAGGCGAGACGTCAACGATTACACAGACGGCGATCTTCGATCCCGTCGGTCTGTGGGGACGACTCTACTGGTATGCTGTCTGTCCGCTGCATCATTTTGTCTTTTCCGGGATGATACACAACATCGCGGCTGCCGCCGAAAGGATTCCGCAAGGTGATGAAAAAACATCAGAGGCAGGTTCTGGATTGTAGTCAGTCTGTTCGTGGGTGCGTTATGGTATAGAGCGACCTGATTGTTGTAGGATGCGATGATCAGTAGACAGCGCAATCATTCACTCAGTAGTGAGGCACTCCATGAAGAAAGTTTTGCTGACCGGTTTTGAAGCTTATGGGTATACGCCGATTAACCCTGCGGAATCGGTGGCGCGGGCGCTGGAGGGGACAACAGTCGGAGATGCGGAGATCGTCTCGCGAATTGTGCCGAATACGTTTTTTAAATGCATCGATTTCGTCACAGCAGCGATTGAGGAAGTTCAGCCGGAACTGGTCGTGATGATGGGTGAATACGGGGGCCGTTCGATGATTACCGTCGAGCGGCTGGCGCAGAACCTGAATGATGGGACACGGTACGGTTTAACCGACAATACGGGCCAGTCGCTGCAGGGAGAAATGACAGCTAAGGACGGACCGGTCGGCTATTATGCGACGCTGCCCGTGCGTGCCATGGTGAAAGCGATGCGGGCCGCTGGCGTTCCGGCAGATATCTCGGATGCGGGGGGAACGTTCTGTTGTAATCACCTGATGTATGGCGTGCTGCATCATATCGCTCAGAAGCAGTTACCCATCCGGGCGGGCTGGATTCATCTCCCTTTTCTGCCTGCTGTGGCGGCGCGGGAGGAGAATCTGGGGGCTCCCAGTATGTCTGTTGAGACGGCAGTTACAGGCGTGAAAACGGCGATTCAGGCGGCCCTGGAAAATCCCGAAGACATCAATGAGGCCAGTGTCTCGCGGTTATTGATCTGATGTAAGATACATCTGTTATAGAGTTTAGCTCTATTATGGGCTGTTCGGAATCCATTTCCGCATTTTTCCGTACTTTCCCTGGAAGCGACTTGACGATTTGCTTTTCGCCTCGCTATATTGCTGATATTGAGACTCAGTGTCACTTGTATGGCTGGGTTCAATGCAACTGTTTATTTATTTTTCCGGAATAGCCCGCAAAAGGTAACAGGACCATCGAAGGCCGTGGGGAGCGCATTGGATTGCTCCCCTGCTCTTCCGAAAAACAGGTCTCCTCAGTAGCCAGCCAATCGCTCCGGCGAGTTTTACTTCCGTGTGGGAAGTGAATGTCCCGATTCCTGGTTTCCCTCTGAAGGAGATATCCACCATGTTGTCTCGTACAACACATCGTCCCCGTTTCCGCGCTCCCCGGCGCGCCGGTTTTACTCTGATCGAACTGCTGGTCGTGATTGCCATCATTGCCATTCTGATTGCATTGCTGTTACCCGCCGTCCAGCAGGCCCGCGAGGCGGCCCGCCGTTCGCAGTGTAAGAATAATCTGAAACAGATCGCGTTGGCGACACATAATTTCCACGATACGTTTCTGAGATTTCCATTTGGGACTTCGGACTATGAAGTTACAGCTGATCTGTCGGATCCCGGTGATTTGCCTGCTGCGACCTGGATCACGGGACATATTGAAATCATGCCTTATCTGGAGCAGGATGCGGTCGCCCGGCGGTGGGATAAAGAAGAAAGATATAACAGTACGAATGATACGGACGGAGATGGGTTCACGAATGCAATGCTGATTCAGATGATCGTGCCTACCTTTTTATGCCCCACAATGACAATGCCCTCAGCACCGCTAGCAGGTAATCGTGGTCCCTGCAGTTATATTTTCTCTGCCGGTACAAAGTCCACGTCGGAATTTCATTATGGAGACCCAGAACCTGCATTTGATGGAGCGATTACACCACGGATTTTGAATCCCGATAAATCAGACAGTCCCAGTTATCAAAAAAAGACAAAAATGCGTGACATTACGGATGGGACTACGAATACATTTTTGATGGGAGAGACTGATTTTGCTCCGGCTGGAGTCCCCTCTACTACCTATGGCAGTGTCTGGGCTTATGGATATCTAGGTTATACCTGGGGGACAACTTTCTCGAGATTAAACCTGCGTAATGGCACCACTTCTTACGGTGTCTTTCGCAGTCAACATACGGGGGGAGCACACTTTGCAATGGCTGATGGTTCCGTGCATTTTCTTTCTGAAAATATCAATAATGAACTGTATCAGGCGCTCTCCACTCGTGCCGGTGGTGAGGTCGTCGAGTTTCCTTAAGCATAGTTTCAATATCAGGACGCGACCTGCACTTTACTGTTCTGGTCGCGTACCTGTTTTCTGGAGAAAATCATGTTTCGTGTAGTATGTATTCTGTTATTGCTGTGGCCAGTGGTGCTGACTGGTTGTGGTGGTTCGGATTCTGGTGTGCAGATTGGCGTTCCCTCTGATGTTCCCACGCCTCCGCCAATTTCGCTGGATGAATGGGATAAGATGACGGACATCAATCAAAAATATGATGTTGACACCTTGGATCGATTGAGGGCCAGTGATCCCAGGCTGGAAAAAGAAAATGCCTGGGACCAGTTTTTAACAGAGGTAGTCGTGCCCAAGATGAAAGAGGAAAAACCTCGTCCTTCTCAAAATTAGCCTGAACTTCAGGTGAAGCGACGCGTCTCCCGCATCCTCAACTGGCGTGAGCAACCAGGGCGGGACGACGTACTGTGAAATAGGATTGTCCTGCTGTTTGCTGGCGGTTCGATTTCAAATCAATGCTGTTTCCGCAGTCGATGACCCGCTGTGAGGACTCTGTACGTCAGAGCTTCTTACGGCGGGAATCGATGCTGCCATCCCCTTCTCTTCTCAGTCATTCTGTCGCAGCCCTGGTTCAGAACGCCGCTGTTTCCCTGCTTGAGCAGAGCCTGCCCTGCGCGTTGATCGCTCAGTCTGTCTGACATGCGACCGCTTCCCCACTGCCTGGCTGCGTTTTCTGCAGTACTTACCGGATCTTTTTTGAATGGGGCGTGCTGGCACAGGAATTGCGTTCCCCTTTTCCAGTTTGAAACAACAGAGGGTCATGCATGGGAGCATGCACTGAACCAATGCCAGGACAGGCGCAGGAAAGTGTCTACTGTTGTCTTTTCGATAGAATCACTCACCGCTGTTTACGGAGGAAGAAAAATGAGTCTCAAACAATCCTGTATTGATGCCTGCCTGAAATGTGCGACGGATTGTGAATTCTGTCTGGATGCCATGATCAATAAAGAAAGTCATAACGACTGCCCCCACTGCTGTCGCGAATGTGTCGACATCTGCCTGTATACAGCACAGGCACTGGCGCGGAACAGTAAGTATTCCTCACAGATCAGTCAGTTATGCGCTGAGATCTGTACCTGGTGTGCAGAACAGTGTGAGGCCCATGAACATTATCACTGTCAGGCGTGTGCCGCTTCCTGTCGTAAATGCGCAGCCGAATGTAAAGAGGTCGTGGCTGTCTGACAGCAGTTGTGTTCCAGGGGAGCACCGGGATTCCTTTGCACCCATGGCGGCTGTGAAGGGAATCGGGAAAGTACTCCCCTGGATCGTTGGGGGACGAAAATTCGTTTAGAGAAAAAATGAAGGAGTTGGATTGATGACGAAGTTTAATCTGGAAGGTAAAACAATCGCATTTCTCGCCACTGATGGTTTTGAACAGGTCGAGTTGACCGAGCCATGGGAGGCCGCCAAAAAAGCCGGCGCCGATGTGCAACTGGTCTCGCTGAAAGCGGGATCGATCCAAGGCGTGCATCACGATCAAAAAGGAGATCAGTTCGCCGTTGATCAGACGGTTGATGAAGTGAGCGCGGAAAGCTTTGATGGACTGGTCCTGCCCGGAGGAGTTTTTAATCCTGATGCGCTGCGGATGCACGAAACGGCGGTCGATTTTGTACGCGACTTCTTCAAACAGGGAAAACCGGTGGCCGCAATCTGTCACGGCCCGTGGTCGCTGGTGGAAGCCGATGTGGTGGCGGACCGCCGCGTGACCTCGTGGCCGAGCCTGAAGACCGACCTCAAAAATGCGGGCGCGACATGGGTGGATGAAGCCTGCGTCTGCGATCAGGGTCTGGTGACCAGCCGCAACCCGGATGACCTGCCCGCATTCTGCGAGAAGATGCTTGAAGAGTTTGCGGAAGGCAAACACGCGAAACAGACCGCCTGAAAAATAGATTCAGTCCGGCTCGATTCTATTGAGATCAACCGGAAAACACATGCCAGGACGAACCCTGCAGGGGAAGTGTTTCATTCACATTTCCGTTGCAGGGCGTTCTGCATTAATGGGGTGAATCACAGGTCCTGCTGTTTTTGATACGATCATTTTCAGTCGATTATGAAGTGTTGATGTAAGTCTGCATTGATTGATTGACTTCAAAAAATGTACTGTCATAATATCTGATCTTCTGGCCAGACTGCTGTGCTGGAAAGGAACACCCTGTTCCAGAGAATGCGTTGTCAAAAATTGCCTGAAGCGAGTGGGAATCATGACAGAAGAAGAGTATCTCAGACCGCGTCGAAAGCGAAAACGAAAACCGGTCGCTGCAGAGTTGACGAAGAAAAAAAAGTCAACGGGCGTGAAAGCGGATGCCAGGCCGAAAGCTAAGAAAAAGAAAGCGAAGTCGCAGGATGATGAGCCTTCAACGCATAAACTGATCGCGCTGGTGATGCTGGGGATCGCGCTGTTTGGCTGGGCGTGTGCCGCGGCTGCTTATGCGCATGCGAAAGAGGGTTGGCGCAGTAACGAAACCGAACGTTTCGCTGCCGAAAATGGAGGCGAACTGGAGTCAGACTTCCGCTCGACCCGCAGGAGAGCCGCCGGGGCGGCGATGTTCAAGACGGCTTTCAATTCGTTAATGGACTTCATCGGGAACGCGTTTCGCCAGATCCCCAATGTCTTCGCTGTGATCGCGTTTACTTTCTCTGAGCGGTTGTGGCTGGTGATCCTGTTTGCGGTTCTGGAAGGAGGCGCCCTGGGTCTGGGATACGTTATGGAAAAAGTGGGCGAAGGCTTTATTGATCCGCCTCAGTACCCGTAGGCTCTGTTCACTGAGCACCGTCGGACAAGCCGACGATGGCACGCGCACCTCTGATATAGTAGGGCTCGTTGCAATTTCTATAGAGGTTTCCGTGTGTCCGGTCTAAATAGCTTGTCCGGCCGTGTCGAATGAGTATAGGAATCCCGATTCTGGATCGTACGTGGCAACTGCGACCTCCTGCTCGCTTTGCTCGGCCCGAATTGCATTCGGGCTCACCCATTTTTCTTATATGTGGTTTCGAGTTTTTCGTGGTTGAAAATTCTGATGGGGATATTTTTTCTGTTCCCCTTGTGATGGGAAACGGATTCGAACCTCGCCAGGCGGGCTGACACATGGGACAGCCCCTACGGCAAGGCAGGTCGGATGCGTGGATCAGGATTTTGCGATTGTTCTATCAGTTTCCTGTTGTCTTCGACAACACCGAATTGCATTCGGGACGACCCGGTTTAGATGTTGGTGACTGGTTGACCGAGCACCGTCGGGCAAGCCGACGATGGCACGCGCACGTCTGATACGGTGTGAAGCAGATTTGAGGACGCTCTATTTTGCTTCCGGTTTTGGCAGATCGTTGAGTTTGAACCGGACGGCGACGACGGAGTTTTTATCTTTGTTGTCACGGTATTTGACATAGGTCGTGGCGACGATGGTGCCGTCCGGGAGCAGTTCGACACCGGGATAGCCACAGTCACCAGTACGTCCGTGATGATGCAGCAGTTTCACCCTGTACTTCCCATCCCGTTTATTGACGATGTCGTCGTACGTACCCACCCAGGCGACGAAGTGTCCGCGACTGGAACTGCCCGGTGCCTGATCCCGAAAACAGACGACCAACTGCCCGTCCTTTGTGAGAACCTGTTTGTGACGGTCGCCGGTCAAGCCCCAGGGAGTGTCGACGGGTGTGGTCCAGGTGGTGCCTTCGTCATTGCTGAACATCATCAGGCTGCGACCTTTGTGAGTGTTTTCGCGCATCAGGCAACAGAGCTGATTGCCGTCCGGGCTGCGGAAGACGCAGGGTTCACAGGGATTTTTGCCAGCAACCTCTGCGACCACCTGTGGCTCCGACCAGCTGAAGCCGCCATTGTCGGAGATCGTCTGCAGCACGACGAGTGGGGCGCGGTCTTTGCCGTCGGGTCCTTTATGATACAGGCCGAGGTAACGCCCGTCTTTCAAGCGAACCATGCTGCTGAAGGTCATCACGCAGGGAAAACCGAGCGGTGGCATTTCTTTCCAGGTATCGCCATTATCTTCACTCATGATGCTGGGCATCCCCGGGCCGCCCCGTTTACCGAGGGCGGCGGAGAAGACCCACAAACGAGCTTTGCCTGCCGGATCAATCATCCGGTAGATACTGGGGCAGTTCTGATGTGTGGAGTAGCCGGCGGGAAGCCGCTCATCAACGCGGGACCAGGTTTTACCGCCGTCTTCACTGCGGGCCATGGGACCGGCAGAACCGCCGTGGTTGATGCACCAGACGGCAAGGATGGTTTTTTGATCGGGCAGCAGTAACGTGGTCGGGTGTCCCTGGTAAACCTGAGGCGTACCGGCGGCGATGACGGTCTGCTGGTCGGTCTCTCCAGAGAGATCAATCAAGGGCAGCTTGTCGTCGGCTTGAACCGGGAGTGCAGTGGTCGATAGCAATAAGATCATGAGCAGGGAAAACAGCGGCTTCATAAGATTTCTTTCTCGGGATTCGCAGGATGTAATAAGCGGTGTGATGATCAGCTTCAGGATTTCAGATCGAAGTCTTGATTCATTGGTTCAGAACCGGGTTCTATCTCGACCGTCAGTTCTGTCTTTTCATTAAAACGCGCTGGTAAATATTGGGTGGTGGGAATTTCTTCCGGCCCGCCGTCTGCTACGATTTTGACATCCTCTTTCGGACGATCCGCGGTGATTTTTACCTGGCAGGCACCGATGGGAACACCTCCCTTATTCTCGACCCGGTATTGTCCTGCTTTGATAATCGCTCCCGCCTGGGGGGCTTCCCTGCCGGCAGTCGGGATGAACCAGATCTCACCCTGGGAGACCGGTTTGCCATCGAACGTCACATTTCCCGTGACGATGACCCGTTCGGGGCCCGGTTCCGCAGAGCCACAGCCTGTGAAAAACAGACCGAACAATAGGCTGGAAATGAGGAAGAGAGATTTCATGTGACTTCACTTTCATGGGCATGGGAATTGTAATTGCGCCAGGGAGTGCCGTTTCGCGATACCTGCTATGACTGTTAAACCGGGTAGCGACAGTGTCACCTTCGATGACAGGAATCGAAGGCGACACTGCCAGCAGGCACCCTGACAGGAAAACATCTCAATTAAGGAAAGCTGACGGCTTCACGACCAATGCGTGTGGTTAATGAACTCAAGACACCGGCGTCGATGTTTTCTGAAATGAAATGCACACTGCCGTCCCCCATCAGAAAGTGGCAACCGCCTGTATGCCAGCTGGATGCTTCCTGGGAAGCGAGGGTCCAGGTACCATTTCCGGGAGAAGTGTGCGGGCCATTGATGCCACCGGCGGTATCAATATGATTGACCACGCTCCAGTGATTGCAGTCGAACGACCCCGGTAATCCGCCGGCGACTTCCGCAACAAACAGGGTGTTACTGGAACCGTCGATGACGTCTCGCATGCGGGTGTTCGAATTATTGTACAACATGCCATCGCCGTCAGAACGTCCCCAGTTAGTGGCACATTCCCAGGTGCGGGAATCAGCGACGCCTGCCATATTGGAGCGTCCGAGGTCGTCTTTATTTCCCGGACCCCCGTTATTGATCCCGCCGGTTCGATTGCAGCGGGGTTCTGACTGGGGATCAGAGGGGCATAAGAAGACATTGATCGTGGCACCGACGGCCTGGATATCGTTGGAAGGGGCGACATTATAATTGGTGCTGAAATCAATTTTCTGGTAGACCGCGTTGGCTTCAAGGAACGGCAGAATCATCGCGCCCCAGCTGTAGCGATAGACGGCATTTTGCGACCAGACCGCGCCTGAGCAACCGCGTCCGGAATCACGATGATCCGACAGGGGAAAGATGGAGTGAGTTTCATGATAGTTATGCAGTGCCAGGCCGACTTGTTTGAAATTGTTCTTACAGCTGGAGCGGCGTGCGGCTTCGCGTGCCTGTTGGACAGCAGGTAACAGGATGGCAATCAGAATTGCGATGATGGCAATTACAACCAGAAGTTCAATCAGTGTAAATCCGCGCTTGATTTTCATGATTCTCTCCAGACGGGTCAAAGAAATGAAAGAAATGGAAACAACAGGTCGCCTCACCAGCCCGGAAAAACCTGATAAACAGTCGATCCCGAGAAAAAAGCAGCCTCGCATTAAAATTATTTGACACAATGTAATAACGTGTTATAACATGATGTTACATATTGTCAGCGAACGGAATTCCTTTGTCAACCGGAAAATGAAAAATGTATGAAGTCACGGAAAAACTGGCTGACCGGGCCTATCGCTTTATCAGGCAGGAAATGCAGGAGGGCTCACTGGTGCCGGGCTCACAGCTGGTGAACCGCAAGCTGGCCGCGGAGATCGGCGTGAGTGTGATTCCGGTCCGCGAAGCGATTCATCGGCTGGTAACAGAAGGACTGGTGGAACATGTGCCCGGTGCGGGTGCTTTTGTGCGGAATCCGAATCGTGAGGACCTGGAAGAGCTGTACGTGCTGAGAGATGCGCTGGAGAGTTGTGCGGCTGCGGAAGCAGCGCGGTATATCACGCCTCATCAGCTGGACGATCTGGATGCGATGCTGGAAGAGTTTTTTGAAATCCGTGATTTGATTCGTGAGCGGAGTGATGGCTATGCGACGCCGGCGCAGTTCAATCGCTGGCTGGATCTGGAAGAAGCCTTTCATGAGACCGTGATCGATGCTTCGCGAAATCGTCTGATTGCTAAAGTGATCCGTGAACATCGCGCGGTGGCAACCGTGTTTGAATCGCAACGACACAGTTCGAAACTGCTGACGGTTGATCTGGCAGAGAAAACCTGTGACAGCAAAAAACAGTTGCTGCAGGCGCTGCGTGACGGGAACGGTCCCCTGGCCCGGGAATTGATGAGTGCCCAGATTCAGCGCGGCTGCCGCGATGTGCTGGCATTCCTCAGACAGGAACGACGTTCCTGAAAGCAGACTGCTCTCACGCTGCCCGCGGGCGGACACACTGGTCCACCCGACAGTGCAGTGAGAACGGAAGCATTCTTCCGCGATTATTTCTTTTTCTTCAAGTCGAAGTTGAAGGTGTTTTCACCCGGTTGCACTTCGGCTTCCAGTGTGGTCTTGTCGTTATACCTCGCGGGAATCATTTTTTCGTCGGAGGGGGCAGTCTGGACCACGTCATCCCCTTCCTGTTCCATTTCATCTTCTTCCGTGGAATTGCTGATCATCACTTTATTGTGACCCAGTTTGCAGCCTGGCGTGTTACGGATGTAAATTAATTCATAGTTGCCGGCGATATCGGTTTTCCCCGTCGCGGGTCGACCGCTGTCGGGGGAAAATGTGACAGAAACACCGGCCAGGGGGCTGCCATCCATGGTGACGGTGCCTTTGACCTGACCTAATTCGGGCTGGTCACTCGTATCACCTCCACAACCTGTCAGGCTGAAGCTTAGGGACAGCAGTGTGATCATCAGAAAATCATGCGGTTTCAATTTCATAGTTCTACTCACTCTCTATAAAAAATATCTCGTCGGGACGCTCACAGCACAGAAGAAATTCTGTCGTGACAGATACCGATTTTTACCAACGGCATTCCATTTCAGATTGTCAGTCAAAAACCTGCGGCATATTGAGCGTGCCTGCTTTTCGAATCATCACGATTTTGATTCGAATTCAAAAGAACTGCGCCGCAATACAGGGCGACGCAGTTCGTGAACAATATCTGGCTTAATAATCAGCGCCTAACGTTTCCCGTTTGGCTCTGGTACTGAGTGCCCGGTACAGTCCCATGTCGATGTTTTCGGAGAGAAATTTGACTCTGCCGTCACCGAACACGAAGTGGGCTCCCCCGGTGTGATAGCTGCCGGCGGCTTCTTCTCCATAAGAGTTGATCGGGTCGTTGCTTTCCGCGGCAATCAGGTATTCTGTCATTTCAGTAGGAGGATTACTGTCTGCTCCGTTGGAGAAGCAGTGTTTGCGGTCGCTGCCGCCTGCACCCAGCATGTCGGCATCTCCCCCCGAGTCAATGACTTCACTGACGAAGATGGTATTGGAGAGACCATCGGTGACATCGCGAAATGCGACGCTACTACTGATATAGAACACGCCGTCAGCGCCCATGCATCCGCCTGTAGCTGCCATACCGGCGGCATCGGTAATGGAACCACTATAGCAGTCATCACCCGAACTGCCGATGAGTGTGCCCATGTTGCCGTTGTAATTGGAGGGAGAATAGCCATTTTTCTGGACTCCCTTGGTGACATCGGGCTGTGAGGGACACCAGAAGACGGAAAGAACCGTCTGCCCGGCCAGTCTCTGTTTGGGATCATCTACCCCGCCGGACTCAGCTCCCATGCCACTGGAATCCGGTCCCTGGATGGCATCGTACAGGTTACCCTGATCGAGATAAGGCAGCAGGCTCGCATGCCAGGTCCAGCCATGACCATTGTAAGTGGTACCGGCTGCATTCAACAGAACGATGCTGCCCGGCGGCAGCGAACTGAAGGCTTCGTGATAGTTGTGGGTCGCCAGACCGATCTGCTTCAAATTATTTTTGCACGTGTTGCGACGTGCAGCTTCGCGGGCCTGCTGAACAGCGGGCAGCAGCAGGGCAATCAGGATCGCAATAATTGCGATGACCACGAGTAACTCAATCAAAGTGAACCCTCTTCGATTTTTCATATAAACCTCTTCTTGAAAAATTGTTTCGCAGGAACGTGTACGAGTAAAAATAAATCCAAAACGTGTATCCGAAAGGTTGCTTTCACAAAGAAGATCAATTGAGAACGGTATAGAAACATCTCTAAGTGGATTTCAAAACACTCTTGAGAAGAGTTCTCAGTACGATGTGAATGGCGGAATTCTAGTGCTGTTCTGTGAAAGTAATATGAAGAATGAATGAGCTTATCGAGAGTTAAGCTGACGCTTATGTGAACCGTTTTGATGAAGAATCTGTGAATAATTTCTCTGATTGATTTCACAGTTTGTCCACGACATTGTTTTTCGCGAACTTTTTGTGGCGGTGTGGTGTCAGGAGATATGAAAAGGACGGAAAATCATGGATCTGTAGAAATCAGGCAGTATTCATGAATCCTTAACGCAAAATACAAGGAAATATCATGAAGGTTTATCTGGACGATGAACGACGTGCCCCGACGGGCTGGCAACAGGTACGCAATTCCCAGGAAGCGATCGAATTATTAAAAGCAGGCGGCGTCCAGGAACTCAGCCTGGGCAACGATGCGCGCGGCGCGGGCGAGGAAGTGCTGCGTTGGATTCAAGAGTCAGTCTCGATTTGTGATTTTGATTCCCCCGTGATCGACGTGCACACGGTCAATCCCGCGGCCCGCAACCGTCTCACTTCTGGTATCCGCGCAATTCAACGGATGACGGAGTGTTGCTGCGGCGCAGACTGACACGAGATCAAAAGGCAGATAGTTCCCGGCGAGTTCTGTTTTCCGCCGGGACGCTTCTGCTGTTCTCCTGAGGCGAACGGATCTGGAAAGCAGGTGAACTGCTTCAGTGCTCCGGGCTGTCTTCTTCAAACATGGCATCGAAGCGGCGCTGCATCTCTTCGTGCGTTACATCTTCGATGTGGCTGCCGAGCAGCCATTCATGACCAAACGGATCGCGGATCTTTGCTGCGCGTTCTCCATAGAACTGATCTGCAGGTTCCATGATCAGACTGGCTCCTGCCTGTACCGCTTCCTGTGTCATTGCGTCGACGTCCTGCACATGGAGGTGAATGGCAGAGCCGGTGGGCGTGGATGCTGTGGGAGCGTAAATGCCATACTCCGGATACTCGTCTGAAACCATGATGGTCGCTGAACCAAATTTGAGTTCGGCATGACCAATCCTGCCGCCGGGCTCAGTCAGCCGAAAGTCCTCTACCGCTCCGAACGCCCGCTGATAGAATTTGATCGCGGCGGCAGCGTCCCGAGTGCGCAGGTAGGGAAAAACTTCTTTGATCTGGTTCGAGTCTGTGTTGCTGTGGGGCATTGTTTCGTTTCCTAAATCTGAGCTGGTGATATGTTTCAACAGCAGCCAGTTTAATCAGTAACACACCGCGTGTATTGGAAAAAATTATCACTCAGTCATCAGCATATGATTTTTCCGATCCGGTGCGACGGGCCGGTATTCCAGCGGCGTGACGCCTGTGAATTCCCTGAAGTCTTGAATCAGGTGGGACTGGTCGTAATAGCCGTGCTTGAGAGCGACGTTCACCCAGGGGAGTTGATTGCCCCTGACGATCTGGTCCAGGATGGACTGAAAACGCTGGATACGACAATACAGTTTGGGGGTCAGCCCGACTGCGTTTTGAAACTGTCGAATGAATCTCTGGCTGCTGAATCCCAGCGCTTCGCTGACGGCTTTCACACTGGTGGGACGGGAAGTGCGAAACAGTTCGGCGGCGTGGAGCATCGCCTGATAATTCGGGTCGGGTTCTGTCAGTCGATCTAGCAGCGCCTGCTCCAGAATACCGAACCGCTCGGCTGTTGAAGTTGCCTGCAGCAGTTGTTCCCGTACGCGGAGGGCCTGCGTTCCCCAGAACTCCTCGAGGCTGAGATGCTGGTTCAGGAGCGTTTTCACGGGGACTCCCAGAAAGGGAGCAGCGCCGCCGGGATGAAAATGGACGCCGATGGTGGGAGAGAACCGGGACGTGTCGAGTCCAAACGGCTGTGAGTAAGCTCCCGAGACTGTGGCTCCTGAAACGGAACGGGGGGAGTTGTCTGCAGGGTCGAAAATCCGGATCGGCTGGTCATCCTGGAGTTTGAAAATCAGGTCGACGCTGCCGGTGGGCAGGATGCGTTCCTGCTGCCAGTTGCGGTGTTCTCCCGGAGAAAACCACAGGCATTTGACAAAGAGGTCGAGCGGGTTCTGGAAGCGGGTTCGGGATTCGATCATGGGCCGCGCTCGTTGCGAATCAGGTACGAGTGGCTGGTTGGTGACAGCCGGAGAACTGGCTCAAGACTGTGTCCAGTTTTACTGTAGCGTCTTCAGGGGCATTTGAACCGAGTATAATAGATTGAGAGACGCTATGGTTAAATGTGATGCGCTCTAGGTTACGTTTTCTGGCCCTATTTTAATAGAATCCGCGTACCTGTTCCACCGGAAAGGGGCTGCTCTCTGGCGAGTGCTGCCGGCGGGAGAACTGCCTGAGTTACCGTCTGAAAACGTCTCTACCAAAAAAATTTCCCCCCATTCTTGTGTTCAGAGAACAACAAAAACGGGGGGCTGAAAGTCTGCTTCAAGTCAGACAGCAAGATTATTTCTTCTTGCTGGTTTTACCTTTGGCAGTTTTGGTTGTCTCTGCAGTTTTGCCAGTTTGCTTTTTGGCATCTTGCCCAATCTTAGAAGTAGATTTGGCCATCACTCGTTCTCCAAATAAAAGGAGGTTAAGAAACAGATATGAACTAAGATATTCATATCGACGCGTAAGTTACCAATCTTTGCAGAATTTGAAATATCAGAGTTCACAATTTTTAAATATTTGCGAAGAATATTTTGAAATGACTTCTGCGTGGTTCTTTCTTCGTGCGTCGCGCTGCCTGGAAACGAGTGGTGACACACGTCGTGAAAGGGGCCGTGCCCTGCTCTGCTGATCGTTCGTCTGATGCGAAACCGGGTCGGCGATGGTCTTCAACAGACAACGACAAACTGTCCGAGTGACTGCGCGAATTCAGGAGGATCGCTCCTCTTCAATGGCAGACAGGCGAGTGGAGTCCGGTATCCACCCGCCTGCTCTTAATTCTGAAATTGTCGGATTTCCAGTTGGAAAACGCGTGAAAACGGTTTCACGCGACGATCCGGCTCTGTGGTCTCCTGTTAGAAATCAGTGCTCAGGGTTTCCCGTTTGGCCCGGGTGCTGATTGCCCGGTAGAGGGCCATGTCCATGTTCTCAGAGAGGAAACGAACGCGTCCGTCACCGAATACGAAGTGGGCACCGCCGGTGTGGTAGCTGCCCGCTGCTTCTTCGCCGTAGGAGTTAATGGGGTCATTGCCTTCGGCGGCAATCAGGTATTCTGTCATTTCGGTGGGAGGGTTACTGTCAGCTCCGTTTGAGAAACAGTGCTTGCGGTCACTGCCGCCTCCGCCCAGCATGTCGGAATCTCCACCCGAGTCGATGACTTCACTGACCAGGATGGTGTTGGAGAGACCATCGGTGATGTCACGAAAGGCAACACTGCTGCTGATATAGAAGACACCGTCAGCGCCCATGCAACCGCCTTTCGCTGCCATGCCGGCGGCATCGGTGATACTGCCACTGATGCAGTTATCACCCGAACTGCCGATGAGCGTACCCATATTGCCGTTGTAGTTGGAGGGGGAGTAGCCATTCTTCTGGGCTCCCAGGGTCACATCCGGTTGTGAAGGGCACCAGAAGACGGAAATGACGGTCTGCCCGGCCAGCTGCTGTTTGGGATCATTCACCCCGCCGGACTCGGCTCCCATGCCACTGGAATCGGGACCCTGGATTTGATCATACATGTTTCCCTGATCGAGGTAAGGCAGTATGCTGGCGTGCCAGGTCCAGCCATGACCGTTGTATCGAGAGCCGTTATACCAGACGATACTGCCCGGCGGCAGGGAGGTGAAGCTGTCGTGGTAGTTGTGTAATGCCAGGCCGATCTGCTTCATATTGTTTTTACAGCTGTTGCGGCGAGCGGCTTCGCGTGCCTGCTGGACTGCCGGTAACAGCAGTGCAATCAGGATCGCAATAATGGCGATCACTACCAATAATTCGATTAATGTGAATCCTTTTCGATTCTTCATCCTTACCCCCTTGGAAAATGAGCTTGCAGTAATGTGCAGTGAAATTGAATAAATAAGTTGAGAGGAGATTCTTCCGGGTTCACCGCTGACCGATGAAATGCCTGCTGGAAAAGTGTTCTTTTTAGAAATCCCAGCGACTTGAGTTTGATGAGAATAAATCTCTTCTGACGGGTGTGCCGGGAGTCTACAGCGGAATTGTGAAGATTTTGTGAGGGGTTAATGAGGATATGAAGGGGTAAGCCGATTCTGATGTAACTCTTTAAGGTTAAGAGTTTATGAAGAATTCAGTGTACTGTGCTCACAGCCAACCAACTCAGGTCTTTTCTGACTTCGGCAGAGGCATCTATTGTAACAGCGGCACTGAAAAAAAAGGGGTTTTTGTAAGATGACCGGGGTTCATTGAATCTTAATGAAAGATAAAAGAAACGATCACAAATGCCGGTTTTGATGACTGAAAATCGGTCTTGAGCAGTATCCCCGGCCCGAAAAAATTATGAATTATTTGAGCAAGGAACAGAAAAAACGAATCCCGTTTGTTCTCCGGGGGTTCTTCCCGACTTGGGGGACGTTTGCACGTTCTCTTTTTTCCACCACTAGAGACACGAAACCGTTTGACTGTCATTAAACATTCCCCATCCCCGTGGGTGCTCCCGGATGCAATCCGGGACGAGCGCAGCGAGCAGGAGGTCTTCGCTGCCGGTGCCGAACGTTTTGAGGCGTGAGGAATCTGCCTGCCGGAACGAGTCAGGTAGGCTGTCTCTCAATCCATCCATTTCCCTGGCACCTCCTGTTGTCTGCGACAACCTCGAATTCCATTCGAGGTCACCCGGAGTATTGATCCGTTCTCTTTATTACTCCACGCAAGACACGAACAGACTCGAAACTGTTTGTCTGTCATTAAGTATCCCCCATCCCCGTGGGTGCTCCCGGATGCAATCCGGGACGAGCGTAGCGAGCAGGAGGTTTCAGCTCCCGGTGCCGAACGTTTCGGGACGTGAGGAATCTGCCTGCCGGAGCGAGTCAGGTAGGCTGTTTCTCAATCCATCCATTTCCCTGCCACCTCCTGTTGTCTGCGACAACCTCGAATTACATTCGAGGTCACCCGGAGAATAGATAGGTTCTCTTTTCTTCTATCACGAAACGCACGAAAGAAAGCAATGGGTGCTCCCGGATGCAATCCGGGACGAGCGTAGCGAGCAGGAGGTCTCAGCTGCCGGTGCCGAGTGTTTCGGGATGTGAGGAAGCTGCCTGCCGGAGAGAGTCAGGTAAGCCGTTTCTCAATCCGTCGATTACCCTGCCACCTCCTGTTGTCTGCGACAACCTCGAATTACATTCGAGGTCACCCGGAGAATTGATCGGTTCTCTTTTTTTCGATCACGAAACGCACGAAAGTAAGCAATGGGTGCTCCCGGATGTAATCCGGGACGAGCGCAGCGAGCAGGAGGTTTCAGCTGCCGGTGCCGAACGTTTCGGGACGTGAGGCATCTGCCTGCCGGAGCGAGTCAGGTCAGCTGTTTCTCAATTCATCGATTGCCCTGGCACCTCCTGTTGTCTGCGACAACCTCGAATTACATTCGAGGTCACCCGGAGTATTGATAGGTTCTCTTTTTTCTACCATGAAAAAGTACGAACAGACACGAAACCGTATGACTGTCATTAAGCATTCCCCATCCCGGTGGGTGCTCCCGGATGCAATCCGGGACGAGCGCAGCGAGCAGGAGGTCTCAGCTGCCGGTGCCGAACGTTTCGGGACGTGAGGAATCTGCCTGCCGGAACGAGTCGGGTAAGCTGTTTCTCAATCCATCGATTTCCCTGCTACCTCCTGTTGTCTGCGACAACCTCGAATTCCATTCGAGGTCACCCGGAGTATTGATCCGTTCTCTTTTCTTCTATCACGAAACGCACGAAAGAAAGCAAGGGGTGGTCCCGGATGTAATCCGGGACGAGCGCAGCGAGCAGGAGGTCTCAGCTGCCGGTGACGAACGTTTCGGGACGTGAGGAATCTGCCTGCCGGAACGAGTCGGGTCAGCTGTTTCTCAATCCATCGATTTCCCTGCTACCTCCTGTTGTCTGCGACAACCTCGAATTCCATTCGAGGTCACCCTGCGGGAATGTAGCAGGATGCCATGATCAGCTGGTTCGGGTGTGGACAAACTGGTGTTATTTTGTTGACGTGGGCTGTCGTAGTGTCATAATGTCTATTTGTGCGGGCTTTATCTGATTCAAACTTTCACATCGTGAAACATTGCTTCTTTTCAGAACGCATGGCAGCCTGTCTTTTCGCTTTCTCCCTCTGTCAGCGGCGAGACAGACCTCAAACGCAGGCTGGTATGTTTTGACAACTCTGATTTGAAAGCAGGTGGAATGATGGATCTGATTGACCGGATGAAAGACATTGCCTCACGGATTCCCAAACAGCGGGAGTACACGCAGACCGAAGAGGCCACCAAGAACGCGTTTGTCATGCCCTTCATCAGTGCGCTGGGCTACGACGTGTTTAACCCCCTGGAAGTCATCCCCGAGTTCACGTCGGACGTCGGCATCAAGAAGGGGGAAAAGGTCGATTACGCGATCACCAAAGATGAGAAGATCATCATCCTGGTCGAATGCAAATGGTCGGGAGCCGACCTGGACAAGGTGCACGCATCGCAGCTCTATCGTTATTTCTCGGTCACGTCGGCCCGGTTTGCGATTCTGACCAATGGCATTGAGTATCAGTTTTATTCGGACATCGATGAGCCGAACAAAATGGATTCGAAGCCCTTCTTCGTGTTCAACATGCTGCACATCGAAGATCACGAGATCAACGAACTCAAGAAGTTCACCAAGTCGGCGTTTTCGCTGGAAGATATTCTGACGACCGCCAGCACACTCAAGTATGCAGGCTCGATCAAGAAGATCCTGGAAGAAGAACTCAAGGCCCCGTCGGAAGACTTCGTGCGGTTCTTTGCCTCGCGCGTGTATGACGGCCGCCTGACGCAGGTGGTGGTGGAGCAGTTCACGAAGATTGTGAAAGACGCCCGCAGCCAGTTCATCAACGAGCGGATCAACGAACGTCTGAAGACTGCCCTCTCCGCCGACCAGTCGGAAAGCGCGTTTGTCGAAGCAGCAGACGCCAGCGAGAACGGCGAAGACACCTCCCCCCGCGACGGCATCGAAACCACGCCGGAAGAACTGGACGGTTTCAACGTAGTGAAAGCGATCCTGCGGGAAGTGGTGGATGTCTCACGAATCATCATGCGCGACACGAAAAGCTATTGCGGCGTCCTGCTGGACGACAACAACCGCAAACCAATCTGCCGCCTGCGGTTCAATCATTCACAGAAATACCTGGGCCTGCTGACAAACAAAACCGAAGAAAAAATCGCGATTGATAACGTGGATGATATCTTTAAGCACTCAGAGCGATTGAAGGCTGTGATCGGGGAGTATGAGGGTGGGAAGGTTGATTGTATAGAAAATAGTATCAATGAGTAATCATACTCTAATAAGGATCGAGAAAGTGTGCTTTAATTTTCAGAAACTTATAGACTCATTACCACTTTTTGTTGAGTCACTTGCTTGGCCGCTTGTTACGTTGACAATTGTGTGGATACTCAAAAATGATATTCATGATGTGATAACTCGAATTGCAGAAGCAAAATTTCCTTGGGGAAGTATTGCTTTCGGTGATTCGAAGGCAGATATGTTGCCAGTAGAAACTACGGGAATTAAAGACTCAGATTCAACTGATTTCAGTTCTGTCCATGTTGATAAATTTGCGAATCTTTACTGGCTGGCAAATGATATCATGTGGACATCAGGTGCTTTATTACGAAATGGGCCTCGCGATGCTTTGATGCGTGGATTCAGGCAAATACTACATCACCTGAATATTATTGGTTTGGCAGATTCGGAGCATGGCAAGTTAATTGCAGAACTCAATCATGCAGTTCTATCTGAAGATTCCCTTACAGCTGAATTTCGGTCAGAAGTTGCATCTAAGCTTCAAAATGCAAGTTATAGAATTGGGCATTTGCTTGCTGGTCAACAAGAGGGATTTGATAATGGACTAGGCACTAAGAATAAATAACCTTTCACTGCTCTATCAAGACGTTGTTATTTCTGGATCGCTGGCGGGTGTTTGAAATTCATCCATGACTTATAGTTTAAATCAGGTGTCGGCGTATTCCGGGAATCGATTCACGGCAATTTGAATGAGACGCATCAAGTCGCGGCCTTGGCCTTTCGTTAAAGATTTCCAAACGGAAAAATCATGATTTACAGGAGCTGAATCGGGGGTAGCGTGAGGCCATGGATACTCTGTATTGGGTCCATTGTTGGCAAGAGCTGGAGAAATTCGTTCCAGGTCATAGGCGATTGGTAATACCGATCTCAACCAACTTTGGAATTGATTATAATTTGTAAAAGTAAAAAGAGTTGCAATTCGCTCTCGATCTGTCTGACGGATTTGGCCTAAGAATCTGAGAAAATGAACAAATCCAGCATGACTTCTTGGAGGAGGAGAACCAGACCTCCAGAAATATGCCTTTGCGATTTTTTCAGTCACCATCTGAAGGTAATGGAGGGTGTGGCATTGAGCGATACCAGCACTCTTTAAGAGCAGAAATGCCTCATGATCAGATTTTGCCTGGTGCCACCAATGTTCCTGATAACGATTCATTGGGGAAGAGTTTCAAACTGGTCATTGGGGAATGCGATCAAATCGTCAAGAGACCAGCCGTTTGGCAATGACAAATTATCAGATTGAATCTGTTGCCATTGTGCAGGTGTCACATCAAGAACAAAGAGTCTGTGAGCATTTTCAGTTCCCGTGTCGATACCAAAATCAATTGGTTCCAACGAATCCTCAGTACGATCTCCTGACAACGTATTGATTTCAACAAAGCGAATTTCGCGTGCATCTGCATTCGTAGGCAGATAGAAGATCTTTTCGATTCCAGGGTCAGTTTTAAGATGTTCTTGAGCATACCAGCTTGCCCAGGAGTCTCTGTTAAAATTATCTGGCATGATTCTTGGTTCCGGTTATTACTGATTCATAGTCATTGTAAATATCCATTGCGGGATCGTTCCAGTCGCTGGATTCACAGGAACGGACGAGCTGCCTGCGGAGGTCTTCTTCGGTTACTTCATCCGAACGACCCTTGCTGACGTCTCCAGAAATTTTCGCATAGATGTCTTTTCTTACCAGGACACATTCCGTCCCTTCGACATCCACGGGGATTTCTTCGCCACGAGAAATCGCCTCTGCTTGCTCTTTTGTCAGTTTCATGGGACCCTCCAAAGGAATTGTTACAGACCAACAGTAATGTGGCAATCTAATTTATCAGAGACGGTCTGGAACAATGTATATTATAGAATAATGCTCTATCTGGATCAGGTCAATCATCAATTTTGTAACGGGACAGTAGAGAATATTCTGGAATGGCTAAGGTTCATCTTGCACGAAAAAGGGGGCAGGAGTCGATGGGATGACTCCTGTCCCCTTTAGCCTTTATCCAATAACAGAAGAACTAAAAGTGGCGAAAAACACTTTGATTTAGACAGGGAAGTACGCAGTGGGTATAATTAAAGGTAATCCCTACCTGGAGCGGTTCCAGGCGAGTCCAGGTGGGAAATATTGGATAAAGGACTGGTACAATGGATAAGCCCAATCTTGGTGAGCCCGACGCGCATGTGATGATGCGGCATGCAAAAACAATACTGCGTTTTCTGCTGATTTTAGCACTGATTACTACGAGCGTACTCTTACTATTCTTACCTCAGGCGGCCTATCTGGCTGCATCCGCAGTGCTTGTGCTGTTTATTGGTTTCGTCATTGTGAGTTACCTGGAACGGCAATCACAAGCGAAAGTGCTTCGCAGCAGAAATCAGTCGAACATTTCACAAAAAGAAGTGGAAATGGATGTCCAATACGCGGGCATTTATACCGCCATCGCCTTGACGCTGTTCTTAGCTTTGGGGGTATTAATCCTGGCAGCAACCCTGGTCGAAGACTGGTCGATGGTGGGTATGGTCGCAGCAGTTTTCTTTCTCATGTCGGTCTTTCTCCTGTTCCCTTTCATTCCGCTGTTTATCAGAGAAGCAAAGTACGAAGAACGAGATAAGCTCCAACACGAAGCTGAGCTTCATGAAGAACCAAAAAAATGAAGCTGCTATCAAATGGATTGATGAATAGAAAAAAGGGGCCAGGTGTCAATTAATCAACTCCTGACCCCTTTGATCTCCCTCGGCTTAACAGATATTGAATCGCGCCTGCCACCGGACTTTTCGGTACTCCTGCTACCCATTTTCTGTTAAGCATATGACGTATTTGGCTAACCTGCAGATAAACAATAACCTTGTTTCGGTGGGTATTTGTTCAAAAGATCCAGGAGCCGCTGACATCTTTCAATCGAAAAATCGTGATCATTCGATCCTTCTATTACATTAAGTCGCTTGAAATTATCCAGAATTATTCTGACTTCCTGTTTGAATTGTTCGACATTGGTTTCATCAATTTCTAGATACCCTGTGAAGGCTAATTTCAATAATTCTAAGTGATTCGAGTCTATTACGGGATGCCAATATTCACGAGCTTCATTACTACCGCATACGGGAATTGCAGTATCAATATCCTCCCCTTCTTTAGAACAATAAAATGAGTGCCCCATGTTTTTTCCTTCTACAATAAATATAAATTATCCTATCAAACTATATGATAATTCCCAATCCGTTATATCCAACCTGCTGTTTTCTTTACATCCCTTTTTCACCAAAACTATTATATTGTTGTAACAATAATGGCTTGTTAGAAATGAATTTTTTTATCTAGACGGGGCCACTGAAAATGTCTAAATTTAATTGCGTTATCACAGCATTTCTCGCTTCATTTTGATGAATAGGAAAAAGGGGTCAGGAGTCAAAAAAAAGAATCCTGACCCCTTTGATGTAGCTCTCACAACGGATATATCGAGAAGTATTGTCTACATTTTACTGTTTCTGAAACTTCAGTAACTCACCCTGCTGGGCTGCCTCGATTCTGCGGGCAGCAATTTCGCAGTACTGCTCTGATGCCTCGAAGCCTATGGCATAGCGTCCCTCCAGAACAGAGGCGACCAGTGTTGTGCCTGATCCGCAGAACGGGTCGAATGCCAGACCACCGACGGGTACACACTGGATCAGACTCTGCATCAGTTGTGTAGGCTTTCCAGTCATGTGGTGTTTATCAACCTGCTTCACACCGATTGAATAAGAGCCTGCAAACGGTCCCCGATCGGTCAATCGAGGTACAATTCCTTTAGTACCCCAGGGGATGTATTCGCACTGGTGCCGAAAGTATCCTTTGTGTGGTGCCCTGGCCCCGCCTCCCTTGTCCCAACTGATCAGCCCTTTATAGCAGAAACCGCCTGCCTGGATTGCATCGGTCGTGGTGGCCAGCTGCCGCCAGTCTGTGAAAACCAGACAGTATGCCGAGTCTTTACAGGCGTTGAATGCCTGGCTGATCCAAAGTGTGCACCAATATTTGAATGATCTTTGATCTCGGAAGTCACCGCCAAAGGAAGGACGGCCGAGGGTGTTACCACTATGGCAATACTTTTTAGAGGGATCGGCTCCTACAGCACTGCCTGCTGCACCTGAGCAATACGGAGGATCTGTGATCAAGGCATCAATTACATTAGCTGGTAGATTGCTGCTTAGTTCAAGTGTATCACCTTGATAAATGGCAATCCCTTTTGATTCAAAAAACGGTTTACCCAGTTTTTTCCTGGCTGCTTCATATTGTCGGTTCTTTCTGCGGGTCATTTTTTTTCGAGCCATCAGTTTCTGTTCTCCATTCAGTTAACTTTATGTAGTGGCCTCGATACCAGATCGTTTGTTGGGTGCCACTGTCGGCTTGTCCGACAGTGAATGTGTTGGGGTGTAGACTGTGCTTTCTCTTTTCATAACTGGTTGCCACTCTTCCTGTGAGATGTGATGTTGAGGCTCTTCTTTCTGTTCTTTTTTATCTGGATTGGGGTGTTTTCTGAGCACTGTTGGGCAAGCCAACAGTGGCACACGGGCATTCAAATTCATCGGATTCACTGCTCTATCTTCATCTCCCCTTGCCTGTGCCGATTCGTATCATCTGCTTCTGTATCTCTGCTGGTCTGCTCTGTGTGGGCTGGTGGGGTTGGTTAGCTGTAGAGGCCCAGGAGTTTGTCCAGGCGTTCGCGGGCCTGGAGTTGCTCGCGGATGCTCGTTTTGGGGTTGGCGATGATGCTCTTGTAGAAGTTCACTGTATCGGCGAAGTTTCGTTCGGCCTCTTCTTCATCCAGAAATAGCAGCAGTTCGAGGTCGGCGGCGGCGCGCTGGTTGCTTTCGCGGGCTTTGATTTTCCGACGGGCCGTCTGGATGTAACGATTGAGGGAACACGGCTTGAGGCCGGTTTCGGCGGCGAGTTCGGTTTTGATATTGCTGATCCGTGTGTTCAGATCCAGCAGAATCATGATCAGTTCGATCAGTTGAGTCTGTTCTTCAACGCTGAGACGCTGGCGGGTTTTGAGAAGGGAGTCGGTCATGAATTTCATTCCTCTCTGTGTGTTGAACGGGATACGGGTTGGATTACCTGAGACTGTGCTGGTTGGTCCAGCCGACGGGATGCGGCCGGATTGTGTGCTTGTGGGCTGTGTGCTGCTGGGTTGGGCATCGCTGGTCGATTCTCTTGTTGCCGGTGTTCCTGTTGAGGCTTCTGGCTCGGGTTCTGGCCCGGGTTCTGTTTTGCCGGGAAACGTGTCCGGTCTCCCCGGGTGTGTCAAGGATCTTCGCGAAGGGCGCGCGGGGGTCAAGGGGCATCTGAAAAAAACGAGTGGTCGATACGGGTTGAAGCCGGGGCGATCCGGGGCGACAGCCGGGCGGTCCCGGGGCGAAGCGTTGCGACGTGCGTTGACCCGCAGGCATACAGCGCGAACTACTGCCGTTTGTGCCGGTAAATTCCGGCGATTTTCACTGTGGATTCCAGTGAAAACCGGGAACCGGTGTCGCGTGTTTCAGTGCACTGTAAACTGGACACGCGCGCGACCCAAAACAGCGCTTATCGCCGTTGGCGCGCCGCGGTCAAGTGCAGTTTATGCAGCGGGAGTGCGGAAATGTGTAGCAGCTGGTGCGGGACGTTCAGTCCTGGAGGCGAATCGTGACGCTGGCGGCGTGGGCGGTGAGGCCTTCCTTTTCGGCGAGCAGCGTGATGCCGGGCGCGTCGTTTTTGAGTCCCTGCTGGTTGTAGTAGATGACCTAGGAACGTTTGAGGAAGTCAATCGCACACAGGCCGTTGGCGAAGCGGGCGGTGCCTCCGGTGGGGAGGACGTGCGACGGGCCGGCGTAGTAGTCGCCTGTCGCGACCGGTGTGTAATGTCCCATGAAGATCGCGCCGGCGTTCTGGATTTTGGCGAGTTGCTGATCGGGGTTGGCGGTCGAGATGTGCAGGTGCTCGGGAGCCAGCAGATCGGTATAGCGGGCAGCTTCGTCTTCGTCGCGGGCGAGAATCAACGCGCCATAGTCGAGCAGACTCTGGCGGGCGAGATCGCCGCGCGGGAGCTCGTTGAGCTGACTGATGAGTGCTTCGCGGACGGCTTCGATCAGCGGGGCATGCCAGGTGATGAGGACGCCGGAACCGGGGCTGTGTTCGGCCTGCGAGATCAGATCGCTGGCGATGAACGCGGGGTTCGCGGTTTCGTCGGCGAGCACGATGACTTCACTGGGGCCGGCGATGCTGTCGATGTCGACTTCGCCGAAGACGTGACGTTTGGCAAGCGCGACGAACAGGTTACCGGGGCCGACAATTTTGTCGACGCGTTCAATGCCTTCGACGCCATACGCGAGGGCCGCAACGGCCTGGGCACCGCCGACACGGTAGATTTCGGTGATGCCGAGCTCCTGGCAGGCGGCGAGGATGTCGGTGTTGTAACCGCCGAAGTCGGTGGGCGGGACGACGACGACGATCTCTTTGACACCGGCGGTCTGTGCGGGGATCGCGGTCATCAGCAGTGTGGACGGATACGCGGCCGCGCCTCCGGGAATGCAGACGCCGACCCGTTTCAAAGGGAGATACCGCTGGCGAAGTTCGACGCGGGACTCCCCTGCTTCGCGGAGGACTTTGACGTCGTCGGGCAGCAGAGCCGACTGAAACTCGATGATGTTCTCGCGGATGCGACGCAGCGTGGCGAGGTACTCGGGATCGGCTTTGGCGTGAGCTTCTTTGAGTTCCTCAGCCGAGACGCGCATGGTCTCGGGGGTGAGCTGCTTGCGGTCGAGCTTTTCCGAGTAATCGAGGAGCGCGGCGAGACCTTTGTCACGGACATCGTTGCAGATGCGTTCGACGACTTCCTGCGGCGAGAGGGGTGCGCCGAAGAGTTCGATCGTACGTTGTCTGCCGGCTTCGGAGACGACATTGCCGCGCGGGCTGAGCTTTTCGCGGAGTTCGCTGAAGAGCGCGGTGGCGTCGTCGCGGGTGCAGTCGATGGTGGTGATGTCGAGTTCGCTGTGCTGTGTCATGAGTCGGGTATCAGTCTGTTACGCGATGCCGGGCACGGGATAGCTCTGTGCGAATTCCGCGATTTCCCCTTTGACGGTTTCGATGTTGGCTTCGTCTTCGGGAGCACCGAGGACTTTGAGGATCCAGGCACCGACCTTTTTCATTTCGTCTTCTTTCATGCCCCGGGTGGTGAGGGCGGCGGTACCGATGCGGATGCCGCTGGGATCGAGCGGTTTGCGCTGATCGTAGGGGATCATGTTTTTGTTGACGGTGATGCCGGCCTTGTCGAGTGCTTCTTCAGCGATTTTGCCGGAGAGATCAATCGCGGTGACATCGCAGAGCATGAGGTGGTTGTCGGTTCCGCCGGATGCGAGTTTGATGCCGCCGGCCATCAGGGTATCGGCGAGTGTTCTCGCATTGGCGACGATCTGTCGGGCGTAGGCTTTGAAGTCTTCGGTGGCAGCTTCCTGGAAGCAGATGGCTTTGCCGGCGATGACGTGTTCGAGTGGGCCGCCCTGGATGCCGGGGAATACTTCGCGGTTGAGATCTTTGGCGTATTTCTTTTTCATGAGGACGAAGCCGGACCGGGGACCACGCAGTGTTTTGTGAGTGGTGGAAGTGACGAAGTCGGCGACTTCGACGGGGTTGTTGTGCACGCCGCCCGCGACGAGGCCGGAATAGTGGGCCATATCGACCATGAGGACCGCACCGACTTCGGCTGCGATTTCGGCGAATTTGGGGTGATCGATTTCACGGGGGTAAGCGGAGGCCCCGGCGATGATCATTTTGGGTTTGTGTTCGCGGGCGAGTTTCGCGACCTGGTCGTAGTCGATCTGGTGGTTGTCTTCACGGACGCCGTAGGGCACGGGATTGTAGAGGGTTCCCGAGAAGTTCAATTTCATGCCGTGAGTGAGGTGACCGCCGTGCGCGAGGTCCATGGCGAGGAAGGTGTCGCCTGGCTTTAACACGGTGAAGTAGACGGACATGTTGGCCTGTGAGCCGGAGTGAGGCTGGACGTTGGCGTATTCGGCTCCGAAGAGGCTGCAGGCGCGATCGCGGGCGAGGTTCTCGACGACGTCGACGTATTCGCATCCGCCGTAATAGCGACGTCCGGGCAGGCCTTCGGCGTATTTGTTCGTGAGGATCGAGCCGGCCGCTTCCATAATGGCGGCGCTGGTGTAATTTTCAGAGGCAATCAGCTCCAGGCCATTCTTCTGGCGCTGTGCTTCAGACTGAATACATTTCCAGATTTCCGGATCACACGACTCGAGCACGGACATTCCAATCAACTCCCATGGATATATGGTCAAATTCGGGGGTACAAACGGTACCTTCAGCAGGAAAAAACATATTTTGCTCCCTTATAATGAAGGATTGCCCTGAAAGCTACCCAACGGATTCCCGTATCATTATCCTCGGAGAAAGTTTACTGCTGTGGGGGTATGATATTTTTGCGACTGGCATTTGATAACCCCCTTTTTACTCGATATTTCTGATTTAATGTATTATTACTTGATCTATGTCTGAGACTGACGAAGAACAACCTGATCAACTGCTTCAAGGCTCCCCTGCTCTGCAGGGAGAACGCGTGGTGTTTACGGGCACGCTCGCTTCGATGACACATCAGAAGGCGGGCGAGTTCGTCGAGCAGCATGGGGGGCAGACCGCTCAGCATGTGAGCCGCCAGACGACGCTGCTGGTGGTGGGCGAAGAGGGTTGGCCGCTGGAGTCGGACGGATCGCCTTCGGTGAATCTGACGCATGCCCAGGAGCTGATTGCCGAGGGCGTTTCGATTCAGATCATCAAGGAATCGGACTGGCTGGCGCTGATTGAACTCCGCGAGCCGGGCGTGAATGTGGATCAGCTCTATACGCCGGCGATGCTGACGCAGATGCTGGATGTGCCCGTGGGGACGATTCGCCGCTGGGAACGCCAGGGACTGATCAAGCCGGCACGCAAGATTTACCGTCTGCCCTACTTTTCCTTTCAGGAAGTGGCGAGCGTCAGGCGGCTGTCACAGCTGCTGGAATCGGGAGTGAATCCGCGGGAGCTGGAAAGCAGTCTGCAGCACCTGGGGAAATTCTTCAACGAGATCGACGCGCCGCTGTCGCAGCTGACATTGCTGGCGCAGGATGCACAGCTGCTGCTGAAAGATGAGCGGGGGTTGATTGATCCGCGACAGGGACAGCGGGTGTTCGACTTTGGAACTGCAGAGACCGAAGTGCCTGAGCTGGCGGACGAGGAATCGTTCGAGGGGACGATTGAATTCACAGAGCATCTGCAGCCGACGGAACCGGTTGACCGGAGTGCGGACGAATGGTTCGATGAAGGCTGCCAGCTGCTGGATGCCGGCGAAGCGAAGCCGGCGATCGAAGCATTTCGACTGGCGCTGCTGGGGCAACCCGATATGCCCGAAGCCCATCTGCATCTGGCGGAAGCGTTGTATCTCAACGGAAATACCGAAGGGGCGCTGGAACGCTATTACGCGGCGGTGGAATGGGATCACGATTACATCGAAGCCTGGACGCAGCTGGGTTGCCTGCATAACGAGCTGGGCGATCCGGAGGCGGCGCTGCACGCGTTTGAGATCGCCTTGCAGGTTCACCCCGATTATCCGGATGCGCATCTGCATAAAGCGGAAGTGCTGCATCAGCTGAATCGGGTGGAGGAAGCGGTTCCCCACTGGAAGATCTACCTGGACTTCGACGAACTGGGCCCGTGGGCGGAACTCGCGAGACAGCGACTGCAGGAATACGACGACGGGGAAGATCTGCAGTTCCCCTGACGGTTGAATTGTTGGATTTGGTTGCAGTGAACTGCTTTCACTGATTCGTGGGCGGGAAATGTCTGTACGTCTGATATTCGGCTTTTGCCCGCTGCGCCCCTCCTTATAATTGTTACTCAGTTCTTTGGCATAATTGCTTGCTTCCAAAATGCTTTCGGGTTATGTTGTTATTTTGACGCCAAAATAAAACCCTGGAAGACTGGAACCAATTCCCGATGAAAATTGAACGCATCGAAACTCTGGTGTGTTATGCCCGGATGCGAAACTGGGTGTTTGTCAAAGTAATCACTGATCAGCCCGGCCTGTATGGCTGGGGAGAAGCGACGCTGGAGTGGCATACGCGTGGCGTTGCGGGGACGATTGAAGATCTGTCCCAGCTGTTGATTGGCGAAGATCCGCGGCGGGTGGAATATCTGTGGCAGATGATGTGGCGTCAGCATTTCTGGCACGGGAGCGGTGTGACGCGCTCGACGGCGATTGCGGGAATTGACCTGGCGCTATGGGACATTCTGGGGAAGGTTCACGGCGTGCCCTGTCATCAGTTATGGGGCGGACCGGTTCGCGATTACATTCGGCTGTACTGTCACCTGGGTGGCGGGAACATGGAGTCGTTCTACCAGACTTCGACCGACAATGCGGCTCAGTTTGCAGAGCTGGCACAGGCAGCGGTCGCCGACGGGTTTTCAGCGTTCAAATCGATGGCGGTTCCGCCGACGATGCCGATCGAGGGATTGAAACCGATCAAGGCAGCCGAGGATTGTGTGGCGGCGATGCGGGACGCGGTCGGCGATGAAGTGGATATCATGGTGGACTGTCATGCCCGCCCTTCACCGGCGATGGGGCTGCAGTTTGCGAAGGCGCTCGATCCTTACGGTCTGTATTTTTTCGAAGAGCCCTGCTGGCCGGAATCGATGGACAGCCTGGCGACGATCAATGCGGCGGTGACAACGCCAATTGCGACGGGCGAACGGTTGACTCACCTCGCGGCGTTTCGCGATCTGTTTGAAAAACGGGGTTGTGAAATCTGTCAGCTGGACCTGACCCACTGCGGTGGTTTCACGGAAGCACGCCGGATCGCTGCGCTGGCGGACGCGTACCGGATTTCGCTGGCACCGCATAATCCACAGGGGCCTGTGAGTACGGCGGCTTCACTGGAATTTGGATTCTCGCAACCAAGCTATATCATTTGTGAATCGGTGCATGACGATGTACCGTGGAGACAGGATGTGGTGGAAGAAGGTTTTGTGATCGATGCCAAAACGCGGACGGTCAAGCCGAACCAGAAGCCGGGACTGGGGATTTCGATTAACGAAGCCGAAGTGAAGAAGCATCCGTTTCAGCAGGAAACCGTGCAGCGCGTCTTCTACCAGGATGGCGCAGTCGGAGACTGGTAAGGCGCGGCTCACGCCTGGCGCTCTCAATTCTTCAATTTTCATTCAATGAACGGAACGACTCATGAGTGAATCGACTCTACAGGCGAAAACACAGTCTGCCTTTCGGGGACGGATTGGCGTGGCGACCGTTGATATCACGCCACCGACGGGAATTTATGCCCGCAACTGGGGGGCGGCGAAACATGATGTGGCGGATTGGATTCACCGCCGCCTGACTCTGAATGCGCTGGTTCTGAGTGAGACCAATTCGAAACAGCCGCTGGTATTTCTGGATGCAGATCTCGGCTGGTGGCGTTCGCTGCCGACATTTCACCGGTTTCAATCCAGACTGCTGGAAGAGTTAGGACTGGATGAAGCGTCGCTGATTTTCGGAGTCAGTCATACACATGCTTCGCCTCCATTGACTGATCCCGACCCGGATCTGCCGGCGAGTGCTTCACTGGCGGAGTACCTGGAGACGGTGTACCTGGCTGCTGTTAAGGTGACACGGGCGGCGATGAAGAATGCGACGGAAGCGGTACTGGAGTGGAAGACCGGATGTTGCGGACTGGCCTCAATGCGGGATCTGCCGGACCCGGAGGGAGAGCGGATCGTCTGTGGCTGGAATCCGGATAAACCGGCCGACGATACGCTGGTTGTAGGTCGGATCACAGATCTGGAGGGAGCGCTGCAGGCAGTGATTGTGAATTATGCTTGTCATCCAACGACGCTGGCCTGGGAGAATACGGCGATCTCGCCCGACTATCCCGGCGCGATGCGGGATACGATCAGGGAAACATTGGATGTCCCTGCGCTGTTCATGCAGGGCGCATCGGGTGAGCTTTCACCCCGCTATCAATATGTGGGTGATGTGGCAGTCGCGGATCGACATGGTCGCCAGCTGGCGTATGCTGTGCTGGCGACGCTGGAAGATATGGAGCCGCCGGGAACCTGTCTGAAATATTCGGGAGTGATGGAATCCGGGGCGCCGCTCGCTGTCTGGAAGCATGCGGTGGACAAGCCGGGCGTGAAACTGAAACGCATGCAGACCCGGGTGGAAATTCCTCTCAAAGACTGGCCGACTGCGGATGAACTGGAAGCGCAGCGGCAGGCGTGTACGGACCGGGCTCTGGAAGAACGGTTGCGGCGACGACGAAATATCCGGCGGGGAATCGGAGACGGCAAGACGCTGGAATTGCCGATCTGGGTGTGGCAGATGGGAGAGGCGATTCTGATCGGCAGCCCGACGGAAGCGTATTCCATTCTGCAGCGGGAACTGCGACGTCGTTATCCTGATCGGACGATTGCCTGTCTGAATCTGATTAATGGAACGACCGGATACCTGGCACCGGCGGAGTTGTATGATCTGGATCTGTACCAGGTGTGGCAGACGCCGTTTGAGCGGGGCGGACTGGAGCAGGTCATCGAAGCGATGGCAGATGCGATTGGTAAGATCATCGAAACGGAAACGGTTTGAGTTCGCGAAGAATTCCGAATAAAGAGACAGAAAGAACAAGGATATGGCGGCATTGATTCAGGGGGTCTTACCGGTTCTGCATACGCCTCTCTGTGAGGACGAGACGATTGACGCGGACGCTTTCGCGCGGGAAATCGACTGGTGTTTTGAACTGGGAGCCGATGGTGTGTGCGGCGCGATGGTTTCAGAAGTGCTGCGTCTGACTTATGAGGAACGACTGAATCTCACAAAGTTGATGGTGGAACTGACGGCAGGTCGAGGAACGGTGATTGCGAGTGTGGGTGCAGAGAGTACGCGGCAGGCGGTTGCCTTCGCATGTCAGGCCGAGGAAGCTGGTTGTGCCGCGGTGATGGCGATTCCCCCGGTGACGACAGCCCTGCCCGATGCGGCGCTGTGGGATTATTTTACTACGCTGGCCGAACAATGCAGTCTGCCGCTGGTGGTGCAGGACGCTTCGTCTTATGTCGGTCGTGCGATTTCGATTGAGTTTTACAAACGACTGCTGGACGAATATGGTCCGGAAAAAATTCTGTTCAAACCGGAAGCTTCGCCGATCGGACCGAATCTGTCTGCGCTGCGGGATGCGACGGGGGGACGGGCCCGGATCTTTGATGGTTCGGGGGGGATTCTGCTGGTAGACGCATATCGGCGTGGAATCAGTGGTACGATGCCGGGCGTGGATCTGCTGGATGGGATTATGGCATTGTGGCAGGCGCTGCAGGCAGGCGATGACGAAGCCGTCTATCGGATTTATTTTCCGATCTGTGCAATTGTGGCGCTGCAGCTCCAGGCGGGGCTGGATGGTTTTCTGGCGATCGAAAAGTATCTGCTGGTGAAGCGGGGGATTTTCAGTTCGGATCGTCGGTGTGAACCCAGCGCGTGGAGCCTGGATGAGGAGACCCGGACAGAGGTGGACCGGTTGTTTGAGTTGCTGATGAAATCATTGTAAAGATCGTTGCGGGGAGTGATGAGAGTGAATGAATCAGAAAACGCGTCCGCGCGAGAAGATGCGACTCCAACGCATGCCCGCTTCATGGTGCTGACGCTGTTGTGCCTGGTGGCAGCGGTCGCTTATGTCAGTCGCAATGCGATTTCGGTGCCTGCGAAGCTGATTCAGGAAGAACTCGATATGAGCCTGACCCAGATGGGCTGGGTGATGAGTGCCTTTTTCTGGAGCTATGCCCTGTCGCAGATTCCGAGTGGCTGGGTCGGACATGTCTGGGGAACGCGGCGTGCCCTGACCGCGTTTGCCATCCTGTGGTCGATTGCGACGGCGCTGACTGGCATGGCGACGGGGTTCTGGATGCTGATCGGTGTGCGTCTGATTTTTGGTATTTCGCAAGCCGGGATATTCCCGTGCTGTGCGAGTACAATTTCCAAATGGCTGCCCAAATCTCGACGCGGTTTTGCCAGTGGTCTGCTGGGAAGTTTCATGTCGATCGGGAGTGCCTTTGGGGCTTTCAGCATCGGCCTGCTGCTGCAGGGAATTCATTATGAAGGTCTCCAGATTCCGGGTCTGTCCTGGCGGACGATCATGTATCTCTGCGCGGTGCCAGGTTTCGTGTGGGCGTTCTGGTTTTATTACTGGTTCCGGGACCGGCCTGAAAAGCATCGAGGTGTGAATTCAGCAGAGCTGGAGATCATTCGTGGTGGTGAAGTCAAAGCAAAACCGGAAGCGGCGACAGATCAGGAACAGGATGAGCATGGCGAGTCGACCCCCTGGGGAGAAATTCTGACCAGTTTTTCAATGTGGATGATTTGTGCTCAGCAGTTCTTTCGGGCCGCTGGTACGATTTTCTACATGACCTGGTTTCCCGTTTATCTGCAGAAAGCGCGGGGCATTACCATCGCCTCTTCGGGCATCTGGACCAGTTTCCCATTGCTGTCTTTTGTGGTGGGAAATTTCCTTGGCGGGATTGCCGTTGACTGGGTCCTGCAGCGAACCGGAAGTCGCCGCTGGAGCCGACAGGGAGTGGCGATTGTCGCGATGCTGGGCTGTGGATTGTGTACCCTGTGTGCTTATTTCGTGAGTGAGATGAATCTGGCAATGACGTTGATTACAGTCAGCATGTTTTTTGCCGGCCTGGGAGGCGCCTGTGGATACACGGTGACGATTGATAAGGGAGGCCAGCATGTGGCGCCGATTTTCGGGATGATGAATATGGCAGGCAACCTGGGAGCAGCTTTACTTCCCGTGATTGTGGGAGCCATGTTCCAGGCTCAATTTTATAAACCGGTGCTGATTCTGATGACTGGCATTTATCTCGCTGCAGCGGCCTGCTGGATGCTGTTGAATCCCAACGGGACGGTGTTTGAAGAAAAGCGTTCGGGGAAGTGAGAGTAAAAAACTCTGACCAGCCGAAACCGGTCAGAGCGGAATGACGGGTGGTCTAATTCAGGCTCCAGAAGATGATATAGGTGCCGACGACAACAGTATAGCAGAAGGTGCAGACCATCATCAGCGTGAGAATTTTTCCCGCATGTGCATCATCGGTTGTCATCGATTCAATTTCTGTCTCTGTGTAGGGCAGGTCCTGATCGGGCTGTGGCTCATTCATAGATGTCGTCTTTATATATATAATCTGAGTGAAGTGATGCGTTTATTTTTCAAGCAGCTGGAGTAACAGGTTACTGGAAGGATATGGGTGTCCGCAATGTTGGACGAAGGCTTCGCCGTAGGCGGCACCAATTTTTTTGCCGCGGGCTGCAGACCAGCGTTCGGTTCCGTCGAGATATTCATCCAGGCCATGCTGTTTGCGAAGCCAGGCCCGCTGGCTTTCATGGCAGGCCAGCATCTTGATTTTGAGATCGAACGTTTCTGAGATATCGATGATAAACTGCGGTTCGATGGGGTTCCCGAAGTAGTCGCAGCCTTCGATCGGGTCGACATAGTACAGATGGGGTATCTTTTCCGTGGGAGGGGCTGGCTGAAACTGATGGGTAGTGTAGTTGGGAGCAGAAGCACCAAAGCAGGCATCGCGGACCAGGCGGCTGGTCATTTCGTGGTCACTCATGTAGTCGACCGGAGGCGCGGTGATGACGATATCCGGACGGGCTTTACGGACGGCTTCGGTGACCCGCTGGCGGGAATCCTGATCGATGACGATGGACAGATCGCGGAACTCGAGGCACATGTAATCGGCTCCCAGCATGTCGGCTGCTTTCCGGGCCTCGGCGCGACGGACATTCGCGATTTCCACCGGTCCCATCTCTGCACTGCCGCAATCGCCGGCGGTCATCGTGGCGATGGTGATGTGGCATCCCTGATTTTTCAGGAGGGCTAAAGTGCCCGCGCACTGGATTTCGATATCGTCAGGATGGGCGTGAATCGCGAGAATTCGTGGAGATTCTGCCTGATTTGCCATGGAAAATTCTCTCTCTGTACATTGTAGGTCAAATAAGTGGTAGTGAGCTTATCTTGAAACTATACTGTGTCCAGTTTTACAGTAGCGTCTCCAGAGGCAGTCGGATCGAGTATAATAGTACGAAAGACGCTATGGTAAAATGTGTTGTGCTCCAGTTATAATAAACATTCATAAAAAAAACACGCACACCGGAGTTACTGTTCGCGTGGTTACTTTCAATTCGCAGTTCAGTCCGGTGAAATCGTTATAAATAGAGATGTGATTCTGCTGGAGAATGGCTCCCCTCTTTCTTGCTTTACAGGTAAAATTCGTCTGATGGCTATCGATATTTCCCGCTCCGTTCATGTTACTCCCAAATCCAAATTTGTGCGACATACGAAAGTGCCTACCGTCATTTTCGAAACGTCATCTGAACTGGCCCGATATGTAGCCGGCGTGGTGGCAGATCTGATTCGCAAAAAAAACAATGCCGGCAACCCGGCTATTCTGGGGCTGCCCACCGGTTCGACTCCGCTGGGCGTGTACCGTGAACTGATTCGCCTGCACAACGAGGAACAGCTGGACTTCTCCAATGTGATCACATTCAATCTGGATGAATACTGGCCGATGGCTCCGGATTCGATTCACAGCTATCACAAATTCATGCAGGAGAACTTTTTTGATCATGTGAATGTGAAACCGGAGAACATTCACATTCCCCGTGGCGATATTCCGGCGGAAGAGGTGGATCAGTTCTGTGAAGAGTATGAACGGGCCATTGAGCAGTATGGCGGCCTGGATCTGCAACTGTTGGGGATTGGACGCTCGGGACATATCGGTTTCAATGAGCCGGGAAGTGCACGCAACAGTCTGACCAGGCTCGTAAACCTGGATCCTGTGACACGTCGCGATGCCGCGAGTGGCTTTTTCGGCGAAGATAATGTGCCTCATCATGCGATCACGATGGGGGTGGGAAGTATTCTGTCCGCCAAGAAAATTATCATTATGGCCCTGGGCGAACACAAAGCGGCCGTGGTCAAAAAAGCGGCTGAACTGGAAGTGACAGATGAGGTTTCCGCCAGTTTTCTGCAGACCCATACAAATTCCGTATTCGTGGTTGACAGCGCCGCGGCTGCTGAGTTGACGGCGGTGAAGACTCCCTGGATCGTCGGGAATATTGAATGGACGCCTCTTCTGGAGAAAAAAGCGGTCATCTGGCTTTCCAGAGAAGTAGGTAAACCACTGTTAAAGCTGGAATCGGATGATTTTCTGCACAATCACCTGCACCAACTGCTGCATCAGTACGGTTCTGTCGGACAGATTCGGGAGAGCGTATTTGATTCGCTGCTGGAAGGGATCTGTACCAAACCAGCGGGTGTGGATCCTCAACGTGTGATCGTTTTCAGCCCGCACCCCGATGACGATGTGATTTCGATGGGTGGCACATTGATTACCCTGGCCGACCAGGGACACGAAGTTTATATCGCTTACATGACCAGCGGAAATATTGCCGTGTTCGATCATGACGCGTTGCGGCATATCGATTTTGTCTGTGAATTTCATCAGCTGTTTCATGCGGATGATCGGGCGGTGCTGGAAAATCTGCAGAACCTGAAAGCAAGTATTGAGAACAAAAAAGCGGGTGATCTGGATACGGAAGCGATGCTGGGAATCAAAGGGTTGATTCGCAAAACAGAAGCGACTGCCGGTGCGGATGTCGCGGGAGTGCCCGAAGAACGCCTGCGGTTTCTGGATTTACCATTCTATCGCACGGGTCAGGTTTCCAAAAAGCCGATCGGTGAAGAAGATATCGCGATCGTGGCAGACCTGCTGCGGGAAGTAAATCCGCATCAGATCTATGTCGCCGGGGATCTATCCGATCCCCATGGAACGCACCGGGTTTGTGCAGAAGCTGTGATTAATGCCGTCAATGTGGTTTCCGAGGAAGGTGTGTCTCCGGAATTCTGGATGTATCGCGGGGCCTGGGAAGAGTATGAACCGCATGAGATTGAGCGGGCAGTTCCGTTGAGCCCGGAAGTGGTTCTCCGAAAACGGGAAGCCATTTTCAAGCATGAATCGCAGAAGGACAGTGCGTTCTATCCGGGGGGTGATAAACGGGAATTCTGGGTTCGCGCAGAAGATCGAACCCGAAATACAGCCCGAGTTTACAATGAACTGGGGTTGCCCGAATATTTTGCAATCGAAGCGTTCAAGCATTATCACGGCGAGCTTTGATCGGTTTTTGCGATCCCTCTTTTGGGAGTCTCTCCCCTGCTCTGATCAGGGAGAGCGGAAAACTGTCTGAAATCGGCCCCCGAATTGTAATTTTTGCCAGCTTCGTCTTGCCTTGAAAGTGGATTTTCGCGTAAAACTCGCGGCATAAAGTGTTAAACACAGGAATTTTGCTGAGGGAGTGGCAGAATTCGCTTCAGGGCGTCTTCCGCAGAACTGTAACGGTCACCATTCAGATTGACGCGGGCCAAACGTTACAGTACCCCAATTCGGGATCAGACTTTCGCGACCTCGGTACTTCAAATAGTGACAGACTCTCAAAGGAAGGAGAGCAATAAACGATGAGGCATCGACTTCAAATCTATTCGATCGCAGCAGGTTTGCTGTTAATCACCCAGTTCGGTTGTGGCAGCGGAGATACGGCAACGCCCCAGGCGGCAGGAAATCATACAGACGGTAAGCTGGATGGCGCCCCTGCGGATACGAAACTGGAATCCGTGCCGAAGGCTTCAATCACACAGGTCTCCCAGACAGGATCGGGGCCTGCCTTGACGCCGAATATGGTGCAGACCGCCAGCCTGGAACGCGATCAGCGTGACCTGGACGATCTTGATGGCGATGAAGCTTCGCTGGCGGATGAAGAAGTAAAAATTCAGGAACTCAAAGAAGGTTCTGCCGAGTGGAATGTGCGGGAGATTACCCGTCTGAAAGTTCAGGGATTCCCCAAAACCGAGAATGTCGATGAACTGAGAGCCGCCCGTACAGAGCGGAATAAGAAAATCATTCAACTGGCGATGGAAGCGGTCAAGCAAACTCACGCGGATCAGGAAAAGCAGCGCCTGTTCGCCGTCTGTATCAATCATCTGCTGGATGCTCATCTGCAACTGGCATTGCAGGGCGATCAGGAAAGTATCGATGCATTATACGATCATTCTGAGTCCCTGTTTAAACGGGATCCCAAATCACAGTCTGCTGCAGACGCCGGATTCGCAGTGGCTAAATTCGCGAATACGAGTGCTCAGCGATTTGCCAAACAGGAGCCCCGCTGGATTGAAGAATTCGTCAAGCAGTCACGTTTGTTTGCATCACGGTTTCCTCAGGAATCGGTGCGTGCTCCTCAGCTTCTGCAGGCGGCTGCCGAAACCAGTCAGCTTTATGGCTTGAATAAACAGGCGCTGGACTGCTGTCTTGATCTGGAATCACGCTTTCCCAAAAGTAATGAAACCGCTCAGGTACTCGGACTGTCCCGTCGTCTGAAGTTGAAAGGCAATCCTCTGCAACTGGCTGGCGAAACCATCGAAGGAGGATTTGTTTCGATCGATGATTATAAAGGGAGTGTGGTGCTGGTTGTCTTCTGGGCTACCACAGCGCGGCCTTTTATTGAACAACTGCCCGAGATTCAGGCGTTGTCTCAGAAATACCGAAAATACGGATTTGAAATTGTCGGGGTGAATCTGGATCTGGAAGAACCTGCCATCGATGCCTTTCAGGAAAAGACTCCTCTGGACTGGCGGCAGATCTTTTATTCCTCTCGAGACAAGCGAGGCTGGAATAATCCGGCAGCAGTATTTTATGGTGTGCGGACTGTGCCGATGCTGATGCTGGTGGATCATACAGGCGTGACGGAACTGGTGACTTCGGAAGCGAAAGATCTGGAAGAGCCACTGCGGTCGCTGCTGCGAAAGAAGACAGCAGCAAATGCGAATTAGACGGTGTCCCGTTTTAAAGCAGAGTCTTCACAAGCATTTGGACCTGGTATCTGAGTTCGAGAGACGCGATGGTTGAATGCGATATGTTCTAATCACAAAGAAACAGACTGAATGAAAAAAGCTCCGAAGGTTAATTGAATCTTCGGAGTTTTTTCGTAGTGTCAGTCAAAATTGATTTATGGAAGTGGCGTGGTGGGCTTGAATTCCTGCAGTCGTTCGCCAACCACTTTGTTGTCGGGCATCAGGGTTCCCATTACAGATGCCAGGGCCGTATTTAGTTTGGGATCTGTGGCGGTCTGGTAGGCTTCCCGGATTGAAGCAACATTTTTGGAATCAACGAGCAGACCGAATTTCTGGATGTGAAATGCCAGTTGCAGGGCGGCGATTTCTTTGACATCGCTGTCCATGGTTTTGTTTGTGACGATGGTGACCAGATCTGCCTGGGCTGTGCGTGTGGGGATTCCGCCAAGAGTGATCAGGGCATTCGCGGCCAGATTCCGGTCGGCGACCAACGGCAGCAATGGCTTTTCAGCGGGTGTCAGGTCATAGATCCTGCTGCGCTGGCTGGAAGCGATGTGCGACAGCCAGTACAGGGCGGCAGACCGGTATTCGGAACGGAGTTCACCGGTTAATTCAGGGGTTTTCAGGCTGTTGAGAAAAGGCCTGATCTGTGTGCCGATATCTTCTGTATTTTCTGATTCTACTACATATTGGACCAGCGGATAATGACGCGTTGCGTATTCGATTTTGTTTTTCAGACGCAGCGGGCCATAGATGATGATGGGGATATTTGCGGTTCGGGAATCAGCCCTGAGATTTGCAATGGTCTGTGAAAGGCCCCAGCGCATGATATTATATTCGAGTGCAATGAATTCGACATCCATGCGTGCGGTGGCTGCTTTGAAGCCTGCCATACCTGTTTGAGTGGACTGGGTTTCGTATCCGAGTTCGTGAAACAGCCCTGCCATTGTCTGACCTCGAGGAATGCTGCTGTCGACAAGAACTGCAGCCTGTTTTCCTTCTCCCCCTAAAGCACGGGTCAGGATGGCAATCACCCGGGTTGCTCCGGGAAACGTATGCGCGGGGTCGAGTTGCATGATCGTCGTCGCTGCGGCGAACTGCACGCGGCGGTCGGGATAATTCAAAGCAGCAATCAGTGAGGAATGCTGGTCCAGTTTCTCATACAGCAGATTGCGGGAACCAATCTGTCCCAGCGCTTTCAATGCCGCCAGTGCACTGGGAGTGTGTCCCTGTTTCATTGCCAATGACAGTACCTGACTGACTGCTTTAGGACCAGAGAGTAATGCCAGGTTGAAAGCAGTTCCTGGCCCTTCGGGAAGCGGTGTATTCCAGCCGACCCGGTAAGCTTCCAGCGCGAGTGTCATCGCGAGATAAAGCGTCTGTACGTCCTGTTTTTCCGGGGACATTTCCAGAGCTTCTTTGGCCAGTCGCTGACCTTCGATCAGCCCGACTTCCTGGGCTGGTAGTTCTTTCTGAACGACAGTCTGTTGAGCGCTGTCCCAGACCCAGATTTTCTGATTGTTTGAGGCATCCGTGTGATTCTTGTAAAACTGCAGGGCAGCGTTTTTTAATACCTGTTGTGCTTCGTGGCGGTTGAGCTCAAATACATTTCGTGGATTTTTGCCCAGGATTTTTGAGAGGGCCTGGCGGGCGGCAATTTGAACGCTCTGTTCCTGGCTTTGTGAAAAAGCCGGATTCCAGAGGTAGAGCGCTGCTGATGGATCAGCGATGTCGCCGAGTACTTCAGCAGCGATCTTGCGGACACGATTCTCCGGAGCCCGTAAGGCCGCAATCAGTGGTTCTACGACCGGTTTTCCCAGCTGTGATAAGGCGAATGCCAGTTCGTCATTTTTGGCAGGATCTTCGCTGACGTTTAACTGTTTCAAGATGGGAGGCGCGACGATCGACCCGGCAGATTTGAGCTGGATAATCGCGATGTTTCGATCCGTAGGAGAACCAGACAGATCGTTGATTAATTTATTAATGCGAGCGGGATCAGTGGCGTAAGCACGGAAGGCGGCTTCCATCTGATTCAGCAGGGTGATCGATTCCGGCTGCAATGCTTTGTTATTCGCCAGGGACAGGAATGCCGCGGGCCCATGTTCATCGCGGAGTGCCAACAGGGTTTCCTGGTCGAGGTTGGCTTTCAGCAGTTGCTCCAGGTAGGGTTTGGCAGAAGCGGCATGTCCGAGTCCGGTCAGTTGAATGACTGCCTGCAGCATTTGAGCAGGCGTCTCCGGTTTTGACAGCAGGAGTTCATCAGCAGAAAGACCGGTAATCGTCGCTGACTTTTGTAATTGCGGAGGAATTTCCTCCTGTGACCAGACGTGGGAGGACGTACTCAGGGTGCAGAAAATGACCAGAGCAAAGGCTGCCAGGATCCGATTATTAAAAGACATTCAGTCGACTCCGTGTCGTCATGGTTGTCGGCTATTCATGGGGCTGCCTGCGAACAGATCCGTTTCTAGGCCTGTCTGTCTGGCAGATTGAATATCTCTGATGGGAATACACAGTTACAGAAATTATATACTATTCTTATCACCTTACCCAAAACAACATAATTCAATTATTTCGTTTCAAGTCTTCACAGAAATCAGGTGGTATGTATTCAAATAGACATATTCAGTGTAGAAGCTTCCGTATCTAGACTGTGTCCAGTTTTACTGTAGCCTCTCCAGGACTATTGGGACCGAGTATAATAGATTGAGAGACGCTATAGTTAAATGCGACGCGTATCTAGTATCATCGTTTCTGACGGCGATAACGGTGCAATCGAATAAAGGGGATGCACGTATCTTTGCTGTTCCCAATGTATTACACAGCGCAAGAACCCGATAACTGTTATAACCCAACCAGGGCAGGACTGGTCTTCTGAACATTCAGGGGAGGCAGATCTGACGGAGTCAGAGGATCTCAGGTCTGTTCGAGGGCAATCAGCTCTTCGTAAGTTTCCCGGCGACGGATGACATGATATTCACTGCCATCCACCAGGATTTCTGCACTGCGGGGCCGCGCGTTGTAGTTGCTACTCATTACAGAGCCATAAGCACCCGCGCTGAACATGCAGAGATAGTCTCCCCGCTCCATGGGGGGCAGATAACGGTCTTTCGCAAAGTAGTCACAGGATTCACAGACCGGACCGACAACGTCAGCCTTCTCGCAGCCCTCGATTTCGCCTTCACAGTCGAAAGGCATGGGAACGGCTGGTTTGACAGGCCAGACACGGTGATAAGAATCGTACATCGCCGGACGTACCAGATCGGTCATGCCCCCATCCTGAATGTAGAACAGCTTGCCCCCTTCCCGCTTGGTAAAGACGATCTGGCTGATTAACACGCCGGAATTCCCGGCGATAAAGCGACCTGGTTCCAGTGCCAGACGACAGCCGATTTCTTTAATGGTGGGGACAATCACATCCGCGTAAGTTTGAGCGGAAGGGCCTTCGTCCGTTTTGTAGCTGATGCCAAAGCCGCCTCCGAGGTTGAGCCAGTTGGTATTGTGGCCTTTCTCACGCAGTTGGGAAATGACCTCGGCTCCTTTTTTGACCGCCTTGGCATACGGATCGGTCGAGAGAATGGGGGAACCCAGGTGCATATGAATGCCCGTCAGTTCCAGACGCTCATCTTTGAGTACCTTGTCGGCCAGTTCGGTGGCACGTTCGATATCCATGCCGAACTTGTTGCCTTTTTTTCCCGTGGTCGTTTTGTGATGAGTTTTGGCGTCGATATCCGGGTTCAAACGTAAAGCAACGCGGCCCACACAGTTCAATTCGCCGGCGATCCGGGCGATGGCATCAAGTTCGGCTTCACTTTCGACGTCGAACATCAGGATGTCAGCCTTGAGTGCCTGACGAATTTCTTCATCGGTCTTGCCGACACCAGCAAAGACAACGCGCGAGGTATCGGCGCCGGCCTGCTGGACGCGGAACAGTTCTCCTCCGGAGACCACATCGAAACTGCTGCCGGCATCGTTCATCGTTTTGAGAATACTCAGGTTCCCGTTGGCTTTGACAGAATAGCAGATGACCGGATCAACTTCGGCAAACGCGTCCTGGATTTCTTTCAAGCGACCGAGAAAGTCTGATTTGGAATAAACCCACAGGGGTGTGCCAAACTCTTCTGCCAGTTGAGCAACGGGGACATTTTCACAAAACAGTTCATCATTCTGGTAATGAAATGCAGACATGGCGTAGCCTTTACGATGTAATCTTTGAAAAATGGCACTGGCGGGACGAACTCTTCAATCCGGAATCCGCCCGCAGCGACAGTGGTGGAGACGCGAAAACAGCTTAGGTGCAGGCTTTATGTTTAGCGAGCAACTCGGCAATTTGGACAGCGTTGGTGGCAGCGCCTTTACGGAGGTTATCACTGACGCACCAGAAACTCAGCCCGTTCGGACAAGAAATATCACGGCGGATTCGACCGATGTAGACTTCATCACTGCCATCACAGGTAGAGGGGAGTGGATACGAGAGGTTCTGCAGATCGTCGACGACAGTGATTCCCGGAAAATCAGAGAACAACTGTCGGGCTTCTTCCGGCGAGATCGGGCGTTCGGTCTCCACAGTGATGGTTTCGCTGTGGCAGTTTGCCACGGGGATCCGGACACAGGTAGGATTGATCTGAATCGATTCATCGCCCAGAATTTTCCGGGTTTCATACACCATTTTCATTTCTTCGCTGGTGTAGCCGTCTTCTTTTTCGCTGCCAATCTGCGGGATCGCATTAAAGGCGATCGGGTGGGCGAAGACTTTGTAATCGTGGGATTTGCCTTCCAGGTAGGCGCGGGACCCTTCCAGAAGATCGCTGGTACCGGCAACACCGGCGCCACTGGTCGCCTGGTAAGTACTGACGATCACACGACGAACAGGAGAGGCATCGTGCAGCGGTTTCAAAGCCATGACCATCTGGGTGGTGGAACAGTTCGGACTGGCAATAATGCCTTTGGCTTCGAGGGCGGCTTCCGGGTTGATTTCCGGAATCACCAGTGCCACTTCGGGGTTCATCCGCCAGTAACCTGATTCATCGATGACAATCGCGCCCGCTTCTACGGCTGAGGGGAGAAATTCCGCTGCGACATCATCGGGAGTGGAAGCGATCACCAGTTCGACTCCCGCGAAGGAATCTTTGGTCAATTCTTCCAGTGTGTATGTTTTGCCTTGGAATTCCAGTGTTTTGCCTGCGGAGCGCGCTGAGGCCAGAAATCGAAATTGTTTCGCCTGGAAGTTCCGGTCTTCCAGCAGTTTCCGCATAATGTGCCCGACGGCACCGGTGGCACCAATGATGGCGACAGTATCAAACACTTTGAATTCTCCAGTAAATAAAAAGGCTAAAAGTCTTTTACAGAATAACTTTAGGTCAATTACTCAATCGAAGGATTACGATAACAGTAATTCCAGCTCTGATTTTAACACAGCAGAGGGACAGGTCTAAGCTGACAGCCCCGGTCCAAGAAGGTTCAGAGCACAATCGGGGATTTCTGTACAATCAAAACCCGAATGAACGGGACATTATAAGGTCTCAGGCTTGATTCGTCCAATGCTGGGCATGTGTTGTCTGAAGTGAAGTGGTTTCTGAAGAAACTTTATTCCCGTCAGCAACAGATTTATTCTGGTATAGAAGTAATACACGAGCTTTTTAGCAGCAAAGTCCAAATTTCGGGAAGCGATGCTACTAGGGTCAAAACAGTGCTGATATACTCCACAGGAGTGGAATCAAGTCAGTGAGAGAAATTATCTCGCCTGAAATTTTAAGAAGAAGATAACGAGCAGGTACCGTACACGATGAAAGTTTTAGTGATTGGTCAGGGAGGCCGCGAACACGCGCTGGTCTGGAAACTGGCCCAGTCGGAGAGTGTCAGTCAGGTCTTTTGTGCACCTGGAAACGCAGGAACTCAGCTGGATGCGACAAATGTCGCCATCAGCGTTGACGATATAGCGAAGATGGTCGCGTTTGCGAAAGAGGAAGCAATTCAACTGGCAGTGGTTGGCCCTGAAGTGCCACTGGTGGCGGGAATGTCTGATGCCCTTCGCGCCGCAGGCATTTCTGTGTTTGGACCTTCCAAGGCGGCCGCAGAACTGGAAGGCAGCAAATCATTTGCCAAACAGATGATGTGGAAGGCCAATGTCCCGACCGCCAAGTCAGAAACATTCAAAAACTTTGAAGCCGCTGAATCCTATCTCGAAGATCGTGAAGAACAGCCCCTGGTGATCAAGGCCGATGGTCTGGCTGCCGGAAAAGGGGTATTGATCTGCGATACCAGGCAGGAAGCCCTTGACGCCATCAAGTCGCTGATGAAAATTCGCGAGTTTGGTGATGCGGGGAGAACGGTCATTATTGAAGAAAAACTGATCGGCCAGGAAGTCAGTATTCTGGCAATCGTCAGTGGATCGACGATTGTTCCTCTGGAAACATCACAGGATCATAAAGCAGCCTACGATGGGGACAAAGGACCCAATACCGGCGGGATGGGAGCTTACAGCCCCGCTCCCCTGGTGACACCCGAACTGATGGACGAGATCATCGAAAAAATTCTGGTGCCGATGGTCAATGTCATGAAAATTGAAGACCGGCCATTCAATGGGGTACTGTATGCCGGTCTGATGATAACCAATCAGGGACCTAAAGTACTCGAATTCAATGTCCGTTTTGGGGATCCCGAAGCCCAGCCGGTCTTGATGCGGCTCAAGACAGACCTCGCACAACTGCTGCTGGCGGCTGCGGAGGAGCGTCTGGACGAAATCGATGATCTGGAGTGGGATGAGAGACCGACTGTCTGTGTGGTGATGGCTTCGGAAGGATATCCTGATCAGTATGAAAAAGGGAGAGTCATTCGCGGCTTGAATGAAGCGGCTCAGTTGGCTGACACCAAAGTCTTTCACGCGGGAACGACCATGAAAGACGATCAGGTCGTCACTGACGGTGGGCGTGTTCTGGGAGTGACGGCGATTGGTGAAAGCATCAGTCAGGCAAAACTGAAAGCGTACCAGGCGGTCAAATGCATCCGCTGGGATGGTGCCTGGTGTCGCAAGGATATTTCAGATAAGGCTCGCTGAGCCTCGGTTTCCCTTTTAGTCTTGAAAGAATACCCACGATCAGTCATGCCTGACGAAATTCGAACCTGCTTACTGCCTGTGTTGTCACAACCGGAAGACTTTTCGGGGAGCACTGCTGTGATTCTCGACATTCTTCGCGCTTCCTCTACGATTACGACAGCGTTACAGGCAGGGGCAGCCGCTGTGATTCCCTGTCAGGAAATTGAGGAGGCACTACAGGTTGCCCGTCAACTGAGTGATGCAACTGATTCAGAAGTATTACTGGGGGGCGAACGCATGGGGATCCTGATTGAGGGCTTTCAGCTGGATAACTCCCCTGCCCGGTATACTGCGGATGTGGTCGCCGGAAAACAGATCGTATTTACGACCAGCAATGGAACGCGGGCTTTGAAGCGTGCGATCCAGGCAGACCGGATTCTGATCGGTTCGTTTTTGAATCTGGCGGCGGTGGTGAATGAATTGAGTCAATGTTCGGGCGTTATCTATCTCGTTTGTGCCGGGACGGATGGAGCAATCACGGGTGAAGACTGTCTTTGTGCAGGGGCGATCGCTGCAGGGCTGCAAGGTTCCGTTGCCCATGAGTTGACGCTGGACGATGCAACACGCATGGTGGTCGACTATTTTCAGACCCAGACCGACAAGGCAGACGGGCTGTTGTCAGCAATGCGTGCCAGCCAGGGGGGACGAAATCTGATTCAACGTGGCTTTGAAGAAGATATTCAATTATGTTCTGCCCGGGATCGTTATACGGTACTGCCCGAGTACAGTCACAAATCAGGGAAAATTATGTCAATTTCAGCAGACTGAACCACTGCTATTTAATGAGTAAAAATAAAATCTTTATCTGAGAATGTCTTACTGCAGACAAAAGGGAAAGACCAGAGCAATGAAAAAAGAGATGGAGAAAATCGTAGCGTTGTGTAAACGGCGCGGGTTCATTTTTCAGTCGTCTGAAATTTACGGCGGTCTGCAGGGGTTCTGGGATTATGGTCCGCTGGGAGTCGAACTCAAACGGAATGTACGTGAGGCCTGGTGGTCTGACATGATTACCACCCACAATGAGCTGGTTGCGCCGGAAGGTGCTCCCAAACCGTTCTGCATGACGGGGGTGGAAACTACAATTATCATGCATCCCAGCGTCTGGAAGAGCTCCGGGCACTTTGATCTGTTCCATGATTTCATGGTCGATTCCAAAGAATCGAAAGCCCGGTTCCGGGTCGATCATGTTTCGGTGGCAGTCGCTTATACCGCCGATAAAACTCCCGTCGCCTGTGAAACCTATATGGCTGATATCGGTGAAGAAGGACTCTCTAAGACCAAACGCAAACGCCTGGAAAAGGCCCTTGCCGAATACGAAAAAGAGAACGGCCTGGAAGCCGGCGAGACTCCTCAGATTACGATCTGTAACCTGATGGAATACCGGAAAATGCTGGCAGATGCGAATATTCCCGCGACCGGGAAACTGGAAGCACGTTGTCCTGAAACCGGGGGCGAACTGACCGAGCCCCGCGAATTCAACCTGATGTTTAAAACCATCATTGGTGCGCTTTCAGGAGAAGAAGGCACCGCGTTCCTGCGGCCGGAAACCGCACAGGGGATGTTTGTGAATTTCAAAAATGTCGTCGACAGCGGCCGTGTCAAAGTACCTTTCGGGATTGCTCAGATCGGGAAAAGTTTCCGGAATGAAATCACACCCCGAAACTACATTTTCCGTTCGCGAGAATTCGAACAGATGGAAATGGAATTCTTCTGTCACCCTGATGAATCGTTCGAGTGGTACCAGTACTGGCGGGACCGACGCTATGCCTGGTACATTAAACACGGGATCGCGGAAGGCAATCTGATTCTGCGCGATCATACCCAGGAAGAACTGGCACACTACTCGGTAGGAACTGCTGATGTGGAATATGCCTTCCCCTTCATGGAAGAGGATGAATATGGAGAACTGGAAGGGATTGCCCATCGCGGTGATTTCGACCTGCGTTCGCACATGGAAGGCAAGCTGGTTCGTGAAGGAGATCAACTGGTCGTTGAAAAGAATGAGCATGGACAGCCCAAGTACAAAGGCAGCGGAAAAGATCTGACCTACTTTGATGATCAGACCCGCGAGCGGTTCATTCCCCATGTCATTGAACCGGCCGCCGGTGCAGACCGTGCGACGCTGGCATTTTTGTGTGAAGCCTATTACGAAGATGAGCAACCGGATGAAAAAGGTGAAATGCAGACGCGGACCGTGATGCGATTTCATCCGCGCCTGGCTCCTGTGAAAGCTGCCGTGTTCCCCCTGATCAAAAAAGCGGGCATGCCGGAAATTGCTTCGTCCATTTACCAGCGTCTGAAATCAGCAGGAATTCAAGCGGTTTATGATCAACAGGGAGCCATCGGTCGACGATATCGCCGTCAGGACGAGATTGGGACACCTTTCTGCTTGACAGTGGATGGGGAAACTGAACAGGATAACTGTGTGACACTGCGTGATCGTGATACACTGGAACAGGTGAGAATTCCCATTGACGATGTCGTTACTGAGATTCATAAGCGAATCTATGGTTGAATGAATCAGTCTGGATTGAAAAATATTTCTGTAAAATAAGTCGAGAGGAGTCTGTCATGGCCAACGAAAATATGGACCGTCGTGTGTTCGGCAAATACCTCGCTGGCAGTACAGCTGCTTTTTTAGCCGGTACCAATTCCGCTTCTGCAAAAGAACCGGTTGTAGATGGAGTGACGCGTCCGTCCAACACCCTGTTGCTTGACGGGGGCGGTCAGTCTGTCTGGAATTCATCAGCACAACATGTGCGTACAAGCGGCTGGATTTCTCCAGATGGCAAAATCTTTCACGAAGCAGCCCGGAACATTCCGATTGTCGAGGAAGACGAAGTCATTGTCTGCGGGGGTGGACCTGCGGGTGTCGCCGCGGCGCTCGCGTCTGCCCGCAGTGGTGCCAAAACCCGTCTGCTGGAAGTCAATGGCTGTGTCGGAGGTGTCTGGACGGCAGGCGCACTCACGCTGATCATTGATGCTCAAAATAAGCCCGGCATCATGCGGGAACTGTTGCAGAAACTGGAAGAACGTGGTGCCAGTAATACCCTGCCCAACGGTTCGGTCGCATATGATACCGAGAAAACCAAACTGTTACTGGAAGATCTCCTGCTGGAAGCGGGCGTCAAAATTCAACTTCATACGCGAGTCGTAGGAGCAGCCACTGACATCAATAACCGTCTGTCAGTGATTGTGACGGAATCCAAATCGGGTCGTCAGGCGTGGCGGGCCAGGGCTTTTATTGACTGTTCCGGTGATGGCGATCTGGCAGCGCAGGCGGGTTGCAGTTACGAATTCGGTCAACCTGGTACGGGGCTGACTCAGCCGATGAGCCTGATGGTTCTGTTGACCGGGGTCACATTGGATGGTATTGCTCCTTTCGTCCGCGGAGATGCAGAACCTCGCAAGCTGGGGAACCCGAAGAAAAACCTGCTGGCCGAATTCCAGCGGGCGGGCGTTGATCCTTCCTATGGGGGCCCGACGATTTTTCGGGTTCGTGACGGCCTGTTTGCGATGATGGCCAACCATGAATATGGAACACTGGCCATTGATGCGGCACATGTCACTGAAGCAACTCTGCAGGCACGACGCGAAGTGCATAAGCTGGTCAACAGTCTGAAAAAACTGGGAGATCCCTGGACCAACCTCGAGATCATCGCGACCGCAGAACAGATCGGTACCCGCGAAGGTCGCCGGATTATGGGCCGCTATCATGTCAGCAGTGAAGATCTGAAGAACGGGGCACGGTTTGTGGACGGAATCTGCCACGTACGGTTCGGGATCGATGTTCATTCCACCAACCCAGGAAAAACGAAAGCCATCGAAAAGAAACCGTTCAAATCCAAACCTTATGATATCCCTCTGAGGGCATTGATTGCCCGGGATGTGACCGGCCTGATGATGGCAGGTCGCTGCATCAGTGGAGACTTTATCGCGCACAGCAGTTATCGGGTGACCGGGAATGCCGTGGCGATGGGAGAGGCAGCAGGAGTTGCTTCTGCGCTGGCAGCAACCACACAGAAACTGCCTCACGAAGTCCCCTTCCCTGAGGTGGCCAAGCAACTGGAAGTGATTCGCTCCGGTGAAAACCAGCAGGTGAAAAGTTAATGGAATGCTGAGCGCCGGGTTCGAAATTGCTTGACCCGAACCAGGGGGATGTTTACGCTGTCTCCTCAGCGGTCCGAGTTCAGCGGCTGTCGTATAATGGTATTACCCCAGCTTCCCAAGCTGGTGACGAGGGTTCGATTCCCTTCAGCCGCTCTTTTCAGACTGCCTGCTCACCTGTGACTACTGTCGAGTTTAAGCCTGCTCCTGCAGATCAGAGGGGCTTCTCGAAGATCTTATCCAGTGACTTCGCTTTATCGCTGAAGTCGATTTCGATGGCACTGTGCATCCCCTGCAGAATGATTTTCTGAAAGCGAGGATCGACCTGCAGCTGCAGGATGGTGTCTTTCAGGATGTTGTCTTTAAAGCCGATCGTATCCCCGGTTCTGGCATCCAGGATTTCCAGCAGGAATGAATAACTGCGCGTCCGGGACTCCGTCCGGATTTTACTCATAAAGATCAGGAAGGGGAGCTGGTACTGAGAGGTATCAATCCAGGAACGTTTCGGCAAATTGCGGCTCCAGAGAATCTGCCCTGTTTTACCGTCGATGCTGATTAAGTCATTGTCGAGGTGCACCACATTCAAAAAAGAGTCGCTGACATAAAAGTCGTTTTGAGGAGATCGTCGTCGCGGCGTCGTGTATGAGAAATTGAAGTAGTAGCGCTCCTGATCTTTGAAGCCGATAAACTTATTGAGGCTTGTCAGGTATTCGTCAGGGATGATGGATTCGATGATGGTCTCACCAGTTTCGACGTTGAGTACGCGCAGTCGATTGGGGGGCAGCAGGATCGCCAGTTCTGTTTCAGAAATCTGAGTCGAAAAACCGGAGTTGGAAACAGGCTCATCCAGCAGATGCTGATCAGTCAGCGGGTCCCAGAGACGAACGCGTTTTTCGGTGGTCGATGTGGTTTCGTAGAACAGCTTGCGACCGAAGACGTGACGGGAGCGACTGTTCAAATCCAGTTCGCCTTTGCGGATCAGTTCGCCGGTTGTCGTGCTGTAGACATCGTAATTCGTTCGATTGATATTAAAGGCAACCAGTGCCTGCTGGTCCCCGATCAGCCCTTTGCTGGAATCACTGAGGAAACCTGATTTGGAAGGGATGTTTTTGCGTTCCCACAAGACCTTGCCTGTCGCGGGATTTAATCCGAACAGGTGATTATCCCACTGGAAAACGCAGACGCGCGGCCCGGAGGGGCCAACATAAAACAGTGATTGCGAGTTATTTAAATCAGTGAATTCCTTTGTCCACAGTGGTGTGGAATCTTCTCCGTTCAGTTGCAGCAGCGAAACGCCATGGATCTTGCGGCTGCTACCGAGCGGAATGAAATGACCTACGCGGGTGTTTTGCGAATGATAGGGGTAGGAAATGCGATCGGAAACTTCGATCTTTCCGATGGTCTGTCCAGCGTGCTTATTGATGACATGCAGCTGTTCCCCGGATTTCAACAGCAGCTGAGATATTTCAGCAGGAGGAAGAAACTTGCGTTCATAGTTTTTATAGGTGTTTCTGGTTTCCGGGGGGGGCGTTCCCAGATCACTCTGTCTGATAATCAGGTGAGAGACTTCATGTTGCAGTGGCTGCATGGCCTGGAAGATGGTCCAGGTCTGCGAACCTCGATTAAAGCGGTTAACATACTGTTTTCCGGTGAGGCCGGTCTCAAGTGTGACCTGTGCATATTTTTTGTCCAGCTCACGCAGTAACGCGGCTGCTTCATGGGGAAGCCCGGCGGTCTGCCAGAGTTCCAGCAGTTCGCAGGTAGCGTTCGCCGCGATCTGGTCATCCGGATGACTGCGGTTCTGCATCAGCAGGAATTCAGCCTGCTGGATCTGTCCCTGTTCGATCAGTCGGTCTGCCAGTGTGCTGCGCACTTCAACAGCCTGAGACCAACTGCCGTAGGTGTCGAGAAATGCCTGCAGAGCGAGGGTGGAGCCCTCTTTCAGGGCGACCTGTTGGTCATCCGTGATTTGTGCATCCAGGGCTTCACGGTCGATGCGATCTGCTTTCGCAGTTACTTTTTCCATCAGACCCGCAACCAGGCTTTTGGTGGTGACCAGATGATCGGTGTCTCCTGCCATTGCCAGTGGCTGCTGGACTTCAATTTTCTTAAATTCCTCGGCAATTTCCATCAATGCCTGGTAGTTTTCCTGCTCAAGGAGATACTTGGATTTACGTGAAAGGTAGCGACCTCGTTCCTGGGGGCTGGTCGCAAGTCGTTCCAGTTTCGCAAGAATCAGAAATTCATCCTGTGTCGATTGATTCAGCTCGGCGTAAAGCAGTTCCCGCAAGAGCGACTCAGATCGTGATTTTACGTTGGCAGTGGTGGAAATCGAGAGCAGAGTCTCGAGCCTGTGTTGCGCACTGTTCAAATTCCCGAGTGCCAGTTCTAGTTCGGCTTTTAGCAACTGGTCACTTTGATGTTGGGGAGAATTCAGATTCTGCTGATCAAGTTGAGGTAAGCTGGTCAGCATGGCTTCTGCCTGGGGGAATGCATCAATCTGCCAGAGTCCCAGCGAGATCAACTTACCCTGGTGGGCAATGATGTTTCCGGGATACCAGTTGTGCTGGTCCGGGTCTTGATTTGATTGCTGCGAATGATTCGCATGGGCGTATGCCGCGCCCTGGCGGAGTTTCTGTTTGAAGTCCCGGTTCAGTATTTCTGTGATCTGGGTCGTATTACTTAAGGTAAAGCCGGATTCTTTTCCTGTGGGAATATGGATGCTGAGAATGCTTCCCGTTTTTACAGGCAACAGATAATTATTCTGTGACAGGAAACCTTTGCCGGTCACAGGGCCTACGTGCAGATGCCAGAGTTCCCGTCCATCTTCGATGTGTCTGCCACGACAATAGTCCGAGCCGACAATCAGCACGGTTTTGTCAACAACAGCAGCCACATATTCCGCGTCTTCCCGGTGTACTTCTTCCCAGAGCGGAAGTCCGGTATTTAAATCGACACAATGAATATAGGGGGAACCTGTAGGGAGATAAAAAACACGGTGTTGATCAATCAGGGGCGCAGATGTCAGGCCCGGATGACCAAAGGCGACGGGCCGATAATATCGCTTCTGTGAGATGCGCTGGTACTGGTCTCCGTCTCCGTAGTAATAGTTCCAGAGGAGATCGCCATTCGTGGCATCAATGGCGATCAGAGTATCCATCTGGGTGGTGCAGACCAGAACGCCTTGACTGCAGGCCAGAGGGCACTGCTGATAGGCGCGTGTCCGATCTGCGAATATAGGTTGATTGACGAATGCGATTCCCTGTTTCCAGTGGATCCCACCGTTCTGCGGGTTGATGCACAGAACAGAGAGTTGACTGTGATGTTCGGTCAGGGCATAAATGTAATTTCCGACTGGCAATGGTGCCCCGAGGAAATAATAGCCTTCGATACTCCAGTCGGGTCTGTTCTGCATTGCAGCCGGTTGTTTCACTGCGGGAGAAGCTGTGCCAGCAGAGTCCCGGTTGTCTGGAGCCGATTTTCCGTTTGCCGATTTTCTGTTTAATGGGAGCGCAACCAGCCGATTCCCTTTCTGAGAGACCAGGGGGAAATGAGACGAAGAGCGACGCAGTCCCATGTTGATCTGAGCCGGCGGTTGTGTGTCCGGCAGATAATCAATGGCAAAGACGTATTGGCCATTACTGCTGAGAGATCCGTAGATCGAATTGTAATTATAAAACTTTTCCAGTGGCAGATTCTGGGAATAGGCCGAGTGAGGTGGATTCTGAGCTTCCAGTTGTTCGATCAACTGAGTGAGGCTGCCTGCACTCTGGAAGAGCCAGTCTGTATTCCCGGAGTCCACATGCACCGCCCGGACGCCATTGAAATCACGATAAATGATCAGGTCGTCGACGGCGATGGGTTGATTGACGACCGCGGTTGAGAGATTTTCACGAAACTGTTTCTTCTCCCAGTTTCGGAGTGTTTCCAGTGGGCTGTCTTTATCTGTCCGGCCGATCGGATGGCTCCAGACCGGATTCAGATAAGGCAGACTGGCATCAACTGACTGATTGCGTTTTGCATTACCCTGTGATACGAACCACCCGGTTGTTTTACGAGTCGCGGAATCAGCGAGTGTGGTATCCAGGAACTGCAGCGCCTGTTCCAGAGAGAGTGTTCTGCCGGAGACGATGACTTTCTCTGTTCCGTATGTTTCCAGGATCTGAGCGGTTTTTTCATGCTGTTGTGACTGCTGATAGGTCAGAGCGGCTTTCAGTAAATGGACCGGTTCCAGGCGTGACTTCTGCAGACGGCTTTCGAGGAGCAGATCCCAGTAGCGTGCCGCGAAATCAAAGTTCCCCTGCTCCATATAATGGGTGGCCAGATAATTCAGGGATTCAAAACCGGCTTTCAAGGGAAAGAATCGTAAAGCCAGCAGTTCATACAGTCGCAGATCATTCGTCTGTCGTGCCTGTTGCAATAACTGGTTTGCCTGAGGTCCGGAGATACGTTCATAGTCTGCCAGTGAACGCGGCGAGAACTGGGAATACAATTGCCGGGTGCGCTCGCGGAAATTAACGGGGCGTGGCTGATCATCGGACCAGAAAAAATAGTCTTCCTGGTGATCCAGCAGTTTTTCCAGCTGCAATGCGCCTTCGGTGAACTCGCGATCCTGAAATTTCTGTTCTGCCCGCTCAAACTGAGTCTGTAGATTCCGGTTTCGGTAAATCCGGTGGATCAGAGCCTCACGTTCTTCCGAGATTGACTGATCTGGCTCGCTCTGGTCCGGGACTTCGTTTTGTTCTGGTGGATCCAGGAATGCCAGCAGCGGTTGCCTGTTCTGTTTTTCACCTGAAAGTAAATGGAAACAGGGATAAAACAGAACCACGCTCAGGCAGAGCAAGATTCTGGTTGAGGCATTCTTCGGGAATTTCCTTCCCGAGAATGCAGGATATAATCGATTCATCCTGCGGGTTCTCCTCAGATCAGAAACAAGTGCCTGGTATCAAGCGCATCACCGAACGCAGGCTGCAGCATTATAACATAATCAGCCGGGAGACAGACAGACTAGTTTGAAAAGGAGACCATCCTCCGGATTTAATAAATTCGCGGTATGCCAGTAGGGGAAATAAGTTAGGGATGTTTATTGTTGAATTGACATCCGTCATAGGAATCATCGACAATGGAAGAATCAGATCCTGGACAGATCATGGAATGTATCAAATCCTTCACTGAAGACTGTACAGTCGGGAGAGACAGACCACGCATGCCTTGCTTTACTCACCGCAGAACCAGATCACTTTCCCTGTCTGCTTGTGGATTGCTCCTGTGGGGAGTTCTATCCGGGCTCGTTACTGTCGCCGCTGAAACGAACAAAATCCCTGCCCGACAGGCAGGAAAAGCCCCTGTCGATTTTACGCAGGAAGTTCAACCTCTGCTGGCAAAACATTGTTATTCCTGCCATGGACCTGATGTACAGGAAGGCGGATTACGCCTGGATCAGAGTGAACTGGCATTCAAAAAGCTGGAATCAGAGGCGACGGCAGTCGTGCCACATCACCCGGAGCAGAGTGAGCTGATCGCGCGCATTACGTCGAAGGATGAAAGTCTGCAGATGCCTCCCGAGGGGGAGCGGCTTAAGCCGGAACAGATTGAAGTTCTCAAAAACTGGATTCAGCAGGGCGCGGAATGGAAGAAACACTGGGCGTTCCAGCCGCCTCAGCAGAACAGTCCCCCTGAAACCAGCCAGAGTCAGTGGGTCAAAAATCCGATCGATGCGTTTATCCTGTCCGGCCTGGAGAAAAAGGGGCTGTCCCCTGCTCCGCCCGCTGATCGAGTGGCGCTGATTCGTCGCGTCTGTTTTGATCTGACCGGCTTGCCTCCGACTCCGGAAGAAGTGGATCAGTTTGTGAATGATTCGTCTCCGGATGCTTACGAAAAACTGGTAGATCGCCTGCTGGATTCCCCCCGATATGGAGAGCGCTGGGCGCGTCACTGGCTCGATCTGGTCCGTTATGCTGATACCAACAGTTTCGAAAGGGATGGCGCCAAACCCAATGCCTGGCGTTTTCGAGATTACGTCATCCGATCATTTAATGAGGACAAACCGTACAGTCAGTTTATCAAAGAGCAACTGGCGGGTGACGAACTGGATCAGGTGACCAACGACACGATTATTGCGACCGGATATTACCGCCTGGGGCTCTGGGATGACGAGCCGGCAGATCCGCTTTTGAGTTACTACAATGAACTGGATGATATTGTTTCCACAACCAGCCAGGTCTTTCTCGGCCTGACATTAAACTGTGCCCGCTGCCACGAACATAAGATCGATCCGGTTCCTCACGAAGACTACTATCGATTTATGGCGTTTTTCCATGGTCTGAATTCTTATGGAACGCGCGGCGATCAACTGTCGTTTAACCAGACGGATATTACTGCACCCGAACTAGCGGCAAAGTACGCGAAATACGACCAGCAGAAAAACGATCTCAAGCACAGAATGCATGCGATTGAAGAAACAGCGATTAAAAAAATGCCCGGGGTTGACCAGCGGCGCTCGGAAACCCGTGAGCGGGGAAAACTGCTCAAAGAAAAACTGGCCGAGTATCTGGAACCGGATGAAAGTCAGGCTTACCAGGGGCTAAAGGAAAAGTTAAAGCAGCTGGAAGCCGACCGCAAAAAATTACCTCCACGGAAAGCGGCACTCAGCGTGAGGCGGAGTCTGAAAGCGCCGCGTGAAACCTTCGTGTTACTGCGGGGGAACCCGCATGTCCCTGGTGACAGGGTGGAACCAGGTTTTCCGGAACTCTTTGGTGAGACGGAAGCCATCATTCCGAAACCAACGCAGGATCAGCAGACTTCAGGTAGACGACGGGTTCTGGCGGAGTGGATTGCCGATGAGAACAACATGCTGACATCGCGTGTCATTGTCAATCGGATCTGGCAGCATCATTTTGGTCGGGGGATCGTGCAATCGCCGAATAACTTCGGGCAACTGGGCGTGCCTCCCACGCATCCCGAACTCTTGGACTGGCTGGCCCTGGAATTCGTGAAAGGCGGTCAGCGATTTAAAGCATTTCATAAGTTGATTCTGATGTCGAATACGTATCAGATGTCGTCCCGGCACTCGGAACAGGCGGCAGCCGTCGATCCGGCGAATGATCTGTTCTGGCGGTTTAACATGCGGCGATTGAGCGCAGAAGAAGTGCGTGATTCCATTCTGGCAGTGAATGGTCGCCTGAATCTGAAAATGTATGGCCCTGGTTTTTATCCCTTGATTTCTCAGGAAGTGTTACAGGGGCAATCTCGACCGGGGGAAGGCTGGGGTGATTCCTCAGAAGAAGAACGGGCACGGCGAAGTATTTATATTTTCGTAAAACGCTCGCTGGTGACTCCCCTGCTCTTCAATTTTGACTTTGCAGATACTGACAGCAGCTGTGCGGTTCGCTTTGTGACTACGCAACCGGCTCAGGCTCTGAGCATGATAAACGGCCATTTTGTCAACCGACAGGCGGAACTGTTTGCAGACCGGCTGATTGAGGAAACGGGAACAGAGTATTCCAAGTTTGTCACACGGGCGATTCGCCTGGCTTATGGACGGGCGCCACAGCCAGGTGAAGTGGCTGACGCTGTGCAGCTGATTCAAAGATTGATGCAGAAACATTCCCTGAAAGAAAAACAGGCGCTCGATTATTTCTGTCTGACGGTTTTGAATCGGAATGAATTTGTCTATCTGGATTAAAAGCGAATCAGGTTACTGAAACACAGCCTGAACATTGAATTACGAGACAATAGGCTTGAAGAGGATTAACAATGGCTTTGGATAAACCTGCACATCAACAGAATGGACACGCACAATTCTGTCGTCGCACACGACGGGAGTTTTTGTGGGAAACCGGCGGCGGTTTTGCATCAGTGGCTTTAACCGGCTTGATGTCAGCAGATGGCTTTCTGAATTCACAGGCACTTGCCGCTGACGGGGTGAGTCGGTACCAGAATCCGCTGGCTCCCAAAGATCCTCACTTCAAACCGAAAGCGAAGAGTGTGATCTTTCTGTTTATGTACGGCGGGCCCAGCCACGTCGATACATTTGACCATAAACCCAAGCTGTATGGCCTGGATGGCAAGACGGTTTCTGTAAAAACCAAGGGGCGCGGCGGAGAAAAAAATGAAGGCCGCGTCGTAGGGCCGAAGTGGAAGTTCAAGCGGTATGGAGAATCAGGTCAGTGGGTTTCGGAACTGTTTCCCCATCTGGCAACCTGTGTTGACGACATTGCTTTTCTGAAATCGATGACTGCCGATTCGCCCATTCATGGATCAGCGATGTTGATGATGAATTCCGGTCGCATCTTGAGCGGTTTTCCCAGTCTCGGTTCGTGGCTCAATTATGGACTGGGAACTGAGAATGAGAACCTGCCTGGTTACGTTGTGATGCTGGATCCGACTGGTGGGCCCATCAGTGGCGCCAAAAACTGGTCCAGCGGTTTCATGCCGGCGACTTACCAGGGAACCACGATGCGTTCCAAAGGCGCGCCTCTGATTGATCTGCGTCGTCCGGAAGGCATGTCTAAAGCGGTACAGCGGGAACTGCTGGATGCTTTGAAAGCTGAGAATGAAAAACACGAAGCCACCCGTGCCGGAAACTCGGAACTGGCAGCGCGAATTGCGAGTTATGAACTGGCTTTCAAAATGCAGCAGCATGCTCCCGAAGCAGCGGATCTGGCTGCAGAGACACAACAGACCCAGGAAATGTACGGTTTGAACAATCCACGCACCGCTGATTTTGGCAGTCGTTGTCTGCTGGCGCGTCGGCTCGTGGAACGGGGTGTGCGATTTATTCAACTCTACTCAGGTGGAAACCATAACGATGCGAACTGGGATGCGCACGGTGACCTCGTAAAAAATCACAGCTTCCATGCGGGAAATACGGATCAGCCAATTGCAGCATTGATTAAGGATTTAAAGGCCCGGGGACTGTTTGATGATACGATTATTGTCTGGGGTGGTGAATTTGGCAGGCAGCCCACCGCGGAATATGCGAAAGGAACCGGCCGCGATCACAACTCTGCCGGGTTCACAATGTGGACTGCCGGGGGCGGAATCAAAGGAGGAGTTTCAGTGGGGGCGACCGATGAACTGGGGTCTGCAGCGGTCGAAAAACCGTTCCATGTCAAACGCCTGCATGCCACGATTCTGAACCAGATGGGCCTGGACCCCAACCGGCTTTCTTACTTCTATGGCGGCCTTGATCAAAAGCTGGTCGGCGTCGAGCATACAGAGCCGATTCACGAGATCATTTAAACCTTGAGTACCGTTTGACGGTGTCCCTGCCCTTCAATCCGAGTTCTGACTCGCTTTGATCTGCTGCTGCATCCGTGCTGTTATTTTCGGATGCTGGTCTGCCAGATTATGCTGTTCTCCGATATCGGTTTCCAGATCATAGAGCTCCAGCGGCTTCTGTGGGCTGCTGCGGACCGCTTTCCACTTGCCCGCCCGCAGTGCTTCCTTCCCGCGATATTTCCAGAACAATGTTTCGTGAGTGGGTTGTGGTTTCCCGAGCAGCGTGGGGAGATAGGAGATGCCGTCGATGTTCTGCGGTGACTCGATTCCTGCAAGGTCACAGGCCGTGGGGAGGAAGTCCCAGAAGGCACTGATGTGATCTGTTGAAGTACCGGGCTTTATTTTTCCAGGCCATTTGGCGATCAATGGTACCCTGATTCCTCCCTCATACAGATCACGTTTAAAACCGCGCAAAGGACCGTTCGAGTTAAAGAATTCGACCTGATGTTTGCCTTCCTGGTGAGGACCATTATCAGATGTGAAGAAAATAATGGTGTTGTCATCCAGTTTCAGTTCTTTGAGCAGCGCGACCAGGCTTCCCAGGTCCCGATCCAGTCGTGTGATCATGGCGGCGAAGCCTTTTTCAGGGGCGGGCCAGTCCCGATTGGCGTAGATGCCATACTCGGGGACTTCCATGCCATCCCCGACCGCGCGGCCCCCTTCATTGTTGGCATGCGGTATCGTGTAATGCGCCTGCAGGAAAAAAGGTCGTTGCGAATTCTGCCTGATGAACTGAAACGCTTCTTCCGTCAATAAGTCATGTGAATAGGTTTCGCGGGCGAGGGAGACTCGTTTCTGGGGGCCGACTTGATTTCCCGGCAGGACGACCTTCTGTTCGTTCCTCCAGAGAAATTCCGGATAATAATTGTGAGCATTTCCCTGGTCCAGATAACCAAACCAGAAATCAAAGCCCTGTCGACTGGGAACCCCGCTGGTACGGTGTGGTCCCAGGGCCCATTTGCCTACCCCTCCTGTCGTGTAACCGGCGTCTTTTAAAAGGGAGGTGACTGTCGTTGTTCCTGCGGGAAAATGGTACTGTTCATTCTGACTGATGGGAGTGTGTCCGCTGTGCTGGCCGGTCAGTAAAACCAGGCGCGAAGGACGACAGACGGTATGCCCGGCATAGTGGTTCGTGAACAGCATACCCTCTTTGGCGAGTTGATCAATATTCGGAGTTTGAATTACTTCCTGCCCATAACAGCCCAGGTCCCCATAACCCAGGTCATCCGCCATAACGTAGATGATATTGGGAGTCTCGGCGGCATGAGCCACTCTTAACAAGGCAAGACTGATAATGAAAACACCTGTAATCAAACACAGGAGACGCCGTGGGCTTATGAGATAATTCATCAGGGACCTTCTGAAGTGAGAATTCGTATTCGGAAAGACATTTGTTATAACCCTGTTTTCAATTGAGAATGCTTTAACGCCGGAAATTCAACAATGACTTTGATGACACCATCCCGTCGATCCCGGAACAGTTCAAACGCCTGCTGGATGTCTGCCAGCGGGAACCGGTGAGTGATGATCGGCGTGACATCGATGCGACCTTCCGAGAGCCACTGCATTGCCAGGGGAAAATCGCGGTTGAAATCAGGATTGATGCTGGAATGGATGGTGATATTTTTGAAGACCAGATCGCGCAGGCGTACCCCGTCGATTGTTTCCGGCGGGACACCAAACACAAGAATACTGCCTGTTGGACGGCAGAGTTCGATACAGAGATTCAACTGCTGGTCGGCATGACCGACGGCTTCGATCACAATGTCAGGCAGTTCTCCTTTCAGAATTTCTCTCACCGCCTCAAGGGGATCTGTGTGCTGATTACAGATGGTGGCCGTCGCTCCCATGGAAGGACTGACCTGCAGCCGTGATTCAAGCAGGTCGATACCGATGACTTCGCGGGCCCCCATGTTGCTGAGAGCCGCATTCATCAATTGCCCCATCGGTCCCTGGCCGACGACGGCGACAGTCTTGTCCAGCAGGTTGGGAAGTTTTTTCAGAGCGAACAACGCCGTTCCCAGGGGTTGGGCCATCAAGGCATGCTCTTCGGGGATGTTGGTGGCGATGGGGATGGTCCGTGATTCATCCAGAATGAAGCGTTCCCGCAGTCCCTGTTGTATGATCGGGACTGCCAGAACCCGGTCCCCTGCTTTCCAGCGCTGACCGTTTGTGGCCGTCACTGTGCCGATCATTTCATGGAGCGAGTGACCGATTTCGATTTCCCATTCATCACTGCCGATAAAGTAAGGTAAATCCGATCCACAGAGACAGGTCGTTTCCGGCTGAAAGATAATTTCGCCGTGAGCAGACTCGGATCGGCTGGCTGGTGGCAGTACGGGTTCGGGGATCTCGATGAGTTCGATTTTTCCGGGAGCGACAAGATGGCTTGCTAACAACGAACTGGTCCTGAAAAAGGAGATGGCATGAATGTTCCTGAAAAAGAAGTCCCTTCTGGAAGCCGGCATGCGGAACGGGTATAGTAATATAAAATATACGATATAGCTTCAATTGCAATGTTGAGCCGCTGAGCTGCTTCAGCAAACTATCAGATGATTCAGGGGACGAAGAATGGAGAAGCGGATCACAGTTGCTGTGTTGACGAATGAAACGGGAGCGCATTTAAGTGCTTACTTTACGGCGTTAAAAGAGATAAAGGCAGTGAAGAATGTGGTATTGTCAGATCCGGGACAGACACAGGCGGAAGCGGCGCGAAGTCAGCTCGGTTCGAAACTGACTGCCGTATATGATCAACCCGAAACTCTGTTTCAGCAGGAAAAACCGGATCTGGCACTGGTGACAATGCAGGCCAGACAGGCCCCGCAGGCCATAAACCTGGCATTGGAGAATGGCTGTCATGTATTTTCTGAGAAGCCGGCATGTCTGAGTGTGCAGCAGTTTGAGCCTCTGGTTCAGAAGGCGGAAAGCAAACATCTGCATTTATCACTGGCGCTGGCGAATCGCATGAATCCCGAGATTCTGTTTGCCCGGTCTTTGATTCAGGGAGGTTCGCTGGGAAAAATCTACGGCGTGGAAATGACGCTGCTGGCAGATCAGACGCGGCTGGCAAGACCCGCCTATCACAAAAGCTGGTATGCCCACAAGGATCAGGCAGGCGGGGGCTTTTTATCGTGGCTGGGGATTCACTGGATTGATCTGTCGATGTATCTGACGGAATCATCCATTACCGATGTGGCAGGGTTTACAGCTCTGGTGGGGGGACAACCGATTGATGTGGAAGACTCGGCAGCATTTTCGTTTCGTTACGCTGCCGGATTTCTGGGAACTTTGACCGCGGGTTATTATTTGAAGCAGGGTTACCAGTCGATGATTAAAATCTGGGGGAGTCAAGGCTGGCTGGAGATGCTGCCTTTTGAAGAACGGCATCTGGAATGGACGTTGAATCACAATGGCAAAACGTTGAAATTTGATAAATCGACTGAGCCCCGTGGTTATACTCCTGCTGTCGAGAAAGCAGTTTCAGCTGTGGCGAATGATCAGGACCCCCTGTTGACCAGCCGCGAGAGTTTGAGAATCATTCGAACCATCTACGCGTGCTACGAGGCAGCGCAGACCGGTAAATCACAGGCGATTCCTCAAAGCTGAATGGCGTGTCTATTGATTAAATGTATTCGTCGTCGTCTTTCAGATCTTTCTCAGTGATGATGCGATGGCCCTGCTCTGTTAAAGTTCTGATCCCCAGATCGATATCATCGACACATAACGCGATGGCACCTCTGCCGTGTCTGCGATAAAGCAGCGGGTAGGTGTAATCGATGTTGACTTCAGCCTGCAGCAGCGAAAGACAGATACGCATGAAAGGCTGTGTGTCATCGGGAAGCTCGACACCGATCAGGTCTTTTTCAAAGAAGGTGTAATTGGAGAGTTCAAATATCTCCCGGGCGTGTTCGTAATTATCCAGCACGATCCGACTCATTGCCACGTCGACCGAATCCACCGTACTTAAAGCGATGATTCTGAGATCAAATTTTTCCAGCAGTTTTAAGAGTTGATGGAGATACCCGACCCGGTTTTCCATAAACACACAAAATTGTCGCAGGCAAGGCCACTCTTTGCCTGGTTCCCCGGTGGGGTAGGAAGATTGATCTTCGAATTCCATCTATTATTCTCTCCACGATGTAAATAAATCAGGATTGAAAGATGGCACAGAACATCAATCGAACCTGAACTTGCAATGTGACAGGAACCAGAACTAAGGGCTCTCATCAAGTTCTTATCTACCGGCAATTTAAGAAAATAACCCGATAGCGTCAATAAGAGGTCTATTCTCCTGTTCCGTAAGCGGGTAAATAAAACTTCGCGGGTCATATTCCTCTGGTATGAAGCGGGGAGATATTTATGATGCGAGGGAGAAATATGGACGATGTTCCAGTTCGCACTTTTTTCATCACCCTGAATTCAGGAGCCTTTGCCTTGATACGTACTTTTCTGTTCGATATGGGGAATGTGCTCGCTTTTTTTTCACATGATAAGATGTGTGAACAGATGGGGGGGCTGTGTGGCAGGTCCGGCGCGGAAATTCAGAATCTGCTGATTGAATCCGGAATCCAGTGGGAATACGAACGGGGCAGGCTTTCTCCTGCTGAATTTCACAGCTGGTTTGAGCAGACGGTAGGGCAATCCGTCGATATTCAGGCGCTGCAGACTGCTGGTTCGGACATTTTTGAACTCAACAGTACCATCATCCCGGTATTAGATGCATTAAAAACTCAGGGATATCGACTGGTGCTTCTCTCAAATACGTGTGTATCTCACTTTGAGTTCATCTGGAATGAATTTGAAGTTCTGCAGCGATTTGATGACTATGTGACTTCCTACACTGCCGGTGCCATCAAACCGGAACCCGCCATTTTCCAATGTGCCCTGAAAAAAATCCAGTGTGCTCCTGAGGAAGCCTTCTATACAGATGATATCGTCGAATATATCAGTCAGGCGCGCCTGCTGGGGATGCAGGCAGAAGTCTTCACGGATACCGAGACGCTGATTTCGCAACTGGCCCGGCGGGAGATCGTGGTCTGAGCAGATCCGATCTGAGTTCCGATCCGTCTTTTCTAATGCTGCAAAACACGATTTTGTAATTTACAGAATGTTCAGCATTCTTAACTGCTGCTCCCCTTCAGTCTCGGGTTTTGAGCAGTGTCATCCATTCTTTGGAACGTTGTTTGCGGTATGAATTCGCGAGCTTTCGAGGTGCGCCTCGAGATCCCTCGATTTTCAACGTAAATTTAGTGTTTGTCGTTCGTTTCAATAGTGGAATGCGTTATGTCGGTTGATTCTTATCCCGAGACACTGGAGTCACAACATTCTGACAGTGAAGAGCGGTCTTACCGTGAAATGTTCTCGATGGGATGGCCTCAACTGGTAACCTGTCTCTGGTTTGCGCTGCTGTTTTTCTACTTTGGCAATGTCCATATATTTTATTCAGACATCTGGGGACATGTTTCCTACGGCGAATGGATTGTTGCGCATCAGAGTCTACCAGTGTACGACCCTTTTCTCGCTCTGGCGGACGGGGTTAAGAGTATTGATGCCGCCTGGCTCTCACAGGTATTGTTTGCCAAGGTTTATGCATCATTTGGAGTACGGGGCTTATCTCACGTCTTCGCTTTAACAGTATTCACGAGCCATATTCTCTTTTGGCTGGCGTTTTATCTGAAAACCGGTCGCGCTGGCATCAGTACCCTGGCGTCATTTCTGCTGGTGGTCATTTCTTCCAGTCGGATCGCGATTATTCGTCCCGAGATTTTTGGAACGTTGTGTGTGGCTTTGATGCTGGTGATCATGGCCTGGTCAGAAAAATATGATGTCTGGAACCGAACAGCCAAACCAGGTGATGACACCCAAAATTCCGGAAAAAAAGCACCATTGGCCTTATTGCTGGCGCTTTACCTGGGAATCCCTCTCATTTTTCTGGCCTGGGCAAACCTGCATGGGTCTTTTGTTGTGGGACTGGCCATTCTGGGACTGCAATTTCTGGGTAGAGTCCTGGAAGTGGGCTGGCGTACCCGAAGCCTGGTACAGGTCTGTAGTGATCCCTGGGTCAGATGCTGGCTGGTAGTGACTGAATTAGCGGTCTGCGGAGCCCTGCTCAACCCCTATCATATGGATCTGTTTCTCAACTCGCTGACATTTCCCAGGAATCCCAACCTGAAGGATGTACTGGAGTGGGAGCCACTTGAGTTCAGAGACGCCGAGGGGATCTGGTTCTGTGCCTCCTGGGTGTTGATGCTGGGCCTGTTCCGCCACAGCCGGACGCCAATTCGGACAGCAGATATGCTGCGGGTGGGACTGTTGTCCCTGGCGGTGATTGTGGGAGTCAGAATGATTGGCTGGTTTTCTGTGGTCTTTGTCTATGCCATGGTGCCTCATCTGACAAATGTAATTCCGCGGAGAGAGTTAATTGTTCCTGTTTTAAATGACAATTCAAAACAGCCTGTTTCTTTCTGGTACCGAAAAACGCCTTTAATAACAGCCGTTTGTGCATTGATCGTCTGGTTTGGTTTCGCATTTTCGAATATTGCAACGCCGTTATTTGGTGGGAAACCCCGGCCCCTGGATAAAATTTACAGCCAGGGAACCCCCCGGAAATTGACGGAGTTTTTAAAAGAGCATCCTCCTCAGGGGCAGGTCTGGAATCCGCAGTGGTGGGGAGACTGGCTGGTCTGGGATGGGCCCGCGGAGATGAATGTATTTATGACAACCAATGCCGTTCATCTCACGCCGCCTCAGGTCTGGAGGGATTACCTGGGGATTGCCAGGGCGAATCGAGGCTGGCATGCGGTTGCAGAAAAATATGCTGTGACCACATTTATTGTGCATAAGGAGAAACAGGTCCAACTCGCCAGGCAGGTGCGCAAGTTGAAAGGTTTCAAGGTGGTATACGAAGATGATCTGAGTGTAGTGGTGTCACGGGAACCAGAGTTAATTGCTGCCGCCAGTCAGAGTGAGGTTCAGGATGCTGAAAAACCTGCCGACGAAAAACAGGAGGTGCAGCCATGAGTCCTCAAGTCATGTCGTTAAAATCCAGGCTGAAAATGGCAGGATTTCTATGTTTTCATCTGCTCCTGATCGGTGTTGTCATCACCTGGGGGGCCATTCGATTTCAAAGCTGGGAACTGCAGAAGCAGTTGCCGGAATTGCGCTTGAATCCTCTGTCTGTGGCACCTGAGTATAATCGGCTGGAGATTGTTTCCGACGAGGATCTCGTAAAAGTGCTGAATCGCCTTCAGCCCCGCTTCAGAGGCAAGTCACCACAAATCAATCATGTAGATCATGCACTCCGTTTCTGGGGAATCGAAGCAGAATTTGATGATCCGCAGTCACTTTCAGGTATTGAAATGCGGGATATTCTACTGGACCATCGCCGATTTGGAGATGTCTGGGGGGAAAAGACCGATCCCTTATTAGTCCATAATCAATATGGGGTCAGGACCCGGGTGCAGGAAAGTTTAGCGACATCAAGCCACGAAGATCATACTCTTGCTACCCTGGCAGAGGTAGGAACGCCCGCTGATTATCCGGTGGTGACTTCAGAGGGCGAGACGTCACTGTCAGTGATGATCGGGGAAGCAATGCGATCTTTCACTCTGAATCAGGTTGAGTATGAATGGTCTGCTGTCGTATTTGCCCTGTATATGAACAGCGCCAGGGACTGGATGACGACCGAAGGGCAATACATCAATTTCGATGTGATCTCGGAAAGGATCATGCGACAACCACCTGTTAAAGGCGTCTGTTATGGTAATCATCGATTACATGCACTTGTGATCCTGCTCCGAGTGGATGAACAGACTCCGATCCTGACTGAAGCAGGTCGTGAGAAAGTTGTGAGCTATCTGCAGGGGATCACCAGCCTGCTGGTCAAAAACCAGTCCGAAGAAGGATTCTGGGATAAAAACTGGGACGGTCAACCTCTGGATCTGGCTTCGGAAAGTAAATTCACTCCCGTCGCCCGCCGGGTTCTGGCGACGGGGCATGCCATGGAATGGTGGTCACTGGCACCCCCCGAAGTACTGCCTCCCGATCAAACCCTTCAGAAAGCCGGGCACTGGCTCGTGGAGACGATCCAGGAGATGCCTGAATCTGAGATTAAAGCCAGCTATACCTTCCTGTCACATGCAGGACGTGCCCTGGCGCTCTGGCGTGGAAAATTTCCTCACCAGATTCAACTCCCAGCACCCGCTCAAGTCACTGACCGTCTTTAATCACTTCCCTGACTGACCTGTCGTCAGATTTCTGGCTCTCAATCTCTGTTTGATCGTCTTGAGAATCCAAATGCCACTGCTTGTGTATCATGGGTAACGCTTTGCTGCAGAGTGTTAACGATTGGAAACGCAGTGGTACCGTAACATTCTCCGGTTGCCATTCAATCCAATTATTTATGGAATTGGTGCCCGGATTAATTGTTGATGGTTATAGCGGTGATGAGGTTTTCTTCAATTATCGTGAGAAAGCGCAAGGTGCATTGTGGAGTGAAAATGCGAAAAATATGGGCTGTAGGTCAAAATGGCACATCGTCTGCTGTATTTTTGCAACGTCTGCGCTGGGCGTATGCAGACGAGTTAATCTGCTTTGGTGTTAATAGCCGCTTTCGCTTGCGGTGCATCGGGTAGGAATTAACCATTTGATCTATGTGAGGAGTACGAATGAATATGTTTCAGCAGTTTTGGAATGATGAAAATGGTTTCGTCGTTTCAACAGAATTAGTGCTGATCGCTACAGTGTTGGTTCTCGGCATGATTGTCGGACTGACTACATTGCGTGATCAGGTCATCGCGGAACTTGCAGACGTTGCCGCTGCATTTTCGAACAGCAACCAGAGCTATTCTTTTTCCGGAATTACTGGTCACTCTTCCAGCACAGCGGGTTCGCTTTTCATCGATAACACAGACTTCTGTGATGTTGATGAAGAAGACCCCGGAACCTTTTCGCACTGTATCAGCATTGTGATCGCTACTGGCGAAGGAAGCTAAGAAGTGGCTTTTGATTGGAGTGAAGTTTCACTCCAGACTGTGCGAATTGACTTAAAGAATTCTCTGATTTAATTCGCAACTGAAGATGTTTCAATTATTTTTTCAAAATGTTCAAAAGAACTGTCAAATCAGTTCACATATTAATGAGGAGTTAGAATGAACATGCTTAATAAGTTCTGGAATGATGAGGCCGGTTTTGTTGTCTCGTCAGAACTCGTACTCATCGGCACAATCCTGGTTCTGGGTGTTGTTGTTGGTCTGGCTACCGTTCGCGATCAGGTGGTTCAGGAATTAGGTGACCTTGCATTAGCTATTTCAAACATTAATCAAAGTTACAGTTTTTCAGGTGTTACAGGACACACATCCAGCACAGCTGGTTCTATGTTCGAAGACCTGACCGACTTTTGTGATCCTACGACAGATACTGCTGATGAAGAACCAGCCTGCATCTTCGTCCAAATCGACCCCGAACCCGAAGGTCCATAAACTGCTTGAGATTCTCTCATCTGTTTCCGGAGACGCCCCTCCGGAAACAGATGATTTCTAAAGTCTTAAGACTTTGGCACATAAGATGCCTGAAGTTTGTGTAAGATCAGTTAAAATTCAATCTTGAATTACCCAGACAGGAATCGGATAGGAATGAGAATTGCTTCTCAATTTTGGATGGACGAAATAGGAAGTGTTTCCCCTTTTGCAACAGTTTTGTTGATGACAATTCTGCTGCTGGGGCTTTTACCAGGTGTTGTCACACTGCGGGATCAGATCGTTCAGGAGTTTGGTGATGTGGCTGTTGCGATCGAGAGCTTTGATCAGTCTTACAGTTATTCATTTAATGGTGTCACCAGTGAATATATTGATTCCAGCAGTATCAGTGATCCAGTAAATGAGGCGCCTGCCGGACTCGACCTTACCATCTCCGCAACGAGCGAATAAATCGAAGTACTTTGTGCTGAATTTGCAGCATGAATGTAATTAAAAACGAGTGTATTTCATCTGATGTCTGTTGAAGGCCAACTCCAGATGAGATCCAAACACAAATATCTATCACCGAAGATTTTCAGGGAAGTTAGCGTGGCAAAAATTAGTCCAGGAACCATGACAGCAGCGATTTTCGCAATCTTACTAGGTCTCGGCGCAGCTTACACAGTGAGGCAGTATCTACATGAAAAGCCAAAACCATTTGTACTCGCTGAAGATCCACCAGCAGGACCACAGAAAATAATGCTGCCGATTGCATCGCGCGACCTGGTTCCAGGTCAGAAACTGTCTCTTGACGATATCTCGATTCTGCAAATCACTCCCGAGCTACTTAAGAAAAACTATGATATGCAGGGTAAACAGCGGATTATGACAACACAGTATATCTCCGGCCGAACGCTCAAGACGGCGATTAAAGCAGGTCAGCCTTTTCACACGATAGAGCTATATGCCAGTGGAATGGGGCCTGGCATTTCTGAGCTTCTCGAACCTGGAAATCGGGCTGTGACAGTCGCCATTCACAAGATTGGTAACGTGGCTGGATTTTCCCGTCCTGGCACAGTGGTTGACGTATTATTCCGCTCCAATCAAGTAGAGGGAATTCCTGAAACCACGATCACTCTTCTTGAAAAAGTGCGCGTCCTTGCTGTCGGAGATCAGGCTGTTCCCGGACATAAGGTGGGGGATGCGAAAGATGTGCACTATCCTGTTACTCTTGAAGTCTCTCCGGAACAGGGCAAAGTGCTTAAGGTGGTTGAAGATCATGGTATATTAAGCCTGGCACTACGCCACCCCAATGAAAATACAGAGGTTGTTTCAGCGGGCCGCGCCAGTGATCGACTCACACTTTCCAATATTCTTGGCTTCATGCCCAACCAGCGCGTATCCAGTATGGATATTTATCGGGGAGGTAGTCTGAATACTGTGCATTTCAAAGGTAACCGGGCCTACAAAAATCAGAGCTGGATCGATGCTATCGAAACCCCAGTTGCTTCTGAAGTACTCCCCACCGGCAAAGCAACGACGACTATGAAACAGTCAGACAATAAAACTTCAGAGATCTCGACACCCGTGAGTGGTCTGTAATCGCAGTCAGGTAATGTCTGTTCGATATCGGATGATCGTCCTACCCACGTTGATGGATTAGCTTTAATCAGTGCAGCATTTACCAGTCATGGTACGCTTCGATTTCAGTGATGATCATGTTTATTAACAGAGAACTTCATTGAATGTTGAATTCTCTTATCACTGGATTATAAATCTTCACACATTTAGGTTTTTAGCATGGAATCACTTGGTACGAAAAAACTTTTTGTAGAACCGGTCAGTTACCTGCCTGAAAACAGGGAAGCTGAACTGCGATTTCAGAAACAAAAAGTACTGATCCATCAGGAACTGGTTGATTCCCTCGATCTCTCCATGCTGGCCCAGATCTCTGAAAAAGAGCTTTCTGCAGAAGTACGTGCCGTCGCAATGGAAATCTGCGATGATCATGCTGCTGTACTGGAGGGAATTGATCGAGAGAGGCTTCTGGGGGAGTTGCTGAGTGAAGTTTTCGGGCTGGGACCACTGGATCAGCTGATGCAGGATCCGGATGTGAGTGATATTCTGGTCAATCATGCCTATGAAATTCATATAGAAAAAGCGGGGCAATTACAGGAGTCGGACGTTATTTTCGCCGATAATCAGCACCTGATGCGAATTATTCAGCGAATTGTGTCACGTGTTGGTCGCAGGATTGATGAAGTGAATCCCATGGTGGATGCCAGACTGCCAGATGGCTCCCGTATTAATGCCATCATTCCTCCCCTGGCGTTAAACGGTCCTTCTCTGTCGATTCGAAGATTTGGAACAAAACCCTTACAGATCGATGATCTGATTGAAAAGAAATCAGTCACTCCAGAGATCGTGGACTTCCTGGCCGCCGTTGTGGATTCCCGGATCAGCATGTTGATCTCAGGTGGTACAGGCAGTGGTAAAACGACGATGTTGAATGCCCTGTCGAATTTTATTCCACGTGAGGAACGATTGATAACAATCGAGGATTCTGCTGAGTTGCTGTTGCAGCATAAGCATGTTGTTCGTCTGGAAACCAAGGTAGATAATACCGAAGGTGTGGGGGAAATCTCACAGAGACAGCTTGTGAAAAACAGTCTGCGTATGCGACCTGATCGAATCATTGTCGGTGAGGTGAGAGGTGCTGAGGCACTGGACATGCTTCAGGCGATGAATACAGGCCATGAAGGTTCGTTGACTACAATTCACGCCAATGATACCCGCGACGCACTGGCCCGACTGGAAATGATGGTGGCGATGAGCGGGTTTGATCTGCCTCTCCCTGTGATCAGACAATATATTGCAAATGGGATAGGAATCATCCTGCACGTTTCTCGTCTCAAAGGCGGACAACGTTGCATCACTAAAGTGTCTGAAATTATCTCACTGAATAGTCAGGGGGATTACAAGGTAGAAGACATATTTGGTTTTGAACAGACTGGAATTGATGACCAGGGGAAAGCACAGGGTAAATTTTATGCTACCGGATATCGCCCCGCATGTCTCAAACGTATGGAAGCGTCCGGTATCAAATTGAGTCAGCAGATCTTCGAAAAGAAATAAGAAATAAACCAGCGGCCTTTCGTCTCTGGATCTGAGTGTCGTGTCGTTAAAGTAAGTGGAGAACTCCTTTCGTGGACAGTTCATCAATAGCATTGATTTGTTTTGCTGCAGTGACAACTGCGGCACTGGCGGCTTACCTGTTCGTCCGCGATATGGCAGGAGTGGCTGGTTCAAACGGCGAGACGTTTTCCAGGCGGCCTCGGTTGCGCAGAATTCATAACGTATTTGATCAAGAGCCAGCATCCAGTCTGCTGGGAAGATTTGATCAGAGTTTTGATCGTCTGGTTCTGGAGAACGGTTCGGATTTCACACCGTTCAGTGCATTCCTCCTGTTGATTGTCTGCGGTCTAGTAACTGGTGGCAGCATTTTCATCTACTCGAACCAGCCCCTGGCCGGAATTGCCGGGATGATAGGGGGAATGATTGCAGTACTCATTATTTTGCACTTTCGTCGAAAAAAACGCATGCAGACTATTCAGGAAGAGCTTCCGGAAATGATCGATCTGCTGGCTCGAGCGACCCACGCCGGAGCCAGTCTTGAGCAGGCAATTTCGATTGTAGGGGAGGAAACCAGAGGTCCATTGAGTTCTGAATTCAGACGTTGTGCGCGTCAACTTGATATGAACCTATCTGTGCCTGCGGTCATGAAGGCACTTTCCAGCCGCATCCAGCTGGTCGATTTGAAAATCTTAACATCTACATTGATGCTATACCGTAAAACGGGTGGGAATCTGCCTGCCAATCTGGAACGAATGTCAGCAGTAGTCCGTGATCGCATTAACTATCGTCGTCAGATGAAAGCTTCTACAGGGGCAGGCCGTGCCTCGGCCCTACTGATGACAGTCGTCGCTCCCGTGGCCTTTGTCGTATTACTGGTGGCATTTCCTGATCATGTTTCCAATCTCTATACCGATCCTGTTGGTAATGTCCTGTTATTGATAGCAATTGTTCTGGAAGTGATCGGGATCCTGTGGGTATCGACCCTCTTAAGAACAGATTATTAAAAGTCGATTTGAAATTTCACAAACTGGTTGACAAACCCTGTGATGCCGGTTGATTATTAAAGAGATATTCATGTTTATCGAAATTGTCACAGTTGCCACTTTCCTGTTAGTCTGTTTTGTGATCTTCCTGATCGGAGATGCCATCGCAGCAGGCCACCGTGCTGGTAGAAAAAATAAATCTAAATTCGATGACCGGGGAGCCAATTATTATAAAACGTCCAAGGTGGGAGTTTTCAGTCGTGCATTTGCCGGTGTCATTCCCCAGGCTGATCAGGAAATTCAGAAAATTGAACTCGATCTGAAGCGGGCTGGTTACTACCGCTCAACGGCACTGGTGGAATATCTGGCAACACGCAATATGCTGGTAGTACTGGTATTAATCGTCACCGGTGTTGGTTGTGTGTTAGCAGACCCTGGTTCGAATATGCCGGAAATTATTCTGGTTGCGGGATTAATTATTGCGGGCGCTGGCTATGGTCTGCCTCGGATTGTCCTGAATAATCAGGCAAACCGCCGAGTACATCGCATTCAGAGAGGATTGCCTGATGCACTTGACCTGGTGATGATGTGTCTGACCGGTGGGGTTCCCTTGCGGACAGCTTTAGAGCGTGTTACCGAAGAGGTTCGATTTTCTCATCCGGATATCGCTGTCGAATTCGAAATCATTCGTCGGCATGCAGATGCCAACTCCATGCCGGATGCGTTAAAGCAGTTTGCGAAACGAATCGATGCACCTGATGTGAATGCCCTGTCTTTAATGATTTCTCAGACGGAGCGACTGGGGACGAATGTCTCAACAGCCTTGATTGATTTTGCAGATGGAGTACGAAGAAAATACCGACAGCGGGCTGAAGAAAATTCCAGCAAAACCAGTATCAAGCTGTTGTTTCCCATCATCTTCTGCATGGCGCCTCCCATCTACATTCTGTTCTTCGGTCCGGCAGTTCTTGAACTGCGTAATTTCCTGATCCGTGAACATCGCCCGGGGGGTATTCTGGAACCAACGACTTACGGGGATTCCATCAGTAACACCTCTGAATCAATTCGTCTTCAGTCTGATGAGAGTGGCCTGTAAAACCGAAATTGAACCAGGTAGGCAACGGGAGCGGAACAGCTGGGGACGCAGTGGTTACCACAGCTCGTATGCTTCATTCAATTCTGAATTAGGTTTCCGATTGAATTTTCTTTCTGGCAGCAGGTTTGGCCTGTTCCAGCATCCCATACTTGCGCATTTTCTTATAGAGCCCGACCCGACTGATTCCCAAGGCTTTTGCAGTGGCAGTTTTGCGGTATCCATTCTCTGAAAGCGATTTCTGAAGCAGATGCATCTCACTGATCGCTACCTGATCTGCCAGTGATTTACTCTCTATGGCTCGATGCATTTCTTCCTGACGACCCTTGTTGACATCTTCGATAATGTTGGGAGAAAATTCATGAGAGGTTAATTCGCCATGATTGGAAAACAGCACAGCGCGTTGAATCTGGTTTTTTAACTCCCGCAGATTGCCGGGCCACTGATACTGTTTGAGCATCTCAGGCACACTGCGATGGATTTTTGTGATGGTGATTCCGTGTTGCTCACAGCATTCTGTGATAAACTGGACTGCCAGAGGTATGATATCATGCGGTCTCTCACGGAGTGCCGGCAGTCGGAACTGGAGAACGTTCAGGCGGTAATATAAGTCAGAGCGAAATTTATTGTTGCGGGTCAGTTCATCGAGCTCCACATTCGCAGCGACGATGAGGCGTGCTTCAGAAAAACGGGACTCAGTAGATCCCACCGGTTCAAACTGCCCCGTTTCAATAACTTTCAGTAATTTTGCCTGGTCTTTGGAGGAGAGGATATCTATTTCGTCCAGGAGGAGAGTCCCCTTGCCTGCCGCTTCGAAACGACCAATTTTTGAGCGATCGGCGCCTGTAAATGAACCTCTCAGGTGACCAAAGAGTTCACTTTCAATCAAATCCGAAGGAAGTGCACCACAGGCGATGTTCTGAAATGGTTCTGCGCTGCGCGGGGAGAGTTCGTGAATCATGGATGCCAGAGTCGTTTTACCGGTACCGGTTTCACCAACCAGAAGTAAGGTGACGTTATGTCGGGCAATTTTTGTGATCTGATCCAGAATGGGAATCATTGACTGGGTATAAGTGGTGACGTGCTGATTTCGATCAAAAATATGACGCGATTCTGGCAGACTGGCTGATTTTACCACCGGGGGGATGGCGTCCAGGTCTTCAGATAGTGACTGGATTTCATCTGCAACCGGTGGATATTCCAGATAACAGTCTGTTACAAAATTGGCTGACTCCAGTAATTCAATGTGAATAAACTGGTCAATGACAGCAACGACCTTGACAGGGGCTTCGCATTGCTCGCGTATGTATAGTAAGACTGCCTTGCGGTCATCAATAGCAGAACTGGCGAGATCAGCTCGTAAATCGATAAATAATACAGGTTGGCCTGCTTCCTGAAGGGCACAAGTCAATTCACTCAGGCAGGAAACAGTTTTCAGATTCAGATTGATCTCTTCCAGCTGACGGCTGAGCTTCTGCTCTAATTGGGTATCCGATGTGTAAAGAATTCCAAGCGGGTGCATCAGAGAACCTTTTATATTCGATCAAGTAAACGGATGATCTAAAACCAACTGTCGAAATAATATGTTCAGCCAGTATCCCAACCTGCGAATGAGCAAGCCATATATATGGATGACTGGGATGAATAGGTGGGTAGTATCGATTATTACGGCTGCGTTACGATAACAAATGTTATCACTGGAAGCAAATATGTAATCAGGGGTAAATAGGAAGATGATAATGCTGGGTTCATAGTAAATATTCGACCTGATCTAAAGCTAGGAAGAAATTTAAAAATTGCGGAATGAATCCAATTTAAATGTGTATGTATGTGCATTTATCGATTGATGACTTTTCGCCGAGTAAAATAACAGGCGGTTTTATTTCGGAAGTTTATTGGAAGGGTTTCTGTATTTGAGGGAGAGGATTGCGCTTTACCGTCTTGCTGTCACTGGTCCAGTTAATCGTTTCATACCAGTTCGCCGATCACTGCCAGAAATACATCTCGTTTGTATTACAACGCCGCCTGAAGTTTTTGAAATATGTGATGCAGAACCTGTCGATCTTAAAAAGCAGGAAGTTCGAGAATCAAACAGCATGGATCGCTCTGACAATGTCCGGAGATTTATTTTCAGGGCTTCATCCATTCTGGTAACTTGATATCCCTATGAGCGATCGAATTCATTTCTGTATCAGTTGTTCTCTGCTGCTGTTTATGGTGGGACTGGTCATCGCTCCTTCCAGTTCTCATTCGCCGTTGCCTGAGCAGCCTCTGCCCTCTCAATCTTCTGTAGAGACTCGACAGTCAGTCCAAAATTTTCTGGATGAAGAATCTGCCCAGACAGCGCTTGTCAGTATCAATGCAGGGCTGTCAGCGAAACAAAACGGGGATGTTGGGCATTACATTCCACTGAATGTTGTGCCAGAAAACATGGCAGGCAAAAGAGTGCAGCAGTCGCCAGTGACTGCTCCCAGGCCAGAGAACCAGAATCAACTTAAAAAACAGTCATTCTCTCGTGAGTTGCGGCAAAAACTGGAACAGACAGTCACAACCGCCAATCAATTAATCAGCCAGACGGAGGATACTTTTTCGCGGGGCCTGATCCCACTGTCAGATTATCACCTGGCATTAAATCTTGCTTACGATACGAAGATCAGGGCAGCGGATGTGCAGAATCAGGGGCGCGCCAAATTATTGTTAAATGAGAAGAGAGCTCTGATTCAGAAAGCGGTTGAACAGTTACAGGCTTTTGATCAGCCCGCTGCTCAAGGCTGGTATGGAGATCTGGTGCACGCCAGATTGATTCTGGCTCAAACAGATTATGAAATAGCAGGAGTCTCACACAACCGGGATGGGCAAGAGGCTGCCCTGGGACAGATCACCCGCCTCTCTGATGAGTATTTTTCCGTTCGGAATGAAGAATTCAGTGTGGGGGAAGCGGGACTGGCAGAATACCGTCGTGCTTCTCGTGCTGTGAATATTGCCCGGCAGGAGCAGAATCATTTCAGGGGAGTGAAAGATGAGACGAGTCTGATGAACTATGCAGAAGATCTCCATCAGATTGAGTCTGCTGTCGAGTGGTTTTCATCCAATGGAGCAGGTTTGGGGAGAGCGGATCTGGTTGATCTCTCTAAAGCAAATTTGAACTATGTTCAGGGTAAATACTATCAAAGTCAGAATCGAGAAACAGAAAGCCAGCAGTTCTTCAATGACAGTTTACAGCAGGCAAAATCTGCCTGGGAACTGAGGATGGATCAGTATTATCCTCGGGGAACTGCAAATCTGCATGATCTCACTACATCCTGGATATTGTGGAATGCCTCGGGATCGGAACTGTCAGAACTGAAGCCCAGCCAGTCTGCTGCGATCAGGCAGGCATTAACTGCAGGCTTAGACCGAATGGTGAATACCGCAGATCAGATTACGGATCGCAGAGGAAGAATGGCCGGCGACATCAGTCTGGTTCATTGTCTGAAAAACTCAGAGTTCCTGATCGAGCTTGAAAACAGCCAAAATAAATAGCGTTCTTCGAAAGATTTGTGCGCAAAAAAAACAGCCTCTATTGGGAGGCTGTTTTTACTGAAGAGGCGCCGCCCGGATTCGAACCGGGGAATAACGGATTTGCAATCCGCCGCCTTAGACCACTTGGCTACGGCGCCCTGAATTTTGTGCTTACCACTCTGATAAACTCTTAACTCTTGCGAGTTTATTGTGTTGAAATTATTTAATCAACAGAAGTGATACAGTCATTATTCGACTCTTCGTCGTCTGAATTTGACCGAATCCTAATAACCGATCGAAGTTAGGTCAAGCATGCAGCCACCGATCGGTAAAATTTTTGTAGGCTACCCATATTAACAATGATGTGATCAGTCCTGTTTTGAGCAGGTTGCAGTAACTGTATCTGCTGAAAATGAGCGAAAATACCTTCTGGTTGACTAACTGTCCCGCTTTGGTGGCATTCCAAGTCAAATCCGTGTAGCATCGAAAATAGATCTGCCCTGCTCTCTTTCAGAGGTGATTCCAGTGGCATTAGTTCATTATTTCTCTCCTCATTTTCCCCAAAATGTTCTAATTGGATTGAGAAGAGTTTTTTCATTTTCAGAATAGACCAGTAGAAATAACATGATTGATCAGACAGACACAACAGCAAAAATGACGGAAGATCAACTAATTGACCGTGCCCGAGAAGCCCTGAGCGACAGTAGCTGGGTGATTGGTGAATGTGCTGCACAATGGACAAAAAAATATGCCAAAGGCAGAACCGATGCTGATTTTGGTGCCATGGTCGGTTTGAGTGGCGATCAGATCTATCAGAGGCGGCGGGTCTGGGAAACGTTTGGAGATGTGCGGGAACAGTACCAGCATCTCAAATGGTCACACTATTATATCGCATTAACCTGGGATGATGCTCCGGAATGTCTGCAGTGGGCCGAAGAAAATCAGGCGACTGTTGCCGAGTTAAAAGCATGGCGGCGTGCTGTGAATGGAGAAGATCTCTCGATTTCCGAACCGTTTGAAGAATACCCGGTCGATTCCGAAGTGGCCTTTGTCTCAGATGAACCCATCTCTGTAAAAGATCCCTCTGAATATGGTCAACTGGATCGGGGAGAATCAGGTTCCCGCGAGCAGTCTGACTCTCCTGCCACGGTGGGTGCTCACGCGCGCGACGTGGGTGGTTCAGGCAGCGACTACAGTCCTTTCCGCTCCGGAGCCGGTGCCCCCGCACCTCAAGGTTCGAACTCAGAAGTCGCTGTCGTAGCGAAACCTGAAATCACTCCCGAACAGGCCATCAAGCGGATCTGTTCTGCTGTGGAACGCTGTCATAAAATGTTAAATCCCGAAGTCGTTTCTGCATTCCCGGAATTATCTCCCAAACTGAAAAAACGTTTTATCAAAGCGGTCAGTGATTTGAATTCTACTGCAGCCAGGTTGCAGTAATCAGAGCGCGGAGATTGCTGAAGGGAGAGAAACAGCGGTTGCGATACCGGAGTGGCCTGACTTAAAATACAAGCCAGTCACTCTGAACTCAGTCTCTTTCAATTGCTGGGAAAAATCAGGTTATCCATTCAGAAGCAGGGACAGACAGCTTGGATTCTCCATCCAGAAAATCTTCAGCGATCCAACGCTGGTTAATTCTCATTCTGATCGTTCTGATCGTCCTGATGGCGGGCGAGTTGATCAGACGTCAGTTCCGCCAGACCTCGTATCAGTTTCCGATGACAACGGATCTTACCCAGTCTGAAATCAGGACGATCGACCTGTTTCGGGAAGCCTCGCCTTCGGTGGTTCATATCCGCACAGCTGAGATTGCATTTGAACTGAGCCGGTTCAGTCTGAATCAACAGAAAACGCCACAGGGATCTGGTAGTGGATTCATCTGGGGCAGACAGGGGCATATCGTGACTAACTATCACGTGATCCAAAATGCAGATGAAATGACTGTGACGTTGGCCGATAACACAACACGGACCGCATACACAGTGGGAATTGCTCCTTCAAAGGATCTGGCTGTATTAAAAATCGATGTACCGGAAGACCAGCTGAAACCCATTGAGATTGGATCCTCTTCCAACCTGCAGGTCGGGCAGACCGTTCTGGCGATCGGAAACCCTTTTGGACTGGACCAGACTTTGACTACAGGGATCATCAGCGGATTGGGGAGGGAGATTATTTCGGTTACCGGAAGATCGATTCGCAATGTGATCCAGACCGACGCTGCCATCAATCCTGGTAACTCTGGGGGCCCCCTGCTCGACAGTTCCGGACGCTTGATCGGGATGAATACAGCAATCTACAGTTCATCACATGTTTATGCCGGGATTGGCTACGCAGTGCCGGTGGATCTGATCAGCCGATTTGTCCCTCAATTAATCGATTATGGAAAGATTCGGAGTCCCAGTCTGAACTTTACGGGAGTCGATGACTTTGTGACTGGTAAACTCAAAAAGAATGGGATTTTACCAGCTTCGATCCAGGGAGTTATGGTTCAGGATATCATAGAAGGTGGAGCCGCCGATCAGGCAGGTTTACTGGAAATCAGACGAGATAACAGCGGAAATATTGTACTGGGAGATCTGATCCTGCAAATGGATGAAACGCCGATTGTGGGCTCGAATTCACTCCTTGATGCGCTGGAAACACATAAAGTGGGTGATGTCGTGACGCTCACGATATTTCGGAATAATCAAAAACTGAAAGTAAAAGCCAAACTGCAGGACTGGAAAAACGAGCAATAAAGCTGCTTCCCTGCTTTTCCACTCTGAATGTGTATGACTCTGGGGGGAGTACGCTGAGGATGACGCGTTGATAAATATTCGGTTTTAATAGACTTGCGTCGATAGTTCTTGGACCTCGAATCCCATTTCTTGGTTGACACTTTAGTGATATGGATTACTATGTGTAGGTTCCTTTGATGTCCTCTTCTGAATCCAGAGAGGGCTTTTACAAATGACGCTCTAGTTGACAGTTCAATTATGCCTGCTGATTATCCACCGGAAATTGTCAAAGAAGGTCAGGTCACTGTAGTGGCTTTGGGACCTGAATATGAAAACTTGGACGAACCCAGGCTGGACGCCTTGACGGATGTTCTGTTGCAGGTGGCAGAATCGGCGACTCCCCCGATCGTTGTATTGGATCTCTCACACACCTCATTTTTTGGTTCCGCTTTTATCGAAGTGATTTTCCGGATGTGGAATCGTCTGAACCATCGTGAAGGTGGGAAGTTTACCATTTGCGGTTTGAGTGAATACTGCACTGAGGTGCTGGAAGTTACTCACCTGGATCAGCTTTGGGAAACCTTCGATACCCGGGAAGCCGCAATCAAAGCACTTAACTCATGAATCTCTAATGAGTTAATGCTTTAAGCATTCTCGCGAAATTCCCCGCATATGTAATCTTCAGGAACTCAGGTTAACGCAAGTGTTTCTGTTTGTTAACACTTGCATCGTCTCCAGGCTCTGATTCCCAGCAGATTCGTGCCCGAACTGATAATCCATTTTCTGCAGAGGTCAAGCGGTTTTCAGTTGTTTTAACGGACTTCTCCTCTCCGCTTGTAGAATCCCCAGATTTCGAATGATTGGTACAGGTTGTGCATATCTCATTCTCTGAGGATTTTCTATCTGGACATATGAAAGGGAGACCTGTGTTTCATAAAATTAAAACACAAACCAGGCGCTGGAAGCAAAAAGTTCGTGGTGCTGTGTTTGTTGAATATCTGCTGCTGCTCACCATAATTGGGATTGGAGCTATTGCAGGGTTGACCACATTGCGCGGTGCTTTAATCAATGAACTGATGGACCTTGCCAACGCAATTAATGCCATCAATTCCTAGAAATTACGGCCGCAAAGCATATTAAGTATAGAACAGGTCTGGGCAGACAGCTCAGGCCTTTTTTATTTGTGTATCCTGTTTAAATTCTGGTGTTTTCCCTTTTTGTTACAGAAAGATTGAAATAAACGGAATGAATCGAATATAATAGGTACGATGAATATACAACCTGCGGTTGTTTTCAACTTAATAGATCGGATGAGGCAGCATCATGAAACGATTACTGATTTTAGCCATTGTCATGGGTGGGTTTTATCTCACGATGACCGGATTCAGTTCTGCAGATCAGAAACCCAAAGTTCTTGTTCCTGGGGGAGAGCCTCAGGTCAAAGACACAATTGCACAGGATTCGGACTACCGGGACTATGACCGCTCTGATTTAAAAACAGGACTGGTCAGAGCCTTTTACGATGCCCTTGTCGCTGCCGAAAATGATATAAATGAGAATGGTGGCATTGAAAACAATGAATTAGGCAGAAATGACGCACTCGGAACTGAAATTGACAATGAGGGCCTGAAGCAACGTGGTCTGATTCAACGGCAGCGATATATTGGCCCCGATGGAAAAGAACACACCGCATTTGAAGAAGCGCGACGGACGATCTATCAGGCAGATCGAATTCTGGCACGTATCAAAGCTGAAAATAAAGTCGCTCTGGAGAAACTCAAGCATCCCCCCCGTCGAATTCTGCCGAGCCGGGGGCAACAACGTCCCAAAGTGATCGATTTGACTGATAAACAGGCTTTAAAACTGAAAATTGAAGCCCAGGAAAAACAGGTACAGCAACAGCAGCAAAAGTTGCAGGCACTGAAACAGCAACTGGAAAACAGTTCTGAACCGAATTAGACGGTGTGCCGTTTTGATGTAATGTCCCAGGTACAGATATTGAGAGACGCTGCTCAGGAGCAACGTGATGCGTTTCCGCCTGGTTTGAACACAGGAATCAAAAGCCGTGCCAGAGGGATTAACTTCGGCACGGCTATTTTTTTTGGAGATCAAGGCAGATCAGTCTTTTTTCATCACGCAGATAGAGTTTACGATCTGCCAGCGCGGGATGGGCCCAGGCTTTGAATTCGAGCAAACCGGTCAGTTTGCCTTTCTCGTGATATTCCGTCGGATTGGCTTCGGCCAGAATCAGTGTCCCCTGCTCTGTCAGGCAGATCAGATGCCCTTCCGCGGCGATCTGAGTGCATTTTCCCACACGACGGGTCTGCCATTGTATCTTCCCTCGCTGCATATCCAGGCACCGATAGGAGACAGATGCCAGGTCGCCGTGTGGACCATAAATATAGCCGTCTCTGATGATACTGGTCGCAAACTGATTCTGCAGTGAGAGGCTTTTCCATTGAGAGATCGGTCTGATTTCTTCTTTCTGACGAAATAAAGCAAACCGCATGCAGCCCGTACCGTAAGCGGAAGAAATGAAAAGTGATTCATCATTCCAGACAGGCGTAGCGCAGTTACAGTTGTATTTGTTACCCCAGACAATCCGCCAGAGCAGACTCCCTTCTTCGGGATTCAACGAGAGGATTGATGAGCCGGTCGGCACAATAATCTGTCGCTGATCCAGCGTCTCAATCACGATGGGAGAGCCATATCCGGGCGGATCGTTGCCTGCTCCCCAGACCAGTTTTCCCGTATCCTTGTTGAGGGCAATCACCGAGTTATTGTTATCTCCTCCCGGCTGAAGGATAACCAGATCTCCTTCGATCAGCGGGGAGGCGGACATCCCCCAGTAATATAAAGTCTGTTCTTCCTGTCGCGGCGCGCCGCTGATCTGAAAAATATTGACTTTCCAGAGAATCTCACCCGAGTTTGCATTCAGACAAAGTAAATCTCCGGCAGGTAGCAGGCAGTACAGTTTGCCGGCGTGGTAAGTCGGTGTAGAACGGGGGCCGCGCGCCTGTTTCTGATGATCGATATAAGTAGGGGCGGCGACAGTAGACCAGAGTTTTTTCCCGGTCTGGATATCGAAGCAGAACACGAGATCATTCGTCAGATGCGTGGCCATTGTCCAGAGACGACCCTCGGCAATGACCATTGAAGAATAACCACCTCCCAGGGGAACCCGCCACAAAACGGCTGGTTTATGCACATTCCAATCCAGGTTCAGACCTGTTTCATCGGAAATCCCATTTCGATGATTGCCCAGAAACGAGGTCCAGGGTTCTGATCCTGGTTGGGAACGGGAAGGCTGGACGGGAGCTTCGGTTGCTTGCGGAGTTTGAGGTTTCCCGGGATTAATCTCGGGCAACTGGCCATTCACCAGGTTCGTCGACAGAATCAGGCCCATCAGGAATACGAAAAATGCAGATAGAGCCGGTTTGTTGAAATACGCGTGCTTCTCTCGCCTCGTTTCGGGCCAATTCATCTTGAACAATCCATTAAAAGTGGCACTTCAGCTGATTTGCAATCCATATTATTCAGCGTGCTGACTACTCGACCTCTACCCAGAGAGCCAGTTGAACGGCTGCATTTAAGGGCATTTCTGAGATCCCCAAAGCTATCCGAGTATGTTTGCCTCTATCACCAAAGATGTCAGTTAAGAGCTGTGAGGCGTCATTCAATACATAAGGTTGTCGATCAAATCCAGGCGCGGAATGGACGTACCCCTCCAGACGGATAATGCGTTTGATCTTTGAAAGCTCTCCTGTCACGGCTTTAATTTGAGCCAGGGCATTCAGCAGACAAAGGCAGGCGGCATTGGATCCATCGTCTTCATGCAACTGATCCCCCACTTTTCCCTTGAACATCAATTCGCTGCCTATAAATGGCAACTGTCCGCTGGTGACAATGACATTTCCAAACTGGGTGGCGGGAATGTATGATCCCACAGCCTGAGGAGGAGAAGGCAGTGTGTGTCCCAGTTCCTGGATGCGTGATTCGGGGGTCTGGCTCATTGTGAGTGAAATCCTCTGAAGGTGAATTTGGTATCAGCAACTGCTTTGGCAGTCATCACTGCAGCGGAATCATAACATATTTTAAGCCGTCCCCACCAGTAGAAGTGACAGGGAATCAACTGAATTTCGCGCTGAACAGCGCGAACCGGTTCAATAGAAAACAAAGAAATGAATTCAGAGCGCGCAGACAGTCAGGATCATCTAAAGGAGCCCTCTTCCAGACCCAGGCTGCGAACATCAATTCACATCTGGCTGTTGAAAGCGAGCGTGCTTCTGATTTCCGTCTTCTGGTGCCTGGCCATCTCAATACGTTTTACGATCCGAGACTCCAGCAGTGCGATTGCGGCTCTGATTTTTTATATGTCGCCTTTGATTTTGTTAAGTCTGGGGGCTTTCGTCCTTTGCATACTGACCTGGAGAGTGCACTGGCGGCGGATCGCTGTGATCTGGTTCCTGCTCTCGATTATGACCGGGATCTGGTGCTGGAAGACACAGTTCCTCAGTAATATAAATGAGAACAGAACAGCAGGCCACGACCAGACAGTGACGCGAGCTCTGTTCTGGAATATAGGTGATCGAATCTGGGGAATGGAACATGTCATCAATGAATTACAGCAACTCGATCCGGATCTGATCGGCCTGGTCGAAGCCGGCGCTGATTCTGCTGAAATGAAGCAGTTCTGGAAGCAGTCATTCCCGGATCATTCCTACCAGGTTGTTCAGAATGGTTTTGTATTTCTTTCTCGTCTTCCGATCGCAGAAATTTCTGCAGGCAGGCTGGCTGATATGGGGCATTATCTGAACCTTCAGTTAGCGTCCGATCGGCCAGATATCAGAGCTCCTGATGTTTTTCTGGTGGATATCAACAGCAATGTATTGAAATCAAGAAGAGCGGCTCTCAACGAACTGGCAGTTCAGGTCTCTTCGTTGAACCAGCAACCGGTGCTGTTGCTGGGAGACTTTAATACACCAGCAGATTCCGTGCACTTTGACCCGTTGAGAAAGACTCTACAAAACAGCCTTGAAGTAGCCGGCGACGGTTATCTGGCGACCTGGCCACTGCCTGTACCCGTGCTGGATCTGGATGGTATCTGGGTGAATCGATTCATAAAACTTCATCGAGCAGAGAATCGCTGGACCTGGGTTTCTGATCATCGACCTGTGTATATAGAAATGACTTTCGACTCTCAGCAGCAAAAATAAGGCCTTGAATTTCCAGTGAGAGGTTTGATTTGTTCTAATCCTGAAACGGGAGAAACGTGTTCAAACTTCGACAATTCAGGTTTCCTGCTTCATCCCGTGACCGGAGTGCAGTATAATCGAGTCCTGTTTACGGATTTTTTAACACCAGATTCTGTAGTCCGGTTTCCCCGAATCAGAAGGATTTCTCATGCGATCTGTCAGTCGATTGAGTTTGTTGGTCAGTCTGTTGGCGATCAGTGTCAGCAGCAGAGTTGAGGCGGCTATCTTCAGCGGAGAAATCCAATCCGTTTCTGCGGCACAAAAACAGGTCGTGATTAAATCGAGCCAGGGAAAAGAAAAAAGCTTTCTGATTCCTGCAGACGTGCCCGTCACATTCAACGGGAAACCTGCTGAATTCGAGCAGTTTGAAATCGGGCAGAGAGCCACGGTTTTCACTTCATCCAAGGGCGAAATCACCCGCTTTTCCGTCCGAGAGGCCGTAGCAAAAAAAACGGGTGAACCTGCCAGTGGTTCAAAAAAAACAATGAAGGAACGCAAAAGTACGGTAACATCGGGAGCAGAACCTGCTGCACAGGGCTGGACGCAGTTCCGGGGACCGGATCGGCGAAATATTTCCTATGAGACCGGCTTGAGCAAGGATTGGAACCAGAATCCCCCCAAACTGTTATGGACGGCGCGGGGCCTGGGTGAAGGATACTCGTCTGTTTCATTGAGTGGAAATCTGCTGTATACGATGGGCACAAAAGGCAATGAAGAAACAGTGATAGCCATTGATGTCAATACTGGTGAAATCGCCTGGACACATTCCAACGGGCCTATGTTTCAAAATAATCAGGGCAATGGTCCTCGTTCTACGCCCACTATTGATGGCGATCAGATTTATGCATTGGGCGCCAATGGAAATCTGGTAAGTCTGTCAGCCAAAGATGGCAATGTGGAATGGAGTAAGAATATCCTCCAGGAGTTTAACGCACGCAATATTGTCTGGGGAATCAGTGAGTCACCACTGATTGACGGGGATCAGCTGATCTGTACTCCGGGGGGACAGGGAGCAACCATGGTTGCTTTAAAGAAACAGGACGGCAGCCTCATCTGGAAATCGAATGTACCCGGAAATCCGCAGGCCGGTTATGCCTCTGCCATTACTATTAATACTGGAGGTATCAGGCAGTATGTGAATTTCACACATGCCGGTGTGATGGGGATCGAGGCTGCCAGTGGCAGACCTTTGTGGGGGAATGACAAGGCGGCAAACAAAACAGCGAACTGCTCTGCCCCTGTTTTCTTTGCGGAGAAAAATTCGATATTTTATGCTTCCGGATACGGGACCGGGGGTGCCCTGGTTCAATTATCGGCGGCTCAAAATGGAGTCAACGCGCAACTGGCATTCTTCACTCCCGAAATGAAAAATCACCATGGTGGAATGGTGGAAGTGGATGGCTTCCTGTATGGCGCGAGTGACCCGGGCGTATTGATCTGCATCAATCTGTCTAACGGGCAGACTGTCTGGCAGGATCGCTCTGTAGGTAAAGGTGCACTGACTTGTGCCGACGGGCATCTCTATCTGAGAAGCGAAAAAGGACCGGTGGCGCTGGTAGAAGTCAACCCGAAAGCATATGTGGAAAAAGGTCGCTTTAACCAGCCGGATCGCAGTGGAAATATGGCCTGGCCTCACCCGGTCGTCGTCGATGGCAAGCTGTTTTTGCGGGATCAGGATCTCCTGTTATGTTATGATGTCCGCAGCAGGTAATGCGGGGTTTCTTTCTGCCGGCGAACCCCTGTTCCACTCTCCTGCACTACATATGGCTGTTGGGGAGCCTGGACAAAGAGATGCTTTACAACTTTTGATTTGAAAGAAAATGATATGCGGTTTCGAAGTGCTCTGCTGAATCAGTTTACCTGGTTCTTGTTCTGTATATTTCTTGTTTGCACGGGATTGACTTCGGTCAGTCATTCTGCGGCAGACTCGGAAACGGTGCGGCCTAATATTCTGTGGATTACAAGTGAAGATAATGGTCCCCATCTGGGATGTTACGGGGATGAGTATGCGGATACTCCCCATATAGACAAACTGGCTTCAAAAGGCATGATCTATCTGAACTGCTGGTCGACCGCTCCGGTATGTGCGCCCGCGCGAACCACTTTGATTACCGGTATGTATCCCACCTGTCTGGGAGCCGAGCATATGCGGAGTATGGTCAAGCTGCCTGAGAATATAAAGTTGTACCCACAGTACCTGAGGCAGGCTGGCTATTACTGCACGAATAACAGTAAAGAAGATTACAATGTGGAGAAAGCTGGACAAATCTGGGATCAATCCAATGGTAAGGCTCACTGGAAAAATCGAAAACCGGGACAACCTTTCTTTGCGGTCTTCAATCATACAATCAGTCACGAAAGTAAAATACGAAATCGGCCGCACACTCTGGTGCATGATCCTGCCAAGGTCCGGGTTCCCGCGTATCATCCCGATACTCCAGAAGTCCGCCATGACTGGGCACAGTATTACGATCGGATCACGGAAATGGATGCGCTGGTCGGCAGGAATCTCAAAGAGCTGGCAGACGCCGGTCTCACCGAAGATACAATCATTTTCTATTATGGAGATCATGGCTCAGGCATGCCCCGCAGCAAACGCTGGCCATATAATTCCGGCTTGCAGGTTCCCCTGGTGGTGTATGTTCCTCCAAAGTTTCGCAAGCTGGCTCCCGCCGATTACCAGGCCCGGGGAAAAACAGATCGCCTGGTAGGTTTTGTTGACTTTGCTCCTACCGTACTGAGTCTGGCAGGCATCAAACCGCCGCAGCATATGCAGGGGGATGCCTTCATGGGAGAATTTAATACCACACCGCAAGAGTATCTGTTCGGCTTTCGAGGCAGAATGGATGAACGCTACGATCTGGTGCGATCAGTCCGAGACCAGCGTTACCTCTATATCAAAAACTACATGCCCCACAAAAAGTATGGCCAGTATCTGAATTACATGTTCCAGACACCCACGACCCAGATCTGGAAGAAAATGTACGACGCCGGCGAACTCAAGCCACCCCAAACCTATTTCTGGGAGACGAAGCCCGCTGAAGAACTATACGATCTCCAGACAGACCGGGACGAAGTCAATAATCTGGCTGACTCGGCGGAACATCAAAAGATACTGGAAGAACTGAAGCAGGCACAGCATAAAAAAATCCTCGCAATCAGAGACCTTGGCTTTTTACCGGAAGCAGAGTTTCACAGCCTGGCAGAGGGAAAAGCTCCTTATCTGATTGGTCAGAACAAAGACCTGTATCCCCTCAAACAGATTTTAAAGATGGCAGACCTCGCATCTTCCGGGAAACCCTCTGGTGTGGATCAGCTGATCAAAGGGCTCTCCAATCAGAATTCTGGCATCTGCTACTGGGCTGCGATGGGCTTGTTGATGCGGGGCGAAAAAGCGGTCGCGCAGGCCCAGGAGCCCCTTCAACAAGCTTTGGAAGATCCTTCCAAATCAGTGCGTTGTATCGCGGCGGAGGCACTCGGGAAATATGGTGACCAGCAGGACGTCGAAAATGCCGTCGACACTCTGGTGTCTCTGTCCAATCTGAATCAGGATGGAGTTTATGTGGCGATGCTGGCATTAAATGGCCTGGACAAGCTGGGAAGTCAAAAAGTCGCCTGGGTACAGGACCAGATTGCCAGGTTGCCTCTGAAGAATGATCAACTGGACCGACGGTTGCAATCGTATGTAGGCCGACTGGTAGAGCGTCTGCAGGAACAGCAGGATCAAGCTGCAGAGAAATAAAATGAAAGGGAGCGTAAATACTGTTGTCGTATTTACGCTCCACTTTTGATTTCAGGATGAAGCCTTTTCGATCCGGAGCGACACCTTGCTGTTACCGATCGAAACTTCCTTACTGTCACCCGCCAGTTCAGACTGTTCCAGCTGATCCCCGAGTGTTTCGCCGAGGATGTAGTCTGACCAGTTGGTGACTGCTTCTTTGACTTCGGTCGCGTCTGCCGGATTGAAGAAAATTTTGATCCGGTCTTCTATCTCCAGATCTGCTTCTTTGCGCAACTGCTGAATCTGCCGCACAAAGTCACGGGCCATGCCTTCCTGTTCGAGTTCAGGGGTGAGCTTCGTGGAAACGGCGATCTGAATCCCCTGCTCGTCCGCACAGACCCAGTCGGCCGCCTGCTCGGTACCCACCAGAACGTCATCCGGTTCAAGATCAATCTGATTGCCTGCCAGATCGAGGGATACCGATTCGCCACGTCTGAGCGGCCCGAGTACTTCATCGCCGACTTCGGGGAGTTGCTGACGCAGCATACCCAGCAGCTTACCGTACTTCGGTCCCAGTGTTTTCAGATTCGGTTTGTAGGTGTAACTGACCAGATCATCCAGGTTCTCGCAGCGCGTCACCAGTTTGATGTTCAATTCTTCTTCGATCGTCGTGGCCAGGCTTACGATCGCATCTGACTGCTGTGTCGTCTGGCAGGCGAATCGTAATTCCGCCAGAGGCTGACGGACCCGCTGGTTGGATTCATCACGCAGTTTGTGACCCAGTTTCACGACGATCTGTGCCTGAGCCGCCCGGAAGTTGAGTTCTTCGTCAAGCAGTGAAGCATCACATTCCGGAAAATCACAGAGGTGCACACTCTGAGGAGCAGACTGGTCCCAGCTGGTAACCAGATTCTGATACATGCGTTCGCTGAGGAACGGGATGCTGGGAGCCAACGCTTTGGAAAGTGTGACCAGCACTTCGAACAGGGTCTGATAGGCGGCCAGCTTATCGGTATCGTTGGCATCCTGGGAACGCCAGAAGCGACGTCGATTGCGTCTGATGTACCAGTTCGAGAGATCATCGATGAATGCCGTGGCGTTTTTCAGAAAACCGGCGAAATTATATGCTTCGATTTCCGTTTTCGCAGAAGCGAGCAGGGCCTGCAGGTTTGATAAAATCCAGCGGTCAATTTCCGGGCGGTCTGCCACAGGAATCCGGTCCTGCGCGGGATCAAACTCATCCAGTCGTGCGTAGTTGACAAAGAAAGCATAGGAGTTCCAGAGAGGAATCAACACCTGCCGACGGATTTCATCAGCGGGTTTACTTTCCACCAGGCAGGTTGGAGTACCTTCCCGGGTTTCACTGATCGGGCCCTCGGGGGTTTCCAGAGTCACATGCTGTTCGGGATTTCGCATACCGAACCTCAGGTCCGAGGCGGGATTGTGCGCGAGGTACATCCAGCGCATGGTATCGACGCCCAGTTGCTCGGCGGCTTCTTCGAACCAGATAGCGGTGCCATCTGATTTGTGCATCGGTTTACCTTCCTCATTCAACACCAGTCGATAACCAAGCAGTGTTTTGAAGGGGGGCGTCCCATCCATCATGGTTGCCATCGAGAGCAACGCATAGAACCAGTTGCGGAACTGTCCGGGGAAACATTCGGTAACCAGGTCTGCGGGATACCATTTTTCCCACTCCGCCTGGTTCGTATTGTACTGCATGGTGGAGAAAGGCACGATGCCCGCATCGAGCCACGGATTTCCGACATCCGGGATACGCGACATCAGATTTCCGGTTTTCGGATTTTTGAGTTTGACTGCGTCGATCCAGGGGCGATGCGGAGTGTGACCTTCCAGCGCTTCCCAGCCTTCGACTGCGCGTTCTTTCAACTCAGCCAGAGAGCCAATGACTTCGAAATCCCCGGTTTCTTCATCGACCCAGATCGGCAGGGCCAGCCCCCAGAAGCGTTTTTTGGAGACCATCCAGTCCCGCATGTTGGTGAGCCATTCCAGCTCGTGCTGCTCACCATCAATGCTGGAAGGAACCCAGTCTATCTGACGGGTGACATCTTTAATCTCTTCCCGCCAGTCCATATTGATAAACCATTCATCGACCAGGCGGAAGATTAGCTCATCGCCGGTCCGCCAGCAGTGTGGATAGATGTGCGGGTAAGGTTCCACAGAGACCAGCAGATCTTTTTCTTTCAGGCGTTCGAATACCAGCTCCGGTGTGGCGGGATCGATGGCTTCTTTGCCCGTGAATTCCCCGAAGCCCTCTTCAAAGCGACCGTCTTCACCCAGGGGGGCGATTGCCACCAGCCCCAGCTGTTTACCCAGTTGGTGGTCGACATCTCCACAACCCGGTGCGGTATGTACGATGCCGGTTCCCTCGCCGGCGACAACGTGTGGATTGCCTTTGAAGTCCCTGCCGCCATCTACGACTTTGTGGCAGGAGATGCCGGTCTGATCCAGCAGGGTTTCGTCACTGGGATGACCGCCGGGTGCCTGTTGGGCGGGAAGATCGTCAAAAGGACCCGTATATTCCCAGCCCACCATCTGGGCCCCCTTGATGGTCTCAAGGATTTCATAGCCCCCCTGCTCTTTAAAGATCTGGGCCAGTGTTTTCAGTTTGGGAACATCTTTCGGCCAGGACCACTCCGGGCGTCCAAATCCCTCTTTGAATTCCCGACTCAACCGCTGGTATTCCAGGTTGTCTTTGGCGAAGTAATAGACGGCGTCATCTTTTTTCGCACGGAGTTTGACGTATTCGAGGTCGGGGTTGATGGCAGCAGCCACGTTACTGGTCAGCGTCCAGGGAGTCGTGGTCCAGATCAGCAGGTATTCCTTTTCGCGATCCTTGAGAGGGAACCGCACGAACACCGACTTATGGACAGACAGCTTCCGTCCGTCAGCGACTTCCATCTGACTGTAGGCACTGCCTCCGCGTCCTGACCAGGGCATGACGTCGTGCCCACGATAAACTTTCCCCCGTTCAAAACATTTCTTGAGAAATGTCCAGATGGTTTCGTTATTCTCGGTTGAGAAGGTGAAATAGCTTCCGCCCCATTCCGAGTTACCCAGACGCGAAACCAGCATATCCGCTTTGTCGGTGATCTGTTTTCCGCTGGGGGCCGTCATTGTGACTTCTGTATCCTTGCCGACATATTCTGCAAGCTTTCGCAGCTCATCCGGATTGTCCCAGTCCATCCAGTAACCCAGACGCACCGACTGTTCTGTCTGACGGGCGGCAAAACGCAAAACACGTTTTTTACATTCATTGACAAACTTGTCGATCCCATGCGAAACGACTTCCTGCTTCGTTCCATACCCCAGTTCTTTTTCCACTTCGACTTCAACCCAGAGTCCCTGGCAGTCAAAACCGTTCTGAAAACGAAGTTCATGCCCGGTCATGGCGTAATAACGCTGGTAGGCGTCTTTGTAGGTTCTGCCCCAGGCGTGATGAACACCCATCGGGTTATTGGCAGTCATCGGACCGTCAATAAAGCTCCATTTGGGTTTGCCCTGATTTTTCCTGCGAAGCTGATCAAACGTCTGGTTTTCTTCCCAGAATTTGAGGATTTCGTGTTCACCTTTGATAAAGCTGGCGTCAGTGACTTTTTGAAACATCGGAAAATCTTATTGAGTTATTTTGATTGAAAATGAGTTTAGAGAAATTAAACGCGTCCAATTTCACTATGGTGACAGACCGACTAAGATATTGAATTCAACGATTAGAAACGCGTCACGCGCTGCCGGGGCTGTCCTGAGACAGAAGTATAATAGCGGGAATGCGTTAAGTATTACAGAGACAGCACTTTCTTACGAGGCATGTAAATTCGTATTTGTAGCTGTTTTATCATAATATTTCCAGTTTGAGAGTCAGAATGTCCGAGCCGAAAGAACCTTTATTCCATGTTGTCCTGTATCAGCCGGATATCCCCCAGAATACAGGGAATATCGGCCGAACCTGCGTCGCCGTCGGTGCCAAACTGTGGCTGGTGCGTCCACTGGGATTCCAGTTGGATGCCAAGCATTTACGGCGGGCCGGTATGGATTACTGGCAACACCTGAACTGGGAAGCCGTGGACAGCCTGGCGGAAGTACAGACAAAGCTACAGGACAGGACATGGTGGAAGCTGACCAAGTTCGCAACCCGCTTTGTCTGGGATGCGGAGCTGGAACCCGGTCAGGTGTTTCTGTTTGGCAGCGAAAGTAACGGTCTGCCTCCCCGGCTCCTCGAAGAAGATCCGGATTCCAACCTGAAGCTGCCGATGCACCAGGAAGTTCGCAGCCTGAATCTGGCCAGTACTGCAACTGCCGTCATGTACGAAGCAGTACGCCAGTTTGGAGGATTAAGCTGAACCGCCTGCTATTTCCCCCGCCCTGTTACCGGATATTGCGGATCCTGGAAGCCTTTTCCACTGTGTTCTCCCGGCGGGACGAGTGAATCGATAAAGGCTTCGTCTTCTGCTGTGATCTCGACGTCCAGGCAACCCAGGTTGTCATCGAACTGTTCCATGGTGCGCGGGCCGATGATGATCGATGTGAGAATGGGATTAGCCATACACCAGGCGAGCGCGAAGTTTGTCATCGAGACTCCCTTCTTGTCGCAGTAATCTGCGATTTCCTGGGAGAGTTTAATACTCACATCACGCAGTTCGGCTTCTTTCATGCGTTTATCATCGCGAGAGGCACGGCTGCCTTCCGGAAAAGGCTGGTCCGGGCGATATTTTCCGGTCAGGATCCCACGAGCCAGCGGGCTGTAACTGACGACGCCAATCCCCTTTTCCTGGCAGAGAGGCATCAGTTCCACCTCGATGTCACGATTCATAATGTTATACAGGGGTTGCACACAGCTGAATGAATACAGGTTGCGGACATCGCTTGTCCAGAGTGCTTCAGCCAGTCTCCAGGCACGGAAATTGGAGCAGGCGATGTAGCGTACTTTTCCAGAACGGACCATGTCATCCAGGGTACGCAGGGTTTCTTCGATCGGGGTCTGGTAGTCGGGGGTGTGGACATAATAGATGTCGACGTAGTCGGTATCCAGACGCTGCAGACTGCGATCCAGTTCCCGCATCAGATGGACTCTGCTGGCACCGGCATCATTGGGGCCGTCTCCCATCGGCGCGCGTCCCTTGGTTGCCAGGATGACCTTATCTCGTTTTTCTTTCAGCGCCTTTCCCACAACCAGTTCGGATCCTCCGGTGCTGTACATGTTGGCGGTGTCGAAAAAGTTGATGCCCAGGTCAATGGCTTTATGCATAATGGCGATCGAGTCTGCTTCACTGGTCGGTCCACCAAACATCATTGTGCCCAGGCAGACGGGGGAAACGCGTACGCCAGCTTTCCCTAAATTGCGGTAATCCATAATTGTCAATCCTGCAGAGAGTAGGTGTCAGTCGGTTGAGTTTATCACGAGTTCTATCTTCGGTTTTTATGACAGATTTCTCAAGGGACCTTAAATTCCTTGAACAGACGTGGTTGAAGATTTTCGCTCAGCCTGTTAAAGTAACTCTTTGCCCCCTTGGGGTTTATATGAGACCTGATTGATTCTGCAATGACTGTTGGCTGTTAAGCTAATTGATACCAATGGTTTAAGATAAAACGAATTCAACTGAACTTATTTAATCTAGAAGTAAATACGAAAGGCATTTCTTCGAATGGGAACCAAGAAGACAGGTAAAGGTCGTCGAAAAATTGGTCGTAAAAAACGACGTGCGCGAGCTAAGATCAGGCATCGTAAGGGTTAATTCCCATTTTTGCCTGGCAGGTCAGGTTCTGCTGGCTCCTTGAAGTGCATACTTTAAGGTCCTGATGCTTTGCGCTATCAGTGAAGCAGCACCGGATTTGAATTGCCGGAACACAGAGACAATAAGGGGCTTATTTGAGCCCCTTCTTTCGTTGGTTGGTAATACTTCCATGTCTGTTATCGAATGTCCGATATCAGGTGATCTACCAGTATTTCTCGAAGTGGATGTTACCCGGATTTTTGGGGGTAGAAAGCTTGTAGCCCTGTTCTGTGAGCAGTTCTACCATCCCCTTGGAATCCGGGAAAACCAGTTCCCCCTGCTCATTTTTTTCGGGAAGACCGATCATGGAAGGGTTTCCGCAGAGAAAGACGTGTGTGTTTTCCGGATCGGGTGACCAGCCAAACGCTTCTTCGAATCGTGCGGGGCGAATGATATCCTGCAGGTACTGTTTTCCCACATAGGACGGGTGATTCTCATCCATGTTTACCGGCTCGCGTGTCGTGAAAGCACCGTAGCGGTAGTTGGAGAACTGTTTCTGCAACTGTTCCTGCTGATCGAGATATCCCAGGTCACCTTTGTAGCGGACGCAGGTCATGGAAACGATGCGTCCTGTATGACCCCGTTTTAACAACTCGATACTCATCGAATTATGCGGCGCTTCTCCCGTTCCCGTGCCGGCAAAGATCACGTTATTACCCGGTTCTACCGGTTTCAGCGTATAGGTTCCGACGGGCTTTTTCCCCAGATGCAGGCGATCTCCCTCTTTGAGACGAAACAGCCGCGGGGTGAGTGGTGGATCATCTGTGTCAGGACGTAATACCAGCGTGATGTAAAACTCGAGATAATCAATTTCATCATTGGCCAGCAGCTTGCCCTGCAGATTCAGCATCGGGCAGGAGATGGAGTAGGCACGACGAATCAGTTTTGGCTTTTCCAGCTCGGCTAAGGGACCTCCATCGACACGGTGTTCCCAGCTACCCAGGCCCAGTGTTGTGTATTGCCCCCCTGAAAAAGGGGGTACTTCTTCGTCGGGTTTGATGCGCACAATCATCAAATGATCGTGTGGCATCCGCAGATCCATCACCGACGCGTTGTAGTATTTGTGTCGAAGTTCTTCAATTTCTGGAGTCGATTGACCGGTCGGAGGATTCGATGGATTCATGACTCTCCCTGTCGCGATGGGTTATCACCGTTGATGGTGATCTCTTGATTTTGAATTGTGGAACTGTCCCTTTGCTGGTTGCAGATCCACAATGTTTCCACATCGAACTCGCTCTGATTTCAGAATGAGTTCTCAAATCCAAAAGGATAAGAATATGATGTTCTCTTTATGTCGTGTCTATCTTCTATCACTTTTTCTGCTCAGAAAGTCAAGTCAGATCCAAAGTTTAATAACAGTCACACCTGTTTCAGATCCATCAGGGGCAGGCTGTTGTAATTAAAAAAGCCTTAAGGAATCTGATCAATCAGGATATCCGATTTAGTGAAATAGTGAAAACGGGTAAAACCAATCGATTTCAACGGGACTGTCAGCTCTCAGTTCGTGTCATTTGTGGACCTGGTTCCCTGGATATTCACGCCACTGCCAATCAATAGATTATGGTGATAACACCAGAGATAGAACCGTCCCTTCTTCTCCGGTGGCAGAACTTTCAGGTTTTCAAATCCCGCCTGTTCGAACCAGGATCTGAGTTCCGCGGTTGTATGGTGATACTGATAGGCGGGGGCAAACCAGTCAAATGTGTCGCAGACACGATTCTCCCAGTTGGAGTGGTTACTGAAATTAACGATCTTGTTGAGAACTTTATTGATGACCGGCAATCCTCCCAGCCAGGCACCCAGGCGACACCAGGGTTCCAGCTTTTCCGGCGACATCCGCGTGGTGATTTTTCGTAACCCGCTATTGATCCATTCCTGCCACCACTGATTCCTGCGATAGAGCCAGACAGAGTATTTTCCGCCGGGCTTGACCATGCGAGCCACTGCGTCGAAGACCGCGCGAGTCTCTTTATCGTGATGCATGACGCCGATGGAAAAGACAAAATCGAAAGATTCGGGTTCAAAAGGCAGATGTTTCAAATCAGCCTGCACCAGGTTCACATGTTCGAGGTGCGCAGTCAGCTGTTGCGCTTTCTCGACGGCTGTGGTATGGTCGGCACCAAACACGATGCCCCCTGCTTCGGCTGCGACTTTACAGTAACGACCGCCGCCACAACCGGCGTCCAGAATTTTGAGGCCTTTCAGTTCATCCAGTTCCATTCCGGTTTTCGCGGTGAATGTGGCCCGGTCTTCATCTGGGTGCGCGACTTCGTATTTATTCCACTGCAGGCCGAAGCTGGAAAGGTGTTCCTGCTCGACAAAGCGGGGAATTCCCATGAGTACCGGATAGGCCTGGCTGTTTTGGGAATCGATCAGCTGTTGTTGTGACGGATTCCATTCGAGTGGACGGCACTCGTCCGGACTTCTCAATACTTCCAGGAGATCCTGAGAAAGAAAATTGCCGGATGATGTTTCTTTCGTCATGATGGCTGACTGCTTACCTGAAAATGATCTGAGAAATGATGAGTGGTTTAAAATTCCAGTTCCATCAGATCTTCGCCCAGAATGGTATTGGGAAAGATCTGTTGTGCAACTTTGATTCCGATGGGATCGTCGCCGGTCTGCTGCGGGTCGATGTGTGTTAAGACCAGCTTTCCTACGTTGGCATCGCGTGCAAGTTCAGCAACCGGGGTCGTGTGACTGTGCCCGGTTTTGTCGGCCCATTCGGCCATGTCATCCGGAAAATAACATTCATGAATCAGGAGATCGACACCCTTTACAAATTCCAGATGCTGTGCGGGATTGGCTGTATCTGTGATATAAGCCAGAGAATGTCCAGGCCAGTCGATGCGATAGCCGACCGAGCCCCCCGGGTGTTCCAGGGGAATGTGTTTCAGAATCCCCTGCTCTGCGACGGAAACAGTTTCCGGGAGAGGTGTGAATAGATAACCGGGTAACAGGGGAAAGATTTCTTCGGAAAACAGGTGAGTCTGGATGGCGTTCAACTTGGAAGCTTCTCCATACAGTTTGACGGAATCAACCTGATCGGTGAGCATCGGGACCAGAAAAAAAGAGAGCCCGACAATATGATCGAGATGAGCATGTGTCAGGAAAATCTGCAGGTCCCGCGTCTTGAGAAATTGCTGAACGCGAAAGAAGCTGGTCCCCGCGTCAAAGATGACACCCAGTTCCGGGAGCATCAGGCAGGCGGTATGGCGGCGTTCGTTCGGGTGATATCCACCAGTCCCCAGCAAGACAATTCGCATTGTTCCACTCTCCCGCGATTGGGTTGCCCCATAATCTGATTTCATCGTCAACTTTCCTGAATGACATTCAGCCACTCAGAGAGACAGCGTGCTGCATCAGACCTTAGTCTCTGTAAAAAGTGCCCGTTAATCAAGTTGTGATACCTGATTAACGGGCAGAAACGCAAGTTGACTACGATAAAATCTGATGGTGACTGATCAATGATCCCATGCAGGAATTACGAATCCAGACGGCGTTCACGAATCCAGTCAGTATGGAAAGTGCCTTCTTTATCCGTTCGCTGGTAGGTGTGAGCACCAAAGTAGTCCCGTTGAGCCTGCAGCAGGTTGGCTGGCAGACGAGCCTGTCGATATCCATCAAAGTAGCTTAAAGCGGCAGTGAAACTGGGAACCGGAAGACCGAGTTCCACGGCAGTTGCAACTACACGTCTCCAGCTGGGTTGTGCTTTTTCAATGGCGTTGCGGAAGAAGTCGTCCAGCAGCAGGTTTTCCAGCTGTGGATTTTTGTCAAAGGCTGCTTTGATGTCCTGCAGGAAGGTGGATCGGATGATACAGCCACCCCGCCACAGCAGGGCGATATCGCCATTATTCAGATTCCAGCCAAAGTGTTCGGCGGCGGAATTCAGTTGGACGTAACCCTGGGCATAGCTGCATAATTTTGAGGCGTACAATGCCTGGCGGACGTCTTCAATGAACTGATCCCGGTCCCCTTCAAACTTTTTATCTGGTCCGCTGAGAATTTTGGAAGCCCGGACACGGGCGTCTTTCTGAGCTGACAGGCAGCGTGCATACACGGCTTCGGTAATCAGCGTGGTGGGAACCCCCAGGTCGAGAGCATGCTGGCTCATCCACTTACCGGTACCCTTCTGTTTGGCGGTATCCAGGATTTCATCGACCAGATACTCACCCGTTTCTTCATCAATCACGGTGAAGATATCTCGGGTGATTTCAATCAGATAGCTTTCCAGCTCACCCTGATTCCACTCATCGAATACTTTATACAATTCCTGGTTGGTCAGTCCCAATGCGTGTTTGAGGATGTAGTAGGATTCACAGATCAGCTGCATGTCGCCATATTCGATCCCGTTGTGGACCATTTTGACATAGTGGCCGGCACCCGCTTCCCCTACCCATTCGCAGCAGGGAATATCATTATTTTCGCCTACTTTGGCGGAGATATCCTGCAGGATTGATTTCACGTGAGGCCAGCCATCAGGAGATCCGCCTGGCATGATGCTGGGGCCCTTGAGTGCGCCCTCTTCACCACCGGAGACTCCGGTTCCAATAAACAGCAGGCCAGCGTCTTCCACTTCTTTAGTACGGCGGTTGGTGTCGTCGAAGTGAGTGTTTCCGCCGTCGATAATGATGTCGCCGGGGCTTAGCATGCCTTTCAGATCGTTGATGATGGAATCGACGGCAGGTCCTGCTTTGACCATCAGCATAATCTTGCGGGGGGCTGCGAGATTATCGACGAGTTCTTTCAGCGTATGGTAACCGGTAATCTGCTGTTCGTCAGTTTTACTGCTGATAAATTCGTCGGTGACACTGGTCGTCCGGTTGAAAACGCCCACTGAATAGCCGTGATTTGCCATATTCAGTACCAGGTTCTGTCCCATCACTGCCAGACCTACCAGGCCGATATCGTGTTTTGACATTGTAAATTCTCGTTCACTTCTGATGTATTGTGGTTAATAAATGAGATTCGTTTCCGATATTTTCCGGAGAAATCGTAGGTAACGGTTATCGCTTCCAGGGAGGTAACTCGGGAAGATAACTGTCGAATTCCGCAATGATCTTCTGCTGATATTCACCGGCAAATTCGCCATTGAGGAACTTATCACAGGCTTCGCTGATGAATCGTTCCCAGCTGGCTTCTTCTGCTCCGGGGTTAATCGGATAGAACAGAGCGCCGACCGCTTCTGCTGCTTTCATATCGCCGGGGGCATCCCCGATCATCAGAACTTTGTCGGAATCGTATCCGCAGGCTTTGGCCTGTCCCAGTGTTTCTTTTTTGCTGCCGGCTTCCTGTCCGCAGATTGCATCAACGTACTGAGCGATGTCGTGCTCTTCCCATTCTTTATTGAGCGCCTCGTTGGGAGTTGCCGAGCAGACGATCATGTCGGCGACCGGATCCAGTTTGATCAGACTCTCTTTCACATTGGGATAAGGGGGCACATCGTGAACCATGTCGGCGATCATTTCGTTGACAGCCAGCGACCACTTCAGTGCCAGTGCCAGATCCGGATCGCCGGTCTTTTCCACTTCAGCAGCCAAAGTCGGATTGCCCAGTTTAGTTTCCCGTTGAATCCAGTCGCGGACGCCCTGCAGCTTGGGAATCTTGACATTCCGGGACAGGACTTCCGGTCGTTCTTCCAGCAGGTCCAGTGCCAGGGTATAGGAGATAAACCGGTTGGCCCCCCGCCATTTGGAGTACAGGTTCGTGAACTCAGCTGCTTCACGGGCATATTTTGAAATAGGCTGCAGGCCAAAATAATTGATGAAGTTTGGAATGAAACACTCTTTGTGTTTTATTTCCATCGAATCAAAAGCGCAACCATCTGAGTCGATGCCAATCAAAAACTCGCTTTTTTTCTCAAAGCTGGTGTCCAACGGATTATCCGACACAATCTTCTCCCGAATGTTTATTTAAAGTCTGATACAGTGATTCAATACGGTTGACCGCCTGCCCGGCGGTCAAAACTTATGCTGACAGGCGTTCCAATTATCTGTCAGCCTGGGGGATATACTTGGGCAATTTCTGGTCTGAAAACAGAGGCTGTAACTGAGCCAGTCGCATGCGGCCATTAATCATGGGGATGCTGGGCCAGTCATTACCAACCAGCGGCTTACAGTATTTGACAAAATCGTCAGTCACATCCATCCCGTCAGCGGTAATCCAGTTTTTGGGGAAAGTACGTTCGCTGTTGGCGACTTCAGGCAACGGGACTTTGTCATAACGGACATTGTAACCGGGGCCATCTGCCCGCAGGATTGTGGACATATAACCTGATTCGCCGGCAGCAGCCAGTAAGGCGGCTTTCTGCCCTGCTCCGTAGGCTTCGTCCAGGTCGACGGTGGAGGCGTAAGCGATATTGTGACGCTGGTCTGTGCCAGGGATATTGGCCCGAGCGGCACCTTTGACAGCCAGTCCACGCTGATTCAACTCATTGACGAGTAACTGGGCCACAGTCAGTTGGCTGGAGCTGAACTGGGTATGCCCGAAGGAGTCTTTCGTCTCGCCGATATCACCCAGAGAGAGGCCTTCGCTGACCACGACGATCAGGCGTCCATCTTTTTTGAGTTGGTCGTTGACCTGGGCGTGAATCTGCTCGATGCTGATCGGGTTCTCTGCAAGATAAATCTGCATGGGGATTTTTCGTTGCGGATCAGCCAGGCGGGCGGCAGCCGGAATAAAGCCGATTTTTCGTCCCATGGCCTGCAGAACCAGCACCGGGTCAGCCGGGCAACTGCCCCGGTTTTCTTCGTTGGCCATCTGGACCATACTCATCCAATAACGGGCTGTACTGCCGTAACCGGGAGTGTGGTCGATCAGTTTGAATTCGCTGTCGCCTACATCGTTGTCGATTGTTTTCGGCACGCCGATTCCGACGATATCTACACCACGTTCGGTGGCCATCTGGGCGACTTTGTTTGCGGTGTCCATCGAGTCGTTTCCGCCGATATAGCAGAAATATCCGATGTTATGGGCCTTGAAGACTTCCACAATCCGGTCGAAGTCTTCGTTTTGATGCTCTTTCAGTTTATAACGACACGTTCCGACAGAACCGGCGGCAGGGGTGACTCTCAACAGCGCGATTTCTTCGGGGGACTGGCCACTTAAATTGAGCAGTTCTTCTTTGAGAACCCCTTCAATTCCATGCCATCCCGCATAGATGGTGCCGATTTCCGGTAGATCCCGGGCTGTTTCGACCAACCCTCGCAGGCTGTTGTTGATGACTGGTGAAGGACCACCAGACTGGGCCACAATCATATTCTTAGGACTTGCCACGTTTTCTCCTCACTCTGTTGTTGTCTATTCGAGATGCTGTGCGACCCACCGGGGTACAGAACATTTCCCTCTGTTACTCTGGGGCCCTTGTCTCTCTGTAATGAACCAGGTCTGATCCAGAACCGGGACCGGTATGTTACGAATCAATTCGGGCGAGATACGAACACTTCCCACAAGGTCCAGGGCGATTATTAGAAGGCTATTGTTGATAAATCGTTATGTGTTAACAGTTTATCGTTTACATTGTTATCGCCTGAGTCGGCGGAAAATAGCCTGTGTTCAGTGTGGGTGCTTTTGTCTTACTGACTCATAAAGACTTGTATCAACTCACTCACTCGGGATATTACCCGATTTTGTGCTCTAATTCAAAGTATCGCCATGCTGCCAATACAGAAAGTTCCGGGAAAGTTTGCCTGTGAAAGTTAAATAAAACCTGAGGGCTGCCTATTTCTGTGGAGTCAACGTGACTTTGGTCCCCTGTATCTGATAATCGAGCTTAAAAGAGCTGAATAACGCGTCAAAAAACTCCTCGGCGTCTGCATCGAGCACTGCCACATCAATGAGTTGCAGAAGATTAATCTCTGCCTCTGCCAGTTCCTGTTTGTCGTATTCAAACTCGATCCCCGACTGTTCCAGTTTCTGCATAATCGCCAGAACCGGAACTTTTTTCACCCGCAGTGTGAATTTCCGCCTGCTCAGGGGAACTGTCTTCCCCACGCCCGATCGAACAGGCTGCGCCGTTCTTTGTGGATTCAGGAATTGTTCAATCTGCTCATGAACGTCCATCGCAGCCTGCACGGAGAGAAGTTTTCCCGTGACAGTCGGCTCTAATTCCGGAAACTGTTCCTTTAATTGTCTGGTGACCGATTCAACCGGTTTACCTCGCAGCGGATACGTTTTTTTGATCAGAACCTTGTCCGGAACAGCTGCAATTCGAATCCTGTTTGCCTCCCCTGCCCAGTCATAAGTCAGATCGAATTGAATCAGGATCAGGGAAAGTGATTCAGTGGCATTCACAGAAACCAGGGAAAAATTCGACCAGAGGTCATGGGGAACCAGTTGCTCATTCTCGACTTTGATTCGGTAGGCATCGGTAATCTGCCGGAGGATTTCTGCAGGTGTATCCAGATCCTGAAAGTGAAATGACTGGTTTCTCGAAAGCTGAAGATCCCGTGATTTGAGTCTTTTCTGAGAGTCGGTTAACTCGTGTAGGGCATCTGATTTCAGAACCAGCAGTGTATTCAGCTTTGATACAGCTTCCTCCGGTCCTATAAAAACATTGCTGCCGACCGTGATGCAGCTGGCTTGGACCCGTTCCGCGATTTCTTCCAGCCCCTCTTGCAAGCTCCTGTTCTGAAGATCGATTTTCAGTTTACGGGACGGATCAATTCGTCGATCCAGGATAATAGAGATATTTTGCGTCTCCCTGATCCTCTGAATGATGGCACGGATTCCGACATTGGACCAGGAAGCTGAGAATGGTTGTACCAATGCCTGCCGGAAATCACGTTCTGTGAGATATCGGGGGATTTCCCGATTGAGTAAGACAGGGGTTTCACCGGGTCCCTGATAGGCGTATCCCCTCTGATTTACTGTGTTTCTGAATGAAATCAGCAGCAGACAGAATATCAGCCAGTACTTTAGGGAGCTCAGTTTTCTCACAGTTTGAGTCTTTTCCTCTGGTCTGTATTTTTACAGAGATGGCAGGCTGAAAAACCGGAATCAGGTGCTGGAGTGTGACTGGGTTCCATGATACCATATCAGTAGGAGCCTTTCCTGTCATATTTTATCTATCCGTGATGTGATAGTCTAATGTAAAGAGAGTCAGTGTTTTATGCAGAAAGTACAGGCGGTTGGAATCGATTTGGGAACTACTTATTCCTGTATTGCGCACCTGAATGAACATGGGGAACCGGTTACGATTCCCAATCAGGAAGGGGAACTGTCCACTCCCTCTGTGGCCATGTTTGATGGCGCAGAGGTCATTGTCGGTACGGAAGCTTTGCGGCATGCGATTGTGAATCCCCGGAATGTTGTCCAGCATGCCAAGCGGTTTCTGGGAAAGTCCGATTTTCGCTGGGAAATTGATGGACGCTATTTCACACCGCGGGATATCTCTGCATTCATATTAAAAAAACTGCTCTCGGCTGCTGAAGAGCGAATCGGACCCGTCGAGTCTGCCGTCATTACCGTGCCGGCCCAGTTCAGTGATCTCCAGCGACAGGAAACGATTGCTGCTGGCAAGCAGGCCGGGCTGAAACAGGTCGATCTGATCAATGAACCGGTGGCAGCTGCCTTGTGTTATGTGCTGGGATCAGAGGGGATGTGGTTTGCCGAACTTGCTGAAGAACAGCGTATCCTTGTCTACGATCTGGGAGGCGGTACGTTCGATCTTTCTCTGGTCAAATATCAGAAAGATGAAGTGAATGTGATCGCCAGTGGCGGTGATCTGAAGCTGGGGGGGATTGACTGGAACAGTACACTTCAGGCAACGATCGCGGAACAGTTTTTCGCTGAGTTCGGTGTCAATCCTGCGAATGATCCGGAAAGCCTGCAGTATCTGGCGAATGAAGTCGAACAGGCCAAACGCAGTCTGACCGTCCGGCCCAAAACGACACTGGCCTGCCAGGTAGGATCGCAGCGTAAAACGTACCAGATTACCCAGTCGCAGTTCGAGCAGCTTACCAAGGGGCTCGTCGACCAGACCACCAGCATCACCAAGGCGCTCCTGAAAGACAACGGCATGGGCTGGGCTCATGTGGATGTCGTTCTGACAACCGGCGGATCTTCCCGGATGCCGATGATTCGGGATGCTTTGAAGCAGGCGAGCGGGACCACGCAGAATCTGTCTCTGCCTCCCGATCAGTCTATTGCGCATGGTGCCGCGTATTACGCGGGAATGCTGTTAAGCAACCGTGAATATGCAGAATCGATACTGACATCCGAAGCTGCCAGTCGGCTGGCCAAAATGAAGCAGCACAGTGTGAATGCCCGCTCGCTGGGGTTTCTGGTTCGCGATCAGTCCGGACAGCAACGCATTCCTCACTATATTCTGCCGGCGAATACCAAGCTGCCCGCGTCGGTCAAACATACCTATGGCACCGTGTCAGCCAATCAGAGGCGCGTGCATCTGAAGCTGATTGAAAGCGGTGCCTCTCTGGATGAACCCTTCGTGATTCTGGGGAACTGTGTGGTCGAAGGGCTTCCCGCTGATTTACCCGTGGATTCAAAAATAGAAGTCATGATGGAATACGACGCAGAAGCGCGGGTCCACGTTTCCGCCCGGGACTGCACGAGCGGAAAAGAAGCAAAAATTGAAATTACCCGCGAACAGAATCTGGTACAGCAGTCTCTCGCCGGGACAACTCAATCTTTACCAGCAAACAACCTGGCGGTAACAGAAAAATCGGAAACAGAAAAAGCAGAGGAGTCTCTGCGACTCGACGATATTCTGGACCAGGCCGAATCCGTCAATCATCCGAAAAAAGCCACTCAACCACCAGAGCAGCCACCAGTGTCTACCAGGTCCAGGCCGGCCACACGGGGGCTGGACAGCTCAGAGCGTCCCGTTGCATTGTGCAATCAATGTGGTGAACCACAACTGGGGCCTCCTGCTGCAGATTGTTCTTCACCCGAGCAACACACCAGAGGGACCCGATCAACAAAAAAACAAGCTCCTCAGAAAGACCCCAGAGGTCAGCAAAATTCACAGGGAAAAACAAAAGGTTCACCACAAGCAAAACGAAAACGAAAAACGACTTCCGGGCGTTCCACATCGAACTCGTCTGCTGCAGCATCGCAAAAAAAAGCCCGGCCAAAACCCACCGGTCAACTGGACGCTGCGGAAAGCGAATTCTGGGATCTGCTTGAGGATGCCTGAAACCGGTCTCATCACTGTTATCGACGATTCCAGCACACAATGAATTACTTAGGATGTTAAAACTCTGATGAAAATTGAACGGATTGAATTGTACCATGTGGCAATGCCTCTGATTTATCCCTGGCGGACTGCGTATGGCGAAGATGCAGCCATCCATTCGGTCCTGTGTCGCATGATCAGCGGCTCCGTGGAAGGCTGGGGAGAGAGTACGCCGCTGGCGGCCCCCTGTTACAGCCCTGAATGGGCCGGTGGTGTATTTCATACGGTTTCTGAATGGCTGGCCCCCGCTGTGATCGGTCAGGAATTTGAGAGTGGAGAGGCTCTCCAGAACACACTGTCACTCTACAAAGGCAATTCGTTTGCCAAAGCCGCCCTGGATAATGCCTGGTGGAGTCTGCATAGTCGCATGACAGGAGTTCCCCTGCATACTGCATTAGGAGCGACACGCGACGAAGTACCCGTGGGAGCCGATTTCGGAGTGATGGATCATCTGGATGATTTAATCGAAGCGGTGGGAACCGCGGTCGCAGAGAAATTTTCCCGCATCAAGCTCAAATTTCGACCGGGCTGGGATGTACTAATGTTACAGGCAGTACGGACAGCCTTTCCTGATGACATATTTCACATTGACTGTAACAGCGGTTATCGCCTGAGCGATGTCGCCCTGTTTCAGGCGATTGATGAATTTCAACTGGCCATGATTGAGCAGCCTCTCCAGCACGATGATCTTACAGATCACCGTGAGTTGCAGAAACTGATTCAGACTCCGGTCTGCCTGGATGAAAGTATTACGCATCCTTATCGGGCTCAGCAGGCGGTCGATTTACAAAGTTGTCAATATGTGAACGTCAAACCGGGACGTGTCGGCGGGCTGACGAATGCGGTGAAAATTCACGACCTGTGTCAGCAGGCAGGGATCCCCTGCTGGGTGGGAGGCATGCTGGAAAGTGCCACCGGTGCCTCGCATTGTGCGGCCCTGGCTATGCTGGATAACTTTACCTATCCCGCTGATATTTTCCCCAGTGAAAAATATTATCGTGAAGATCTGTCTGAAGTTCCCCTGTCGCTGTCAGTGACGAAGGAGGGAGTCCCCGGCGTGAAAGCATTTTCGGAATTACCCGATCCGGACAGTCAGAGATTGCATTCACTGACGATTCAGAAAAAAATTATCAGCTCCTGAAATCTCTGCGGGAACTGGTTTGTTGTCAAATGTTCATAGTGTGAGTTCCGTGTTGAAATGAGATACAGCTGAAAATCAGGAAAACTTTCAATAAATTGACCTTACCGGGGAATAACCTGTGGTGTATCAGTATCTTTCTTCTTAGAGAGTCAGGTTATGTCATTATCGAATCATAACAATTCAGACGAACTGACAAGGCTGGTTGATGAGCATTATCAGCTGCTGTTTCGTTATGCGTACCGGTTGTCTGGCGACCGCGCTGATGCTGAAGATCTGACGCAGCAGACTTATCTGATTGCTCAGAAAAAATTGTCTCAGCTGCGTGATCCCAGGCTGGCCCGGTCGTGGCTTTGTACGATCTTGAGAAACCTGTTTCTGAAAAAAGTATCACAAAAGAACAGTTCTGTCTCTTTGAGTCTGACATTTGATCTGGCAGCAGAAGAAACAGCGACACAGGAACTGACATCACAAGAGTTGCAGAAGGCCCTGGATGAATTGTCCGAAGAATTCCGGGTTCCCTTATTAATGTATTACTTTGAAGAGCGATCTTATAAAGAAATCTCTTCTGAATTATCAGTCCCGATCGGCACAGTCATGAGCCGGTTATCGAGAGCAAAGTCATTTTTGCAGGAACGGTTTTCAGAACCTGTTCAAGATGCTGCAGCGATTCACACTTAGAAATTTAGACAGGACAGCGGCTTCATTATGAATACGTCAGAACCATCCCGATCATCAGGCTTTCCTGAATCAGACAATTCTGATTCAGGTCATGATGCTGATCATCCGGTTTTTGACGCGCAACTGAACCGGGTACTGTTTGATATCAATGTTCCAAGTGGATTGCGAGAAACTTTACTGCAGTCACTTTCTGACCAGGAAAACGCTGCGACTCTCACGGACCTGCCGCTGGAAACCCCCCGGAAGCGATTTCTACATCATCCCCGCCTGCTGGCCGGACTCTCTGCCTGCCTTGTACTGGCAGCAGTGCTGACTTTTCTCTGGGCTGCCCGACAACCGACGATTGCCCTGGCCCGCTTCGGCCCGGAACTCAACCTGGACAGTCGGCTGTTACCTGAATTCGATCAGCATTTTCCATCGCATCTGCCTGTCCAGGGAGGCTGGGACTCTCAGGGGCAATTGACGGTCTACAGCAAAACCTATGGTGTCACTGCCGGGACTTCAGGGTCACAGGACGCTGCTGCCCGTTTTTTTCGTCTTCGCACTGGAAATAACCGGTCTGTTTTTGGCGCTTTACTGCAGATTCCCGCCTGGCGTGTCACCCCCCTGCCGACACAGTCTTCTTTCGATTCGGGGCAGGTAGAATATTCCCAGTTAAATAAGGGGAATTATACTACCGTGAGATGGATCGAGAATGATCAGGTTTATGTGTGTATTGTGTTTGGCGGCGCACGCGAACTGGAAGCATTGGGACGTGCCCTGCAATCCACTTCCGCTTGAAATCAGAACCCTGACCGGCTCTACTGTTAGAGAGTTGTCTTTGCTGATCTGATGCAAATCATTTTCCACAAGGGGTTGTCATGCGCGTTTTATTTCAGTGCAGTCTGATGATAATGGGGGTCTGTATGTTCTCTGGGGTTCCCTGTAAAGCAGAAAGTTATGCTTATATCTCTCTGGGGGGAGAGAAAAAGATCGCCATTTATCAGTTGAATGAAAAAACGGGCGCGTTAACTCATCTTGGAGACGTGGAACTGGAAGGAGCACCCGGCTGTCTGGAAGTCGATCCACAAAAGAAATACCTGTTTGCATCCGTCCGCACAGCACAGAAATTTAAGAGTTTCTCGATCGACCCGCAAACCGGCAAACTGAAGCTCATTTCCAGCATACCGGCAGGAGGCAATGCCGCTTACATCGCAACGGATAAAACCGGCGGATATCTGTTTTCCGCTTATTACGGCGAAGGTAAAGTTGCCGTCCATCGACTGGGAAAACAGGGTGCGATCCTGGAAGAGGTTCTGCAGACGATTCCAACCGAGAAAAATGCACATGCGATTTTACCTGACCAGAAAAATCAGTTTGTCTTTGTACCGCATACCGGGCCTAACGCGATCTACCAGTTTCTCTGGGACGAAAAACAGGGAGTCCTGAAACCGAATTCTCCACCGAAGCTCTCCGCAGCCGCAGGTCTGGAGCCCCGCCATCTGGCGGTCTCGCAGGACAACCGTTTTCTCTACTTTGATAATGAAAAAGGAAGCTCAGTTACGGCATACAAGCTGAATGCAGAGACGGGAACTCTGACTCCCTTCCAGACCGTTTCGACGTTGCCCGCTGAGTTTAAGGGTAACAATACCTGTGCTGATATCGAACTGTCGCCCTCCGGCGATTATCTATACGCCTCGAATCGGGGGCATAACAGTATTGCCTGTTTCGCCGTTGATCAGAAAACAGGGGAGTTATCATCTATCGGACAGACGCCGACGGAAGATACGCCTCGGTCTTTCAATATCGATCCAACGGGTCGATTCCTGTATGCGGCGGGACAGAAGAATGGCAAACTGGCTGCATACAAAATCTCGCCTGAAAACGGAACTCTCAAACGATTTGCAACATATGAAGTCGGCAAATCTCCCTCCTGGGTAGAGATTGTAAAGTTTCCCTGATCCGCAAAATTGCCGCTATAATAAAGCGTGCTGTCAGCTTTTGCAGGAAATCGTTCAGTCAGCGAACAGAGAGCGTCGATGTTCTTCAGTGGATGAACTCAATGGTAGAGCTCGTCTCTGCGCAGCGTGTTCTTCGCTTCGTTAACTCTATTCATCGACTTTTTCTGCTCTTGTGAAGAGAGAGGCTCGTCATGCGCTTTTCTATATGCTCTTTGATTCTGACTCAGCTCTTCGTCGCTGCCTCTTATGGTCAGGAACAGACACCTCTGCAGATCAGCTCTGATCACTTCTCGGCAGACACACAGAAAAACTCGATCAACATTACAAAAATGCCGTCAACGGATGCTTCAGGCCCGGCGTATCAGCGGATGTCTGTCAGTCAGAAACTGATTCAGCAAAGAGCGTTTCTACAGGCGCAACAGCGAATGCAGCGTATCAGCGACCGGAAAGCAATGGGAATTACTCCAGGCAGACCGACCATTTATGTGAATGCGACTCCTCTGCCAACCTACTCTCAAATCATGCAGCAGTCAGCCTGGTATAATTACAATCCGTATCAATTCAATGGCTACTGGTATGGACCCGAATACTAGAGCGCATCACATTTAACCATAGCGTCTCTCAATCTATTATACTCGCTCCAAATGGGCCTGGAGACGCTACAGTAAAACTGGACACAGTCTAAGATTTGATCGACCGGGGTGAATTCACTCTTTTGCAGGAAGTGACTGTGCAAACTTCACTGCGCGATTGATCCAGTATTTGAGATCTTCTGAACTTCCATAACCCGCCTGCTCAACATAGATCATGCTTTTGAGCGGCTTGCCTGTGAAATCCATTTCGCGCGTGTCAGGTTCTTGCAGCGCTTTTTGCGCACCCTGCTCTCCCAGTCTCAACATCAGACGATTCTGCGTGACGCCACAGCACATGTTCCCGTGCAGCATAAAGCAGATCCCGCCAAACATGTTCCGTTCTGAATAGCCTGTGAGGCGTTTCAGCAGCAGGCGAACTCTTTGTGCCAGATCTTCATCGTACGGCATTTAAATCTCCATGCTGGAATTTATTCTCAGCGCCTTTCTTTTTTACAAAAAACTGAACAAACTGGAAGTGATCAGGGTTTTGATACAGGAAAGTGTATCTGTTTCTTCAGAGAATGTGAAAGTCAGGGATCTGGAATGTTTTGGATTCGAATTCTGTTATTGGTCTGTTTTATGGAGACGGGGTCTTTCATTCAAACGGTGGCCGCTCAGAATGAGAGAGTTGAAGACAAAACGGTAACGCAACCGGTTCCCTTTCATTCCATGAGTCTTTCCGGGCTGGATAATGTTTTTCAGATCGACCGGCAGTTTTATTCAGGGAGTGGGCCGCATGAGGAACAAAGTTTCCAGGCGCTCAAAAAGCTGGGAATTAAAACGATCGTCAGTGTGGACGGGACGACCCCTGATCTGGAACAGGCTCGAAAAGCGGGAATGAAATATATTCATATCCCGATTGGCTACGACGGCGTTTCCGAGCATGCCGGACTCGCTTTTGCGCGTGTTGCACGGGATCTGAAGGGCCCCGTTTATATCCACTGTCATCATGGCAAACATCGTGGTCCGACGGCAGCAGCTGTGGTCGGACTGTGTCGGGGCAGCCTGGATCAGAAAAGTGCCCTGCAGTTTCTGGCACAGGCAGGAACAAGCAAGGATTACTCCGGGCTCTGGAAAGATGTGAAACGCTTTCAAGTTCCCGATTCTAAAACCATTCTGCCTGAACTGGTGGAATCAGCAAAAGTGCCTCCCATGGTGGCCGCCATGGCGCAAATCAGCCATGATTTTGAGATGTCGGATAAGCTACAGCAGAACAAGCCAGGGGATCACAGGGAAAGACTGCGGGTATTGGTCCTGCTGCGCGAAGAATTACGTGAAACCGCTCGTAAATACTCTGATGATTATGATGAAATGTTCAAACAGTGGCTGAAAGAATCGGAACAGCAGGTAAAGGTACTGGAAGTCGCCGTTCAGCAGGGAAATCAGCAGATGTTTACAGCTGGCATGAAAAACCTGAAGTCTCAGTGCAAACGCTGTCACCAGGCTTATCGGGACTGAACTCTCTCTTGTTCGTTTACTCGGTTTCTTTCCAGATGAGTTCTACTCGCAGGCCTTTATTTTCTTCTGTAGGCGTATTCAGCTTTATTTCAAAATCATTTTTATTCCTACCCACATGCGCCAATGCACGTAGCGCAAACTGAAACCTTGATTCTGCTTTCGCCTGAATACGCATGCATCCCATAATGAACCCCTGTTCGATGTTTGAGAGAATTAGCAGGAAAAACAGCATAATAGGTAATCAGTAGTTGAGAATCGTAACAGAGTCTGGTGATAATGCACTCTCATTTATATCTATTTTATGGGCAGGGCTATGCGAATTATTTCTACAGTATTTTGGTCGGGTGTAGTGTTGGCAGTCTGCTGTTTCGGCAGAAGCGAAGCCGAGGAAAAAGTCAGCAGAAAGCGTTCTGAGCCCTCCGCTATCAACTCTTCGTGGGATGATCTGCTGGAAGGAATTGATACCCCCGAGGATTGGGTGGCGCATAAAAAGACGCTCAGGAAACGTTATCTTGAACTGATTCGTGACCAGTTCAAGCCGGAAAAACCTGATCTGCAGATACAGTTCCATGATACGGTGATTGTGGATGGGATCTACCGCCGCCAGTTGATCAGCTATCAGGTGGAAAACGACGAACGGGCCCATGCATATGTCGGAGTCCCCTTGTATTTAAGAGGCCCGGCACCCGGGGTCGTTGCATTACATGGTACTTATAAACAGGGAAAAGAACGGGCAGCCGGCCTGGTTGAGAACCCGGACAAAGCGTATCTGGATCATTTATGTCGGCGAGGGTATGTGGTAATTGCTCCCGACCATTTTGTTGCCGGGCACCGTATACCCGAGGCAGGACCTTACGATACCGAGGCCTTTTACAAAAAGCATCCCGAGTGGACCGCCGTGGGAAAATTTACTTACGAGCACTCGATCGCCATCGATGTACTGCAGACGATGAAAGAAGTGAACCCTGAGAAAATCGGTGTGATCGGACACTCTTTAGGGGGGCATGGTTCGATGTTTCTCGCTGCTTACGATGATCGAATCCAGGCAGCAGCCGGTAACTGCAGTGCTTCTTTTTTCCGCCAGAATTCTAAAGTAGAAGCATGGTCTCGAGATCGCTGGTATGTCTATTTTAAACACATCCGCCCTGACCTGCTGAACGGGGATCTGCCACCGATTGATTTTCATGAGATCATGGCATTGATCGCGCCCCGGGCATTTCTGGACCTGTCAGGACTGAACGATGGAGATCCACTGACCCAGCGGCAGCGCGTGTTGATGTTACTCAAGGTTATGGATGTGTATGAGCTGGAACAAGCTCCGCAGAATTTCGCATTTTTTGTGCATGGGAAAGGTCATTCGGTAGCTCATGAATCGCGGGAGTTGATGTATGGCTGGCTGGATACTCACCTGAAACCCTCTACAGCGACAAAAACAAAACTGGTGAAACCCTGAAAATTAGGAAAGCAAAATTAGATGGAACTGATTATAATCAGGCATGGCAAAGCGGAACATGCCGGTGTGGTACCTGGAGGAGATTCTGCCAGACCGTTAACGGAACATGGCAGTTATCAATTTCGAAAAGTGGCTCAATGGATGGTCGAACACCAGAGTTGTCCCGACTTGATTCTGCACAGTCCGCTGGTACGAACCACTCAGACGGCACAAATCCTGAAGCAAGAAGCGGAATTGAATGACGATTTCTGTCAGCCCCGGAACTGGCTCGGTTTTGGATTGGATCTGGAACAGTTGCTCTCATCCATCAGTAAGACTGCGTATGAACGGGTCGCAGTCGTTGCACACATGCCTGATGTTGCGCGGTGTACTTCAGAACTGATTGGGGGTGGTTACATCACCTTCAAGCCTGGTAATGCCGCATGCATTCAGTTTGAATCAGTCATCAGATCAGGTCAGGGAAGCTTGAAATGGCATCTGAGTGCACCCCTGTTTTAGCGCGCTGCCCGGAGCGTCAATAGAAATTCGTGCTGTAACGAGCTCTGATCGTGCAGCTAATACGAATTAAGAATGTTGCTTTGAGAACAGTTCCAGCACACGCGCATCAGTCAGGCTGTCGGCAATGAACTGAGCCGAACTGAAGTCCCCGTAGTTACTGTATTCGTGTGGAATCGAAACAACATAAGCGCCTGAGCCGACTCCCGACTTCGTACCTGTTTCACTGTCTTCCAGAACGAGCATCCGTTGTGGAGGGACGCTCATTTTTTCTGCAGCGGTCAAATAGATTTCCGGATGCGGTTTACCATGTGTGACATCTTCTGCAGTCAGGCTGATGGGGAAACGATGGATGAGGTCGAATTGCACGAGCAGAGTATCCAGGTAAGCCCGTGGAGAAGACGTTGCGACACATTTGGGAATCCCCAGTTCTTCCAGATAATCCAGCAGTTCGAACAACCCTTTCATGGGCTTGAGGTGATCCTGTAGAAGCGACTGGAAGATATCCTGACTTTCCAGCCAGAGTTCGTGGGGATCCTCTGGTTTATCCAGATGGCTGGAGAGATGTTCAAATCCTTCCATCGCCCGCCGCCCCATCATGCCCCGCAGGATATCGGGCGTCATCGATTTTCCACGGCGTTGCAGGAGTGCATCGCCTGATAGAAAAAAAACGTGTTCGGTATTAAACATTAATCCATCCAGATCAAAGGCGACTGCCTGGATGGGAAGCTGGTCTGACATGAGTAAACTCTTTTTTTGTAAAATAGAAACTGGTGAAGCGACTCTCTGATGTAGATTAGTCGTTCTTTCCAGCAGGTTCAATCGAATGGCCTGGACTGCCTCCCGTTTTGCTGTAGCGTCTCCCAGACCATCGGGACCTGGTGTATAATCGATTGTGATGTGATGCGCTCTAGAATGCAGGTTTCTGTCCTCGATAGCTGAGATCCAGCAGCTCCATGGGATGCGCGACCCAGAGTGGCTGATGAGACTGGCGGAGTTTGGAATCAATCTGCAATGTGCAGCCAACATTCCCGCTGATGACAATTTGTGCTCCCGTGTCCAGAATATTTTTCAGTTTGCGTTTTCCCAGTTGATCCGCCATTTCCGGCTGTGTCAGATTGTAGCTGCCAGCGGCACCACAGCAGATGGTCGATTCATTCAGGGGAATCAGGTTGAGCCCGGGAATCAGTTCCAGCAGTTTGCGTGGTTGATTTTGAACTTTCTGGGCGTGAACCAGGTGACAGGCATCATGGTATGTCGCGGAATGGGGGATTTCCCCCTGGGGAGCAATCGGCCCCAGTTCAAACAGAAACTCAGAGACATCCTTGAACTTTGACGCCAGTTGTTTCAACTGCTCTTTGTGTTCTGCGGAGACGCCCTCAATTTCTTCTGCGATGTGGCCATAATCTTTCAGCATGGCACCACAGCCGGCGACATTGACGATGATGGCATCGATGTCATCAAGTTCAAAAGCAGCCAGATTCTTTAATGCGAACTCCAGGGCAGCCTGGTCGGCACCGCTGTGATAGTGAATGGCGCCACAGCAGGCCTGCGTTTTGGGAATCACGACTTCGCAGCCATTGGCCTGCAGGACGCGAACCGTGGCTCGATTTACATGGCTGTACATCGCTTCCGAAACACAGCCTGTAAAAAAGGCAACGCGCGCCCGCTGGGTTCCCTGGGCGGGCAGAACTTCCGGCAGATCCGGTTCGGCCGGCTTGAGACGTGGCAGCAGATCATTCATGCGTTTCAGTTTATCCGGCAGCAGACTGGTCAGTTTCAACGCATTCATGAGTTTGTCGATTCGCAGAGTCTGCATGACCCGCGCCGGCACTAATGTCATCCGAATCCGACTGGGATAGGGAAACAGCCGGTAGAGAATCCAGCGGTGGAACCAGTCCTGTTGGGAGCTTTTACCCTGGCGGGCATCCATTTTCTGAATGTCGACGCGGAATGGCTCAATCAGGCGACCATATTGTACCCCGGAGGGACAGGCTGTTTCACAACTGCGACAGTCCAGGCAGAGATCCAGGTGACCGCGCACAGCATCAGAGAGTTCTACCCGCTGGTCGACCACCGCCCGCATCAGATAAATACGCCCACGAGGGCTGTCGTTCTCATTTCCCGTTTCCAGGTAAGTGGGACAGGCGGCAGTACACAAGCCGCAATGAATACAGTCCAGAAATTTCTCGTAAGGGATCTGAGAGCCGGGAATTTCTTTCGGATCTTTCGTGATGTCTACGGGATGAGAGCTAGAACTTCCAGGTTTCATATATTAACTCGTATGCGAGATGCAGTTAGTCGAAGAGATTGCGTTGAGTACGATTTTAAATTTCAACCAGTTCATTAAACCGTTGTGAATTCAGCAGGTGCTCAGGATCTAAAGCGTTTTTAAATTGTTTCATCAGATCCCAGCCTGCAGGGGGAGAACAGAACAGAGGCAGTGAATCAGACCAGTCTGACTCACACTGATAGATGTTCAAATACCCTGTTTTCGGATCAATGGTCGTTTTCAGCTGGTTGAATATCTGCTGGACATCATCCAGGGAACTGGCAGAATCCGGTAAATGCCCGAAAACAATTCCATCCGCTGCATGTGCCTGCACTGCGATATTCAGCTGAGTGGCTGTTTCAATAAATTTCATCATCTGCGAAGGGAGCAGAATGGCTTTGATCGTCACCGGGTCGTCGGAAGAGGTCTGATATTCAGTAAAGGCATCATACAGCCTGGTCGCCTCCTCGTTTTCCACGGTCTGGACATGGAGGGGGGAGAACTGATTCCATTCCGAGGCGATCTTGTCAGTCTGCCAGCGGACCTCGTTTTCAGGTCCTTCGTAACAGACGCACAAAGTATGATGGTCCGCAGGCAGTTCCAGACGCGCTTCTGCAGCAATCTGACTGGCTGCTTTTGCGTTACAGTATTCCACCGCAATCGGCCGTGTGCCCGAAGTCACGACTGCTTCCAGCGCCTGATCGATCGTCTGACAGGAATCGAACTGAAACCAGACCATGGACATCGACTGTGGTTTCGGTCTGAGGTTCAGCGAGACCTGGCTGATTACCGCCAGTGTGCCCAGTGATCCTACCAGCATTTTCCCCAGGTCGTAACCAGCGACGTTTTTCACTACACGACCACCGGATTTAAACAGATTTCCCATGCCGTCGATGGCAGAAATCCCAATGACATAATCACGAATCGTCCCATAGGAAAATCGTTTTGGACCATTAATATTGGTAGCGATCACACCCCCAATGGTTGCCCTGTTCGACTGGGGAACATCCAGGGGAAGCCTCTGTCCCTCCGCGGAGACAATTTTGATCAATTCGTCGATGCGCATGCCGGCTTCGACGGTAATGGTCAGGTCACGTATCGGGTAGTCGACTACCCGGTTGAGTTGTGAGGTACAGAGCTGAATTCCAGTCTGGCTGGCAGGACAGCAGACAGCCAGTGAAGTTCGTCCCCCGACTGGAAACAGCTGTCTGTGGTCAACTGCAGCATTTTCTGTCATGAAACGGCTTAATTCCGTTTGAGAAGCGGGAACAAATTCTTCCTGCGAGCCGGAGGAGAGAGGAGACATGGTTTTTCTTTCAGGAGCCTTATTGAATAATGGGATTGCTGTTGAATTGTGTGGTCGGGTCGTTCCAGCATCAGTGTGGTGCGCGTCTGGCCGGATGTGTCTGCGTAACCTTTGTTGCATTACCGGAACCATGTGGAGGCAGCACTTTGTCTCGACTGCAGATTTGTCGTGGATTAAAAATATTTCTGACCTTTTCCATAGTGGCCAGGTCGGTTTCATTAAAAATCCGGCTCATGAAATTGATTTTTTCCACACCAATGCCATGCTCGCCGGTAACGCTGCCACCCAGTTCCAGGCACTTTTCCAGGATTTCTTCGCTGGCTTCCAGCACCAGTTGGATCTGACCCTGGTCGCGTTCATCAAACAGCAGGATCGGATGCACATTACCATCACCGGCGTGAAAAACATTGACGATTCGTAACCCATACTTTGCGCTGGTCTGTTCTATAAATTCCAGGATTTCTGGCAGCCGTGTCCGGGGAACCACACCATCCTGGGTACAGTAACTCGGGCTGAGTCGTCCAATCGCTCCGAATGCCTGTTTGCGACTTTTCCAGATCAGCATGCGTTCTTCGGGTGTGTCGGCACGCTGAATTTCGCGGACATTATTCTTGTTACAGAGTTCCAGTATTTTGGATACTTCCGCATCCATTGCCACTTCGAGACCGTCTACTTCGATCAGTAATACCGCTCCCGCATCCAGAGGAAATCCAAAGTGAAAGGCTTCTTCCACTGCCTGGATAATGCCGTGATCCATCATTTCCAGCGCGGAAGGAATAATCCCTTCAGCGATAATTTCGGAGATCGCTCGGGTCGCATCTCCGATCGTCTGAAAGACTGCCAGCATCGTGCGATGGGCTTCCGGATCCCGAGTCAATCGGACGATCGCTTTGGTGCAGATCCCGAATGTCCCTTCATTGCCGACGTACACGCCATGCAGGTCATATCCGGGAACCTCCGCGGTGGGGCCACCCAGTTCGATGATGGTTCCATCAGGCAGGACTGCTTCCAGCCCCAGCACATGATTGGTGGTGACCCCATACTTCAACGTGTGGGGACCTCCGGAATTGGTGGCGATATTTCCGCCAATCGTACACGACCCCTGGCTGGAAGGATCGGGAGCATAATGATATCCGGTTCCTTTGAGGGCATTGGTCAGATGCAGATTGACCATGCCTGGTTCGACAATGGCATATCGGTCTCGGAGGTTCAGTTCCAGGATCTGTTTCATGCGGGTCAAGACGATCATGACCCCGCCCCCAATAGGCAGACAACCGCCAGAAAGACTGGTTCCCGCACCGCGGGCCAGAAAGGGCACGTTAAATTCATTGCAGATCTTGACGGTCGCTGAAACCTGCTCAGTCGTGGTAGGGAAGACAACAATATCCGGTGCGGATTTATCCACAATGTACCCGTCACACTCGTAAACGAGCAGTTCGTCCGCGTTATACAGGATACCGGTTTTTCCAACGATTCCGGTTAATTTCTGAATCAGAAGGGAGAAGGGACGGCTTCCTGCCTCCAGCTTTTCTAATACGGGAGCTGACAGGTTGATGGTCTGGCTGGTGTCGTCAACCATTGTCGGGGGTAGCTTTCCATTAGGGCAAAGGGAAATAGTGAAGGTATTTAAGATGTATTTTAAATCAAAGTCAGCTCAGGAATCAATTCTCTGCCTGCTGCTTCGTTCAATTCGCGAGGTTTAAATGCTGTATTTGTGCCAGAAAAAACGAATTCCGTCCATTCTGCAGAAGAAAGTCATTTCTGATTGACCCAGATGGGGCTGGACCAGGCCATCTCGCCATTGGACTGAATGACGCGTACATAATACCAGTCATCCTGTTTGCCATCGCTCTGATCCGTGAATGTGAATTCAGTATTCCACTGCTTATGGAATACAATTCGGTGCAGCATGGCCGATTCCCAGGGAAAAGGTCGGGTAAATAACATTTCATTGCTGACCGCCAGATCGGAAAACTTCTGCGTCAGCTGACATTCAGTCGGCTTTTGACAGGAAACAGAAATTCGGGTGTCTGCATCTCCTTGAATCCGCATGACGATGGCTTTCTGAGACCAGTCATCGACCTGTTGTTTGAGGGCAGTGAACGACTGGATCTTCAACTGCCGGGGTGTTTGTTCCAGGATGCGATCACGGCGGAATTCGTCCAGTGGTCCGGTCGTAAAACAGGGTTGGATCTGCTGGATTTCGCCCCCTTCGACATCGATATTGAATTTCCAGTCAGCCGTGCCGCCCCAGCCTAATGCCGGCCAGGGACCCCAGCCATATTCGAAACGCAGAACTACCGGTTGCTCCCAGGGATTGGCTCCGTTAGATTTATCAACAGGGAAATCTCGATGAATGACTCGTCCGTTTTTTAGAACTTCGACACGATCAATTTCATCCCAGGCCTGCACGTTCACTTTCAGTTCACGTTCATCGGTAAATGGTAGTTCCTGGCCCATCATCTGATCATTGAGATGGAAATCGAGTTCGATGCGATCTCCGGAGACTGCATAGCAGCGACGATGGCGCAAACCGTCGAATAACGCATCGCGGGTCAGTTCGGTGGCTTTGATGGCGGCCAGACCTTCGCGGTAGCCGCCCGGGTATCCCAGATGATCGTCCGTACTGGCAACCACTCCGAATCGATATCCCTGGTTCAGGTAATACTGAAGTGTGTGTTTCGTCCAGCGCCCCCCTTCCGTGTGCCTTTTATAGGGAAAGGGAGCCCGGTCATGTTCGGCGCAACCCCATTCGGAATGGATTTCCAGGACGGGAGAGACTGTGGAATCCATTTTTGTCGGATCAAATCCCCGGTGCCCCAGACGATTGGCTGGATGATGCGGTATCAGCAGGCAGCCCCGTTGCCTGGCGAATGACTGCAGTGCGGAGAGGTCTTCGATCAGTTCGTAGTCCCCCTGCAGATCGGGAAATAGAATGTGGTAGTCCCCTTCTTCGGTTCCATGTCGTTCATACCCCAGAATGGTGACAAACTCCCCTGGTGAATCGAAGTCCCTGGCCAGTTGAACGACTTCCGGCCAGCGGGCGCGGGCGATGTGAAATCCGTTTTTCCATTTGTGGGTGATTTTACCATCGTAATCGACGATATCAGGCCAGTAGGCATGAGGGGTAAAGGCATAGAAATCAAGATGATTTCGCGCTATTTCAAACGAGCGGTCGAGTGATCCCAGTGCATAACCTACGTGGTTGTGGTTATGTAAATCGCCGAAGTAATTCTGATAGTCAGTTGTCATTGGATTCTGGCAGTTCTGAAATAGATATTTTCTTTGCGGATATGCTGGGTCCTGTTCGCCTTGTCTGAACGGACTATCGATTCATCTGAAACATTATGCCGCAGGAATGCAAGTGTTTCTGTTCATTCCACCGTGAAACTCCACCGTGAAAATGAGCAGTTCGTTTATCTACCCTATTCTTCAGGTCATCGGCTCCAGGTGAGCCATTTATTGAAAATACTTTTCACCAGTGGACTGAGTCGTGTGCGATTGTATTGGTCGCCGATTTTTCGGATGGCGTCTGCCTGCGTAGGATAGGGGTGAATCACGCTGGCCAGTTTTTTTAATCCCATGCCGGACTGCATGGCGACCGAGATTTCTGAAATCAAGTCACCTGCATGGCTGGCGACAATGGTGGCCCCCAGAATTTTATCGCTTCCCTGTTTGACATGAATTTTTACAAAGCCATTTGTTTCGGCATCCAGAATGGCGCGATCAACGTCTTTCAGTTCCTGGATGAAGGTTTGGATGCGAATATTTTTCGCAGCCGCTTCATGTTCATACAGCCCAACGTGTGCAATTTCAGGCTCTGTGTAAGTACACCAGGGGATCAGCAGGTTGCTGCTCTTGCTTCTGCCTTTGAAGAGAGCATTTCCAATGACAATCCGCGCCTGGAAATCGGCGGTATGAGTAAACTGATAGCGCGAACAGATATCGCCGGCGGCATAAATGGCTGAATTGGTCGTCTGCAGATAATTATTGACGAACACGCCCTCCCGTTCATCGTATTTTACACCCGCCTGTTCCAGGTTTAACCCCTGCACATTCGGTGCACGCCCTGTGGAGATGAGGATTTCATCGACGATGATCTCAGACTGTTTACCTTGAAGATCAATCTGAATCGTTTTGCCGGCTGCAGTTCGAGCGATTTGAGTGCTGGCTGCGTTGAGCAGTATCTTGACGCCATCCTGTTCCAGTTGTCTCTGAATAATTTGCGCAGCATCACGGTCTTCCCGGGGCAGAATCTGCGTTCGTGACTGAATTAAAGTGACTTCTGAACCAAAGCGGGCGAAAGCTTGTGCCAGTTCACATCCGATAGGACCGGCTCCCAGAATTGCCAGCCGCAGGGGGAGTTGGGTTAATGAAAAGATGGTTTCATTTGTCAGGAAGCCGGTCTCTTCGAGGCCTTCGATCTCGGGGACAGCCGCCCTGGCACCGGTGGCGATAACCGCTTTTTTGAATTCAAGTTGCCGTTGATCAACCTGGATCGTAGAGCGATTGAGAAAGCTGGCGTCGCCGATAAAGACATCGACCCCCAGATCTTTAAAACGTTGCGCGGAGTCATGTGTGCTGATGTCGGCCCGCAGTTTACGCATACGTTCCATTACCTGGGGAAAGTTGACTGCCACTGATCCGGTAGCAATTTGAATACCCAGTTCGTTTGACTGCATGACAGCATGCATGGCCCGGGCGGAGCGAATAATGGCTTTGGAAGGAACGCAGCCTGTGTTCAGGCAGTCGCCTCCCATCAGGTGTCGTTCTATTAACGCGACTTTGGCACCCAGCCCTGCCGCACCCGCTGCGGTGACCAGGCCAGCGGTGCCTGCGCCGATGACGACCAGATTATATCTCCTCTCCGGTTGGGGATTGATCCAGCCAGGCGGGTGGACCTGATTCACCAGCTGTTGATTAAATTCATCGGGGGGATCAATCTGAAGTGATTCGGTCATCCTGCTCTCTTACGATAATTGTGGAAAGCGGCTCAAGTCTGTTTCTGCAGTCGATTCACTGTTTTCTTTACGAGTAGAGGAAATGTTCCCAGCAGTATAAAGGCGATTATCAGCTGCGGGGATAAAATTCCGCGAGCCCCCTGCTTTGAAAGTTCGTGCAGGGTGGGAACACTCGTGCCAGCGTAGACATAAACGGCGGTTCCAGCAAGCATACCCAGTTGGCTGACCCACCAGAATGTCCAGACGCGAATGGTCGTCAGACCCATCAACAGGTTGATGAGAAAAAACGGAACCGCGACGACCAGCCTGAGGGTAAAGAGGTAGAAGGCGCCTTCCTGTTCAAACCTTCGATTGAAGCTGGTGAAGCGATCGCGGTAGCGACTTTGAATCGCAGAACGAAACAGGTAACGGCTGGTTAAAAATGCCAGTGTGGCGCCCGCTGTCGAGGCAAAACTGACCAGCAGCAGACCTTTCCAGAAACCGAAAAACCAGCCATACGACAAAGTGAGCGGAACTGCTCCCGGCAGTGAAAGACCTGTAATTCCAGCATAGATCAGAAAGGCAACCAGGTAAATCGCGACTGGATGTCGTGCAGCAAAATCCTGCCAGTGATGTTCCTGGGCAGCGAGATATTCTAGCGTCAGGAGATCGCGATACTGAAAATAGACCAGGCAGAAGATCCCTGCCAGGATCATCAACACGATTATACGCAGGTAAGTCGAAGATGATTTCCAGCTTGATGCTGGCGCGGGCTGAGGCTTCAGCGATTCACTGGTCTCAGGAACGTGTGATTGCGAATCAGAATCGGCACGGTCCACCTGTGATGTCCTGTTCTAAAGGATTTCGCAGTAAAGTGAGTCGCATCCAAACCGGGACTGTATCCAGTTTTACTGTAGCGTCTCCAGGGCCAATTGAGCCGAGTATAATCGTTTGAGAGACGCTATGGTTAAGTGTGATGCGCTCTAGAGTATTGCGCGGATCTTTTCCAGAAACTCTTTGTTGCTCGGGAATTTCTTGAGGGTACTGCTGAGCTGTTCCATGGCTTCGACCGGGTTCAGTGAAATCAGGCTGCGGCGGAGCATTGTAACGCCTTCCAGGACTTCGGGGGCCAGGATTTTTTCTTCACGGCGGGTTCCGGAGAGCGTGATATCAATCGAAGGAAAGATCCGGCGGTCGGACAGTTCCCGGCTGAGAACCATTTCCATGTTGCCGGTTCCCTTGAACTCCTGGAAGATTACTTCATCCATACGGCTGCCCGTATCAATCAAAGCGGTTCCCAGCACAGTCAGGGATCCACCCTCGTCAAAACGACGGGCCGTCCCGAACATCTTTTTGGGAATATCCATGGCTTTCACATCCAGACCACCACTCATGGTACGTCCGGTGTTTCCCACCCATTTGTTAAAAGCACGTGCGGTTCGTGTGATACTGTCCAGCAGGATGAAGGCGTCTTCGCCTGCTTCAGCCAGTCGTTTTCCACGTTCAAAAATCAGCTGGCTCGTACGAACGTGACTTTCGACATCACGGTCCATCGAGGAAGAGATCACTTCGCCTTTGATCGAGCGCTGCATTTCCGTGACTTCTTCGGGGCGTTCGTCGATCAGCAGCACCATCAGCCGGATTTCGGGATGATTTGTGCTGACTGACTCTGCGATATCCTGCAGCAGCATGGTCTTACCGGTTCGAGGGGGAGCCACAACAAGTGCGCGCTGACCTTTGCCGATGGGAGTCAGCATGTCCATGATCCGCATGGTGATGGGCATGGGGCCTGTCTCCAGTTTGATCTGTTCAAACGGATTGATGGGAGTCAGCTCATCGAACGATTTGATTTGCATGTATTCTTCAATGGTCCGGCCATCAATCGTTTCGATGGATTTCAGGCGGGGTCCCTGGCCTCGTGTGCCCGGACCAACTTCACCGCGGATGAGAATCCCTTCACGCAGATTGTGTTTTTCGATCAGCGAACTGGAAACAAAGGCGTCAGAGTCCTGCGCCTTGTAATTGGATTTAGGATCTCTGATGAAGCCGTAAGCTTTCGGATGTAATTCCAGGACACCTTCAATGGTACCCGAGATATTTTCATCAGCGGGCGTGTTTGAGCGAGGTCGGCGGTTTTGATTTCTGTTGGCTCCCGTATTCCCGCTGCCGCCTGATCGCGAGCGATTTCCGCCGCGGTTAGTATTGGAGTTGGCGCGGCCCCGGTTGCCTCCACCCTGATTCTGGCCACCCTGCCCCTGTCGTCCTGGGCCCTGGTTGGTTGTTGTGCCGTCTGATTTTCTTCTTCGTCTTCTGCGGCGACGATTGCCTCCGGATTTGTCGGATGACTGATCACTGTCTGATCGATTTGTGTTATCGTCGCCTCGGGATTCAGCAGGAGTATCTGACATGCTTGCGGGTTCTCTTTCAGGTTCTGCATCGCTCTGGGATGAATGAGATTGTTCGAACATTTCGAGGTTTTCTTCCGCCTTGCGATGGTATTCATCCTGCAGGGCATCGGTCTCACTTTTTTCCAAAGTGTCCTCAGTAGAGCGTTCTACTTTCTTGCGTGGTTTCGTAGTTTTACGACGTGCAGGTTTGGGTTTGTCTGAAGTTTCAGAACTTTTAGCGGCCATACAGAAACACCAAATGTTTATAAAATAGTTTCGAAATAATTAGAGACACAACATCATTAGAGACACAATTACGGCATGAACGACTTACGAAGTGACAGGCAAATGCTTCAAGCCTGAATCATTGGCAGCAGAGAGCCTGCAATGATACTTGAATGCTGCTGGCATACTTCTGAACGTGCCGACTCTTAAACCAGAGGAAACCTGATCGAGGCCAGCTAATGGTACCGGCGTGATCCTGATCTCTTGAAGAAAGATTCACACAGTGGAATAACTCGCCCGGCTGCGGACTCGACCTTCTTGGCCTGAATATTCCAACTCTTAGGACAATCGCTTTTGAAACAGTAAAGAGATTTGGCCCAGGCATTGAAAACAGAATGCTTTGACAAGCTTGTTGACGAATGCCTCTTACAGCGTGATCGTCTTGCCGATATCCTTTCAGGCAAAAAATTGTGGTCAAAAACTGTTACTAGAATTCAATCGTTTCTATCAGGTTCCGTCAACCTATAAATGGTTGCTAATAAGGAACTTTAAAATGTTTTACTAACTCGTCCCGGAATCAGATTTCGCTCAATTGTCATCAGCAGAAGGTGACAAAAGCGGAGAAAAGATTCTGGTAGCGTATGTCGCCATTTCCACAAAACAGAAACAGCAGACAGATCACCTTCCGAGGATAATGTTTTTTAGCCAGAGAACTGGTCTGGTAATTTTGCAACTGGTTCAGATACGTCAATATCCTTCAGCGCGAATATGAAAGAGCAATTACTTTCAAGAAACAGGCGACCGCCCAGATTGAATCAAGGGTGGTGCCGATGAAGACTGAAGCCCCGCCGGAAACGACTCACATACTAAAAAAGCCAATTGGGTAATCAGTAATTTTCTTCTACTGACTGGTGGGTTATTGATCTCAAAAAGCGGGGGGAGATCCTCATTGAAAAACGGCTTTCCTGAGATGCCTAAGTTCGTATTGTGTATCAAAACCATCTCATAGCGTCAATACTAAATCGTATTGCCAGCTCGTTCTACAGTAATCTTAACTTATCTGCGGACAAAGTCAATTGACTATCCTGCTTCTATCGGATGTTTTGTTCAGGCAGAATGAAAAGAATCGCCCCTCACCCTGTCTTTTCTGGAATATCTCCTGGAAAGTAGCTGTTAGATTGGCTGAATTCAGGGTTCGAGATTGGCAGGTAGACCTGAAGGATAGGCTTTTCGGATATAATCGTTAATACGTTCAATGCGGTTTCCCGGATCAGGATGGGTACTGAAGAATTCGGGTTGTCCCCCCGGACCCGCTGCCCGTTTCAGAATATCCATGACCGAGATCATGGCGTGAGGATCGTACCCTGCCAGAACCATCAGCTTAATGCCCCAACGGTCCGATTCGAGCTCGTCATCGCGCCCGTATTTCATATTCACCATGGAACCCACCATCGCCGCCATCCGGGCGCTGCTGACGTCTCCTCCCGCCACACCTGCGGCACCGGCCAGCCCCTGGGTCAGTTCCTGTTTGGCCATTTGTTGTGCACCATGACGAGAGAGAACGTGTCCAATTTCATGCCCGAGAATACCAGCCAGTTGCCCTTCTGTTTCCAGTTGATTGTACAAGGCGGCGGTAATAAAGATCTGCCCGCCCGGTAAGGCAAACGCATTGACGACCTGATTGTCTTTGAGCAGGTGAAAGTTAAAACGGTAAGGGTTGTGCCGCCCCTCTTTAGCGAGAGCATCATTAAAACTGTCAAGCAGCCGACGTCCGACCTGATCGACATACGCCTGGGCCTGTTGATCCGGATGCTCTCCGTGATGTTGTTGCAGAATGGCAGGCAGCGCCTGCAGTCCCAGCGCGATTTCCTGCTGTTCCGTTAAAGCGACTCTTTGGTTCTCTCCCGTTATTTCATTGACATCAGACTTCATCTGATACGAAATAAAACTGAACAGCGCGATGCCGACGGCGATGATGAGCCGCATTTTAAACGAGGAATTCCGAGAACCATGTGAGGTTCTGATATAACGTGTCATGCTTACTTATCCTGAAAGCTTTTGGTCAGACAGCTGTCTCAATTGTTTCTGAAGGAACGAGGTTGATCATCAAGGCTCTGAATATAACGCCAGATCGCCTGAAACTGCAGCTCAGCATTTCCATCCAGAATATTGGTTATTTTAGTGGTTTTCCCGTCCGCGGACAGTCGGGGCATTTTTGTGGAAATATCAAACCGCGGCGGATCGAGGACAAACCGACGATAGTACTCATCGTCAAGTCGTTCTTTGATGTGCACGAAATTGATTCCCGGTGCAATTTTTGTTTTCTCATCACCGGTGGGCAGGATGTCTCCGATGCCATGGCACTGGCGGCAATCTAACGCGGTTTTCGAAGTCAACTGCTGGCCCAACTGGATTTGCATTTCCGCAGGTGCGTGTTCCTGCGTTGTATTCACTTCAGACGGGTGACGGAGTCTGCCATGCTGGGCTGCCATTCCCCGCGAAAGAATCGCGGCATGCGCGGGAAAAGCGGGCATTCTGGATTTCAACCACGGACGCGGACGCCAGTTGAGTTCTCCGGCAATAAAAGATTCTGCCCAGTCTGGTTTCAGTTTCTCACCCACCCAAGTCAGGCTCGGTAAGGGCTCGGGGGGTAAACCTGACTCCCCCTCTTCTACCACAATCAGGGCACGCGGGCTGGAATCTGTATCCCGGTTGTGGCAGGCAGCGCAGTTCAACTGCTGGAACCACCGGTCGGCGGTTTCAGCCGCATTCCTCCGAAACAGAGAGTCCGATGCTGTTTCCAGTACAGTCTGGATGGCAGCGCGTTGTTCTGAACTGAGCGAAAACACGGGAATCGTCGTTGCTAGCTGCGCTGGATCAGCAAGGCAGCCTGCTGAAAGTGATTTTGCATTGAGGGGAACGGGCTGGAATTTTGACACGACAGGACGTGCTTCCTCAAGCGAACGGTGGCATTGAATGCATCCGAGTGTTTCATAGAGCGTCTGACCGCGTTGCGGCGAACCGGCGGGGGGAATCATTGCATTCTGAATTTTTCCCTTTGAGTTTTCTATCAGGTAGGCGGATAGGCCGCCTGCTTCCTCGTTGGACAAATTGAAATCGGGCATGCGACTCCAGCGATGATGTTCCTGGGGAGATTTCAGGAAACGTACCAGCTGTGATGCAGTGAATTTCCGTTTGATCAACGCCAGCGAATGCCGTTGATATTCATCCGGTTGTTCATCGACTGAAAAATGATGGCAGTTGATACAGCCTGACACTTCGTAAGTTTCTGCTCCCGCTGCCAGCAACTTCTCGAGATTCGCCGGGGAATTGGTTTCAGGAGCAGGGAGACCGTTTGAACCTGGTCTACACGCCTGGGATACAAACCAGGCAGTTAAATCAGCTGCTTTCTGTTGAGTCAGCTTTTCTGAAGGATCTCCCAGCAGGGACGGCATACGGGAATGGGGGCGTAAATTCTCCGGATTCAACAGCCAGTGAAATAACCAGCGTTTGGTAACACGTGTGCCGATATTCTTGAGATCTGGCGCTGCTTGAACCAGTTCGGGCATGACCCCGCTTTCGGAGAGCAGATTTTTTTCCTGTAATTGAGCAAGTGAGAAGGAAGCCTGTTCTCCCGGCAGCGTATGGCACGCGAGGCACTGGTGCCGGGCGATCAGTTCGCGACCCTGGCGGAGATGCTGACGTTCCAGAAGCTGACCATCATTGCCCGCATGACTCAGAAACTGGGGAGGCACAGGTTCGACAGCAAAATTCTCACCCTTCCAGAGCAGTCTGAACCGCGCCTGCCCCTCGGGCTGACTCTGGTATTCCAACTTGAGCTGGTTAAACCCTTTCCTGAGTTTTACTGATACGGGAGATGGCTGCTGGAAGGGGGAGCCGGTTGTCTGAAGAATTTGCTGTTGGTTGACTATGAGCCGCGCGGTTCCTGAACCTGCCAGACTCAACGCGTAATCACCTGCAAGGGGGACGCGAAGATAGCCTTCTGCTGTCGCGGAAAATCGGCCCGGCTCCAGGAAGGGGGTGACCGGTTCTCCGGGTTCGACTGATAATGCCCACAGGCGGCTGGTCCGTGCATCAGTCACGATCGTGCCGGATGACTGAGTCTGTTGAAAACGCCAGAGAATCCCCGGTTTGAGCTGTTGCACCTGACTGGGTGAGAGCAGCTCATTTTTCTGTCGACGCGCCAGAATCGATTCATCCATTTTACGGGAAGGCACTGAATTGATGGTATGGTAGTAAGTCTGTTTCAAGGGTTCGCCAGATAAACTGGTCAACTGCCAGGAAATTCCCATCTGCATCACGGGGATGACCCGGGACAACTCCAGAAAAACCGTTCGTTGATCCGGGAGTAGTGTCGCGGAAAGTACTTCGACTTCGTCGCGACCTTCGATCTGGGGAGCAGAGACTCGGTATTCCGGCGAACCATAGTTCTGCGACCAGAGATAGTTCCATTGCTGGATCGCGTACTGATCCGGGTTTTCTGCGGTTTTTCGATCCAGCGGACTGGTAAAAGTCAGGGAAATCCCATTCTGCATGGTCTTGACTGCGACTGGGAGATGGACCGCTTTTCCGGTAAAACGTACGCGCTGCAGGCAACCATCGTGGACGGCATTCGTGACCCAGCCTCTTAAGCCACTGACGTATAATTGACCGTCTGCGGGGCTGAACCGTCCGCGCATGATTCCCGATTCAAACTCCAGAGGCAAAGTGACTGTGCCCCCCTGGGCCTGGCCTGCGATGACTTCGCGGAGCGTGAGCAGCAGTTTACTTTGTCCATAAGACAGGTGTAATAACTGCTTTTCCAGTGGCCCCCAGTCCTGGCTCGTCACCCAGACCTGTCCGCCGCTGGAATTGTCCTGTAGTCGCGGGATCCAGCATAAGGGGGGATCATATCCCAGCGGACGGTCAGCTGAGATCCGAGGACCACCAAAACCGTAGTATCCCCCCTGCTTCACTTCTGTGATATTCGAAGCCGGTGTCCAGTTCCCTTCCTGCGGGGATGCGGTAATGATATTGCCCGGGCCCATTCCCATGCCATTCGGATTGCGAAACCCGGCTGCGATTTGATTCAGTCGTCTGCCATTCCTGGTAATCTGCATTACCCCCTGCTGCGCGTGCATGAAATAAAAGTTCCCGAAGGAATCGGTCTCAAGACAGGTCACATAGTCATGACCTCCGACCGAGGTCGGGATCTGATTGTTAAAGCATTCATAGAAGTCTGCTTCCCCGTCCCGATTCTGGTCGTGCAGGATTGTAATCTGATCGCGACCCAGTACATGAATTTTGTTATTGACGACTTTCAACCCCAATGGTTGAAACAGACCAGTGGCAAAACGTTTCCACTTCAATTCGCTTAACTCAGCATCAACCCCGCTGACCAGCCAGACATCACCGTGCACTGTTGAGACCGCCAGGTCTCCATTTTCCAGGAAGTCATGGCCGCTGATGAAGAAGAGTGCGCGGTAAGGATTTTCATGGGGAATGGTGAGTGTGTCGACAACGTAGGGCGCATCCTGCTGACTGAGCGCTCCTCTGGTGGTAAGGATTTCGGTCCAGCGGGGCGGTCCCGGAATCAGTTGTGACTGCAGTGACTCTGGAGGTGAGAGCCTTGAAGCATGTTCAGCCGGTATTGTTTTGTTTTCCGGTGTGATCTGGTAATAGATGAGAAATCGCTGTGTGGTTTTGCGGGGTGGGATCACAAAACTGGCGGTCCCCTGTTTTTGATCGGCGCTGATGCGGGAATGAATTTCTCCACTACCAACGCAGCCGATTGAGATGGGGTTGTCTGAATCAGTCGTAATGAATTGCGGGGGATGATTTGCTACAGACTTCACTTCGCTGGCCGCAGCAATGATCAGTTCGAGTGCTTTGTCCCCCGGACCGATTTCAAAAGCACGTGTAAAGCAGGTTCGCTGGGGCGAGGTTTCTAATCCGGGGGATTCAAAAATCGTTGTCTCACCGATGCGATATTCCAGAGTGACCCGTTTTCGATTTACATGCGAGCCAATGAACTGACAGTGCTGTTTCCAGCCGGGTCCCTCAGCAGTCGAGAAATGGATCTGGCCGACCGGCGTCGGTGCTTTGATCAGGCCGAAGCGTTCTGGTGAAGGCTTAAGAAATCCGTTTGACCAGATGCCCCGCACTTTGCAGGAGGCGGTGTCATAGCAGATTGTGGCTTCCTGGCTTTCGCCGACGCGGATTGAAAGTCCTTTCTTAACGGGGCCCGTGGGCAGAGGCACCGTGCAGGCCAGCCAACTGCCCATCTCGGTCTGCTGCCAGCGATTGTCGCTGGTCACTTCTACTGGTTGATGGAACCCGACCGCATCTTTGCCCCAGTGGTCACGTTCATTTTCAGTGGCAGCTGTTTCCACGCGAACTGATTTCCCCGGCTCAGATCGATCTGAGATTTTTATTTTATCTGGCAAGTCAAATGAGAGCAGGAACAGAGTGCTGTCATCCTGTTCCAAGGGAGCGGTGGGAACGACTGTAAAATCGCGTGTGCCTTTTGAAATACGGAAATCGTCCAGCAGACCGTCGCAGCCAATCGTTTTTTCCACGAGTCGACCAAAAGCGATGTTTCGTTGCACTGGTTCGGTTGAGTTACGTGGCGGGAGTTTCGAATCGAGTGCCTGTTTGCCGTCAACATACAGGCGCAAGCGAGTGTCTTCCAGAATCATGGAGACGAAATGCCATTTCTGATCACAGATATTGATGTCTGTTTTAAATTCTCCACCCTGTCCTGGCAGGTAAACGCTGAAAAATCCACTGCCGGCATAAGAATACATTTCCCAATGCGCTGCCGAACTTTTGGGATCGCAGGCGAGCAGGATGTTGAATCCGGTTTTACTGTTTAACTTAATCCAGCCCTCCGCACTCAAGGGGCGGTGATCTAACCTGCCGGCGGGCGCGTTTGTCAGGACTGATCCGGCATGGGCATTGAGGGCCTTTCCCCATTTCCCAGGGACGAGTGTGTTTTTCTGCGAAGGCTGCATTTCTGCTTTCGGGGGTGGTTCAAATTCATGAATCGGTCGTCCGGCGGCCCAGGCGGTGGCGCGGCGGAGCATTTCGCTGGCGGCAAAAGAGTCGTACGTTTTTTCGCTGTGTCCAAGCAGTGTCTGGAAAATGCGTCCTTTTCCGTAGTGGTAGGTCCACGCCAGCGGTTCGTTGCTTTTCGTTACTTTGGATCTGGCAGTGATCAGAGGCTCAACCGGTTCCGTGCCGTCCTGGCGAAAATAGAGTTCGTCGGTGACCTGGAAATCCTGCAGGTTTTGAGTAAGAGGATGCGTGTCGTCGGTAATCTGGACGGTGAACTCTCCGAAAGCATCGTGCCCGCTTTTCTGATCCCCCTTTCCATCGTGATTCCAGACCCGCCGGACAATCTTGCGATACTCGGGCCAGTCGGATTCGCCTGCCTGGGGAAGTGAGAAGTGAAAGGCACCATTGGCAAAATGAATTAAAATCAGTCCCCCGCCCCGCTGCAGATAATTCATGAATGCGGTGCGGGAGGATTCACTTAAGGGGGTGCCATCATGCCAGTTGGCATAGTTCTGTACGATGACCTGGTAGTCCTGCAGATTCTTTTTCGACAGATCTTCGATGTCATTGGTCACGTCCACTTTGATGCGCGGGTCGCGCTCAAGTTGTTGCTTGATGACAGGCGTGGTTTTTTTCCAGTTATGCCAGGCATGTGCTTCATTGCCGGCAAACAGGAGTACGCGAATCGGCTGCGAATCGACTAATGCGGGTTCCGTTCCCTGAATACCTGCCAGGGCAGTCGTGATTTCCTGATGCGTGTAATAGCGGGCGTCCACGCCGGAGGGGGGAACATCGATCCCGGCGGTCCAGGCAATGGCATTGAGGATGAATTTTCGAAAGGCGGCGTTCTGCCAGTTGTCATAATAATGTCCACAGGTGGTCCCAAAGCCGCGACCTCCCTGGCTGCGTTCTTTGGCCCACGCGACGATATTGCCGTTTTCAGGGCGTCCCTTCAGTTCTCCAACTTCCAGTAAGGTGGTCAGACGATGATCGGCAGGCTGGAAACGAATGTTAAAGTAAAACTCTTCGCGGAGTTCGAAGGGCTCGACGCCCCGGCAGACCGGGTGTGTGGGATGAGGCAGTGTCACAGCCGCTTTAAGTGTTTTGATCGCTGAATACCAGTTGCGTTTTCCATTTTCTTCCCAGTCGAAATAACCGCCGGACCAGTTCTGAATCTGTTTCGCGTATTGATCGGGCGCGAATGTCGAGAAGTGAAATGTCAGAAAGCCACAACCGCGATCGATCTGCTGTTGAATCTGTTTCAGTTGTGCTGCATTGGCGAAGTGCGGTGCTTCCGCAAATTTATCGCCGTCTCTGCCATCCGAGATGACCATGATCGTGTCGGCGTCGTCGAGCGTCTCCGGATTTTCGGGCCAGCCTTCCAGATGATATTCGACACGGACTTTATCGCGAATATTGGAATTGTCGAGCATGACCTTGAGCAGTTTGACCGACCAGGGATAATCATGTATTCCGTTTCCCACGGGACCATGACTTTTGGGACCAGCGATCAGGACAATCTTATGTCGGTCACTGCTTTTCTTTTCGGGAAGCTCTGCAGACTGAATCGACGTCGCTGGTAGACAGAGTACGAACAGGAATCCGATCAGATATCGTAAAATCATAATGCCTCTGGATCTCAATCATACAGGGGGGATGAGGATCTTCAGTCATGAGCCTGTTTTGACGAATCGATGACTCTGGATTTTATTTTACCGCTGCGGATGAGAAAATACTTCCAGCAGATTGGAAAAAGTGAAATTCGCTCAGGATGGTTTCATTTCAGGACAGTCAGCTACAATCGGTGGATTAACAATTGCGACGGGTCTCAGGATCGTTCATGATAGAAAAATCGTATCGACCGACTGTCGATCAGTAAATCCTCAATAGACATCGGAAAGTGGAAATGTATCTCAAAAACGCGCTCTCCCTGATGCTGGCAACTGTTTTTCTACTGAGTCTGCCTGAATTACAGGCTGTCGAAACACAACAGGCTGCCAAACCGAATATTATGGTCATTCTCTGTGACGATCTGGGTTATGGTGATCTGGCCTGTTATGGTCACCCCGTGATCAAAACACCTCATCTGGATCAGCTGGCCTCCCAGGGGATGCGGCTGACCGACTGTTATGCGAGTGCCCCTGTCTGTTCTCCGTCGCGAGCCGGTTTGTTGACGGGCCGAACTCCCAATCGTCTGGGCGTATATGACTGGATCCCCGAAGGCCATCCGATGCATCTCAAACGGGATGAAGTCACCGTGGCGCAATTACTGCAGCAGGCCGGTTATGACACCGCCCATGTGGGAAAGTGGCATTGCAATGGCATGTTTAATTCCAAAGAGCAGCCGCAGCCAGGCGATCATGGTTTTCGTCACTGGTTCAGCACTCAGAACAACGCCCTGCCCACCCATGAGAATCCCAATAACTTTGTACGTAACGGGAAGCCAGTGGGCGAGATTGAAGGGTTTTCCTGTCAGATCGTCGCCGATGAAGGTATCCACTGGTTGAAAAACTGGCGCGAACAAGAGAAGCCTTTCTTTCTGCATGTCTGCTTTCATGAACCGCACGAGCGGGTGGCATCTCCCCCTGAACTGGTAGAAAAATATCTCGACAAGAGTCTGTATGAAGATCAGGCACAGTACTTTGCCAATGTCGCAAATATGGATCTGGCAGTCGGAAAGCTGCTGAAAGCGCTGGATGAGATGAACGTCGCCGACAATACACTGGTGTTCTTCACTTCCGACAATGGTCCCGAAACGTTAAATCGCTACGGCAAAGGATCACGGCGTTCCTGGGGATCTCCGGGTGTGCTGCGTGGCATGAAACTGCATATCTACGAAGGGGGAATCCGAGTGCCCGGGATTATCCGCTGGCCGGGAAACATCAAAGCAGGGCAGGAAGTTGATACCCCCGTCTGCAGTGTCGACCTGCTGCCGACGTTCTGTGAAATCGCCGGTATCGCAGTGCCCGATCAGCGTCCCCTGGATGGTGCCAGCCTGCTACCTTTGTTTGCCGGGAAGGAGATAGAGCGATCCACGCCTCTGTTCTGGAATTACTATCGCGCTTACAGTACGCCTCGTGTGGCAATGCGTGAGGGGGACTGGAAAGTCGTCGCACACTGGAGTGGTCCGGAAGGTGTCATCCCCCTGGGAGGAAACGTCAATGCGGTCTCACAGTCGTTTATCAAGAATGCGAAGCTGACGAAGTTTGAACTGTATAACCTCAAAGATGACATCAGCGAGCAGCACAATCTGGCCTGGCAGGAGCAGAAGCGGCTGGACACATTGAAGAAAAAGCTGGTGCAGAAGTATGCGGCTGTTCAGAAAGAAGGACCTCTCTGGGATACCAGCGAATACGACCAGAGCCGGGAAAAACCCTTGATCAAAAAATCAGTGAAATAAACCGTCCCTCCTTTCCTTGATTTTTCGGAGCCGGTGAATGGGCGGGAAATCGATTTCCTGACTGAATCCCTATTTTCAACAGTCAGGACGACTGTTAAAGTGAAGCCCCGCAGTCATTTTGTCCTACCTGTTTTTCATTGAAACTGATCTGGTACAGCCATGTCTTATCTACGTCTGTTCTGTCTGCTGTCTGTGTTCTGTCTGCCGATTATTCCTCAGGCTGCTGAAGCGCAAGCCGTTCGCAATGTTGGCTTTGAGCCGACTGCCTTCGCGCTGACAGGGGCGCGCGTGGTCACTCAGCCGGGAACCGTTCTTGAGAAAGCAACCGTCCTGATTCGCGATGGTCTGATTGAAGATGTCGGCACGGATCTGAAAATTCCCCTGGATGCGGATGTGATCGACTGTACGGGGCTGGTGATTTACCCGGGCTTCGTCGATGCCGGTTCGAGCGAGTTGCTCAATAAAGAGATCAAAGCGCCTCAGCCGAGTGAGCGAAAAGTCGATTTCGGTCGCTATGCCCTGGCGGCGACACGCCCCGACAATCGAAATTATCTCAGCCCGGAATTTCTGGCGAATGAAGCGGTGGTTCGCAAAAAGGACAGTTTCGAAAAATACCAGAAAGCCGGTTTCACTACGGTGCATCTGCTCCCGGCAGGAAAGATCGCCAGCGGCCAGGGAACCCTGCTCTCGACCAGTGAACTGCCTGTCAGGGAAGCAACGCTGGTCAAATCGACGATGAGTGCCTTTCGCCTGTATGCACCGCACGGCGATGTCTATCCCACCACGCTGATGGGAGCGCTGGCGCATTTGCGTCAGACTTTTCTGGATACACAGCATTATGAGCAACATTGGGGACTGTACGAGGAACAAAGTGCCTTCGTGAAACGTCCGCCGAGTGATCCTGCCTATGCCGAGTTGCAGGAAATCCTGCATGGCAAAAAGACGCCCGTGTTTACCGCTGATTCGCGCGACGAGATTTTACGGACACTCGATTTCTGTGCTGAGTTCAATCTTAAGCCGGTCATCTATGGCGGCGAAGAAGCCTACCAGTGCCTGGATCGCCTGAAAAAGGAATCGAGCGGCTTAATCATCCGGCTGAACATTCCTGAAAAGCCGGAAGTAAAAGAAGAGAAGGACGAGAAAAAGCTGACGACCAAATTTGCTGATCCCGTTCGTGTCCAGCAGGAAAAACTCCACATCTGGAAAGAAAAGATCCAGGGGCTCAGTGACCTGGCAGAAAGCGGCTTACCGGTTGCTGTCTCTTCGGAGTCGATGAAAAAGCATGTCGAAGACCTTCTGCCACAATTGCGGGTGGCTGTGAAAGAGGGGTTTTCAGCCGATCAGGCGCTGCGTTTTCTGACGGTGGATGCAGCCAGTCTACTGGGTATGAAGGGGCGTCTGGGAACGATTGAAGCGGGCAAACTGGCGCATCTGACAGTGATGTCCGGCCCCTGGAATGAAGAGGACACGAAAGTACGGTATCTGCTTGTCGATGGCCTCAAGCTGGATTTCGAAGAGAAAAAGAAAGAGGACAAAGCTGACAAGCCTGAATCGGGGGCTAAAAAGAAAGCCGATCCTGAGTCCGTTGATTTGGCAGGAGATTGGGGTGTGGAAATCCAGTCTGCCCAGGGGAAAGTGATCGGACAGCTGCAACTGGCGCAGGACAAAACCAGTTTGCGGGGGACCTTTTCCAGTGAAAAAGGGGACGGGAAAGTCACTTCCGGTAAAATTGAAAAAGCACAGTTTGAATTCACCGTGGCCATTGGTGCCGGCGAGCATTCGATTGAACTGCAGTTTAAAGGCGAACTCGGTAAAGAGCAGAAGCCGGATTCGCTTTCCGGCAAATTGAAGTCGGCTTTCGGGACAGAAACCCAGTGGTCAGCAGTTCGAAAAGTGAAAACCGCGGCGCCGGTCGTTGAGAATCCGATCCAGCTCTCACTGGAGGGAATGGACGATGGTGATGATCTGCTGACCGAATCGGACAGCAAAATTCTGGTGGCAGAAAAACCGGTTTTGAAAAACGAAAACCGACCGAGTCTGCATCAGTTCAATACGGAACTGAAGGCAGATCGTATCAGTCAGGCTGCTGAAACAGGGGGAAATCTGCTGCTCAAAAACGGGACGGTGATTACCGTCACCGGAGAGACGATGCCGCTGACATCGGTTCTGGTTCAAAATGGCAAAATCGTCGCGATTGGCGGCGACCTGAAAGTGCCAGAGAAAACGACAGCTATTGATGTTACCGGTCTGTATGTGATGCCGGGCATCATTGATACGCACAGCCATATCATGATCACGGACGGAATCAACGAGCATTCGCAGTCGATTGTTCCGGAAGTCCGCGTTCGTGATGTAGTAAATACGGCAGATCCATCTGAGTATCGGGCACTGGCGGGGGGAGTGACCGCGGCGCGATTGTTTCATGGCTCGGCAAATGTGATTGGCGGCCAGGATGCGGTCGTCAAACTTAAACACGGCAAGTCGGCCCGGGAACATATTCTGCACGATGCGCCTCAAGGAGTGAAATTTGCGCTGGGAGAAAACGTCAAATATCGTACATCGCGGTTTCCCAATACACGCATGGGAGTGGAAGCGACGCTGCAACGTGCGTTCCTGGAAGCCATCGACTACCGTCGACAGTGGCAGGAGTATGAGAAGTTACGGAAAAACGAACCGGATACAAAAAAGCTGCCGCCTCGCAGGGACCTGCGCCTGGAAGCGCTGGCGGACATTGTGAACCATGAAAAGTTTATCCATTCCCATTGCTATCGCGCGGATGAAATCCTGATGCTGTTGCGTGTGGCGTCGAATATGGGAATTCGGGTCTGGTCGCTGCAGCATGTCCTGGAAGGCTATAAGATTGCCCCCGAGATCCTGGCACATGGCGCCAGTTGCAGTACATTTTCAGACTGGTGGGCTTACAAAATCGAAGCCTTTGATGCGGTCCCTTACAATGCGGCACTGCTGAATGAAGCAGGCATCAATACGGTGATTAAAAGTGATGACTGGGAACTGATCCGGCATCTGTACCTGGAAGCAGCCAAGACCGTCCGCTATGGAAACATGTCGTTCAATGAAGCATTACGCACGATCACGATCAATCCGGCGAAGGAACTGGGACTCGATCGGCAGATGGGCTCGATCGAGATCGGGAAAGATGGCGATTTCGCTGTTTTCAGCGGCCATCCTCTGAATGCCTTTTCTCGCTGTGAAATGACGATTATTGAAGGCGAAATCTATTTTGATCGCAAGCACCAGCCAACCGCGATGACGGAATCGGCAGAGCGACGTTCTGCTGTTCCTCAAGTCTCTATTGCCGCGCGGCCCGATGCGAAACTGGAACTGCCGACAGCGGAATTGACCGAGTATGCGATCACCGGAGCGACATTACATCCGGTCGATCGGGGAGATATCAGCAAGGGGACAATTATCGTCAAGAATAATAAAATCTCTTATGCCGGTCCTGCGAAAACGCTGCCTGCAGAGATGACGGTGATTGATGCCGCAGGCTTGCATATCTATCCGGGAATGATTGATTCCGGTTCCACTTTAGGGTTAACGGAGATCGACAAGGTCCGCGAAACCCGTGACTATGCCGAAAGTGGTGATCTGCAGCCCGACCTGCGAACGGGGGTGGCGATCAATCCTGATTCGGAACTGTTTCCCGTAGCGCGTGCGGGGGGCATTACCACCGTGTTGGTTTGTCCGCAATCTGGTCTGATCTCCGGTCAAGCTTCCCTGGTGCAGACCGCGGGCTGGACTGCCCCGGAGATGGTGATGGAACTGGAAGCCGGTCTGCACATCGACTGGAGTACCAAACAGGAACGCCAGGACGAACTCAAAGACTTCTTCAAGCAGGCACGCCTGTATCAGAAACTCAGGCAGCAGACAAAGGAAAATGGGACGCGGGAGCCGGTGACCGATCCCCGGTATGAAGCGCTGATTCCCTATCTGCAACGGAACAAACCGGTTTTCATCGAAGCGAATTCCCGTGAGGCGATTGCCGGTGCCCTGCTCTTTGCAGAAGAGGAAAAGCTGCGTATCGTGATTACCGGTGGTGCGGATGCCTGGAAGCTGGCGCAGGAATTAAAGCAGCGGAAAGTCCCGGTGATTATCGGGCCGGTGATGCAGAAACCGCAGAATGATTATGATCCGTTTGATGCCCCGTATGCGAACCCGGGGAATTTGTACGACGCGGGAGTCACTTTCTGTATTCGTTCTAACAGTGCCTGGAATTCACGAAACACGCCGTTTGAAGCAGCGATGGCGGTGGCTTACGGACTGCCTGAGCAGGCTGCTTTAAGGGCGGTCACACTGTCTGCTGCGGAAATTCTGGGGATCGACAATCAGGTCGGTTCGCTGACGGAAGGGAAACTGGCTAACCTGATTATTGCCGATGGTTCGCCGCTGCAGCATACTTCCCACATCAAGGCTGTCTGTGTTGGTGGAAAATTAATGCCACCCGAAAGCAAACAGACGCGGCTGTATGAACGGTATCGCGGTCGTCTACGCAAGATGAACGAATCGCAGGGTGATAAACTGCCAGTGCCGATTCCCCTGGAAACCCAAAAAGCGGAACCGGCCAAGAAGCCTGCCAATACCAGGTGACAGATCTGCTTAGCGGACCTGTGTGCCCTCAACCTGTTCGATTTTCAAAACGTGCATCGTACGACTGAAGCGATCCGGATTCTTTTTGAATTCTTCCCGGGATTCCAGGTCAACGAACAGGTACAGGTTGTGATCGTAGTAGGCACCGTATTTTGTATCACCGGGAATGGCGCGGTCCTGCTTGTTCAGAATCACAGGGTCGCAACCCAGTAACTGTGGTGCATAACGGCCCGGATCGATCTTGAAGATTTCGAGCTCCGCGCGACTGGAGAGCAGATAGGTGATACCCTGGTAAGGCCAACTGAATTCCTGTTTGCCTTTTGTCCATTTACGATCCCGGGTCAAGGCAATCGGGCTATACCCTTCCAGACCGATCCTGGCAGGATCGGATGCGACGTAAGTCTTTTCTTCGACTTCTTCCTGTACTTCAATCTCAACAGAATCTTCTGCAGCAGTTTCGCTTTCCTGCTGCTTACGCGCCATCAGTTCCTGTTTGCTTTTTTGTGCCAGATAGACCCTGCGGTCATTTTCATACCGGGAAGCACCTCGTCCCAGAAAACTTAAATAGGTGTTTTTCTGCTGCATGCCATCGGTGCGTGTAATGATGGTCCCCGTGGGAGTCAGCAGAATATCACTGGGAAGCGATCGCACATTAAACCGGTCGACCAGTTGTGGATACTGATCACTGTCGATTTTGACGCCGATGATACGTTTGCCGAGCACGCTTTTAATGGTTTGTGTGCTGAGCACAGACTGTTCCATCTTATGACAGGGGCCACACCAGGAAGCATGGAAATGGACCAGCAGTGGCATGTCTTTATCCTGCGCGAGTTTTTGCGCAGCCTGAAAGTCATGCAGCCATTCACCCGCGCATGTAGAGCTGATCGATATCGCAAGCAGAGTGAACGCAACTGTTACGATTGATACAAATTGATGTTTAACGTTTCCGTTGGTGAATCGCATGAAATCTCCCCGCAAATCTTCTGAATACATGAACGGGCTCGCGTTCAGTAATAGCGACAGCAGAGTCATCAATACTCTGATATCTTCGTTGTTATCGGTTGGCTGAGGGGAGGTTGTTGTGAAGTATTACACTGGATTCGAAACGTGCTGCGAGGAAATGAAAAAAAGACAGGGTCGTAACGGATTCCGCTGGAAGTCAAAAAGCAAACTTAAACCAGCTTAACTAACCGGCACGGGAAAACTCAGTGGAGGGTATCTTGAGTTTGCAGAGTCGCTTCTGGAATGAACGTGAGAAACTGTTCCAGCAACTGCAGGCCACATTTGGTGAGAATGGATTCCGGATGAAACTGTACACCGAATAAGGGGGCGCTTCGATGCTCGATCGCCATCGGGATGCCCTCCTGGGTGCGTGCCGTAATCTCCAGTTCGGCCGGCAGGGTTGCTTCATCGATGATCAGTGAATGATAGCGTGTAGCCGGGAACGGATCAGGCAGACTGGATAACAGGCGCGAATTCTGATGATAAATCAGAGACGTCTGCCCGTGCACGGGTTGTGGTGCCCTGATAATTTTTCCTCCGAGACTGGCAGCGATCGACTGATGACCGAGACAGACGCCCAGAATCGGAATCTGCCCGATGAAGTGACGCACCAGTTCCTGGCTCAAGCCTGCTTCCTCGGGAGTACATGGTCCCGGAGAGAGCACCAGGGCTGCTGGTTTCAATTCGGTTGCCTGGGCGAGGGTGATCTGATCATTGCGGATGACGCGCGTTTCCTGACCAAGCTCTTCAAAATAGCGAGCCAGGTTAAACACAAAGCTGTCATAGTTATCAATAATCAAGATCATCAGACGTTTTCTGAAGCAGTTGTATGGTTTTGAAGTGCGGCAATCATTCCCGCCGCCTTGTGCAGGGTTTCCTCGTATTCCAGCCGAGGCTGACTCTGGGCGATAATCCCGCCTCCGACCGGGAACTGTATCCAGCCTTTGCGTACGGTGAAGGTACGAATCAGAATGTTGCTGTCAAATTCTCCATTCAGGCCGGCATAAAACAGGCAGCCGCAGTAGGGGCCGCGCACCGTGGGTTCGAGCTCAGCAATGATCTCCAACGCCCGCACCTTGGGGGCACCGGTAATGGAACCGCCGGGAAAGGCAGCAGCGAGCAGATCCCAGACCGTCTGATCGGGTTTGAGCTGTCCACGGACTTCCGATACCAGATGCTGAACAGTTTCGTAGGTTTCGACTGAGCAGAGTTGAGGCACGCGGATGCTGCCGGGCTGACAGACACGCGACAGATCATTGCGAAGCAGATCGACGATCATCACATTTTCAGCCTGATCCTTTTCGCTTTCCCGGAGTTCGTCCCGTGTGAGCAGGTCGGCTTCAGGAACATATTTTCGACGTCGGGTCCCTTTGATGGGGCGGGTTTCGACTTCGTTGTCGGAAACGTTAAGGAATCGCTCGGGCGAAGCACTGAGGACGGCCCAGTCATCCCAGCCAAAGTATCCGGCAAACGGAGCGGGATTCTTTGCCCGTAAATTCAGATAGAGTTCCACGGGATGTGTGGTCGTGGGGCTGAGCAGTCGATGCGAAAAGTTCGCCTGAAAAATATCACCCGCGTAAATGTATTCAATTATTTTTGCAACACGTTTCTGGAATTCAACTTTACTGAAATTGCTGAAAATATGAGGATAACCTTCCAGCGGAAATGCGGAAGAGAGCGCTTCTCGGGGCAGCGGGGGCTCCAGGTTCTGAAGAGGCCGGTGGTTGATCCTTGTGCTGCGATCAAAGAGAACCGCATCAATGCGCGCTTTGACAGACTGGCTGCGCTGCGTTGCCAGTTCGTACTGCTGCGAATTCAGACTGGGTTCAAAGCCCTGCACGATCAGCCAGGCGCGATGCTGCTGATGATCCCAGGCAATCACCCAGTCGTAAAAGCCGACTGCAAAATCAGGGAGCTGGAATTCATCCTGTGAGGCGCGGGGGAACTCTTCCCAGCAGCGCCCCAGTTCATAGGAGAGTAGCCCGGCGAATCCGCCCTGAAAGGGAGGCAGTCCCGGAATCGATTCGACCTGGTGCCGTGCCTGTACTTCACGCATCAGTGCAAAGGGATCGGAACCCAGTTCCGCGGTCTGTATTTGAGTTCGCGTGAGGGGATTACACATCAGGTAGGAATAGTGCCCCTGCAGTGAAGACTGGCGGGCACTGTCCAGAACCAGCAGGCTCTCTTCCCCGGCAAACTCAAGCAGCAGCTGCTCAAGATCCGGACAGGGGATCAGTTCTTCCACAAGCGGGAGCTGATTTGTAATGGGGCTCCCCTGCTCTTGAGACAGATCCTGAGATAAATTTCCAGACATGATGCATCTATATTCAACAAAAACGCACTGCGAACACCCGACATTGAAAGGCCAGTAAGACCCCAGTATAACAGGACCCGGATCGAGAAGGAATCATCAGCGAGGTCCACATAGCGGGTCTTCCCCCTGCTCCCGTCGGCGGTCCAGCGCGCTGATTTCCGCCTGGGTTAAAAAGCCCCAGTTTAAAGGTTGATCCTGCTGGTACTGTTTGCCCAAGGTTAAAGCCATCATTGCTTTACACATTTCGTAGCCCAGATAAAAGGCATGCGATGCGTCCAGATCTTTGGGATGGGCGGCCTGGAACTGATCAAAGAGTTCAAAGGGATCGGTACCCTTCCAGTAGCCGTCCCGATTCATCACGTGTAAGGCATTCTCTTCTGCAAAAATACGATAGTTCGGGTCCCGGATCTGGGCAGCCAGGTTTTCCAGCGCTTCGCTCCCGAGTTCTTTAAGTTTCGGATCGCGTAACATGACCAGTTGATAATCAACGTGTTTAGGCAGACTCTGGTTGTCGATGGCATATTTGACGAGACGCCGGGCATGATTGAATTCACCGACGGCACTGCGGGCCCAGTTAATCACTTCGGTTGCCAGGACGCTATGGATTTTCAATTCCTGGCAGATGGCAGCCAGGAGCACGTTCATGCCGGCGGTGTCGACTTCGGTCAACTCCGTCAGATTGCCGATGCCCATCATGATTTCGACATCCGGAAATTCGTGGCGAGCCCGGAAGTATCGTTCCAGGGAGGCGGCAAAGCCATACCCGATCGGTTCCAGGATAGGATCGATACGAAAGGGCGTACCCTGTTTTGTGAGTTGTTCCACGATGGCGTGCAGGGATGCAAAATCGCTGGGAACATCGGGGATGGCGACGACTTCAACACCCAGTCTGGAAACCCAGTCCAGGTTCGTGTGGTTGCAGCTGAGAATCAGTTCTGCCCCGTTGGCGACCGCGGCTTCCACTTCGGTTCTCTCAAAGCTGTCGATGGAAATGCGATGGCCTGCCTCGACAAGCAGCTTTACGATTTCTCCCGTGCGGGCCCAGCTCTCTCCGGGAACGCAGCCGATGTCGATCAGATCCGCACCATTGTTTCGGTAGTGGTCTGCCTGTCGCAGAATTTCCTCGTCTGTCAGAAAGGGGGCGTGATTGATTTCTGCGAGGATTTCGATGTCATACCGGGAGAGATCTTTAGGGGGACGACCTGCCTGTCCGAAATATTCGGGCAGGTCAAAATGATCTTTAGGGCCCCGTTTGAAGGGTACGCCGAAATGATCGGTAAGTGGCTGCAGATCTCCCTTGCAGAGACCGGGCAGCATGACCCAGTCGATGTCTGCGGGTAGTTTGAGTCTGCGCTGAATCAAAGGAACGTGCATCAAAGCGGCGACCTGGACATTCAACACGACGACTTCAAATTCAAAGCCGACCTGGGGAGCAAGCTTGTCCAATATGCCGCGTAGTGAAAATTCCGCCAGCCTGCCGGTTACGAACAGGATGCGTTCCTGTTTCATCGTTGGTCTTTCTTCAAAGTTGCATCCTGTTCTCGATCGTTATCCGGGCTCATGCGGAGTCAGCCGCCCCGAGTTGAATCAGTGGACCCATTTTTTAGGGAAGCCCTCCAGAGCGGAGTCGGCTTCTGGTTGCCAGAGCACGGTTTCTTCAATCTTTTTTGCAAGACTGATGTCTTTCCCTGTGATGGCATGTACTTTATGTGTCTGAAGTTTCACAGTGACCGCCGCATAACCAACGCTCAGATCCGGATGATGGTTACCGGCTTCTGCCAGGTAGCCGATTGTATTGACCAGCATCAAGGTATGCGACCAGCCCGGCGTGCCATATTTTCTGCGAATCCAGCCGTCTTTCAGTTCCCAGTTGGAGTAAGTGTTCAGGAATTCCTGGATTTCTGCTTCGGATAATGCTTGATCTTCTGTCATGATTTCCCCTTTTTTTCTGATCCCTCAGGATGACGATTCGGTTAAACCAGTCGGAGATTCAGCCGATACTGTTAATAGTCTGCTTCTCAGGACTGCAGCCTTAAACGTGCCTCCTGATTACTGGCAAGCTCAATTCGTGCCTGCAGTTATCCCGGGACACAGCTCAGCCGGTAATCCACTGTACTGCATTTCGTCCTGTTTTTAAATGGGTTACCAGCCGGGATTTTCACAACAAAGTTAAGAATACGGATGAAATGGAATCGAACTAAACCTAAGCTTCACAAGGTTTAAGTGCGAAAAACAGACTACACTTTGCGTTTCTGGCAGAGTAGAATATAGACAGAGGCGATTGTCGGCTCGGAATCAGACAATCGCCTTCCCTCCCAATTTTTCCCACCACGGTTTAACTGAGAAAGAGTTGAAAATGAAGCGGCTTTGGATTCTGTTTCATCCATCATCAAAACCCAGCCTGTCATCAGGCATCTGCTGGTTAACCGTTTTTGTTTTTTCCACGTTTGCAGCGCCTGGTCTGAGCAAGGCTGCCAGTAATGATAAAATTCCGGCAGAGCTGATTGAATTTTTCGAAAAAGAAGTTCGGCCGGTTCTCGTCAAGCGCTGTCATGCCTGTCACGGCTCGAAAAAACAGGAAGCCAGTCTGAGGCTCGATTCGCATGCCTGGATGATGAAAGGCAGTGATACCGGCGCAGCCGTGGTACCGGGAGACCCTCTGAAAAGTCGCATCATCCAGGTCATCCAGTATCATGAAGATGACAGCCAGATGCCTCCTGAGAAAAAAATGCCGGACGATGAAATCGCGGCATTAACTCGCTGGGTTAAGATGGGAACGCCCTGGCCGTTTTCAGAGAAGGATGCCAAACTGGCTCCGACCAATGGCGCTTACGATTATGAAACGCTGGCAGAAAGCCACTGGTCATTTCAGCCTGTGACCAGACCGGAAGTTCCCCAGGTGAAAGATTCGCAGCGAGTCTCATCACCCGTCGATCCTTTCGTTATCAAACGTCTGGAAGAAAAAGGCCTCAGTCTGTCAGCTGCCGTAGATCGACGGCAGCTGATTCGTCGCGCGAGCGTGGATCTGATCGGCCTGCCTCCCACCTACCAGGAAGTGGAAGCATTCGTGAATGACAAATCTCCGGATGCTTACGAGAAACTGATTGATCGCCTGCTGGCTTCTCCGCATTATGGAGAACGCTGGGGCCGCCACTGGCTGGACGTGGCCCGCTATGCGGATACCAAAGGCTATGTGTTTACCTCGGAACGCCGCTATCCTTATTCCTACACCTATCGCGATTATGTCATTCGTGCCTTCAATGAAGATTTACCTTTTGATCAGTTTATTCGAGAGCAACTGGCGGCAGATCAGCTCGACCGCAAAGGGGATGACCGTTCGCTGGCAGCGCTCGGCTTTCTGACCGTGGGACGACGCTATCGGGGAAATATCCATGATATCACCGACGACCGGATTGACCTGGTTTCGCGCGGGCTGCTGGGGTTAACCGCCTCGTGTGCCCGCTGTCATGATCACAAGTTTGATCCGGTTCCCACCAAAGATTATTACGGGCTGTATAGCGTGTTCATCAGCAGCTATGAGCCGGAAGAGAAGGATCTGCCGGTGATCGGCAAACCGAAATCAGAGAAAGCTTACGAAGCGTATCAGACCGAACGTGCCAAACGACAGAAGAACGTCGATGATTATATTCATGGCGAAGCAGAGAAATTCAGAGCCGACGCACGGCTCTCAGTGGGGGATGTATTGCAGGCAGTCGCTGAAAAACAGAAGCTGGCAGCAGGCGATCAGAAACCTCAATTTGAAAGCAAGGAAGCACCTCATCGGCGCTATGTCGATCTCTGGCGGTCTTACCTGGCGCGGAATGCCAAATCGCAGCGAGCCGTGCTTGCTCCCTGGAATCAGTTTGCTGCGTTAAAAGTAAAACCAGAAGAGTTCGCCGCACGTGCAGCGGAAATTGTTCAGAAACTGTCGCAGCAGGAAGCGGAAACACAGGCCGACAAACGGGTGAACCTTCTGATTGTGCATGCTTTGAAAAACAATCCGCCTGAAAACATCTACGATGTCTGCCGGGCTTACGGTTCTGCTTTCAAAGAAGTCGAACAGGCCTGGACCAAAGAACTCGCAGAGGCAGAGAAAGCGAAGAAACCTCGTCCTGAAAAACTGGAAGATCCAGCGGCAGAGGAATTGCGACAGATTCTTTACGATGCGGATTGCCCTGCTGCCAGTGATGATGAAGTGGCAGCATCGATGTTTAACCGGGCTCAACGGAACAAAATCCGCCAGTTGGAAAAACAGCTGGAAACATTGGATGTAACATCTCCGGGTGCACCACCGCGGGCAATGGTGATGCTGGATAAAGACAAGCCGATTACGACTCACGTCCATTTAAGAGGAAATCCGGGTCGCCGGGGTGATCAGGCACCGAGACAGTTCTTCCGCATCCTGGCTGGTGCAGACCGTAAGCCGTTTGAAAAAGGGAGTGGCCGCCTGGAGCTGGCAGAGGCCATTGCTTCGCCGGATAATCCTCTGACAGCACGGGTGTTCGTGAACCGGGTCTGGATGCATCATTTTGGTGAAGGGCTGGTGAAAACTCCCAGTGATTTTGGTGTTCGCAGCGATCCGCCCTCCCATCCGGAATTGCTGGACTATCTGGCTTCCCGTTTCATGGAAGAAGGCTGGTCGGTAAAATCGCTGCATAAAATTATCATGATGTCTGCGACTTATCAGCAAGGTTCGCAGGAGAGCAAACAGGCGCGCCTGATTGATTCCGATAATCGTCTGCTCTGGAAACGATCTCCGGCTCGACTGGACTTTGAAGCGATGCGGGATTCCCTGCTGTTTGTATCGGGGCAACTGAGCGAGGAAACCGAAGGCAGAGGCTTCCAGATTGATGAGATGCCGACGGAGCCCAAACGAACCGTCTACAGTTTTGTGGACCGGAACAATCTGCCGAATGTCTTTCGTACGTTCGACTTTGCAAATGTGGAATCGAGTACGGCACAGCGACCTTATACCACAGTGCCTCAACAGGCGCTGTTTGCCATGAACAGCCCGCTGTTGATTGAACAGTCACGTTTCCTGGTTAAGGATCTGGAGCTGGAGAAGGTCGCGAAAGAGCAGAACGTGGATGCAGCCATTACGAAGTTGTATCAGCGGGTGTTATTAAGAAACCCTGCAGCAGAAGAACTGGAACTGGGTAAGCAATTTCTCGCGCACCACCACGACCAGATCGAAACTCCCATACGCATGACCGGCTGGGAGAAATACGCTCAAGTGCTGTGTACTTCTAACGAATTCATGTTTGTTGACTAATCATTGAGATACCGAAGTTTTAATACGACAGGAGCCTGTTGATATGGCTGATCAAACTTCCCATTATAATGTTGAACCAATCGTGACCCGCCGGCAGATGCTGCAGCGTTGCGGGACCGGTCTGGGGTCCCTGGGACTGGCTTCCCTGATGGCTTCCGAGGGGATGCTGAACCAGGCGGCGGGCGCCTCTGCAGGCAGTCCGACTTCGCCGATGGCGCCGAAGATGGCCCATTTTCCCGGTAAAGCCAAGCATGTGATCCATATTTTCCTGAACGGCGGTGCTTCACAGGTTGATACCTTTGACCCCAAACCGGCACTCGCAAAATATGCCGGCAAAAAGTTACCGATGGAAAACCTGCGGACAGAACGCAAGACAGGTGCCTCCCTGCCCTCGCCTTTCAAGTTCAAGAAATATGGTGAAAGTGGTCTGGAAGTCAGTGAGCTGTTTTCCGAGCTGGGTGAATGTGTGGATGACATTGCCTTCGTGCGGTCCATGTATACCAACGTGCCGAACCACGAACCTTCATTGATGATGATGAACTGTGGAGACCTGATTCAGCCGCGACCGAGTATGGGAGCCTGGGTGACTTATGGTCTGGGGACGGAGAACCAGAATCTGCCCGGCTTTGTGGTGATGTGTCCCGGCGGATATCCGATTACGGAATCGGCCAACTGGCGTTCCGCCTTTTTGCCCGGTGCCTATCAGGGAACCCATATTGATACGAAGCATACTGATATCGAAAAGCTGATTTCGAATATCAAAAACAAGCAGCTGGCTCTGCCTGAGCAGCGTCGCCAACTGGATCTGTTGCAGGCGTTGAACCGTCGCCATCAGGCAGTCCGATCCCAGGAATCGGCTCTGGAATCGCGGATTCAATCGTTTGAACTGGCTTATCGTATGCAGATGCAGGCCTCGGATGTATTCGACGTGAATAATGAACCGAAACACATTCATGAGATGTATGGAAAAGGTGTGCATGCCCGCCAGATGATGATTGCCCGCCGACTGGTAGAACGAGGCGTTCGCTACGTGCAACTCTGGCATGGTGCCGGTCAACCCTGGGATAATCATGATGAAATTGAAAAGAATCATCGCCGCTTAGCCGGTGATTGTTCTCAGGCCATCGCGGCTCTATTGAAAGATCTCAAGCAGCGCGGTCTGCTGCAGGACACAATTGTGATGTGTGGTGGCGAATTCGGACGCACTCCCGTGGTAGAATTACCGACACCCGGGGCCAACGCGGGCAAAATGAATGGACGCGATCATAATAACCATGGCTTTACAGTCTGGCTGGCAGGCGGCGGAGTCAAAGGAGGCCAGGCTTACGGTGCTACCGATGAATTCGGATTTGCAGCGGTTGAGAACAAAGTGCATGTGCATGACCTGCATGCGACCGTGCTCAAGTTACTGGGATTCGACCATGAGCAGCTGACTTATCGTTTCTCAGGTCGCGATTTTCGCTTGACTGATGTTCACGGCAAGGTGATCCAGGAACTGATTGCGTGATGCTGAAAAGCAGCGCGGCTATGCTGCTTTTCTCTACAATCGCTTCGGTTTGCGTATGAACAAATAAATCCCCTGCTTTACATGGTTTATGTTGAATAGATCCTTGACCTGCACACCAAAATAGGGAAGGATTGTTCATGTGATTCAGATCGGGGTGTTCAAGGTGTTATCTCGCATTGCGATATTCTGAGTCAACAGCATCTTGATGGGGCAGCTTGTGGGGGAAATTTGTGGCTGGAGATAATGAACGTATTAAACGCACGCTGGATTTACTCGGGATCGGGCTCTATCCCATCATTGAAGAGGAAATGAAGGCCGTTTACAAAGATGAATGGATTGACCGGGCCAAAGAGAGCTTTCGTAACTCTCCCCTGACCTCCCAGCCGGAGGGGGATGCCATTCGCTGGGACGCTCATTCCACCCTGCTGATTTTGTGGGACCACTGGAACAGTGTCTTCCGCAACCGTCTGTCTCCACTGGAGCGAAGTTTTGTCGGCGAATTGCGCGAGTATCGCAATCGCTGGGCGCACCAGAGTCTGATCAGTACCGATGATACCTTGCGGATTCTGGATACCGCGGCCCGTCTGTTACAGGCGACCGGAGCGACCCAGGAAGCGCGACAATTACAGCGCGAACGGGATCAACTGTTACATCAGATACTGCAGTATCAGGAGCAGGTCGTCGTTGATTCCGAAGACCATCGTCGTGAACGGATGCGTGATGCCATTATTTTTCTGATCTGTGGAATTTCCATCGATCTGGGAATTTTCTTTTCTTATGGAACTGGCGGCCTGGCGATTCTGTTTGCTGTCTTCGTCGCAGCGGTCTTTGCATTCCTGGCTTATCAGCGGTGGGTGACCCCCGACCGCCCCGCTTATGGAGCCCACGAATGTACGAATTGCGGCAAGATCATTTACGGTGAGAACTGCCCGTACTGCAACGAAGTTCCCCAACAGACGCAGGCCGTCTGAGCGGAAGCACAGTTCATCAGGTTCAGGTCATCTGCAGTCTGCCGTGGGCGGATTCAGTCAACCCATTCATCTGCCGGATCGAATTTAGGGAAGACGATATTGATGATCTTCATTGAGCCGAGAGCACGGTGCCGCACACCGGGGGGAATCACAATGGCCATTCCGGCCTGGACGGGGATGATTTCATCATCCAGCTGCATCTGCGCATCACTGCCACATTCGAGAAAGTAGTAGGTTTCCGTCAGTTTCTTGTGGTAATGCAGTTCTGCGTCTTCTGAAATTTCGGTGACGTGGAGTGTACCGGGAAATTCGGAGACATCGGCAAAAGCCCGCCGCGCTGTACCACAGGGACAGGCTGTGCCCGGGATCTCCGCGAAATTAGCAAGATGATATTTTTTCCGGGTTGATTCTGTCATTTCATTTTCCCGTCGAGATTATCGTTTCACTGACTGAATTCAATTGTGTAAGCCGCAACTTAGCCTGATTATAGCGGACCAGCAGGCAAAGCAAAACGCTCATGCTGTTTTATTGATTTCATGCAGCAGAACGCGTAAGAAGGGTTCGACATCGGTCACGAGGCCGACCGTCTGAAACGTGCCTCGATCGGCCAGTTTGGTGACAGTCGCCGGGTTGATATCCACACACACGACTTTCACACTGGCCGGGAGCAGATTGCCGACCGCGATGGAATGCAGTGTGGTAGCGATCATCAGACAGAATGAGACCCCCTGCACAAGTTCGCGCATCTGACGCTGTGCTTCGACTGTGTCAGTGATGACATCCGGCAGCGGTCCATCATCGCGGATACTGCCAGCCAGCAGAAAGGGGACCTCATTTTTGACACATTCATACATAATGCCGGAATTCAGGACCTGCTGATCGACGGCGTTCTGAATACTTCCCACTCGGCGGATGCGGTTAATGGAACGCAGATGATGTTCATGCCCTTCTTCACTGGAGCCGCCATGTTCCATGGAAATCCCCAGGCTCGTGCCATAAAACGATTCCTCGATATCATGGGTGGCCAGCGCATTGCCGGCGAACAGCAGATTCACATAACCTTCGCGAATCAACTGGCTGAAGTAATCTCTGCTTCCCGTGTGCACGACAGCGGGACCGGCTACCACCAGAATTTTACCTGAACCATTTCGCGCCCGCCGCATTTCTGAAGCAATCTCTCTGACGGTCACTCCCTTGGGTTTTTCGCTGGAGACCGTACTGTTCATGAAGGAGAAGCCTGAGACCCCGGGTGCACTGCGTGCGAGCGGGATAACGCGTGTCCCCCGATTTCCGATCACCACAAGTTCCCCCTGCCTGACATCAGCCATGGGGAGGCAATGAGCCGATTTTCTGTCCGGACTGACGACGACTCCACAATCCATTTCCTGTAAATCAACGGGGATCCACTCTTCCGCGATTCGGATTTCCGTTTTCTGATTGGTGCTGCAGTAAAATCCTTCGGGGAAGGCACCGTCCATGTCAGCAGGTTCCAGAATACAGTCGTGCTGTTCAATCGGAACGGCGCCATGCTGAGCGATTTGAGTCAGAATTTTCTGTAAAGTGGCTTCATCGGGAGCAGAGACTTTTATCTGGGCCCGGCTGCTGTCGGTTCGCAGTTGACCGATCGAAATTTCATCGATGGCAAAATCTCCGCCCAGGACCGTGATTTCATCCAGAATCTTCGGCAGCAGCAGACTGTCGATAATGTGCCCCTGTAATTCAATTTCTTCACTGAATCGGGCTGATTCCTCGGGCTGTTCATTTGAAGAATGGGGAGATCGATTGTCCATCAGTACTCATCCCTGCCTGGTGCTTCAAGAAAAATAAGATGTTATGTGATGCGATTACGTCGGAAATCTTCGCTGACTCTCTTCTAAAGCGAATCGCAGTTTACCAGAGCGTCTCTCAATCTGTGAGACTCGGCTCAAATGGCATTGGAAACGCTACAGTATAACGGGACACAGTCTATCTTACGTTTTCCGGATTAAAAACATACACTCAAAACAGGGTTTTGACTCCGTACGCTCACATTAATCGCTGATTTTTTACTATTTTGCAGACTGGTCAGATCTTAATCCGTGAAAATCGTACAGGAGCAGAAGCTCGCACATTGTGTTTCGAGCTGGCAGGAAAGAAAAAAGTGATTGCTGTCGACAGCGTAGCGGTATTACACTCGATTTAGTCCGGGATTTCTGCTGGAAGCGACTTCAAGCTTCGCCAGTGGCGAAGTCTCATGTCTTCTGCAGAGGATAGGCTTGATTCGGGAGCCAAAATAAGAATATGATGTCTGGATTGGTTTTGTTTCTTTTAGGGAGTTCATTTCAGACTGAGATGGTCATATTCTTGAACTCACTGAATGTTTGTTTTTACCACCTGTTCCCAGATTCAGTAATGTTCCCGATATGGTCAGAATTGGAATTATAGGGCTCGGCCCATACTGGGAACAGCGCTATGAACCTGCGCTGCGACTGATGGATCAGCGTATTCAGATCAAAGCCGTCTACGATCCGGTTCGCAGTCGTGCAGAACAGGTTGCTACCCAGTGGGATGCGGCTGTTGTCTCGGGTATCGGCTGTCTGGCTACTCGCTATCCTGTTGATGCCTTTTTGCTGCTGCACTCAGACTGGATGAATCATTACCCGTTAACCATTCTCAGCCAGCAGCACCGCCCGGTCTATATTGCCGGCAGCCTGGGGGAAGACCTGGAACTGCTGGAGATGATTCATGCCCGCGCGACCGAACAACTGGTGACACTGATGCCCGAGTTCAGCCGTCGCTTCTGTCAGGCCACCAGTCGCCTGTTTGAACTGGTCGTGACGCAGCTGGGGAATCCGGTTGCGATTCAGATTGAAACCTGCTGCCCTGCCGCTGATCAGCCGGTGGAAGTTCCCGGTCAGAAAAATGAGACGGATTTTCTGGTCGGTCTGCTGGACTGGTGCTGTTATGTGATGCGCACCAGGCCGGTCCGTGTCGAGACGACATTGCATTCGGATTCGAGTGATCGATCAGAGGATTATCGGGAGATTAAAGTTGAGTTTCTGCCCGATCCGGTGACAGCCGTCGATCGGTTTGCTGCGATCAGAATCAAAACTCAACCGCGGGACAGCGAACCTCTGTTTCCACGACACCATATCCAGTGTCGCAAAGGCAAGGCGGAGTTTCATTCGCCGGACGAAATTCACTGGGAGAATGCTGCAAATACTGTCACGGAATCTCTCAAGAGTGATCGCCGTGAACTGGAAGTGATGCTGGATCATTTTTGTCGTCGGGCTGTCGGCGGGATTATTCCTGTTGCCAACATCAAAGATGTCTGCCAGGCAATTAAGCTGGTCCGACTGTCGCGTGCCAGCCTGGAGGCGGGGAAACCGCTTGATTTTAAAGCTGCGAAATAAATCGCTTTCGATTTCAGACAGATCAATCCGACTTATTTTTTCGGTCGTCTGGCATGGGGATGGGCTTTTTCGTAGGTTTCCAGCAGACGTTTCGTGCTGACGTGGGTATAGATCTGAGTGGTCGTCAGGCTCTTGTGTCCCAATAGTTCCTGGACGCTGCGCAGGTCCGCTCCGCCATCCAGCAGATGTGTGGCAAAACTGTGTCTCAACGTGTGAGGGCTGGTTTTTTTGTCCAGACCGGTCTGCAGAAGATACTTTTCCAGCATGCGTCCCACACTTCGCGAGGTGAGCCTGGTTTTCAGCCGATTCAGAAATAAGGCATCGGCGTCAGGATGCGCGCCGGGTTTGGCTTCACGTTCTTCCAGCCACTGAGTTAACGCTTTGGCGGCGAAACTTCCAATCGGGGCAATGCGTTCTTTTCGTCCTTTACCGAGGACGCGAATGATGTTGGCATCCTGATCCCAGTCACTCACGTTCAACGCCACCAGTTCGGAAACACGCAGTCCGGCAGAATAGAGTGTTTCCAGAATCGCCCTGTCACGCAAACCCATTTTCTGGTTTGCCGGCGGCGCTTCGAGTAATGTTCCAATCTGATCGGTGGTTAAAAAATGGGGTAATTTTCTGCCTGTCCGTGGCGTACGCAGTGGCTTGGCGGGATTGGTTTTCGAATAGCTTTCCCGGCAACAATAGCGGAAAAAACTCCGCAGGCAGGCCAGGCGCCTGGCGATTGTGGTTTTTTCATACTGGCATTCATGCAGATACGCGACGAATCGCCTGAGTTCGCTGATGCCGATCTGGTCGGGGGGGAGTAGCGAACCCTCGTACTCAGACAGATATTCCACCAGGCTTTCCAGATCTTCCGCGTAAGACTTCAAAGTCAGGTCTGAAGAATTTCTTTCGATTTGCAGATATCGCAGAAAGTTATCAATCGCAGCATGAAGGTCAATCGACCTGACTGTTTGCGAAGAGATCATGGGGCATTCAGAATCGTCTGGTGGTGATAGTGGAGCGAATTCAGACGTATTGACTTCGCTGAAGTCGCATCAGGCAGTTTTACGCAGGCGACCTGACTGCTCTTCAAGTTCTGCTTCCCGTCTGAGCTTACGAACTTTCTGGCTCATGACCGCTGCGTCATACCAGGTAAAACTCAGGTCTTTGTCTGCCGCGTATTGTCCGAGTGTCTGCAGCATTTGTGAAGAACTGGCATCATCGTAGAGAAACACATAACGTTCTGAATCTTTGACTAACGCGACGACATTCATTTGTTGTTTCACTGTAGCAGTCCTTTGTTTTTCGTCAGAGCACTGGAATCTAAGACTGGATAGGTTGGGAGTGCTCATAAAACCGCAATAGTAAATATCGGCTTCTGAGCGGTGGGATTATCGATATTTTCTTACTTTGAAGATCATCTGGTGCTTAGCTTGTCCGCCATGCAGTGTTAGCATCTCTAGAATCATTAAATGTGATGTAAACCGTATAAAGTCCTCACTCCGGTGCAGATAGGCTTCCCAGCCACCACTGCGGCGATCTCCACTGACTTCGAGATAGTCGCGTAAGTGTGCTACCAGGGCTGCATCGGAGCCATCGAAGAGACGCGTGTACGACATGAAAGGCTGGCGGGGGTCAAAAGTTCCGACCTGAGTGGGAGGACAGTAATCTTCAACTTGCTTCGCAACCGAAGTATTATTTTGTGGCGGGACAAAAGAATTAGCGTGAGCTGGTTTCGGAGCAGTCAGAGTCTGCTGTTCTGCCCCGGCTTTTGGCCCTGCCCCGACTTTAGTTTGTGAATCGGTTGGCAAGGGAGCGTGCAATGGTGCGGTAAGGGTTTGGGTGCCCTGGTTGGCTTGTGCTGCCGCCTGGATGATACCGGACTGGTTCTGTGTGTAAGGCCAGGAATCAAGTGTCTCTGTGGATTGACCGCGAAACACCGTATTCTCAGTGACAGGCGGCTCAGTGATCTCGACGGGGCAGCCTTCAGGACAATCTGTCATGCCGGCTTTGCGGAATGCTTTTTCAGTTTTCCGGGTCTCTTTTTTCTCAATATGAGCAGCGTGCCGGACCTCTTTATTCAAGTGATGCTCTTCGTGTCTCATTTCTCGGGCGGCGACTCGATCCGTTTTGAACAGTTTGTTCAACATCGATTTTTCGGCGTGTCGCTCTTCTACCATCAACGGCATTCCCGGGATGAATTCCTGCGAATGCGGAGAATACCAGGAAACCTGCATGCCAATACGGGGCGGATAATAGGGTGAGTAATCGGTAATTGCACCGATCACAACGGCATCGACATTCAGAATTTGTGCCAGTTTCAGCACATCATCCGGGTTGTTCATCTGCAGCTGATTTTCCACCATGGCGACCTCAGCCACACCCACTGGCAGGACCTGAAATCCCGGTACTTTCTGGAGTTCTGAGAAATAAGCGAGGGCAAAGCGGCGACCGTCGACATCGGGTTCCTGGCTCAGATTGAAAAAGGGAATCACAGCCACGGTCTTGAGTCTCGGATTGGGATTGGTGACAGAGGTATGCATAATTACACACCCGGACAGGCTGCCAAAGCAGATCAGCATTAATAATATGCGAGTCAGCACCAGAGAATTCCCATGAGATGAAATCAGTATGGATCGATATCAACGTTATCGGCATAACCGTCAGGGTAACTTCAATAAGAAATGTCTCGGCAGACCCCCTATTTTCTCTTTTGCAGCAAATTCTCTGTTTTCAGGTAGTTTGAACCTGTGAGATTCTCGAGAGGGGGCATTTTCAGAACCTGGAGCGACTGATAAAATGCGGTGAGTCACTGATTTGCCCCCTGTTAAACCAATGAATGAATCGATGAAACCAGTCTGTCCGCCGAAACCCGATGTTCGCCCACCCATTCGTTACGGCGCGCTGCAACTGGAATCACGCTATCTGCTCTCCCCTTTAGCCGGGTATACGAATTTACCGTTTCGTCGAATCGTACGTGAACTGGGAGGTGTCGGCCTGGCGACGACTGACCTCGTCAATGCGCGGGGGCTGCTGGAAGGGAGCGAGAAGACACTCCAGCTCACCCAGACCTGCCCGGAAGATTCCCCCTTTGCCGTTCAGATTTTCGGTAGTGAACCACAGCAGATGAAAGAGGCGGCACAGTTACTGGAGTCGCGCGGCGTCCATTCAATTGATATCAACATGGGTTGCCCGGTGAATCGGATTGTCAAAGGTGGTGCCGGCGCCAGTATGATGTGTCGGCCCAGTGATACGGTTTCGCTGGTGCAAACAGTGGTTGAAGCGGTCCGGATTCCTGTCTCCGTGAAGATGCGACTGGGCTGGGATGACAGTGAGCTGTCTGCTCCCTTCTTCTCGCGGGAATTTGAAAAAGTGGGGGTGGTCGCGGTTGCCATACATGGACGCACACGGGAACAGGGATTTCGAGGCGTCGTGAATCACGATGGTATCCGGCGTGTGGTAGAAGCCGTCGAGTCGATCCCGGTGATCGGTAACGGCGACGTGACGAACGTGGCAGAAGCGGATTTCATGTTGAAATCGACCGGATGCGCGGGAGTTTCGATCGGCCGGGGCGCGCTGGCGAATCCCTGGATTTTTCGGCAGCTGGTCCAGTGGGAACAGTCCGGCGCTTATGGTCCGCCGGGAAATTTTGATGATCGCCTGGAACTGCTGTTACGTCAGTTTCGCTATCTGCTGGAAATGACAACCGAGAGGCGGGCGATTTCCATGTTCCGGAAAATGGGGCACTGGTATCTGAAGTCGATGCGCGTGAAACCCGCGTTGCGGCACGAATTTCAACTGGCCTCAAATCTGGATGACTTTGGCCAGGCCGTGCGACAAATCGCAGCCGAGGGACCTGCCGTCGGTTCCCGCAGTGGAGTTCTGCCAGATATGCATATTCCCGTACCCGGCGGACCGGTGGAACGCTGGTGAGCCGGGAACCGGCCTGTGTCAGTTATCGGTGTCGAACTCTTCCACCAGTGAGGAATCCAGTTCAATGCGAAGCTTATTGATCCTGCGTTCGTCGGATTCCAGGACTTCGATTCTGAGCTGCTGCCAGATCAGCGTTTCACCAGGTTGAGGTACTTTTCCGATCTGGGTGATCACAAATCCGCCGATGGTGTCGAAGTCCTTGCCTTCGGGCAGATCGTAGTGGTATTGTTCATTCAGATCATCAATGTGAACCCGGGCATCGACTTCGAGCGTGTTCTCCCCGGTTTCAAAAATCATCTGCTCTTCTTCTTCATCGAATTCATCGACGATGTCCCCGACGATTTCTTCCAGGACGTCTTCCATCGTGACCAGTCCGGCGACGCCACCATATTCATCGATGACAATTGCCATGTGGACATGCTCTTTCTGCATGGTCTCCAGCAGGGAGTCGATACCCGTCGTTTCGGGAATGTAAAAAGGAGAGAACATCAGTTTCTGGATGGTTAACTCTTCGGGAGAATCCGAGTTCTGATTCTCTTTTGAGAAATGTTTGAGCAGTTCCCGGGCATAAAGAATTCCCACAATATCATCTGTCGATTCTCCAATCACGGGGATACGGGAATGTCCGACGTCAATGAACTTCAGCAGGGCTTCGTCCAGCGTGGCATTCACGGAGATGTATTCCATATCCATCCGCTGGGTCATGATGGCTCCGACATCTTCATCCTGCAGTTCCATCACGCGCTGGATCATCTTTCCTGCTTCCGATTCCAGGATGCCTCCCCGGGCGCCTTCTTCCACGACCGAGAGAATTTCTTCGCTGATGTTGGTTTCCCGACCGTTTTTGTTTTCTTCCTTGCCTGCCAGTCGATGAGAGAATCCGTCAATTTTCCAGCAGAGCCAGGTTACCGGGCTCAGGAAGACCGGCAGGAACTTGATTACAGGCCAGGAGATCTGCAGGAAACGCTCGCCGGCAATCCGGGAGATCGTCCAGGGAATTGCCAGTAACAGCAGGATGCCGGAGAGGATGATCAACAGGATCTGAAGGACAAACTGGATGGTGACCGCGGGGGTACTGAAGTCCTGCGGTACGACGATGTATTGATGGGTGAAAATGATTGAGATCAGGATCACGCCCGCCAGCCAGGCAATGTCGGCGGCCAGCAGCACGGTGGGGTGGGAGCGTAGGATTTCGCTGAATCGATCCGGGACTTCAGCTTCGTTACAGAGTGTTTCCAGGCGACTTCGTGAGAAATCGCGCAACGAAAAACCCGACAGGGCTGATAAGAGAGTCAGGAATAACAGAACAGAAAAAATCAGCGGAATCATATGTCTTGTAAACGTTCGGATAAAAAGTTTCGAAACAGATTCTGGTCCCCGGACAGAATCGCGTCAATATGATACTGGTAATTGATGGGGGAGGCATTCGCAGTCATTAATACTTACTCTTCCCGCCTGGGGATTGTGATCTGCCAGTGATCGAAGATCTGTTGTTCACGTTGTCGCATGATACGCAGCTCTTCTTCCGTGAGATCATCATAACCACATAAATGCAGCAAGCCATGGATCACGTACAGCAGGAGTTCCTGTTCCGCGGACCAGTTGTATTCTGCGGACATCGCCACTGCCATTTCCGCGGAGACGATGACTTCACCTTCAATCTGCTTGCCGGCTCCCCGAAATTCCGTTTTAGCGGAATCCAGTGCGGTATCGCAGTCGAGCAGGAAGCTCAGGACGTCGGTGTCGTAATCGTGCGCCAGGTATTGCTGATTCAACTGGCGGATCGTGGAGTTATCGACGATGGCCAGACTGATCTCAGCCCGGGTGACCTGTTCGGACTGCAACAGAAAGCTGATGGCAGTTTCCAGCTGTGATTGATCAATCGCAAGCTGCGTTTGTGAGTTCTGGATCTCGATCTGGAACTGGTCTATTGTATTCATTCCATTTTCAATCGGGGATTAAGCGGAGCGCTCTTCCGGATATTTGATACGTCCGTGGTAAATGCCGATCAGGGATTTTACCAGTGACTCTTCCACTATATTGATCTCACTCAACGTGAGCGAACATTCATTAAACTGCCCGTCGAGCAGTCGTTTCATGACAAGTGAATGTACCAGAGACTTGATACGTTTCGGAGTCGGATCACTCAGAGTGCGGCTGGCACTTTCGACCGCGTCGGAGAGCATCATCACCCCAGCTTCCCTGGTTTGGGGCCGGGGGCCCGGGTAGCGGAACGAGGATTCTTCGGCGTCGGTTTTGTGGTCGGGGCTGAGGTCCGCCTGCTTTTCGGCTTCCCGAAAGAAATATTCTACCAGTGTTGTCCCATGATGCTGTTCAATAAAGTCGATGATGGGCTGAGGCAGATTGTGCTGACGGGCGAGATCGACGCCATCTTTCACATGGCCGATGATAATGAGTGTGCTCATTGCCGGGGCGAGGTTATCATGCAGACTTTCACTGCCCTGCGCCATATTTTCAATAAAGTACTGAGGTTTCAGCATTTTTCCGATGTCATGATAGTAGGCGGCAACGCGCACCAGCAGTCCGTTGGCACCAATTTTATCAGCGGCTGCCTCACCGATCGTAGCGACGGAAATCGAATGGTTATAAGTTCCCGGGGCACGACGCACCAGTTCCTGCAGCAGCGGGTGTGAGACATTGCTCATTTCCAGAAGGCTGATGTCGGTAACCACACCAAACAGCGATTCCACGAAAGGCAGACTGCCCGCGACCAGATAGCCTGCGGCCAGGCACCACCCTGCCCCCTGTAGACTTTCCCAGACCACCTGCTGGTCAAAGAAGCCGTTCGAAAGTACCTGATTGTTGATCAGGTTGATGCCCCAGTAGACCAGGAAGTACGTCAGTCCCATTCCGAAACCGAGTTTGATCAGGGTGGAACGGGAAGAGACATTCGCGAGCGAAGTCACCGCAACGGCAGAGACACTCATCAGCACAACGAAGTTTCCCAGCGGGGCTCCGGTCGAGAGGCAGAGGACCAGGGACAACGACAATGCGGTCAGGATGGCCATCATCTGGTCGTAGACGATGGCAAACACCATGACCGTCACAACCAGCGGCAGCACTTCTGCGCGCCAGGGATCGTAAGAAAGCAGACGGGCCAGGAAAATGGTCAGAATGATCACGCTGAGATAAATACTTAAGCGACTGACCGTTCGAGCGACTGCTTTTTTATTGCGCAGCAGGTGATAGCCATTTAATACCGCGAGCACGACCAGCATGAGAAAAATGATGGTCACGCGAATCGCCCGCTCATAAGAGGGCACCGCTTTTTCTTTGGCCTCGTATTCCGCACGCAGTAAAGCCAGCTGGTTATCGTCGATTAACTGGCCAGGCTCCACCAGAATGGTGCCACGCTGAAAGGTGTCAAAGATTTCTTCCACCTGATTTCGGGCCTGGTTGCGTTCCTTGATTGTTCTTTCAGAATTGTAAACCAGCGTGGTGGGAGCCTGAAAGTGAATCCAGTGAGACAGCACAGCCGACAGGGGAGCCAGTCTCGGGAAGTTTTTCCACTCTCGGCCAATGACGCCGTTTTCTGAGAGCTGGTTGGGCAGACGAATATCAAACGTGGTGACTTCAAGCTGCTTACCAGTGCCCTCATTGATAATGGTAATGTTATCGTCGGCCCTGATCTGGTTTTGGGTCAGATCATTTTCGTTCACAATTCCGTAGGTTGCCAGCGGCGAGATCAGTTTTTTGAAGTCGGCGACCAGTTCTTCAATTTTTTTGGTATCATTGGAATCAGGGCTGCTGACCAGCGATTTCAGTTCGGCAAAGGTCTGCTCTGGTTCTTCCGGGAGCTGGCCTATAAACTGTTCCAGACGGCGGGAAGAGGTCAGTCCCAGTTCTGCCCGGGAATCGGGATCCAACTCGTCCAGGGATCTGGCATTGGCAATCGCGATCAGGTCATCCCTCAGCAACCCTGGCAGCTTCTTCTCGATCAGTTCTGGTTGTTGCTTGAAATAATAGGGGACTTGCGATTCCTGCTGCGTACGTTCCCGGTCTGTTTCGATGGGATTGGAGACTTTAAATGAGGAACTCGCCACGATCCCATGCTCGGAAAACATGCCTAGGCGATAGGGGAACGGCGCTCTCCAGCTTTCCACGGCCACCATCAGAATCAGGATGGTCAACAGGCAGACACTCAAGCGTGAAGCGGTCCCCCGGTTACTCAGTAATTCGCGCAATCTTGAACTCAATTTGGAAGAATCGCGCAAACTGGCAGCAAGTGCAGTTCGGGATTTCTTTGAGCCAAAAAAAGCCATGAATTTAACCTGAGATGATCTGAGTGAAAAACGAGAGAATGCGGATGAGATTTAGACTGTGTCCAGTTTTACTGTCACGTCTCCAGGAATATTGGGACCGAGTTTAACAGATTGAGAGACGATATGGTTAAATGTGATGCATGCTAATGTACGAGAGTGTCTTCGTTCTGGTAAGCCTTGACGATTTCTCCAACCAGTCTGTGTCTCACAATGTCTTCGTTTTTTAACTGAGTAACTCCCACACCTTTAATGTTTCGCAGGCGGTTGATGGCGTCAGTCATGCCGCAGGAAACGTCTGGAGGTAAGTCAATCTGCGAAATATCTCCGGTGACCACAATCTTTGAGCCCATGCCCATCCGGGTCAGGAACATTTTCATCTGGGTGACCGTCGAGTTCTGTGCTTCATCCATGATAATAAATGTATTGTCCAGGGTCCGTCCGCGCATGAACGCCAGGGGGACGACCTCGACGATGTCATTTTCCATGTACCGCGTCACCTGGTCATAGTCGAGCAGGCTGCCGAGCGCGTCCAGCAGAGGACGTAAAAACGGGTTCACCTTTGCCAGCATGTCTCCGGGCAGAAAGCCCAGTTTTTCACCCGCTTCGACGGCAGGACGCACAAGCACGATCTTACGAACCTGTTCGGTCCGCAGGGCATTGATTGCCATGGCGACCGCCAGAAAGGTTTTACCACAGCCGGCGGGACCTGTACAAAACACGAGATCGTGTTCGGCAATGGTCTTGATGTAGTCGGACTGGCCTGGTGTCCTGGGGTGTACCTTTTTGGTTTTCTCGAAGAGGTCAATCGAGGAAGGCGTGGCGATGGGGACCTGCTTGGACTGTTTTCCGGTGGAATTGCCGTTGGAGAGCGCGGTTTGCACCTGCTCGCTTTTCAGCTGCTTCGTGCTTTCCACGATCGCTCTTAATTCAGAGAAAATGCGGAGTGACTTCTGGATCTGGGAATCATCGCCGATAATTCGCAGTTCATCACCTCGATGGACCACGTCCACGCCCAGAGCATCCTGAATGAGTCGTATATGACAGTCGTGCGTCCCCAGTAATATGGGAATCTGATCGGGATCAGAAAAGGAAAGAGTGGCTTCTGACATCAGAATTTCTACGTGCGCCTCCTGAGACCTAAGGAATACATTTCAGAGCTTGAAAATAATGACAGGAAAAATGGTATTTCGCTACACTGAAATCAATGAAAAATCCAATAAAACCAAGACCCGGACCAGCAGGCAGAACCAGCCTGCTTTCGCTGAGATATAAAGTCTACTCCAGCAATCCGCTCAGAGAAAGGAGAGAGTTGGTTCTAAAGCGATGGATTTTCGTAAATAAAGAAAAATAAAAGAGTTGTGTGATATGGAATTTCTGAGGATCCGGCCGTTTTTTTCCTGAAATGCATTGCCCCTGAGAAAGGGGAGTCTGAATTGCAAGTGGTTTTTCGAGCAGGTTACCCAAATTAAATAACCGGTAATGTTTTGCGTTCTGAGAGGCGCGCGGATGTCAAGATCTATGGTTTGGGTAATGCGCCTGAGGGACCCTGATCAGATACTGTCGATTGTATTGGTAATACTCAAGAAGAGACCATAACCTGTTCGATGAATTGTTCATACAGAACGCGATCGATCATGATGAGAGATGCGCTGCACGTTCTGTCCCTCCGTTCAGAATTAAAACATCCAGTCTCCCGCGGGAGCTGATGCCATTATACGCGAAAAGGTTATTGGAAATGTACGAAACAAACTTTGGGTTCACGGATCGACCCTTCACCGTTTCACCTTCACCCGCCTGTTTTTTCGAGGCAGCAGAACATCGGCACGTTCTCGAAGAATTACAGGTGACAATTTCAAGTCTGAATGGGATTACGATTTTGACCGGAGACGCCGGTACGGGAAAGACGGCAGTCTGTCGACAGCTGATTGCACGCCTGGAAGACCAGTTTCAGGTTCAGTTTGTAGAACACTGTAATTTTCCTACGGTCCGGGCGCTGCTGCAGACCCTGCTCTATCATCTGACCGACTGTTATGAAAAAGTCAGCGAGCAGGAATTAAGGCTGGCTTTGACAGCGGAAGTCCGTTCCTCATTTTTAAATCACGGACAGCCGCTGCTGGTGCTCGTCGATGAAGCACATCTGTTGAGCGTACCGTTTCTGGAAGAGTTGCGGGTCCTGTCCGATATTGCCTTTGACGGCAAGCCGGCACTGCAGTTATTGCTCTGCGGTCAGACCTCGCTGGAAGAAACGCTGATTCAACCGAGCCTGTCTTCTCTCAATCAGCGGATCGGCTGCCAGGTTTACCTGGACCGGATGACACGCCAGGAATCCGAGTCATACATTCAGTATCGCATTCAGCGGGTTTCCACCGAACAGCGATCCTGTTTCACAGAGGAAGCGGTCAAATTCATTACCCATGTCAGTGATGGTCTGCCACGATGCCTGAACCAGATCTGCGATCACAGTCTGATGCTGGCGTATTTACAGGATTCTCCTGTTGTCAATGAACCCATTGCCCGGGAAGCCTTCACCGATCTGCAGCAGCTGCCGTTACACTGGAACGATCCACTGCCCGCTTCCAGTCCCCTCGATGAGTTACGTAAAGGCAAGTCCGACACCCATGCGGATCAGCTGGCCGAAGACTCTTCCCTGGTGGAATATGAAACCGAATATGAGATTGATTCCGTGCTGGAAGATCAGCTGAATCAACTGGTGGGCACTCCGGAAGAGGATGCAGAGTCCGTTTCCGAAGACTCCAGCTGGGATTCGACTGATTTATTCTCCCTCGGCGAGGGAATCGAAGCGATCGAAATCGGCAGCGATTCCGACGTGAAACCGGAGCCGGAAGTGGTGAATGCAGCACAAAATCAGCAGGAAGTACCCGTTCCTCAGCAAAAACAGCCTGCAGAACCCGAGCAGACCAGAGCGGCAGTACTCCCGGTGAAAAGCCGTGAAACAGTCACATCACCGGAACTGAATGTCGGCTTCACTGAGATCATCGATCGTTATGCCGCCATCGATGCCGGGATTGACCCTGCTACCCTGCCCTCTGAAACTCGAAAAGAGATCAGGCACTCCCTGACCCTGCGACCGCCTCAGTTCCAGTCCGTGTCAACACCGCAGACTGTCAGCCGCGAAGAAACCAGAATCACAGCAGAACCGGCCGTTTCGGAATCACCGGATATTGCAGAATGTGTTGATCTGGATGCAGCGGAACTCCCTGATGTGCCAGCGATTGATTTCGAAAATGCAGAACTGAAGCACCTGAGTTCGGACGTGCTGGAAGAACTCTCACGGGAAATCTCCGGCGGAGATGGTTCGTTTGAAGATCTGCTGGCAGCTCAGGTCTACGAGGTGTGTGCCGAGACCCGCAAAGGACTGTTCGATGCCCTGAATGATATTCGTAGTTATTCAGAAACGACATCAGTCGAAGTGTCTGAAGAAGAGCTTGAGATTTATGATGTCGTTCAGCCTGAGTATGAAGAGCCGGAACGTTCTGGATATGAGATCCCGGTTTTCTCCCGTGAGCAGTTCGATCTGCCTTCCGGAAACTCCGTTCGCATCGATTCCCAGACCAATACCCGCAGTCGGCAGTCTGCAACCGCGCATCTGAAAGGGCCGGCATTGGGACGATATAAGAATCTGTTCACCCGCCTGCGACGTAAACAGGAGTTGAGTTGATGCACGCAAACGGGGTTTACCGCCTGTTGCAGGATCTGCCACCCGGAATGTGATAACAGTTGCCGGTTCACCAGTTGATATAACTGCTACAGGCCCATCAACTGGTGAGTCTGTTTCGACCGTTCGCCATATTTTCTGCATGATCGACTCAAGTGTGATCCTGTTAAGGTGATCTTTCTGCGCTGAGCCCATCTTGAGAAAATCTGTTTTTCCTGGAAAGAATTTCGCCCGATACGCTAATTACACAGCGTAACTTTCGAGGCGAGGTTCAAATGCATCAAGACAAAAAAGTAGGTTTAGCACTGGCGTTGCTGGTGATCGGTTTTATAGCGGCATTCTGTCTGAGGCAGGATCGCAATACCACGGTTCAAATCCCCGAGCTGGACGATCCGCATTACCTCAACGAGCAGATCGCCGATAAGGATCGCACTCCCTATCTGGATACGCAGTCGAAAGAAGCAATTGAAACACAGCTGGGAAGTGAGCAGACCTTTACCGGATTGACTGACAAATCAGTGCCCGCGGGAAGTTCAAAGGTTGCCGTTCCGAATATATCGCATACAAGCCCTGTCGGTCAGAACGGCAAAGCTTCCAAAGCGGAACGCTGGGGGCCCATTCCTGATTTCCTGAAGGAAGTCGATCTGCCTCAAGAACAGTTTTCCAGTCCGGAACCAGCCGATTCGGTTTTCGAACCCAATCCTCCTCAGCCGGAAGCAAAACCGATCTCGCAAAACAGCGGGCCAAAGCCGATTACCGGTATTGAGAATATCAAGCCGGAACATAATAACGCGTGGGAAGTCAATCCGTCACAACAGAGACAGGAGCCAGCCCGTCCTGCCCAGCCTCCAGCTCCCCAGATCCGGATACATACGGTCAAGGCAGGAGAAACGCTCTCCGAAATTTCGATTCGCTACCTGGGGACCAGTCACAAATACCGCGAAATTTTCAATCTGAACCGCGATCAGCTCCGCAGCCCGAATGACATTCGGGAAGGTATGAAACTGAGGATTCCCGTTCCCCGCGCTCCGCAAGCTGCGCCTCAGTCTGCCAATCGTCAGACGAATGTGGAATCTCCGGTCATGACCGGGAAACGCACCATGGGACAGATGGTTTCCCAGCCGACTTTGAAATCAGATCCCCCTTCCTCGACCGTTCAGTTTGAAGGGCTAATTGAGTCACTTTCGGATGCTCCTTCGCAGAAATCAATGGGTCAACTGGATCAGAAACAGATGATGCAGGAGCTGAAAGAATCGATTCCCAATGAGAAGCTTCCTGCAGGAGTCAAAGGGATTCCGGAAAACTATCGAAAATTCATTCCCGTACCCCGTTCTCCCTTTACACATAATAATAGTTCGCAAACCACGCAAGCCAACGGACCAGGGCGATCACTGTCGCAGGTTCAACCGGAGAATGTTGAGCAGATTGTTGATGATCTGTTCGGCGAGAAGACCGAGTCAACCAGCCCGACGACCAAGCCGAAAACCTATACGATTCAACAGGGAGATACACTGGAATCCATCGCAGTACGGATTTATGGAAAACGCTCTGCTGCATTCGAGATTTATCAGCACAACCGGGATCTACTCAAAAATGCCAACTACATCCGTCCGGGTATGAAACTGAATCTGCCCTGATCTGACTGGCCTCAGTCTAATGTGCTGCAGACAGTCCCTTGAGAGGTAACGACAGTCCGTCAAATGCCAGCTCGACATGATCGGGTAAGTTCGCGTTGGTCTCTTCGTGTTCCAGCGAGTGAGAGATATGGGTGAAGTAAGCCCGTTTGGGTTGAACCCGTTCCACCACTGCCAGGCTCTGTTCCAGGCAAAAATGCGTGGGATGCGGCTTGATCCGCAGGGCATCCAGAATCAGGTAATCCAGTCCCTCCAGGTATTGCCAGCTCTCTTCGGGAATCTCGCTGACATCGGTACAAAAAGCGATGTCATTGATTCGATATCCCAGGATCGGCAGTGTGCCATGCATCAATCGAATCGGCTGGATGCGGAGCCCCAGCAGTTCGAATGGTTCCAGTGAGACCGTTTTAAAATCAAGGTGGGGACGTGACATGTGATGTCGGTTATGTGTCGGTTCGTCGAATGCATAGTTAAAGGACCCCCGGATCTGTTCTTCGACGGCTTCTTCGCAATATAATTCGATCGACTTTTCCAGCCGGTATCCACTGATGCGCACATCGTCGAGGCCGAAAATATGGTCGGCGTGGCTGTGGGTATATAATACGGCGTGCACCCAGGGAATGTGTTCGCGCAGTAACTGCAGTCTGAGTTCCGGCGGAGTATCGATCAGAAAGCCGCCCTCCGGCGCACCGATATAAACGGAGGTCCGGCCTCGCTGGTTTTTGGGATCGGGTGACTGGCAGACTTCACAATCGCAGCCCACGATCGGAATTCCCACACTGGTTCCCGTGCCCAGAGTGATGAACTCTCCCTGCCGCTGGGAAAATAAATTCGATTCCTGTTGCATTATTCTTTAATCGCTCTTGCGCGGGGTTCACAGATTTCTGGTCAAGCTCGGACCAAGTTTAATTTATTGCTGGCGGTAATGGTACCGTTGTCTGGCTGGGGAATCGTGTTTACAGCGGAAACGGGTTCAGCTCACACCGCAATATTCGCTGACACCATCTGCAGTGACCACCAGTAAGTGATCGGTGAGTGGATGGTCCATATTCAGATAGTCACAGGCGATGTTATGCTGGATTTTTTCGATCACCTGCGATTCACTCAGGCTGAGCGCCAGCAAAAAGTCACGGTTGGGAACACCTGCCAGGAATTCGCTGCCCAGAAACTTACGGGCCTGCTGGTAAAAAGACGGACTGAGGACCTGGCTGGCGTTATAGGCGTCTGCCTTGCTCTGGATGATCATGTTGGGCCCCTCTTCCCGCGACATGCAGATTAATTCAATTTCATTCTGCATGAAATAGTGGTCCAGGTTTGCCAGTGCGATTTCGTGTAATACTTCCTGGCTGATCTGCCACTTTTGCAACAGTTTTTCGTGGATATACCAGTAAGCACGCGACTCATCCACCACGTAGAGAATCGCCAGGTTGGCGATCCAGTTCTCGCCGACAAAGTTCGGAAAATGAGATTTCCACGATTCCTGCGAGATCAGGATCGGCATGATCCGGTCCTGAATATCGATCAGTTCCGGTTCGGTCTGCTCATCGCCCCATTCATTAATTTGCAGCACCGTCGCCAGTGCCGAGACGATGTTCTGTTCATAGTTTTCCGGGTCGCTCAGATAAGAGCGGTAAAAATTGGTCAGATTCAGTTCCGATTCACCAAATTTGATGCGAAAACCGGGAATGATCTGCGAGGAAATCAAGGGGAACTTTTTCCGGGCCAACTGCAGCACATCATCGGCAAACAACTCGGGTGGATTGGCTGGATTGAGATTCAGTTCAATGGAATGCAGGATCAACTGCACGGTCTCCAGCAGTTCTTCACGATCCTCGGGTTCGTAAAACAGCGTGACGACCATTTGAATGGATCGTTCCCTGATCAGCCACAGACTCCAGTGGTGCCAGTTTTTTTGAAATAAGGCAGATTGCGCCAGCAATGATTTCCACCAGGACGAATTCCGCTTAATGATCGCTTCACCCGAATAAGCGACTGATTCATGCTCAATTGCCAGTGGCGCCCGTTTTTGAATATTCCGATGTCTGACAAAGAGCTGATCGAAATCAACTTCCAGTCCTGTCTCGGTCGCCGTATGCGGCAGCGCCGATTTCCAGTGGCAGCTGATGGTTAATGTTGCGTTCCCACCCGGAGGACAGAGCTGAAGTACTCCGTCCTGATCATCCCTGGTCCAGTCGGAAGGAAATGCGAGAGAATACCAGTTTGCAGGTCCGGTGTAATGCGCCCATTGATCGAGATGAAAGTCCGACAAAAAAATCACCATCAGCACAAGAAGAGTTTCTGATTCCAGAATAACCGGCGACAAAGAATATGGCGCCCTGTGGTTAATTCAACGGTGTCTCACTGTGACTTCTATCCTAGACGATTTTAGCCAGGCTGCCTATCGGAAAATCAGGCTGATTCTTTTTGCGATGCTGCTGTTAATCTAAGCAGCAAAATGCCCTTCTGGAGGGCATTTTCAAAGAAAATGAAACGTTGTAGATCTTCTCAGATTTTAATTTAATGCCGTAAGTGTATTTATAATGGACGCTTACGGAAATGTTTCTGAGATGGATTGTTTGCTGGTACGACGTTTGCTTTAGAGAGAATTACAGACAGGGAAAAGAGCAACTTCCACTGTCTGACTTGAACTTCACCAAAGGATACGCTGCTGGGGAGTATAGCCGAACTTTCCCTTGTCGGGACTGTTTGGGCGAGCGCCTATACACTCAGCGGCGTCCTTTTTTTAGTCGTATCAAAAACGACTGAAATCTATCATAGAGAGGTTCTCACGCTTTTACCAGCCTTCTCTGGTGAGATTTTCTTCCTCTGCGAACCAGATTCCCGCTATTTCTTCACTGTTTTTTGCGGCGCGGAGACCGGTTTCATGATGAGCAGCCCCAGGGGTGGCAGATTGAGTGTGATGCTGTGATTCATGCCGTGGCTGCTGATTTTCTCACTATAGACTCCGCCGGCATTTCCCATATTGGAACCACCATAAATCTTGGCATCGCTGTTAATGATTTCGTGGTAAAAGCCAGGTTTGGGGACACCGATGCGATAGCCATCGCGGGGAACCGGAGTAAAGTTCGCAACCACAATCACATGCTCTTCGGTATCGGTGGCAGTGCGCTGGAAGGCAAATACGCTGTTCTTGGAATCATCACACTGGATCCAGGCAAAGCCTTCCTGAGAAAAATCGGTTTCGTACAGCGCTTTTTCTGAACGATAGAGATGGTTCAAGTCTCCGATCAGGCGACGGATCCCATCATGTTTTTCATGACCGATCAGTTTCCAGTCCAGTTCCTGATCGTGGTTCCATTCCACCCACTGGGCCAGTTCGCCTCCCATAAACAGCAGTTTCTTGCCCGGCATCGTGTATTGATAACCGTACAACAGCCGCAGATTGGCAAACTGCTGCCACAGATCGCCGGGCATTTGCGAGATTAAGGCGCGTTTGCCGTGCACGACTTCATCATGCGAGAGCGGCAGCACGAAGTTTTCCGTGAAGGCATAGATCATGCGGAAAGAGAGTTCGCCCTGGTGGTGTGAGCGGTAGATCGGGTCGAAATGCATATAGCGCAGGGTATCGTTCATCCAGCCCATATCCCATTTCATGTTGAAACCCAGGCCGCCATTATACACGGGGTGAGACACACCGCCCCAGGAAGTCGATTCCTCAGCAATCGTCAGAATGCCCGGATATTCTCCATGCAGACTGATATTCGCGTCTTTCAGGAACTGGATGGCTTCCAGGTTCTCGCGCCCCCCGCTCGGGTTGGGCAACCATTCCCCTTCCTTGCGTGAATAATCCAGGTAGAGCATCGAAGCGACGGCATCCACACGCAGCCCGTCAAAGTGATATTTGTCGATCCAGAAATGGGCACTGGACAGCAGGAAGTCCCGAACTTCATTGCGTCCATAATTGAAGATATAGGTACCCCAGTCCGGGTGAAAACCCTTGCGGGGGTCGGCGTGTTCGTACAGGCAGGTTCCGTCAAAACGCCCCAGTGAATGACCGTCTGTCGGAAAATGACCGGGTACCCAGTCAAATAAGACACCAATGCCTGCCTGATGGCAGTAATCGACAAAGTACATCAGATCATGGGGGCTGCCGAAGCGGCTGGTCGGGGCAAAATAGCCGGTCGTCTGATATCCCCATGAACCGTCAAAGGGGTGTTCCGTGATCGGCATTAACTGGATGTGGGTGTAACCCATTTCCTGGACATAGTCGACCAGTTGCTTGGCCAGCTCGCGGTAAGTAAAAAACTGCCGACCATCTTTTGGGCGTTTCCACGAGCCGAGATGCACTTCATAAATCGTAATCGGCTGATCATGCCAGTCGGTTGCTGCCCGTTTCTGGATCCATTGCTCATCCTGCCAGGGAAAATTATCCAGGTCGTAAACAATCGAGGCCGTCTTGGGACGCAGTTCAGAGTAGAACGCATACGGATCACATTTTTCGAAGAACTCACCGTTCTGGCCTCGCAGGCTGAACTTATAGGCGTCTCCGCTGGAGACACCCGGCATAAAACCGGACCAGACCCCTTCATTGCTGGAGTTCAGATAGAATTCACCATGTTTCCAGTGATTCTTATCGCAAACAATGCAGACTTCCTGTGCATTAGGTGCCCAGACGGCGAAACGTGTTCCTGAGATTCCGTCAACTTCGTCCGGGTGTGCCCCCATAGATTGATACATGGTACAGTGCATTCCTGTTTTTAGTGCATGAAGTTCAGCAGTGGTAAATAAAGGTCGTCTGGTCTGAGACTGCTGGCTCTGCGACCGCCACGGTGTCGTGGAGCGGTTCGAATTCGATTCAAAATGAGAAGGTTGACTCATCAGAGTGGAAATTTCATCAGCAGTATTGTTGAAGACGCGAGCCTCGAAACCATCATAATCAGTAAGGCCAGTATAACAAGATTTCGACCAGATTGTTACTCTGCCTTAATGTGCTTTTCGCGTTAAATGGCGTTCAGCACTTCTCTTTTGCGTCAAGCTGTCCTCAGGAGATGCGTCAGTCTGTCAACCTGCTGCCGATTGTGATGTCTGGGTAATTTACGTCGATCAAGTCGTATAATGCAGACGCGGTATCGGTCACCTGCGACTATTTGCAGATTCCCGCAGTCTTTGCTCAAGTGATACGATCTGCAGCAAACTATAATTAAGCGTTCATCGATTTAATGTGAATCGCTTTTTGAAGAACCGGTCCTCGTGAATTTTACCGGACCAGTCTGATTGTGAGTATCGCTTGTCTGTGCATCGTCATGCATTACTGATCGCAGGACCATTTGTCCTGATGGCGGGCTTTTATTTTCTGATCTTCTCGGGAGCTCAGGAAGGAAGAGCCTCTGCGAATGCGGTACGCCTCAGCCCTCCCGAGCCTTTCAAGGCGGCACCGGAAATCAAATCGCGCGCCCAGAAACCTGCGCTGCAGACCGCCTGCGAAACCAAAGCGGCCTGGCTGAGAACCCGTATTTCCATTCCCGTCAATGTGCTGATTCAAACCCCGTATGTCATCGTCGGCGATTTTGAAATCTCCACGCTGGAAGCCCTCTATCACAAAGCGATCTCTCCGACGGAATACGCGTTGAATGTTTCCTATTTCGATACGCCACCCGATCGACCGATTACGATTGTCGCGCTCTCCTCTGACGAGCGTTATCAGCAGGTGGCTTTAGATCTCGACCAGAGAAAAACCGGCTCTTACTATGGTTATTTCCAGTCGAACGAAATGCGGATTGTGCTGAATCTCTCGACAGGCAGCGGAACCCTCGGACACGAACTGACTCACGCGCTCGCGGAAATTGACTATCCTGCCATGCCGGAATGGTTCGATGAAGGCCTGGCTTCGCTGCATGAGCAATGTGAATTCTCTGACGAGCAGACGCAGCTCATCGGAACCTCCAACTGGAGAGGACAACTCCTGCTTTCCGCCCTGAATCGCGACCAGCTGCCTCCCCTGTCAAATCTGGTAGAACAGGTCAGGATCGATACCCGCCGCGAAGCGTTAACCTATGCATATGCCCGTTACTTCTGCATCTACCTGCAGCAGAAACGACTGCTCTCTCCCTTCTATCGCAAATTGAGAACCAGCCAGGAATTCGATGCCACCGGCGGGCAGACCTTAAAACAGCTCCTCAATATCAATGACCTGGCAGACATTGACGCCGACTTTCGCCTGTGGCTCAACGGATTTCGTCACACGAAAACTCCCTGATTGCAGAGTTTCCTGTCGCGAAAACCGGGTTCTGGGGAAGAATGCAACACGAGGCTATTTGATGTGCTACTCAGGCGGTCTATAATTGTGTTGTTGAATCAAAGATCCACTAGTTCCAACTGAAGCATCTGCCATGAATACCTCCGCTCTGAACGTCTGCAGTTTCGAAAGTCGCAAAAGCGACGCCATGACTTCCCTGATCGAACGCAACCAGGGGAATCCCACGCTCGTACATTCCATGGATGAAATTCCGCTGGAAGACAACGCACAGGTGAAGTCATTCTGCGAGAAACTGTTTCGAGGCGAGATTGACGTGATCGTCTTCATGACCGGCGTGGGGGCGACTGCTTTGCTCAACGCGGCAGAGCTTTATTTCCCGCGCGATCAGGTTCTGGAGGCCTTCCGTAAGATTATCGTGGTGGTGCGGGGCCCGAAGCCGACCGTGGTGCTGCGTAACTGGGAAGTTCCCATTAACTACTCGGCTCCGGAACCGAATACCTGGCATGAGATCATTTCTGTCTTGGACGAAAAAAAGTTTTCCGTGACAGGCAAGCACATCGCCGTTCAGGAATACGGGAAGCCGGTCGAAGGATTCTACGAAGCCCTGCGGAACCGTGGGGCCCAGGTCCTGCCGATCGCCGTCTATCGCTGGGCATTGCCCGATGATACCAGTGGGCTCCGCAACGCCGTCCATGCGACCATTCGCGGAGAGTATAACGTGCTGATGTTTACCAGCGCGCAGCAGATCACACACGTCCTGCAGATCGCCGAAGAAGAACAGGTGAAAGAGGACTGGCTGCTGGCCGCCTCCAAAACCATGATCGCCTCGGTCGGTCCCGCCTGTACGGAAGCGCTGCAGGAAGCAGGCCTGCCCGTCGATTTTGAATCGAGCCCTCCCAAAATGGGACCGCTGGTGAAAGATGCCCTGCAGGCGGCGCCTGCCATTCTCTCCCAAAAAGGCTGATTGAATCGCCTGGCTTCCCATTGTTTCCGGGAAACTCGACTGCGCTGAATTTCAGTTCGTGGAGATTCCTGCTAAACTGTGTCCAGTTTTACTGTAACGTTTCCAGGTCCAATGAGACCGAGTATCAAAGATTAAGAGACGCTACGGTTCAATGTGATGTGTTTGAGAACCATTTCACATCGCTGAATACCAGTATTTGAAACCGAAAGAATTGAACATGGATGCCCCCATGGCTGAGACCGCCCTCTATCAGAACAGTCGTTTCATGAAAGCGGTCCGCCGCGAACCCGTCGATACGACGCCAGTCTGGATTATGCGTCAGGCGGGGCGCTATCTGCCCGAATACATGGAAGTCCGCAACAAAGTGACTTTCATTGAACTCTGTAAAACACCCGAACTGGCAGCGGAAGTCACACTCACCGCACAACGTGTGCTCGGCGTTGATGCGGCTATCCTGTTCGCCGACCTGCTTCCCATTCTGGAACCGATGGGCCTGGACCTGGAATACCTCAAAGGGGAAGGCCCGGTCATTCACAATCCGATTCAGGATTCTTCCCAGGTCGACCGGCTGACCGACATCGCCGACATGGACTGCCTCGACTTCGTCTTCCAGGCAGTCAAATTGATTCGCGCCGATCTGCCCGCTGATATTCCCCTGCTCGGTTTTGCCGGCTGTCCTTTTACTCTGGCCAGTTATGCGATTGAAGGCGGCAGTTCCAAAAATTACCGCCGCACCAAACAGATGATGTATAACGACCCCGGTGCCTGGGACGCGTTGATGAACCGCTTCGTTGATAATCTGGTCGTCTACCTGCAGCGTCAGATCGCCGCCGGCTGTCAGGCCGTGCAGATCTTCGACAGTTGGGCCGGCTGTCTGTCACCGGAAGACTATCAGCAGTACGTGCAACCCTACACCGCAAAACTCGTTGCTGGAGTACAGGACCAGGCTCCCGTGATCAACTTCCTGACGGGCAATCCTGCGCTGCTCGGTTTACAACGTCAGGCCGGCGGTCAGGTCTTTGGCGTGGACTGGCGGATCAACCTGGCGGATGCCTGGGAGATCTTTGGTCCCGACGTCGCCATCCAGGGGAATATGGATCCGATCGCCCTCTACGCCGACTTACCGGTTCTCCGACAGAAAGCGAAAGCCGTTCTGGATGCCGCCGCGGGTCGCAAGGGACACATCTTCAATCTGGGACATGGCGTGATGCCCGACATGAACCCAGATCATGTCAAAGCCCTCGTGGAAATGGTACACGAAATGGGAACCCGCTAACCCGCCTCCTGCGATCTCCGCTTATTCAGATCGAGTCCGTTATGAACCAGTCTTCATCCGCAATCCGAATCGCCGTAGTGGGCGGTGGCATTACCGGACTCTCCGCTGCCTTTCATCTGCAGGAACTGGCGCAGGAAAAAAAACAGTCTGTTGAAATCACGCTGTTCGAATCACAGGCGGAAGCAGGCGGCTGGATTGGCACCATCAATCAGGATGGCTACCGGATCGACACCGGCGCGGACATGTTTATTACCAACAAGCCGGCGGCCATTGAACTCTGTCAGCGACTGGGTCTCGAAGATCAGTTGATCTCGACCAATCAGCAGTATCGCGGCGCGCTGATTCTCAAAGATGGCACTCCGGTTCCCGTACCACTCGGCTTTGAACTGATGACGCCCTCGCGGATTCTTCCCATGTTGAAGACTCCTCTGCTCAGCCCGTTCGGAAAACTGAGGATGGGGCTTGAATACTTTCTTCCCCGTCGATCTGCTGAGACCGGTTTAGACGAAGATGACGAAAGCCTCGCGCAGTTCGTGACTCGACGCTTCGGCAGGGAAGCATTAACGCGACTGATCCAGCCCCTGGTGGCCGGAATTTACACCTCCGATCCCGAGAAGCTGAGCCTGCGGGCGACGCTGCCCCGCTTTCTCGATATGGAACGCGATCACCGCAGCCTGATCAAAGCCATCCGCAAGCAGAAAAAACAGTCCAAATCCGCCGATGCGACCGGCGCACGTTATGGCCTGTTCGCGGCGTTCAAAGAAGGCATGCAGACGTTGATTCGCACACTGGCAGAGCGGGTTTCTTCTACAGGGACAATACTCTACGATCATCGCGTGACGCATGTTGCAGCCGCAGATTCGGGTTATGATCTGACGATTGAATCCGCCGGTGAAACACAGATACAGCATTTTGACGCTGTCCTGCTAACGACAGCGGCACCACAGGCGGGCAACCTGCTTGCGGAAACTGCACCAGGGCTGTCAGGACTGCTCAAACAGATTGAATATGCGTCGACGGCAATCCAGGTCAGCGTGCATCGTCTCGAGAACATTCAGCATCCGCTGAACGCGTTCGGGCTGGTGATCCCCTCTGCCGAGCAGCGGAAGATTTTCGCGGTTGCGTTTGCCAGTCGCAAATTTCCCGGACGGGCACCGGAAGGCTGTGTGCAACTGCGAACGTTTGTGGGCGGTGCGATGCAGCCCGAACTGCTGGAGCACTCGGATGAGGAATTGAATACGATTGTGAATCGCGAGCTGGCCGATATTCTGGGGGTTTCTGGCGAACCGGTTTACTCGAAGCTGCTCCGGCACAACCAGTCGATGCCGCAATATCACCTGGGACATCTGCAACTGGTCGAACAGATCGAACAGACAGCCGCAAGCTTACCGGGACTGGAACTGGCGGGCAATGCGTATCGCGGCGTCGGCATTCCCGACTGCATTCACAGTGCGGAACAGGCTGCGGACCGCTTGATGGCGGAACTTACTGCACGCGTTTAAGCTCGAAGCCCTTCACGTCCAGCAGTTCGGAGCCGGTCTTTTTGACGCCTGTCAGAGTGAGTTCGCAGGTTCCCTGTTTTAGCGTCACCGAACCCAGCTTGATTTTAGCCCAGTCTTTGCTCATGTAGTTGTCTGACTGTTCGACGCGGTCCTGATTTCCTATTTTCGGCGGGTCGTGTGGCTCTGATATCGTCGCGTTCAATGTCTGGCCATTGATTTGCGCCTGCACTTCACAACCGATGTCCTCGGCCCGGCACGTGTATTTGAGCGTGACTTCATAAGTGCCCGGCTGCAGCACATCCAGATGCCAGACAGCTGACGCTTGGGGATCGGTCCAGTCTTCAATCCAGCTGTTGGCGTAACCATTGTGTCCCTTGCCGCTGTAATTGATCCCCTGCCCTGCTTCGGGAGAGAGAAACGATTCATTCGCCGGCAGCGATGTGAATTTTTCTCGTGGGTGGCCTACGGGAATGGGGATTGGTTCGAAGCCTGCCTGCGAGACATCCTGGAACCAGTCTTTGTAAGCGGCACTCAGTTCATTCATTACCGCGGGATGCGCTTTTGCCACGTTCTGTTTCTGCGATGGGTCGACCTGCATGTCATACAGACTCCATTTACCCCGCTCGTAAGCGGCCCGCCAGCGATCAGTGCGCACCGAACCGTGGGGCAGTTCGGCGTCCGGAATGGAATTGCGAAACAGTCGGTCCGAGAACAGAGTCCGTTGTGGCCAGTCTTTGTGCGACTTGTTTGTCAGCAGCGGAACCAGGCTTGTCCCATCCAGCGGTTGATCGGATGTGTTTTCAACGCTGCACAATTCCAGCAGGGTCGGCAGAATATCAATGTGCGCGGCGATTGGTTTGACGACGGTTCCCGCTTCGATCTTACCCGGATAGCGGACAAACAGGGGAACGCGGATCCCGCCTTCATGGATTGACCCTTTGCGACCGCGCATGTTGCCGTTATAGCGGTCGCTGTTGGGGCCGTTGTCAGTCAGAAACAGGACAATCGTGTTGTCGGTCAGTTTCAGATCATCCAGTGTCTGCATCAGTCGCCCCAGATTCTCATCCACGCAATCCACCATCGCATACGCACAGCGGGCTTTATCGTCCAGTCCTTTATCCGCGTACTTGTCCCAGTATTTTTCGGGAACGATCCAGGGAGAATGCGGTGCGTTATAAGGGACGTAGCAGAAGAAAGGCTGGTCTTTGTTCTGTCTGATGAAATCAATCGCCCGGTCTGTCAGTACATCGGTGATGTAGCCTTCAGTCTCCACCGGTTGTTTATTGTGTTCCAGGTTCGTATCGAAATAGCGGTTCCAGTGACCGCCACAGAAACCGAAGAATTCGTCAAAGCCCTGCCCGTTGGGATGCATGGGATAGTGACGCCCGTTATGCCATTTTCCGAAGGCTCCTGTTTTGTAACCGGCGGCCTTCAGCAGTTCGGCGATCGTGGTTTCTTCGGCCCGCATGTTTTCAAAACCACGCGTCACGCCATGCACGCCGGTCCGCAGACTGTAGCGCCCCGTCAACAGCGAAGCACGCGTCGGTGCGCAGACGGGAGAGACATAGAACCGTTCAAACCGTGCGCCCTGCGACGCCAGCAGATCCTGCTGAGGCGTTTCTATCAGTGGATTGTCATGCGAGCGGACATCGCCCCAGCCCTGATCGTCGGTCATGATCAACAACACGTTCGGTCGTTCCGCAGCATGAAGAACGGAACCAGTGCCCAGGCTCAGAGTCAGTACAAATAACAGAAGTAAATTCAGAAGCAGCGCGCGTCTCATGATGAATTCAATATCCTCAATGGTCAGATAAAATGCGTTGTATTACAACTTCAGTGTGAAGTAATATCAGCGTGAGTGAAGGTCAGCATGTGCCACAGTCAGCGTGTGCTACCGTTGGCGCGTGCCACTGTCGGCTTGCCCGACAGTGTGAATACAGAGCCATGATCCGAATCAGTATTCCCTGGACTCATTCCAGTAAAACGTATCCCCCTACCCCAGTCAATCCCACCACCAGCGTGCGGGCTGTTGCGGATCCCGTTTGATGACGGCAGACTGCTTTTCTTCCAGCGACGTATCACGGCTCACCTGGAACCCGGTCTGATTTAAGACCGTCCGGGCATTGATGGTCACACCCCCGCCGACCAGACAGATCATCAGCCGCCCTGCCTGTTTATAATTCATTGCCGTGGGCACCTGTTTCGGAATATTTCCCTCAGGCACCAGGTAGTCGGAAGCGGTGGAAAACAGGGAGTGCCGCCAGTCGATCTGTTCGTCCAGTCGTTCCCGTCGAATCAGCGCCGCCAGCACGGTCAGGTCGGTAATTGACTGCAGTTCGGCAAACGTGGGATGCAGATCGGCCAGCTTCGCAAAGTGTTTTGTAAACTGCTGAGCATATTTAGTTGTCGAAACCCGTGTCTGCGCGGCGTCGGTACGTTGACCGGCGGAATTCACGAATTCTTCCTGCGACATCATCTGCAGCCGCTGTCCGGCGAACTGAAATGCATCCCGGTCGGCTGTCGTCGTGAAAGCATCGTACAGAGGCGTGAACCACCAGCGCTGCGTACTGTTGCCACCGCCACGGAGCGTCGCCAGATGACTTTTGATTTCGCGGAGCCCCGAAGGCTCCAGGCCGATGGAAATCCGTTTGAGCATGTAGTCGGCTTCGACGAGGATGCGGGCGTAATGCGAACCGGCGGGCACCCCGGTCACAGAGACATCCTGCATGCCCAATATCTGAGCCATGGTTTTGAAGCGGTCTGCTGCGGTGGCTGCGGAAGAAGCATTATTGGTGCGTCGGATATATTCATTCATCTTCGCCAGGTTTTCCGGCTTCGCATCGAAGGAACAGCCAGTGACCAGCCCGCGGTCCTGAGATTGAAACGCGACCACCAGATCATCCAGGCGAATCGGAGGCCGCCCGGATTCGATGCCCACCACCCGGTTCTGTGCGTTGGCCGCAAAACCTTCTGCCGGCCCGGCGATGATCAGGTCATTGTGCTCACGATCGACGAACAGATAATCGATGCGCGTTAAACCGGCCAGGTACAATACCTCGGGAGGCAGCGGTTCGTTCTTCGATTGATATGCCTGGCAGATCTTTTCCAGTTCGACCAGCGAGATCTTACGGAACTCCGATTTACGATTCACGTCGGCGGGCAGTGCTTCGGCAGCGAGTGCCTGCAGGCGCCGCTGGTTCAACTGGCTGCTGTTCTGCGTCACCCGAAACGGCGCCGCGATCACGCCGTCGGCATCAATGGTAATGCCGCCCGCGTTCTGGTTGTTGCCGTTCTGATTATTGCCGCCGTTATTGTTCCCGCCATTGTTGTTCGCCTGTGCGAAACCAGCCGTGCACAGCGACAGCAGCAGACTCAGGCTTAATAAGGTGCGAATAATCATTCGGTGAACCGGGATGAGAGAGAGGCCTTTCATCAGTCAACGCTTTCCGCCCCGAGAGGCTATCAGAAAAATGCGGCCCGCAGATTAAAGATGACACCTGTCATTCTAACAGGCAGCGATAGCAGCGGTCAGAGTTTTTCTTGTATTCCGAAGCAGATTCGGACAGATTCCTGTGGTTCCTGTGACTCGCTTTCTTTAGAAATGCAGTTTAATGTAATAGCGTCTACCGTGTTTTATATGCTGATTGAATCTCACTGAGAAATTACATGGCATCGATTACTGAAATCAGACTCTGTCATCAGAAGTATGCGGCTGCCCGGGAGGATGCCGCTCTGTTGTCTGAACTGGTGAATCAGTCATTAAATGAATGCCGCCGGGCACTGGAGATGCTGGAAGTTCGCCTGGCAGAACTCGGCTATCCGGTGCCATTATTGATCCTGAAGCCTGAGGCAGATCAGGAATCGCGGATTTCTCAAGTCGAAGGGGTGACGCAGCGCACAATTCCGATTGTCCTCAAACAATTGTGGCGGACTCTGGGTGGGATCTCCTTTGTTGACCTGGTGAATTACTCGCATTCTGAATTCTGGGATCGGCTGGGAATCGAAGGAGCGCAGGGGTTTTGTGATGGCGTCCACGTCGATGCCTGTAGTCCGGAATGGCTGGAATACACTTTGGGTGATTTCGAAGCGCATCAGATGGACAATGCTGTTTCTGAGTTCGTTTATAGTTTTTCACCTGATGGCTATCACAAAGATGATATTTCTGGTGGTCCGCCCTACGGATTGCGGGGTGAAGGCTGGCTGGCAGATATGGTTGATTTTCGCTGGGCCGGTTATCAGGATCCTGACAGCGCCCCTGCCTTTCCACTGGATTTTCTGGGCTATCTGCGGACATCCATTCTGGAGTGTGGCGGGTTTCCGGGATTATTGGGACATCCGAAATTTGAATCCATTCGCGAAAAACTGGTAGCGGGGCTGCCTCTCTTCTGATTAAATGGTGAATGACGCCGATTAAGCATTGGCCTCAACTCAACGGGTGGATATATCTCAAGTACGAACTCAAATTAGAAATCGAGCAATACAATGACACGTTTTTCTCTGCTGCCTGCTGGTTTTCGTCTGCTTGTGTTGTTTGCCGTGATGGCGGTTTCCAGTCCGGGTTGGGCCGAGGAAAAGCCTGAAGTGGATGAGCGGCTGCAGAAGCTGTTGAAGCGTTTTCCCGATGCTGACAAAAACAAGGACGGAAAACTGACGCGGGAAGAGGCACTGGAATATCGCCGGCAGCGACAAAAAGCACAGGCCAATGTCGCTGAGCCAACATACGCCGATGTGAAATATGGCAAACACGAACGGAACGTGCTCGACTTCTACCAGGCCGAATCGGATACGCCGACCCCGCTGGTGATCTACATTCACGGCGGCGGCTTTGTGGGCGGAAGTAAAAAAATGAATCCCGGTCTGATCCAGAATTTTCACAATGCAGGAATGAGTGTCGCTGCGATCCACTATCGCTTTATTGATGGAGAAGACATTCTGCTGCCCGAGCCGCAGCGCGACGGTGCCCGGGCCGTGCAGTTCCTGCGGAGTAAAGCGAAGGACTGGAATATCGACAAGAAACGGGTTGCCTGTTTTGGCGGTTCTGCCGGCGCGGGCATTTCGATGTGGATCGGCTTTCACGACGACCTGGCGGACCCGGACAGTTCCGATCCGATCGAACGCGAGTCGACCCGCATCCAGGCCATCGGCACCATGGGCGGACAGGGTACCTACGATCCGATCAAAATTAAAGCGCTGGTCGGCGGCCGGGCCTGGGAGCATCCTTCCATCTTCAAAGCCTACGGCGTAACAACCGCCGAAGAGGCGCTGCACCCCACACCGGAACAGCAGAAACGCTATGACGAGTCGTCCGCGATCACGCATCTGACCAAAGACGATCCGGCACTCTATATGATTTACAGCGAAGCCGACGGCCCCCTGCCCGCCAATGCCCGCCCCGGCCAGGGCATTCACCACCCCAACTTCGGCCGCGACCTGGTTAAGAAGATGAACGAACTGGGTATCGAAAATGTATTCGTCTACACCGGCGACAACAAAAACGGCGCCTCCCCCCAGGCAATGCTGGAGTTCTTTCAGAAACAGTTCGCGAAGGTGAAATAGGGTTATTTTCTTTGCGAACGTGCCCAGTGCACGCGGTTGTGATGGTCGATCAGCAGGGCTTCACCCGATTCGTAAACGAATATGGAATCGTGTGACTGGCCAAAGAAAGTGATTTCGTTAAGTCGTCCGCAGATGGTGTTTGTTGAACAGGCAAATGGAGGGCATTCCTCAATAGACCATCCAGTACGTCCCAAGGCGTCGGGAACCACGACGGCGCGACCATTGGGATTCAGGCTGGTATGGGTGAGTAATCGCTTGTAAATCTCGGTTGCATTCCCTTCCAGTCCTCCCTGTTCGGACAGGCCATTGTCAGGATCATCTGGATTACGAAAAGGATCACAGGAATAATCAGCGGCATATTCAACTGTTTGCATCGCACCGAGAAAGGCGTCCCAGTCCAGGCCCACTTCATCTGTAATACAACTTTTTGATTCAGGGAAGAATTTGCGAATCAGTCGGGCTGCCTCCAGAAACTCGGGGTCAGTGCCTTTCATGATTTACGTTGCTTTCTGGAACGTTGGGAGATTCGTTCATTCAGATCATCTAATGCAGTTGAGAAATATTTAGACTCAGTGACACATCTTAACGCTGTTTCACGCATTTTAGGTGAGCATCGTTTTGGTTGAAAACCGGGCCAGTTCGGAGCATATTTTATTGTTTCGTTCCAAATCTTCTCCAGTTCAGAACGCGGTGTTCCAAGAATCAGCGACTGACTGTATCCCCACAATGAACGTAAGAGGCCGATGCAAGGTAACAGAAGAGACTCTGGTGGATTCTCATCATTTATTAGATGCTTTGGGAATTCATCTGCAAACTTGAAGGCTCCAGACATGCCATCGAAAGTGGGGCTGGCTTGAGGGTCTGTGTTCAGTTGATCCAGTTCACTGAAGATTATCTGAAACTCTGATTTATTAAACTCCAGGTCATTAGCGTTAACATTCATTGCCAGCAGGATCCTTTTGGGGAAGATGTCAGACAAAGTCGATACTTTCTTACTCGTACTTTTAGTGGTGTAAAAATCCGCTTGTGCTCTCTCACCCGAAAACAGTTTTCATCGCGGTCGACAGATCCCGGAAGGCCTGTTCTCCATTGCCTGTGAAACTGGAGCCGTGCATGATGGCCAGCGTTTTGGGTTTCAGGTCTGCCAGGCGGTTGAGAATCCGGTCTGTCTGATTTGTGTAGGGCATGTAGTCGGCCAGCGGTCCCGCCTGCATCTGCTGCATCGCCGTCAGTACCTGTTCTGACAGATCGCTTTCGGTGAGGGCGTCGGGGTTGCCTCCCTGGTGAAACAGATCGGAGCAGAACAGCGTCCCCTGCGTCTGTTCATACAACAGCCCCGCATCCCAACCGTGAGGCAGTTGCGCGATCGAGCAGAAGCGGTATTGGTATTTTCCCGTGTTGAGCTGATCGCCGTCGACCATCCCTTTGGGCGGCCGGATCGCGAAATCGTTAATATTGATCATCGCCGAAACCAGGCTGCAGACCGGCTCGGCTTCGGGGGCCACTTCCAGCCACTGGTTGAGCGCCCCGCATTCATCCGACTCAAAATGACTGAAGGCGATATACCGCAGGTCCGCCGCATCCATCACCTGCGCGACCGCTTTGTGGACCAGCGGAAAGCTGGACTTAAACCCGGTCGTAAACAGCAGCGGCGCATCATCGCGGACCAGAAAATAATTAAACTGCAGATCCAGCCCCTGAGCATAACAGCCAATCCGAAACACATCCGGAGTGATTTCGTTTATCGTGGGCGTGGCGAAATCGAACATTGGGCTGGTTTCTGGTAATTGAGAAGGATGGAAATCAACGATGGCCCATGAGAATAGTTATACAACTGCTTTCAGTCAGTTTTTGATGCTAATTCTGCTGGTTCACGATGGTAGGGTTTTTCTTCCAGATAGAGCTTCAATCGAGTCTCGAATTCCTTCTTTTTAGACTCCTTCTCAACTCGTTGTAAAACAATTTTCTGGTATTTGATTGCTTGTTCGAAATTACCTGTTTCCGCATAAGCAGCCGCGAGTGTGTCAAGATATTCCGGGTCCCTCCATCTGGTTAGTTCACATGCTTTTTCCCCATATTTTAAGGCCTCTTTTCCATCACGATATTCAGGATCGGAACAGGTAGATCGAATCCAGGAGACACCGTTGTGTCCTTGAGGCCACGCGGGGCGTTGACGAATGACTTTCTGGTAATCCTCAAGCGCTCTGTCGAACTTTCCATGAGATTCATGAAAGTAGCCACGGGTAAGAAGGAGCGTTTCATCAATCGGGTCCTTCTCGATCAGGGCGTCAATTTCTTTGATCGCCTTGTCATAGTCCCCGTTCGCACTGAAGGCGTAAGCGCGACTATTGTATGTAGGCCAGAATTCAGGGGCTAAACGGATTGCAGTATTAAAATCCGAAATTGCCTTGGCAGGTTTCTCTTGTTGATGCCAGGTGAGACCTCGTTTGTAGTAAGCCAGATGAGATTTGGGTGAAAGTCCGATCATGGTGTTGTAGTCTTTGAGTGCCTGATCATACTTCTCTAATGCAAACCAGGTGTCTGCTCGCTTCATGAAAGCATCTGCGAATTTGGGGTCTAGCTCGATAGCCTTGTTTAAGTCTGTTAATGCATTCTGATAGGCTGGGGCATACTTGCTTCCTCTCTCATACTCGGCCGCACCACGATAGTAATATGATTTACTGTTGTGAGGGTAATATTTGATGGCATCATCGAGATAATTACCTGCTGTGTCATATTCTGTTCGGGAAAACCAGGTAACGGCCTTGTAGTGATATGCCAAGGCATTTCGTGAATTAAAACGAATTGCCCATGTAAAGTCGTCTAATGCTTTACTGGATTCATTTTGAGCAAACCAGGTAATGCCTCGGTTTGTGTATGCCCACGAGCTGAAAGGGTTTTTGGTTTTAATGTAATCGGTATAGTAGGCAACCGCTTCATCCAGAGGTAGCACATGAGATTTCTCAACCCAACCCCCATCCACTTCTAAGAATTCACCTTCGGTTTTGTTGACCTTCAATGGGAATTGAATACTCTCGGCTGGAACTTCTTCTTTGGCTTTACTGGTTTTGAAATACTTTATTTGGGCGTTAGGCATGAATTGCCTGTCGATCCAGTCTTCTGCGTAGAGCGATGATGGGAATATGAAAAAAATGGTGACTAAACCAAAAAAAAGTGTACGCGATAGTTTGGGTATATTGCAAAAATACATGATTTCAATCACGGGTTGGAGATTATCGATGATCGACCAGTCAGTCTTATTAGTATACACTGATCATACTGCGGATTACTATTATTAATTCAGTTGGTTCAGAGTTATGTAAGTCAAGGATTACTCATTCTTCCTATATCTGCCAGATAAAAAAAGAAAAATCCCATGAAACAACGCAAATCTGCTCGGGCGATATTGTTGAATGAGTGGGATCAGGTGCTGCTGGTGCGGCATGAAGATGCACTGCCCGTTGATCGGTCGCGGCCGGAGGTGCTCGGTTACTGGGCGACTCCCGGTGGTGGGATTGAAGGTGGGGAATCGGCAGTCGAGGCACTGCGGCGGGAGTTGCGGGAGGAACTGGGGCTGACGGAGGTGATGATCGGGCGGCGGATTGGTTTGCGTGAAGTGCAGCTGGACCTGCCGGGGATCGGGGCTGTGCTCAGTCATGAGACGTACTATGTGTGCCGGGGGAGAGAGACGCCTGTGTTGAATCGCGAAGGTTTATCGGAATGGGAGCGGCGGGTGTGTAAAGCGATTCGCTGGTGGTCGCGGGAAGAACTCGCAGGTACCTCTGAGATTCTGCGGCCTGCGGCGTTGGTGGAACTGTTCGAAAGTGTGTTTCGTAATGATTCTGAACCGCTGCTGCTGGAATGAGGTTTTGCTTCTCATTGAAGTCGCGGGCCAAATTTTCTTTTCACTTGTACGAAAATAGCCATCCGCGAGATGAAAATGGTGCCTTGCAATAACTCTTGACTATTGTGAGGTGGGAGCCGTAAGTCTGGCAGTCTCGTTATTCGGTAGATTGTGATCCAGGATTCGGTATAAGGTTCTGCGGTGCATTCCCAGAGTTCTGGCTGCTTCTGCCTTATTTCCACCACAACGTTTTACGACTTCGCTCACCATATACTGCTCCATGGATTTCAGATCACCATTCAGAGGGACCGAGATCGAATTTCTGCTCGCGATTGTTCCTGGTGGGTTTAAATTTTTGAGTTGTTCAACGACAAACGAACTGTCAGCAAGAATCACAATTTTGGACAATACCGTGATCAGTTCCTGTATATTGCCGGGCCAGTCGTAGTTGGTGAGTGCTTCCCACGAGTTGTGATCGATCATGTGTCGCAAGTTTTGACTTTTGTCATTTCCCGTAAGACTTAACTGCTCGAGGATATGTATGCAGAGTGGTTTGATATCCTCACGTCTTTCACGGAGTGGTGGGACGTTAAGGGGTAGCAGGTTCAGCCAGTCGTACAGACTTCTGTGGAAAGTGCCCCTGGAGACTGCTTCTTTGAGGTCCGCTGTCGTTGATGCAATCAGTCTTAGAGAACAGGATTCGGAGCTGATGCGGGAAGGTGTTCGTAACAAGCCATGTTCTCGCATGCCAAGAAGCTGTTTTTGTTCATACATCGGCAGCTGATCAATGTCCTCAAGAAAGATAGTCCCTCTGTTGCAGTTCAAGTTGAAATGGCTTGGTTCCTGATTTTTCAGAACAAAAAATTGTGACTGGTGAACCTGTTCGCTGCTGCCGATGGATGCACAGTTTATCTGGGTGAATGGTTCGTTTACTTTTTGACTGAATTGATGAATCATTTTCGCCAGCGTTTTTTTTCCGACACTGACTTCTCCCCGCAGCAGGACGGGAAACTCCAGACGTGAAATCCGTTTGATTGACAGAAGAATTTTCTGCATGGAAGCACTGATACTGACGAAGTGACTTCGGTCCGGAATGCTGACAGACGTGTGTTGTGTCTCCTGAGGTATCGTATTTTGCTTTGTTTTTTTACTGGCTCGATTGATTCGAATCGCATGATGCAGAGATTTGATGATCTGCTGTCGATCAAAAGGCTTGGTAATGTAATCACAGACGCCCAGGCGAATCCCTGCAATGGCGGTTTCCAGTGACCCCCAGCCGGTCATGATAATTGAAGCGATGTGGGGATGAATCTGCAGCGCCTTTCGAATCAGACTGAGTCCATCTTCATCGGGGAGATGTAAATCGGCAATTAATACATCAATGGAATGCTCATCTAAATAATTGACGCCTTCTTTTGTATTCGTAGCTAAAAAGACCTGCATGCCTTCGTTTTGAATGAATTTCCGGACGAGATTCCCGACGCCTGTATCATCTTCGACTACCAATATTGTTTCCAGATTTGCCATGATGTGTTCTCACTATCAAGAGTATGAAAATATTGGAGATGTAATGAGTTTATTGTAATGCTATTGCGAGCTGACTCTTTCTCTGAGATGCCGGGGGAAATGGTTTAAGACTGTTTGAGAACGATGTCATATTAGACTGTGTCCCGTTTTATTGTAGCGTCTCCCGGTCCATTTGGACCGAGTATCTTAGATTGAATGACGCTACGCTTATATGTCACGCGCTTTAGAAATGTGGTTAGCGATGAAACAAAATTATACTACGTACATGTTCATTTTGTAAATATCAATTTATGTGTGAAGCGGCCAGTAACAGGGTGTGACAGATTGTCATGACGCGGTAATGGTCCTTTCGCGTCTGTACCGGGATGCATCAGGAGTCCATCGTTTTCATCTCGTTTGAATGGAAAAAGTGTCTGCCTGATGGAATGCAGATGTGGCTTCGAATGTGGTTGGAAATTTACTGTGGCAGGCACTGTCACGTTGGGGGCGCTCACAGGTGCCGTCTGTGTCAGCAGGTCACAGTCATGCTGCGCACCCGAGACGCACTGTCACGAAAAAGTGGTTCTTTTTGCATTTTGTTATGTAACTGTGTTAGCACGACGATATGTTTTGCGTTAGTTAGCTGAAATGAAAGTTTAAGAGTTGTGGTCAATTTCTCGTTCATGACTCAGGCAGTGCCGGAAGGAATGAATATGAATTATCAAACTGTCATGTTTCGAAATCTACCGGAAATGGCTATTAAAACAGAGTCAAATCACAGATACGGATTCGATCTGGCACTGCAGGTGTCAAAGCGAAATGCGACGAATCAGGCGACACGCGACAAGTCTGAAAATGCGAGAGTCATACCTGAAAGTGCCTTTTTAAAATTATTGCGAACGGAATTCAAGAAGTCTCTTAATTGAACGGAACGTATCAGGAGAATGCGCCCCGCCTCCTGATTCAAAAAAAACAAATCTCAATTGTCATCAACAGTATGTTATTTCAGTGGTACTGATTTCAATAAAAGTCACCAGTCTGAAAGTGAATCTGAATTTCATTTCATGAAAAAATGACAGGGCTTACGGTTTAAGTTGCATTCTAAAGATAACACGATTTCGATTAGTTGCTCTCAGGGAAGTCATATCTGCAGAAAGGATCGAGAATGAAATGCCAGGAAACTGTCCTGATTATTGAGGCTGAAGCCAGTGTCGGGCGATTTATCAAAGATGCTTTAGAGACTGAAGGAAAGAAAGTACTGCTCGCCTCCACGGCACAGCAGGGTCTGCAATATCTGCAGAGTCTGCGTATCGATATCATATTTACAGAGCTTAAACTTCCGGACGGAGACGGACTCACAGTCATTCGCACAGCCCAGCAGGTCCACCCGAACATCGCTTCGGTGGTTATAACGGGATTCGGCACTCTTGAATCCGCCATCGAAGCGATGCGCCTGGGAGTCTGCGACTATATCACAAAACCTTTCAGCCGACCGCAGGTTACTAAAGCACTTCACAGTGCCATCAATCTCACAAAGCTGAGTACTTTTCCAAAGTGGGAAAACGTTTCCTTACCTGACTCCGGGAAATCAATCAACAGAACACTTGTCGCGAAAAGCAGCACCATGCGGGAAGTGATTGCTCAGGGGAAAAAATTCTCCCAAATGGATATCCCCGTGCTGATTCAAGGCGAAAATGGGGTCGGGAAAAAGACGCTGGCAAGACTGATTCACAGGCACAGTCCCTTTTCAGATGGTCCGTATATTCACATCAACTGCGCAATTATAGAGAGTACAGAACGCTTTAATAAACAAGGTGTTGGGATTCTCAATCGTCTGCTGCAGACCGATTCGGTTGAAAATGCTCAGAAGACGACACTCTTCCTGGAAGACATTGATCAGTTACCTAGGTTAGAGCAACGGCAACTGCTGATGATGCTCAAAGAGGGGTTGGTCAGGGCTCCCTGGGCGCCCCTTTCGAAAGTCAATGCCATTCGACTCATTACTTCCACAGCCATTGATCTGAAGTCTGCCGTGCTTCAGGATGAATTTCATCGCAGTTTATACGATAATTTGAACATACTGCCGATTCTCGTTCCCCCGCTGCGTGAGAGAAGAGAAGACATCATTCCCCTGACAATTCAAATCCTGGAGCAACTCTGTCAGGTCTGGAATTGTAATTTTGCGGAATGTCGAGGCCGGATCAGTAAGGAAATGTGGGAAATGCTATATGAATACTCCTGGCCGGGCAATGTTCATGAACTGACCAGTGTGCTCTCCCGCGTACTCCTGACAGGCGACAGCGCGGAGGCGGCTAAACTGCTCAAGCAGGCTAATCCAATGATTCAGAATGAAGAAATGATTTCAGTCCCCTTTATTGGCGACCTGAAACAGATGGAACGACATATGGTGAGCGAAGTCGTAAAACGCTGTGGCGGAAACAAGGCGGCTGCTGCCAGAACGCTGGGAATGCATCGCAGAACATTGTACCGTATGCTGTATAATGAAAGAGAGAACCTGGAATCGCGGCAGTCCATCGGTCTGGAGCAGTGAATCGATTCTTATAATCGGAGTCGGCCCTTCTGGCTCTGGAGCAGACAATAACGCAACATCGAGACCAGTTCCGCATCCGTGGAATGGGTTATCTTTTCAATCTCGTTTCGATCCGAGTGAAATGTGGCTGATCGGTCTTCTTTTTCCAGGCGTTCTAATTCTGCTTTCAATAGGATTGCAGAATCCTTCCCTTTGGATATTCTCTTCACATCATGTTCTACACGTGATTCCGTGGCCATCTGCTGTGCCTTTAACTTCGACATTTGAACCATTTTCAAGCCAATCATCGAAACCAGTCCAAACAGTCCGATGTTGGCCCAGAGATGTCTGATAGTCATATCAAACTCTGCCCCCCATCCAGCCGCAATCAGGCATAAACTGAGCCATCCGATCAGATTGGTAAGCGAATTCCGCCCCGCATCATATATGGGAATGCAAGTCATTTCTTTTTCCTTTCAGTATTGCGTGGTGTCAACTGTATTGTTCCTGTGACCAAAACCTGTTCTTAAAAAGTATAAGTTCAGTTGTGAACGAGGACTGATATTTCGCGAGAATCTCCAGTGAAAAGTAGATTATGAGACAATCGCGCACTGGATTGAGACCACAGGTCACACTATTTATTGAGACTGAGTATATTGTTCCAATAAAGAAGGTGAATTAATCGGTTCCCCTGCCGAGACAGACATTGATGTGCTGGTGGTCGCGGGAAGAACTCGCAGGTACCTCTGAGATTCTGCGGCCTGCGGCGTTGCCGGAACTGGTGGAGCGGACTTTTCTGGTTCATGCCGAACCTGTGTTGATGCGGGACTGAAACCGGAAGGCTCCCCGGTCAGCCCACCAGGTACCGCCAGAATGAGTTGATGCCGCGGGTGATCTGGCTCAGATTGAGTTGCGAGGAACCGGTAGCCTGGTGATCTGACCAGAACCAGCGGCCGGCGACTTTGCCTGATTGATCAACGGCGACTGTGGCGTGCCCCTCACCGCGATTCCAGGTGCGGATGGTGTAGAGTTGTGGACCGCCGTACTGTGCAGCCAGCGAGTTGTCCGCGGACAACATGATCGTGGAATTCATGAGTGTGCCCCGTGTTCGAGAAACGGCATCGGGGGGCGTACCCATCAAGGCGTCTGCTTCTGCCGCGGAGATGCCCAGGGGAATCCTGGAGGTGACGGTTTCCAGTTCGGTGACCGGATGGCGGGGGGTGTGTCTGGTAAAAATGCCGACCGTCATTAACAAAATGCAGCCGAGTGATGCGAGGATCATGGCCAGGTATGGTTTCACTTTGGCATGCATTGGATCGGAAACTCCTGTCTGAAGGACTGGTCTGTTCGGCTGATTGTGTTCAACTCTTTTTATTGTAAACCAGCGGTACTGGTTTGTCATGCAGAATCTGAAGTTTGCTGCGGGATGTTGAAATGAGAGGAGTCGGGAGAGATCGGGTAGAAACTGTTTCGCTCGGTCCGGCTCGACCTTCTTTCATAGTTTCACCCCTTTTTCTTATGGCTGGTTTTGGGTTTTCGCGGTGGAAATTTTGGATGGGGGTGTTTGATTATGTTGCCATTGGGCGTGATGTCGGGTTGATACTCGCCAGGCGGGTCGACACATGGGACGACCCCTACGACTAACAGGTGGGATGTGGGGTTCTGGATTGTGCGCTTGCCCTGACTTTTTTCTGTTGTCTGCGACAACCACGGATTGCATTCGGGGCTACCCATTTTTCACCTTTCGTTCTTTCTTTCAGATTAGCCGAACGGCATGAGCCGCGGTTTTTGTGAGCCGGGAAAAAACGAGGTTAATCTGGGGTGATCTATGATGAATATCGATGACACCTTTTTGACCCTTCTCTTGATCTTCCAGTGATTCGGGATTTTCATCTGCGGGGGGTGGGGCACTTCTTTTATAATGCTTTGTGAACCAGGTAAGAGGACGTTAGCACAAGCACTGTCCGGTCTAAATAGCAAGCCGATCAGTGGCACGCGCTCGTCTGATTTTGCAGGAGACATTGCAATAAAAGAGAGGTTATCGGGTGCCATGGCCGGCTTGACCGGCCGTGTCGAGTGGGTGTAGAAAGCCTGGCTCCGGATAGGACGTGGCGGCTGTGACTTCCTTCTCGTTGCATTCGGGCGATCCTGTTTTGTTGGTGGGGGCTGGTTGTTCGCGCACTGTCGGGCAAGTTAACTGTGGCACACGCCAGGGTAAGAGGACATTGAAATTTTGTTTTTGTTATGGAGTTCATTGTGGTGTTTGAGCTGATCTCTGAATTCGGTTTTCAAATTTATTGTGGATTATTTTGTGGAAGGGCGTGGGTGCGTCAAGCGGAGAAGGACAAAAAGAGTGCGCGATACGTGCTGATATGTTTTGATAGAAAGGCGAACCGGGGGCGAGACCTGCGCCATGGTGTGGTGATGTGCGTCGACCCACAGAGTTTTGTTGAGCAGGTGTTTTGTCAGATCAGGTTGAGGTCAGCGAGTTTTGTAATGCGGTTATGTTTCCGTAATCGTGATTTTCACCTGAACCAGTAGTGGATCGCGCGCGACCCACTTATAAGCTTTGATCATGCCGCGCGGCGAGTGCCTGTCAAGACGAATTTATTCAGTAGAAAGTGAACAGGATGCAATCACTTGAATCAGTTTTGAATGCGGTCCCAGGCCTGCAGCAGAAAGCTGCCTCGTTTGACTTTGGTGGCTGGCGACGATTGCTCTTCGGCCTGCTGCACCTGCTTCGCCAGTTGCCGCGGGTTGAGAGTCCCCTGCTCCAGTTGCTGCAGACCCTGTTCCCAGGTGGTCTGCACAGATTGAGTCAGTGGTTCGTTGAGTCGGGCGTTGTAGTCGTTGAAAAAGCCTTTTGTCGCGAAATAGAGGGCAGCCGGTATTGCTGGGTCGGAATCGGTGATTTTGATGTCGTTAAAGAAGCTGACCAGCTGACGATAACGCACGAGAGTGTGCAGCAGCAGTTCAGGGTCGAGGTCGGCAGGAGTCGTCGAGTGCTGTTTCGCGAGTGCGGCGGCATAGCCGGCGGCTTCACCGGTCTGCAGGAAGACGGGTTCCAGACGGATGGCACCCCAGGCAATATGAGACGCAGAGAGACAGACGGGGACCAGCAGGTTGTCGACGCCTTTGGGAAGAAGTGCGCGATAGGGGATCTGCGACGGACGGGATTCTTCGGTGAGAATCAGTTTGCCGTCGTATTTGAAACCGGGCCGACTGTCGGTGGTGCAGGAATGCGAATCCATATACCAGTCGGTGACGGCGATGCTGTCCGCGTGGATGGGAGTCCGCTGGTAATCTTCGGTCAGCATGCCATCATGTTCATTGAAGACATGGCGACCCACAATCCGGCGGGCTTCGCGGACGTACATTTCATAAGGGACGTGATTGTGGTCGGCGTATTCATCTTCAGGCAGACCCCATTCGAGGAACTTCTTACGCTGCGCTTCCGGGATCGATTCATCGTGCTGCAGAAACCACATCAGTCCCAGGCCGAAATCGAGATGCTGCTGAATGATCTGTTCGCGGATGGACCAGTCGGCTTCAGGATATTCGTGATTCTGTCCCGGCATGATCGGGCTGTTGACGTGCGACTTGTGGTTTGGTCCATTATGCGAAGCGATGTAACGGCGATGAAAGTTGAGATAATCCTCACGATTGTAGCTGTCTGGTTTGGGAATGGTCAGACGATTTGCGGGATCGGAGGTGACGCAGAAACGATAGTTATAAGCCTGGACCGCGCCGTCTGCAGTGAACGGGCTGGTGGGATCGACGCTCCCCTGCCTTGCTCCGTAGACGCGAATGTTGAGGCCTTCTTTGATAACGCTCTCGGGACGATGTCCGTCAATATTGACGAATACTTTCCCGGCGTGCGGTTCGTTGAATTCCTCGCGTGCTTCTCTACCGACGCGATACGGGACATCCGCCAGTGCGAACAGATCACCTTCATAGGTCGCATCGACAAAGGTGGAGCCGTTGACCTGGATCGTTTCGGGAGTGCCAAAGCGACAGAGGGTGACGCTTTGGATCATCGGTCCCTGGCGATCGACGTTCGTCGGGTAATGATTCAACAGGAGTGTGATGTTGTTTTCCTGAGCGACGAGCCGATTATATTCGCGTTCAGCGACATGCGGTTCGGCCCAGCCGATGGGGTATTTTTCGTGGGTAAAGCGGATGATCTGGTGATCGCGGGAGTCGCGACCGAAAATGTCGATGTAATAGTTCTCGATGTTCTCGAGCAGTTCGCTGAAGAGGGGCGAACGGGGACCGCCGTAGAGGGCGTCCCATTGCATCAGGCCGTTGGTCATCATGCCGCCGAGGTGCCCGTTATGCTGCACGAGCAGGACGGAACAGCCTTCCCGGGCCGCACGCACGGCACAGGCGACACCGCCGCCCGTTCCGCCAACAACAACGACATCGTATGTTTTGCCGTTTACTTTCACTGCGGGAGTCTCTTTCGCGAGGGTGACGGGTTCGTCCGAATGTCGGGTACTTTCACCGGGTGTGCGGGGTTCGGTTTTTGCAGCGAGGGGGGAGACAGCGACGCGGGCAGCCTGTGGATTGGGGAGCGGCTTCGCGACCGGTTTTTCCGCCATGCTGATTTCGGGGAAACCGGAGGCTGTAGTGCCGGCGCGTTCTGCAGCAGCGATTTCTACCGACAGCAGCTGCAGGCCATCGACGACGACGTAGCCATCGGCACCGGTATTGGAAATCGTGATATGCGCCGGCTGCCCTGCTGCAAAATGGAATTCACCCAGAGAAACGGGAATGCGATCGATGAGAGCCGGTTGTCGCTGATTGATGGTGACGGTTTTTTCTCCGTCTGCGCTCTGGATGGTGACGGGTACTCTGGTGGAACGGTTTTCATGCCAGGTATAGAGCAGTCGGACTTCGTAGTCGCCTGTGTGTTTGATTTTCGGCGAGAAGCGGGCGGTTTTCTTACCGCGTTCTTTGTTATTGTCGTGGGTATAGGTGGGGCCGATGGGCGAAGGTTGACGATTGCTTTCGCTCCAGCCTCCAGTGAATTCAGCTGCGGAATCATCGAGTACGATTCCCGGCAGTGTTTCCGCCGATGTGATGACGCGTGGCTGTGTTTGTCCACGTTTGATGGGCGAAGGCCAGTCGAGCAGTTGGCCGTCGGCAAGCAGCTGGGTACGGAGCCGCTGGTAGTTGATTTTCTGGATCGGGCAGTCGGCATCGATGGCCTGGCAGGCGGCGGTGGCAGCGGACTGGCTGAGGATCATGAGCACGGGTTCCATGCGGGTGGAACCAAAGGCGACGTGACTGGCGGAGATCGCAAAGGTGACGAGCAGGTTATTGCATTCGGACGCTTTGGGGACGATGGCTTCAAAACCGATGGGGTAAGGGCCGCGGGTGCCGGTATGCCCGAGCAGTTTGCCTTCGCGGATCATCATGCCGTCATGAGCGATGCGACGGATTTCGTGGATGTCGACTCCATAGGAAGCCAGACCAACGGATTTAGGAGCGACTTCCGTGTGGCGACAATGATGTTCTGTCATGACCAGGTCGGAGATCATCCGCCGTGACTCGCGAATATAAAGCTGATGCGGCCAGCCTCCGTTGTCGAGAAATTCATCTTTGCAGAGACCGTACTGACTGATCTGCTGCCGGACTTTTTCGGGGACGCGCGGATCGGTCTTCAGGAAATGATACAGGCCGCGAGCGTAGTTTTCGTGTTCTTTGATGATTTTCTGACGCTCGGCGTGGCTGGCTTCGGTGTAGCCTTTATTCCCGCCGACGTAGTTCAAACCGAAGTAGGCGGTGTTGAAATCGAATTTGCCGTTGGGAAGTGCATCGTGTTTGGTGAACCAGCGGAGGTCCATGTCATCGCCGGCCTGCTGACAGGCTTTGATATAACGGGCGACGATTTCATACCGGGCAGGATCGTAGTTGGCGGGAGGCTGAATGGGGATGCGGTTGGCGGGTTGGTCGGTAACGCAGAGTCGAAAACAGTAGGCCTGCACACCGGGAGCGGCTTCACCGGGGGTGCCGAGCTCACCTTCTTCAATCAGAGGCAACAGGCCGCTGTCCGGTTTTCCGGGGATGCGATAAGGGTCGAGGGGAATGGAACGGTCCCATAAGCCGCGACGATCTTTGCGGCGACCGATGGCATCGACTTTGCCGAACTTAACCTGGGGGATTTCGTGGTACTGAATGCCATTCAGGGTTTCGTTGTATTGCGAATTGGCTTCGCGGGTCAGCGAGTAAGAGACACCAGCGGCCGCCAGGAGATCGCCTTCGTAGGTGGTGTCGATAAACATCTTCGCGTCGATGCGGGTTCCGTTTTCGGTGATTAAAGTCTGGATGCGGGGGCCCTGTTTGATGACTTCTTTCAGTGGTTCTCCTTTAAGAACAGTCACGCCGGCTTGCTTGATCATCTCGTCGAACACCTGTTCGGCGACATGGGGTTCGAGCTGTGTTTCCAGGGTTTTATTGTATTTCTCGCCGATACGCTGATAGAACTCGCGCGCCATGCCGGCGACGGTTGCCGCTTTCCCCATGTCGGAAAAGCTGAGTCCGCCGGAACTCATGCCCCCCAGATGCTGTCCGGGTTCGATGAGTATCGCCTGTTTTCCGAGTCGGGCTGCTTTGACGGCAGCGACAACGCCTCCGGATGTTCCGCCGTAGATGCAGATGTCGACGCTGTGATCGGGCTTGTCAGCAGAGACTGGTTGCAGAAAAAACAGAGAGCAGCAGATAAGAGTGACAGCAATAACGAAGTTGCGAGGCATGGCAGGAACTCAATCTTTCTCGGGGAGCGATACCGGGGTTCAGAGTTAATGACGTCCGTGTGCGGGTCAGTCCTGTGAGATCCATTTCAATGGAAAACGGGCGATTGTCAGGGCGGTTGTGTCATAGCCATTATTTTTGAAGCCGCCATCTTCGTAGAAGCAGTAGATCGAGCCATCGGGCAGCGCTGCCAGATCGCTGTAGCCGCTGATACCCGGTTCGAGAACCCGTTTGCTGGACCAGGTCTGACAGTCGTCGAAGCTGACCTGCAGCGTCAGGTTTTTACGATCGCGATTGGGCGTTCTACGACCGGTTTTGTTTTCCAGGTTATCCGGGTTCGCAAACACAATCGCATTCTCTGGCTGTGATTTACTGGCGGGAACACGCAGGATGCTGGCCATGCAGACCGGTTCCCGGAGTTGGTCGTCAAAACGTTTTCCGGTCCAGTTCGTGGCGCCGTTATCGCTCACGGCGACGAGACGCCGATGCGGATCAGATTCGGTACGGATGTTAACAAGAACCTGATTGTTAAACAGCTGGACGGCGACGGTTTCGCTGGGATTCACAACGGTTTCCCCGGCGACAGTATCCCCCTGTTTTACGATGATGTCACCGCACTGCCAGGTTTTGCCATGATCGTCACTGAAGATGGTAGCGATGCTGGAAGGACGGTGTTTTTTACCACCGGTTGATAACCAGACGGGAACGAGCAGTCGTCCGTTCTGTAACTGGATGCCATGACCGGGACCGGTGGCGATGACATTCCAGTCGTATACTTTGCGGAACTGTTCGAAGACACTGGTGATTTCCACGGGTTTACTGAAGGTCTTGCCGTCGTCTTTACTGTCGATATAAAAACAGCGGCCGTAGTTCTCACAATACAGCAGATGGACCTGGCCTGTTTTAGAATCAGCGAAGGCGACCACATTATTGACGGTGTTTTCTTTCGCATCATGAATCATCTGTGGTGGTTGCCAGGTCTTGCCGCCATCGGTGCTGCGGCGCATGAGAATATCGATGTTGGCCCAGTCACCGGCTGCTTTGCGGGCTTCGCAATAGGCGAGCAGCGTGCCTTGTTTCGTGCTGATGATGCCGGGGATGCGGTAGTGATGGTACTCGCCGTCGCGTGCTTCGAACAGGACCGTCTTCTGCAGATCGTCGGCCTGAGTGTGTTGCAGTGGGGAGAGAATAACAAGCAGTGTGAGGGAGTAATACAGCAGGGAGCGCAGAGGAAGTTGTGTCATTTTACCGGTTTCCCGTCAAAGGTTAATAATATTATTGTTGCGATATTATTATCTCTTTTGTAATATTATAAAACTGCTGAGAGAAATGAAAGCATAAAACGCATTTTTTCAAACGAATGAGTGACCTCTATGAAACCGGCGATTGTGGATCTGGCCGAACGGATTCAGACTGATATTCAAACCCGCAAACTAAAACCCGGCGATCCCTATTTTACAACCAGTGAGACCGCCCGCTCGTTTCAAGTGAGCGGTACGACTGCGAACCGGGCGTTGCAGTTACTGACGCAGCGTCGCATTCTGGTTCGCAAGCAGCGCGCGGGAACGTTCATTGCCGAATCGGATGCAGAACAGTCACACAGTCTGAAGTGTGTGCACCTGGTCGTGCATCAGAAGTTTCTGGAACGCGAAGGCTTGCTCGCTGATGGGATTGTGATTGGCATTCAGCGGGAACTGCCGGATGCGGAATTGCAGTTCAATTTTCTGCCTCATCGGGAGGAAGAAGCATATGTGGAAGAGATCGTCAATCGTGCGTTGAAGTCAAGCGAGCCGGAAGGCTTTGTATTACAGCGGGCGCAGGTGGGAGTACAGCGAATTCTGCAAGAGAGTGGTCTTCCTGCTGTGGTGAACGGTTTGCTGCAGCCTTCGATTACCGGGCTGGCCCGGATTGACCGCGACCAGGAACAGATTGGTCGTCTGTTGATTGAGGAACTGCTGCGCAAGAAGTGCGCACGCATACTGGTTGTACTGCGGGATCAGGTGACGGCGGGAGATCATCAGATGTTGGATGCGATTCAGCGGGAGCTGAAAGCGGCAGGTTTTGGTCTGGATCAACTCTGTATTCGCTGTCTTCCCGCAGATGATCGGGCGATTCAGGCGGCGGCATTAGAGGTTATCAAAAATTCAACCGGTAAACTGGGAGTGTTATGTCGTTCTGAACCGGCAGCGCGGGCGATTGCGGACTGTTTCTCGATCGAATCTATTCCTGTCAGTAGACGTCCGGTGCTGGTTGTCGCTGACCGGTTTGCCCGGGAGCAGGTAAGCTGCCCGTTTCCCTGCATCCGCGCCTGCCTTTCTCCCGTCGCTTACGGAGAGGAGATTGGCAGAATGCTGATTCGACAGGTGAATGGAGAAGACGCGCAGTCCATGGATACTCGCGTTACCGTGGAACTGGTTCAGCCGGAATAGGAACCCCCGGTAGCGATTACGCTCGAAGCCGGCTTACCTCGCGCAGCCCGAGAGATCCATAATCGGCTGTTCGCCCTGGATGGAAATGGTTTTAATCCCGGCTGCGTTCAGATCGATGCAGTTCAGGTTGATCATTTTAATCGTGCTGTCTTCGTAGGTACGAAAGTAGTAATGTAAATTCTTCAGATCCGAAACCGCGGTCCACAGAGTGTAGTCAGCAGTGACTTTGCCATTCTCGTCACCGCGGGCAGCTCCTTTGGGAATATCGAACTGGTTGAGAATGTGAAATACCTGCAAAACCCCTGCTCTGGCTGTTGGTACCGGAAAGGCACTCGCAGAAAAGGCTACGGCACGGACAAACCGGGAAGGTGGTGTGAAGTCGCCGGGGAGTCCGAGCATGCCACTCCCTTGTCCGAGTCCCTTGATGATCTGGTTTTTGATTTCGATCTGGGAAACATTGTTCGTCAATAGATTGACATAATTTCCCAGGTTGGTCATATGCCAGTCAAAAGCAGGCGAGTTGGTAAATACTCCGAGCGGGTTCTGGAATAGATTCAACTTACCGTCGACATATTCCAGGACAATCGATTTTCCGCTGGCATCGGTAGCGATGTAGTGGAATGGGGGGACACCTCCCAGTTCGGGCATGACGGTCTTGCCGACTTTGATCTGTTTGATTTTCTCGGTTACTTCTGCGACGGTCGCACAACTGCCCAGCAGATATACGGGAACTTCGAGCGGGCTGATCGTATTGGAAATCTCCTGTTCGGAAACATCCTGAAAGCCGGCATAACCAGGAAAGTAAAAGATGCCGACATGCAACCCTTTTTCGTTGATGCCGTCGGCAATGAAGGGCAGGTCAAACGCATTCATTCCGACCATGCCATATTGCGTATTCCACTGCAGTCCCTGTCTGTTATCGGGGGCGGTCCCGACGTAAGCATGATTGCGAGGAACAATAATGATATTCGAATGCAGATTCTGGGCGAATTCGAGAGTGCGACCAAAGATGACAGATCCATCTTCAGGATTAACGGTGATTCCTGTACAAGCCTGGCTGGTAGCGGGAGCGAAAACGATGAGAGAAATCAGTCCGAGAATGGCAATGGTATGGGTGAAACGTTTCAAAAAAATCTCCCGTGTCTCTATATAATTACAGGTGTGAATCGTGCGATGTCTTGATCGATTTTGAGGGGTTCTACTCAATTCGCGAGCCTTGTGCTGCGAGAGTCGGCCCGCAGGCTTTATATCCTTCGACTGTCTGGTGGCAATAATTAAACGAAGGAGAAAGTCAGCGGCGAAAACTTCAGAAGTGAGAGTGAGGGTAACGGCAAATCAGATTGATCCGTCTGAGCGACATACAACGAAACCCTGCCAGCTGGTTTGCAGTGTGTTTACAAGACAGCCCGGGTCAACGGAGTTTCCCGCTGTGATGCTCTGGTGTTAATAGAGTCAGAAAACAATGAAATTACTGTGACTGTTTTCCATCGCGGAGCATCTCTCTCGCGGCGTTGCGACCGCAGGCTCCCATAACGCCGCCTCCCGGATGTGCGGCACTGCCACACAGGTAGAGCCCCTTGATGGGGGTGCGATAATCGCTCCAGCCGGGCACCGGACGCATATTGTATAACTGATGGGCGGGCATGGCTCCCTGAAAGATATTACCGCCTGTCAGGCTGAAAGTTCGCTCCAGATCGAGTGGTGACAGTACCTGACGATGCAGAACTGACGCAGGCACATTCGGTGCAAATTCGGCAATACGATTTATACAGCGATCGGCAAAGTCTTCTTTGATCTCATCCCAGTTACCGCTGGCCAACTGGTAGGGGGCGTATTGCACAAACAGTGAGAGGAGATGCTGGCCGGGAGGCGCCAGCGTACTGTCGACGGCTGAGGGAATCGTCATTTCAATAATGGGCTTTTGTGATGGGACGCCGTACTTGGCATCATCGTAGGCTCGTTCGATCTCTTCACAGGTGGCGCCAATATGGATGGTTCCCCGATGCTGTGGCTGCGGTTCCTGATTGCCGGGCAGACAGGTGAAATCGGGCAGTTCACTGACGGCAACATTAATCTTCATGCTGGCGCTGCTGTAGTCAATCCGGCTGACTGCTTTCTCAAATGAACCGGGAAGCGTGCCCGCAGGGATCAGTTTTTCGAATGTCACATGCGCATCGGCGTTCGAAGCGACGCAGCGGGTCGTGATGGCTTCACCGTTGGAGAGCCGGACACCAGATATCTGCTGGTCCGTGATGAGGATTTCTTCCACCGAGATACCCGTGCGGATTTCGACGCCTGCTGCTTTCGCTGAGGCTGCCATCGCCTGGCTCAAAGCTCCCATGCCTCCTTCCACATAACCCCAGACGCCACGTGCGCCGCCGGCGGATCCCATCACGTGGTGCAGTAACACATAGGCGGTTCCCGGAGCGGACGGCGGTTGAAAAGTGCCGATGATCGCATCGGTGGCCAGTGTTGCTTTGAGGATATCAGATTCAAACCAGCGGTTCAGAATGGGGAGTGCGGGGCCGGTAAGCAGTTCGATGGCTTCAGGGATCGTCTCACCCAGCTGTTTGAGTGACTGATGTAACTGGTAGGCCGTTTTGGTGTCGCGGAGTTTCTTTCTGAAACCGACGGAGCGCCAGCTGGCCGGTAATGGCAGCAGATCGGGGGGCGTCTGGATGAGAGCGGGCTCCAGGCACTCGGCGATTTTTTCCAGCATCGCTTCATAACGGGGGAACTGTTCCGCATCGCGTGTGCTGAACTGTGCGATCTGTTCCTGATTCTGTTTCAGATCGGGGCCGAGTAATAACGATCTGCCATCGGTCCCGGGGGTGAATGAACTGGGATTACGCGGCAGCACACGATAACCATGCCGGGCCAGTTGCATTTCCTGTTCGACTTCGGGCAGGAGCAGACTGACCAGGTAAGAAGCGGTAGAAACTTTAAAACCGGGCCAGAGATTTTCGGTCACGCAGGCACCGCCGACCAGTTCACGACGTTCGAGAACGAGAATTTTCCAGCCCCGTTTTGCCAGCTGATGGGCGCACACCAGACCGTTATGCCCTGCTCCGATAATCACACAATCGTACATGGATGTTGTTTCCGGTAGAGAAAGGAATCTATTTACTGAGCAGGTTGTATTATGAAAAAACTGCGGGGATGTGCCAGTGTGCGAATAAATCGATCGCGAGCGCATCACATTTAGCCAGAGCGTCTCCCATCAATAATATACAGTTCAAAGGACACTTGAGACGTTACAGTCAAACTGTCTACAGTCGAGCGGGTGAGAACCGTATCTTAAAAAATGAGTTCGATTTCTGGTAGAGTGTGTACAGTCGCTCTGGAGCCGGTTATGATCTGCTTTGTACTTCAATTTCAAAGAAACTCATGAACTTATTTCGGAAATAGCAAGGATGGAAATGAATCGAATTCGGTTCTCAATCATATTAATGCTGGGAGTATTCTTAGTGGTCGGCTGTGGAAGATCTGCGTCTCCGCCCAAAGCAGCGGCTCCGATGAGTCCCGAGGAAAACGCACTTGACATTGTGACAGCCATCTACAAGATCAGTGCTGAGGTAAAGAAAAAAGTGCCTCAGCACTGGGAAGATCTGGAAACGTATGCAGCCAGCTTACAGGATCCCGCTCGACAGAACGCCCTGGATGCGATCGAGAAAATCAAAAGCTTGAACTATCAGGTTACCTGGGGTATAGATGGAAAATTGCTACAGGAACAAAATGCCAAGGCGAACGAGTACGTGATCTTCGAATCCCCGGACGGCCATCTGAAATCGACCTACGGTGGCGTGATTCTGAAAGCAGATCCTGTGGAAGATAAAGATGAGAAAAAACTGGATCAATCGGAGTCCGACAAAGAGCAGACAGACGCCGCGTCTGCACAATAACTGAGCGGCTTGAAGGCGCTCACTTTTTCCCGCCAGCGGATGGCGATTTCGATCTAATTTTAGTAACGACAAAAAAATCTGATAACGGGTGAACTCATGCGACTGATTTCTCTGCTGTGCTTACTGTTCTGTGTTCTGCTTACCCCGGTTTCTGCTGCGGATTTGAAACTGGAAAAGATCGAAGGCGCTAAACCTAAAAATGTGGTTTTCATCCTGGCCGATGATCATCGTTATGATGTGATGGGTTTTCTGGGACATCCCTGGGTGGAGACCCCGGCAATGGATGCGCTGGCGAAAGAGGGTGTCTACTTCAAAAATGCGATGGTCACGACATCGCTCTGTTCGCCCAGTCGTGCATCGATTTTAACCGGTCAGTACATGCATAATCATGGAGTCGTGGATAACAACGTATCAGCGAAACCGGGCACGATCTTCTTCCCCCAGTATCTGCAGCAGGCAGGCTACCAGACCGGATTCTTCGGTAAATGGCATATGGGGGGGCACTCGGATGATCCGCGCCCCGGTTTTGATAAGTGGATCTCTTTTCGCGGCCAAGGACATTATTATCCGCCGGAACATCTGAAAAACTGGTCGCTGAATATCGATGGGAAATCGGTGCCTCAAAAAGGCTATATCACGGATGAGCTGACGGATTACGCCATCGAATGGCTGGATGATACGGTGAAACCGAGTGGTAAACCGTTCTTTGTATATCTGTCCCATAAAGGGGTGCACGGGATGTTCCATCCGGCGGAGCGACACGCGGGGCGTTACAAAGACAAGTCGATGCCGATTCCCAAAACGATGGAAAACACTTCGGAGAATTACTTCAACAAGCCGATGTGGCTCAAGAATCAGCGGAACAGCTGGCATGGTGTCGATTTTGCCTATCACCAGGATACGGACATCGAAGAGCATTATCGTCTGTATTGTGAAGCTCTGTTGAGTGTGGATGAATCGATTGCCCGTGTAAGGAAATGGCTGAAAGACAACGGTCTGGCGGAGAATACCCTGGTGATGTATATGGGAGACAACGGTTTCCAGTGGGGCGAACATGGTCTCATCGACAAACGGACCGCTTATGAGGCCTCCATGCGAGTTCCCCTGGTGGGGGTCTGTCCTGGTTTGTGGAAACCGGGAACGGTGATCAACGAAGTGGTAGCGAATATCGATATTGGTCCGACGATCCTGGCGGCAGCCGGATTGAAGACACCACCCCAGATGGATGGTCAAAGCTTTCTGCAACTGGCCGCCGGCAAGATGCCTGCGAAAGACTGGCGACAGAATATTCTCTACGAATATTACTGGGAATACAATTTTCCCCAGACGCCAACCACGTTTGCGCTGCGAACGCCGCGGTATAAATTCATTCAATATCATGGCATCTGGGATATTGATGAACTCTATGATATGGAGAAAGATCCCCACGAAGAGCACAATCTGATCTTCGACAAGGACCAGCAGAAACGTATTCAGAACATGCGGGCGGACCTGCACCAGATTCTGGAGAAAGCAGATGCCGACCGGGTCCCGTTCAGCCACAAGCGTCGTATGGGGGCTAACCTGCGGCTTAAAAGTGGTGCGAAGCCAGCAGATTTTCCAGCCGAACTGATGAGAGAAAAGGATGCGAAGAACTGATCCCTGGCAAATGACTGTATTTATATTTCATGAATAATTGTTTCACATGGTTGTCGTTCTCAAAAAAAGATTGTCAGTTTCGTTTCCATGATTTAAAATAACCCTCAGGAGATTGTGGGCCATTCGTCCTGGCATATGTGTTTTCAGTTCGATGTACCAGAAGAGGGGGAACGGAAATGAAGGAGTATTATTACCAGGAACCGCGCACCCAGTTTGAGAAATGTCCCGGTTGTCAGGCGGACATTGAACGGGACGCGGATCAGTGTCGATTTTGCGACTGTAAGATGGTGCCTGAGCAGCAGTCAGATCGGGATTCGTACTCTCTGCGCCGTGCTGAACTGGATGAATCACCCGGTAATATTTTGGTGATGCTGACTTTGAACATCGTGATCAGTGTGGCTGGCTTCTTTGTTACTGCTACTGATCGACTGCCTGAAAATCCATCACTTGACCATGAATTCCGCCTGTCTGAGCAGAACCAGGATTATGCGGCCAGTCTGTTTTTTCAGAAGAAATCCGGATCAGAAGAGCGATTCGATTCGCGATTAAATTGTGGCACCGTGACGAAATCCACTGTTCCGAGTCAGGACAAGCGTCACTGAAACAAAGTGATTTCTGTAAAATTCAGTGCTGAGATGGCGCCGTGATTCCAATCTGTCGACTATCACTGGGGTTGCGCAGCAGATTAAACAGAGATAACCCATCTTGACAGATCGGGTGAGTTCAGCGACATTCCGGGGAGTCATTCCACCGTTAGTATTAGTTCTACTCCGGGACAGAAAATGGATTCGCTGCCCCTCGATCACCCACGCCTGAAAAAAAATAACTTCGATCTCCTCCGCCTGCTGCTGGCGTCGACGGTCTGCCTGGTGCATGCCTATGAAGTTTCCGACTTTGCTCAGCTGGCAACTCTGGCAGGTATTCTGTCCTCGAAGGTTGCTGTACAGGGCTTTTTTGTAGTCAGTGGTTTCCTGATCGTCATGAGTTATGAGCGATCTTCCTCGCTGAAATCCTATGCCAGTAAACGGGTACGACGGATTTATCCGGCTTATTTCACCGTAATCATATTGTCTGCGGTTTTTCTGGTACTGATGAGTCAGAAAACGGTTGAGGAGTATTACTCACTGGCATGGTTGAAATACCTGGTTGCTAACCTGACGTTTTTGAACTTTGTGCAACCTTCCCTGCCGGGAGTTTTTGATGCGAATAAATTTGATGTCGTTAACGGTGCATTGTGGACATTGAAAGTCGAAGCGATGTTTTATATGGCGGTGCCCGTGCTCGTCTATTTTTTCAGGCGTTTTCCCAGATTGCCGCTCCTGATTGTGATTTACCTGCTTTCGATTGCCTACAGCGAATTTCTGCTGTCAGCTTCTGGAAGGACGGGGGTGGAGTTCTACTCGCGACTGGCGCGACAACTGCCGGGTCAGATGTGCTTCTTTATGGCAGGGGCAACTTTGTTTTATTATCTGAAGTTCTTCGAGCAACACATCAAAGCGTTTACCGCTGCTGCTGCTGTGATTCTCGTAGTGGACTGGGTTGTGCTTCCCCTGCCCTGGTTGCAGCCGGCAGCGCTGGCGTCGCTGGTTGTCTTTTTCGGGTTGTTTCTCTATGCAGGAAACTTCGGGAAGTATGGAGATTTTTCTTATGGAGTTTACATCCTGCATTTTCCCATTCTGCAGTTACTGCTGAATTCGGGCTGGTTTGCAGAACGCCCGTGGCTGTTTCTGTTGACCACCATCGGACTGACCGCGGTGGGGGCAGTTCTGATGTGGAATCTGGTTGAGAAACGCTTCCTGTTACGCAGCAGTCATTATGTCGCCGCGGTCGAAGCGTCTGAAGATAAGCTGACGGTTCGGCAACCCGCCAGCCTGTCCGCCGAGTAATTCTATTTCGATTTCAAATCGAAGTTGAAAGTGTTATCGCCTTCTTTGACCTCAGCTGTCAATTCAGTCTCGTTGTTATACTTGGCAGGTACCAGTTGCTCCCCTGCCTGCTCCGGGTCATCCGGCATCTTGCTGATCATCACTTTGTGAGTCCCTTGCGTAGCACCTGAAGCTTCCGAATTATATTCGAGCGTGTAAGCGCCATCACTTTCCGTGGTTGCACTGGAAGTGTGGCGTCGCCCATTGTCTGAAACCTGTTGCGGTTCGAAAATAATTTTTGCACCATCGAGTGGTGCGCCATCTAATGTAACGACTCCAGAAACGGATGCCAGATCAGGAATTGGTTCGCCCCCACTGCCAAAGCAGCCTGAGAGAGAAAAGATCAACATGGTATAAAGTACAGAGTGAAATCGTTGTGGTATGGAAAAATTGAGCATGATATAACTAAATCTAATTTAAAGAAGATTGAGAGGTTGAAACTATCTGCCGTCTGTGATTCAGGATTAGAAATACCGCGATGGCAATATACCATCGCGGTAAATCAGACGATAGACAGTAGGAATAAGAGAGAGAACAGACCGTTAGAATTCGGGAATGATCTCTCCGCCTCTGACAGAAATCATAGCCTGAACTACTCCCAGACGGTCGACATTTTCGCTAAGGAAACGCACGGCACCGTCGGCCAAAAGGATGTGTCCGCCGCCGACATGAAAGCTGCCTGCCCCCCAGGCATATTGTTTTCCACCGCTGTTGTCGAAGTTCAAGGTATAACCAGAACTTCCTGCTGCAATGTAAAAAGTGTGAGTTGCTGCATTCCAGTAAGGACCATAACTGGTTGAGGTCTTTATCAACTGTGTTTCACAAAGAACCATAGTATTACTGGTTCCGTCAGTAATATCTCGGAATTTGGCAGCGCCGTTAGGCCCAAGTGTTCCTTTTGCTAAACTTGTATTAGAGCCCCAACTGCCTAGACCCGGTGTACTACCGGCTACGCTCGTAGTGTGGCTCACAACTCCATAGCTGGTACGCCAGCCGGGGCTTACATAATAAGCAGAAGATGTGGTTGAGTTTGATTGATTACCGGGGTCTGAGGGGCATAGAAAAACGGGGACGGGTGATTTCACAACAGAATACTGGTCTGTAGTGACAGTTCCTGTGCAACTAGTTCCATGATTAGCACGACCGCTGGGGAGGCTCCAGTTATACAGATTATAGATATTGGCCTGATCAATGAATGGCAGGATCATCTGGTAGCAAGTGTGATTCAACAGGATGCCAGTCGTGCCGTGTACATTATTGCAACCGTTAAGACCAGCGTTAATAGTGGCTGGTGGAAATACGCGATGAGTGTCGTGATAGTTGTGTAGAGCCAGGCCCATTTGTTTCAGATTGTTTTTACAGGTACTGCGGGTAGCAGGAGTGCGATTAAGATGGCGATGATCGCAATCACCACCAGAAGTTCAATCAGTGTGAAACCGTGTCGTCTTGAGTTGAGGGTGCGCATGAAAGTGCCTTTTAGAGAAAGAGAATAACGAAATAGAATTCAGAAGAATGGACGTGACTGGTATTTCGTTAATGAGAGCGCGTAATTAGCGAAATGAGTTTGGCTCCGAATAAGTAAAGAATTCTTAACAGAGCTAATAAATTATGTGCGGGAGATGAAGGTCCCACAAGGTTATTCATAAATAAATCTAATTAAAATCTGGGATTTGCTTGAACGTTTTTGGTCCCTCTAAAAGATGTCGTAGTAAAGTGAAGTATACAAAGAGGTTAGTGGTGAACTTGTGGCGCTGTTCAAGGGTGGTTTTCGCGAGGGGACAACCCCAAAACAAGTAGCTGGCAACGGTATCAAATAAAGAGTGACTTAGTAGAAATTGAATCGTGAAACATCGGGAAGGTGTTAACACGAGGAGATAAATCCGTTACTTTCCTGTCGTTTCTGTAAATGTGTATGGGTAACCGAACTCCAGGAATTAAGCAGGACAAAAATGGTCCGTCTCATTTATCAACTCTCTGAACTGGATTCCTCTTTTGTTTCACAGGCGGGGGGCAAAGGTGCTTCGCTGGGAGAACTGATGCGGGCACAAGCTCCCGTTCCCCCTGGCTTTGTCGTAACGAGTTCTGCGTTTCGCACCTATTTTTCTTCCGAACAAATCCAGCGTCCGGTGCTTGAAACCATACAGGCATTGAAAGCCGGTCAGATTGATCTTTCTCTGGCTCACCAGCGCATTAAATCCTGTATTGAAGCTGTTGAATTGCCAGTTGAACTCTGTGAAGCCGTACAGAAGGCAGCGGATCAATTAGCGGCTCCACGTGTTTCGGTTCGATCGAGTGCCACTTGTGAAGACAGTGCGACCAGTGCCTGGGCGGGGCAACTGGAGACATTTCTGAATGTCTCTCCCGCAGAAATAATTGAGAAAATCAGGAGTTGCTGGCTGTCCCTGTTCAGCGAGTCTGCGTTGTCGTATGGCGGGCGTCATGGGTTCTCTACTGGCGAGATTTCTGTGGCAGTGGTCGTGCAACAGATGGTAGACAGTGAAATCTCTGGCATCGGATTTTCAGTCCATCCAGTCACTCAAGAACCTGGTATTCAATTAATCGAAGCCTGTCTGGGACAGGGAGAAGCAATTGTTTCCGGGAGAATCACGCCGGATCAGTTTATTGTCGAACGAGGTTCACAGCAGATTCTGGAATCAATCACTGGTAATCAGAAAGAAGCGTTGTGGATTCGTGAGGACACCTCGAAACCGGTCTGGCAGAAACTTGATGGTCGTGGCAGGCAACCGAAAATTACGTTGCAGCAGGTTGCTGAGTACTCCGCCCTGCTGCACCGGTTGCAAACGCATTACGGTCATCCCATTGATACTGAGTGGGCCATTCAGGATGGGAACTTCCAGGTGTTGCAGGCGCGGCCGATCACAACCCTGGCGGCGGAATATGACCAGAAGCTGATTGATGATTCGCAGGGATGGCAGTTTACCGTTCGTCGTCCTTTTTTTCTGCTGGCTGCCTCAATTTTACCCTACTGGCTGGATGCAAAGCATGCAGACAATACTCTCGGCGGTCACCTGAATGAGGCATTGCTGATTCAGGATGAGACCGGGCTGATGAATCTGTTTTATCCTCATGCTTCCAGTGAAGCATTTTTCGAGCGTATCGGCGACCTGTTCCAGAATCACCGGGAGCAGCTCATCCGCATTCTACGATATGGACTTGGAATTTATGCACAGGCTTCCCCCGTGATTGAACAGGGCCTGGGCGGGTTTGAAAATTTCACAGAACTGGAAGACCTGTTTGCAGACATTGCCCAGCATACAACGGTCTTCCCTGCCTGGGTTCTGATTTATATTGAAACACATCAGATTGACGATCCTGAAGTAAGATCTCTGGCAGAGCAGATTCGCTCCCATTCCCTGTATCCGGTAATCGAACGAAATATCCTGCAACCCCTGGCGTTTCAGACTGCTGAGCAACTCGGCTTTGCAGAGCCGGATCGCGCCTGTGAATTGATCTTGTGGAGCGAATTGAAAGCGGGAACGGTGACCTGCGAACTTTTGGAATCTCGATACGAGGCAATCCGGGAGGGAAAGCGGTTCATTTTCCAGGTCATTAATGGGCAGGAAACATTTCACCTTGTTTCTCAGACCGGATATTTACTGACGCGACTGGCGAAGCAGCGAAAATTGCAGGCTTGTACTGACTCAAATGAGCTGACAGGTCAGGTCGCGTGGCCGGGAATCTTTCGGGGCAAGGCGCGGGTTGTGCTCAGCCTGGATGCGCTGGGGCAGACAATCTCACCTGATGAAATTCTGGTTTCCATTCAGTCCAATCCGGCATTGATGCCTTTACTGCAACAGTGTGGTGCGATTGTGACCGATGATGGCGGGATTGCCTGTCATGCCGCGATTCTGGCCCGGGAGCTGAAAAAGCCGACATTAATCGGTACACGTGAGGCAACCTTGAGAATTCAGACCGGGGACCTGATTGAGATCGACACCTACGCGCAGGTTGTACGAATTCTGGAGAAACAGCAGTCGTAAAAAAACACTGATACCCGTTCGGCATCAGTGTTTTCAAATGGGGATGACAGGACTTGAACCTGCACGCCTTGCGGCACTAGATCCTAAATCTAGCGTGTCTGCCAATTCCACCACATCCCCGGATGGAGTTACTTTCAGTGGGAATACTAACGGTTTCCGGTAATTGATACAAATCGGAGGAGAGAAAAAAGTCGGACTTTCAGCGGGATTCCCGAAGATTTCGGCGTTCGTTCCCGCAGAGTCTGAGACAGCTTCCTCGCATTATTCCGTGGACGGATCCGTGTCGGATGATTCGTTTTCTTCTTCCTGTTCCAGTTTCGAAATCTGATCGCGCAGAGAGGCGGCGACCTCGTAATTTTCCTCAGCCACCGCAGCGGTCAACTCCCGACGCAGTTTAATCAGATTGTACTGCTGCTGACTCGACGTGGGAGCCCGCTTGGGAAACTTGCCGATATGTTCGCAGGCACCATGGATATTTTCCAGGAGCTGAATCAGGGGCTCGCGGAACGCGATGTAGTCATGTGGACAGCCCAGGCGCCCTTCACTGCGAAATTCCTGGAACGTGATTCCGCAGTTGGGGCATTCCAGTTCCTCATCGAGTTCCAGGTCCTGTGAATTCAATTCGATCAGCGTGGCTTCATCCTGTGGTTCCCATTCGTCTGAAGGGGCCTGGCCACTGATATATTCCTGAAAATGTTCTTCGCAGAAATGGAGTGCCTGTGCCTGCCCGTTTTGAATTTCGGTCAGGTGGTAGACGGCGGGTTTATTACAGACTCTGCATTTTTTCATGGTCAAAACTTTTGGATTTCGGACTGATAAGGCTTCGCTGAACAGGAAACGTCTCACCTCTATTCCGATTCTATACGAACCGGCAGCGGGGCTCAATCGCGATTCCCAAATTGATTTCAATCCGGATGAGCAGACGGCGATTCACCGATGTCGACTATGCTGCAGGCCTGGATAATGTTCAATCCCAGCTCACTGGACTTCTGAAGCAACTCAGGACTTTCGCTGCCCGGGTTGAACCAGACTTCGTCGGCTCCTTTCGCCTTGATTTCTTCCAGTAGGCCGATCCCGATCTGCGGGGGAACATACACGCTGATCCGATTCAGATGCACTTCGGGAAGTTCGGCCAGACTTGAGTAGGCAGTTAATCCCTCAATGTGTTTTTCTGTCGGATGCACGGGGAAAACATCATATCCCTGTTTCAAATGAGCGCGGACCGATTTATTTCCGTATTTCTGACGGTCCGTACTGGCTCCAATGATCGCGACTGTCTGCTTTGGCATGCCTAATCCTATTTTTTCAATGAGGAAACAAACTCGTCATAATGCTTTTGTACTTCTGACTGTGAAGGTGCTTTTCCTTCACTGACAATCACCCGGTACTTCATTTCCAGAGGTTTGCTTTCATCGAACTTCGTAGCGAAGAAGGCACCGAATCGACCGTAGGGACGTTCGGAATAACGCGACGGTTTGGGGACGCCGGGGTCTTCCATGTATTCCACGTTGTAGCGTTTGCCGTCGATTTCGTAAGACATGGCAAACCAGCCCAGGTTGATGTGGCCATCAGGATCCGTTTTATCAGAGACCTGAACCGGAGCAGTCTGCTGGGGAAAACCTTCGGGGCGTACATATGTGGCATTGTTGGATTCGGCGACGTCTTGTGCAGCCCGGAACTGGAATCCGGCGTGCTGGCGGTCCCCTTCCAGAACAATTTCGCCTCGCTTGCTTTCCAACTGGGTCTGCCAGTCGATCTGCCAGGCAGGGAATTTCGAGTTGGCGACATCAATGGGAGTGACCGTTACTTTGCGGGTTTCAATGATCACCGGCTTTCCCTCACCGTCTTCCCAGCGGATTTCGGAAGTCATGGTGCCTTCCTTCGGGCCCCCTTTCATTTCCAGCATTTTTTCGTGCCGCAGATGCGCGCCGTTTTTACAGTGCCAGAAATCGAGTTCTTTGCCAGCAAATTTCGTTTTATTCCATCCGACATACAAACCACGGTGGTGTGTGTATTTTCCGCCGGGGCCTTTTGTGATGACTTCTCTGCTGCCAGGTCCGTAGACGTGGTGAAAGACTTTGTAAGTGTCGTGAAAACTCTGTTTAGACGAGTCGTCATAGGGATAGACGTACTGCAGGACAGGATTGCCATTGAAGTACAGATCAGCCACTTTCTTCTCAGGCTGATCTTTCCAGGTGAAGCCCGATTTCTCACTGGCGTGCAGGCCTGCGGTAACTGAAAAGAGGGACAACAGGAGAATGGAGAGAACAGAAAGACGCTTCATAGCAGGTTCCATGGATGTTAGTTGTTGAATGTAAAGTCTGTTGCAATCAGAATGACTCATAAAAAATCCCGTATTCCGGGGAGGAATACGGGATTGGAATCGTCCGGTGCCGGGTTTAACCCGCGTTGGAATCAGGATTATTTTTAGGTGGTTTCCCGTCGACCCAGGGGCCCGCGAGAGTCATGTAGCTGGGCTCTTCCAAGACACTTCCTTTATCGCCGGCTTTCCAGCCTGGGATGTGTTTGGGCTTCTGCCGTGCTTCTGACATGGCTTCCCATTTTTTCGACCAGCTGCCATCCCCTTCTGTGATCTTGTGGGTATCTGCATCGAAGTGGTAGACCTTACCATTACGATAGCTGTTTGATCCCATATTGACCACGGCGATTGCTGCCGCACCCAGATCAGGTGGGTTGTTACACTTGCTCTGATCGTTGGCCTGCATTGCTTCGACCCAGTTCTTGAAGTGGGCATAGGTCGTATCTTTAATCTGAGCGACATCGATCCGCTGCTGTTTCAGGGAACTGTCGCGCGTAACCTGAGGCCGTTCGGGAATGAAATCATACCCGTCAAAACCTTCGCCATTGCCAAAGACAAATGAACCATTGTGCCCGCGGATGATCTGCTTGATGCGGGTTTCCTGGTTACACATGGTGGCATTCACCAGTCCCTGGACCCCTTCATTGAAGTCAGCAGCAACCGTGGCCACATCGGGAACGTCGCGGCCGTCGTATTCCAGGTACAGCCCCCCTGCTCCGACAACGCGACCGGGGTAACGCAGTCCGGTTGCTTTGAGCATGGCGGTGGTTCTGTGGACGAACAGGTCAGTAAACATGCCGGAACCGAAGGGCCAGAATCGACGCCACTGGGCGTAGACAGCACGGTCGAACGGCTGGTATTCGGCCAGACCTTCTTTGGTTCCCAGCCAGAGGTTCCAGTCAATGTTCTGTGGGTTCATCTCTTTTTTCAGAGCGTAATACCGCCACTGTCCCATTGAGGAATTACGGAAGTATTCAGTCTGGAACTGGAGCACTTTACCCAGTTGACCCTCCTGCAGACGGGCCCGTACGTCATCCCAGACAGGGAGACTGGTGGACTGCACGCCGACCTGCATGATTTTGCCCGTCTTCTTCCAGGTATCCACGACCTCCAGGGCTTCTTCGACTTTCTTTGTCATCGGTTTTTCACAGTAGACGTGCAAACCAGCGTTCATGGAGTCGATTGTCTGTTTGGCGTGCCAGTGGTCGGGAGTTCCGATACAGACGGCATCCAGTTTTTCTTTTTCGAGCATGTCACGGTAATCGACGTAGGCAGCGACGTCATTTCCCAGCTCTTTTTTGATATAATTAGCGGTGCGGTCCCGATGTTCCGAATACACATCAGCGACGGCGACCAGCTCGATGTTCATGCCATCTTTTTTGAGCTGAACCAGCTTTTTGACATGGGCACCAAATCCACGTCCCCCCGGGCCGATAAATGCGATGCGAATTGCTTCATTACTGTTGCCGGCTCCGAAGGCGGGGGCGGAAGCCAGGCCGGCGATCGTGCTGGCAGCGACGGCCGTCGTTCCTGAGGTTTTCAGGAAATCTCTGCGATTGATGGGGCTTTGATCCATTTCGTTATCTCCAGTGATATAATAAAGTGTGACTGTTACTGGATGGTATCAATGATCGGTGATACCAAATGCGTTTCAGGTTTGCAGGCGCGTACCTTTAAGCGCTCAGGGGGGAAGGAGAAGGAAACTGCTTTCCCTACGTTTGATAGTAGCAATATTGTGGGCCTAATGGTACTTAACACTCTATTTTTTCCGGATTGTTGCCGATTCAACCGGTACAGCCAGAATGGGTGTCGGCTGGAGCGTTTTTCTAAATAAAGACAATAAATTGTTGGGTTAAGTGGTGTTAATACGTGGAATAGCAGGTTTTGACGGGTGTCAGGGGGGCATGGTCTCAATTGGTAACTTTGATGGGGTACATCGAGGACACCAGTTGATGATTCAGACATTGGTTCAGCATGCCCGGACACACAAAGTACCCGCCATTGTTTTCACCTTTGATCCGCATCCGATTCATCTGCTGCGGCCCGAATTTGCGCCTCCCGAGTTGATGACGATTGAGCAACGCGCGGAGGTTCTGCAAGAACTGGGTGTGGATTGTGTGATCGCTTATCCCACCGATCATGCTTTATTGAATCTGACAGCGGAGGAGTTTTTTCAACAGGTCCTCTGTGATCAGCTGCAGGCCAGAGGCATGGTGGAAGGCCCCAATTTTTACTTTGGCAAAGATCGTGCAGGAGACGTCGCTTTATTAGGTCAACTGTGTGAGCGGGCGGGAATGTTTTTCGAAGTCGTTGAACCGACCATTTGCGGGTCGCGGATGATCTCCTCTTCCGAGGTTCGCAAGTCGATTCAAAACGGTGATATCACAGAAGCGACCAGTATGCTGGGACGTCTGTATCAGATTACGGGAACAGTCGGTCATGGTGCTGAGCGGGGACGCCTGCTGGGTTTTCCGACTGCGAATCTCACCGACATCAAAACTCTGATTCCCGCTGGCGGCGTATATAGCGGGGTCGGCACGATCGCGGGTAAGCAGTATCCGGCCGCCATACATATTGGAGGAAATCCCACATTTCAGCATGATGAAGCCAAGGTTGAGGTGCATCTGATTGGTTTCTCAGGAGATATTTACGGGCAGGCGCTGCAGGTTCAGTTTCTGGAGCAGTTGCGGGGAACTCAAACATTTACCGATGCAGACGCGCTGAAAACGCAACTCCTGATTGATGTTGAATCAGCAAAAAAACTGGCCTGTCAATGGATAGATTTACAATAATGCGCTAAGATGGCCTGCTGATTAAGTGATGTCGTTCACGGGAAGCAGGAAAACACAGAGCAGGAAAAATGAATGAGTACAATTAACTGGGCCCCCCTCTGTGAGCTGATTCATTCCCATCAGAAATTTTTGCTCTCCTGTCATGTTCGACCTGATGCAGATGCGCTTGGGTCGGAACTGGCGTTGGCCTGTTTCCTGCGAGAACTGGGAAAAGATGTGCGGATTATCAATCCTTCGGCACATCCCCGGAGTATGGATTTTCTCGTACAGGAACACGAAGTCCGCTATGTGGGAGATGGTGTTTCTACATCAGAATTTGAATGGGCTGAAGTGCACATCGTGCTCGATACCAGCGCCTGGTCTCAGCTGCCTGGTCTGGCCAATTTCTATCGAAAAACAGACTCAAAAAAAGTCATCATCGATCACCATGTCAGCTCAGATTCGCTGGGAGCGGATGAATACAAAGATGTGACTTCCCCGGCTACGGGATGCCTGGTCTACGATCTGGGATGTGCCCTGAACTGCAGTCTGAATCCAGAGATCGCCACACTGCTGTATGCCGCAATCGCTACAGATACGGGCTGGTTTCGATTTCCCTCTACTACCGCCTACACCATGCAGATTATTGGGGAGCTGATCAAGGCGGGGGCCGAACCACATCAGATCTATGAGCTGCTGTATGAACAGAACAACTTGCCTCAATTAAAACTGATGGGACGGGTACTGGGACAGGTTCAGACAGACTTTGATGGTCTGCTGGCTTATACCGTCGTCAGTTGTGAAGACTTCAGCGCGACAGGCACCACGCCCGTCGATACGGAAGGCCTCGTTAATTATTGTCTGACACTTGCCGGAACTCAGGCGGCATTTATTGCTGTAGAGCAGCGGAGTCGGCAGGTGAAAATCAGCTTTCGCAGTCGCACGGCATGGGATGTTTCTAAAGTTGCCGAATCATTTGGAGGTGGTGGACACCGCCAGGCCTCCGGTGCGATGTTGAACGGTCCCCTCACCTCGGCTGTGACAAAGGTGCTCGGGAAATTTCGTGAGATGTTTGACACGCTCGAAAAATAAAGTGCTTCCCTGCACTCTCGGTTTTTTTGTGGAAACTATTTTCCCGATTTGATTGCTCTTGGTCTGAGCCTGCTATAGCATAAGTGATATCTATTTCTATCCGGCTGTCCATTTAAGACTCAGAGGGTGATCGATGCGCTTTCACGACCAACTCCGTTTTTTGATTTGCCTGTTGGCCTGTTACTCAGTTCTGAATTTATCAGACAATTTCTCCTTCGCCGAGAGCCCGATCAGGAATACCCAGGATCCCAAAGACATCGCCACTTCGCCGGAACAGACGGTGAAAAATATGACAGTCCCCGATGGCTTCAAGGTGACGGTCTTTGCGAGTGAACCTGATGTGCATCAACCGATTGGATTTGAGATTGATGATCGCGGACGACTCTGGGTGGCTGAATGTTTCACCTACGAGCGTGGTACCTATGACGATCAGTACCAGGACCGTATTGTCATTCTGGAAGATACTGACGGTGATGGCAAAATGGACCAGCGAAAAATCTTCTGGCAGGGACCGGGGCCATTAACCAGTGTGACCGTTGGTTCCAATGGCGTCTGGGCCTTGTGTCGGGGAGAATTGCGGTATTTCGAAGACAAAAACCATGATGATATTCCCGATGGTAAACCACAGGTTCTGCTGGAAGGCTGGAACTATAAAACAGTCCGACACAACATCGTGAGTGGTCTCACCTGGGGACCTGATGGCTGGCTCTATGGACGGCATGGCATCACAGATTCCTCGCTCGTTGGTACACCTGAAACAGTGCCTGCAAACCGTACGGTGATCCATTGTGGCATCTGGCGGTATCACCCTGTCACTCACAAAATTGAAGAAGTCAGTTCCGGCACGACTAATCCCTGGGGCTTTGACTATGACGAATACGGTCAGATGTTTTTCACGAATAATGTGAATGGCCACCTGTGGCATATGATTCCCGGTTCTCATTACATCCGGATGTCAGGACACGGCAGCGATCCCAATCCCTATGTCTATGAGCTGATGACAAAGTGTGCAGACCACGATCACTGGGACAGCTCATCAGGAAAATGGACGGATTCCCGGGATACTTCCGGCGTTCACGGGAAACTGGGAGGGGGGCACAGTCATTGTGGTGGCATGATCTACCTGGGCGACAGCTGGCCCGAGGAATATCGCAATTCCCTGTTCCTGTGTAACACACACGGGCATCGTGTGAATAACGATGCGCTGGAACGCGAAGGTTCCGGTTATGTTGGCACGCACCGTCCCGATTTTCTGTTGACCGGTTCAGACTGGTTTCGCGGGACCGAATTAAAATATGGTCCCGATGGCAGTGTGTATCTCACTGACTGGGCTGACCTGGGAGAATGCCACGACCATGATGGCGTACATCGCACCAGTGGCCGGATCTACAAAATCTCATATGGAGATGTGCCTCAACCTGAAAAGCTGGATCTGAATCAACTGTCTGACAGTGAACTGGTCATGTTGCAGTTGCATCCGAATGACTGGTATGTCCGACATGCTCGCCGGATATTGACGGAACGGGCAGGAACGGCGGCGAACTGGAGTCAGTCAAAAGCAGAATTGTTAAACATTTATCAAACGTCCAAAGAGGTTTCGCGACGGCTGCGTGCCCTGTGGACCCTTTATTGTACGAATCAGTTAAATGACAGCTGGCTGGTGAAACAGCTGAATGATCCCAGTGAGCATGTTCGCATCTGGGCGATTCGTTTTCTGGTCGATGACGATAAAGTTCCCGCTGAAGCAGTGAAGCAGTTTGCTCACCTGGCACGTACTGATTCTTCCGGTCTGGTACGACTTTATCTGGCGGCGGCAATGCAGTCGCTGGCACCGCAGGACAGCTGGGAAATCGCTGCTGCTCTCGATCAGAATCATGAGAATACAGAAGACCGTAATTTTACGCTGATGCTCTGGTATGGAATCGAACCAGCGGTCATGCCTGACAGTAAATCCGCCTTAAAGTTTCTCGCGAATGCCACAAGACCCCTGGTGCGTCAACTGGTGGCACGTCGCCTGACGGAAGACATTGATCAGCATCCCGAGTACGTGGCACAGCTGATTCAACAGGCAATCGATACCCAAGACATCGCAAAACAGCAGGATCTGTTAGCCGGGATTCAGGCGGCTTTACAGGGGCGATTAAAAGCAGAGGCACCAGAAAACTGGCAGACATTGAAAGAGGCAACTGCTAAGACGGATTCCAAAGAACTGCAGGATCAGATTACAGAGTTATCGGTTGTGTTTGGTGATGGACAGACCATGGATGTGCTCAAGCAGATCGCCGTCGATTCAGAGCAGTCGATGAAAAGCCGTTACCAGGCATTGGAAACCTTGTTGAACAGTTCTCAGGACAAGGATCTGCTGTCTGTCATTCAGAAGTCAGTGTATACAACTGAGCTGCAGCCTCTAGCATTTCGGGGATTGTCACGTTTTTATGATCCACAGACAATCCAACGTATGCTGGGCCGCTATCGCAGTATTAAACATGAGGGCCGCCAGGTTCTGCTTGATACCGTCTGCAGCCGCAAGGAGTATGTTCTGCTGCTGCTGACCGCTATTGATAATAAACAAGTGCCCCAGGAAGATATTTCGGCATTTCATGTGCGTCAGTTACGCAATTTCCGGGACAAGGAAGTGGTTGAGAAACTGAATCAGGTCTGGGGTCAGGCACGCGAGACGCCCGAAAAGAAACGGGCACAGATTGAAAATTACAAAGCCTTACTGACGGCGGAACGACTGGGAAAAGCAGATCGGATTCAAGGTCGTGCGCTTTACGAAAAAACCTGTGCGAAATGTCATCGCCTGTTTGGAACGGGAGGAAAGATTGGCCCTGATCTGACAGGAGCCAATCGGGCTAACATGGATTATCTGCTGGAAAACATGGTGGACCCCTCTGCCCTGATTCCCAAAGGTTACGAAATGGTGGTGGTCGCGCTTACCGATGGTCGTGTCCTGAATGGGAATGTTGTCCGAAAAACGGACAAGCAGTTAAGCTTACAGACACAGAATGAATTGCTCGTACTTGATCGACAGCAGATTGAAGAGATGACATCGTCTAATTTGTCCCTGATGCCGGAAGGTCAGCTGGATCAACTGACGGAAGAGCAACTGGCGAATCTGATCGCTTACCTGGCTGGTAATACACAGGTGAAACCACCGGTCGCATCCGCAGCAGCCGGTAAATAGTCAGCGTCTGGATAAGTCTTATTGTTTCGCATTCAGAACACTTTCAATTTCCCGGCTGAACAATGTAAATTGAAGTTGATTCATCATTTCAATGATTTCAGTTTGAGTTGCATTCTCGGCAGGCGGCCATTTCACGCCACTTTCTTCTGCCAGGGTTTTCATGAAAACTGCGCGATCCCCCGGGGTTTTGATATCGCTTCGGAATGCGATCTGGCCTTCCGGATTGATGACAATCAGTGATGGATATCCCTGGATTCCATATTTCTTGCCTGTCACATTATCCAGAATGGAAGTGCCCCGTTCAATTCCCGTGGGGATCGTCCACTGCTCGCTCTGTAGCAGTTTTTTGATCTGACTCATTTCTCCATCCGCAGTGTGGATCCCCAGAAAGACGACATCCTGCTCTTTGTATTTCCGGGCGAGTCGTTTCTGCGCGGGAATGGAAGCGACGCAGCCAGCGTAGCTGAGACCCCAGAAATGAAGTACCACCACCTGACCGCGAAAGTCAGAGAGTTTGCGGGTTTGTCCATCTGACCATTCCGCGATTTCCCATTCTGGAGCTTGCTGACCGACGGCCAGCGGTTTCTGTTTTTCTACCTTGGATGAGGTTGAGGGGACGGACTCATTGACATGAATTGTCACTTCTGTATTTTCAGACTGGTTTTTACTGACCACAAGATTGGTCTCTTTGATTTTCGTACCCCAGCGGACAGAGAGTTGAATCACGCCACTCGGCAGGTTTTTTAAGATGGCTTTCCCTGTGGAATCTGTCCGGGTGATCTGTCGTCTCAATGCGTAATCGTTAACGGGTTCCAGTATTGCTCCCTGCAGGGGCTGTTTCTGTTCATCGAGAACAAGGACTGGAATGGAGTGTCCCGGCTGAAGCGTTAGTGTTTTAAAGTCGATAGGGGTAAAGTCCTTTTGAGCGTACACGGTTTCTGAATCCGTACCGGCAAATCCGTCTTTTGTCAGCATGACCGAAAACCGCTGATTTTGAAAAACCTGGTTATCAAATATCGGCAGTTTAATAGAGAATGTCCCTTCATCAGTGGTCTGGGTTTCTTCTCCCGTTTCGCCACTGCCTCCTCCCTTTAAGCCTCCGATCACTCCGACCCGCACATCAGCGAGTGGATTCCCCTTCTCGTCCACGACTCGACCGGTCAGCCTTTGATTGCCAATCGGTTTCGCAGCTTCGGTCTGAAAGGTGAGTAAAGGGACGCCGTCGTTTAGTGTGACGGTTGCTTTGCTGACTATGGCTTTCTTTCCAGAGGCGTCGGTCATTTCTGTTTTTTCAGTATCGGGAATCTGTTTCAGCGAGACGACTCGTGTATTGTTGAAGCCAGATTCCACAATCAGTTCGGCTGTCATATTGACGAGTGTCAAAATAGTTTTGCCACTCGTTCCCACTTGTGTCAGTTTGCCGTGGCCTGACTGATCCAGATTGCTCACCGAACTGGCATTTGCATTCTGAAATGAGACTGGTTCCCCCTTCAGCCAGGCGGCCCGTTTCGCGTCGTCTTCCACTTCCTGAATGGAAGCCCTGAATTGAATCGGCTGGTCCTTGAGATGCGCGGTCAGGGACTTCAATTGCTGTTCGTTGAGCTTGCCTTTCCAGTGAATATTCCAGATGGGGCCCGTTTGGGCTTTGATATTGTGTTCCAGCACGGGATTTTCAGTCGTCGTGACTAACGCTTGCGTGCATTCTTCAGGCAGGAGCCAGTATCCCGGTTTTAATGTCGGGAACCAGAGTTGGACATTTCCTAAAGGGACTTCAATGCGATACTGCCCTTTGTCATTTGTAATCCCCTTTCTTTCTCTCTGGTTAACATCTGGTTCGGAGGCGACAAACAACCGGATTTCTGCGTTCGAAACCGGTTCACCCGTCTGCGTATCGCGAACTGTGCCTGTGATGAAATATTGTTCTGCTGGTTTGCTCTCGGGACGCTGTTCTTGTCTGTTGGAGACCGCCGGACTTTTTTGATTATCCTCAGCCTGTTCCTCTGTCTGCGCGGCATCACTCAAACCTGTAACGAGGAAAATGAGTAATACGCAAATCGCAAGAGCGGATCGAGGGCGACTCTCCCGACTCGGATGTGTCAGCTGTCTGATTCGCGTGCGTAGTGCCGATCGTTTGCCGGCCATGGGAAGTGCCGCGATCGGCCTTTGTGAGTACTGCGAAAGCTGTATTAACAATTCACCATAATGGTGACGGGTCTGTTCATCAAAAGAGGCTACCGTTGCTGCATCCACGGCCAGTTCGATTTCACGGCGCAGCCGACCGGCGATCAGGTAGACGAGTGGATTGAACCAGTGCACCGTGATGGCAATCCTGCTGAGGAACAGCAGCAAGGCATCATGACGCCGAATATGTTCCAGTTCATGAGTGACGATTGTGCGTCGGGATTGCTGATCGAAGTCCTCCCACAGCTTGCGTGGCAGCAAAATCGTGGGACGCCAGAATCCACAAGAGGACGGACCCAATTCTGCGTCAGTCACAAAACAGCGAACCTCTATCCAGCGTCTGTCCTGTGTATGCCTGGTTTTGATCAGTTCGAGAAGTGTTGCATCTTGAAGCGGTTTACTGTTGGCGATGAGGCGTGACAGCATCCAGCGGGTACCGATCCATCTGATAAGTACAACACAACATCCCAGGAACCAGATGCCGGTGATGAGAGCGAAGATTGGGATGCTGACGCTGGTTTCCAGTTCTGGCTTTGTTTTATCAGGAATGTTTGATACCCGGTTATCAGGCTCTATCTTCACGTGATCCCTGTCAGGCAGGTTTGACAGCAGGGAACCGGCGTTCGTGCTCAGACCAGTGTTACTGATTTCCGTCGCAGGAGAAACGACCACCTGTGGGACGCTGCTATTTTCGAAGTACAGTAACTGAAATAGACTCAATCCGCTGACAGGGACCGTTAACAATACCAGACGCGCGAGGGGAACGGCCCAGAGCAGCGTTCGCCATTTAGGGGCGATCCAGCGCTGCAGCAACGAAGTGACACAGAATACCAGACACGCCAGCACGCACGCTTGCCAGGTGGCTTTCCAGATAAGTTCCCAGAACGCGGTAAAATCAGATGCGAAGTTCATTGTTTTGCCCTCCGGCTGGAAGCTGACTTTCTAGATTGTTGACGGACCTTTGGATGCGACTTCTTGGCGAGGCGTTCTTCCAGGCTTTGCTTGAGCTCGGCAATTTCATCGCTCGTGAGTGTTTCATTCTCAACAAAATGCAGCAGGAGCGACTGCAGATCTCCGGCGAAGAAACGTTCAGAAAAGGAACGGGCTGCCGAGCGGACACATTCATTCCGGGTGACTGCTGCTCGATAAAGATGACGTGAACCTTCAACTCGTACGTTAACAGCCCCCTTTTCGACCAGTCGCGCGAGTAGAGTTCTGATGGTGCGATGACTGCGTTTACGTACTGATTCGACGCGGGCGATGATTTCGCCGGGGGTCTGGTCTACCGCTTCCCAGACACTGAGCATCACTTCCCATTCTGCCTCTGTGATTTGTAATTCTGCACGCTGGCTCATGGTTTCTCCTGCGACTACGTTTGTAGTAACTGTGTTGTTTATAGTTACCACGGTTGTAGTAATTCTGCAAGAAAAAAATCTTGAGAATTTTCGAAGGGGGTAGCCCTGGCGCATCTGGTATCATTTGATTAATGCCCTGATAGCCCGATTCCGCAGAGAGAATCAGGCTAAATTTTCGGGGCAGGCTCGTTGAGAATCAGGAATAGAACTCAACACTCTTGCGAAGAAAAGCAGTTTACTGGTGCCAGCTTATGTCGCTTCACACCAGGTGATCAGGAATCTTAGCCAATGCTGTTGAGCGAATTATTTTTCCTGTTCCGGGCGCTGCCATTCTCCGCGCATCCATTTGACGAGCAGGTTCAGATCATGCTTGGAGAGTTTAGATTCTTCGAAGGAAGGCATGATGTTTTTGTCGCCGTAGAAGCGTTCGGCTCCTGGTTTGCGGATGAAATCGGTCAGCCACTTTTCTGAGCCGTATCCGTTGAAGTCAGGCGCCGCCCCGCCCCCTTCTTCTTCCGGGTCACCCGCTTTCATGGCATGGCATTGGGCACAGTATCCGTAAAAATCGACGACTTTGCCTGATTTGTCTTTGAAGTCAATGCCGCTGAAGACCGAAACGCCGCGTTTCACTGTCTCTTCGCTGAGAGGTTTGAAGTCCCTGTGGTTTGCTTCGCGGGCCACCAGAGCGGCGACAGCTTCGATATCATCCTTGGTGAGAATTCCTTCAGGGCCGACATAGCTGTCAGCCCAGTCGTTCATGTCACCGTTCAGAATGGCATCGCCGCCTTTCATCGCCCCGACATGTCCGAAAAATTTGGGGGAGCGAGGGTTCATCAGAAATTCGGTCAGCCATTTGGTGGTCGCGAAACCAGCCAGGTCGGAAGCCCGGGGGGTTGCTTTCACTCTTTTGCCATCCTTCAATTCCATGATATATTGCCCTGTGCCGTCATGACCATTCCAGGTATGGCAGATACCGCAGTGTCTCGCGAAAATCAGGGGACCCATTGATTTGGGATCATTTCTGAGCAGGGAATCGGGACCTTCCGGGGGAACGCCATTCTTGCTGGCCAGCCAGGAAGCCCGGGCTGCGTAGGCGATTTCCTGCGAACGCTTGAGCGCATAGTCAGGAGCATTGCGTTCCATCTGAATGCCATACCAGCTGATTCCAGATATAATGAGCAGGCCGCCCACATAAACGAAGATTGCGAGTCGCTGTCCCCACTTTTCGCCAAAGACTTTTTCATAAAAAGGAACCAGGAACAGGACTGCCAGAATCACACCTGGCAGCACAGCGGTGACCAGAACTTCCAGCTCTTTGGGTACGAGGTGCCGCAATTCAAACAAAAACCGGACAAACCATTCGGGACGCGCCACGTAGGGGATGTAGCTGTCTGCGGGGGCTTCCAGTTTGATCTCGCTGGCAGGCAAGTCGGCTTCCCAGCCATCGTGCCCGACCGAGACGTGCTGATTTTTTAAAGCGGGATAAACGATCAGCTGGATGATGATGATGCCCATCAGGATCAGGGTCAAAACCAGTGTGCGTGTGGTTTGATAAGGCCAGTAAGGTTGAGTGATTTCATCTTTGACCGGGTCGTCTTCATCCAACTGAAAGTCGATTTCCGGATCGTCGGCAGCTTCTCTGATTTTCGCTGTTCGCAGACGTTCGCGGCGAATGAGGGCCATGTGGAACGTAAACAGCAACAGGGCGATGACGGGCAGGACAATCACATGGATTGTATAAAGACGCGTTAAAGTCAGGTTGCCGAATTCACTTCCCCCCACTACGAGGGACCGTAATGTGGAACCGATGACGGGCATGGTTCCCGCAATGCCGGTTTCGATCTGATAGGACCAGTAGCCTTTCTGGTCCCAGGGCAGCGGATTGCCGGTGATTGTGAGACCGATGATCACGCCACCAATCAGCAGGCTGGTCCAGTAGATAAACTCTTTGGGTTTGCGATAACCGGCCGAGATAATGACCAGAAAGATATGCACAATGATCGCTACAATCATCATATGTGCGGTGTAGTGATGTAACCCGCGAACAAACCAGCCCAGGTCGACCTGAGTTTCAATATAATGCACGCTCCCCCAGGCAGAGGCTTCGGAAGGACTGTATACAGTCATCAATAAGGCGCCGGTTACCATTTCCACCAGCATCATCAATACGAGTGCACCACCCCAGAGAAACTGCCAGCGCGAACGTCGTTGAGTCGGAAAATTTAACAGAAAGATCGCATGCAGGAAATTTTTGTATCCGGTTCGTTCGTCGATCCACTGTTGGGCTTTTTGAGGCAGCACTGAATTATCTCCCTATGGGAAATCAAATTGATGAGTCTATTTAGTCAGTCAGCAAGAGAGTCAAACTCTGGTTCCCTTAACCGATGGGATATTTTTCAGCGATGCCGGTTTCGAACTTCTGATATTCCACTTTGACCCACTGATCTCCCCGGATAGTTTCGATTGTGGTTTTTAACTCATCCATACCCCGTGGCTGCGGACCACTGACCATTGCACCATCTGGCTGAAAGGTTGCCGCATGACAGGGGCAGAAGTATTCTTCGTCACCGGCGACGTAATCGATCACGCAGCCCAGGTGGGGACAAGTGGAAGAAAACGCGGTGACTGCTCCGTCTTTAGATTTACTGAGCCAGACTGAACCGATGGGGCCGGGAGGATATTTGGTCCAGGCATCCACGCGCTGGTCGATGATCGTAAATCGCTGGGGAACGCCAGGCTCGAGGTCATTCAGGCGCGTCAGACGGTATGTCCTATCTGTCTGGTTGCCTCTTTTAAGAGTCGAAAACAAAAAGCCCAAAGCAGGTACTGCGAGGATAGTGGCGTACAGGGAACCCAGAATACTCGTGCAGTGTTTGAGAAATTTTCGACGTCGCATGGTGAGTACCTTTAAATCTGAAAAGCGGCAGTGATCGATCAGCAGTCCGCTGTGAACTGATTGCATTCTGATCCAAACAACTTATGCCTTAAAGGGTAACGGTTTAATTTGTTCAATTTCGGACTGCAGTACTTAGTGGAGCTTTCGATGGCAGGCAGCAACTGGTTTCAGGCAGTCACATTGGAGGAGGGAGTCGCGTCAATAAAATCCAAATTTAAAATGACATCACTCAGTGATTCAATCTGGAAGCATCCATTTTATCAGATCAAATCAGCGTTTACGAAACTTTATTTTTAAGTCTAGTGATTTCAATTCTTTAAGACAACAGATTTCATTAAATTGGATTGTACTATCCAGAAGAGTCCCGGGCAATCCTGGAATTTCCGGTTCGGCTGAAATCAAAAAAAAACGGCTCTCCCGTTAAGGAGAGCCGTTTCGATACTTCGATTCAGTCAAGCTGAAGTCTTAATTGAACTAGTCAATCAGACCGAACAGGTTTGACAGGCTGTTTCCACTCAGACGACGAGTCTGCTTCTGGTTCTGCAGACGGCTGGGGAAGTAAGCTTTAGGATCAGAAGCAGGAGCAGGAGCAGCAGGAGCTGCAGATGGTGAGCATCCAGCAGGAGCACATCCATTTGTGTGACAGCAAGGTGTGTCACAGCAACCTTCAACAACTTCGTATCCACACAGTTCCAGAGCCTGAGTTGCTTCACGAACAACTTTCTTGTCGCAATCGCCCAGAGCACAAGTCAGAGCAGCTGTCAGCTCAGGTGAGCATCCACAGCAGTGCTTGCGAAGCTGGTCGCCGATTTCATCAGCAGCTTTAGCACGAACGCGTTCGTCAGCGTCGTTCAGAGCGTAGATGAAAGCACACATGATCTCAGGGTTACATTCGCAGTTGAACTTGTCACCCAGTTTGTGGATTGCTTTGCGACGGTGTTTAGCGTAGCAGGCAGTCTGTGACTGGTAGATCAGTTCAGCGATTTCGCAAGGATCTGCGTTGCAGCAGGGTTGTTCGTTGCAGCAGGTGTCTGCAGCAGGAGCAGCACAGGTCTTAGGGGCTGGTGCACAGCATGCTTGAGGAGCAGGAGCACAGCAGGCCTTGGGAGCCGGTGCGGCACATGCTTGTGGAGCAGGTGCACAGCAGGCTTTAGGGGCTGGTGCGGCACATGCTTTAGGAGCAGGAGTGCAGCAGTCATTCTTCGGAGCTGGAGCACAGCAGTTATCCTGTGCACAGCCTGAATCTGTGTTGCAGCAGCGTTTCTTGAACCAGCCACGCAGTCTGCGGGCAGGCTTGCAGCATGCAGGAGCAGCTTCGTTGCAGCAAGGTGGTTTGATTGATGAACACTGACGTTGGTAAGTATAAACGTTAGGCTCACATGGTTTCGTAATAGTGGGTTTACAGCATTCTGGTTGACAGGTCGAGGCACATTCACAGCTCTTTGCAGCCCCGCAATTAAGCGAAAGGTCAAAAAGATCTGCTTGTGCAACGGCATTCATCCCCAATGCCACAACAAATGCACTTAACAGACTAATCCATTTCATAGAACAGCGTCTCCTTCTTGGGTCGTTTTCTGACCATCATAGACAGATTGATGTGCCTCTTGTGTCACATCACTTTGGTTACGGCGCGAATCTAGTTTTGTTCCTTTAAGGACTGCTTTTGTCCAAGTTGAAATCATCAACTCGCGCTGGCTTGAGTCTAAGAACAATGCCTCTACGGACAGTGTCCTTACAAAAATCTTCTTAATAAGTTTGATTGCGGTCGATGCCTTGGGAGCATCGCCTGAAATCACATCCGAACTGTTTCCTTTGTTCATTCAGATATGAATTCTCATTGCGACTGGTACAATCTATCGGCGTGCTGTAATCGTCGCTTGAATGTCTCAAGTCATTATCAGATAAAAAGGTTACGTCAATTTTACTCACGATTATAAGCATCGTAACGGTTGGTTAAGCTGGGAGAGATTTGCCTCTGGATCAGCCTGCTGAAGGGGTTGAAAACGTGTCAGTCTGGGTAGGCTGTGTGTCTCCAGGTGAGATAGAAGTGAACTTCGCGGCTGTTCCTAATGTGCGGAGCGACCCGTTCCCGGGAGCTGTTTTTGTTGGCAGGTTTATGCCACCGCCTTCTCTGGTTGAACGCATTTTGCGGCCACAAATCTTCTCCAGGCTGACTGGAAGCCGTTTAATTTATGCCGATCAACCCTGTTTCAAACGATCACAGGAATTCTTTTCAACATTCCTGCTGACTGGACTGCGCCCGCCAGAGCAATTGTACGAAAAACTGGAAATGTGCCTGATTGGCCAGTCGTGCTGACAGACTGGAATCCGTTACGTTGATATGGTGACTGGTGTGAACTGCTTTGCATGATAGCGATTGAACAGTTCTTGCAATTCCTCTTCAGCGCCTGCATAATTAACTTATTCATCAGGAACTGGGCCAGACAGGAGCGTACCAATGCGATCACTTCTCATCGTGAGCACAGTTTTTCTATTCGTGGGATCTCCTGAGCAGGTTTCTGCCCAAAAGTATCTTTCCGCACCCGTACGCCAGTCGCACTCCCATCAGCAGCAACACCAACAACAGCATCAGCACTATCAGCACCAGCACCATCGTGGGGGAAGTTCCTATCAGAGAAACTCCTACCCGCGCTATTATGGACGGACCTGGCCTGATCCGGGCTGGTCGGTCAGTGGATACTCGGGGAGTTCGAGTTTCAACTTTTCGTTTCCCGGAAATTCCTACTATGGGAATCCTTGGGGACCCTATATGTATAACCGGTTCGGTTATTACAGTACGGATGCCTTTATCGCGGGAAATCCGGTTCTCTTTTCCAATGGATATTCCTTAAACGGTTTCTATCCGATTTTGCCGGGACAGGGATATTCTCCACCGGCCGTTTATCCTTATAGCAATGTTCCCGGAACTCTGCCCACGCTCCCGAATTCACCACAAGTCAATGATTTTCCTGCTGCCAGCAATATCCCACTCAACAATGCGCTCCAGAATGATCTGGAACGCTGGAATGACCCCGGCTATCTGCCAGAGCCATCTCGCAAGATTCAGAAATACATCATTCCTTCCACCCGTCAGGCCCGGGAGTTGAGCCTGCGAAATCAGGTCAAAGGGGATGAATACTTTAAAAAACTGGATTACCGCCGGGCTTATGAGCGTTACAAACTGGCTGCTTCCTTAACGAAAGATCTGGCGACTCCACGTTTCAGAAAAGGCTTTTCTCTGGTTGCCCTGGGGCAATACGATCGTGCTGCATTTGAATTCAAACAGGGGCTCGAACTGGATCCTTCCTGGCCTTCGACGGGGGAAAACCTGAACGAACTGTTCGGTCCAGATCATCTCATCGCCAAAGATTCGATGCTGCATCAGGTTGCGGAATGGGTCAAAGAAGACATTCGTGACCCGGAACGCCTGTTTGTATTTGGAGTTGTTCTGCATTTTGACGGTCAGACCGAAGAAGCACATGATGTAATGGAAACCGCCGCCCGTCTGGCAGGCAGGGGGGATCATTTTCTGGCATTCCTGAAACCGCAACCCGTTCCCGCTGATCAGCAGACCGTGAAACAGAAAAGCGGAAATCAACCTGGCTACGTGGTTGATCCTGCAAAAACGCGACCACCAGCGTTTGAATCGAAACAGCCGCCTGCTCAATCGACCCAGCCTCTGGGGCCAGCTCGCTCACGACCCCTGTCAAAACCTCTGCCTGCTCCTCCTCAGAAGACCCCCAGGAAGCCTGCAGGCAACAATTCAGCGTTGCCTCCCCTTCCCCAGGATGCAGATACACCGGGTGAGCCGTTGATTCCTCTGCCAGAGCCTGCTAAAAGTCAACAACAAGCACCGTTGTTGATTCCACCAAAATGATCTGAACCTCCCTGATCGACTGGGCCTGATATTTCGATGACCGATACTGCACATCCCCGACTGTTAGTGACATTGTGTACCTATAACGAACGAGAAAACCTGGAACTGTTGATTCCCGAGATTCATAAGTATTTACCGCACGCAGCGATACTGGTGATTGATGATAACTCGCCTGATGGCACAGGGGATTATGCCAAAGAACTGAGGAAGACCGATTCTCGCATCCATTCGATTCATCGTACGGGGAAACTGGGGCTGGGAACTGCCACGATTGCCGGTTTTCAATATGCGATTGAAAATCATTACGATCTGGTACTGAATCTGGATGCCGACTTCAGCCATCCCCCGCGGTTCATGCCGGATCTGGTGGAAGCAACGAACGAAGCGGATGTTGCCATTGGTTCCCGCTATGTCCCGGGAGGCAAGATTGAAGGCTGGGGACCCAAACGCTATTTCATGAGTGGTGCCATCAACTGGTACGCGCGGTTGTTATTGAGGCTCAAATCCCGCGACTGCAGCGGCAGCTTTCGCTGTTATCGAGTCCCCAAACTGGCGGAGATCGATTTTGCGCTGTTGCGTGCCAGGGGTTATGCCTTTCAGGAAGAGATCCTGTATCGCTGCCGCAGAGTCGGATGCACGTTTAAGGAAGTCCCCTTCACATTTGAAGAACGACGGTTTGGGAGTTCGAAAATCAACATGGGAGAAGCTTTCTCCGCATTATGGGTGATGCTGGTGCTGGGTGTTGACAACTGTCTCGGAAAGCGGGTGCGTACCCTGTCTTCGGAAACGAACCAATAAATCAGAATCGTCAGTGAGAAACCGGGTTTCCACTCAAGAGTGGCTGTGGGAAGCATCCGGGAACGTTCCCTCCCGGACTTCACTGGCGTAGGCCTGTACGGCGGTTTTCATATCTGCTGCGAAATCGGCGTATTTCTTCAGGAACCGGGGATGGAAATCCGCGTTCATTCCCAGCATATCCGGAGTGACGAGTACCTGCCCATCGCAGCCAGAGCCTGATCCGATCCCGATTGTGGGGACAGTCACTGTTTCTGTAATCTTGCGGGCGATGGGAGCCGTAATCATTTCCAGGAGAATTCCAAAGGCACCGGCGCGTTCTGCGGCGAGTGCATCTGCTATCAACTGATCTTCATCACGTTGAATTTTTCCCATACTGCCAATGGCACGCACTGACTGTGGTTTGAGACCCAGATGTGCCATCACGGGGATATCAGCCGACGCGATTGCTTCAATCGTTTTTGCCTGATTGACGCCCCCTTCCAGTTTGACGGCGTCAGCCCCCGTCTCTTTCAGGATGCGTCCGGCATTCTCGAGCGCCTGCGCGGGGGAAACATGAAAGGACATAAAGGGCATGTCAACAATGATCAGAGCCCGCTGAACGGCGCGACACACCATTTCCCCGTGATAGATCATTTCATCAACTGTCACAGGTAATGTGGTACTCTTGCCCTGCACGACCATTCCTAAAGTGTCGCCTACCAGCAGGCAGTCCAGGCCGGCTTCATCCAGAATTTTTGCAGACAGGTAATCATAGGCTGTCAGCATGGTGATTTTCTGGTTTTTCTCTTTCGCAGCGAGAAACCGGGGGACAGTAAACTTCTGGGGCCGTGCGGGGGACGCATCTGACACGGAACTCTCCTTTAAAACGCTCAGCAATTAAAATCACACTCAGGTGAAGGGTAATCACAACTGAAGTAATTGTAGACATCATCATTAGTTGGAGGGTTCACAATATGAAAACTCAGACCGCATTCGCAATACTCGGAGTCGCGTTTTCTTCGAAATCGGGGCCGGGTAAGCCAATGTTGCATTTTGCGCTGTTTGATTTTGCAACATCTGTTGCGAAATTCACCACTCAGCTGGCTAGTGAATTTCGCTCCAAATATCACTGAAAAATTTAATTCACTATATTTAAATGACTTACGGCTATTTTTGTAGATATTTTTCTGAATGGTACGGCTTATGCATATTACCTATGGCAGCGATGGTGGCAAGCGTTGGCCCGCACTTGCTCCATTCAGCACAGAAAAGGTGCTTCAGTCATTCAATGATTCGAAGCACCTTTTTTTTATGCCTTCATTTCATTTTTCGTAAGCCTTTGAATTGTTCATTTTCTGGCCCGGCTTAAAAACCCTTCCTCCCGGCATCTGGAATTCCTGACCGTACTTCATTAGGATTGTGACACACGCCAGGTTCGTAAGCTGGTTGTGTTTCAGATTTACAATCCACACGCAACTTCTCTGACAGTAGATCTCTCTGCAGCTCTCTGGAAGGGAGAATGCATATCAGGAGGTCACCTAACGTGCCAGAAAAAGTCGTCGTGATCGGATCAGGACCCGCTGGTTGGGCAGCTTGCATTTACACATCTCGAGCCAATTTGGAACCCCTCTGCTTCGAAGGAGCAATTTCCGAGGAAAATCGACTGCAGGGGACGCTTCCTCTGGGGCAACTGGCTCTCACTACGGAAGTGGAGAATTATCCTGGTTTTCCAGCTGGAAATCTGGAATCCTACCTCGATGACTCAATCGATAAATCAAAACGACAGTATATGGCACCTCATCTGGGACATGGTGTCAGTGGTCCCGAATTGATGGAACTGATGCGTCAGCAGTCGGTTAATTTCGGTACCAAAGTCGTGACAGACGATGTTGTGGATGTCGATTTATCTGCACATCCTTTCAAAATCACTCGGGCCAATGGTGAGACCGTCGAAGCACTCTCGATCATCATTGCCACCGGTGCCCGGGCGAACTATCTGGGACTCGAATCGGAAAACCGTTATAAAAACATGGGCGTATCTGCGTGTGCTGTCTGTGATGGAGCCATGCCTCGCTTTCGGAATCACCCCCTGGTTGTCGTTGGTGGTGGTGACAGCGCCATGGAAGAAGCCAATTACCTTACCAAGTTTGCATCCAGGGTTTATATCATCCACCGTCGCGATGAATTCCGTGCCAGTAAAATTATGGCGGAACGGGCACTGGCTAATGAAAAAATTGAAGTGAAATGGAATTCTGTCGTGGAGGAAGTTCTGGGCGATGATGAAAAAGGAGTCACCGGAGTCCGGATTCGCAGCACGGTCGATGAGAGTCAGACCGAAGATCTGGAAGCCGCCGGCTATTTCGCCGCCATTGGTCATACGCCCAATACCAACTTCCTCAAAGGACAGATTGACACGAACGACAAAGGCTTCATTGAATGGAAAATTCCTTTCCGTACCAATACCAATGTCGAAGGAGTGTTCGCTGCTGGAGATGTCGCCGACGATAATTATAAACAGGCTATTACGGCAGCAGGCAGTGGATGTATGGCTGCTCTGGATGCGGAACGCTGGCTTGTCTCCCAGGGTTTTGAATAAGCGACACTCCTGATTACCAACTGATAGACCCCCGTCTGAAAGGACGTAGAACGCATGCTGACTCAAGAAGGTTGTCTGGCACGACAGAAACGATTGTGGGAAAGTGTTCCCGATCGCCTGGAATGGATTCTGATTGCGGATCCCCGCCACGTTCTGTACCTTTCGAACTTTCTGGTGCAGCCCTGCAGCTTTTCACGAGGCGAACGGGCGCTGTTGCTGCTGGACCGTGAGAAAGGTGTCACCCTGGTGGGGGATAATTTTACGATCCGTTCTTCCGCTGCCGAATATTATGTAGATCACGAGGCGATTGAAACCTGGTATGATCACAAACACTCAGTCGAAAACCGCGATCATGCGCTCTTTAAAGCCTTAAAGTCGGTCGTGCCTCAGCTGAAAGGTCGCCCCGGTGCCATCGAAGCGGAATGGCTGCCGGTAGGCGCGTTGCAGGAACTGGACACCACTCAAACCGATACCACTCTGGAACTGGGCAGCGTGTTGCGACAGTTGCGTCGTCAGAAGCATGCCGATGAAATCGCATTACTGAAACAATGTATGCAGGCCTGTGATGCCGGCCATGCGTGTGCGCGGGAAATCGTCGAAGCAGGTAAAAGTGAATTCGACATCTTCCGCAAAGTCCAGGCGGCTGTCCTGCAGGCCGCTGGTCTGCCTGTGATCATTTACGGTGACTTCCGTGCTTCTACCCCTGCTGTTCCCAAAGCGGGGGGCCTGCCAACCGGGCATGTTATGGAGAACGGTGACCTGTTCGTCCTGGATTATTCCGTAGTGATTCACGGTTATCGCAGTGACTTTACAAATACCATCAGTGTCGGTGAGCCATCGGCTGATCAGCAGATGCTGTTCAAACTCTGCCAGGCTGCCATGCAGGGAGGTGAATCGACACTCAAAGCGGGTACAAAATGTGCCGACGTGCATGCAGCGACAGCAGCGCCGCTCTGGGATGCCGGCTATAAAGAGAACTTCCAGCATCATGCCGGACACGGTCTGGGGCTCGGTCATCCTGAAGCACCGATTCTGGTTCCTGAAAGCATTGATACGCTCCTGGCGGGAGATGTGGTGACGCTGGAGCCCGGGGTTTACGTGGAAGGGATCGGCGGTATGCGGATCGAACATAACTATCTGATTACTGAAGGTGGCTTTGAGCGATTGAGCAATCACGTCATCGCGCTGAAGTAACTGGACTCGGCATTCCTCTCAAGTCAGGTGCCCGTAATGACGTCCTCTTCTGAATTCCTGGGATGGATTGAAGACGACCTGCAGAAGCTCCGGAACGAAGGTCTGTTTCGTGTTCGACGAACCTTCCAGCCTCTACCGGAAGGACGATGTGTGCTGGAAGGTCAGGAACTGGTCAACCTTTCCAGTAATGACTATCTGAATCTGGCCCATGATCCGCGTCTGATCTCTGCTGCTGCTGCGTCACTTGAGGAAATGGGAGTCGGCGCGCGTGCCAGTGCCCTGGTGAGTGGTCGCACCGTCTGGCATGCGCGACTCGAACAAAGACTGGCAGAATTTGAGAGAACCGAAGCGGCGATCCTGTTCCCCAGTGGTTATGCCGCGAACCTGGGAGTGATGTCTGCCATCGCGGGAGAGGGGGATACCATCTATTGTGACCGGTTGAACCATGCCAGCCTGGTGGATGGCTGCCGACTCGCGGGGGCAAAATTTCGCGTTTACCGACATGATCAACTTGAGAAACTGAAGCGGGAGCTTGAGAAACAGACGGGGACCGGAAGAACCATCATCGTGACGGATTCAATCTTCAGTATGGATGGAACCTGGGCTCCTCTGGTCGAACTCTGTGAACTGGCGGATCAATATCATGCCTGTCTGGTGATAGATGAAGCACATGCAACAGGCGTCTGGGGGACGACAGGACGTGGACTGGCTGAACAGTTGAATGTCGAAGCTCGCGTCACCATTCGCATTGGGACACTCAGTAAGGGAGTGGGGGCCATGGGAGGCTTTGTAGCAGGATCTGTTTCCCTGGTCGACTGGCTCTGGAATCGGGTACGGACTCAAATCTATTCCACTGCCCTGCCCCCGGCTATCTGTGCGGCGGCCTGTGAATCACTCCAGATCATTGAAGCAGAACCCGAGCGGAGACAACAGTTGCATGCACAAGCTGAATTTCTGCGTCAGGAACTTGCAAACCGATCACTATTGGCCAATGACACGTCTTCCGGCCCGATCATTCCTGTGATTCTGGAAGAGCCTGAACGAACCATGGCGATAGCAGCAGATTTACAGGCAGCCGGCTTTCTCGTCGGAGCAATCCGGCCTCCTACTGTCCCGCAGGGGACCTCCCGACTGCGGATCTCTGTTACCAGTGCCCATCAACGTGCTGATCTGGAACGGTTTTTAAAAGCGTTGGATCATTCCCTCGCCAGATACGGGAAATCGCGATAAGGTATGCAGATCAGTGTTTTTACCGACCAGCTGCAATTAAACGCACAGCTTCTGTTCAGGCTGTCTTAATCCACGTTTAAAGAACTCCGCATGAATTTTCGTGATCAGATTAAAAACGAATACCCGTTTGATTCGCATTGGTTGAAAATCGACGGACATCGATATCACTATCTGGACGAAGGTGCAGGGCCGGTTCTGTTGATGGTGCACGGCAATCCAACCTGGAGTTTTGCGTGGCGACGACTGGTCAAACAGCTCTCTCAGAAATATCGGGTCATCGCCGTTGACCATATGGGGTGTGGATTATCAGACAAACCTCAGAACTATGCCTACCAGCTGGCAACACACATCGAGAATCTGAAACAGCTGATTCAGGAACTGGACCTGCAGGATATCACGTTATTTGCGCATGACTGGGGCGGTGCGATCGGTATGGGGGCAGCCGTTGATTTGCCCGCACGTTTCGAGCGGTTTGTGCTCATGAATACAGCCGCCTTTCGTTCACAGGAAATTCCCCTGCGGATTGCCGTCTGCCGCATACCGTTCCTGGGCGCATGGGGAGTGCGAGGCCTGAACCTGTTTTCCGGGGCTGCAGTGAAAATGGCGGTGGAGAAACCAGAACGAATGTCGGCAGAAGTCAAAGCCGGCTTTCTTGGGCCTTACGACACGTGGGAACATCGGGTTGCCGTCCACCAGTTTGTGAAAGACATTCCTTTGAAGGCTTCGCATCCCAGTTATCAGACTCTGCAGCATGTCGAAGAAGGACTGCAACAGTTCTCATCGCATCCCATGTTGTTGATCTGGGGGGAAAAGGACTGGTGCTTTACAACAAGTTTCCTTGATGAGTTCGAACGACGTTTCCCGGCAGCGGAAACCCTGCGAATTCCCGATGCCGGTCATTACGTGTTTGAAGATGCACACGAAATCATGCTGCCCCGCATTGAAACATTTCTGGAGCAGCATGTGTAATCGGATTTAAAAATCCCCAAAATCGGGATTGATGAGGTGCTCGGTGCTGCCCAGGTGGGAGACTTTTTCGATTTTCTTACGGGGTTTCTGGGGTTTGTAAGCCTCGAAATCGTCGACTCGAAACTCCTTGACCATGTTGTTGATCCGATTCTCGATATTCGTCAGCTGTTCCCCTTCGTCAGGCGCGACAAATGTAAAGGCCGCTCCTTTCTGGTCGGAAGAGAGACGCCCGACTCGACCAATGCGGTGCACATAATCGTCACTGAATTCCGGAATATCAAAGTTAATGATATGGGAAATTCCGCTGACGTCGATCCCACGCCCCATGACATCGGTGGCAATCAACAGTCTGATTTTTCCATCGCGGAATTTCTGCAGCACACGATCACGTTTGGGTTGTGGCAAATCCCCGTGAATGGCGGCCACATCTTTAAGCTTTTTCGAGAAGATCCGATCCAGTTTGTCGGCGCCCCGTTTCGTTCGTGTGAACACGATTGTCTGTTTGGGCCGTTCCTGGAACAGCAGACGAGACAGCAGCTTGATTTTGCGGTCGGGGTCGACGGTGATGTAATACTGATCGATGGCATCGACGCTGACTTTGTCTTCAGAGAGGTCGATCATCACCGGATTCTGCATATAGCGGTTTGCCAGTCGCTCTACAGGCGGTGGTAATGTGGCAGACAGCAGCAGCGTCTGTCTATTCTCGGGGCACTTCCGCAGAATCTTTTCGATGTCCGGGCGGAAGCCGATATCAAGCATACGGTCTGCTTCATCTAGAACGACAAAGCCCAGCGTGCCCAGTTTGAGGTTACCGCGGTTGATATGGTCGATGACACGGCCTGGCGTCCCGACGGCGATTTGAGCCCCTTTTTTCAACTGGTTTTCCTGGGGGCGGACCGGTTTACCTCCCACCAGCACAGCAATGCTTAACGATTTCGAGGGGCATAGCTTTCGGATTTCAGTAGCGACCTGTTCGCTTAATTCGCGGGTCGGTGCCAGAATCAGGGCCTGCATCCCGGGTCTTCTCAGGTCAAGCTGCTGCAGTACAGGGAGTGAGAAAGCAGCTGTTTTACCGGTTCCGGTGCGCGCCTGGCCGATACAATCCTGCCCGGTCACGGCGATAGGAATCAGTTCAGACTGAATCGGGCTGGGGGTTTCATACCCTGCGTTACTCAGGTCTTTTAAGATCTCTTCATTCAGTCCTAGTTGTGAAAAACTGGTTTTAAGTGGCTTTTTTTTCTTCTTTTTCTTTTCGGGATTCATATCCTGTCATTTCCTGCTGAGGCAGGAGAAAACTCGCTCTGCGATGAGGCATCCGTGATGGGATGATTACTCTGGTTGCGGGTCGCTTTCGCTGTCCTTACCAGACTGTTTTAAACTGTCGAGACTTGCCTGTTCTCGAACTGAAACCCCAATCAAACGCTTGATGTCATTACTGTCAATGGCCTCTTGTTCTACGAGTGCTTTTGCCAGCAGATCAAGTTTCTCCCTGTTTTCTGTTAATATTTTTTCGGCCCGTTCTTCAGCAGCGTTCATGAATCGCTGCATTTCCTGGTCAATGACGTGTGCCGTTTCTTCACTGCATTCGCCTTGAGATTTCATGTCTTTCCCCAGGAACGGGTTTTCATCGGAGTGGCGGAATGCCACAGGTCCGATCACATCACTCATGCCCCACTGTCCCACCATTTTTCGTGTGATCTGTGTGGCACGTTTAATATCATCTGCAGCACCGGCGGTATGTTCACCAAACACAATGCCTTCTGCAGCGCGTCCGCCTAACATGAACGCTAACTGGGAGTGAAGCTGTTTCTCTCCCATGTTGTACCGCTCTTCATCGGGAAGAAGCTGAGTCACACCCAGCGCTCTGCCACGAGGAATCACGGTCACTTTGTGGACCGGATCAATTTCCGGGAGTAACCAGGCCAGCAAGGCATGACCGGCTTCGTGATAGGCTGTCATTTCCCTTTCTTTTACACTCAGGATCTCTTCGCGAGGCGGCCCCATCAGGACACGATCCCGGGCGTTATCAAAGTCTTCATTGTCGACCTGATCTTTGTTGAAACGGGTGGCTGACAAGGCAGCTTCATTCACGAGATTCTTCAGATCGGCGCCCGAGAATCCAATGGTTCCCGCAGCAATTTTCTGTAAATCCACATCATCTGAAAGCGGGATCTTACGTGAGTGAACTTTTAATATCGCGGCTCGTCCCTCTTTGGTGGGGCGGTCCACGGTAATATGTCTGTCGAAGCGACCAGGACGCAGTAATGCCGGGTCCAGTACATCGGGACGGTTGGTGGCAGCGATGATGATTACAGCTTCGTTCTGCTGGAAGCCATCCATTTCGCTTAACATCTGGTTGAGAGTCTGTTCCCGTTCATCATGGCCTCCCCCCAGGCCGGCGCCTCGAATCCGTCCCACGGCATCAATTTCGTCCACGAAGATGATACAGGGGGCGTTTTCTTTTGCGGTGCGAAACAGATCGCGGACGCGGCTGGCCCCCACGCCGACAAACATCTGAATGAATTCAGAGCCGTTGATGGAGTAAAAGGGAACACCTGCTTCCCCTGCCGTGGCGCGGGCCAGCAGGGTTTTTCCGGTACCCGGAGAACCCATCAGCAGGACACCTTTGGGAATCTGGGCTCCCAGACGCTGAAACTTCGCGGGAGTCTTTAAAAATTCCACGACTTCCTGCAACTCCGATTTGGCCTGTTCCATGGCGGCGACATCATCGAAGGTGGTTTGTTCTTCAGAGGGTCGAAACCGCTTTGCCGGGCTTTTGGTGAAATTTCCCAGCATGCCGGACCCCATGGGATCTGCTGATCGTTTCAACATGAACCAGAAAAAGCCAATGATCAACAGGGGACCGATCAACCAGGGCAGGATGTAGGCGCCGATGCCCACATTGGTACTTTCAGCCTTGAAAGTGACTGCCTGCTTTTCCAGTTCGGGAATCAGGTTCCGGTCTTCAACCGGATGAGAAGGCAGAACGGTATTAAATTCTTCGGCCAGCTTTTCTTCTTTTTTCTCTTTATCGGGATTCTCAGGGCGGGTTTTCCATTTTCCAGTCAGGATATCGCCATGAAATTCAACAGAATCCACATTTCCCCGTTTGAGTTCAGACACAAAGAAACTGTAATCCACCTTGGAGCCAGTATTTTCCGGCGAGGATTTCATCATCATCAGACTGCCAATCACCAGGATGAGCAGGATAATCAGCCAGGGACCGGTGGAGGGGGCATTCTGTGTTTCTTTGCCTGGTTGCTTCTGTGGGGCTTTACCTTTGGGAGGATTTGTCTGGGGGTTCTCCGGAGGAGAGGCCATATGGATGTTCCGTTCGTTTACTGAGATCTAATTCTGTTTGCTGATAACTGCGTGACTCATCTTGTGGCATTCGCGTCGGATCAGCCATCTTAGCGGAATTTTGATTGCGATATTACAGGTGACAGATGTTTCTTTCTGAATTTCAGTAACATGTTGCTGATTCTATGGGAAAATCTGTGTGACAGGCAATGCTGGCAGGCCAGTTTTTAGAAAGGATCAGGTAAGCAATTTATAAATTAAGTGCTTCATAATTGGGACCTTATTGCATCAGGTCCCGCCCTGGTGTCAATCCTTAATGCCGTAACGCACGATACACCAGAGTGCCTTCACGCCATCTCGCCAGCCTATTTTCTTGCCCTGATCGTAGGTACGACCATCGTAGCTGATTGACATTTCAAAGATACGGCACTGGCGACGGGCCACCTTGGCTGTGAGTTCCGGTTCGATGCCGAATCGATTCTGGCACAGTCCCGGTGCAATCTCTTTGATGACCTCTTTCTTGAAGAGTTTATAGCAGGTTTCCATATCTGTCAGATTCAGATTGGTAAAGCAGTTGGAAAGTGTGGTCAGAAATTTATTTCCCAGAAAGTGCCAGTAATATAGGACCCGATGCGGCTGATCTCCCAGGAAGCGACTGCCATAAACAACGTCGGCTTTACCTTCAATAATAGGCTGTAAGAGACGAGGATATTCAGAGGGATCATACTCAAGGTCAGCGTCCTGAATCAGCATGACGTCGCCTTCCGCTTCCAGGAAACCTGTTCTGACGGCGGCGCCTTTCCCCTGGTTCTGCTCGTGGAAGATCACGCGAACCCGGTTTTGCGGATCATTTTCCGCCTGCATCTGCTCTTCCAGTTTTTTCAGAATCTCCCGCGTTCCATCGGTACTGCCATCATCCACCAGTACCAGTTCTTTTCGTATGGGTACTGCTTTCACCTGATTGATCAGATTTTCGACGGTTTTCTGCTCGTTGAAAATGGGTATCACCACTGACAGCAGGAAATCACCGGGGATGGGGTAGAAACCGAGCTGGCGGCAGCCTGCTTCGCCCAGCGATGACTTGAGTGAATTATACCATTCTTGGGTGTAGGGATATCCGTGTTCATCCGCTTGAGGAACTGAGGTCATAGAGAAGTGATCCATGGGTATCTTTAAATATGAAAACAATATTGAATCAGAAAATCACAGGATGCAATTATTTAGTTGAATCGAATTGTATCCGCTGGAGCATGAGTTTGATACTCGCGCCCGAGTATGGCTCCTGCTTCCTGATGAAACAGGTTATTCTGTATTATAAGTCGTAAATAGTAACTGCAAGAGGAGTTTCTGTTTCCTTTTTGCTTTCATTACTGGCGAAGTAGAACAAACCGGTTTACATTATCCATACTGTCAGAATGATTCTCCGTGTCGTATCTCTTATTCCGATAATGATGATTTACCCAACGATTGATTTCGAAATATTTAAGGCGCGCTCATGAAATCCACAACAGTTCTGTTCACTGATGTGAGTTCTCAAACCTGGATCGAAGAAACCCTGATCAATGCCGAAACGCACCCTGATTTTTCCGGGGAACCGGGCTGGTTCATACAAAAGCAGCAACTGCATGGGGGCCTTTCCGAGGGGGTTGACCTGATCACGGTAAATAATGGAGAACTAACACTTTCGATTCTACCGACCAGGGGCATGGGGATCTGGAAAGGAGACTTTCAGGGAACGCCTCTCGGATGGCAATCACCGGTTAAAACGCCTGTGAACCCGGCATATATCAATCTTTCCGAGCGGGGAGGTCTGGGCTGGCTCAGTGGCTTCAACGAACTGATCTGCCGTTGTGGTCTGATTTCCAATGGTCCACCCGGCAAGGATCCTGCTGGGAATCCGCTGGAATCAGAATTAACCCTGCATGGTCGGATAGCCAATACTCCCGCCCATCAGGTGAGCGTAACGCTTGATCCTGCTGATGAGGGCTGGATTAGAATTTCCGGGCAAGTCTCAGAAGGGATGTTGTTTGGGAGCCAGTTGCTGCTGGAATCGACTCTCGAAACGCAACTCGGGTCAAATACATTTCGAATTCGTGACCGCGTTTCGAATCCCGGAGCGGACAGTGTGGAGTCTGAGCTCTTATATCATATTAACGTGGGCTCCCCTTTCCTCGAAGAAGGGTCACAATTTTCAATGCCCTTTGCCGAAATGGCTCCCCGGGACCCTCGTGCCGAGGAAGGTGTGAACGAATTCGAAACTTTTCTGGGCCCTACAGAAGGCTATGCAGAACAAGCCTATTATTTTGATCCCGCCGCAGATGAGAATGGTTTTACACCCGCTTTGCTGACCAATAAAGCGGGCAGAAAAGGGTTTCTGGTGAACTTCAGAAAAGCAAACCTCCCCTGCTTCACTCTCTGGAAGAATACGCAGCCTGTGGGGAGTGGGTATGTGTCCGGGTTGGAACCAGGGGTTAATTTCCCGAATTTCCGTGCTGCTGAACGAGAAAAAGGTCGGCTGAAGAGCCTTGCGCCAGGGGAAAGCTACGAGACCGAGTTTGAGGTTTCCATTTTGAATAATTCGGATTTGGTTGATGCCATGCGACAGAAAATCACGAAACTAACTGAACAGGCCCCCTCCGTGATTCACGCCACACCTCATCCGCGGTTTTCCTGAAGCTGAAACGGTGGCATTCTGTGTCAGCGAATCAGAACGGTCGGAGAGAATCAGAATCGATGAAAAAATAGAAGAAATCAGCGATTTCATCACATTCTGCCGTCTATAAGGCTGGAATTAAATCAATTGGTTCTGATATATTTGCTGGACTGATCTCCTGGGTGATTTGATCAATGCGTTGGGTATTGACCACCAAGTGAGACGATTGGTTTTGGAGAAGTTAATATTCACTGGATGGTTGCGGGAGATTCTCTGATCTCTTCGCTTTTTTTTTCGATTGTCAGTTCACGGTCATTGGCAAGTTAACGGAAATTCTGACGCCCCTTCAGGTGTTTTAGAGTCGTTAACGAAGAGACGTCAATGTAACACTGGGACGGCTGATCCAAAGGATTTCAGATCCCCGGTCCCCTGGCATCAAAATGAGACTGACTTTCCTGCAGGAATATGATTTCGAAATTTTAAGTGTAGTTGGACTTTATTTAGTATGGTTGATCGTAATTTAATTCGAGAGTTTAGTATTTCCGATGAAGACCTGGATGCCGCGTTCGCCGAGGTCATGCCGGAAGTTGATGCCGATGCAGAGGGTGAAGAAAACGACTGGGTACTGGATGACGTATATGCTTCCGTCTCCTGTGCCTATGATGTCAATCAGATTATTGACGGTGTGATTCTGAGTGTGGACGGAGAAGAGGTTCTCGTCGACATCGGATTCAAGAGCGAAGGTGTGGTACACATCGACGAGTGGTCTGAGGAAGAAGAAGCTCCCAAAGCCGGCGACAAGGTTCAGGTGCTGCTCGAAGAAGTTGAAGACGAATTCGGCCTGACCATGCTCTCCAAGCGCAAAGCAGACCGGATTCGCGAATGGGAAAAAGTCATCGCGACTCACGCCGAAGGCGATGTGGTTTCCGGGACTGTGGTTCGCAAAATCAAAGGTGGCCTGCTGATCAATATCGGCGTGAATGTCTTCCTGCCAGCCAGTCAGGTCGATATCCGTCGTCCTTCAGATATCGCCAACTACATTGGTCGTACCATTGAGTGCGTGATTCTGAAAATTGATGAAGCCCGCCGAAACATCGTTGTTTCACGTCGTAAACTCATTGAAGAAAAACGCGAAAAACTCAAACAGGACTTGCTCAGCAAAATCGAAGAAGGTCAGATCGTCAAGGGGATTGTCAAAAACATCGCCGATTTCGGTGCCTTCGTCGACTTGGGCGGCATCGACGGTCTGTTGCACATTACCGACATGAGCTGGGGACGGATTAATCACCCCACAGAGATCGTCAAAATTGATGATGAAATTGAAGTCATGATCCTGAGTGTCGATCGCGATAAAGAAAAGATCGCGCTGGGCCTGAAGCAGAAATCACCCAGCCCCTGGGAACTGGTCGAATCCAAGTACCCGGTTGGTACCAAGGTTATCGGTCACGTTGTCAACGTGATGTCCTATGGTGCCTTCGTGAAACTGGAAGACGGTATTGAAGGTCTGGTTCACATCAGTGAAATGTCCTGGACCAAGCGGATCAATCATCCCAGTGAACTGGTCAACATCGGCGACGAAGTCGAAGTTGTTGTTCTGGGTGTCAACAAAGACAAGCAGGAAATCTCCCTGGGTATGAAACAGACTCAGTCCAATCCATGGGACGAAGTCACCAAGAAATACCCGGAAGGAGCCCAGGTCAAAGGAACTGTTCGCAATCTGACCAACTACGGTGCCTTCATCGAACTGGAAGAAGGCGTCGACGGCCTGTTGCACGTCAGCGATATGTCCTGGACACGTAAGATTTCTCACGCCAGTGAAGTCATGAAGAAAGGCGACGAAATCGAGTGCCTGGTGATTTCTGTTGACGAAGAACGCAAGCGTATTGCTCTGGGCCTGAAGCAACTGGCTTCCGACCCATGGGAAACCGATATTCCTCAGAAATATCAACCAGGGGCGATTGTTCAAGGTATTGTCACCAAAATCACCAACTTCGGAGTGTTCGTCGAACTGGAAGAAGAACTGGAAGGCCTGCTGCACATTTCAGAGCTGGCAGATCATAAGGTTGAAAATCCAGAAGACATCGTCAAAGTTGGCGAAGCCCTCGATGTGAAAATTCTGCGTGTTGATACCGACGATCGCAAGATTGGTTTGAGTCGTAAACTGGAAGAACCCATCGAAGAAGAATCTGCTTCTGGCGAAGGTGGAGAAGCAGGAACTGCAGCTGCACCTCGTAAAGAACTGATGGGCGGAACCGGTGGTGATGCTCCTCTGTTTACCATGCCTTCCGAAAGCAGCGAAGCACCCGCTGAAGAATCTGTTGTTGAAGAAACTCCGGCCGAAGAAGATGCTGCGGTCGAAGAAGAAGCAGCGATTGAAGAAGAAGCAGAAGAGAAAACTGAGTAATTCTCTTTCACAGATTTCAGCATGAAAATCGAAAGCGACGGTCTATGCAGGCCGTCGCTTTTTTGCTGCGCGCTCAAGTAGCATCGCAGCCGTCAGTAAACGGCTAAGAGCGAGTGTAGCCGCTGTCAGGAAATGGATCGACGCATTTTTATGCAACGCCCGGGCCCTGAGTTTGTTCCAAACTCCTGTAACAGCGGCATTTTAGCAGCACCAACCTGCCTGATCCGCATAACCGTTACTGTTTCTGCAGTTTCTGATTTTCGCATCTCGCTTTTCCAGACAGGATTCAGGAATCGGCCAAATGTTGCCGATAAGAAACTTACGGGTTGCAGGTCTTTCTACCCTGCGATCGGTTATTGAATCATCGTGTCGAGAGGAAACGAGTTCCCGCGAACGGTTGCAAATCTAATGGAAGCCAGGGAAATGAACGGCTTACCATTTGTCAACAACAAATAGATAACAGGTTTTCCATGCAGAAAACTGCTCGACGGCGTTCCTCTTCAGCCGTACAGAATCCATTAGAAACATATCTCAAAGAAATCAACGAAACCGCCCTGCTCTCTGCAGAAGAAGAGAGAGAGTTGTCGAATCGCATTGAACATGGGGATAAAGAAGCCCGTGATCGCATGGTGCGTGCCAACCTGCGACTGGTTGTGAATATCGCCCGTGCTTATTCAGGTAAAGGCCTGCCGCTGCAGGACCTGATTGAAGAAGGCAACCTGGGTCTGCTGAGAGCGGTGGAAGGCTTCGATCCCGAGATGGGAACCCGCTTCAGTACGTATGCCAGTTACTGGATCAAGCAGTCCATCAAACGGGCGCTGGTGAATTCTGCCAAGACCATTCGTATTCCGGCCTATATGGTTGAACTGCTTACGAAGTGGCGGCGTGCAACAGCACAGTTGCAGGATACACTGGACCGGACACCGACGACTGAGGAAGTCGCGCGTGAACTGGATCTGCCACCGAAAAAACTGAAGATCGTGAAGAAAGCGATTCAGCTTTACAACTCTTCCCCTCAATCAGAACAGCATGATGCCGGCTGGTCCCTGGGAGAAATGATCCCCGATGACCGTCTGAAAGGTCCGGATGATGAATTGGTTGAGAATGACAATCTGAAACATGTCTTTCGTCTGCTCAAGGAAATTCCGGAACGCGAAGCTAATATTTTGCGGATGCGGTTTGGTCTGGATGGCGATGAACCCAAGACGCTTAAGGAAATCGGGCAGGCTTTAGGACTCACCCGGGAACGCGTCAGGCAGATTGAGAGTGAAGCTTTGAAAAAGCTGGCCAAGGAAATTACGGGAGAGTAGCCAGTGATTCCAGATAAATGAACTTGCAAAGAGACCAGTTATTGACTGGTCTTTTTTGCATTAATGGGGACGACTTGAGAATCGTAAATCGTCCTTTTGGCTTTCTGATCGAGACTGCGATACACGTTTGCCAGTTGAATCATCAGTGGTTCCAGTTGATCGTAATACTCATCCTGATTGGCGAACGAGTCTTTGCGCTGTTTCAATTCCAGAATTTTGATTTCCAGTTCATCCCTGAGCAGCTTCTGTTCGCCGGAAACAAGAGTCAAACGCTGAGTGGTAGACAGGATGAATTGATGTGCGCGATGACCGTCCGGCAGAGTTGCGGCAGTCGTGCCTGATCCGACTGTGAGATGTAAACCCTGAAATTGATCTCCCCGTGTACCCTGCTGGTCCGCGTTGTCATCCAGCAGAGCATGTTCTGTCGCCAGCTCCCCTTTTTCCAGGTAGTATTCAGCAGTCTGTCGACTGGCAGCCAGATAAGCTTCCAGAAGTGAAATCTGGCCGTCGTGATCCAGGTCAGACTGTTTGTCGCCGGCAGCTGCGGAAAGGAAATTTCCGAAGTGGGAGAAGTAAAATTCGTGTCCTGTTTTGGTCGCGGTGATCACTACACGGTTTTTGGCAGAGAGCGATTCCAGGAACGGGGCACTCGACGAAAAACAATTGATTACTGCCAGTGGATGTTGAATGGAATCACAGGTATTACGGAGCGCTTCGGCAGTAAGATCCGGGCCGCGCAGATTAAAGCGTGCGGTCTTACCATCAAAGGTTCCATGTCCAAGCAAAATAAGCCAGGTTGCTGTATAGTCTGTCTGCTGATTGAGCTCATGTAATACCAGTTCCAGATCACTATGGCGGGCATCAAGACTGTCACCGATCAATGTAGCAGCAGCCTGTTTGTCAGCTGCCAGCTGCAGCCAGCGCTCAGCCCAGTCTGCAAACTGCTGGCCGTATTCCGATGTCCCTTCCGCTCCCATCACAATGATAATTCGTTCGGTCTTCTCACCTGTTCCGCGTGAGTCTGCCAAAGTTCTCTGGCAGATCAGCAGCAGGCTGAGGCAGAAAAATCCCCTCAAAAATCGAAATGGCTTTTCAAAAGGCATCAGGGTAATCCTTTCCAGCGTCGTAATGACCATTCACCAAACAGACACCCCAGGACGAGCAGCAGTACCCAGGGGTGATGCCAGAGTGGAGAGATTGATTCTTCGGTAACCGGAATCTCGCGTTGATCGAGAGAACGAACAAATCGTGAGAGTTGAGTAGCAGGAATGACTTCTCCCTTTGATGCGGTTGCCAGTTGTTTTAACAAGGAGAGATCCGGATTCACAGATCGGAATTCCACTACTTCAGGTGCATGCACCCAGCCACCGGCTGTCGTGCTTGTTTTTGAGTCAGGTGTGGTGACACGGGCTGAAATGGAATATCCGCCTGGGAGATCGGTCAGATATACAGACTGGTATACTCCGGGTTGATCAGCCACGGGTTCCGCATTCAGCTTGAGTGTCTCTTTCTCGGGTGTTGTGATTTCCAGTTCGACCTGATAATCACTTCGTTTCTGAAATTTCTCATCGCGGACGTGAACTTGAATGCGGGTTCCAGCTGAACCGGCTGCGTTTTCTTCAATCTGCAGATTTACGGGTTCCAGTGCGTCGGTTGTCATCCACCTTAATAATTGTCGCCAGGCCTTGTTCAATTGCGGATCGGTTGAGTCTTCTTTCAATCGCCAGCGCCATAAGTCGCCAATCATGATAGCCGAGACGCGGCCCAGGCCGTAGCGCTGACTGGCGATAGCGGGCTGCTGGAGTTGTTGTGCGCCTTTGAGCTGCGCAGTCAAAATCGCACCGGGTTTGGTGGAATCCACATGATTGACCGTTTTAAACGCAGGCATTTCTGCGAGCCGCTTGTGTTCATCCTGTTCATTTTTATGATGGCGCATCCAGGGCTGCAGCCAGCCATCACGGGTCAGGTCAAACTGGTAGTCGCTCTCGATGGTCGGATCAGTTTGCTGTGAGAAATAAACTGGCAGTAATTGTTTCAGGTCGGTTTTGTCGTAGCCGCCCTGCTGAAATGATTCCTGGCCTCCCAGCATGACCAGACCGCCCCCGCGTTCAGAGACAAAACGGGTGATCAATTCTATCTGATCATGGGTAAAGAAAGCCGCTTCCAGATCATCAATGATCAGCGTTTCATATTGAAACAATTCTGCTTCTGTTTTAGGAAATCCATCTCTCAATTCCTCTGGTGACTGGGTATTGATGCGTACGAAGACGGGCTGATCATATCGCTCCAGGTCTGCTTCATTCTGCTGGTCGAATCCCCGGTAGAGTGCATTGCCTTCTTCGCCATCGCGGCTGCGAAAGTCGAACTTGGCCTCTTTTTTTGCGATCCGGATCAATCCGACCAGCTGAATATATTCATCCTCTTCAACTGCGCGACGCAGAAACTTGAATTCCCAGTTGGGGCGTCCTGAGACATACAGCACCCGATGAGCGGTTTTCCCACGATCAAGTTTGAGTGTGCGTTGATTGTTGGCCAGCGTCAGTTCCTGATTTGTATTCGAAATCAATCTGGTTTTGATCTGGTAAAAGGCAATTCCCGGCTGGTCTGGCCGAACCTGAAACCGGACTTGTAACCGTTGATCGGGAGTATCTATTTTACGCGTGACTGATTCTACGACCTTGCCTGTCGGGTCCAGGAGTTGTGTTTCCACCTGGCAATGCTGACATTCTACTGCCGCAAGCTCAGCCAGAATGCGGAGAGGCGCATCTTCAAATGGCGAATAACTGACCGAAGTGTTTGTGATCGCCAGATCGGTGGAAAGGGTTTGACTGCCGACGGGAACCGGATAGACGGGCACGCCAGGTTGCAGCTGACTGATATCCTCTGCTGAGATTCCGTCGGTCATCAGGATGATTCCTGCTAAAGGCAGCTTCTCATAACGCTGATTCAACTCATTAATGCTGGAGATGAGGTGACTCTGTTTACCGGTAAAGGTCAGATGTTGTAAGTCCGATTTGGCGTGGGCATGTGAATCTACGGAGTACTGTCGTACGGAGAAGTTCTGTTCGAGATCAATCAACCATTGAGGGCGTGAAGAAGACTCATTCTTATCTTCTCCTGTGAGCAGTTGCTGGACCTGCTGCAGGCGTGTTTGCCCCGTGGCGGAATCTTTGATCTGCAGGCTGGCGCTGTCGTCCACCAGCACGGCAAACAGATTTGTGCCAGGTTGAATACGCGTGCCACTCCATAATGGTTCCGTCAAGGCGACCGAGAGGATCGCAATTGCGGAGAGTTTCAGGCAGAAAGCGGCTGCCGACAAAGACTGTTTTAATGTCAGGGAACGATAGGCGTAGACTAATAAAAGCAGACTTCCCGCAATGACGACCAGGGAGCAGGCAATCCATCCCGGAGCACCAAATTGTAATTGTGCCAGTTGCATCATTTTCCGTTTCCTAGTTCTTCATAGTAACGACGGACCAGGTCTGAGTATTTTTCCGGAACCGGATCGCGGTCAATCGGTGCCAGCGATGTTTCCTCGCCTCGTTTACTGATTTCATTGGAGAGAATGTTTTGAAGTTCAACCAGCGGTTCCAGGATTTGTGCATTGACCAGGTCTCCCTGAGGTGCTTTGGAATGACGTTTAAAATCCGCACGCATGCTCTGGGCACGTTCACGGATTTGAGCGACTTTGCTGCGTAACTCCGGATCTCCCACCATTTCTTCGACGTCCCGCATCCGATCTGACCATTCCCGGAACTGATTTCCAGTGAGTGGTCCCGAAGCAGAACTGCCCGGCCCCCCCTGGCCTCCTGCAGAACCGGTATGCCCTGAACCTGGGGAACCCTTCAACGATTTGGGAGCCAGAGATGGGGGAGATGGTTTTGAGTTGTTTTTCTGATCAGTCTGTCCGGACCCGGATCCAGACTGGGCCGATGCCAGTTGGACGGACGATTTGCCCTGTCCTTTTCCCTGTCCAGGTGATGAACCGGGAGAACCGGGGCTTCCGGGCTGATCAGCTTTTGGGCTTGAAGAGGGGGATGGGCCCGATGGTTTCTGACCTGGTTGATTTTTTCCGGAAGCAGTTTTTCCTCCGGGTTGTTGACCGGATTGTTGTTGGTTCTCCTGTTTCTGAGCATTTTCTCCAGGCCGGGGTGGATTTGGATTTCCCGATGGACCAGGTTTTGTCAGGTTTGTGTTCGCTGCCAGGCTAGTTTCCTGTTTGAGTTCTGATGTCAGCGATTTGAGTTCCTGACGGGCTTTTTTCAGTGCATCCAGGTCATTCCCCAGAACACTCTCAGCCGCCATTTGAATGCCCTGCTTCATCGTATCGATTCCGGCTGCTGCCCGTTGCTCGGCTTCCTGAGCGCGACGGTGATCGCCTTCATTCAGAAAATCGGCCGCATTCTTTAAAGCGTCTTCTGGTCGAAACGGGCGGGTTTTGCGAATCGCATCATACAGGTGTTTGGAAAGTAGTGGTTCGGATTTCTCAGATTCCTGTACGACCTGTTTCATCTGTTCCATCAGATTTTTTAAACGGCCTTCCTGGTCCTGCAACTGGTTTGCCAGTTCCTGTTGCCCCTGGTTTCTACGGAGTGAGCGTCGTTCCTGTGATTGCGCCTGCTGTTCCTGTTTATCCCATTGTTGGCGGATCTGCTTCTGCTTTTCGTCGAGCTGCTCTGCCTGCTGCTTTAATCCCCGCATCGTTTCGGCGAACTGATTGGCGGTTTTTTTACGGAAATCATTTTTAAGCTGATCCAACTGCTGTTGGGCCCGGGTTCCGGAATTCAGAGCTCGGGAGATTTGTCCTTCTTTGAGGGACTCTGAACTTTGCTGGAGGTGATTTCGTGTCTGTTCCAGTTCACGTCGGGATTTCGTCGAAGAGGGTTGTTTCGACTGATCCATCCGCTGGGCGACTTCGTCAGCTTTCCGTAACAACTCTCGTTGTCGTTCCCTTAAACGTTTCAGTTGACGTTCTATCTCTTCGCGTTCCTGATCGGTTTTGGCAAATCGCTGTTTGTCGTCCAGCGCTTTGAGTTGTTCATTCAAGTCCTGCTGGCGTTGTGCAAGTTCTCTGAGACGATTCAGGATCTGCAGGGATTCTCGATCAGGCTGCGCTGCCTGGGGGGCAGATGCCTGATTTTCTGTTTCGTAACGCTGCTGGTTATTGGTCAGTTCGAGTTGCTGTAACTGATTCTGCGATCGACTGCTGCCTCCCCCTTTACTGCCTCCACCGTTTTTATTTTGCGAAACGCGATGCTCACGCGCGCGGAGTTTGAGCAGGAGCTGGTAACTGGCCTGTTCCGTGGCCAGTGCGTTCGTTAAGGGGTCGACAGTGTCTGCTTCCCGTGCTGAATCAAGAAACGCAACCGTTTCCTGCATTTTTGTTGTGATCGATTCCATGATCGTCTTTGATTTCTGTGCTTTCACTTTGGCAGCCAGCTCAAGAGTGGCCTTTACGAGGGCCAGTTGGGCCTGCTTAAGTGTGCTGACATTAGCTTGAAATTCAGGCGAGACAGTCGTTTTGATTTCCTGTCGAATGATCTTCCAGGTGGCATTAATAATCTGTTTCTGCTGCTCTGCCAGTTTTTCTGCCTGTTGTGCATTGCCTCCGCTCTTTCCGCTTTTTGCCCCACCGCTGGGAGACTGTCCCTGTCGAAAGATTTCTTCGAAGTGACGAACTTCCATGAAAAACATGTCACTTGAGACCCGACGGGGCCTGCCATCCGCGGAGACATCTTCGGCAAACAGGAAATAGGAAATCAGAGTGTCAGGTTGCACCTGTAACTGTTCCAGCGACAATAAATGCTCCGCTGCAAAATCCAGATCTCTCTGTTTAGAATTTCTGAGCTTTACAGTATGGGCACGCTGGCCGGGGATGGAATATACGAATCCCACCTGCAGGAGACCATAATCGTCCACGACCGTTCCCTGGACGAGCGCTTCTTCAAGTGGAGAGACACGCGTGTCTCGACCTGGAAACGTGATTTTGATCTCCGGTGGCAGGTTGGGAATTACTGCCAGGTCAACCAAGGGAGGCGTCCGGTTTTCTCGCAGCTCAGTGTCGATTACCTTCAGGTTCCAGGTCTGGTTCGATTCCGCTTTCAAAGTGAGTCGAGCAGACAGACCATCTGAAGCAACAATCATTGGCAGCGGTGATTGTCCATTTTCTTCCAGGGTAGCGGTTGATACCGGTTTATTGAATTGAGCCTCAAGTTCAATTTTTGAGCCGACAATCGCGCTGATGGTCAGGCTGTCTTCCACTTTTTGTACTGGCTGACCCGTGTAGTCAGGGGGAGTGATTTCTGAATTCAGCTGGACCAGTTCCGGCAGAGTATAAACTTCGACGCGAAACTCATCAGACTTCCAGCCTGCTGTCTGAACCTGATATGACAATGCATCCGTTACAGCAGGCAGGCGCGCGGCGAACACGGGGTCATCCAGCTGTTTGGTCAGTGGCAGATGTTTGATTTCTCCCGCTGCTGTTTTAACAACCAGTTCGGCGGCATCGGGTGTCTTGCCCTTGAAACGTGCAGTGATCAGTAACGGGTGATGTTTCTCAACTTCAGTGGATCCGGGTTTGATTTCGACATCAGGGGCAACTTCTGTTATGCCAACTGAAGTCGCCGGATTTTTTACCACGGGGGCTGCTTTTAAATACGACCAGCAACTCAGAGCACAGAGGAGCCAGGCTGCAAAGCAGAACAGATGGGTGGTACTCTGCAGGATCAGCCTGCGATTTGGGATGAGCTGCCTCCAGTCATGTTGTCTGCCATGTGTCAGCACCTGTAGAATCAGGCGGTTCTGCAGAAAAGAGGGGAGATTTTCCTGCATTGTTTTTTCCAGTTCGAGCGTGGCCAGCAGACTGGTATCCAGATCGGGATAGGCACGCTCAATCATCGTGGCGATGGCATGTCTGTCAGACGGTGAGAAACGGTTGCGGGGACGGTAAGCAAGAATTCCGATTGCAATCAGAATCGGTAACCCCAGGATACCAGCCATCAGGAAATACTGTTCCTGCCTTGAATCAAGAGGAGAGAGTACGAGCAGTGAAAGTAACGTCAGACCACAGGCAGCGATCCAGAGATAGGTCAATCGTCTCAGTTTCAGACTGGTCTGGTAGCGGACGATGATTTGATTGAGTTGTTGAACGAGATCGGACAGGCCCATACTTATGCCTTTCGTGTCGCTGAAGTTTTGTCGGCAAACCATTTTGCCAGCAGTGTTTCCAGGCCCAGTAGCGCGAGAGCCCCCAGAATCAACCAGCGCCAGAGCTGCTGTTTCTGTTCCAGTTCCTGAACCAGAGCCTGACGTTGCAGGTCGGCTGATTGTGTTTCATCGACTGTCGTTTCATCCGCCTGAATCAGTTTGACTCCCAGTGCTTCGAGCTGTTCCACAGGCAGTGGTGCGGTTTTACTTTCGTTAATATCCAGGTTGACGGCGAACTGATGTGCTGTGTCAGACGGATTTTCAGTAGTAATCTGGTACAGGCCCGGTTGGACCGTTTCTGTGAAATCCTGCTGGCCGGCAGCAAGTTGAATCTGGGGTCGAGAAGGAGTACTGACGTGAATTACTTGAACCGGTTCAGGTAATTTGACTTTCTGGCCGACTAAAAATTGAGTTCGTGATGCATTCAATTCCGTGTTGAGATTCAAAATCGCATTCATGATGGGCACAAATTTGGTGGAGAGTGCAAATTGACTTTCCTCTGGTGTCCAGCCAAAAGTGGAGACGATTAACTGTCCTGTCCCAACCGGAATACTGACGAGAGCAGGGTCTTTGTGATCAAACTGTGCGAGTACCTGGTGTGGCAGAGCTTCTGGCAGGGAGAGTTTCTGATAACTCCAGAACTTCAGGTTCGTGAAGTCCGAAAATTCTGGTGCCTGAAACATTTGAAACAATTTGTGTTCAAAATCAATATTGGTAAGCAAAGCATAACCGTGGACTTCAGCTGCCTTGATTTGGGCTTTTGCAGCGGAATCTTGAGCCAGCGATAGAAGGGAATTCAGTGATTCTGTAGAGGAATTTTTGTCCAAAGACAAAAGTGCAACGCCCCCCTGCTGCAGAAATTCGTCGACCTGTTGGATCTCATTTACCGACAGTTCTCGGCTGAGAATCATCAGGTCCATGTCTGCTGTGCCTGCCAGGAGCTGTGGTGCATCGTGACCGACCGTTAAAAATTCAATTTGTCGTTCCGGCGTGGAAGGGAAGGCACGTTTCACGAAGTAATCAGGAGTCTGAATCGAATTATCTGCAGGAATTCCATAATGGACGATCGTCCGGTTTTCTTTTCTACGCGGCTGAAAGTGAAGCGTATTGTCAAAGGGGTGATCATCACCACTCAGTTTGATCAGCGGTGTGGGGTGATCCGCTTCCAGAGCCGACAGACGCAGTACACGCGATTGCCCGCGCGGTACATATATCTGTTGGACGAATTCAGTCTCACCGGGACGCCATTCATAGGCAACAGTGAACTGTTCCTGCTGAGAGTCGGCGGCATTGAGAATCCGCACAGTAGGTTGAGAGTTTTCAAAAGCAAGTAATTGGAGTCCGGCATTACTGGTTTGGGGCGTCTGGAGGGAGTGCAGGCGTACGCGCAGTGATTCAGGCCAGGAATAATCTGCCAAGGAGGCGATCTGTGAACCTGCTTGAAAATCGGTGATCAGTTCAATCGTGCAGTTTTGAAGTGAGGTTCCTGTCGGATCCGAGATGGCCTGTTGTTGCAGCAGTGATGCCATTTCTGACAGCGCCTGTCCCAGGTCCGTTGCCTGCCAGCCTGGTGAAAGAGTCTGAAGTCGTTCGCGGTAATGTTCAATATCAGGGCGAGGGAAATCCTGCTGCGCTGACTGCAGAGGTTTGATCGGTTGCAGGCGGGAGTCAAAGGTATAAATCGAAATCTGATGTGTTGCATTTTTTTCGACCAACTGCTCTGCAGTCTGGATTGCCTGAGTCCAGAGAGAATCTCTGCGCATGCTGGAACTGGTATCAATCAGCAGAATCGTCTGTTTCAACGGTTCAGCGGTGGCCAGCACCAGTTCGGTATTCTTGAAAAATGGCCGCGCAAATGCTGTTACCAGCAGGATGACGGCCAGGGCGCGCAGTGAGAGCAGCAGCCAGTGTTCGATCTTATTTTTGCGATTGGTCTGGGGTGGTTTGTGTTCAAGAAAACGGAGGGAGCTGAAAAACAGCACTTTTTTGGGCTGGTGTCTGACCAGGTGCAGCAGGATCGGAAGCCCGACTGCGATGATTCCAGCTAAATAAAGGGGCGTTAAAAAACTCAACTGGTTACCTTCCCTTGTTGTTCGGTTTTCAGGCGGCGCGATCGGTCAGAAAATTGGAGAGCCCTACTTCGAGTGGCGTATCTGTTGTTAATTTGTGAAAATGCACACCCTGTTTGCGGCAGATTGCCTGGATGGACTCCTGGTGTGTCTGGAACTGCTGCAGGTAATCTGCCTGGGCTGATTTGGGGTTCAGTGAGATCCGTTCTCCTGTTTCCAGATCTTCAAAAATGGCTGCTTCCTGAAAATTCAGGTGAACCTCCGCTGGATCCAGAATCTGAAACAGAGCGACTTCATGCCCTTTCGCCCGTAAATATCCCAGCTGAGTGTCCAGCTCATCCACAGAGGTCATCAGGTCGGAGATCAACACGACCAGACCCCGTTTTTTGATCGTTTCCACTGCATGTTTCAGAGGAGAGACCAGATTGGTATGGGAGCCTTGCGGAGGGCGTTCCAGTTCGATGAGAATGCGTCTGAGCTGTCCTCTGGTAAATCGTGCAGGTACGATGGAATCGACGTGTTCATGGAAGATGATTAAGCCACTGGCATCGCGTTGTGTCGATAGAAAATAGGCGAACGTGGCCACCAGGGTTTTCGCATAATCCGCTTTGGAATAACCCAGGCTGTCGAACTGCATGGACGAGCTTAAATCAAGCAGCATGTGGCAGCAGAGATTGGTTTCTTCTTCAAACCGTTTGATAAAGTGCTGGTTGGAGCGGGCCGCCAGTTTCCAGTCAATGTGGCGTGGGTCATCGCCGGGCGTGTATTGCCGGTATTCTGTGAATTCGACGGAAAACCCATGATACGGGCTGCGATGCAGGCCTTTCCAGGTGCCTTCTACGACTGATTTGGCCCGCAACTCCAGCGACTTTATTCGCATCAGGCAGGCCGGGTCAATCCGTTGTGAGATCAGTTTCTGACTCTGGCTGGTTTGAGATGTCTGTTTGAGAGGAAGACTGCTCATGCTTCGACGGGCCTTTTCACTGTTTCAATCAGTTGTTGTACGACCGAGTCGACCGTGATGCCCTCGGCTTCTGCACGGTAGTTGATCAGGATACGATGACGGAGTACCGGTGCCAGTAAAGCGTGGATATCTTCAAGGATGACATGCACGCGTCCCCGGAGTACTGCCCGGGCTTTGGCGCCCAGGATCAGGCTTTGAGCGGCACGCAGTCCGGCTCCCCAGTTGACCCACTCATTGATGAAACCAGGCGTCGTTTCCTGCCGGGGCCGTGATGCGGCGCAGAGTTGAACTGCATAACGCACGAGTTCTTCTGCGACGGGAACCTCGCGGACAAACTGGTGGAACTGCTGGATGTCGCTGCCGGTAAACAGTGGCTGGATCGGCTCGGCATTGCGGGCGGTCGTCTGTGTCACCACGGCGACTTCGTCATCTTCCGAAAGATAATCAATCACAAGATTGAACATGAAGCGATCCAGCTGCGCTTCAGGCAGCGGATAGGTGCCTTCCATTTCAATCGGGTTTTGAGTCGCCAGCACGAAAAACGGTTTATCCAGTTCATACTTGATCCCGGTGACCGTGACCTGTTTTTCCTGCATGGCTTCCAGCAGCGCGGCTTGCGTTTTGGGGGGCGTGCGGTTGATCTCATCGGCGAGCAGGATATTGGTGAAAACCGGACCTTTGACGAATTTCATGGCCCGCGTTTCCTGGGAATCCCCCGCGAGAATTTCTGTTCCCGTGATATCTGCAGGCATCAGGTCCGGGGTAAATTGAATCCGCTGTGACTTCAGTTTAAAGACTTGCGCCAGGGAATTCACCAGGAGTGTTTTCGCCAGGCCGGGAGCGCCGGTGATCAGACAGTGTCCGCCAGCAAACAACGCGATCAGGAGCTGATCAATAATTTCTTTCTGGCCGATGACAGCTTTTGAGATTTCCGCATGGATCTGCCGGCGGCTGTTTTGCAGAAGTTCGAAGATGCGTTCCTCTTCACTGCGACGATCGGGTGAGACAACTTTAAGGTTCACGTTTCTGCTCCTGATAAAAAAATACTAAAATATCATGGGCGCTGAATTCAGTGTGTCATGGCATAAAAAACAATATTGATTCCCAGTGGATAGGCTTTCTTTTCGGAAAACTCCTGGAAGTACCATTTATCTTCCCCTTCCCGCTCCCAGCCATCACCCAGATCGGTATTATGACAGACGACGACAATCAGCCGTCCTGCCTCGTCAAAAATCCCGCGGTAGTGGACTTCTTTGGCATCTTCGCGTTCCCAGGTGATCCCTTCGGAACGGCCCCACTGAGCAACCCCGATGCTGGGGACCTGTGGTTTTTCTTTCAGATCATAAACACAATGAAAAATGGGATGTTCCAGAGGAATGTCGACCAGTTCGCGTTCCGGGAAAACCCGCTTCATTTCCATCGCGAAGTTATCCCACTCTGCTTCTCCCCAGAAGTCATCCACCATCATGAACCCGCCGTTCATCAGGTAGCGTCGCAGGCAGGTGACTTCTTCTGCAGTGAATTCCAGAGAGCCGGGCTCGATCATGTAGATGAACGGGAAATCAAACAACTCTTTGTCAGTCAGTTCCAGAATGCGCCCTTCGGGATCAACTTTCATCGAGGTCAACTGCTGCAGGCGGTAAGAGAAGTTGAGGTCACTGTCCGGATAATCGGTGGCCCAGCGGCGCCAGCCCTGGTGAGAGTTAAAGCGGATTCTGACAAAGGTGAAGACATCGTGTCTGAATTGCGGGTCGTTTTTCCACTCGGGGACTCCGCCGCGGTCCGCGGGGATTCCCTTGCGATATTGTCCGATCGAGATCGTGACAACGATCAGTGATGCGCAGATGACTGCCAGCGAAATCAAAGCTATTTTCATGGCAGGCTCCTCCTGAGCCCTTTCAGTCCCTACATGAACCCGTGTAAGACTTTAAGGATTGTTTGCAGTTAATTCGAGTAGTAGCTGGTGTGCGGCCCTGAATCGAGGGGCCTGTTCGAGCGCGATGAGTGTGTGGCGTTTTGCTTTCTGTCTGTGAGTATCCTGGAGCAAACGGGCGAGCTGGTAATGAGTTTCTGCAGGGTTGTGTGGTTTTAATGCGAGAATCGCCTGATATGCGGCGACCGCTTCTAAGGGACGATTCAACTGAATACAGGCTGTTGCCAGGCGCTGTTGTGTATCCTGGTCTAATGGATTAATCGCGTGCGCATCCTGGCAGGCCTGATAGACGGACGCCCAGTTTTCCTGTCGTTCATACAGAATCGACAGACGCTGAAATACTCCCAGCGCATTGGGATTCCATTTCGCATGCTGTTCCAGAACTGATTGTTCCCGATCAAAGCGTTCCTGTTTCTGATAAAGTTCGGCCAGACGCAGGCAGGCGTTGTCTGCTCCGGTATATTGTGGATAAAGGTTGACTAGTTTTTTGAGAGTGGTTTCCAGTTCGGCGCTGCGGTTTTCTTCTTCCAGAATTCGGGAATAAGCCATCAGCCCCTGGAAATGCTGCGGGTGTTCGCGGATCCAGTCATCAAATCGTTTCGTGTCATCACTGGTTAACGCTGTTAGATCCTGTTCCGACCAGTCGACCGCAGAGGAGAAATTTTTCGCTTTTGCATTCAGGTAGGCAGCGAAATCCTGCTCCAGTTCTCCCAGAATTTTCGTACGACGTTCAATGGCGACATTCACCGGTATTCCGATTCGCAGGTCATTCAGGATGGACTGCATTGCGTCAAATCCGAATTCGTCGATCAGGTATCCTACGACCATAGATGACTGGTAATAGGCAAACTGTATGTGCAGGCTGCTTTTAGGATTCAGGAAGGCACTACTCAATTCACTGATGGGGGTCGTTTCCCCTTTGAGGATCATGTCCCGGTACTGAGGAATCATCGTTTCACCCCAGAGAGGGTTTTTCTGGCGTTCTTCATAGACGGAAAGCCCTTCACTGATCCAGCGGGGCATTTTATTTTTTGTCAGTTCCAGTGTGACCACATGACAGAATTCATGCCAGAGCACGGACTGCCAGTTGGTGGGGTGCTCCGCCTGGGAGGCCGGGCTGTTCGCGGTGATGACTTTTCCGAAGCAGACGCCCAGGTAACCCGATACCGCGGGCATACCGAATGTACGGACTGCGAAGTCGTCCGGGTTGGGAAATATTTCGACCGTGATTTTCTGATCCAGTTTCAGCCCATATTTTTCACACAGAACCTGTTTCGCTTCGTGCAGCAGTTTCAGGACTTCCTGGCCGTACACTTCGGCCTCACGGGCTTCCATCCGCACGATGAAGGTCTCGTCTTCCAGTGTTTTGAAGCTGGCCAGCTGGTCTTTCAGTTCCAGCAGATTGAATGTGGTTGTGTCGTATCCGTCCTGCTGATGAGCCAGCAGAGCGTGTTCCCAGCCACTCACTTCACGTCCCAGACGCAATTCATCCTGGGCCAGCTGAATGCGGGCGGGAATGAACTTTGCGTCTTTCTCAAGAGCCAGGCGCTGGTACGCGGCTCCTTCAGAAAAGCGATAGTGCTCGGAGAGTGCTTTACCGATCTGGTAATCCACCTGCGGGTTCTGGTCATGGTGACTGAGTGCCTGCCAGTAGTAAGCTGTTTCCGCATGAGGGTGGTACTCAAAATGCGCGATGACAGCCAGGCAGGACCAGGCCTCGGCCTGATGGGGATTGATATCGAGTACCCTCTCAAGGCGTTGTTTCGCCTCGGAGTACTGTTCCGAATGAATGCAGCGATAGATCTGTTCCAGATGAGCCGGAATATAATGGGGGTTGATGCTCAAGACCTCTGAAATGATTTTTTCAGAACGCTCGGGATTCCCTGTCTGCAGTGCTTTCGCCAGTCCAAACAGCAGATCGGGATCAGCGGGAATATGTTTCGTCGCTGTTTCGAACGTTTCCTGTGCCAGGACAAAATCACGTTTGGATAAAGCCAGATTACCACTGGCCAGGTAGGCGTCTTTATGGTCGGGATATTCTTTGATGGCGCGATCGTAAAAGGATTCCAGGACCAGCGCGGGGTCTGCTTTTTTCAGGAGGGAGGCCTGCCCTAACGCGACCAGGCTGCTGGCATCGGTGTAACGCCAGGCAGAGCGACTGGCCAGCTCATGAATGCTGTTGAGGAATTCGGCAGCTGCTGCATGCTCATTATTCAACTGGTAAATTTCATGTGCTTTGAGTCGAAGCGGCAGGCTCCAGGAGTAACGTTTGAGACCTGCGTCGATGGTCTGCTTCGCTTCTGCATACTGACCAACGGCCAGTTCGGCCTGGACTTTTAACAAAGGCCATTCCGAGCCATATGTTTTTTTTTGTATGGCAGCATCTGTTTTCTCGATGCAGGCCTGGTACTTACCGGAATTCAGAAGTGCTTCACAATCTTCCAGATCATTGGCGTAAAGAGATTGCTGGAAGGAGACGTAGAAACACAGAAAGGAGAACGAGGCGAGAGAAAGAGTGCGATTCACAAGTCGATTGTGAGCGAGCCGATTATGAAAAGCGGCTGAAGGTCTAAACCTGAACTGGAAACGTTGCACTCTTTGCATATGCGCCCTTCCCTGGGAAAGCCCAATACGCGAAGTCAATATCGCGGTCATTGAGATATCGTACTTCAGAGTCGGATCCAAAACGGCTTCGTATCCGAAACACCGAAGGAAGTTACTTCTGACTCAAGCAGCGCTGCAGGTTAATCATAAGTTGGAGAGCCAACGGAGAACGATATCTGATTTTTGCAAATTGTGCAATAAGAATTTTAGCGGGGAGGGATATTTGTCAGGTTTCGTATGTTATCGGGGCGTTCAGATGCATAAAAAAACAGGCAGCTCACTCTACTGTTTTGAAGTAAAGTGGCTGCCTGTTAGTGGATTTCAGTTCTGTGGCATTAGCTCACAGAAGCTGTTTCAGCAAATCAAACTGACTTTAGAATTCACCCAGAACCTGACCATCATTGATGATGGCGAGTTTCTGGTAAGTACCCATGGCAGCAGCACCTGCTGTTGAGTTGAAGTCAGCAGAGTTGATGTTCTCGCTGATGAATCGGACGGTACCATCACCCAGCAGGAAGTGGCATCCACCTACGTGCTGGCTGCTGAAACCACGATGAGGAGCAGAGCCGGTTGTTTTCTGATTGATGTTTGTCGCTTGAGAAACAACACCTGTGGCGTCTTGCTCCAAACCACCGACAGTGCTGGTAATGGTGCCAGTAGTAGTACCAGTTCCATTGACACGTCCACCAACCCAGATGGCGGAAGATGGCTGTGTAATTGTGCTGCCAGTCTGCTGGAAGGCACGTTCACCGACCAGAATCGTGTTAGATGTTCCGTCTGTGAAATCACGGAAACGAACACTGCTCCTGGGGAAGAAACTTCCCTTGTACTGGTAGGTATTAACAGGCGTGCCTGTCAGAGAAGCAATATGTCCTGAAACTGCAGGGTAGCTCAGAGCACCATAACCGTTGTTTGAGGTGTCAGTACGCAGGTTGTTGACCACTGGCACGATTGAGGAAGGGCAGCGATATACGGGAATCGCAGTCTGGAGAGCGGCGGGAGTTGTGCCGAAGGTGGCGTTTGCATTTGGAAGCAGCAATCCACCATTGGGATTGATGGTATTGTAGAGTGGAGCCTGGTCAACGAAAGGCAGTATGAAAGCAGACCATCCCCAGTTGTAGTCAGTAGTGGCACTGTTAGTGTTAACATAGCCCAGTGGGAAAACGCGGTGTGTATCAGCGTAATTGTGAATAGCGAGCCCGATTTGCTTGAGGCTATTCTTGCAGGTGGAGCGTCGTGCGGCTTCACGTGCCTGCTGAACAGCGGGAAGGAGTAACGCAATCAAGATCGCGATGATTGCAATTACCACAAGTAGTTCGATCAGTGTGAACCCGCGTTTGGGGGTTCCAGAACATCTCTTCATCTTAACTCCAGTTAAAAATAAGTGGGTTGGGGGCGCCTGTTTGAAACAGTTGGTTTCTACATCTTGTAAGGTGGGTAGCCTCGAGCACGTTGAATGCACTAGAAACTTATACCTGTCAGGAAGAGGAAACAAGCAATTATTGAATATTGTTCAAAAAAAAATCAAAAATATTTTTAACTGGTACGATTGTGTATAGTAAAAGGGTCCTAACTCCCTTTTATTCAAGAGTTTATTTTATGGAAAAATGTCAAGATAATTTTGATTCAGACGAACGTGACATTCTGTGCATGAGGAAAATTCCGTATGCTTACAGTTTTTGGCACGATGTCTGATCAGCGTCTCAGACGCTCAAACCGGGCTAATGCCATCAGCGGAAAGTAGGTGCGGTAGAGGTGGTATTTAAGATAGAAGACCTTGGGAAAACCGGTTCCCGTAAAAGGTTCTTCGTCCCAGTTGCCATCGGCGTTTTGTGTCTCCAGCAGATAGTGAATTCCCCGTCTCACCGCAGCAGAATCAATTTCATCCGCGGCCATCAGGCCCATCAGAGCCCAGGCGGTTTGAGAGGGAGTGGGAGCGCCTTGGCCCCGCAGAGAAGGATCCGCATAGCTGTCGGCAGTCTCACCCCAGCCCCCGGATGACTGTTGATGTGATTTCAACCAGCCAACTGCACGAATGATTCGGGGGTCATCAGCGGGAACGCCGATATCTGTCAGTCCGACAATGGATTGCCAGGTTCCATACAGATAGTTCACACCCCAGCGTCCATACCAGCAATGATCGTCTTCCTGCTGGCTCCAGACATATTGCAGGGCTTTTTGACAGGCTGGATGACTCAGTGGTAATTGAACATCCGCGAATGCTTCCAGTACGCGTGCCGTTAAGTCGGCAGTGCTGGGGTCAACCATCGCGTTGTGATCGGCAAAGGGGACCTGTGTAAACAGTTCCCGGTTATTATCTCGGTCAAAGGCGCCCCAGCCTCCGTCCTTATTCTGCATGCCGAGAATCCAGTGCATGCCGCGCTGAATTGCGCCGATCATAGGCTCAATCAGGTCCAGATCTGCGTAAGCCTGTTCCCGTGATTCACTGCGACCGACGACGATCGCCTCTGTCTCGAGGTCTTCCTCATAGGGATTCCATTCCGGCGTGACGAGGAAATCGGTCAGCCACTGATCCTGTTTGAGGGTTTTAGGCATGCATCGTCTGAGTGCCATAATCACCATTGCGGTGTCGTCAATGTCGGGATAGAACTCATTGTTGAATTCAAAATACCAGCCCCCCGGCGATTGTGATTTACTGGAATTGACCCAGTCTCCCGGTTGTTTTGCTTCCTGAGAGAGGAGCCATTTTACACATTTACGGATGGCGGGGTGACGATTGGAAACCCCGGCTTCCCGCAGGGCAATGGTGCTGAGTGCCGTATCCCAGACAGGTGATTTACAAGGCTGCAAACGAATGCGATCACCGTCCTGAATCTGTAATTTTTTCAGCTCGCGTAGAGCATTCTGAATTCCCGGGCTGCTTTCCTCCTGCCCCAGGCATTTTAAGGCAATCACCGTCCAGATAATGGGAGGAAAAATGGCTCCCAGCCCGTCACTTTTTTCAAAGCGATCGGTGATCCACTGGTGTGCCCTGGAGACGGCTGTTTTACGAAATGGTTTCAGTCCGAGATTTTCAACGATTTTGATGCCCTGGTCTACGACCTGGAAAAAACCATGCCAGTTGAACCAGGTTTTCTTTGAGAGAGAATCCAGGGCTTCCGACTTGGGTATCGTCCTGGGATAATCTTCCGGTCGTCCCGTAAACAGCTCTGTGATCCCCTGTTCTGCCGGCAGGGTGATCGAAGGACGATATGCCCAGAGAATACTCAGCGGGACAAGAATCGTGCGGGACCAGGCAGACATTTCAAAAATATTGAAAGGCATCCAGCGCGGGATGAGCATCAGTTCCGGCGGAACAGCCGGGCATTTGGAATAGGGAATGATTCCCAGTAAGGCCAGATAGAAGCGGGTGAAACTGTTGACTGCTTCGACGCCTCCGGCCGCCAGGATCGCGACCCGGGCGCGTTGCATGTATTCTGCTGTCGGTGAGTGACCAGTCAACTTGAGGGCGAAGTATGCTTTGACCGAGGCGCTGATTTCGATCGGGCCTTCCGGATACATGTTCCAGCCTCCAGCGGGCATCTGTGTATCCATCAGGTAGTTGGCAGCCTGAACCGCTTCGTCTGAGTTCTGTTTTCCCAGAAATGCCAGCAGCAGAATATATTCGGATTCCAGGATCGAGTCCCCTTCGAGTTCTCCGACCCAGTAGCCTGCTTCATGCTGCAGTGACAGCAGATAATCGCGCGAGCGGGTGATTCCTTTGAGCAACTGCTCCGGATGATCGAAGGGCGCAGCTTCCGTGCTGGGGAAAATCTTGAAGGTGGGGGCTGCCTTGTGACCAGGTTCGGGGTTGCCGGACAGATCACTGGCTCTCAGTCTGCCTGAATTCATTTCAGGTACTCCCTGACATTGTTGATATGGATTCCATTCCCGGGAAATTGAGCTGAGGTTTTTCCACCGCGCATTCAATTTCGAGGTTGAGATCATAAACGGAGACCGTTTTTTGTACAACCTCAATCAAGGTAAGGGTTTTGAGAATCCAAGTTCAAACACTGTCAGGAGATTTGCCTGATTCAGCAGGATTCGGCCTGCGTTGCCAGTTCGGCAGGTTCGCCCGTCGCATCCATTTCATGCCCTGAAATGATGACTTCAAAGCCCAGGTCAGCGATCATTTCATAATCTGCTTCAGCTGCCTGACCTTTGGTTGTCAGGTAGTCGCTGACGAACATGGAGTTGGCCGCATAGAGTCCCATGGCCTGCATTGAGCGGAGGTTGACTTCACGGCCGCCGGCAATACGAATTTCCGTCGCAGGATGTGCCATCCGGAACAGGCAGAGCGCTTTGAGGCAATAGCGGGGGTCGAGTTCATCCACCGCTTCCAGTGAAGTTCCATCAATGGAGTTCAGGAAGTTTACCGGGATGGATCGTGTTTCCAGTTCGCGGAGTTCAAAAGTAGCGTCGACAATGTCTTCGGCAACCTCGCCCATTCCCACAATCAGGCCGCTGCAGAGTTCCATGCCGGCTTCCCGGGCTATTTTCAGGGTCTGCAAACGATCTTCATAAGTATGGGTAGTACAGATCTTTTCGTAGTATTCGCGACTGGTGTTTAAATTATGATTGATGCGATTCACGCCCGCCTGCTGCAGACGTTTCGCCTGATCTTCATTCAGCAGACCCAGACAGCAGCAGATGCGTAAATCGAAGGATGATTTGATTTTTTCCACAACAGACGCAACATGCTCTACCTCTTTGTCTGTCGGGCCACGGCCACTGGCGACGATGCAGTAGGTTCCCGCTTTCGCTTCATCCGCGGCTTTAGCCCCTTCGAGCAGTTTTTCTTCATTGAGCATGCGGTATTTGGGGATATCCGCCTTGGATCCCCGCGCCTGAGAACAGTAGCCACAATCTTCGGGGCAGAGACCACTTTTGGCATTTTTCAGGTAGTAGAGTTGAACCTGTTTTCCAAAAGATTTCTGTCGAATGCGATAGGTGGCAGACAGCAGGTCCAGTAATTCATCATCACTTGAGTTTAAAATTGCCAATCCCTCTTCACGGTTAATCTGGTAACCAGACAGAACCTGATCAGCGAGTGACTGCCAGCGCGAAGGAGATGAAGTGACCTGATTGTTCATCAAAAATATCTTTCAGTTCAGAAGGAGCGAGTTTTTCTAAGTAGTTCCTGTGTTCCAGAAAAATCTGGATCGCTAAAGCCTGTTCCGGTCAACACGCCGGAGCCATGATCATTTTCTGAACCTGCAGCCCGAATGGGTGATGAGGCTCGATGATGGTGTGGGTGTGTGCAGTTGATGTCAGGCTGCAGTGTTGCTCTATGATAGGCGAAATGAAGGAGAGTACAAGTATGCTGGCAGTCCTGAAAAGGGGCAGATGAGCGGATTTTCTAAAACATCTCAATAGGATGTGCGAATCCACTTCTGACTGACATCTCCCTGATCATCCCGCAGTGTGAACATTTTGTCTTCGATCGAATGGATCTCACGCACAAATTCACTTCCCCAGAGTTGCTTGATGTAATCCAGCTTGTTTTCAGGACTTCCGCCGACAGCCCGTAGGGTCAAAGTCGCAGCATTTAATTGCCATTCGATATCAACGGTGACTTTTTTACCCAGCACCGTAGTCCAGAGCCCCTGTGGTTCAATTACCATTGTGGCCGTTCCATTTTCGTTGATGGTCAGGATCTGTTTGCTGGTACTTTTGGTCTGTTCCCATTTGCCGACAAGTCGCGCCAGGAGCGTTTTTGAATTCAGTTCGGTGGAGTTTCCGTTAGATTCAGGATGTTTTTGGGGTTTGGCAGTCTTATTTTGGGATATTGCACGGGACGGGATCTGTTGCAGAACCGGTTTCTGACTCTGCGCCCTGTTTGACTGACTTCGATTCGAATTCTCAGCAGAAAACAGAAAGGCGGCTGCGAATCCAGCCAATGCCAGTACCACGATCCCTGTTTTTCTCATTCATTGAATTCCTGAAACTACTGAAAAGCGTCAAAACAGCGCAACTATACTCTTATTTTCGGCAGCAGGGAACGTCAAGATTTCTCTTAATCTGCCAGAACCGATCTCATTAATGACTGTGATCGCTGCAAAAGTGCTACCGGACCGGACTTCCATTGGTACTTTTTTTCTTCACAGGGGTATGGAAGTGTATATGGCTCTGACCAATCACGGCAGTTAGCTGAGTCTCGAATTCATTGCTGCAGGAAACGCGCAGGCTTCCCGGAGGGTTGAGTACATATCGTAACTGCGTGTTGGGTTTCTCCTGATCCACCGAATCGACAACCAGAATGACTTCTGTCTGCCCGGGGAATTGTGTCAGCACGTCATGGACATTGACCATATCCTGCCGGGAGTGAACTCCGCGTTTAAAATTGATTGCCAGGCGGTCAGTGAACTGTTTCCGGGCATCATTCAAAGTCAGTAGCTGGTCGACAATGACGTTCGGTTCCCTGCCCCGTTTGTCGATTTTCCCTTTGATAATGACCATCGCTTCCAGTTTGACTTTCTCACCCATCGAAGCGAACTGTTCGGGCCACATGATACAGCGAACCAGTCCATGGGGATCTTCAAGGTCAAAGTTCACATAGCGTGTGTTTCCATTCTTGCTTGGCTTTTTCGTAGCTGCCATTTTGATAGAAGACACCATGCCTGCGAGGATGACTTCGACCCGGTCATCCATTTCCGCCAGCTCATTAGTCTGATTCTGAGCATATTTGGAGAGGGCCGTTCCCATTTCCGCCAGTGGATGGGATGTGAGATAGAAGCCGAACACTTCTTTTTCAGCGCCCAGTTTCTGGGCACGCGGCCAGTCTTCTGCTTCCGGCAATGAGGTTTCTTCTGCTGAATCAGATTCTTCGTCAGTCGGTTCATCGCCGAACAGGCTTTTTTGTCCTCGTGCCCGGTCGCGATGGATGTTCAATGCCGATTGCACGGCACGTTCTACTGTCAGCATCAGCTGCGCCTGGTTGCCGCCCAGGCTGTTCAGGGCTCCTGCTTTGATGAGGATTTCGAGCGTACTCTTGTTGAGGGTTTTGGGGTCAACACGTTCACACAGGTTATACAGGCTGGTAAACGGTCCATTTTCCTCACGCTCCTTGACGACCGCTTCGAGAACCTGTTCCCCGACTCCTTTGATGGCCCCCATGCCGAAGCGGATTTTTTCGCCATCGACGCTGAATTCCACCTCGGAGCGATTGATGTCCGGTGGGAGTACTTCGATTTTCATCCGGCGACAGTCATCAACGTGTTCGTTGATTCGTTCATGACTTTCCATTCCGCAGGAGAGTAAGGCCGCCATGAATTCTTTGGGGTAATGGGCTTTCAGGTACGCCGTCGCATAGGCGACTCCCCCGTAGGCGGTAGAGTGCGATTTATTGAACCCGTAACCTGCGAACTTTTCGATCATTTCAAAAAGGTCGGTAGCCAGTTTGACATCGACGCCACTTTTTTCGGCGCCTTCCAGGTATTGATCGCGGAAATCCGCAATGATTTTCAGTTTTTTCTTGCTGATCGCTTTAATACAGCGGTACGCAGCAGAAAGCTCGATGCCTCCCACGCGGTTCAGAATCCGCATGACCTGTTCCTGGTAGACCATCACGCCGTAGGTCTCATCCAGAATTTCGTCTACAATGGGATGAACTTTGGGAATCGGAATCCGGTTATTTTTAACATCGACATACTGCATCACCATCCCCCCTTCCAGAGGGCCCGGACGGTACAGAGCGGAGGTTGCGATGATATCTTCGAACTTGTCTGGCTTCATCTTGGTCAGCAGATCGCGCATCCCGCCACTTTCCAACTGGAAGATCCCTTTGGTTTCTCCCCGTTGCAGCAGCTCGAAGGTTTCCCGGTCATCCAGGGGCAGTTTATGCGGATTGATATCGATGTTGCAGTGTTTTTTGACGTTTTGAACGGCCTTGTCCAGGATCGTCAGGTTGCGCAGACCCAGGAAGTCCATCTTGAGCAGTCCCACCGATTCGACGGTAGGGCCATCCCATTGGGTGATGATGTCAGTCTTGCCGGTTATCGATTGCAGAGGAACGACTTCGGAGAGAGGCAGGTCCGCCACAACGACACCCGCCGCGTGGGTACCAGCACTGCGGCATAAACCTTCCAGCTGCATTGCCAGATCGAGCAAGCGTCTGATTTCGGAATCCTGATCGTAGGCAGACTGGAGATCGGGGCTTTCTTTCAGCGCATCCTGCAGTTTGATTCCCAGCGATTCAGGTATCATCTTGGCGATTTCATTGACACGTGCCAGCGGAACTCCCAGCGCACGCCCTACGTCCCGGATGGCCGCCTTGGCTTTCAAAGTACCAAAAGTACCGATCTGTGCCACGCTTTTCTCACCATACTTCTGTTTGGTGTAATCGATCACCAGCTGGCGTCGGTCACGGCAGAAGTCGATATCGATATCAGGTGGTTCCGTACGACTGGGGTCCAGGAACCGTTCAAACAGCAGGTCGTACTTGAGCGGACAGACCTGGGACATCCCCAATAGAAATGCAACGATCGCGCCACACGCCGATCCACGTGCTGTACAGGGAATGCCTTCGTTTTCGGCAAACTGCACGAAGTCCCACACGATGAGGAAGTAGCTGGAATAGCCCATCTGTTCGATCACACCCAGTTCCAGATGGAGTCGGTCCCAGTGTGCCTGTGTCAGTTCATCTCCGTATTTAATGGGCAGGCGATCTTCACAGAGTTTTCGCAGGTATTGCGTGTCGGTCAAATTATCCGGTGGCTGGAAGACCGGGTAGTATTTTTTATCCGACATCTGGATGTCGACCCGTTCTGCCAGTTCCTGTGTCCGGGCGACCGCATCCTCATGGCCGGGGAAGGCATTGTACATCTCTTCCTGTGTCCGCACGAAAAACTGGTCGCCGGTCATTTTCATGCGTTTTTCATCACTGACAACCGCCCGCGTACTCACGCAGAGCAATACATCCTGTGCTTCGGCATCTTTCTGATCGACATAGTGCGCATCGTTAGTCGCAACCAGGGGCAGGCCCATTTTTCTGGCCAGATCGACAGTTCCTTCCAGGCATTGCCGCTGAATCTCCAGGCCGGCATTCTGGATTTCCATATAGACTCTGTCTCCGAAAACCTTTTCATACCAGGCGCATAATTTTTCCGCTTCTTCCCAGTCTTCTCCCAGAATGTGATGCGACAATTCCCCGGCGGCACAACCTGTTAACAGAATCAGCCCTTCGCTGTGGGCCTCCAGGATTTCCTTGTCGATTCGCGGTTTGTAGTAGAAGCCTTCCAGGTAGGACATTGATGAGAGTTTGATCAGGTTTTCGAACCCCTGGCGGTTTTGCGCCAGCAACGTCAGGTGGAAGCTGGCCTCTTTCATTCGGGAAGCCCCTTTTTCGAAGCGGCTCCGGGGGGCGATGTAAGCTTCCAGCCCGAGGATGGGATTCACGTCCTGGCTGCGGCATTGCTGATAGAAATCCATCGCGCCGTACAGGTTGCCGTGGTCGGTGATCGCGAGCGAATTCATACCCGCCTGTTTGACTTTACTCACCATCTCGGGGATGCGGCTGGCACCATCCAGCATGCTGAAGTGGGTGTGACAATGCAGGTGAGCAAAAGGTCTGGGGTCGCTCATATTATTCCGTGCTCCCGTTTTTATGAATGCCATCCAGGCAAAACACAGCTTGAGCTGTGAGAGATTGGTAACGAAAGGAAGCTGGAGAGAATTCTGCTACAGCTTCCATTCCCTGAGTGTATGTCGAATCTCTGGTTTGTCAATCAACCTGGAGGCTCTGCACTTTTGGTTTTTAATATGAACGTTGATTGATGAACGTGATCTTGAATTTCACGTGTTCGCAGTAATGCTGAGCTGATCAAAACCGTTCATTGCAACACTGTTCCTCTCAGGCAAGCTCTGCCCCGGGGAAACGCTTCAGCCGATCCAGAGGTTGATATACCAGTTCACGCCGTCGGAGAGCGGGGGAAACAGGTCGCAGGCTAATAAAAGAGGGGTGTAGAACGCTGCGAAGAATGGCGAACTCATTGAATTAAATGAAGAGTACCATTGCCAGAATAAGGGGCCGATAGAAAGTACGTACAGGAGCACTAAAACGGTAATCTGAATCGTGGAAGTGATAATGTACCGCCGCCATGACCAGGCTTTTTGAGCAGGCTGCTGTGGTTGATCTGTCTGATCAGATGGCTGCGTTTGGGGACTTTCCATAATACTATTCTAACTTTCAGGCATGGGGCAGGTCAATCGCCGAGTTCCCCTGCTCTGCTGCATTCGCAGGGATTTTACGCAGATTTCATAAGCGGATCGGATTTACGGTAACTGGTGGTGGTTTCGGAACCATTCGATTGTCGCCCCCATCGACTGCTGAAATGTTTTTTGTGGTTGATAATCCAGTTCCTGCTGTGCTTTCTGCGAACTGAAATCCAGGTTCAGCCCCAGGAACTTGATGCGCGCCTGTGACAGGATGGGAGCCTGTTTTTTTCCCAGAAATCTCCAGAGACCTTCCATGATCCGGGCCAGGTTCCGGGCGACGGGGAGTGGGACCACTTTTTTCGGAGGCTGGTACTCGGCCAGTTCTGCGATCGTAGAAATGAATTCACGCTTACTGACCAGGGAGACATCCGTGATATTGTAGGTCTGACTCAATGCTTCTTCGTTGAACAGCGCCAGAAAAATGGCGTCAACCAGATGTTCCACGTAAGTATTATTCATCAGTTTTTCCGGGCTGCCCAGGTAGGCGAATCGACCGGATTTCAATCGTTCCAGAATGCGGGGCAGAACAGTCCGATCCCGGGGACCGTAAATAAAGCCGGGGCGTAAAATGGTGTAAGGAATTGAATGCTTCAACAGCAGTTGTTCTGATTCAATTTTGCTTAAAGTGTAGCCATCAATGCCGGAAGCGTGCGGAGGCTCTGTTTCGTCAGTGCCATAATGATCGCGGGCTTCATAGACTCCCAGCGAACTGATGTGAATCAAATGCTTGATCAGGCATTGTTCTTCCAGTGCCGTCAACAGATTCTCGAAACCCTTGACGTTGGTGTTTCGGTATTCGTCGACACTCCCCCAGTCACCTACTTTGGCTGCGGTATGAACGACAATCGTTACGCCAGTCAGGGCATCCCCTAATGATTTTTTATCGGTTAAATCGCCCTCAACCAGCTCGGCGTTGAAATCTTTCAGGAACTTAGCCTGATCAACTGAGCGAACCAGCGCTATCGTTGGGATCCCTGCCTCTCGCGCCCGTTGAATGACATGACTGCCAACCAGACCTGTTCCTCCCGTGACAAGCAGTTTTTGTTCTGATTCAACGGTCATTTTGCTCTTTTCCTGATTCAGATTGGATTGGGGAGAGTTCGCGGCTTGAAAGATTCAGATTGATTCCGATTTCAGTCGGGCGATGATCTGTTCAGACCGTGCCCCCTGCCCTTGAAACCGAAATGTGCGCGCTGTTTGTGAAGTGTGTTCAATATTGATCTGCAACAGATCACCGGGCAGGACTTCCTTGACTTTGTCGGCCCACTCGATCAGGCAGACTCCGTCCGAGTAAAGCAGGTCATCTGCTCCCAGTTCCAGAAATTCATCGGTGTCACGCAGACGATAGGTGTCGAAGTGGTACAAGGGAAGTCGCCCCTGGTATTCCTGAATCAGGACAAAGGTCGGGCTGGTCACTTCAGCCGGATCGACGCCGAGCGCAGTGGCGATTGCCTGAACCAGACGCGTTTTACCAGCACCCAGATTACCATTCAAAGCGATGACGGTTCCCGGGGTCAGAGTTTCTGCCAGCTTTTTCCCCAGGCGTTGTGTCTCGAGCTCGCTGGTTGATTCAAAAGTCCACTCAATTTCGGATTGCAACGATCATACTCTCGGTAAAGATTTGTTTTGAATACTCTCTGATTCTGATGGTATAGCGGGTTTTCGCAATTATCACAATACAAGCTGTTTCAGGCAGAATCAGGAAAATGCACCTGAGCGCATTACATTTAACGATAGCGTCTCTTAATCTATTATACTCGGACAAAATGGCCCTGGAGAGGCTATCGTAAAACTGGACGCAGTCTCAAATCGGAGGGGCCGCCCTGCCCCGGCGATTCGCATTCTGCAATGCACTCCGATAGAATACCTGCTGACTTCTGAATTGAATTCCTGCCTTAAAGCTTTCCTGAACATGTCCCACGCCTATCGTAGTCTGATTTGTCTCACCCTGACTCATATCATCGTTGATGCTTCAGCAATTGTAGTTGGCCCTTTGTGGGGGGAACTGGAACGGGTTCATTCCCTGACGGAGAATTCGCTGTTCATTGTACTGACCATTCATGCGCTGGCATCCTCACTGGCTCAACCCGTATTTGGATACATTCGCGATCGATACCCGATCAAATCCATTTTATGGCTGGGGCCGTTGCTGGGAGCTGTGATGATGCCGCTGGTCGGGCCGGCAAACAGTGTCTTTTTGCTGTGTGTGGCTTTGCTGTTGGGGGGAATTGGTATCGGTTCTTTCCATCCGGAAGCGGCTGTGGTCGCAGGTTCCCTGATTCCGGAACGACGTACGCGGAGTCTGTCGCTGTTCATGTTCGGCGGTGCCATGGGGCTGGCGATCGGGCCGATCATCTGTGGGGCGATCGTTTCTACCTGGGGACTGTCGAGCGTCTGGATTCTGGCGCCGTTGTATGCCGGTCTGATTCTTCTCCTGCACAGGATTGGTAAACCACCGGCGGCTCTGTTTGAACGCGATCGAAAGAAAAAGGCGCAGTCATTGTCGCAGATGCTGGAAGGACGGGTGCCGCTGGCGTTGTTTCTATTTATGGTCTGCTCGCTCAGACTGGTTCCCAATATGGCGATGGATAAGCTGATATCTTTCATTCTGAAAGACCAGAATGTTTCCGCATTTCAGATCGGCCTGGTCCAGTCCGTCTTTCTTTTTTCGGCCAGCGCCGGGATGTTGCTGATGGCATTTCGATTCAAATCCGGTCATGAAAAGTTGTTTATGGTTGTCTGTCCGCTGCTGGGCATTCCCCTCATGCTGGTACTGGGCTGGGAAGGATGTCCCCTCTGGCTGATGACACTGTTATTGGTTCCCAGTGGCCTGATTTTATGGGGAACCAGCCCCGCGATGGTCTCTTATTCCCATCAGCTTTTTCCGAAAGGGGGAGGTGTGGCATCCGCAATCACAATGGGGATGGCGTGGGGGGGCGGCGGTATGATCCAGGCGAAGATCACCAGCCATTTTGTAGCGTTGGGAACGCCTCAACTGGCATTTCATGCAATCATTCCCTGCCTGCTGCTGGCGGCGATCGGGGCGATGCTGTTACCTGTAGCGAAAGCGTCCTCAAAAACGCAGACGGAAGCCATTGAACCTGCGTGATTCAAGCGGTGATTCGAGGTCCGAAACGTAGTGAGTGAATTGAGAATCAATGTGTCCTCAGGCCTGTCATCTGGCGAATGAAGGCTGTGAAATGAAGGCTGCGAAATGTGGTATTTTTGTTTTTTTTGAATAAAAATGAGAGCGGAAGCACTGAATTTCATTTTTAAAAGCAGGGATAACACAAGATATGGTATGTGAATCTGCTGAGGTCAGGATATTCGCTCAAAATAATCGATTCACTAGACAGCGTGCGGGGGCGGAACTAAGATCCGCACACTCAAGTGATTCGCAAAGTCTGGAATGAATCATTTGAATTTACTGAAAATAATCAGTAGCAGACGGACCGAAGGAACGGACCGCTAAGAAGAGAATGGATTCTATTTCAAATCGTTCGATCAGGGGGGATTTTCATCCGCTCGAACGCACTTCGAATGCGAGTCTCTACGCAAACGCTTCCTTCCATCTGCTCAATTTGGGGAATTCCCGTTACCTCCCCGTAAGTTTTTTTGACCGCACAGGAAGTGCACTGAAGTGAAGGATGGATTCGATGTCTAAGAAACCCTTGATTGGAATTACCGGAGATTTTCGCCCCGAGCAAAAAGAGTCACAGGCTTTGAGCTGGTTCTTTACCGGCTACTATGACTCGGTCACAGACGCTGGTGGTATTCCCGTTATGATGCCTCCCCTGGCTGATGATGACGATCTGAAACAGTTTCTGGAGCAGCTGGATGGCCTGATTCTTTCCGGTTGTGCCTTAGACCTGGATCCCATCCGTCTGGGATTTGAAAAACACCCTGCTTCTCGCGCCATGCCTTTACGCCGCGAAGACTTTGACCGTCGTGTCTGTACGATGGCAATGGAAATGAAAATGCCTCTGCTGGCGATTGGATCGGGTATGCAACTGATGAACGTCATCAGTGGCGGCACACTGCATCAGCACGTTATCGAAGACGTTGCCGGTGCCATGTACCACCGTGATGGTGTGGAAGCCAACCTGCGTCATATTATCAATATCGAACCTGGTACCCGCGTTGATAAAATGTACGGTCCTGGTGAAATTCGTGTGAACAGCCAGCATCATATGGCTGTGAAATATGTGTCGAAAATGTTTGTTGTTTCGGCGACTGCTCCGGATGGCGTGATTGAAGCCATTGAAGTACCCGATGAAGACTGGTTCTGTGTTGGCGTGCAATGGCATCCCCAGAATCACTCCGCGTCTGCTCTGGATATGCAGGTCTTCGAGAATTTCCTGACAGCTTGCGAAGAGCCCGAACCACAAATTCTGCAAATGCCTGTCCGCAAAGCTGCTTAACCCAAAGATGGGTTTACGGCGGCATTTCTGTCTGTTGAGGGCAGACCGAAGTCGCTGCAGCTTTGTATCATCGTGATACGATGAACTCGAAATCGGCAAGTCATTACGACTTGCCGATTTTTTTCTTTAATGGTCAGGCTCTCGGAAAATTTGAACTTGTACCGGTTATTCTGACGATAACGATAGTATCCCACTCGAAAATGGCGGGAACTGACGACGAATCTGATTCGATCCCGCTTCGAGAAAAATCTGTAACCCGCATTGAGAAAACGGGATAGCGCTAATACTCGGCGTCCGTTTTCCCTGATTGAGCCCGAAAAATCATATGACGACTGCCCAATATAAGGTCGACCTCAGTATATACAGTGGTCCATTGGATCTGCTGTTATACCTGATTCGGCGGAATGAACTCGACATTCTCGACCTGCCAGTCGCTTCTATTACGGCAACGTTCAATGAATTCCTGGATGTGCTGGAACTGATTGATCTGGATCTGGTGGGCGATTTTATTCTGATGGCCAGCACTCTGGCTGAAATCAAAAGTCGAATGGTACTGCCGCGGGCGGAAGAAGAAGAGGTTGCGGAGGTCATCGACGATCCGCGCAGCGATCTGATTCAGCAACTTCTGGAATATAAAAAATTCAAAGACGCCGCCAACGCGCTGGAAGAACATGCCGCAGAATGGCAGGAACATTATCCCCGACTCTCCGATGAGCGTCCCAAATCAGGCAAAGATCCTTCTGAAGATCTGATCAAAGAAGTCGAACTGTGGGACCTGGTCAGTGCGCTGGCTCGTGTCGTCAAACGCAAAGAAGTGGAAGAGCATTCCAGTATTACCTACGACGATACGCCGATTTCTACTTACGTGGAACGAATCGGTGCGCGTGTTCGTGTCGAGCAGCGGGTTACATTCAGCAGCTTTTTTGAAGGAGAAAAGCTGCGGAGCCGGATTATTGGAATATTCCTGGCCATTCTGGAGCTGTTGCGTCATCATCACTTCCGGGCAGATCAGCCTGTGGAACATGGTGAAATCTGGGTGATGCCTCCTCTGGAAGATACGTCCGAAGCAGCCGAAGCTTCCCCGGATCAGCATGCTCCCGAAGAAGAAACGGTCGTTCAAGAAACGGTCATTGCAGAATCTGATTCTGAAGCTCCCGTACAGCCGGAAGCACCTCCAGAAGACGAACCGGAATCGGAAGCATAATCCGTTTTCCAGGTGTCGTTTTATTATCGGGCGGCTTCTTTCGCTGCAGTACAGCCAGACCCTTTCTTATTGGCACTTCGATTCTCTACAATAAAAGGCTGAAAGTCTAATTCCGATCTGAGTGTCCCGCCAGTTTTTCGGTAAGGGTCAAGTCTGGAGAGTGCGAGCGAACATGTCTGTGTTTCAGTTAAAGAGTGAATTTCAGCCTTCGGGAGATCAGCCGGCAGCCATCGAAGGCCTGGTGAAGGGCATCCGAGCAGGCAAATCGGATCAGGTCCTGCTGGGGGTTACCGGTTCAGGAAAAACCTTTACCATGGCTAACGTGATTGCCGAACTGGGGCGCCCTGCCTTGGTGCTCTCGCATAATAAAACCCTGGCAGCGCAGCTGTACTCCGAGTTCAAAGAGTTTTTTCCCGATAACGCGGTCAGCTACTTCGTCAGTTATTACGATTATTACCAGCCGGAAGCGTACATTCCCCAGCGCGATATTTACATTGAAAAAGATGCATCCATCAACGATGAAATTGATCGACTGCGCCTGCTGGCGACCAGCGCCCTGGTCAGCCGTCGTGACGTGATTGTGGTGGCGAGTGTAAGCTGCATCTACGGGCTGGGCTCTCCCAAGGATTATCTGGAAATGATGATTCCTCTGCGGGTGGGGGAAGAAATCGACCGGGATGAAATGCTGCGTAAACTGATTGACATTCAATATGACCGCAACAATGTGGAATTGGCACGGGCCCGATTCCGTGTGCGTGGTGATGTCGTCGAATGCTGGCCTGCTTATGAAGAGTTTGCCTTCCGGATTGAATTCTGGGGGGATGAAATTGAAAACCTGGCAATCATCGATCCCCTTACAGGCGAAGTGCTGCGGACTGTCAAAGAAGCCTATATTTATCCCGCCAAACACTTTGTTCTGCCGCAGGAACGAATTGAGTCGGCGATTCAGGAGATTCAGACGGAGCTGGATGAACGCATTCAGGTGCTGCAGAGCGAAGGCAAACTTCTGGAGTCACAGCGATTGAGTGCGCGGACCCGCTATGACATGGAGTTGCTGGAAGAGGTCGGGTTTTGCCCGGGGATCGAAAATTACAGTCGGGCATTGGCGGGCAGAAAACCGGGTTCGCCTCCCGATACGCTCCTGGACTTCTTTCCGGAAGACTATCTGTTATTTGTGGATGAGTCCCATGTGACCTGTTCTCAGGTAAAGGCAATGTTTGCTGGTGACCGTTCCCGGAAAACGAATCTGGTCGATCATGGATTTCGCCTGCCGATGGCACTGGATAATCGTCCATTGACTTTTGATGAGTGGAATGCCCGGCGAAAACAGACAGTCTTTGTATCGGCAACGCCGGGTGACTGGGAACTGGAACGTGTCGAAGGAGAAGTGGTCGAACAGGTCATTCGTCCTACCGGATTGATCGATCCTGTGATTCGTATCGAGCCCGCGCGGGGGCAGGTGCCTCATCTAAAAGAAGAAATCCTCAAGCGGGTTGCCGTTAATGAGCGCGTGCTGGTGACGACATTAACCAAGCGGCTGGCAGAAGACCTGTCATCCTATTTTCAGGAAGAGGGAATTCGTTGTGCGTGGCTGCATTCGGAACTCGATGCGTTTGAACGCGTGGAAATTCTGCGCGGCTTGCGTGAGCAGAAATATGATGTGGTCGTGGGGATCAACTTATTACGTGAAGGACTCGATATTCCGGAAGTCTCACTGGTAGCGATTCTGGACGCCGACAAAGAAGGTTTCCTGCGGAGCGAGACCAGCCTGATTCAGACGATCGGTCGCTCGGCCCGGCACGTCAATGCGGAAGTGATTCTGTATGCAGATCGTGTGACTCCCAGTATGCAGAATGCCATGGATGAAACCGAGCGGCGCCGTGTGATCCAGGAAGAATATAACCGGGAACATGGAATTACTCCCGAGTCGATCAAAAAAGCAATTAAGCGGGGAATTGAAGAAGAGATTGAGGCGCGCCAGTTTGTGCGGGAATCCGTGGGGTTCAAGGACGAGTCGGAATACATTACGCAGGAATTCCTGGGAGAACTGGAGCAGGAAATGCTGGAAGCAGCAGAGAAGTTGGAGTTCGAACGGGCCGCGTTACTGCGCGATCGGATTGATGATCTGAAAAATCAACGGGGAAAAACGGGAAGTCAAACTCAGAAGGGTTCTTCGCGTTCCGGTAAAAAAGGGAAACGCCAGCGTAAAAGACGGTAATCACGCCTGGTCGGTATTATGAAAACTTCGCATTAAGTGCCATCCCTGTATAAGACGTGGGATGGGCGGCGACTTCTGCAGGCGTGCCGGTGACTACGATGCAACCCCCCTCAGCTCCTGCCTCCGGTCCCAGGTCAATAATATGATCTGCAGCGCGAATCAGATCCACGTTATGCTCGATCAAAATGATCGAATGGCCTGCTGCCAGCAGATAGTTAAAGCAGTTCAGTACGTATTGGATATCCAGTGGGTGCAGGCCGCGCGTCGGTTCGTTCATCAGGAACAGCGTTTTGTTGCGGCTGCTGGTATTGAGATAGGCGGCCAGTTTCAAACGCTGGCATTCCCCGCCTGAGAGGGTCGGGAGAGGCTGACCCAGAGGCAGGTATCCCAGGCCGACGTCTTTGAGCTGTTTCAGTTTTTTCTGTAAGGCCGACTGACCCCGAAAAAACGGAAACGCTTCGTCCACGGTCAATTCCAGGACCTCTGCGATATTCAGTTTTCGGTATTTGATATCCAGCAACTCCCGCTGATACCGTTTGCCATGACATTCCTGGCAGTCCATTGTCAAATCCGCGAGAAACTGCAGGTCAATTTCAATCTTCCCGGTCCCTTTGCACACCGGACAGCGGCCCCCCGACTTGCTGTTGAAACTGAAATGTCCCGGCGAAAGATTGCGAAGCCAGGCATCGGGTGTTTGGGCAAAAATAGAGCGAATTTCGTCAAACAGATTCAGGTACGTTGCCGGTATACTGCGCGGATTCTGACCTGTCAGGGAGTGATCCAGCAGTATGACTTCATCGATCTGATCAGCGCCTGACAGGGATACGCTGCCAGCATCGATCTGGCTCGATCGAGTCGCGGAAAGCTGCGCTGCGAGGAGGGGAAACAGGGTCTGCTCGAGCAGGCTGCTTTTCCCGCTGCCGCTGATCCCGGTTACCACGCACAATTGCCGCAGGGGAAAGCGAACGGTGATGCTCTGCAGATTATTTCGAGTTGCGTTGGTCAGCGTGATCCAGTCTGAGGCTGGCTGGCCAGGTTCTGTTTTCAGTGGTGCCGTTTCTGTGGAGTTTAAGAATCTGCCCGTGGGAGAGATCTCGCTGGTTTTCAACGCTTCGAGCGGACCTGCGAAGATGACTTCTCCCCCTGCTTTTCCGGCTTCCGGGCCCAGTTCGATAATATGTTCTGCAGCGCGGATAAAAGCAGCATCATGTTCGACAATAAGTAGTGTGTTGTTCAACTGTCTTAATTTCTGCAGAACTGAAATGACACGATGGCAGTCAGCCGGATGCAGACCTGAAGAAGGCTCATCCAGTACATACAGGGTGTTGACCAGGTTGGATGATAACAGGGAGGTGAGCGATGTTCTCTGGATTTCACCACTGGAAAGAGTGGAACGCGTGCGATTCAGTGTGAGGTAGCCTAATCCCAGTTCAATCATCAGGGAGAGACGATCCCTGATTTCACGTATGACGGGAGTCAGGGGCTGCGCTTCTGATTCTGACAGCCCTTTCGAAAACTGTTCCAGCCAGTCAGGTATCTGCTGGACAGGGAGTTGACCCAGTTGATCGATATTGTGTCCATTGACGCGAACTGCCAGGGCGGAAGGGTTCAGGCGGCTGCCATGGCAGTGGGAACAGATTTCTATCGTATTTGTGCCGGTTGTTGTGGGAACTGTCCCCGCTCCTCCGCAATGGGAACAGGCGCCGCCGGGGCTGTAAAAATTAAAGAGCTGTGGTTCCGGCTGGGCAAATTCGAGAGGGCATTGCGGGCATGACAGATCAGCGGAGAAATCAAAACGCAAGATCTGCTGCTGCCCGATGGAAAAGGGAATCCCTGTTGCCTGGTTTTCAAGAGGCTCCATCACGAGGAGGATTGCCTGACCGGAAGACTCGCTGAAGGCGAATTCCAGGCTTTCGAGGATCCGCTGTTCATCGATGGACCGGGTTGTCAGCCGGTCGAGCACTACCAGGATTTCCTCGTCGCGGGCGTCGGCTTGAGCGAGGACTGCTGCCGCGTCGTCTGAGAGCTGATATTCCTCGTGGTTTAAAATTATGCGGTTCAGACCCTGCTGTTTCAGCTCCTGGATGATTTCAGAAAGAGATTGCTCGCCCAAAGTGATCGGATAACAGATCTGGTAGCGGATTTCGGTCGGTAACGATTTGATAAATGCCAAGACGGTTTCTGGTGTTTGAGGAGCGATCGGAATCTCGCAGTTCGGACAGAAAATCTGACCAGAAGCGGAAAACAGGAGTCGCAGGTAATGCTGGATTCCCGATTCGATACCAGCGGTTGATTCCAGGCCCCTGGAGGAAAAGTGACGCTGGCTGGTGTTCTGCCTGAGGGCAATGGCCGGTGGAATTCGCGTGATCTGGTCTGCGTCCGGTTTCGGAAGCTGGTTTAAATACTGTCGCGCAGAGGGAGAGAGGGTTTCCAGGTAGCGTCTCTGTCCTTCGGCGTAGAGGGTATCAAATGCCAGGCTGGTTTTGCCTGAGCCACTGACGCCACAGACCGCGATCAGCTGATTCAAAGGGATATCAAGGTCGATATTTTTCAGATTATGGACCCGCACCCCCCGCACCTGGATGACGGACGAAGGGATCGCGGAAGCAGATTCGTCTGGCAGGTGTGTGGTCATGTGCTGTCAGTTTCAGGCAGCGTCAGAAGCGTCCAGGTAATTACTGATCCGATTTTTAGGAGAAAGTCCGGGAGCAAAATCCTGTTCGGAGCGTTCGAGCCGATATTGCAGAACGTAGGCATCTTCGCCAGCATCTTCGAAGTAGTTTCGCAGTACGGAAACCGCACGGAAATCCATTTTGCGGAAGAACAGCTGGGCAGTCAGATTGGTTTCCCGCACTTCGAGGGCGATCTCGCGGCGGCGCTGCTGGGACAGTTTATCAACCACCCGTTGTACCATCTGGCGACCAATCCCCTGCTGACGAAATTCGGGAGCGACGGCAAAGTTGAGTACCTGAATCATCGATTTGTGGAGTTCATAAATCATGAACCCGACGATCTGGTGGTTATGCTCGGCAACCATTCCGATGCAGTTTCGCTGTCTCAGACAACTGAGAAAATATTCTTCAGACCAGGTGTATTCAAAGCTGTCTTCTTCAATTCGAAGTACTTCTGGCATGTCTCTGCGGATCAGCCAGCGAATTTGAACCATCAAGTCCTGATTGGGGGGTTGATTGAGACTCATAGTCGCCTTCCTGCTACTGATAAGTTCTTCAATAAGTGCCGGGATCTGTTGCTATTTTCATCCTGAAAAATACTGCAGCAGTCCGGAGTTCATGTGAATCATTAAGGTTTGGATCAGGCGTCGAAACAGGTGATCATGATTGCGGATGTGATTCAGAGATTTGGACGCCTCGAATCGCGAGGTTGATTCTCGAAAGTTATCAGAAGTCGAAATCGGCGCACAGACGAATTTTTTATTTTTTATCAGAATCTCATCGAAAGCAGGTAGAAACCTGATCTGTACGGAGGCGTAAGCGCAGTAGCAGACTGCGGCTTGAATGCTCTCATCTGGGGTCAAACGTACGTGAAAATCTCTAACCCTTTTTGGGCAGAGGCATCCGGCGTTTGATAAGCAGGTGATTGATGACCTCTTCGATACCGGTCAGAGCCTGGATGCGTTTGGTAATATCCGGGCACTCCCCATCAAATTCCAGGACGCCTTTCAGGCAGACACCATTTTTTGTGCGGTGGACGACCAGAGAGTTCACGCAGACGTCCGTATCTTCCGTCAATGCATGCTGAATTTCACATTCGAGGGAATGTGGCGCATTGAACTGCATCACGGCAGATCTTGCGGCTGTCTTTGCGGGGATACGGTTAGTTTCCTGAGCGAGCGTTTCGTTTTTCATTTCTTAGTTCCTTTACCACCAGTAAGGTCGGTCCATCCTTCCGGTTATTTTGGCGGATTTGTTCTGTTAAGCGTCATCTTAACATTCAAATTTGAAACTTATAGATGAAAATCAAAACTTCTTTCTAAATTGTGAAGAAACGATCGTGTTTTACCGAGTATCTGATACCTGAGTCATTTTGACGTAGTGATCGTGCAAAGTGAATACGGGATATTATTGATGGTATAGATGGCTTCCAGGTAGTAAGCGATGTGCCCTTTTTCTGGTTTGTTTATTTTAGCTAAATATCCAGAGCCATTGAGAGGGACTTCGGTGGAGGTCCATTTTGAATCTCGAAAGTCTTTGTCGTCAGATTGTGCAGTCCACAGTCGTACCTGAAGGGGCTTGCTGGAACTGGTCAGTTTGACCTCAAAATCTTTGGTATTGTCCCAGTCCAGTTTGGGGAGTTCTTTTCCGGTCGCAGCATGTATGAAGAAGGCGGCGAGTGTCTGCAGTGCGTATTCCACACCCTCTCCCAGGTCGTGACCAGCATTGGGGACCTGCAGGATGTATTTGGGTCCCACCAGGTCTGACCAGTAAAATCGCATGGCGTCTACGACCCAGTATTGGTCATTCGTGCCATTGATCAGGAGCTTGGGCAGTGTAAGCTGTTGACGATAGGTGTAGGGGTCCATCATCAGACGCAGGTGTTTTTCCCGTTCTGATTCTTCGCCTTCCACAATCAGTCCTTTGCTGGTGTAGTCAATAATCTGGTCGCTGTATTTTCCCCAGGTATTGATCTGATGTTTCATCTGATCGCGAAAATTGAGGGTATCAATCACAATCGGCGCGGTTGCGATAATCCGTTTGTCAACGACGGGTGTGAGCCAACTGGTCCAGCCACGTTTCGAAGCGCCCGTAATGACGAAACCGTCAATCACCAGATTTCGTTTTTCCAGAGCGATTTCCTGGATGGCGTCCATCGCTTTGACCGCACTTTTTGCCATCGGGAACAGCAGCGGCCAGTTTTCGTCACCCGTTTTCAGATAGCGCAGCCAGGTTTCGGTAATCAGGTCATCTTCTTTTTTGCCATCAAACAGCGGCTGGTTGGGGACCTGTGTGAGTAGTGCAACCCGGGCCCCGGTTGTTTTGGCCAGCAGGAAAGCAGGCTTTAACCGCTTTTGGTCTGGCTGCCCGCCGTTGCTGCCGCCTGTGACAAATAACAGCACTTTACTGTTAATCTGCACGTTGTCCGGTTCGAAAATGTAGAGCCAGTGTTTCCAGGTCATCCCCTGCCAGGTTTGTGAAGTCAGTTCCACCGGATACGCGGTCACGCCATCGTGTGAGAATGAATCATGGATTTCCCACTGATATGCCGGTTCCTCGCGTTCGATGTATTTAAAAAAGGCATCAGGAATCTGGCTGGCTGTCGTGGGCCTTGCTGGAATATTTGTTTTTTCAGCGGCTGTCAGAGGAGTGCAACTGATGGCCAGAATGAGAGAAGTAACAATACGTGTCAACATGGTAGGTTTCCGGTATGCAGTAAGCGGTAAATTGGAAGAATTGAAATCAACTGAGAGCCGAGAAGGATGCCATTGTTTCAGTGTCAAATCTACTGTCAGATTAAAAGCGTGTGCTTTTATTTTGTGGTGAGTTCAATGACTCCGAGGTCCACCGGTTTTCCCGGCTCGACCGTGAATTTGATCTCTGATTTTTCAGGATTAGTGTAGCGTTTTTTCAGCTTGTCCGGCCCACCATAGCTGCGCGACATCATATTCATTTTTCCCCAGAGAAACGTCAGCGCGTACTCCCCTTCCGGCATCCCATCACCTGAGGTGTAAGTAGAGATTTCGAAAGTACCATCGTTGGCTGTCTGGCTTCCGGAAATCGTTGGATGCTCGGTATCAATTTCATCTAGTTTGTGGCACGTAATCTTAATGGGGGAGCCGGGTTCTTGCCCGTCAACGGTTATTTTTCCCGTGACGGGGAAAGTCTCTTTGGTATGTGGTTCTTCTACACTTCCACAGGCAGAGAACATCAGGGGGAACAGGGTGGCGCATAGAATATTCAGCAGTTTCATGGGGTGATCTCAGGAAAATAGAGGATGTGTTGAATTCAAACTCCACCTGGAGCGTTTGTGCCTGCTCCAGGTGGTAGTTTCTCTGAGGTACGGAGGTCGTACCGTTATTTAGAATTCACCGAGCGTTTCGCCGCCTGCCCTGGTTGTCAGGCTGGCAAAGGTGTAGCCGCCAATGTTGGCGCTGATAAAGCGTACTGCGCCATCCCCCAGCAGGAAGTGAGCACCACCTACATGGAAACTTAGGAAACCGAAACTGCGCCCGTTCGTGCAGTTGATAGCACAGGGGCCACCGTCTGCGCCATCCGTTCCATCACGAAGCGAACCCTTGTACCAGTGGTCGCCGTTTAACAGGTCTCCCCAGCCTCCACCGTTGGTAGGGCCATAGGCTGTTGTCAATGCTGCGTTTCTGGTCGTTCCGCTATAGATATTGGTCCCCCCTACTCTTTCGCCCAGTAAAATTGTGTTGGAGGAGCCATCGATAATATCACGCATTCTGGTAATTGTATTTCCCGGCGCAGTCGGATCTGAGGGATCGACTCCGACATTGTTTAACAGGCCGGAGCGGCTACTGGCGGCGGGATGGCCAGTATAAGAAATCGATGAATAGTCACCTCGCACACCCGATGCCGGACAATAATCGGTGCGGGCTGCTGTGTAAGTCAATGGGAAACTCAGGCTGGCGAGATCATAATTATGTTTCGTATCTTCCGGTGTCGAGGGGCACATAAAGACTGGCACTGGGGTTGCAATTACGGTCAGGTTTTGCGCGACAGCAGGAATGGCGGCGAGTTGATCGAAGGCCGGGTAGGATGAATTCCAGAGATTGTAAAGAGGAGCCTGGTCGATGTTAGGCAGAAGCATGACGCCATAAACGCCTGCTTTCGGGTTCGCAGGGTTGGTAGGGTCAACAAACCAGGAAAACGGAAAGCAGTTATGTGTGTCGTGGTAATTGTGGAACGCCAGTCCCAGCTGCTTGAGGTTGTTCTTGCAGGTGGAGCGTCGGGCGGCTTCTCTGGCCTGTTGCACTGCAGGAAGCAACAGTGCAATTAAAATAGCGATGATAGCGATGACGACAAGTAATTCGATAAGAGTGAAGCCTTTTTTGAGGCGCGAGTTCAGTTTCATCTTCTCTCTCCTTTGACACATCGGAATAAGTTGACTGGGATGGGGATAAATAGCGTTAGAATACTTCTCCGTTTGACAGGTAAGGTGAATAAGCTCCTCAATAGAAGTCTCGAATTATCAGCAAGAATTTGCGTTAGTGAAATTTATTAAAACAGCCCGTCAGGCTGCAGATTCTCTTTACTCAATGCGCTTATGGAAATGGACGGGTAACGCTTGAGTTATCTTCAGGATACCGAGGCGGAGTGTCGGAATCCATAGCATTGTGTACGAAATAGGTAAAAATACTAATTTTAAATTTGTGCTAAGGTGGTGTGAAAAAACAACTGATTTTCCAGTCCTTTTCTGTCGGGATGAGAGCGAATCTTGTTGGGTTAAATCTGTTGGATTAATGACGGCCCTGGTTTCTGCGGCCCGTGATTTCAGGCCGGCTGGTACTGATGTGCCGAAGTGCGATCAGCGGCATTGTCTGTGTAATAATTACAAGCCAGGTGACGCCGGTCGTTTTTTTGAATTTCCTGGGTTGACCTGAATCGAAGAATTACGAGAATGCTTCCCACTTTAAGACATTTCCAATTCTGAACAAATCCAATTTCCATACCTTTGCCTGTTCGGGCTGTCCGGATTTATTCACCACGCTACCACGTCAATGAAGTTTCCTTCCGTCATCGATTCTTTAACCTATTGGTTTCCTGAAATGCATGGTTCTTACCTCACATCCATGTCATCTTCATCAATCAGCCTGTCACCCGGGACCATTGCCGTCAGTCTTCGATTACTGGTTCCCACTGCAAGCTTTGTTGATTGTGCTGATGTTTTTGTGACATCAATACGGTCAGACAGCCGTCACTGTCAGCCAGGTGATCTGTTTGTCGTCGTGAGCGGTACCAGGGAGTGTGCAGAACGGTATATTCCCGAAGCGGTTCAAAAAGGGGCAAAAGCAATTCTGACGGAACGCCCTCTGACAGGGCTAAAGGTGCCTCAATGTATTGTTTCCGATGTAAGAAAGGTCTATGCCCTGCTCTGTGCTGAACTGGCGGGACGTCCAGCCCGGCATCTTGAAACAGTCGGAGTGACGGGTACTAATGGGAAAACTACTGTCAGCTGGTTGATTCGATCTATCCTGCAGAACTCCGGCAGGAGAACGGGGCTTTCCGGCACGGTCGAATACCACAACAGTGTTTCATCCCGACCTGCTTCGCTGACCACGCCTGATGCGAACGAGCTCTCTCAACTGCTGGCGGAAATGGTTTGCAGAAAAGCCACTCATGCGGTGATGGAAGTTTCCAGTCATGCTCTGGATCAGAGTCGTCTGGCGGGGACCGAACTTTCCGTGGGAGTAATCACGAACGTCACGCAGGATCATTTTGATTATCATCAGAATTTTGAAAACTACGCTGCCTGTAAATCCCGTATGATTCAACAGGTCAAACCGGAAGGTGCGGTAATCCTGAACTGGGATGATCCCACATGCCGGTCTTTTGCAGACGCAGTCAAGCCGTCTCAGAGACTGATGACGTATGCCGTCGATGGTGAGGCCGACGTCGTCGCGCGAAATCTGCAGGAATCAACGGACGGTGCAGAGTTCGAAATCATTGCCAGCGGGCTTTCCGTCCCCGTGCGAACTTCGCTGATCGGAACACATAATATCTCCAACTGCCTGGCGGCGGCCGCTGCCTGTCTCTGCCTGGGAGTCTCTTTATCGGAAATTGCATTGGGTATCGAACGACTTGCCACGGTACCCGGCAGGATGGAGCGAGTATCCTGCGGTCAACCTTTTACCGTTTTGATTGATTATGCTCATACGGATGATGCATTGAGCCATGTGATCCGGTCTGCGAAACGCCTGTGCTCTCAACGTGTCTTTTGTGTGTTCGGTGCCGGTGGCGATCGCGATACGGCAAAACGCAGTCTGCTGGGACAGGCAGGCAGTGAAGCCGATCGGGTGATCATAACCAGCGATAACCCCCGCAGTGAAGATCCAGAACAGATAATCAGGGCGATTGCCGAGGGGTGCCGGAGTCGTGGTAAATCTCCGGAACAGATAATTGATCGTCGACAGGCCATTCATCATGCCCTGTCAGAGGCCCGCGAGGGTGACGTGGTACTGATTGCCGGTAAAGGTCATGAAAGCGAGCAGATTATCGGCGATCAGATCATTCCCTTCAGTGATCGGCTTGTGGTCGAGAATTACTTCCACAAAAAACACATCGACAGCACCCGGAAAGTGCCGGCTTAACCGTCTTATCAGCAGTAAATATTCATTCCCGTAATCAGAAAATATAACGTTCTCATGGATCGTATCTCAATCAACACAATCAGCCAGGTGATTCAGAAGGGGGTAACTTGCCCGCTTCAGGAACTGGCTGACGTTGTCGGGATATCAATTGATTCGCGCACTACGCAAAAGAATGAACTGTTCTTTGCCATCCAGGGGAAGCGGCTGGACGGGCATCAGTTTGTGGGGCAGGCACTGGCGCAAGGGGCGGCAGCCTGTGTGGTTAAACGTGGAGAGGTATCAGTCGCTGATGCTCAACGACTGCTTGAGGTTGACGATGTGAATCAGGCGCTGTTGCAATTTGCCCGCTGGTATCGACAGCAACAGACGGCACAGCTGATTAGTATCACAGGCAGTGTGGGCAAAACAACCACGCGGACGATGATTTATACGGCATTGTCGTCCTGCCTGTCAGGGGTTCAAAGCCCGGCGAATTTCAATAATGAATTTGGCGTGCCTTTGAGTATCGCCGCGATGGAAGCAACTCATCAATTCGCAGTACTGGAACTGGCAGCGTCGCAGGTGGGAGAAATTCAAGAGCTGTCTGAAATTGCACTTCCTCAGATTGGTGTGATTACAGGCATCGGTCGCTCGCACCTGGAACATTTCGGGACACTGCAACAGACTGCTGAAACCAAAGGTGCTTTATTCGAAGCTCTGCCGACCGCGGGGCTGGCTGTGGTCTGCGGCGATGACCCGTTTGCAGACTATCTGGTCTCCCGGACCTCTGCCAGAACTGTGCGTGTGGGACTGGGAGAAAACAATGATCTACAGGCTGTTTTGATTGCACAGAATCAACAGGGGATTTCCTTTCGGGTGAATGGCCAACTGTATCTGTTACCGGTCGTGGGGCGTCACTTTATCAATGCTGCCCTGGCGGCAATCGCCGTAGCGCGAGAGCTGGGAATCTCTGAAAAGGATGTGTCTGAGAGCCTGCGGAACTATGCGACTGTGCCGGGACGCTGTCACCGAATGCAGATTGGCGACTGGACTGTGATTGACGATACCTATAACGCCAGCCCTGATTCCATGCGGGCTGCGTGCCAGGTGTTACGCGACTATGTCGGCACGGGTAAGCGGATCATGGTGATGGGAGACATGCTGGAACTGGGACCGGAAACCGAAGGATATCATCGTGAGATGGGAACGCTGGCTGTTGAATCGGGCATAGATCTGCTGTTTGCCTGTGGCGGACAGGCTGAGTCTGTGGCGCAGGGAGCTCGATCTGCAGGAATGGCTGAGAATCAAATTACTACTGCTCCCGATGTGGAACTGCTGGCTCTGGAGGTGACTGACCATCTGGAACCGGGAGATGTTGTACTAGTGAAAGGGTCGCGCGGGATGCGGATGGAACGTCTGCTGCAGCATCTCCAGCAGACTGTCTCAGACGGAAAAACAACGGGAACAACGAAAATATCATGTGTCTAAACTTGTGATTTCACCATATGCTTCGGGTTTGCGGGAATCCAGAGCGCGTCTGCTTCGGCGGACAAATCAGCGTCGGAAATTGTGATTACTTGGGTCGATCACTCCATAGCTGTATTATGGTGAAATCATTTCCGGGCGTCGGGATTGGGGTCTCGGCGCCCGGACCTTCTATTTGGCAGTGTTGTCGAAAGGGCTGGTACAGTCTCACGGCCTCTGTGGTAATGAGGCTTAACAGGAAAACTGATCTGGTTCAGATTGTTAATGGCGAGTAAATTACTTCATGATCATCTGGCTGGTGAAGACGTTTTCCCCGCTTCTGGAGCAACTGGAAGTGCTTTCGACTGGAGACTCCCGCGTCTTTCTGACTGCGCGGATGGCATTGGCCAGTCTGTCTTCCTTTCTGATTGCGATTCTGCTGGGACCGCTGGCAATCCGCTGGCTGGAAAAACGCTTTCGCGAGCGGGTCGTCAGTGATTCTGAGAAGCTGAATGAAATTCATGCCTCCAAAAATGCGACTCCCACGATGGGGGGCATTTTCATTGTAGGATCGATTCTTATCTCTGGTCTCCTCTGGGCGGATCTCTCAAATCGCTATGTGCAGTTGGGCTTGCTGACGGCAACCGGTTTTGCACTGCTGGGCGCCTACGATGACTGGATCAAACTCAGTACCAGTCGGAACGGGTTAAAGCCCCGGCAGAAACTCGTGGTTCAGCTGATTTTTTCAGCTGTGATCGGAACGGCTTTGTACTTCAATCATCACAGTGTACCCGCCGGTCTGGATCTGATTATGCCTGTCACCAGAATGGTCTGTTACCTGGGGCTGTTCTTCATTCCCTGGTCAATGTTTGTAATGACGGGCAGTTCGAATGCGGTGAACCTGACGGATGGCCTGGATGGTCTGGCCAGTGGCTGCATGGTATTTGCCGGTTCTGCTTTCGCCGGATTGACTTACCTGGCAGGGCATAAAGTGATGGCTGAATATCTGCAGGTTCCTTTCATCGCGGGAGCGGGCGAGTTGAGTATTCTACTGGGAGCCACGGTTGGCGCCGTGCTGGGCTTCCTGTGGTTCAACTGTTATCCCGCCCAGGTCTTTATGGGGGATACGGGTTCCCTGCCTCTGGGGGCGCTATTGGGGTTTTCTGCGCTGGTGATTCGCCAGGAAGCGTTGCTGGTCATTGCCGGTGGTGTATTCGTAGTAGAAACATTGAGTGTGATTATTCAGGTATTCTGGTACCGTCGGACAGGGGTGCGCGTTCTGGCCTGCAGTCCGCTGCATAATCATTATCTGTTCCAGGGGCAGCACGAAATGAAGATTGTGGTCCGTTTCTGGATCTGCTCTGCATTGCTGGCCATCATTGCCATCTCCAGCCTGAAGATTGCGACCTGAGTCTGTCGGTTACGGTCCGTGTTACGATCGTGACGTTTCTGTCGATCAGCGGAAACAGCGGAGCTGGGAAAAGGCCTGTTAGCACGGTTTTGTCAGCTGGTTCGTATCCTCGTTGATTGTTTCTAAATCGTGATTTCCCATAGGGCTTACCGTTCAGGGCATGCCGTTTTTAGAGTCGATTTCATTGATATGTATTCTTCATTATCAATGAGAGCGTTTCGATGAAGTCATCATTCTCAATCGATTCTCAGCCGGAGCACGATCGCAGCCTGTTTATTTCCATGGCCTGCGCGTTGCTCGGGATCGGAGTGTTGATGGTGCACAGCGCCAGCATCACCTCCTGGCCGACTGAATTCGAACAGGTTTATTTATCGAAGCACCTGATCTTCCTGGCAATCGCGGCGAGCGTGGCATCGTGCGCTTCGTATCTCCCGGCCCGCTTCTGGTACGACCGCGCTCCCCTGCTCTTCTGGGGAACGGTGGTTTTACTGATTCTGGTCCTGGTTCCGGGGATCGGAACGCGGGTGAATGGAGCGCAGCGCTGGTTGCGGTTTGGTTCTGTTTCTCTGCAACCTTCTGAGCTGGCAAAAATTGCCCTGCCTCTCCTGACAGTACGTCTGATGGTGCAGCGGCGAAGTTCCGTGAAGCACTGGTTCAAGGGGACGGTGCCGTTACTGATTCCACTGGCGATTATTATTCCCCTGGTGATTAAACAACCCGATCTGGGAACGACCCTGTTTCTGGCGGGTGGTGTCATGATTGCCCTCTTTCTGGGGGGATGGCCGATTCGAAACTTTATCGTCGGTCTGTTATGCGCTTTACCTGCTGTGGGAATGCTGGTCGCTTTACGTCCTTATCAGTTGAAGCGAATCAGCGGTTTCCTGGATACCTGGACCAACTGGGAATCTGCCCCCTACCAGCTGAAGCAGTCTCTGATGGCTCTAGGGACGGGCGGCGTTTATGGCTCGGGACTGGGGAAAGGGGCACAAAAATTAAGCTTTCTCCCGGAAGCGAATACCGACTTTGTCTTTTCCGTCGCCGGTGAAGAGTTGGGGTTGATCGGCACACTCGCGATTGTCGGTTTATGGCTGGGGCTGTTTCTCACTGGTTTGAATATTATCCGCTCACAGAAACAGAATTCCTATGCGTACGTAGTCAGTCTGACATTACTGCTGCAACTGGTGCTGCAGGCTGTTCTCAACGTGGCTGTTGTGACGGCCATGGTGCCGCCCAAAGGAATTTCGCATCCCCTGATCAGTTACGGCGGTACGAACCTGATGGTAAGTCTGCTCTCGCTGGGTATTATCATCAGCCTCACACGCTCAGCGGCAGATGACGCTCTCGTGATCGATCCGGAACTCAATCAGGATGAGGAACCACTCGTCAATGAAGCCGTCACACTCGCTGAGGAGAAGACACCGTTAGAGGTGGATTCTCCGGAAGAGTGCGAAGATGAAGAGTGCGAAGATGAAGAGTGCGAAGATGAAGAGTGCGAAGAAGGCGAGTATGAAGAAGACGAAGATCTCGAATCAGAAGAGAGGTCTTAGCTGGGATTCCGGGAGAAATGTTTCTATGCTGGTAGCGTGTCTCTCAGTTTGATCCCTTCACTCTCATCAGGTGATTCCGAATCATGAGCTCTCCTTCGATTCTCGATGGCAAATCGATCGTTTTTGCAGGTGGTGGCACCGGCGGCCATTTACTTCCGGGGATGGCTGTTGCCGCGGAACTGGCTTCCCGGGGAGACTGTCGGATCAGTTTTGTGGGGACCAATCGGCCGGTCGAGCAACAGATCATTGCGCGGTCGGGATTCGAGCATATTGACCTGCCCACCTATCCCTTGAAAGCGATGTTCCGTAACCCCTTCCGTTTTTTCGTGAATAATTTTCGCGCTTACTGGAAGGGGCGAACCTGGCTCAGGGAAAATGATCCAGCACTGGTGGTTGGCCTGGGAGGCATGGCGAGTGTGCCAGTCATTATGGAAGCTTCCCTGATGAAGCTGCCCATTGTGTTGCTGGAACAGAATATCGTCTGTGGCAAAGCCAACCATTTTCTACTGGGTCGTGCTGATGTGATCTGCAGTTCTTTTCCTGATACGATCTGGAGCAGTTCGCAGATCGAAGCCGGTCAGAAGCCACGTGTCGTGGTGACGGGCAATCCCGTGCGAACACAGATCAGGCAACTGGCTGAATCAGCGAATCAGATCCTGTCTGACCCTGCAGAGGACGAATTCGTGATCCTGGTATTAGGAGGCAGCCAGGGGGCACTCGCGGTCAATTCTGCCGTGATCTCACTGCTGGAACGCTCCCTGGATCAGTTGCCGGAGACCATACAGGTCGTTCATCAGACTGGGGAAAACGATTTCTCCCGCCTGGAAAAAGCCTATGAAAGGATCTGGAATTCCGTTCCCCGCCTGAAAGTAACAGTGAAACCTTTCTTTGAAGATCTTTCAGAATGGTATGCTCGAGCCCATCTTGTGATTTCCCGCTCGGGGGCGACGACTCTGGCTGAACTGGCCTGTGCAGGATGTCCCACGATACTGATTCCCTATCCAGGATCGGTGAATGAGCATCAGTTACTGAATGCCCGCTATTTTGCAGAACATGGTGCCGCTGTGATTGTCGAGCAGTGTTCAGAACCGGAACAGACGGCAAGACAGCTGCAGGAAGCAGTCTTTAAACTGGTCTTCGATGCGGAACAGCGAGGGCAAATGGCGACAAGGATGCGGCAACTCGCTCTTCCTGATGCAGCGAAGCGGGTGGCTGACGAGATCATGGACTTAATGCCTGCTTAAATCGGGTCAGTGTGTGTTCTTGTGAACACTGGCTGATCCCGTTGATCGGAGCCTTGTCAGTACAGATGATGGGAATGCGCCTTTTTTCCGGCTGCTTTTTCTGGTTTTAGCGAAACCTCAAAGTCTGATGATTCACGAAACTGGGATGATTTGTTACCTTTTCCCATTCTCTGATTCACAGACATCAAGAAGCTCTCATGCGTCAGATGTGGTCGTTTGAAGCGGCCGCCGGTCAGTGCCATCAGTACCTTGTTCATTCACTTGCAGAGAAACGGAGAGAAGTCGTGTCACTCATAGTCCAGAAGTTTGGTGGAACGAGTGTAGCAGATACCAGCAAGATCCTCGCAGCAGCCCGGCGTGCAACCGAAATGCAGCAGGCGGGTCATCAGGTCGTGATGGTTGTCAGTGCGCGGGGCAAAAAAACCGACGAGCTGGTGAGGCTGGCGGCGGAAATAACGGACCACCCTACTCCGCGCGAGATGGACATGCTGCTGTCGACGGGCGAACAGGAATCAGTGGCCTTAATGGCGATGGCCTTACACAAGCTGGGAGTGCAGGCGATCAGTCTGACAGGCTCTCAGATTGGTGTTGTCACCGATTCATCGCACACCAAAGCCCGAATAATTTCGATCTCCACCGAGCGGATGCGGTCTGCCCTGAATGAAGGTAAAATTGTGATCGCGGCAGGATTTCAGGGACGCGATAAAGACTGGAATATCACAACCCTGGGACGCGGCGGCAGTGATACGACGGCGACGGCACTGGCTGCCGTGCTGGAAGCAGACATGTGTGAAATTTATACGGATGTGGAAGGCGTATTTACTACTGACCCCCGTATCGTTCCGGAAGCACACAAAATTGACAGCATCTCGTATGATGAAATGCTGGAACTGGCCAGCCTGGGAGCAGGTGTCATGCATTCCCGGTCCATTGAATTCGCAAAAAAATACAGGGTGCCTTTGAAAGTACGTCCTTCATTTTCCGATGGCGAGGGAACCCTGATCGCGGTTCAGCCCCTGACAGATGCTCCCGTTGTGACCGGGGTGGCTTTTGTCCGGGATGAAGTGCGTGTGAGTCTGACCGATATCCCTGACGAACCGGGAATCATGGGGAGTATCTTCACGCGGATGGCCGAGCGTAAGATCTGCCTGGACATGATTGTACAGGATGTGGGTACAGCGGGACTGGCCCGTGTCTCCTTTACCGTTCCTGAGTCGGATCTGGCGGAAACATTGACGGCTGCCAGTGAGGCCATTGATGTAATCGGTGCCGGGAAAATTCAGCATGGCACGAATCTTTCCAAAGTTTCGATCGTGGGCTGCGGCATGCGGAACCATTATGGAGTAGCCAGTCGCATGTTTGCGATTCTGGCAGCAGCCGACATCAATGTGGGCATGATTACGACGAGCGAAATCAAAGTAACGGTGCTTGTCAATCGTGATCAATGTGAAAAAGCAGTCCAGGTGATTCATAACGGTTTCGAATTGAATCAGCTCTCCAGTTATTCGTTTGCGACCAATGAAATACAGACGGACGCGCAGCAGACGAGTGGGTCGGCTCCGGAACAGACGACGCTCGAGCAGGACATTATTAACCAGTTGTCCCATATGGAAGATATCGTGGTCAGTGAAGTACTGCTGGACCAGAGCCAGTCCCGTGTTACCGTCAGAAATCTGCCTGACAGTCCCGGTATCTGTTCGCGGCTGTTCTCTGTTGTGGCCGAGGGGGGCGTCTCGGTTGATATGATCGTGCAGAATATGGGAGAAGAGGAACAGGCCCACCTGTCATTCACCGTTCCCCGGACCTCACTGGAAAAGAGCCTGGAACTGGTGGCACCGCTGCTGAAAGAATGGGGCGAGGCCGAGCTGAGTCATGAGGCGGAAATTGCCAAGCTGTCCGTCGTCGGGATTGGCTTACGCAGCCATACGGGTGTGGGACAGTCCATGTTTAGCGCACTGGCGGAATCGGGAATTAATATCCAGATGATCAACACCAGTGAAACCCGGATCAGTGCCGTGGTAGCCCATCAACAGGGCGAAGCGGCTTACCGGGGGCTGTTACAGAAATTTCACCTGGTATAATTCGACTTATACTTCTTCAGTGAGTGCAGCCTGCAGGATCTGAGCAAGCTGTGCAGAGAATCTGCTGCGAGGCATTACTTCCGTGCAGCCTGCTGCCCGGGCCGCTTCCAGCTTTTCGACATCCACATGCGGTCCAAAGGCGATACTCACCAGAGTGGGATGCTCCTGATGGATCGATTTCAACTGGTCCCAGTTCAATGAAGGCTGATTCAGGTCCACCAGCAGCACCTGGCGGATCGAGTCGTCCAGTTGTGCCAGTGCCTGGCGCGTGCTGAGTACGGTACAGAAAGTGTACTCACACTGTCTGGCGGCTCCGGTAATCTGGCTCGAAAACATGATGTCCGAGCAGAGGATGAGTACCTGAGAGGCTGGTTTTGTCATAATGGATACCGGTTGTGTTCAGATTGTGGATCGATGGAAATGGACGTGTTGCCATTCCCCGTCCTGTTTCTGCCAGATGCGGGTTTCTTCACAGGCCGCGGTGGAATCGTGGCCATGCTCATCGATCACCTGGACGATGCGGACATAAGTAATGAGGGCAACTTCGCCCATGATTGAGACCATGGGTGAAGTGATGGTCGACTGCCGTGGCCTGCCTGTGGGATTCATGTCAAAATAAAATCGATGGAAATCCATTCCCGCGACCAGATGCCCCCTGGCTTCCGGTTCAAAGGCGGTCAGTTCTTCATCACAGAGACTTGTGTAAGTATTCCAGTCTTTATGATCGATGGAATGCAGCAACTGCTTACTGAGTTTTAACAACTCCTGTACGTCGTTATCAGACATCTTTAAGTCTTTCAGAGATGGATTGATGAAATCACTTTTGATCCATCTTATCCGTTAGTTCAATTTCTGGAAATTGAATGGTCTTTTTATTTTCTGAAGAACTCTGATCTGGTACGTACTCATCAATGGTTGCCGTGTCGCTCGATTTTTTCTGTTTGTCCGGTAAGGGGATATCCTGAGAGCGAACGTTGTCGGAAACTGCTGTCAGGGTATTTTCCGGTAAGATCCCCTCCAGGGATTTGAGATTGATCGTCGAACCGACATCGACAAACTGTTTCGGATCATAGTCGACCTGAAAATTGACGTCTGCAATCGAAAGCAGACAGCCGGGGGCTAACTTGGTATCCCGTTTGGGAGTCAGTTTCTGACCATCGATGAAGGTGCCGTTGGAACTGCCCAGGTCATGAACCAGTGCCACGGACCCGGTGAGAAAGATTTTGCAGTGGTGGCGGCTGACCAGGTCGGATTTCAGTTTGATATCGCAGTCGGGAGCTCTGCCGATCAGAGTCGTTTTTGTGAGAGTCATGGTTTTGGATTTGGATGATGTACTTTGAACACTCAAACGAATTTTCATGACTCTACCACACACATAAGAAAACCCGCCGAAGAAAAGACTCCGGCGGGAGATTTGTTAATCATCAGGTTTGATTATAGATTCTTCTTTGACGCAAGTCTATGCGGCTGCGGAGTCATCTTTAGGGAAAAGTTGTTCAGTACCCTGGATGATTTCCGGTGTGACCACATATTTCTTGCCGGCTTCCTGTTCGGGAAGTTCGTACATGATATCGAACATGGCCTGCTCAATGACGCTGCGTAAACCCCGTGCTCCCGTATTTTTCTTCTGGGCGATACGGGCGATTTCGTGCAGTGCTCCTTCCGTAAATTCGAGTTCCGCTTTTTCCATTTCGAAGAACTTCTGGAACTGTCGCACCAGGGAATTCTTGGGTTCCGTCAGAACACGGACCAGGTCTTGCTCGCCCAGTTGGCAGAGTGAAGAGAGTACGGGCAGTCGTCCCAGGAGTTCCGGGATCAGGCCGAATTCCAGCACGTCATCCACGGAAGCCTGTGCCAGCAGGTCATTTTTAGACCGTTCCTGTATTTTCTTCTGCTGATTATTCTGTCCGAAGCCGATGGTTTTTCGGCCCAGTCGTTTCCCGACAATATCTTCCAGTCCCACAAAGGTACCACCACAGATAAAGAGGATATTACTGGTATCGAGCTGAATGTACTGCTGCTCGGGATGTTTGCGACCACCTTGTGGCGGAACATTGGCAACGGTCCCTTCCAGCATTTTCAGCAGCGCCTGCTGAACGCCTTCGCCGGAAACATCCCGGGTGATGGAGACGTTCTGGCTGGTTTTTCCAATCTTGTCAATTTCGTCGATGAATAAAATGCCCCGCTGGGCTGCTTCGACATCGAAGTCGGCAGCATGCAGCAGCTTGAGCAACAGGTTCTCAACGTCTTCTCCCACGTAACCGGCTTCGGTGAGCGTGGTGGCATCCCCGATGGCAAACGGGACCTGCAGGTAACGGGCCAGACTTTTCGCCAGTAATGTCTTACCGGATCCGGTCGGACCGATCAGCAGGATGTTGGATTTATCGAGTTCAACGTCCGAGCCTTCCTCTTCGGCATGCATCAGTCGTTTGTAATGATTATGAACGGCGACTGCCATGACTTTCTTGGCTCGTTCCTGGCCGATTACATACTCGTTCAGGTGAGTCACAATTTCCCGCGGCGTGGGAACGTTCTTGAACAGTTTTTTGGTGGTTCCTCTGCGTCGGTGCTCCTGTTCCAGAATGGACTGGCAAACTTCAATACATTCGCCACAGATATACGCGTTATCGGGTCCCTCTACCAGGGGCCCCACTTCACGATAGCTTTTTCTGCAAAAAGAACAGTTCGCGTTTTTCTTCCCAGAAGAATTACGTTTTCCAGAGGTGATATCTCGTCCGGTGGGCATAGCTTCCCTTCAACGGTGTCAACTAAATTATGGCGATCAACGTCCAGTGAATTTTGATTCTGCCTCCGTGCAAATCACTCGATAGGTAAAAATAACTTTTGAAATGGATCTCTGATAAGGATCAATATTGATTACTAAGAGGCAGTTATCGGATAAAAAATGTGATCTATTTCTATTTGCATTAAGAAGAACCGCTGACAGTCATTCCTGATCCGACTGACTGTTAATCTCAGCCTGATCAGAATCTGCATCAACAGTGTCCTTATCCAGACCCTGTCTGGTTGGAGCAACGAGTCGCTTTTTGATGGATCGGAATTCGTCGTCGGTAAGGTCACCTTCTCGCTGCATTTCTGCGAATTGCATAAGTAATTCACGGGCATCCACATGACGATCCTCATTTTCCCGAAAACGTCCTACGACCCATACGATCAACCAAATCAAAAAACTGACGATCAAAACTGCCAGGATCCATTCAACGAGATGATCGCCCAGCAGTTCCTTGAACAGCTTTTGTTTATCCGCCTGTTTTCCCAGAGTTAAAAAATAAAAAATCACTGTAACTCAGGCAGAGAGCAAAGTCTTCCTGCCTTTCCTATATCTGAACTGCAAAACGGATGCAGGCTCCATGGACTTAGATGCGGATCCCCTGCTTAACACGACAGACTGTTATTATCAGGGAGACCTCTGAACGAGGCAAGCCTTCTTATGTCTCAGCTCAGTCACAGTATATGCGAGACTAAGCATTTCACGCGCCAAAAATGGTCAATTTACGATAAGAAAAAGAAATAGGATTGCTGGAAATCGCTGATCGAAAACAGACTGGACGCAGCCACTGGACGCGATTCACCCCTGTTTTCCAGTTCCTGTCGGAACAATCACTTCTGGCAAACGGGAAGCCGTCAAACAGGAGTGGACTCTGATATGAAATTATTTTCCCTGGTGTCAACTATAGATAAGAGAGGTCAGAATCGTAAGAATTACATTGTCGATCTTACCGTAAGTGTAATACGAACGGGGATTTGACTGCTTTTGAAAGTGGAGAGGGAATCCTGTCTGAGCTGGAAGTCCGCCCGTGATTCTCATAAAATGGGATTCTTGCAAATGGTGCCGGTAAAGTCGGGAGACCGCTTGCATTGCATCCTGAACGGATCACTTTTATGATCAACTCGCGAAATAAACGAATCATGATAATTCCAGGTCTGACTTAAAGTTCGTCAAACTGGTGTACAAATACAGGTGGAAAGAATTTGAGGGTTTTGAATGGACTTTGAGAAGCGTCTTCAGAATGCCATTAATAAAGGGCGCGCCGCCAAAGATGAAGAGATCAGACAGGAAGTTGGCAAAAAACTGACCGAAGAGGAGTTTCGGAATCTTCACTTGAAATACCGTCTGGAGTTAACCGAACACATCGACAGTTGTCTGAGAAAACTGTCAGATCACTTTCCCGGCTTTCAGTTCAACACTGTTATGGGAGAGGAAGGCTGGGGTTCGAAAATTACGCGGGATGATGTCAGCTTGAATACCGGTCAAAAAGCGCAGACCCTTTACAGTCGTCTGCAAATGATTGTCAGGCCCTTTACCGAGACCCATATCGTCGAACTGGTAGCGAAAGCCACCATTCGCAATAAAGAGATTTTTAATCGTTCCCATTATCAGTTTATTGCCGAAGCTGATATGCAATCGTTTCAGGACTTAATGGATCTCTGGATCCTTGAGTTTGCCGAGCAGTTTTCCTATCAAGGCTGATTTATCATTCCCCTGCGTCCCCGTCTCTTTCAGATAAGGTTTTACAGCAGATGAGTCGTCATTCGGATTTAACACAGGTTCTCGATCGTGGTGCGGTTGCTATCATTCGCGCACAATCGGGTGAGTTGCTGGTTGATGTCTCCAAAGCGATTTATGCTGGCGGACTGGATGTGATTGAAGTCACGTTTACCGTGCCTGGTGTGCTTGACATACTGGCACAGGTCAAACGCGACCTGGGTGATAAGATATTGCTGGGAGCTGGCACCGTATTGGATACGGAAACCGCCCGGGCGGCAATTCTTGCCGGTGCGGAATTCATTGTGACCCCTACCGTGAATACCGATGTCATCGAACTGTGCAACCGGTATGATAAACTGATCATGACGGGAGCCTTTACTCCGACAGAGGTATTAACGGCCTGGGAAGCAGGCGCAGATATCATCAAAGTCTTTCCGGCTTTTGTGGGAGGGCCCGCCTATCTGAAAGCCCTGCATGGGCCTCTGCCCCAGATTCCTTTGATGCCCACCGGCGGCGTCGACCTGGAAACCCTGCCCGCTTATCTGAAAGCGGGCGCCTGTGCCGTCGGACTGGGTAGTTCACTGGTCACAGCCAAAATGGTTGAGTCAGGTGATCTGGAAGGGATTCAGAAACTGACTGCTGAGTATATGGGCAAAATTAAGGAGCTGCGCAAAGGGTAGATGGCCTTGCCTGTTCCCGAGGGCTTCCTCTTTAACACAGGAATATTTCTTCGTGTTTTCTCCTGTTGCGCTTCTGTTTCAACCCGAAAGATCGTCTCAAGTCCTACCAACCGAATAGACGATATGCCTAGATAGTCAATCTTCGGTTTACCAGTGCGCGTATTCCCCTGAGTTGCGTCTCATTCAGTTTGATATTGGCTCAAGTTCGTCGCGAGATGCTGTCAGGGATCGAAATACATGCTTTGTACCCGGTGAATAGACTGTTAGCAAAATTCACAACTTCTCAGGAGGGACTCCGGGCCGGGATCACAGAAGAATGTGTTCTTCAGGCAGGGAGGTGCATTGGCATGAGACTATTTACATTACTGGTAGTCAGTTGCTTGTTTTGGGGATTCCCCTTGAATTCCGCTTCGGCTGCTGTTTCTACGTCCCCCGTATTTACCAGTAAGACCCAGTTTCGCATTCCTTATCATTACGATCAGGCTGAAATTGATCGACTCGGTGCGCGGGAAATCAGACTTTATGTTTCCACCGACCGGGGGGTGACATGGAATCATCTGCAGTCGGTTCCTCCTACCACGCGCAAATTTCCCTTTGAAGCCACCCAGGATGGAGAATACTGGTTCTCCGTGCGGACTTTGGATTCCCAAAATCAGCTGCATCCGTCCGGTCGTGTGTTTGAGCCCGGTTTACGGGTCGTGATTGATACGACACCTCCACAACTGGATCTCGATCTGCGACAGATTTCCCCGGGTAAAGTTCAACTGATCTGGAATGCCGAAGATCAGAACCTGGATCCGACCAAACTGGTCCTGGAATACTCCCAGAACGGGAGTCAGAACTGGCAGCGTGTGATTGTCGCTCCTCATGGAAAAGGTCAGACCACCTGGTCCATTTCGCAAGGCGGCGTCGTGTCAGTGCGGGGTGTGATTAAAGACAGAGCCGATAATACAGGCAGCAGCCAGAAACAGATTCGGGTCGTTGCCGCGGCCAGTCGTACGACGCTTCCCAAACCCAAGGAAGATCTTCCCGACTTTAACCAGCCGATCGCCCAGGGGACGCTGCCGGACAACAGCTTGACCCAGACAGAACCGGGGACACTCGCACCTTATTCCGGTGATCACGTTTCACCTCAGCCCACGCAACCCCATGGTTTAGATTCCCAGACACCCCTGGCGAATCATCAGCTTCCCAGCGTCTTTCCTCAGCAGAACCGATCAGAACAGGTCAACCCGGGGCCGCAGAGTGACCAGGGGCAGGTTAAAAATCAATTTGTCGCCGATGATCCGGAAAAGCGTCCGAATTACGCCAAGAATCGTTACCCCCAGTCGGCCACACAAAACTGGGCTGCAGAACGCAAGCAGGTCTTGAACGGGACCAAATTCCAGATCGGATTCGAAGTCGATGAAGTCGGTCCCTCAGGCATCGGTGCTGTGGAACTTTACATTACAGAAGACAATGGCCAGAAATGGTATAAATACGGCGAAGACGCGGACAAAAAGAGTCCGTTCCACGTCGAAGTCCCCCATGATGGCATCTATGGGTTTTCCTTACGGGTGCGGAGTGGAGTTGGTTTGGCGGATGCCTTACCCAAGTCGGGTGAGAAACCGGATGTTGTGATTGTGGTGGACCGGACGGCACCTGCCCTGAAATTAAATCCCGTGGTACAGGGACTGGGTGGAGAAGCGAATAAGGTCACGATTTCCTGGGCCATGAGTGATCAGAACCCTGCTGAGAAATCGATCGCCATCAATTTCTCAACGCAACCGGGGGGCCCCTGGGAACCCATCGTGGACTGGCAGGAAGATCAGGGACGGTTTACCTGGTCTGTGCGACCAGGCAACCCTTCGAAATTCTACCTCCAGGTGATTGCCCGCGATGCGGCAGGCAATGTTTCGCAGGAAGTGACACCAGAGCCGATTATCCTGGATCTGACCAGGCCATCCGGGAGAATCGTTGATGTGGAAGTGCTGAGCAAAGCATCTCCCTATTAAGTCTGACCAGGCAGACTGACGGTCGCCCGGCAGCTCATGCCTGTTCCGATTTTTCTTCCGCCTTGGGTTCAGAGTTGGGAACTTCAAACTTGGGCGCTGTGAAATCATCAGATCGTTCTGAGGGAGTCGGGCGTGGTGTTTCAGGTTGTGAATGTGAATAGGATGCCTGATTCACATCGTCTTCGATACCACTGACGCCTTTTTTGAATTCGACGATTCCTTTGCCCAGACTGCGTGCGACTTCTGGTAAACGCTTACCAAACAGCAGCAGAGCAATGATGCCGACGATGATCATCTCATAACCGCCGGGCATTCCCAGAAAAGCAGGAACTGGTGTGATGTGTGTGATTGTCTGAAACATTTTCTTACCTCTTTTTATGAATAAGGTATTGAGGGGGAAACATCAGTTTGTCCCCCCTGATCCTGGGATCTTGGGGTTGAGAGCAAAACGATTGAAAACAGTCACAGGTCAGCCCGGGGGATTATCCTGTTTCGAGTCTTGCGACCGGATTCGGGAAGATTCGTCCTCTTCGTCGGCTCCCTCTTGTGAGCCCTTCTTGAATTCGACGATGCTTCTCCCCAGAGAATTCATGACTCCGGGTAATCGCTTACCAAACAGGAGCAGAATGATCCCTAAAATGATGGTGATTTCAATCCAGCCTGGAAAGCCAAACATACTGTGAGTCCCGTTAACTTCTATGAATCAGTCGAGTAGACGATTACGTTATCTGTGGAGTAATCAGGTTCGTTCGGTGAAATGGTAACAGAAGAAGACTTCACCGAAAATGAACACCAGCGTAAATGGGATGATTCAATCAGGCATGCTCTGCTGGCGCTGAGGAAAAGACCAGTCGGGAGGTTGTCATTCCTGTATGATGGCACCTGCGAAAATAGTTCTCGGAGGAGATCCCATGGATGGATATCCACTCGGTTTGCCCGCAGGAGTCGCAGGAGGATTGAGCGGTAAGTAATTAAATCATAACCTCGCAAACGCGGCTGTCAACAGAATTTAACACCCCAATTCGCGCGAATTCCGATTCTGTCTGATGATCATGCCTGTAAAATTGCTTTGTATCGACTTCTCAACCTGAACAAGGTCCGGAAATTCGGATTGGACTTAAATACTTACAGCATCAAGGGATGTTTTCTGTAACAACAGCAACATCTCCACCCATTGGACCTGTTTTGCAAATGCGTTGAGTTCCGGATCTGCGTTTGCTTCACACTCCTGGCAGCAATCGACAAAAGCATTCAGCAGCCAGCGTTTATTCTGGACTAATTTTGTTTGCCAGTCTGCGACATGCGAGAGGCCTGCAAACCGCTCAAACAGAGGCGATACTGCTGCCGGCAGTTCGTCATGCAGCGGATGATAGCCGACTACCCTGCTCCAGTATTTGGCATTGGAATAATCGGGTTCGCGGCGGTGCATGATATGATGCCAGTAGTCGCCTGCCCGATGTCTGCCCTGGCTTTGAACGGACTGTGAATATTCATGGCTTTCTTCGAGATAATCATGCAGGCAGAGCAGACCGGCTTTGAGTGCCGTGGCATCTGCTGCGGATTCAATCGAGGACAGATCCTCTCGAGGATGATAATTGCGTAGCAGATCCAGCAGCCATTTTCTGTCAGGTCCGGGCGCAGGGGGTGCTAATGCCGGCAGAGTGCTGAGTAAATTGTTTTCCAGTGTGAGGGGGTTCTCTGTCTCAATCAGTTGAAAGGATACTTTCTGTTTTGCCAGAAGAATCAATGCCTGCCAGATCTGTTCCGGAGAGTCCGGCAGATCGTTCAGACTGAGAAAGTCTGTCTTGCGGATCAGAATGACCGCCTGCAGAAGTGGATTCATGGATAACGCGGCCGCCAGCGGAGGCAGGGTCTGAAATGTCTGAACCAGATATTCTGAATTCGAGAATGGCAGCAGGCCGACCCCTTCCCGAAGCTGATCCCAGTCGTGGCTCAACAGTTGTTCCAGGTCAGCCTGACTCAATTGAGGGGTATCAACAAAACCGAGATACTCTTCGGTTGCACTTTCGAAGAGGGAAACCAGTTCTGTTCGCGACAGGGATGCGGGGGATTTCTGCTCCAGTGGAACCAGGCTGATGGGGGAGGTGCCAGACGGGCAGTTCAATGAATCCATCACCTGACGGGGCAGATATAGTTTTATACTTGCAGACATGACAATCTATCTTCTGAGGACGGGAGAATACTGTTTTGATCAGATAATCAGCAACGCTTCTCAATACAAAAGCATCTCACATTTCACCACAGGCTCTCACAATCGATTAGGCTAACTCCCAGGCACTGGGAGGGGCACCGGTAAAACGAGACACAGTCGACGATGATCTCATGGTATGAGCGTTTGCAGATTTTCCTGTGTTTCAGTCTAAATTAACGGATTTCGGACGCCACGGAAAGTCACGCATCTACGGATGCCCATCAGGTCAGGCTTCTGTTCTCACCAGTTTGCCGGTCGTTTCTTTTGTCCCTTGTTTCTGCCACCCTTTCTGATTGTTGCAGCAGTCCCTGTGGTCAGCACCCATCTCCAGAATGCAGTGGCTGTGAGACATAACTGGTTTTTCAAAATCGACTTATTTATCCTGCTTAGTGTTATGAAGCGAGGGCGAGTATGTTTGCTTTATCGTGCTTTCAGGTTTGCCTTCTGAATCGCCATGATACTGTACTGGATGTGTACAGGCGGTGTTTTCTACGAAGGATCTTGAGAAAAATCCCAATATCGGCTGGTTAAAATGAAAAATGTGTGAACAATAGACACAAATTGACTGACCCGGCATGTTGACCGAATCTTCACGATTGAGTTTGGATCCCATGCTGGTAACTGGTTTGAGCGATAACAAGGGGACCTGTTTGAAGCTCAGGCTCACTGATTCGACTGGTGATATTTTCACATCACTGGCGGTATTCTTGTATGAACCATATCTTACCTGATTATTATGTAAGTGAGGCAACATGGTTTTATCTGTCCCTGTTGCTCTCCCTGGCGGTCTTTTTCCGATTTGACCGGATCCTTTCGCTGCGCAATCTTGATCTGGTACTTTTGCTTTCCATCTCACCGGGATTGCTGCTTTTAAGTGACCGACCGGTACTGGGCAACATCTGGCTGTTCGCTGGAACAGGATTGTTTGTCATTCGAATGTGCGTTGACTGTTATTTTCAGCGACGTCCGCGAGGCGAACAGAATCTCAACAGTTTTGGAATGGCATTTCTCTGTATTTCGATCTTCGCCTTTTTCATCGTGCGTGTGTTTACGGAAATTCCCGCGCCGGAAACCATCCAGACAGTCCGACAGGCAGACAGTCTGCTGAGCATGCAGGATGTCAGTGCCTCTCAACAGCAGACACATCTGGAAGCCGGCCCCACTGCCCGCCTGCTGGCCGCGCCGGTGGTGCCTCTATCGAATGCAGTTGTCCAGGGAGGCGCTCCCGTAACGAGTATCAGCCCGCCCCTTGATCATTCAACGCTGGCTGCGCGGATCATGGCGATCCTGGCGCACGCCTTTGTCATCGTAGGGCTGATCATCATGGGGAAAGTACATTTTGCAGATACGCAGGTCGGGCTGGCAATGGCGCTGTTATACCTCCTGCTGCCCTGTACTGCCTATGATGTGAGTAAAGCGAACCATGTTTTACCAGCGGCATTGCTCGTCTGGGCTTTTGTGACCTATAAGCAGCCGATGCTGTCTGGAACTTTCATGGGTCTGGCCTGTGGCGCGATGTTTTTTCCGGTCTTTCTTCTGCCTTTGTGGGCCAGTTTTTACTGGAAAAACGGTCTGAAGCGGTTTGTGCTTTCCGGCAGTGTGGTCGGAGCGGTTTTGCTGGGCAGCCTGATTCTGACGTCCGTCGATCGGTATTCCTTTACCCAGCAGACCATCGGGTCCATCGACTGGTCGGTCATCAAATTCGAGGGGGGGCAGCAGATCCCGGGCTTCTGGAGTGCCTATGACTCGGCCTATCGGATTCCTGTTTTTGTGGTCTTTGTGCTTTTGATTGTCTGTCTGACGATCTGGCCCCGTCGAAAAAATTTAGGCCATTTAATGTCACATACGACGGCGATCATCATTGCCACCCTGCTCTGGTACCCCCAGCAGGGAAGCGTGTATCTGCTCTGGTATCTGCCCATGTTGCTGATGGTGGTCTTCAGGCCGCGCCTGCTGCATACCACACAAAGCACCGAGGTGGATCGCAATCAACAGGCGAATGAAAAACCGGTTTCCCGTTTCCAGGATTCCGCCACTGTTGTCAGGCATACATCGCAGTAACGACGTTCGACCTCAGCTCTGCTGTGAGAGTTCCTGGCTGGTTTCTTCTGTGGGGATGCCGTCGTTGCTACGCGAAAAGAGCGGTGCTTCATGGTCTGGAAAATCAAAATTGGTTTTCGTGTTGACGATGAACATGGGACGCGCTCGGACCTGGTCATAAATACGCGTGACGTATTCGCCGAGAATGCCAATTCCCAGAGCATTCAGTGCACCGAAAAAGGAAGCGGTAATGGTCACCGATGCCCAGCCCGGGATTGCCAGTCCGGTAAACAGCTTATGGTAAAGCACAAAGCTGATTACGACCGCACACACCACCGCTGAGAGCGCTGCGATCAGGTAAAAGATGGTCAATGGTAAAAATGAAAAAGAGAAGATAGCCGTTTTCGCCAGCCGACAGAGATGGATGAAGGAAACACGGGGAGTATCATCATAACGTGCCATGCGTTCTACGCTGACACCGATCTGACGAAACCCGACCCAGGAACGCAGACCGGGAAAATAGCGATCACGGTCGATCAGTTTGGCAATCTGAATCGCGACTTTGCGATCAATCAATCCGAAATTACCGGCATCTCTGGGAATGGGGGAATTCGCGATCAGGTTCAGCGTTTTGTGAAACGTACTGAAGGCCCAGCGTTTAAGTACATTTTCTTTGCGCTCGGTGCGAATGGCATACACCACATCAAATCCCGCCTGCCAGGCTTCCACAAAATCAATAATGGCCGTCGGGCTGTCCTGCAGATCCGAATCCATAATGACAATCGCATCACCGGTCGAATGTAATAACCCGGCCTGTACGGCTGCCTGGTGACCGAAGTTTTTGGCAAAATGCAGGACTTTCACCCGGGAGTTCAATTCAGCCAGATCATCCAGAATGGAGCCACTTTGATCCGAGGAGCCATCATTAACAAAGATGATCTCATAGCAGCAACCGAGCTGCTGGAGTGATTCTTCCACCGACTGTAACAACAGGGGGAGGACATCCTGCTCGTTGAAAACTGGTAGAACGACCGAGATTAAAAACTCGTTGACTGATTTTCGCTTAGCGGAGTTAAATTGCGTAATCGACTGATTCATTTGACCAGAACCCCTACCAGTGAAAGTCCCCATGGAACTCCCGTCACATGGATCAATTTACGTTCTACCCCGGCACACGACAACAGGCAGCGATTTAAGAACCGCGGGATCCGGGAGAAGCGTGGTGTCTCATCATTCTCTCGTTTCAATACCCGGTCTGCCCCTCTGCTGATAATGGCGGCTGGCAGGGTAAACGAATTCCAGTGTGTCAGCCATTTGACCTTGAGACCAGCCTCTTTTGCATTTTGACGAAAATGCTTTTTCGTATAACGACAATAATGCCCCATTTTTCGATCCCAGTCAGAAAAGAGTGAGGGATAGGCGGGCACCGTAATGATGATCCCGCCATCATCGGCCAGCGTTTCTGCTGCGTTTTTCAGTAATTGCACGGGATCCTGCATATGTTCCATCACATCAAGTAACACAACGGCTCTGGCAGAAGCGGGAGCCACTGGCCAGGGCTGGCTTAACTCATGCACGGCGAGATTATTTAATCCGCGGGAACGACCATAATCGACTGAATCCTGCATCAGATCAAATCCGGTAACTTCATAACCCATGCGGCTGAACTCAAGCAGATTGCGAGCGGAGCCGATGCCTCCTTCAATGACTGATCCGGGAGCCGGGAATTCATTGAACAGGATTTCGGTCACCAGCTTTCGCTTGGCAACATGCCACCAGTAATTTTCTTCCAGTTCGATTAATTCAGTAAGATGTCCCGGGTCCACGTTATCTCTTTTGATAATAGTAGTCTGTTGATGCTGGACTGTTTCCAGTTTTTCAGTAGCGGCTCACGGGGTCAGGTCCATTTGGTCCAGGTATCAGAATCGATTTAGTGACGCTAGTGTTAAATGTGATGCGCTCGAAGTAAGAATGATGCTTAGTTAAGGAAATTCAGAAAGACTGCTGGAGTGTGCCTGAAACAGTCAGGATATCAGTGCGTTTAGGCCAACACCGCATCATTTCTATTCAAATTGGATAAAATAGATCATTTTTAACCGTATGTATTTTACCTGTGTTGCTTATGTTGTCTATAGTGTTGTGTGAGTAAGTGGCGTAACGTGTCAATTGCATGTAAATATGTGGAGTATTGATGGTGGGGAATCAGTCAGTCCAACAGACGACAGTCTTGACCTGGTTTACTGCACTCCTCTTTGCTGCATTGCTGGTACTGTGTGTGCCTATGTTTATTAGGATGCCGCTCGCTACTGATGTTGTTCTGTATGATCTTCAGGCAAAGACGGTGCTCAATGGTGGCACTTTATATAAAGATATATTCGAGACGAATCTGCCTGGCATCGTCTGGTTGCACATGCTGATCCGCCCGCTCATCGGAATGAGTTCCGATGCACTGCGTATTGTCGATTTATTGATCTTCAGTGGCAGTGCTCTACTGCTCATGTTCTGGAATCGCAGGAATCAGGCTTCCGTCACTGCCCTGCTCTGGATCGGTATCGCTCTGTTCGCATTTTATTTTTCGATCACCGAATGGTGTCACTTTCAGCGGGATACGATCATCCTTTTCCCGGCTTTGACTGCGCTCTGGTTAAGGCGGAAGCAGGTTGATCGTCTGCTCGAGAGTCAACAGTCAGGAACCGGGATTTCACTGTCTGCTGTCTGGGGCTGGGCTTTTCTGGAAGGTTTGTGCTGGGCAACAGCTTTCTGGATTAAACCCTTCGTGGCGGTCCCTGCGCTGTGTGTCTGGTGCGGATCACTGTTCTTAATCAGGCAGCCACGCAAACTGCTGGTGGATTTTTCCGGTTTATTGCTGGGTGGATTAGTGCTCGGAGCAGTCGGCATCATCTGGATGTGGCAGACAGGAGCCTGGAGCTGGTTTTACGATACCTTTACCAGGTGGAATCCAGAGTATGTTGAATCAAGAACAGCAGGCTGGAATTCATTGCGGTTTGCGCAGTTTCTATATCGGTTTTATCCCTGGTTTCTGTTGCACCTGGTTGCGGTGCCGTTGGCATTGTCCACACTCTGGACCTGCTGGAAAACTCGGAGACAAAGTCAAGCAATTCTGGCGATATCGCAACGGGATTCCCTGCTGTTATCGTTAATGTACCTGGGGTGGCTGTTTCAGTCGTATGCGTTCCAGCATCTGTTCGATTATGTACACTCACCCTCTCACCTGCTGGCGATCGGTGTGATCGGAGTTTATCTCAGCAATCGCATTCACCAGCAGTCTTTGAACTGGTATTGGAATACAGGGATCGCTCTGTTTGTGTTCCTGGCGGTTCTCTCGTTTCCCAACTTCAGACCGGAGCGAATTCAACTCTGGCAGACCTGTGTATTCCATTCCAGCGATCTGCAGCTTAAGTCGAAACTGGCATTAATGGTTCAGGTCGACTGGGACGATCTGGCAGCGGTGAAATCGTTTCTGGAAACACAGCAGCTGAAAGACCATGAGTTGCACTGCTATAACAGCACTCTGGTTTACCTTTATCCTGAACTGAATATAGAACCAGCAACCCGGTATGTCTTTTTTGATACGAGCCTGATTTTCTGTCCCACGCATCGTGGAGAGCTCATGAAATCAGTTAACGAGAGTTCGCAGAAGTTCATTGTCACCGATCTGCTGGAGAGTGGTTTTGATCGGGAAACGGCTTTAGCCAGATCAGAGAATTCAAAGCAGATCACTCCCCCGGCCTATCCTGTCAGCCTCAAAGGGGCTTACCCCTGGTCGCAACCGGTTGTCTTTCGGGCAGGACGTTACCTGGTACATCGGGTCAAACATCCGCTGGGGCGGTTTACCGGTAGTGGGTATCTTCCCACTGAAGAGCAGGTTCAGGCGTTTGCCCGACAACAGAAACTGCAGAAAGAGAAAAGTGACTCTGCTTCCCCGGTAGAAAACTGATCTCATTTCAGGGATCAGGAGCAGGTGCAGCTGCCTGTCTGCCGCGTGGATTTCGAAAGGCGGTCAGCAGTTGAACCAGGAGAATGAGAAGTGCCGTTACGGAAATAATCCGTCCGAGTTGAAAGCCTGGTGGCAGGTAAGACAGCTCAAGCTGATGCTCGCCGGCAGGAAGTGGAATTGCTCTCAAGGAGCAGTCAGCCGGGAGGACGGGCAGATCCTGGTTGCCAATTCGCGCGGTCCAGCCAGGATAATAGATATCTGAGAGCACCAGATAGCCGGGGGCAGACAGGCTGGCTTCGATTGTCAACTGATTGGGAGTTGCTTCCGTGATAGAAGCTGCTGTATAAGGCTGGCGTTTACCTCGCGGCAGGACATCCTGCTGCAGCAGCACCTGATTGCGGGGCTCGACGTTCGAAATCGCCGCCACGATTTTCTGGCTTGGTTGATTGGCATTAAAGGTTTTTGCATTTCCTGTGATGTAAGCTCTGGGGAGCGGATTCAGGTTTTCCAGAATCAGGTAGGGCAGCTGTTGAGATTGCTTGTTTCGCAGAGCGAATTCCTCAGGAATGGTTCCCTGCTCGATAATTTTCCAGCCTTCGATTTCCGGTTTCTGATCAGTCTGCAGGATCACATATTTGATGCTCATCAGATCCAGCAGCGGCTTTTGTGCCGTCGTGAGATCTGGTGACTTGAAGCCCGCCATCATCGCGGCGGCATCCGGTTGCGGAAAGGCAGCTGCGGCCAGCAGTCCCAGTCGGACGAGCGGGACGGGCTCGTATCCCTGGATTTTCATGATCTGATGCTGCCAGGCTTCGCGGTCGCTGAGTAGCTTCTGGTTAACCAGCACACGATGTTCGCCCAGGTTTTCCTTGAGAAACGAAATCAGCCTGGTTTCGCCTCGGAACGTACTTTGAGGGACGGTACTCAGAATCTGATTTGAATGGATACTGAGTTCCCCGATGCAGATCAGGCTGAGCAAGAGTGTGCCTGCGATTGCTGTTTTGCGGGAAAAACTGGCGAGCAGGAGTGCCATCAAACCTGCCAGGATCGCGGCAAACAGCCAGAACAGCTGCAATCTGAAAACCTGATCGGTTCCCATTCTGAATGTGACCTCGCCACGGGACTGCACGATCTGATAGCCAATCACCAGCAGCGAAACAGCCAGGCAAAGGCCTGTGATCAGACGCCAGGTTTTCTTGCGTTGATTCTCTGAAAGCTGAATCAGGGTTTCACATCCAAAGCCGGCCAGCATGGAGATGGCCAGGGAACAGAGCCAGAGCAGACGTGCGGGAATGCGAAACATGGAAAATCCCGGGATCAGTTTATAACAGAGCGTGTAAAACGGCAGATGGGGACCAAAGGCGAGCAGCAAGGCGGCCACGCCGATCAGAGTGAGGCGGATTACATTACGATCTTGACAGAAAACGCAGGTGCCCAGCAGAGCCAGCAGCAGCGGCAGGCAACCAAAGGAACAGATGGATTCCCAGTAATACAGACCGGGACCCTGGTATTGGTCAGGATGTCCCCACACAAAAGGGTCAATCAGCTGCAGTAAGCTGTATCCATTCAAACTCCCTTTATATAAGGCGGCCATATCGATCCCGCTGGAGCGAACCGCCTGCTTCGTGTAAATGAAAACAGGGATCAGATCAATGGCGACCAGTCCCGCCACAAACAGACTGACCAAAATCCAGTTTTTGAATCTGGCACCAGGAGTACTCATCCTTAATGAGCTCTCAGCAGCAACTTCCTGTTGATGCTCAGGGCTGGCGGACGTCTGACGTTTCTGACGGTAACGATCCACCAGGCATTCTATCGCCAGGGAGATACTGAGGAATAACAGCAGATAATACAGTTCCTGGACATGCCCACAGAAAAACGAAAGCGAGATCAGAATTGCCAGGAAGGGAACCGCTTTTCGGCTGCCTTCCCGCAGGAGTTCATATCCATACAGGATCCAGGGGAACCAGGCGATCTGTGTGACGGAGGTGAAATGACCTTCACCTGTTTTCGCTACAAAATAGGGAGCGGCCAGGAAAACAATCCCTGACAGCAGCGCACTGAAAAAACTCAGCCGGTACTTTCGTCCTAATACAAATGCTCCCAGTCCTGCCCACCAGTGGTGCAGGACCAGCGACCAGCTGATGGCATTGACGGCATTGGTAAAAAAGAACAGCCAGTTCCCCGGGTAAAACAGGGATGACTGCGGAGTTCCCAGCCAGGGCATGCCGAGGAGCGAGTACGGGTTCCAGTAGGGGAACTGCTGAAACTGCTCCCAGCAGATTTTCTGATAATTTTTAAAGGCAATGAATGCACTGGTCGTGTCATTATAGCCCTGGTTCTGGATGCCGACCAGTACATCGGAGGGATGGCTCAGCAAGGGAAAAAAGCATGCGCCGGCAGCGACGAGTAAAATCAGTGCAGCGATCAGATTTTGAAACAGTCTGGATTTCATGCGTTACGTTTTGTCTTCACCAGAAGGGAAGACTCCAACAGAAAGTTAAGTGTTTTGTAAAGAATCTGATACACCCCAGGGTAAACCGTTTGCGGACAGCAACATCTTCCGTAGCGGGAAGGTGATTCCAGGTCTCAGGTTCGGTCAGCAAGGATCAGTGGCTGATTGCTGCCAGCAGGCAATTCAAGAGCATAGATCATGCCAACCGGCGGATCCAAGGGCAGAATTAACCGGAGTACGGTTACGACAAGGTGCTTTGTGGCAACTTACTGCTGAAGAGGCATCAGTCCCGATTGGGAGGCTGCAAGCCGTGTGGTTCGATGATTTTACTGTACCACTCGGGACGCCGGTCTGCCAGGCGGTGAATCACATGCTTGTCTGGGACACGGTCGACCCGTTTGTTTCGCGCGCGGGCCGGATCGATGGTGGCGTAAAGGATTTCCGGATCGGTTCCCCGGGAGCAGGCTAATGTCTCCCCGGCGGTACCAGTGATGCGGCTCTTGCCGATAAACTCAAAGCCACGTTCCGATCCAATACGATTGACGGCGCAGTAGTAGATTCCGTTTTCCATGGATCGCGTGTTGATGGCATGCTCGGCGACATGTTCCGCGCCGGCAGGCCAGTTGGTTGGCAGCACGATCAGATCTGCTCCCTCAATCGTCATGATGCGCGAAGATTCGGGAAAGGCACTGTCGTAGCAGATATTGAGTCCAATATTGACTTCGGGATGCGCGTAGACAGCGAAATCGCGGTCACCGGGGAGCGCAAAGCGGTCGACTCCCAAGTAGGGCAGATGAATTTTGCGATAGCTGCCCAGAACTCCCTGGGGGGAAATCAGGACTGCCGCGTTGTAAACGCCCTGCTCTGCCTGTTCCAGCATCCCGACCACGACGGAATGATTCAGTTCACGACAGACTTCCTGTAATCTGTCGGTAGATGGACCCGGAATTGATTCCGCGTAAGGCAGGGCTTCTTCGAGACTGGCGAAGCAATAACCGGTCAACGCACATTCGGGAAACACGGTGAGGCTGGCACCTGCCGCAGCAGTTTCTTTGATTTTCTCGATGATACGGGTGAGATTTCCCTCTTTGTCCATGAGAGAAACATCCATTTGAACGCCGGCAATTTTCATTGATTGCGGTCCTCAGACTGTGTCCAGTTTTACTGTAGCGTCTCCAAAGCTATTTGAGCCGAGTATAACAGATTGAGAGACGCTCTGGTTAAATGCGATTCGCCCTGGAATTCTGGATGATGGAAGAACCCATTCCAGGCAGAATACTGATTATAGGAGCCAGCAACGCAGGTTTCCATTGTCTCTTATCAAAGTGCCACTGGATCAGAGTCGTTCTGTTGTTCTGAAGGGAGACGCCTGCTGGACCGGGGCATCGATGTTTTCAACGGGTGCGGCCTGTTGCGGTGGAATCAGCACACCGGAATCCACGAGTGTGATATAGGTCATCGTCAGCAGAATCGCGTAGGCGACGGCGTTGCCAAACAGGCCGTTTCCGAACCATTTGATGGCACTGCCCGAGGATTTCTTCAGACGAATGGTGATTCCCCTGCGTTCCACGCTGTAAACTTCATCCAGCACCAGGTGCGACAGAAAGCCGAGTGAGATTCCGCCCGCCATCAGAAACTTGACGGCATAAGAATCGCTGAAATAGGCCAGGAAGACGGTTTCCCCGGTGATGATCAGAGCCGGTATACTGTGGAACATGCCACGATGAACGGCAAATTTACTGAGGATTGCAGCACCACCGTAGCGGACCGCGGCGTAGGTGACGACAGCCATCAGGATGGCGTTGTCCGGGTCGGCCCCTTTGTGAATCATACACCGCATGGCAACGAAGGAAGCAACTGCTGCGGTGAGGGAGAACAGTTCCCTGATGGGACGGCCTGTTTCGGAATCGAGGTCAGGCAGCATACCGCCCACCCAGGTCAATACGCCAGCCAGAATTCCCTGCGTGGGCGTGAATCCCATGAACAGGCTGGCAATCGTTCCGTATCCGATTCCCAGTAAACCACTGACGCTGATATGTTCCTTATAACCGGCCATCCTGTTCTTCCCTGAAGCTTACGGTTTCATTCCGGAGTCGTTGAAGCTAAGTCCTTGCAGGGGCAATCTTAGCAGACCGGGGGGGAATCGATCAATGGGAGTTCAAATCACTGGATTTGACTGTGTTCCGTTTTGCTGTAGCGTCTCCCGGTTCATTGAGGACGAGTATATCAGAATGAGAGACGCACTGGTTAAATGTGACGCGATCTGGAAGCAGAAATCAGCTTCCGGACCCTGATCTGGTTCAGACTGTTCATCTGCGAGCAGTCTGGTGAGATCGCGTAGAATCGGATGGGCTGTGCTTCCTCTGGACAGTGTGCCGTTTTTCTGTAGTGCCTCTGAGGACATGGGTGCCGAGTATCATAGTTTGAGAGACGCTACTGTTAAAAAAGTCCTTCGTTCTCGTGGGAAGTGCCGTTCGCTATCGGTCAAGCCGCCTGATGGCATCCGCTGGACAAAGATTGTTTAACTACAGATCGCTTTTTTTCAGGATGAATTTTGATGACCGTTTTTATCAGCTTCCGTGATGGGGGACTATTTTGTGGAGGGGCGCGAGTGAGTCAAGAGGATCTGAATAAATTCGGGTGGCGAACCGGGTTGACCGAGGGCCGATCTGGTGTGATGCCGGGGCGGTGCTGTGGCGAAGGCCTGCGATGTGCGGCGACCCGCAGGATCACATTACGAATGAGTAAAGTTTCGAGCAGTGCAAATCTGGAAAATAAGGGCTGTTTTATAGTGAAGAACACGAACGACTGGTCCGTGTTTCAGTGCACTGTAAACTGGACACGCGCGCGACTCAGTTTGATGCATATCCTCTTTCGAGGCGCGGCGGGGTCAAGTCCAATTTTTTCAGTCTATGTTGCTGAATTCCTGAAAGGGAGGCATCGCAGGTTGATACGCTCCGAAACTGCACAAAGCACGAAATTCGTACTCGTTTCGATACAGAACAGAGTCGGAGCGGGTCGCTTACCGGGCGATGATCTGCAGCACTTCGTCTTTCAACGCGTCGTTGACTGCCAGGCCATTTCCCGAATAGATGGACGGTTTACCGTCGAAGTCGATCCAGTGCCCGCCGGCTTCTTCCAGGATGGGGAGCAGAGCGGCTGCATCCCAGGGGCTGAGGGTCGGGTCGACCATGACTTCGGCGCGACCGGTGGCGACCAGCATGTGACCGTAGCAGTCTCCCCAGCCTCGGGCGAGGTAGGAGTTGCGGCAGAAATGCTCGTACGCTTTCTGTTTGCCAATCGTTTCCCAGCGGGTCATGGTGGTGGTGCAGAAGACGGCGTCCGCAAGTTGAGATTTGTCAGAGACCCTCGCGCGACGCGGTTCCTGGTCGCGAATTTTCCACCAGGCGCCTTCTCCCTTGATGGCGTAAACCACTTCGTTCAACGCCGGGAACCGGCAGACACCCAGCACCAGTTTGCCGTTTTCTTCCAGTCCCATGAGTGTGCCAAACAGGGGGACACCCTGTGTGAACGGCTTGGTGCCATCAATGGGATCAAGAATCCATTTGAACTCGTTGGTACCTTCGACGGGTGGCAGTTCTTCTCCCAGGATACTGTCTTCAGGAAAGGCGAGCGTGATTTCTTTCCGCAGCAATTCTTCAGCACCACGATCGGCAATCGTTACCGGAGAGTCATCAGATTTTCGATCGACCTTGAGATCAGGAGACTGGTAATGCTGCATGATCAGCTCACTGGCTTTCTCTGATGCCGTTAAAGCCAGTTCCAGACGTGCTTTTAATTCAAATTTCTCAGAATGTGTATTCATGGTTTTGTTTCGAATATTTCTTGAATGTTGATGGTTGTCGATCGAATGAAAGTTTGCTTCTTTAAGCTGACAAGGCTATTGCTCTTCGAGGCGGTAGAGGTGCTCCCCTGCTTTTCTGACGAGCAGGATGCCTTCCTCTTCCCGGTCGGCAAATGCTTCGATGTCGATCGTGGCAGGATCTCGATAGCCAAGATTGATTTTCTCACACAGTTCCGGAGGAATCTGCGATGCCAGCGTAACACGAACCCGCGGACGTTCAATTCCGTTTTCAAAGGTCCCGGTCCCCCGGACGTGAGTCGAATGTGCCAGAATCCCCCAGGGGTAGTCTTTAAACTGATCCCACTGGTTTGTGAAATAGTCACGGACATGATAGCCGACCTCTTCAATCAGCTTGCCATGTGTGATCGAGATTCCTTTCATGTGGGGAGCGTAGATAATGAGTTCCCCGTCATCAGCGACCACCGGTTCCAGCTTGTACATGCACTTTCCGGCAACCCAGAGTTCATCGTACATCAGGGGCGCACAGGACAAAACCTGTTTGAAAGGTCGAGGCTTGCGTTTGATGTGGATCTGACCGGAAAGATCAGCGGCGGATTCCCAGGCGTCTTCAGGAGTTCCGTAAAAGAGGCCATACAGGGAACTGTCAGGAGCCACAACGAAAGTGATACAGCGTTTTTCATTCGGGATCATGGCGGCGGACTTGTTGACGACTTCGCGTACCGGTGTCTGTTTGACGCCGATAATGCCGACATTGGTGATCAACGCTCCCAGCCAGTGAAAGAAGTTCAGAAGATCCGGGCCGGAAATACCGGGGAAAAAGTACTTGCTGCCGCCGGAAAAGCCGACGACTTCGTGAGGAAAGACGGGGCCCATGACCTGCAGGATATCGTACTCTTTGATGCGTGCATTAATGGTGACCGGGACATCCATTTCCAGGAGTCCTGCTGAGATTAAAGAAGTCTGCTCTTTCGTGAGGGTCCCGATTTGTGTAAGCTTGTCAGGTTGGTCCCATTCATGGTTGTAAAGCCCGACATCCCTGTATTCCGACTGCCTGGCTGCTTCGGAGATCCCCAGCAGGCGGCAAATGTCTTTTTCAGGCATGGGAGGATGCGTCCCCAGCGCGACGAGGACGTCAATCCGTTTTGCGACGGGGCTGAGAATTCGATGAAAGGTCGAAAACAACAGGGATAAGGGAGCGGTGCGGGTCGCATCGGGCACGATCAGCAGAATGCTCTTGTTTCGATAGTCTTCAACAGGAAGGTTTGATTCAAACCACTGAATGACTTCCTGTTCGCTAAGAGTTTGATGGAGTTTTTCCATAGTCGCATATTGCTTTCAGAAAAGCCCGAGGCACACCATTGCTGTTACGGGCCGGACTGATGTTGAAAACAGATACTATAAAATATTTTTCAAAAAAGTGAATCGACTCAGCAGGCTGTGGGAGTCGTATATCACACTTTTTGTGGCTGAACCAGTCTCAAGGGGCGGAACTTGGCAGACTCTTTGAGATAACGGAATGTTCACTTCGATTTTTTAATGGAAGTCAAAAATTCAGAAGAAAACCCGCCATAATGACTGGTCAACAGCGACTGTGATCTAGTAACCTCGTAAGATGCGCTCTGAATGGGGTTTGAGGGTTGTAAGGCCCGAATCTTCAACCGGCTTTATTTGAGAGCCGCACGATGAAAATGTTTGTGTTCCGACCGATACTAGCGTTGGTCCAGGTTCAATTCAGGACTGACTTATGAAAATATCTGGGAGTGTCTCAATAATGCGAAACGCGTTTTGGGATCAGGCAGGAGGCCGTCCATGACGTTGGCAGAATTGCTGGAAAATCAATTTCGTGCCGATATCCGATTCCGTGGTGCAGCTTATATCGAGGCGGAACGGGTCGAACTGACCCGGATCACCGCTGACCATATTTTTGCTGTGGTACGGGATGGTGTCGAGTACCAGACGCAACTGTCACGCGATGATGGCAATCTGAAAACTTATTGCACCTGTGACCAGTTTCAGAAATTCAATGTCTGCAAGCATTTGTGGGCTTCGATTCTGGCAGTGGACGACGCCGGTTATCTGGCCGGTGCGGTCAAACCGGGCTATATTCCCCCATTTATCATCGAAAATGCCCCGCTCTCCTTTGATGAAGAGCTGGATGATTTTGAATTTTCGATGCCCGACGATTTCGAAATGCGAGGCGGACGGTCCCGGAAAACCAAATCGGGTTCCGGCAACAGTCAGTCCACAGCCGTCTCTTCCAAACCCCGATTACGTGACTGGGAAACGCGGCTGGTTGAGCTCAAGAATGAGTTCTCTCTGACTCCCGTACTCTCGAAAACCACGCAGCAGGAGCGAGAGATCTTCTATGAAATCGACATAGAAGAAAGTCTCGAATCCGGGCAACTGGTGGTACAGACATCTCAGCGTCAGCGACGTGCGAACGGACAATGGGGCAAGTTAAAACCACTCAAGCTGAAAGCAGGTCAACTCCAGGAAGTCGAACATGAAGACGACCGAAGGATTCTGGCCTACCTTTCCGGGGGAACCCCGGAGCGTACCAACTGGCGGGCACAGCAGACGGAAACCCAGGTTGCCGCCTTTCGCTACCGAATTCCGTATGAACTGTGTGAACTGATCCTGCCTCTGATGTGTGGTACAGGACATGTACGCTATCTGGAACGTCAGCCCGACGACGTCGATTCCCTGAAATGGGATGGTGAGAACACCTGGGAATTCTGCATGGGTGTGGAACGGGATCGGAAAAGTTCAAACTGGAAACTGCACGGTCACCTGAAACGGGACGATGAAATTCTGCAGATCACCTCGGCGCGTCTGATTGTGGCGGGGGGACTGGTGCTGACCAATGATAAAATTACACCGCTGGAAGACTATGACGCCTTCCCCTGGATCAAAATGATTCAGCAGAATGAGACAATTGAAGTAGAAGATGGCGAACAGCAGGAACTGGTTGATCGTCTGCTGGATATGCCGGTGCTGCCGCGACTGGAACTGCCGGAAGAACTGCATCTGGAAGAGATCACCTGTGATCCCAACCCGGAACTGCTGATTCATTCGCCGCAGAAAAAACGCTGGCAGCAGGATCGCCTGTATGGTGAAATCCACTTCAACTATCTGGACCATCTGGTATCCGGTTCGAGTACGCAGTGGGCGATTGTAGACCGGGAAGAAAAACGCTGTATTCTCCGAAACCGAGACAAAGAATCGAAAGCCTGGACCCTGCTGCAGGACAGCGGATTTCGCAGACTGCTGGATCGTCGGATCCAGGGGCGGGACGTAGAAATCTCTGCCCGTGATCTGGGAGGCGCGGTCCGTGAACTGATCAAGGAAGGCTGGGCCGTTCGCGCCGATGGCAAACAGGTGCATCAACCAGCCAGTATGATGTTCAAAGTTGAGTCCGGGATTGACTGGTTTGAGCTGCATGCGGACATCGACTTTGAAGGTCAGACGGTGCGGTTCCCCGAACTGCTCTCTGCGTTGGCTCGCGGTGATTCTTCGATTCGACTCGATGATGGATCTCTGGGGATCCTGCCGGAAGAGTGGATTGAACAATACGGAATCCTGGCCGGGATTGCAGTCACAGATGAAGACCATCTGCGGTTCGCACCCAATCAGGTGGCACTGCTGGATGCCCTGCTGAATTCCCAGGAGTATGTCGAAACGGACGCCAAGTTCGATGAAATCCGTGAAAAGATCCGCTCCTTCTCGGGAATCTCGATCGATAAAGAGCCAGATGGCTTCGAAGGAGACTTGCGTAAATATCAACTGGAAGGACTGGGCTGGCTGCAGTTCCTGCAGGACTTCCATTTTGGTGGATGTCTGGCAGATGACATGGGGCTGGGGAAAACCGTTCAGCTTCTGGCGCTGTTGTTACGACGGAAAAGGGCGCGGGACGAACACCTGCCTTCACTGGCTGTCGTACCAAAATCACTGATGTTCAACTGGATGCAGGAAGCAGCGAAGTTTACTCCTGAGCTGAAAGTGATCGAATACGCGGGCGGCGATCGCAGTAAACTGATCGAGCAGTTAACCGATTATGATCTGGTTCTAACGACTTATGGTACGATGCGGCGTGACATCACTCAGTTTAAAGATATCCAGTTTGATTACGCCGTCCTGGATGAAGCCCAGATGATCAAGAACTCCGGTTCTCAAGTTGCGAAAGCTTCACGGTTGATTCAGGCGAGGCATCGGATTGCACTCAGTGGTACTCCTGTCGAGAATCACCTGGGAGATCTCTGGTCGATCTTTGAGTTCCTGAACCCGGGCATGCTGGGGCGCAGTTCGGTCTTCAAAGCCTACACGAACGACATTGAAGATAAAAATGCCCGTGTCCTGCTCGGCAACGCGTTACGCCCCTTCATTCTACGCAGGACGAAGGAACAGGTTGCCAACGAATTACCTGAAAAAGTCGAGCAGACATTGTACTGTGATATGGGTAAAGAACAGAGCAACCTGTATGACGAGTTGAGACAACACTACCGCGATTCTATTCTGGGAATGGTGGAATCCAAAGGTATGGGTAAGACGAAGATTCATGTGCTTGAGGCACTGCTGCGTCTGCGACAGGCCGCCTGCCATCCTGCCCTGCTGGATCGTGGTCGGGCTTTGGATGCTTCGGCGAAAATGGACGTTCTGATTCCGCATCTGGAAGAACTGATTGAGGAAGGTCATAAAGCACTCGTCTTCTCGCAGTTTACCAGTATGCTGTCGATCGTGCAGGAACACCTGGATCAGAAGAATATCGTTTACGAATATCTGGATGGCCAGACGCGTGACCGCAAAGAACGCGTGGATCGGTTCCAGACAGACAAAGACTGTGGCGTGTTCCTGATCAGTTTGAAAGCGGGAGGTCTGGGGTTAAACCTGACTGCCGCAGATTATGTGTTCATTCTGGACCCGTGGTGGAACCCGGCTGTGGAAACACAGGCGATCGACCGGGCGCATCGTGTGGGCCAGACCAAACGCGTGTTTGCCTACAAGCTGATCTGCCGCAACACGGTCGAAGAGAAGATTACCGAGTTGCAGCAGCAGAAACGGGAACTGGCGGATGCGATCCTGGAAGAAAACCAGAGCGTCCTCAAGAACCTCTCGAGCGACGACCTGGAATTGCTGCTGTCGTAGGTGGAAAACGGTTAACAGTCGGTTGTGGTTTACTAATCTGAAGTTTTCTTTTCAGATAAACCACGCGTGAAGGCTTCGTATGCTTCCCGGTATTCTTCCGGGACAGGCAGGCGACGGGGACCAATGCTGTCGGTGTTCTGTTTTCGGCTGCTGGTTCGTTGGCGTTGTGCTGCGCGATTCGCCGGTTTCAAGGATTTTAACATCTCTTCAAACTGACGTTTACGGGCCAGTGATTCGGGGGACTGCAGTTCCTGTTCGGGAGACTGCAGCTGTTTCTGTAACCGCTCAGAAAACTGCTGCATCTCTTCTTTGGTCCAGCCCAGTTCTTTAAGCAGTTCCTGATCGACTTCCTTACGTTTCAGTTCATCTTTGATTCGCTTCAGCACCAGGTTGGCGGCTTCTTTGCCGTATTCCAGATTGGCGTCTTCTGCTTCAGGCAGCCCGGGGGGAGAGGCATTTCCAGAATCCTGGTCTTCAGCTGCTGCAGACTGACCTCCCTTGGTCGAGCCACTTCCCTGGGGATCTCCCGAGCGTTGACCCGAACTGGAGCCGGAACTCTCTCCGGACTTGGATTGGCCTTTCCCCTGCGAACCGCTTTTATCCCCGCCAGATTGTTTCCCACCTTTTTCACCAGATTTACTTTCTCCGGATTTGTTCTGGCTGGATTGATTCTGGTCGGATGACTTCTCACCAGATTTGTTGTTCGAGTCTGGTTGATTCATCGGCTGCTTCGAATCAGCAGGTGGTTTTTGTGAACTCTGTTCCTGATTCCCTTTCTGTCCTGTGGAATCTCCTGTTCCCGGTTGCTGGCTCCCTTTCTGCCCCTGGTCATTTTGAGAACTGTTCCCCTTCTCGCCATTTTGTGGCTGTTTTGATTTCTGGTCTGTGGGACGACCTTTATTCTGGGGAGGTTCATTCGAACCATCAGGTTGATCCGGTTTCTGTTTGGAATCCGGATTCGTGGAAGGTTGCTGTTTGCCTGACGGGTTCTGGTCTGATTTTTCCGGTTTCCGCATTCCCTCTTTCGGATCTGCTTTTGCCGGATTGTCCGTATTTTGTGATTTCGAATTCGGCGTATCCGGTTTGGGCTTTTGTGAAGCATCGCTGGCAGGAGAATCCTTCTGACCAGGACGAGTGGCCGGTTTCTGGTTGGGATCTCTTTCTACATCTTGATCAGTTTTACGGGGATCTGCATCGGGATCATGGTTCGGAGTCGCTTTACCCTTTAGATCTCCATTCGATTTGCTTTTCATCGCATCATCTGAAGGAGCAGCCGGTTCCTGTTTGCCTTTGGGAACAGAGTCGGATTGAGACGGCTTCTGTTTCCCGCTGGGATTATTGTCCGGTTTATCTGCCTTGTCTGAGGAAGACGGACTGGAACTCTTGTCAGGAGCGTTCTGAGGTTCTCCTTCTGATCCTTTGCCTGCATCAGACGAGGGATTGTTCTTATCTCCGGCAGCACCAGACGATTTCTGGTCCTGCATTTGAGGATCGTCGGCGGGTTTATCAGGATCCTGTTTTTCAGTGTCAGGTTGCGGTTTCTGTTCGGAACCAGAATCGGGCTGCTGACCTTCTTTTTTCAATTGTTCCAGAATGCGTTTGATCGCTTCCTGGTCGTCACCCCCATCGCTGTCCAGTTCCTGTTTCTCGCCAGATTTCTTCTGACCAGCGCCCGGCTCATCTGACTGTTCGGGCTCGCTTGATGTGGATTGCCGGGAATTCTGCTTGCCTGCTTTCTGTCCCTCTTTTTCCTGCTGATTTTCCTCTCCGGGTTTTGTTTCCTGACCGGGCTTTCCTTCTTCTTTTTTGTCCGGATTGGGCTGGTCAGAAGGGTTCTGATCGGTTTTGTCAGACTTATTCTCCATCGACTCCGATTTGTTTTTCTGATCGGAATTGGAGTCTGGTTTCTGAGGAGCGTTTTTCTGCTTTTGTTCCTCCAGCTGTTTCTGAGCATCTTCCTGCGAGACAGGCTCTGTGATTTCAATCTTGATCTTGGGTGTGTTCTGACGATTGCCCGAAGGGTGTTTGTTATCGCGGGCTTCGACCCAGAAATAAATTGTCTCACCAGGAGTCAGACGCAATGGTCCCAGTTCGAAATCATGATTCAGTCCCACGCTCTTTTCGGCGCCTTCAAAGAGGGTTTTATCCAAAACGCGGACCTGTTGTTTATCAACTCGCAGATTCAGATAGCGAATCTTGAAATCCGGATCTTCTGCGATCACTGAAATGGGAACAATCCCATTGGCTGGCATCTTCAGATCCGACTTGGGAGTCAACAGGCTGATTTCCGGGGACTGGTCCGGGCGGATCATCAAGGGATAGACGGTCGGTGACAGTGTGGTTTGCCCTGCTTCGTTTCGGCATTTGATCTGGTAGAATTTGGGAAACGATCCATCTGCTCGCAGTTTCAGCTTCCATGTGGCGGTAATTGAATTCTCGTTGATCGTTTTTTCGGTTTTGAATTCTTCCAGTAACGAAGCTGAATCTTCTTCATCTGAGAAAAGAACCTCGAAAGAAGTGATCGGCATATTCGTCGTGGCATCGACGGTGATTTTGGTTCCTTCCCAGGCGTCGATCGCTCCCCCTGGCTGTTCGACCGCTGCCAGATCCATGTACTGCGGGTATTCATAACGAATGGAGTGTACGGTGGCAGAAGGGGGCTGAATGACTTTGACACGGTACTCTTCCGAGATCGCGTCGCCCGCCTGGACGTGATAGGTTAATTCCTGTCTGATACCACGCCCGTTAATCCCGACGATCATGCCCTGGTAACGTTTCCGGGTTTCGTCCATTGCTCGAAGTTTAAGAGGCTCATCAACGCGGCCTTCGTCGCTGGATGTGTAAAAGAGTGTGACCGTGTCCGGTACTTCTCCCCGCAGATCAACGATGACTTCCAGCTGACTTCCCGACAGAACTTCCGTATTTCCAGGAGTGACGGAGTTGATCTGAGTCTGTGTGGCAAACTCCCGTTGAGGAGAAAATGAAATGGCAGCTGAAATGGACGGCCAGATTTCCTTTGGTGAGAAGAGGGCGTAAAAACACAAGACTGCCACGACGAACAATAGAACATAAGAGAGTCGCATCAGTGGCCGCCGATCGACAGCCTGCTCGGTATCGGTTTGAGACAGCGTCAGTGCAGCGCGTTTTTCCAGAGAGCTGATTATCTCTGGATTGACGTTACGTCTGGATTGTTTCAGATCAATCAAATTGAGCAGAGATCCTTCCATCTCGTGAGAGGTCTGCTCCAGGGCATTCGCAGAATAGAGGTGCGTGACTTTTTTGAAATAGGGTAAGACCAGTTTCCAGACAGCCCAGCCCAGACAGGCGATGAATACTCCCGCCAGCATCAACAGGCGTGCGGTGTGCCCAAATCCCCCTTGGATAAGCCAGTGATCACACAGGACAAATACCAGCAGGTAGCCTAAAAAGATCGCGGAGATCCCTACTGCCGTTGTCAGCAGATCGTTGGCTTTGATATTGGATCCGGTTTTCGAGACCTGATAATCCACATATTCATCAAACTTGGCATACTGGCCAGATCGCTGTTCAGTCGTCTGCTTCGGATTGGATGCGGTTGACATGGAAAGCCTGTGCCTGAATCAGATTTGAAATTGAAAGAATTCACTCATATTCATTATAGAATGATCGACGCCCGTGATGGTATGAATGTTCCGGAATTTTCAAAGAGATTCTTTTTTCCCTGATTTTCCCGTTGCTATGGGGACAATGCCCTTAAAGGCAGTTAAACCAGACCTTTATGCTTCCGTAAGAACCATTCTGCACTGAGCAGAAGAATGAAACAAAGCAGGAAGTACCAGTTATCCCACAGGGACACGCGCCGGTATCGTGTCAGATTATTATTCCATAAATTTTCTTTGTTCATCCGCGTCAGAAAACTTTCCAGTTCTTCCGGCGGCAGAGAACTGCCTCCGGAGAGTGACGCAATCGATTCCAGCAGAGAATAATCAGCAGCCGGGTTGTCCAGTTCGAGATCACGCGGGTCGACGATAAAACGGGTGGTTGCGTCGAAACCAAGTGAGTTCCCATTTTTCTCTGCACTGACTGTCACCCAGTAGTCGCCGGGTTCCTGAGTTTGTGAAAACGTGGTGGTAGAGGCGTCTGCGGTCCCCTGTACTTCCGTTTTGCTGGTTTTTCCGGAAGGTCCTGTCACCTGTACTGTGAAGCGAACATCGGAAATGGGTTTGCCTTTATCATCCCGGGCACCGAACTGAATGGGGACCTGACTGCCCGGAGCGACATTGCGGGGCTCGACCCGTGCCCAGACACTCTGATCAGACTCATTTTCCTTATGAGCCAGCCAGAGAATCATCTGCCTCCAGAACCGTTCGTGTTCGCTGCGGTTCCCGGTCAGAAACCACTGAAACGTCGTGTCGCCGGCAAACGCCATCACACGTGCATTTCCCACGTCAGAAGCAAACAGCAGTGGAATCGCTTCGTTACCTGCAGATTCTGCCAGAACTTCGACGGTTTCAAATCTTTTCTTGAGACGATTTGCCCCCTTGAGCGGAGCCAGCGTATTCCATTTTTCCCGATTTCCTTCACGGGAACTGTCCAGTTGCATTACGTAGCGTTGCAGTCCCAGTGATGTCGGCACCATTTTCAGATCCTGGAAGTAGTGCAGATCTTTCGCAATGTTATTCCCGGCCTGTTTCTCGCTGGGGCGCATGATGACCGGGATTAAAATCTCCAGCGGAGTATTCGCATAGCCACCCGGCCCAAAACTGTGATATCCGCCCGTCATCAGCAGGCCGGCTCCCTGTTCCACGCGGTCTGCAATTTTTCGTAGGACCGTGGGCCCCAGAGTGTCGGCTGGTACATCTCCGATGAGAAAGACATCGTAGCGGGAGAGATCTTTCAGTTCTGCATTGACTGGTTTCTGGCCGCCGCGAAATCCTTTGCCTACCGGTATATAATCCAGCTGTATTTTGGGGTCGTTCATGGAGCGGATGAATTTCTGCTCGGGTCGCAGGGAATCAAAATAGACGACCTGGATCCCCCCTTTCTGGACAGTGACAATTGTTTCCAGACGATTGTTGGTCTGTTTGATTTCGCCTTCCAGGGGAACTGCTTCGACTGCGATTTTATATTCACCGGGTATTTCCGGCGTCCAGAAGAGTTCCACCGTACTCAGTTCATTGTTCTGAGTCGGGTGGATCTGAGTCGCGACCCGGGAATTACCGTAGGCTGTTGCTGGCAGCATTTTTCCCGCTTCGCCTTTTTTGATACCGGTCCGATCCTCGACCAGCAGACGTACGGTGATATCGTGATTCGCGGCTCCCAGGCTGCGGACCTTGACGCTGATGGGGGTGTTTTTTTTCTCGAAAATCAACGGGTCAATGACGAGGCTCTCCATTACCAGGTCCAGCGTTGTATCCTGGAGATTTGAAGAACCAAACCCGATGGTATGGATGGGAACACCGGTATCACCGAAGTAGCTTGCCTGTGTTTTGGCATCGACATCATAGGGGGGCAGCGTCCGTTCGGCTCCATCAGACAGAAGCAGAATGCCAACCAGGCGATCCTGCTGTAACTGGCTGGAAATCATCTCTAACGTATAGCCGATGGCCGTCTGCTCTCCAGCAGCTTCCTCGGAAAACGTTTCCACGGGAACCAGCTCGCTGGAGAAATCAAACCGCCGGATCCCCGTCTTTTCGTCAAGGTTATCCAATACCGGCTTGACTGTTTCCAGGGTTTTCAATAATTCATTGCGTCGGGTTGTGCTGCCAGGCCCATCTTCTGTCTGCATACTTCGACTGGCATCAGCGACGATATACAGCCATGACTGCTGTTTCGTTTGATCACTGAATTGGATGGAAGGACGCAGCAGCATAAATGCCAGCAGCAGGACAGTCATTAACCGTAGACCAATCAGCAGCCGACGGACTCGCGGGGAGAAATGCCTGACGCGTTTCGGATATGTGGTAAGAACCAATGCGATCAACCCAATGATCAGCAGGATCATCGCAGGCCAGGACCAGATTGGTTCAAAAATTGGTTGCATGGTTCAACTGTAAGAACTATTCAAGGTTCGTGAAACGGGTTTAAAAATCAGGAAACGGTTTCGGCTGACTGATCAATTTCATAGAAAAAGTTTGCGGTAAAGTGTTCCAGACAGAACAACAAAAGTAACAGAGTTGCGAGGAAGGGAAAGATTTCCACACCGAGTCTTCCGGTCCGAATCGTACGTTTCAGTCCTTCCATGTCATGTGTAATGCTATAGCGTTCGGCACCCAGGAACTGATCGAGTTCGTTTTCTGAAATGGGCGTAAAGTTGCTTTCAGCCGGGCTGACATTCACGCTGAAGCCGCTGGAAGAACGGGTACTGTTGCTGGAATTGTCGATCAGCTGATATTGGCCGACAGCAGTCGTTTCCGGTATCGTGAGCTGCTGCGCTCCCGCTTTTACCTGTATCAGCAGCTGTTTTAAATCGGGAGTTCTTAACAAAAATGTTTCGGGCTTCGTGGCAGAAGCAGGCCATTGATAACTGGCAATTTCACCAGCGAGATAATTTGCACGATTCGATCGCGTGTGAATCAGGTAACGGGTAAGTTGATCTGCGAAAGCGAGGTAAGACCAGCGCGCGAAGAGGAGCTGACTCCAGCCAGACGAATCCACACCAGTCGTCAGTACAATGACTTTCCCCTGTCCCAGATTGCGTTCAATGATCGCGGGAGAATTTCTGGTGTCGGTATAAGTGGCGATGACCTGACCCTGTTCTGTCGGTTCAACACGCCAGAAGCGGGAGACCTCTCTTGTGGAAAGTTCTCCTGTTCCCCCCAGTTCCTGAAAATATTCAAACAGTGAATGAGGGTTGTTTTCCAGATCGAGGAATTCGGGTGGGATGAATTTGAGGGATCCCAGTAATTCCACAGGGAGAACTTTTTGTGCTGCCAGTGAATTGAAGGAGACAATCATCGATTCGGGGGCGTCCCCGTCACTGCCTAAAACGAAACAGAGACCGCCACCATTCTCCACGTACTCAGCACACAACCGCCAGGCTTTAGGGGGAAGAGCGGTGACGTTAATCAGGTAGACGGCTGCGAATTGTTCCAGCGGCGTTGATTCCAGTTCATTGAGTGAAACCACTTTGCAGTGGTATCGACTTTTCTTTAGTGCGACGAGTTTCTCTGGTGCCAGGGCTGCACTCCAGAGCTGTGCCGAAGCAGAGTCTGGACTGATAATTAAAATTTCGGGAGGTGGCTCAGCCAGAATCGTAAAATAACGGACGTCGTCTGGAAGATACGGATCGGAAGAAGTCAGTCGAAGTTCGCCTTGCGTCGTTTTTTGACTGATATTAGCCAGGCTCATTTCGAGCTGTGTTTCCTGGTTGGATTTTGAGGCAGCTCCAGAGCCTGTATTTGTCTCAAGGGAAGCTGTGGTTGACAGGAGACGCTGATCCCGTTTGATCAATTGTCCTTTATCATTTTGTGTATAGAGCTCCAGAGTGGTATTTTCGGTTGTAATTCCGGAGGTCATGATTTCGGCTTTGACCGTCACAGAATTGCCGAGTGTAATTGACTCGCGTGAAAGCGTGACGTGAGAGATACCGATGTTTTTCGGGTTGGTGACGCCGACATCGATCACATAAATCCCCAGCCACTTGAGCCGTTCCAGCTGTTGTCTGATCGATTGAGAGGGCTGGTTTCTCCAGGCGGAACGCGCCAGGTCGGTGTAAATATAAATCTCCCGGACAAACTGATCTGCTGTTGCTGACTGACCTGCGCCAGGCTCTTGTGCTGACTGGCTGCGTTTGAAATCATCCTCCTGCCGGTTGATGGCGGCGCGGAGTCGATCATCCAGAAACAGGGAGAAGGCTGAAGTTTTCAGTGATTTTATTCGGGACTGGACTGCCGTCAGATCAGACTGAAACGGAAAATTATCTTCACTGCTGCTATGCATGACGGAGATCCTGCTCTGAGCGGGCAGGTTACTTAAATGCTCGTCTGCAATCGTTCTGGCCTGGTCCAGTCGCGAGAGACTGTCCTGGCGATAATCCATGCTCAGGCTGGTATCAAACAGGAAGACCGCGGTAACCGGAATGTTTTCTGCGACTGCGGGAAGCGGTTCTGAAATCTCTGCTGAGATGCGTCTTTGATAAGGCCACAACACGAGTAGCGCCACGAGTAGAAAAGCTGCTGCCCCGATCCCGCCTCGTAAAAAGGTGCGGTGTGTATTCAGAGACTGTTGAGAGATTCGCTGTTTCTGAAAGTGTCGCATCAGCCCCAGGTAGGCCAGAATCGCGATCAGGCTGATCGTGATGAGCATAGTCAGTTCATAGGTCGAAAAACCATAGTTGGCGGGGGGGAGAGAAGGCCTGGTCAGCGCGAGGACAATCGCGACGATGACCAGTATCCGCAACAACAGCAGCCAGAGGTGTCGCAGTTTGAGTCGACGGGAATTCTGAATTTTTTTTCGTTGGAGGAGCGCCAGCGCGGGAAAAATCAGTTTCTTTGGCTTTGAGCGGAGCAGAAAATGTAAAATCACCGGGATTATTGCCAGAGCGATGCCAAGTAATAAACCGGGGTGAATGAGTGACATATATCAATAATCTAATGGAGAGAGATTAAGTAGCAGGTCAGGTGATACCTTTGGTGGAGACCAACTTTGTGCCTGTATTCCGTTTTAGTGAAGCGTCTCCCATACTATCAGGACCTCACTGAGCAGGATGAGAGATACTTTTGATATTGGGGATACACTCTTGCCTGCGATCTTCTGCTTAGAAATTTGCACTCTTTGACGGAGACTGAGAAGAGGATGATTTAACGAATTCTACAGTTTCCAGACTATAGCCCATTTGTTCCAGAAGCTTTGATCCTCGTGCAATATTTTTTGGTAGAACCAGCAGAATCACGACCTGTCGGTTGCCTGATTCAGTCAGGTAGATCTGAAACTGATATGGTACGCCGTCGATTGGTGTCTCTGGTTCAAAGGTCCCCACGGTAAATGATTTCGGATTGGAATACCCTTTTCCCTTGGGGTATTGCTCTGATTTAAAATCTTCTGTATTCAGAAACTGGTCAAACGTGGTCGCAATCTGGTTATTCACAGTGTTGAAAAACTTGAGTGCCTGTTCTTTCTGTTTTTCCTTCAGTAGTGATTGATTACTGAGTACATAAAGGTAGGCAGGCCGCTCTGTGGCTTCATTTTCGAGATCGACGGGGACTTCTGCACGCCAGGCTCCTTCCAGCCCTGGTAATACGAGATCTGCATAGTCAGGTTGTCGAGGATCGATCGTGGGAACGGGCTCCGGCGCTGGAGATTCAGATTCGTCCGCCGAGGCAGCGACAGCGGAAACTTTTGGATCTTCCATCTGCCGGAATTCAATCGGTACACGCATTGTGATTGTCGGTGATGTCCAGGAACCGGAAAGTGCCTGATTTCGAGAATCGACATAAGCAAAGTATTGTGCCGTTTCCTGGAGTCGCTGTTCGTAGGTTTCTGCTCCACATCCAGGGAGCAGAATCAGGACTGGCGACAATAGCAGAATTCGGACCATACCTCTGAAAGAACCAGGATCAAACTTGAATAATCTGTCTTGTGTGATCAATGTCGTGTCCTGTCTTAGAATAAAGATAGTAATCTGTTTAAAGCTGTCCTTAAGGTCTGAATGGCATCTTGACAGCCCCCGATCTACTCGCAGATTTACCGGTCATTCTGGAATGACAGGCCTGAAAACTGGCAGCAGGTTCAGGGATTTCTGAAAATACTGGAGACGCGAGTCGATTGGCTCAGTCGTGCTAATCACTTATTGATATTGTTGATGATACTGGAGGGAACGTCAACTTCGATCATTTTGTGCACAGAAGTTTTTAATTTTCGGCTCGAAATCGGATTTCTCCGGAAACAATCACGAGTTCTGCCCTGCCTTGCAGTTCTTTCCCCAGAAATGGTGTATTGTGACTGGAAGATTTGAGTCGCGAAGGTTCGAGGATGTAACGGATATCCGGATTAATCAGGGTGACATCGGCGTCTGCTCCATCCGCCAGAGTTCCCTTCGCGAGACCGAGGATTTTGGCAGGTCCTGTTGTCAGTTTACTGATCAGCTCAGACCATGTGAGATGGCCGGGGGTAATCAGGCTTTGCAGGCAGACCGGCAGCAATGTCTCCAGCCCGATAATCCCGAAGTCTGCTCCCAGGATCTCATCTGTTTTCTTTTCTGCCGCATGAGGAGTGTGATCGGAGCAGATCGCATCGATCGTGCCATCCTTCAAGCCTTCTATCAAGGCATCGATATGTTCTTGAGTACGAAGGGGAGGCAGAACCTTAAAGTTCGGGTCGTATGTTTCCAGCATCTGGTCGGTCAGTGTCAGATGGTGAGGGGTCACATCAGCGGTGACATGGATTCCAGCGGTTTTCGCACGACGAATCTGGGAGACACTGTTCTGTGTGGAAATGCACATCAGGTGAATTCGACCCCGGGTCAGTTCCGCCAGGGCGATATCCCGATTGACCATAATCTCTTCTGCAGCGGCAGGGATGCCTTTGAGTCCCAGGACTGTCGAATAAAACCCTTCATGCATCTGTCCCTTATCAGTCAGTTCGGCGACTTGAGGGCGATTCAGGATCGGACGATCGAACATCCGCGTGTATTCCAGCGCACATCGCATAATCTGCGCATCATCAATGGGGCGATCGGCGTCAGTGAAACCGACGGCCTTCCCTGCGACCAGCTGACCGATTTCCGCCAGCTCTTTTCCTTCCTGGTTTTTGGTGATCGCCCCCAGAGGGTAGACATGACAGTTCGCCGCGCGTTCTGCCTGGAGCAGAATGAACTCAGCGGAAGAGCGATCATCCACCACGGGCGATGTATTAGGCAGACATCCCAGGGATGTCACACCCCCGGCTAAGGCGGCAGCGGTTCCCGATTCGATTGTTTCATCTTCTTCGAAGCCGGGTTCGCATAGCGAGACATGCAGGTCAATGAACCCGGGGCAGACGATCAGGCCTGTGGCATCAATAATTTCGTCAGCCGTGACCGTTGCATCACACAAGCCGGAAACTTTCCCGTTTTCAATGAACAGGTTTCCCAGCTGGTCCAGATTTTGTGAGGGGTCGATAATGCGACCATTTTTGATGAGAATCGATTTCATCCTGGTATTCCCAAGGAGGCAGTTCGCTGTAGATGAAGCAGGTAGAGGCAGGCCATGCGAATGATCAGACCGTTGCTGACCTGGCCTAAAATGATGGAGTGCGGGCCATCGGCCACATCGGGTGTGATTTCAACTCCCCGGTTGATCGGCCCAGGAGCAAGGATCAGTACATTTTCTTTGGCTTTGTTAATGCGTTGTTTATTCATTCCAAACAGATGGGCATATTCCCGGATGGAAGGGAAATAGTGCCCTCGCTGGCGTTCAAACTGAATCCGCAACAGATTCAGGCAGTCCGTTCGAGGTAAGACATCATCCAGACTGTTGGAGACTTCAACCCCCAGTTGTTCGATTTCGCTGGGAATCAATGTGGTTGGCCCGCAAACAATCACATGAGCTCCCAGTTTTTTCAGTCCCCAGATATTGGATCGAGCGACGCGGCTATGCAGGATATCTCCCACCAGCGTGACCGTCAGTCCTTCAATTTTACCGAAGTGTTCCCGGATGGTAAAAATATCGAGGAGAGCCTGGGTGGGATGTTCGTGCGTCCCGTCACCGGCGTTCAGAATGTTGGCATCCAGGTGTTGTGCCAGAAGCTGGGGAGCGCCGGGAGTTTTGTGTCTGACCACTACATACGAAACTCCCATCGCTTCGATTGTTTTAGCGGTATCAATAAAGCTCTCTCCCTTGGAGAGACTGCTGCCGGAAGCGGAAAAATCGACCGTGTCGGCACTGAGACGTTTAGCGGCCAGCCCGAAGCTGATTCGGGTGCGGGTCGATGGTTCAAAGAACAGGTTGGCGACCACAGTGCCAGCCAGTGGTGTCAGTTTGGTTTCGCCAATCGCTGCCAGCCGCTTAAACTCAGCTGCCTGATTGAGAATGATGTTGAGCTCATCGCGGGAAAGGTCCTGCAATCCCAGGATATGCTTACGGTTCCATCCGCTGGAAATGTCGGTTCGATACTCATGGTCGATATTCATAGTCGCATCAGATGAGAGTAAGTACGTATTGCAACCAGGGCGACGTGAGATGCGTACAGACCCCGATCGAAGGATGTTATCACAGGACTGGAAGAGATATTACCAAGCCCCCCTGCTCCCTTCAAGGAGTTCAAGCGGAGAAGTCTTGCTCTACAGCTTACTTTTCGAGGGTTTTCAGGCTTGAAAGAAAGTCTGGAAACAATTTGGGCTGAATCCCCGGCGGTTGAGATGATTTACGTGGTACTTGCGCCTTTGTAATCAGAGAATCGGCCGGGTGCAGACTCGGATCAGCCGCGTATTCAAAAACTCCAGTGGAGAGTCCTTCGATCATCATGTTATCAGTATCGAGTTCTTCGAGTGGCTGGCCCGGGGATTCCTGCCAGGCGGCGATCGGAATTTCGGAAGAAGCCACCGAACCTTCCCCGGCGAGTCCGACTGATGAGAGCCAGTTTTTTGGTGGTTTAGAGCCTTGAACCTGAATGAGTGCCGACCGGGTCAAACCAAAAACACAGTCCCGGGCCTCAATCTGGATGGAGCCGGGGATCTGAAGCTGGTCAGTCCAGTTCAGTAACAGGAGTGGACCGGTCTCCCGCATTGTCAAATGTTGGAGATTCAGATTGAACTGCTGATCAATTTCCGGCGGATGTTCCAGATAGATCATGGACCGGGAAGTGAGATTCAGGCAATTGGCGACTGAAAGTTTCTGTGGTGTTTGAGATAAATGAACAGCGTGCCCGGGAACAGCGAAAAATGTACTCTGAAATGTCAGGCTGGTCCCATTTCGCTGCTGAGAGTCTAATGGTTTCCAAAACAGGCCACTTCGCATCTGGTTTGAAACAGTTTGTTCCTGCGAGTCGAGTTGCGCGAAATAACTGGAATTGATTTTGACGTTTTGTGCCGTCACGTTCAATAACGCATCGGTATTTTGTGCCCCTGACTGTTGTGATCTGGCTCGGTTGATAAATATCACATTTTCCACGGTCAGTTGTTCGGCGACAACGTGAAATGAATCTTCTTCGATTTCAATAATGGCTGGATGAGCGGGATCTCCCTTGATGGTAAGAGGACCGACTGTCGTGATGCTGGTTGATTCGTATACAGTATCCGCTGCCAGTCGGATGATTCCCTGCTCATCGGGGGCAGGGATTAAAGTATGAACTGTTTTCCCAGGTTCGGAGTGATCAGGCTGAGTGCCGGAAGTGATTGAGGGACTCTGGTCAGCCTTTTTAAAAGAGACTTTGGCAGTGATTTCCAGCAACTGGTTGCGGGCTCCTTCATCGAGCAGTGTGAATGAGAGACCGGAGAGTACAAAAATCAGTGCGGCGATCAGTGGTAAGCGACCTGGTTTTTCTGATTTCAATCCTGGTTCTATCCGGGAAGTCTGATGCTGAAACGAAGCATGAAATTTTGAAAGCACATTTCGTGAACTGGTTCCTGGCCAGAGTTTTCGGGCTGTCTTCATGTCTGCAGGACGTTGCTGAGGATCGGCGGAAGTGAAGCGAATTAAAGTTTCGGCCAGCGCTGCGGGAGTTTCGGGAGCCCAACTGCGGATGTCGGGAATGGATTTCGTCTGATGGCAGGCCAGTTTGGCCAGGGGGTCCCCAGTCGTAAAGGGAGGTCGACCCGCCAGAAGCTCCCAAAGTAAACATCCCAAGGCATACAAGTCACTCTGCGTGTCGGGATGACGTCCGGTTCCAATCAGTTCGGGAGCGATGCCGTCATAGCAGCGAGGTGGTAAGGCAGCGTGAATCGTCAGTTCGGGAGAGAGAATGGGAGCCAGACCTGGGTCGACAAGGGCAGCATTTCCCTTTGCCGTCAGGCGGACATTCCAGGGACGAATGTCGCCGTGAATGACATGGCGTTGCTCCAGGGCAACCAGTGCATCCAGCAACTGGGCACCAATGGCCAGAATCACGGGGACAGGAAACCGTCCCCGACGAATCAGGAGTTCCGAGGCTGCAACGGATGGCAGGTAATGACTGATGATCACAAACTGTTGGGGAAGCTGTTTGACAACCCGGGGTAATACCAGGGAGGGATGATGCAGCCCCTGTAACCGCTGTAGCAGACTTTGAAAATGTTTTTGCAGTTGCTGGGGTGGTTCTGACTGCGGCGTTGTGACTTTCAGGGCGCATTGTTCTGTACTCTGAGGTACTCTTGCAATATAGGTCTGTGACTGTGAGGAATGCCCCAGTTCTGAGATCAGCAGATACGGCCCCACGGCCAGATGTTCGGGGTGCCCCGATTCCAGCACGCGCGCCTGGAAGGGGGTGATTTTCTGTGCCTGAACCAGTGCGTCGATCCAGACGGAGTCGAAAGCAGGGATTCCACGCGCCAGTCTACGCACGCGACGTCGACAGCGTCTCACATCCGCTGTGGTACAAAGCTGGAGCCTTGTTAATCGATGCAGTAATTCGGGAGACGGTGGTTCGAGCAACGTGACGAAATCCTTTTCCACAACGTTACAACGAGGCAGTAAACCTCGAGCAATATTTGTATGTCTGTGTTGAGTCCGATCAGCCTGACAGAAAATGAGTTATGGCAAAAAAAGCAGATTTTCGCAAGATGGATCTCCCCTTTTGATGCGGATTCATTTTCCCTGAAGAGAGGGCTTTTCAGAAACACGAAGATTAAGCTATAAATAAGCTTAAATTTCCCAATGATAACTGGACATAAATGTAATGCCGACGGATGGTCCCCGACAGATGAGTGTGCTGCTGATTGGTCATCAGTCTCCCGAAATGGAACCGGTTTTCTCGTCGGTTCAGGAGATCTGTTGCGGAGTTCAGACAATAGAGATATCTGGAATAGACGAGATTTCGACAGTCACCACGAGTCCAGATCTGATTATTGTCTGCCAGAACTGGCCTGATGAATTTGCACCAGATGTCCTGGATGATCTCGTCTATCGTTTCCCACTGAGTCGCTTTATCTGCTGCTTTGGAGCCTGGTGTGAATCCGATGGCAGAACGCGCATGATCTGGCCTTTCAGTATCCGGGTCCCTGCCCGTCGCGCGACTTCCCGGATTCAACAGGAATGGGAGATCATCCAATCCAGTTCCGAAATATTGCCATTAACCGCCGGACGCGATGAGGTTTTCCTGTGGGAATCAACAGATCTCTCCTTTCGGCTGGATGATCAGGGAATTGCACTCCGCGTCAGTGTGGTATCGGGAGACCGGCAGTACTGCCGTATGCTGGAAGATCAGATCAGGGTCTGGGGGGGAAAAGTGGTGCCCCCTTCACACCAGCCGAAGGCAGATGTGGTTGTGTATGATCTGGATCCCTGGGAATCGGTTCTGGGAGAACTGATGATTCGGACAGATCCTGCCCCTGTCATTGGTATGATGGGGCTGGCGCACCCGGAACTTATTGCTGCAGCGAAACGCTGGGGAGTGCGTCAAGTGGTAACGAAACTCGCTCCTGAAGCAGAGCTGTTGCATGCGATCCGCTATATCAGGAAATTCAAGGAGAATCTGACGGCAGACTGCTGACTTTCAGGTCTTTGAAGTTGAGGTCAGTTGTCGGATCATGCCCCTGCAGACTGATATGTCCTGCTTTCAATCTCAAACCTTTACGTGGGTTTTCGTCTGGTTTTCTGGTATCGGTCCAGTCGGTCACCTGGTAGCCGTCAATCCAGACTGCGATATGAGGTCCATAAGCGCTAAGCGTGGTTGTGAACCATTCATGATCATTGGCAACCACACGCCTGGCTTCTGTTCTGCGGAAAATAGCACCCGTACCTGCATTTTCCGGTTTGGTTCTGTCTCCCTCTTTGATCCCGTTATGAATCTGAACTTCGTATCCATTCGCCATGCCTGTTTCCGAGCCTTTGATCGCTCGGAAAAAGTAACCACTGTTGAGGGCATATCCATTTGACTTCGCTGTGGCCTGAAAGAGGAAATCTCCCCAGGTTTCTTCGGTCTCCAGGTAACCCTGCTTTTCCGCAGTCACGTGAATCGTTCCATCGACGACCTCAAACGTGCTTTGTGAACCAGGGACGACGCTCCAGCCTGCGAGGTCGACGCCATTAAAAATTGTCGACATCCGCAGTGGTTTCAGGTAGATTTTGCGAAATTCAATGGGACCTTCATTTTTCTGGAGACCGATGAAACCAATTTTCCGTAGATTCTCTGAAGTGTCTTTGAAATTCAGAACATCTTTACCGTTAATGGTCGCTTTGATTGTCGGACCTTCGAGACTGACTACACAGGTTTGCCAGTCGGAACTGCTGGGGAGTGGTTTATCGACTTTGCTGCGAGCAACCAGGCTGCCAGTCGGGAATTCGGTTTTCTGATCACACAGATTCAGTTCATAGCAGTCCTTGCTCGGATCTTTGGGATCAAAAGTGGTTCTCAGGAACATGCCACTGTTTGTTTCGGGGGTCAATTTGAATTCGAATTTCAGTTCATAGTCGGCAAAAGGGGATGTGGTGAGGAGTAAGCCTGGTTTTCCCTGATCCGCTTTGATGACACCGTCTTCGACATGCCAGTTGACATCATTATTGGCCTTCCAGCCAAACAGGCTGTGACCATCGAAGAGAGCGATCCAGCCAGCTGCAATCTCTTCATCAGTCAGGCCCGTCTCGGGAATGATATTTCCTGCTGGTTCTTTCGTTTCAGCAGGCGTATTGGCAACTTTTCCGGGCTGGGGTTCCGCATTGGACTTTGCTTCCGGGGAAGGATGTTCCACTTTCAGGCAGCCTGTCTGGGCACTCAAAATAAGTGTAATGAATAATAGACAGACAGACGAATTTCGTAACATGATATCTTTCCCCATTTGAAATGACATAACAGCTGGTTTTCTGTTTTGATTTTTAGTTTTCCGTCATTCCCCAGCGTAGAAACGCTTCCAGAAATCCGTCGAGGTCTCCATCCAGAATGGGACCCGGGTTACCTGCTTTATACCCCGTACGAGCATCTTTGACATACTGATCGGGATGCAGGACATAATTCCGAACGGTCTGGCCTCCAAAGCCAATCTTGGATTTCCCCCCCCGCTTGGCAGCTAGTTCCGCATCCCGTTTTTCCTGTTCGATCTGAAACAGTTTTGCTTTCAGCATTTTACGTGCTTCGGCCCGATTTTTATGCTGACTGCGATTGTTTTGACATTGTACGACGACCCCCGCTTCCAGATGAGTCAGGCGGATCGCAGAGTCTGTTTTATTAATGTGCTGCCCCCCTGCTCCACTGGCACGATATGTGTCTTCGCGGACATCCTGATCCCAGTTGATTTCGATTTCTGCAATTTCACCCATGTCCGGTGAAACATCGATGGCGGCGAAAGATGTGTGTCGGCGGCCTGCCGAGTCAAACGGACTGATCCGGATTAAGCGGTGATTCCCGGTTTCCCCTTTGAGGTAACCGTAGGCGTAGTCGCCTTCGATGCGAATGGTTGCACTGCGGATGCCGGCTTCTTCCGCATCAGAACGATCCAGCAGTTCCACATTGAACCCTCTGCGTTCACACCAGCGCAAATACATGCGCAACAGCATCTCTGCCCAGTCAGAAGAGTCGGTGCCACCTTCACCCGCCTGAATACTCAGGTAGGCGGCAGAGCCATCTTCCGGAGCGGACATCATCGCCTGTAACTCCAGATTCTCGAGAGTGGTGTCGAGACGATCGGCGGTAGCAGCGAGTTCCGGGATACTGTCTTCGCTGCCCTCTTCTTCAATGAATTCCAGCAGCACTTCAAGGTCTTCAGCACCTTTCACGAGCTCGGTGAGTGGTTTAACCACCAGTTGTAACTGCTGCATTTCATTGACAAGTTCCTGCGCTTTTTCCTGGTTATCCCAGAAGCCGGCTGCTCCCATCAATTCATTGATTTCTCTCGTGCGTTTTTTTTTGTCAGCGTAGTCAAAGAGAGTCTCGTAGTTTGACGATGCGATCCATGATTCCAGTACATTTATCTTTGAGTTCGTGATCCATTTTCTATTCTTTCTTATTGTTCTCATTTAAGATTATCTGAGAACGGGATTTATGTTTGTTTCTGTTTTTACCACGTCTGTGGTGGTTTAAATGGACTAATTCAAAGTACTGAGTCCAATGCCGATGTAGACAAATCCCTTTTGCTTCATTTTTTCAGGCTCATACAGGTTTCGCCCGTCAAAGATGACCGGATTCAATAGCTTGTGGCGAATATAATCAAAGTCAGCATGCCGAAATTCATTCCATTCTGTGACGATGATCAGGGCATCGGTTCCCTGCAGAGTATCATAGTGGTGATCAAAATATGCAAGCTGATCGCCATACAGAGTTTTGACATTTTCCATGGCAACGGGATCGTGGACATTCAATTGTGCCCCTGCCTGCAGTAGCTGGTCGATCAGTACCAGGGAAGGCGCTTCACGAATGTCATCGGTTTTCGGCTTAAAGGCCAACCCCCAGATCGCAAAAGTCTTTCCCTTAAGATCGCCTTCGAAGTAGTGGTTTACTTTTTCAAATAGGACTCTTTTCTGAGCGGTATTCACCTGGTCGACCGCATTAAGAATAGAGGGTTCCATCTGCTTGCTTTTGGCAACGGAAATGAGTGCAGAAACATCTTTGGGGAAACAGGAGCCTCCGTATCCCGCTCCGGGAAACAGGAAGGAAAATCCGATCCGTTGATCATGACCGATCCCTCGTCTGACCTGATTGATATCGGCACCCACCCGCTCACACAGGTTTGCCATTTCATTGATGAAACTGATTTTTGTTGCCAGCATACAGTTGGCGACATATTTTGTCATTTCGGCACTCTCCAGTTCCATGGAGAGGAATGGATGTTCGGTACGCAGAAACGGTTTATAGAGTTCGTGCAGTGTATCAGAGATTTCGGGCCGGGACACTCCCACGACAACGCGGTCTGGCTTGGAGAAATCATCTATGGCTGCGCCTTCCTTCAGGAATTCCGGGTTAGATGCGACATCCACAACCCTGCCTGTCAGTTCCTGAAGCATTTCCGCAAGTTTACGGTTGGTTCCTACCGGGACCGTACTTTTAATGATGACGATGGCATCTTCTGACAGGAGGGGCGCGAGTGATTCAGCAACCTTCCAGATACTATCGAGATTGGCAGATCCATCATCCTGCTGGGGGGTTCCCACTGCGATAAAGATACATTTAGCATCGGGGATCGCTTCCTCGTAACTGGTCGAGAAGGAAAGTCGCCTGGCTTTGGTGTTACGTTTCACCATTTCTTCCAGGCCAGGTTCAAAAATCGGAATCTCTCCCGCTTTCAGCTTCTGGACTTTCTGTTCATTGATGTCAATGCAGGTGACTTGATTTCCGCTTTCGGCAAAACAAGTGCCTGTCACCAGCCCCACGTAACCGGTGCCAATAACTGCAATTTTCATGTTATTCTCATTTTGATTGAAGTGCGGCGAACGGAATATCAGGCAGGCGGCACGAATTGCTGAATGGTATTCCTGGTTACGTATTTAAGCGGTTGCCGTATTGTTGATCGTAATATTTCATATACTGCCCTGAGCGGATTCGATTGACCCATTCCGGGTGATCGAGATACCACTGAACCGTTTCTCTTAAGCCAGTATCAAATTCGGTCTCAGGCTTCCAGCCTAGTTCTGCTTCAGCCTTGCTGCAGTCAATCGCATAACGCAAATCATGTCCGGGTCGGTCGGTGACATATTTGATCAAAGACTCTGGTTTATCGAGAATTTTCAACAGCAGTCTGGTGATCTCAATATTCTGCATCTCTGCATTGCCACCAAAGTTGTAGATTTGACCGGGCTTCCCTTTTCTCAAAGCAGCATCAATCCCGCGACAATGGTCGATAACATGAATCCAGTCTCGAACATTTGTTCCTTCCCCATAAATGGGCAGTGATTTATCTTCCAGGGCATTGGAGATAAATAATGGGATCAGTTTTTCAGGAAACTGGAAGGGACCATAATTATTGGAGCAGCGGGTGATAATAGCGGGGAAGTCGAACGTTTTAATATAACTGCGTACTAACAGGTCAGCAGAGGCTTTTGATGCGGAATACGGGCTGTTAGGAGCGATCGGAGTTGATTCCGTAAATAATCCCTCTTTGCCCAGGCTGCCATAAACCTCATCTGTTGAGACTTGCACATAACGCTCAATGTTCCGATTGCGTGCTGCATCCAGCAGGACTTGAGTTCCCACGATGTTGGTATGAATAAAGGGGCCGGAATCAAGAATACTGCGGTCCACATGCGACTCAGCAGCGAAATTGATAACGGCATCAAATTCAGTCGAATTCAGCAGGGAGTTTACAAAATCAACGTCTGTGATATCCCCTTTGACAAAGGTATATCCAGAATGGGACTCAAAGTCTTTCAAATTTTCCAGATTGCCAGCGTAAGTTAACTTATCGAGGTTGGTTACCGAAACATCCGGGTATTCTGAGAGTTGGTATCGGATGAAATTTGAACCGATGAACCCACAGCCGCCAGTTACTAAAATCTGTTTCACTAGATTATCCATCCTTCTGAAAGAAATAAAATTCAGATCCTGCAAACAGGCAGAAATCATCCGATCTCATCAATTGAGCTGTTGGTATCTGTAGGTGATTGAATATTATTTTCGGGAGTACTGATGACCTCCTCATTCTCCGCTTCGTCAACAATTTCCGCAGGGATTCGTGCCAAAGAGACCAGTTTATCATTGGCATCAAGGGTTATCACCCGGACTCCCTGAGTGTTTCTGCCGACCTGGCTGATCTCACAGCCTCTGACACGCTGGATTTTTCCACTCCTGGTGACCATCAGGACTTCATCGTTCTCGGCTACCGGAATAATATCGACGGCATTACCATTGCGTGCTGAGGTCCGGATATCACGGATACCCTTTCCACCACGTCTCTGGCGTCGATAGTGCATTCCACTGCGTGTTTCCTGTTCTTCATCGGTATTCTCGTCGGAGTCAGACTCGGGTTCTGCTGTGAGTTCTACGTCATTCTCAGAAACCTCCTCGTCTCCATTTTCTTCAGCAGCCGGAATAAATCCAAAGGGGGTTCGTTTTCCGTAACCATTTTCACAGACGGTCAGCAGGCAGGTTTCCGGGTTGGCGATCACCATGCCAATAACATGACCCGACTTGGAAAGCTTAATTCCTTTCACGCCGCGCGTATTTCGTCCCATGCTGCGGGCATCTGACTGGGCAAAACGAATGGCCATCCCATCAGAGGTTGCCAGCAGGAGGTCTTCGCCCGGTGAAACAATCAGCGCTTCGACCAGTTCGTCCTCCTCGTCCAGTTTAATCGCGATGATGCCCCCCTTCTGCGGACGTGAGTAAGCAGAGAGAGGAGACTTTTTGATAATCCCGTTGCGCGTCGCCATGACGAGAAAGCGTTCTTCATCGAATTCTCGGACAGCTACACAGTTCGAAACAGCTTCATCTTCTTGAAGAGACAGCAGGTTGACGAGTGCGCGTCCTTTGGCGGTGCGTCCCTGCAGCGGAAGATCATAGACTTTCGACCAGTAGACGCGACCTCGATTTGTGATGAACAGCAGAAAGGAGTGAGTGCTGGAAACAAACAGATGCTGAATAGGATCTTCCTCATCCGTCTTTACGCCTTTCACTCCTTTTCCACCTCGATTTTGCGCCTGGTATGTATTTAATTGAGTCCGTTTGATGTAACCCCGTTGAGACAGCGTCACCACCATGGGTTCTTCTGTAATCAGGTCATCGCGGTTGACGTCAGTCAGTTCATCTTCGGAAATATCAGTACGGCGTTTGTCCGAATATTTCTGCTGAAGGAGCAACATGTCCTCTCGAATGACGGCACGGATATGATCTTCATCGGACAACAGGTGTAGATATTCGGAGATGGCTTTCAGGAGTTCCTGATGTTCGCCACTCAGTTTTTCGCGTTCCAGATTCGCCAGTGAACCGAGCTGCATGGAGACAATGGCTTCTGCCTGATTGGCAGAGAGCGAGTAAAATTCATGAACCCCCTGCTCATTCTGATATTCTTTGAATCCATCTTCGCCCAGGGCGCGTTCAATGAGTTTGCCATCGACCTGCAGGCCCTGCAGGCTGATTTTAGCCTCGGCCCGGCTGGGTGAATTTCGAATGGTCTTGATGACTTCATCAATATCAATCTGCGCGATCATCAACCCTTCAACGGTATGTTTTCGTTTACGGGCTTCGGCAAGCATGAATTCAGTACGACGACGAATCACATCAATTCGATGCAGGATAAACTGTTGAATCAGTTCCTTGATCGAAAGCGTTTCCGGACGGTTTCCGACCAGCGCCAACAGAATAATACTGAAAGTGTTCTGCAGAGGAGAGAACTTAAAGAGTTGTGCCAGTACCACTTCCTTGTCTGCATCCCGTTTCAGGATGATCTGCAGGTGTACCTTCCAGGGAGGAACGTTTCTATCTGTGAGATCGACGATGCGCGAAATCCCTTTGACCCGGTCATCGCGGACCAGGGTTTCGAGTTTCTCGCGAATGCGGTCGCGTGTTTCCATATATGGAATTTCGGTCACGACGATCACGTCAGACTGTTTTTCCGTTTCGAAATGGGTCCGTGCCCGAAGTGTAATTGTAGAGCGACCCGTCGCATAACCCTTGCGAATGCCATACCGTCCACAGATGATTCCGCCTGTCGGGAAGTCCGGACCAGGCATCACCTGTAGGATATCGTCAATCGTGGCTTCGGGGTTATCGATCAGTAAGGTGATAGCTTCACAGGCTTCTCCCAGATTCTGAGGAGGGATGCTGGTAGCCATACCAACGGCAATACCACTGGATCCATTTACCAGCAGGTTGGGGAATTTGGAGGGCAGAACAACAGGTTCATCATTCCGCTGGTCATAGGTTGGGACGAAGTCAACCGTGTTCCGGTTGATATCGTCGAGCATTTCTGCAGCGACCGCTGATAACCTGGCTTCGGTATAACGCATGGCTGCTGGAGGCAGACCCGCCAGAGAACCAAAGTTCCCTTGTTTATCAATGAGTACATTTCGCATGACCCAGTCCTGGCCGAGTCGGACCAGAGTCGGGTAAATTGAACCATCCCCGTGAGGGTGATAGTTACCGCTGGTATCACCCGAAATCTTTGCGCACTTTACCCTTGATGAACTTGCTCCGAGGTTCAAATCATTCATGGCGACAAGAATCCGGCGCTGCGATGGTTTTAATCCATCCCGTGCGTCCGGAAGTGCGCGGCTGATAATCACACTCATCGCATAAGTGAGATAGCTGTCGCGCATTTCATCCTGGATGTCCAGGTATTTGATATTCTTATCAATAATGGGGTCTTCGCCGTTGTCGCTAGACAATCCTTGTTCTCCTTAAGGAAATGAACTGCTGAACTTTGTCTGATCTGGATTGTTTGATCGTAATTATTAACCGGAGTGGTCAGAAACGACAGGTGCGAATCGAAGGTCCTGGATGCTCCATCCCGACACACTTCAACTGGTTGAGAAAGGGTACTGCTTTCCGTGCTGTAACGTTCAATTCCACTCGCTGAATTGCAAGCTGTTTTTCGGTCAAAACAGGGGTTGAAAACTGTCTGAAACGCTACAGAATTCGAGTCTGTCAGACACTACAGAATTGTAGCCGGAAAGGGCTGGTTTCACAACTAATAATGGCCCTGAATTTTGGTGTCTTCCCAGGGTGAAAAACCTTGATTTTCAATAAGTTACGTTCTCAGAATTGTCATTGAGAGCCAGCCTGCAATTGCATAGAATAGATCGGGAGACGTTGACCGGCTCCGTAACTTTCTGTGCGAGAATATTTCCGCCTGTGTTATTTATAAAGATATTGTTCCTATGAATGAGTCAGATCCTCAAGAGAACGCTCAAATTGCCGGAGATGTTCAGCTTTCTGAGGAACAGGAGCGAAAGCAGCGGCGCACAGAAACAACCGATGAAACTCTGGTTCAGTCCCCTGAAGAACAGGCCCGGGCTGCCAGTTTGAGCAAAGATCGTCAGGTTCTGCCTGCCAAAGTTCCCGGGTATCTTCTGATTCGATCTCTGGGAGAAGGCTCCTATGGGTCGGTCTGGCTGGCCCAGGAAGAAAATACGGGCAAATTTGTCGCGATTAAATTTTATACGTATCGTCGCGGCCTGGACTGGTCACTGTTGAACCGCGAAGTGGAAAAACTGGCCGAGTTATATACGTCCCGTCATATTATCAGTCTACAGGGAGTCGGCTGGAACAGCGATCCTCCCTATTACATGATGGAATATCTGGAAAACGGATCGCTCTCTGCCTTTCTGGAAGACGGGCCTTTACCGGTTTCCGAAGCAGTTCGAATCGCGAAAACGGTTCTTCTGGCATTGGTGCACGCCCACGGCAGAGGAATCCTGCATTGTGATCTGAAGCCGGCTAATATTCTCCTGGATGCAAATTTTGAACCGCGGATTTGTGATTTTGGTCAATCGCGTTTAACAGATGAGCAGAGCCCTTCTCTGGGAACTTTGTATTATATGGCTCCTGAGCAGGCTGATTTACAGGCAGTTCCCGATTCCCGCTGGGACGTATATGCGCTGGGAGCGCTGCTGTATCACATGTTGTCAGGCAGGGCTCCCTATCGGACCGCAGAAAATGAGCAGACGATACGCAGTCTGAATACGCTTGATGAAAAATTAACGGCCTATCGAGACCTGATTCGAAATTCTCCACGACCGGCAGAACACCGCAAAGTTTCAGGGGTAGATCGACGGCTGGTTGATATTGTTGACCGTTGTCTGGAAACCGATCCCCAAAAGCGGTTTCCTAACGCCCAGGCGGTCTTAACCAGCCTGGTTGAGAGGGAGCAACAACGAGCACGGCGGCCTCTGATTGCACTGGGGATTATTGCTCCCCTGTTGCTGGTCATCGGATTGATTCCGGTGGCAGGAGCTGCCGTCAATCAAATGGTTTCGCAGTTTCGTAACAACCTGACGCAGCGGGCTCTGAAAGGCGATTCCATTTCAGCAAATTTTCTGTCGCAGTACATGGAGCGGGATTTACAGGACCGTAAGGATCAGTTAGTGGATCTGTCTGAGCGAACACTTTTGCGTTCCCTGATGCAGGGAGAGGAAGTGAATGGAGAAATTATACACAGATATCCTGAGTTATTCGCATATCTGATGCAGGAAAAAACTCTGATAGATGAGAAACGCGCTGCATTGGATCGTGAACTGGACACGAGCTGGTTTCTCACCGACGAAAAAGGGACTCAGATCTGGCGTGACCCGGGGGGGCCAACGATTGGACAGGACTTTTCCTATCGCGACTATTTTCATGGACATGGCATTGAGTATGATAAAGATGAGATACCAGAGGGTATTGAACCCATCAAGGAGCCTTATATCTGTCAGGTGTTTAAGAGTGACGCCACCCATCAATGGATGGTCGCAATAGCGGTACCTGTCTGGGATCTCAAACGTGAAAAGGTACTTGGCGTTTTATCGCGTACGACGCATCTGGCTCAGTTATTGTCCGGGTTTGACGAGAGCCTCAGCGGTGATTCTGAAAATCTAGGTGACCGGAAGATTGCATTGATCGACAGTCGGGACGGGAAAATGCTGGCACATCCTCGCATGACTTCCGACACTTTAAAAAGTCTCAGTCGGGATAAGGTAGATCAGCTTGTTCTAGCCGATGCAGATTTCGAACAAATCCGATTGATTGAGCACCATCAGAAGAAAGACCAGCCGAAGTGTGTCCCCGCCATGGTTGACGATTATCGTGACCCCGTTGAGGCAGTCTTATCGGAGAACAGTAAAGATAATGTCTGGCTGGCGGCATTTTCTCCCATTGGTACGACTGGATGGACAGCCGTGGTCCAGGAACGTCGCAGTATGGCTTTGAAGCCGGTTGCTGAAATGCGAAACTGGTTAATCCAGTATGGATTTATCGTCCTCGTAACAAGTTGCCTGTTAATATTTACGGTCTGGTATTTTGTCATGCGGGTACTCACTGAACGTCGCGTCCGAGACTGGTCCCGACATCGCTCCGATAAACGCTCTGAACAGGGATCAACGACATCCAGCTGGCCAGACCAACAGCAGAGTTAAACAATCAGTTTAAATGAATGGACAGGGAGACTTTGCTTGTTGGAGTTAGTTATATATGGAACCCAGACCCGGCATTCCAGCCGGTTCACTTTGGAACCGGGGCAGGAACTGGTATTAGGTCGTTCCCCTGAAGCAGATATTGCAGTTACCTGGGATGATCGTATCTCACGTAAACACGCGCTGCTTAAAGTACAGCCCAAACAGCTCTCTGTTGCACGGTTGTCCAATACCGAAAATCAGATTTTTCTGGCGGGCATTGCTTTCGATGATTTTCTGCTGGAACCAGGGGGGACATTCGTCATCGGTTCGACGACATTTCAACTTCTGGATTCGTCGTCCAGTTTTTCATCTCCTCGCGAATCTCCTCTCGAAGAAGTGACATTCAAGCCAAATGAACTGGTAAAGGTGCGGTATCGCGATGCAGATCAGAGAATCGATGTTCTGGCACATTTACCGGAACTGATTTTGGATGCCCGGAACGACACTGATCTGTTTCATCGTCTGGTGACCATGCTGCTGTCCGGAGTGAAACATGCCGATGCCGTTGCTGTCGTGCGTTTGAATGATGAGGATCGAGTCGATGTTCCCTTTTGGGAAAGGAGACGCCAGACCCAGGGAGGATTTCATCCCAGTGGTCGACTGGTTCTGGAGGCGGTCAAAAAAAGTAAACGCTCGGTTTTACATGTCTGGGCGGCCAAGGAGGAAAAGGAGGGGCAGGAAGATTATACCGCCGTGGCAGAATTCGACTGGGCCTTCTGTACTCCGATTGAAGAAGGAGTCAACGGGAGATGGGGGTTGTATGTCGCGGGAGAATTAAATCAGCCTTACCAGGTCTCCGTTCCACAGGGAGCTGGCGGGATCGATCTCCAGGCAGATGTCAAATTTACCGAGCTGGTGGCTTCAATCGTCAAATCGGTGCGGCGGCTAAATCAGCTGGAACGTCAGCAGGCAGGGCTCAGGCAGTTTTTTGCGCCACCGATTCTCTCGGCAATTGGAGATAATCTGGATACAGAGATTCTTGAGCCTCGTGAATGTGATGTCACCGTTTTGTTTTGTGACCTGCGGGGATTCAGCCAGCATGCAGAAAGTTCATCAGAGGATTTACTCGGTCTGCTGGGACGAGTCAGTCAGGCATTAGGCATCATGACGTCCCACATTCTTGATTTTGGTGGAGTGACAGGAGATTTCCAGGGAGATGCGGCACTGGGATTCTGGGGCTGGCCCTTCTCTTCCGAGCTGGCGCCCCTGGATGCCTGCCGCGCTGCCCTGGCGATTCGGAATGCGTTTGAGCAGATTAAATTACAGCCAGACCACCCACTTTCAGATTTTCGAATGGGAATCGGGATCGCCCACGGCAGGGCTGTCGCTGGTAAAATCGGCACCAGCGATCAGGTGAAGGTCACTGTGTTCGGTCCTGTCGTTAATCTTGCCAGTCGCCTGGAGGGTTTGACGAAACATCTGCGTGTGCCGGTTTTAATGGATGAGGCAACCGCGCAAATTGTGAGGTCAAAACTCGACCGGGAAGAAGGCCGCGTGCGAAAGCTGGCCCGGATCCTGCCTTACGGTATGGAAAAACCGGTGATTGTCAGCGAGCTGTTGCCTCCCCAGTCAACTGCGGAAACATTAACCGATCAGGAAGTTCGGAGTTATGAAACGGCGGTAGAGCATTTTATACAGGGACGATGGGAAGAAGCATTCCGGCTCCTGCATGAAATCCCTCCTTCCGACCGCGCTCAGGATTTTCTTGCCTTGCAGATTACTCGTACTAATCGGATTGCACCGCTGGACTGGGATGGAACAATTCGGTTTGACAGTAAATAGTTCTGTTAAGTCTTGATGAAAGATCCGCGTTCGAAATCTGGACTGAGTTCTGATTTTGCCGTCTGGGTGGACTGCGTCAAAGGAGCAGTTCGCTTCTCTGCTCTTTTTTTTAGAAAAATCAGTCAGGTGGAGAAAATTGACCTATTTTTTAGCAACGGACATCACTTTGATGAGTTTGTGATCAGGTCCTTGAAAAACTGGAATCATTGTCAGCTTTGAGAGAAGTATTTATGAGCAATGCAGAACTATTAACTGACGAGAGTGTTGAATCAACTCGAATTGAAGCTAAGTATGAAGTTCGATATGAACTGGAAGTGGATCACCGCTCCCAGGAGATGTTGCTTGTGTTAAATGAGGTCTTTGATTCTTTTCTTACCGCCAGTAATTCTTAGTGATCGATTTAAAAGATAAGTAGTGGGTTCCTCTCATGCTACATTCATCAGAAAAAACAAATGCACGAGTCCTCGTGATTGACGATGATCCATTATTCCGCAATCTGATGGTCTCTTTTTTACGTCGTGAGTATTTCGTTTCAGTTGCCAGTGATGGATCGGAAGGATTTCATAAAGCTCTGGAGTACCCTCCCGACATCGCCATTGTAGATGTGCAGATGGCTGTATGGGATGGCTTGCAGACTTTGAAGGCATTTCGTTCTCATCCCACGCTTGCACATACCAGGATAATCATGCTGACATCTGATGCCAGCAAGGAAACAGTGATTGCTGCGATTCAGGGAGGGGCAAATGATTACATTATCAAAACCAGCTTTTCCAAGGCTGAGTTTCTGGAAAAAGTAAGACGATTTGCACAACCCGGCGCGACACGCGTTGCGAATACTCCCAATTCCGGAAAACGTCAGCAATCTGTGCCGACAGCAACCATCAAGGCTTCGACTCAGAATACTCAAGTGAAACCGGTAGAATCCAAGCCTGTCTATGCAGTCTCTGAATCAGTAGAAGATCAATTAACGGGACTGACGCTTGATCAAAGCGAAGAGGAAAAACTGGAAGAGATGATGGACGACTGGGATTAACCCGTGCAGGGTTTATCTCGCGTCACTTTCCAGGAAAATTGCAGGTGTTACCGGGTAAGCTGTTATTCAGGATCATAAATAGAACAGCCGCAATGATCGAATGAGATCGTTGCGGCTGTATTTATTTTCTGCTGACTCTGGAGATGGAATATTAAAGGGTTTCTTTTGAGAACTTGGCAATCACATTCCCAATAAATTTCAAAATCCCTTTATCCAGTTTTGCCTTGCCATCGATGGTTTCTCCTTCGCGTTTCATGACGAAAGAAAAAGTATCATCAGTACTGGTGAGTGATTTGATCAGCATCTCACGAATTTCCTGATTTCCTTTCTCTCCACGAAGTTTATTTACCATTTTCAGCCAGGGCAGCGTTTTGACATTCAGTTCAATGACTTCAGGACTGACTTTTTCTGGCGCCGGTTCTTTTACCAGTTTGGAAGCTTCGGTGATCCGTTTGATAGAGTCCGGACCAGCGGCGACCCAGAGTGCTTCTGGAGTGCTGCCCACGTAGAGGGCCTCCCCTGCACCGAACAGTTCTTCAAAACCGGCTTTGTACTGATCCTTGATATTGATCTTATGAATCTTCAGGGATTCTTCGTTTACAACATCTGTTTCGACAGTCTGGTCTTTCATGACCTTGGGAAGAAGTTCCACAATCTCTTTGAGCTTGGCGCCGTCTGTAGAGCGGGCCCCGCCTAAAAGTGTGTACTTGTTATCTGCGACGGATTTGGTATCGATGAATCCATCAATCAGCGAGGCTTCTTTCCCGGCATCCAGCATTTCGATTATCAGCGCGGCAACTTTTTTCCCTGCGGATTTCTGCTCGTCAGTGAGATCTTTATTCGCCTGGATGCGTTCCTGCAGGCTTGGCAGGAGGAGCTTATAGAATGCGGTGAAATTCTCTTTTCGCATTTCATCCAGAGGGTGGTTGATTCTGCCGTTGAGAATTCCATCCATTTGAACGGGGACATTCGCAAAATAGCTTGGTTTGGTTGCGAACTGTTTGATGCTCTCGTCCAGTGATGAACCTTCAATGGCTTTCAGTGTGAAAACCAGACGCCCTTCGTTCTCAGCAGCATCGGTGGTCCAGCCGATTACCATTTTTTCCGATTGGACAAACAGACGCTCCAGTTCATCCATCTGATGTATGAAAGCAAGCTTTCGTAATTCGTAGGCGTTATCTGTTTCATCCCGTTTTTTCTTTACTGCAGCCAGTAACTGCTCACGGGTACTGATCATTGATTTCTTACGCTCTTCGACACCCTCTTTTTCATTGGTGATGAGAGCGCTGAAATCGTATTTTGCAGCAATCAGTTCCTGCACTCTTTGCAGAGGATCAGTAATTTCCTCGACTTCCGACAGCTTTTCAGAAATGACAACGTATTGTTCTTTCTGGAGATAATTCATGAAACCTTCGAACAGATTTCCCAGAATATAAGGGCCTTTTCTCTGCTTCTTTGAAGAGATTTCAAAAACTTCCAGGTTATCGCGAAATTTACCCAGGTCGCTGACAGGCAGGATCAGTCGATAGCGTTCCTTCTGGTTTTCACCCAGCAGGATGTCGATTCGCATGGGGCGTGTTTTATCGATCCCTTCCAGAAACGTGGGGAGCAATTCTTCAAGATTGCTCCAACCCTTCTTTTCATCGGCCAGATCCAGAACCAGATACTTCAGGTCAGCAATCATGCCATCTGCATTAATCTGAACCAGTGAAATACTCGGAGCAGATTTATTTTCTGCGGCAACGGGCTGAGGAACAGTGAAGCAAATTAACAGGATAAACACTAAATGAGCAATACGGCTCATACATTTCCTCCATGATGTATATCTGGGGATCATTGTTGATCAATCGTTATTGTCTGCACTGGAACAGACGGCTTATTCAGTAGCTGTCAACTTTTATTTCCAGGAGATTCACTTGCGAATGTTAGTTTATACCAAAAGTAATGAATAGGGAACTCTGGATGAAGAAATAGCTAAAGTCCGAAATCGTTGAGTTCTGCGTCAGGAAGAGCGGGTGAATATAGTGTAGCAGGATGTGTGTTTATGTGTATACTTTTTCGGATTTCATTGACGGGTCCAGAATCTGATTCGGCGATAAATCAGGGAAATACTTAATGAGGTTCAACAACATTTGGAAAAAAAGCGGAACTGAGCAGGTTGTTGCGGGACAATCGATATGAATCGCATATTACAGTTTGTCAGCTGGTTTCTGAGTCGGTTCCGGGCTTGCCGGTCTGGCTTTTGCGATCTGCAGCCCACTGACCAGACCCAGGTATCCGGAAATCCGCTCTGTAGGAGTGTAGCCATTGCTCTCCAGTATCGCAGTGACTTCAGCCACTTTGTTCTGAATCGCTGCAATCGCACCGATTGAGTTCAACATATCTTCTCGAAGTACCTGATCTTTGGTGGCGGTAACAAACTGAATTGCCTGGTCAAATTTTGATTCATTGATGAGCACCGAGAGCAGTTTCAGCGACAGTTGCCCTTTCCAGGGTTTTTTCAGATCGGATTGATTAATTTCATGTGCGGCCTGTTCCGGTTTGTCATTTTTGACCAGGGATAGAGTCTGCTGAACCAGCAGGTCCTCTTTTTTCAAGGGGGGGATTTTGTCATTGAGTGCTTTTTTAATCTGGGCAGTCAAATCTGTATTTTTCTGATTTGCCTCGAGAATGGTAGCCGGCAGGCTGGATTCCAGCAGGGACTCTTTCAGATTCAGCTCTGCTGCCTGCTGGCTTTCACTGGCAAAATTCCATACGCTGGCAGCCAGCTCGGTTCTTGCAGCCTGGGATAATAAATTGACCAGCAGGGCCGTCCTGTTTTCCGCAGCGGTCTTCAGGGAATTGAGTTGTTTACGATAGTCTCTAATCGCACGATTGATTCGATCATTGGTATCGAGATTTAACTCATCTCTGATCTGGTCCTTGAAATTGAAATTTGAAGATTCGTTCTGCTTAGACTGCACTTCTGCGAGACTGGGAGCCGTAGCCTGGATTGCCTGAACCGCATTTTTCAGAAAACGATTCGCGTCCGCCTGCTCACCCAGTTCGATTTCGGCACAGGCGATCTGCAGGTAAGCCTGAGAAGTCAGTTCCAGAGGAGAGGATTCGGGTAGTTTCAGGTTATATACTTCTTTGAGGCTGCCCAGTTTCAGGGGGGAAGGAACCGGGACATTTTCGAGAAATGATTTTGATTTCGCCAGAAAGGCTTTTGCTGATTCTGTCTGCTTCCGTGCGGCCAGTTCACGGGCACAGCGGGCATACATCAGGGCATTTCCAGTAGCGGACAGTTTCATTTCTGCAGGCTGAATCAAGCTGATTTCAGGTTTTTTATTTTGACTGATTGCCTGCTCCAGTACAGCCAATGCCCATTGCGTGACTGCTTCGGTGCGGTCAATTGCTTCAGACGCCAGAGCCGCCCAGTTCAGAGCTGCCTCATCATAGTCATGGGAAATCAGGATGAGTGTTGTGGCTACTGATTGAGGCGCATTCCAGCGTCGGTGTAAATCGATCAACGATTCGAAATTGTAGTGATTGGTTTCATGCGCGATCTGCAGGTAAGCTGATAATTGTGCCAGACTGTTTTCTGCCTGATGCTTACTGATCAGGTCTTCTGCTGCAGCTTCATTGCCAGCTGCAATCCAGAATGCAGCCAGACGCGAGATGAGATCCAGGGTATCACGGCCTCCATAGGGGGGGATCTTATTAGACAGTTCTACAGTTTCGTCTAAAGTCTGCTTCAATCCGGCTGTATCCTTCTCATTTAACTGAATCCAGCCGATTTCAATGAGGGGGAATATTTTATAAAATGGCAGCGGTGGATCGACGGCATCAATTCGAGCAATCTGCTCACGAGAGCCTGCCAGGTCTCCGGAAATCGCGTATGCTTCTGCCGCTAAACGACGACTGAACGGTTTGCTGCGGTTTTCTCGAGCACGGGAGAGTTCCACCATTGATTCCAGAGCCGCTTTCTGAACGACTTCAGGCGAAACAGGCTTTTTCTCATTCTTACTGGTGTTCTGAGTCTGTTGTCCATTATTCGCCAGTGGATTGACAACCTGTTTGTTTTTATCAGGAAGCATTGAATTTTTTGACTGGTTGGCAATCGCCGGGACTTCAAACGGTTTTGCCAGTTCCGATCCATCGGGGACCCGGGTAAGAAACCAGGTGGCACCCCCAATCACTGCCACAGAAAGGACAATGGCGGTAATCAGTGGCAGTTTTGAATTCTGTTTTGTGACAGGCTTTTTCTCTTCAGCCGATTTCCGTTCCGCAGCCTCATTATCAGGTATCAGGAAGACGGGAGCCAGGCATTCCGGGTTAGAGCATTTCACCTCTTTGCCGACTACTTTGGAAGAGGCGAATCCCGGTGTGTCACACATTGGACAGACGTAACGATTCATCTTGCCTTTGACTGGCTTGCGCAGCAGGGGAATCACCTTGGAAGACTGTTGCTGTCGTTCCAGTTCAAACGGATCGTCATCAGAAACCGTTTCCCGCCTTTTTCTGGTCACAGTGGGACCCGGTGAGGCAGCCCCTGTTTTTGCAGGTTGTTTACTGCTGGCAGCTGGTTTTTTTGCAGAGGATTTTGCCGTCATAGATGCGCCACAGAAAGGGCATTCTACTGCGTCTTCATCTAAAACTGATGCTCCGCATGATGGGCAAGTTGGCAGATCCATATTAGTGTCGTCCGATATGATTAAATGGTCAGCGATTAGAAAGTCTCACCTCATTAAAGCGAGACAGATTGGATTAATGATACGGCAGATGTATGATAGTAACGCAGAAATGAAAATATAACATACTGTCTAAATCACAGCGAGCTAAGTCTATTCTATACCGTAGATATCCTCTTCTTCAAGGTTTATCTGTATATAGGATCGGCTGTTTCCGGTCAAAGGTGCTCTCTCAGTAACAGGTAATGGCTTGTAAAGAATCAGACAGGCGAGCGGACCACGTTTTCAGACAGTTTCTCTCAGTTCAGGATGAATAACAGATATGCAGCAGCAGGCAACAGAGATTGTGGAACAGTTCGAGTCCGTGATACGACATCAGCGATCGATTTCTGATGTTCTGGACCAGTTACTGGAAGTCCTGGATGGACGGGCGATTGGACTCTGGCGTTGTGAATCTGGTAATCTGGTACAACTGGGTTTTCGTGCTGATGCGCGGATGAATGAACAGGTAAAGCAAGAGTTTGCTGCGTTAACTCAGGAAGTTTCGTTAAAAAATACGGGTTTAGGGATCGTCAAGGCGGTCCTTGATCAAACACCAGCGATTGGTACCCTGCAGGCAAACGAATCTGGATTACAGGGGTCTTCTGAATGGCTGCAGCGATTTGAAGCAAAACAGTCCTATGCCATACCGGTTTTTGAAGGAGACCAGGTGGTTGGAGTCCTGGCAGTTTCCACAAATCAGGAACATCAGGCAGGCGATCCGGAATGGGAGTTGCAGACTCAGATTGCCCGGGAGATGGGGGCAAAACAACTTTTGGGGATGCTTTAGCTGTTGGATTTGACTAAGATTTATCGAGGTCGAATAGAGTGGAATTGCCAAGGGGATAATGGGTGTATAACATTAAGTAAATATTACCTTCTATGTGTGAAACGTTTCCATTTGATTTTCAGATTGATCTGCCCTGTCCCCTGACTTTGGGTATGTCCATGATGATCTTCTTCAGGTTTTCGTAAAGATGAGTCGTTCCAACCCTTTGCACTGGTCATTTTCAATAGGAACCTGGTTCCTGACCCAGGTTCGCGTCAGCATCTTTCTACCTGTATTACTGCTGGTTTTCTGGTCTCATTATTCACTGGGACTGGGAGTGGCCCTGTTTGGAATTCTGTTTATCAGTGTGTTCCTGCATGAGATGGGGCATGTCGTTGCCTGTCGACTGACGGGGGGAGAAGCAGATCAAATCGTTCTCTGGCCTCTGGGGGGACTGGTTCCCTGCAACCCCGAACGAACATTTTCTGCCCGACTGTTAACAGTTCTGGGGGGCCCGGCTGTCAATTTTCTGCTCTGTGCGATTACCCTGCCAGCCGTGATCTGGTCCGGTCATCTTTCAGATTCACTCAACCCTGTCAAACTGCCAGCCCTCGATTTAAGTAATCAACTCGGGCAGGCCATTTTATTGATGGTTTTCAATTTAAACTGGCTGTTATTACTGGTCAACCTGATACCTGTACTTCCTCTGGATGGTGGAAAAGTTCTCCAGATGCTTCTCTCACGTCGCTTTGATGAAACGGTCGTGCATCGCATTTTACTGAGTGCCAGTTTCTGGATTGGGGGCATCGGTATGGTGGTGGGCTTGAGCACTCACAGTGTCTGGGTCGTTTTTTTCAGTGCCCTGTTACTGATGCTGAATTTAATCGAATTCACCTCGGCTCAAAGAGAAGATTCCTATGACGACTCCATCTTTGGGTATGATTTTTCCCAGGGGTATACCAGCCTGGAACGTTCGAGTAGTCAACTGGTAGAGAAGCAGGCCGGCTTTTTTCAGAGGTGGCGAGAAAAACGCAAAATGCAGAAAAAACTGCGTGAGCGCGAGAAGAATCGGGATGCAGAAAAACAGCTCGATTTGCTTCTGGATAAAGTTCACGAATTCGGCTTGGAATCGCTGACTCCCAAAGAACGTCAGCAACTGAATCAGGTAAGTGCCAGGTATCGTAAGAGCGACTCCGAGACCTGAAATTTCCCCTCTCTGTTTGCCTGTTTCTGCTGTAGACGGGCTCCAGTTTACGGTAGTTTCTCCGAGGTCATTTGGTCTTAAGCCTATGAGTTCGTGAGACTCCATGATGACCTGTCAGACGCTCTGGAAAAGACTTTTTTAGTCTATGCATTGTTTTTGGTGAACAATTTCCTGAGACCCCTTCTTATTTTTCTGTTTCAGCCGGAATAAGTAATGTAATCCGGCTTGAGAGTATAATCGTTCCATAAGATTTTTGAGGCTCAATATTTCCCGGTTGTGACTGGTGAACAGGAGATATGCCGAATTTTAAACCAACCACACATCAACTCCCTTTGGAGAGAGTCGTTAATTCTTTTTATGTTTCGCTTTAGGATTTGAATCGGTCCTGCGCACAGAATATGTGAGCGATGATTCTGGCTGAATGTTCATATTAATCTGGGGCCACAGCAGAAACTGTTCACTACGACTGATTTTAGAGGCTGGTTTGAACGTATCTCTTTAATTTTGATCTAAGATCGCCGGGAATTGATGAAAGAGGGGGCAATTGCTATCCGGAAGTAAAATCTGGTTTGCCGACTTGCGATTGCGAACTAGCTTTTTAAGGGGAATTACCTTTAGAAAGTTGAGATCGTATTATGGTTTTAGGCACAATTGACTCGTTAAAAAAGCTGTCCAACTTCAGTAAATGTGGTGGTGAATGGGATCTGGAATTGCATCAGGATGCTAGGAATGATCTGGCCATCAGTCGCATGAAGCGGATTTCAGAGCTGACGGGGCTGTCGATGCATTGCTTCGATGGTAATCAACAGGTTCTGTACGACAAATCCAATGCCCGGTCGCTCGCCTATTTTCCAGCGGATGTTCTAAGTGAAATCGCGACCGTTGACGGCCTGACTCTTATTGAAAATGCGAATGGCATTACTCACTATCTGATTCCCCTGCTCCAGGATGCGCAGCAGCGCTTTATTGCCGTCGGATTTGTGTTTTCAAGAGAAAAACGAAAGCTGACGGAGATGGTTTTATCCGCAGTCAAGCAGGAATGGAGTTCGGAAGATCTGGATTTCTGGCTGGAGAATCAGCGGGTTCTGGACGTGAAATCTCTGCATGCCTTATTGAGTCTGGCGGTGCTGCATCTTGATGAAGAACAGCAGCTGACGCAATTAAATGACGAAGTGGATAATCTCTCAGAGTGCCTGGATGAGACCTTTGAGGAAATCAGTCTGTTACATGAGGTGGCACAGCATTTAAAAATCTCTGAAAGTCCGGAACAACTGGGCCAGCTCTGCCTCGACCGAATCAGTACTCTGATCGAAGCAGAAACCAACATCATCTGGTTTGAGGCACAGGATAATACATCACGATTTCTGTCTCACAGCCAGACAGATTTTGATGAACTGAAGCTGGCGCGACTGGTTGCCCAGTTTGATGGATTTAACTGGAATCAGCCTCTGGTCATCAATCAGGTAGAGAGTTCTCTGCTGTCGCTTGAATTTCCCGATCTGCATAATCTGGTGCTGGTTCCTGTTTCTGACGGTATCAACCCGTTTGGCTGGATTCTCAGTTGTAATTTACTGAAAAGTGAAGAGTACGGTACGATCCAGGCCAGTCTGTTGAATTCAGTTGCTTCGTTCCTGGGAACTCATTTAAGAAATATTGACCTGTATGCTCAACAGGAAGAACTGATGTTGAGCTTTGTGAAGTCCTTTATTTCTACGTTGGATGCCAAAGATCCTTACACACGCGGCCATAGCGAGCGGGTGGCATTGATTGCACAGAAACTGGCAAAACAGCTGGGCTATTCTGGTGAGTTTCTTCAGGATATTTATCTTTCTGGCCTGCTGCATGATATCGGGAAAATCGGAGTCGATGATGGAATCCTCCGAAAGGAAGGCAGGTTGACTGATGAGGAATTTGCCCAGATTCAAAAGCATCCGATGATTGGATATAAAATCCTGACAGGTATTAAAAAGCTGAAGAATCTCCTGCCGGGGATTCGCAATCACCATGAGCAGATTGACGGACGCGGATATCCGGATGGTTTACGGGGATCGGATATCCCGCTGATGGCGCGGATTATCGCTGTTGCAGATGCCTACGACGCGATGGGCAGCGATCGTCCCTATCGAAAGGGAATGCCTCTGGAACGCCTCGAGAATATCTTCCGAGAGGGAAAAGGCCTGCAATGGGATTCTGATGTCATCGATGCCTACTTCGAAATTCGGGATGAGATTATCCGGCTGTCTCAAAAGTATAACGAAGAAGTCGAATCACTGGTTGAGCCTGGTTTAAACTGATAAACTGAAAAAGACCATTTTGCAGCTTAAACTTGATCTGTAAACCGGGAATTGTCAGGTGAAAACTTACTTCGAACGAAAGCAGAGCATACTCCCTGTTCTACTTGCATTGACTGTCTGTCTGGTTTTGGGTTGTGGATCCGATCATTCGAGCGTGCAGGAGGAACCACCAATTCCTACGGCACCTGCCTTAACTGACTCCGCGCCCGAAACCAGTGATCCCGTTTCAGATTCAGGCGGATCAACAGAAATCGATGGTATCCAGTTTCAGGTACCTTCCGGCTGGGAACAGGTTGCACTTTCCCCGGCTCAACAGGGCATGATTTCAGCCAGTTTTCGAATTCCGGATGCTGGTAAGGATGTCAAGTTGACGCTCTCTTCTGTGGGAGGCGGGATCGCTGCGAATCTGGAGAGATGGCGCGGTCAATTTCAGCTGAAACCCGGCGAAAGCCCGGTGGAAAAAACGATCCCAGTGGATGGCGTGGATGCTGTGTGGCTTGATCTCAGGGGGACTTTCGATTCGGGGCCCGCGATCGACGCTCAGGTGGCTTCTGGAATGCGCATGATCGGGGTTGCCATTCCGCGCAGTCCCCGTGATTTTTATCTGAAGCTGACAGGTCCCCGAGAACAGCTTCTGAATGCCGCAACGGAGTTTCAGGACTTCGTGAAGTCAGCCCGCTTCGTACAATAAACGACTTGCGGAAAGACAATTCCTCTTCTGCATGATGAATGCTCAGGGCTCCAGCCTGCTTCACTCACATTCCTGCCAGTTTCGCAGTAATCCCGCGACCAGGTGTCCCCCAAATCCGAACGATAGTTTCAGCGCGGTATTAATGGGTCTGGAAACTGCAATTCGAGGTGTGTAGTTCAAATCGCATTGTGGATCAGGCTGATCCAGATTCAACGTCGCGGGAATGGTGTGGTCCCGCATGGCCAGTAAAGTGAATCCGAGTTCGACACTGCCAGCCGCTCCCAGGAGATGTCCCATTCCCCCCTTCAGACTGGAACACGGAATGGATTTCGCGAGTTCACCGAAAGCATTCTGCAGGGCACGGGTTTCGTACACATCGTTGATCTGGGTTCCGGTTCCATGCAGGTTGATGTAATCAAGTTCTTCTGCGGAGACCTCGGCCCGCTGTAAAGTATCAATAATCAATCGAGCCAGACTCTGGGCTGCGGGATCGAACTGCATCAGATGCGTCGAGTCAGCGCCCAGACCTCCCCCCAGCCATTCAGCATAGGGAGTTGCATTACGTTTTAGAGCATGCTCCAGTGATTCAAGGATCATGATTCCCGCTCCTTCGCCTACGACGAATCCATTTCTCCGACTGTCGTAAGGTTTGCAGGCCTGTTCTGGTGAGGCGAAGTCTGTAGCCAGTACCCCCATTCGTTGAAAGGAGCCCAGGACGGCAGGAACCAGGGATGCATCGGCGCTTCCCGCAATCACGGTATCACAAACCCCATCTCGAATTAAATCAGCTGCCCGCATGATGCTGGACAGACCGGTCGCACAGGCGGAAACCGGTGTTAAAGCCGCTCCTTTGAGACCATACCTGGCAGAGACCGCCTGGCTGCAGGCATGGGGCAGGCATTGCAGCCAGAAATCGGGCGGGATCGAATCGGATGGTCGCTGCCTGCTGTGAGTAGCGGCTGCCAGTTCGCCGTAGCCCGCGATTCCCCCTTTGCTGGATCCGATAACGCAACCCGCTGATTCACGGGAGAGTTGACCAGGATCGAGCCCGGCATCAGCAATGGCCTCGCTGGTCGCTTTCAGAGTCAAATCGAGGGACGGATCATTCTGGAAGGGAGAACGGGTCAGGGATGTTGAAGAGAGTTCGGGATCAGGTATGATCCCCCCTGCGATCGGCCGCCCCAACTGCTGTGACAGATTCTGAAGCAGGCTGGTGGCAGAATGCCCGGAAAGCAACTGTTGCCAGGACTGTTCACGCCCGACAGCATAGGGAGTAATCAGACCAATCCCCGTAATGACAACCCGCGGGGATGTTTGCTCTGTGACCAAAATCGTTGGTGGCATTAGCCTGTGTCCAGGTTAATTATTACGTTTCCAGGGGTACAGGGACCACAGGGAATCAAGGATACTGTTGTTATCGGGAGATGCGCTCAGGAACTGAACTCAGCAGACAGGAGAGCAAGGATTTATCACGAGCGATGACTGGTTCGGCAGATGGCAAATAACGCCAGTCCGACCAGCGCCGCTACCAGAATGTATTCGACGATTGAAGTCTGCGATGTCTGGACCAGCCCACTTTTGGGGGCGTCTTCCTGGGCAAGAACCGTTCCGGATGAAACCAGTAAAACGACTGTTGAGAAACAAAATCTAAGGAAGCGTGCGGACATATATTGAATTTTCTTCATAACCATCAGTTTTCAACTCAGATCGGGATTGAACATGATTCCTGCAGAGAATTGTAACAACAGTCCCGCCTTCCTGCATCCAGAAAAGACGATTCCTGGCAAAAACGCAAGTGAATCCGCCAGGAACAGAGATGCAGAAATTAAAGATACTGTACGGTTTTTCAAAGGAGTCCATCTGGTTCAGTTTCAAGCCTGAATGAGCGCTTCCACAGGTTGTCGGAGTTCATGAAAATCCCGCTGAAGCAGGAAGACGGTTTGCCAGCTTTCGGAACGGGGTTTCATTTTCAGTCGATATTCGTCGATTTTGACCAGATAGAACGCGTAAAGGCTCCCCCGGAATTCAAACAGTTTTTCCAGACTGTTTGAGATGGAGTTTTCCGGGAGCTGATAAGCGAATACAAAACCTGAGAGAAAATCATTTCCAAACAGTTCCTGCCACTGCTGGAGTCCCTGTATATCTTCCAGGGTGGCCCAGTTTTCCCAGCGTCGACTCTGTTTCTGATTGAGAGAGATTTCGGTTCTGCCTTTGACATCAATCAGCAGATTCGGTCCCTGGCTGGCATACACGATAAAGTCGAGAGACTTGATCGAAGCATCTTTCGCCAGCGCCCGGCGTTTCTCATCCACGGCGACATAAGGAATTTTTTGGGCGCGAAGATACGCCTCGAACGCAGCATCATAATGGTTTCTGCGAAGTACCATATCGATTACGTTCCCGTACAAAAGAAGTAGAACCAGTCTGTTCGTTTGTGAGTACACCCCTGGGGCACTGTAAGTATCTATACTTTGGATCATAATATCAACTGCATTCCGGGTGAAACAGGCCAGAAGTCTGAACGGTGTCTGTCTGGTCAAAAGGGATTCACTTTAAAAAAACGCCCGCACGCAAAGCGCGGCAGCTGATCTGCGCAGGTCATATCACTGCTTGAGAAAGGACTCCCGAAAGACGCGCCCGGCATCCCGCTGCGCGCGGACAACGCAGGCCTCACTGTCCACGCCGCCAGCCTCATTCGCCCGCAGGACTGAACTTCCCTCACCTGCTGCTACACATTTCCGCACTCCCGCTGCATAAACTGCACTTGACCCCGTCGCGCCATCGGCGATAAGCGCTGTTTTGAGTCGCGCGCGTGCCCAGTTTACAGTGCACCGAAACACGAGCCACCTGTTCCGACTCTTCACTGCAATTGAGCCTGTTTTTTCCAGATTTCCACTGCCTGAAACCACACCCGTTCGTGATGCTACCCTGCGGGTCGCCACACATCGCAAAGCTTCGCCCCGGCACCACCACTGCACCGCCCTGTATCGGTCCTCTGTCAACCCGTATCGCCACATTGGATTGTTCATTCCTCTTGACCTCCCCGCGCCCTTCCACAAAATAAACCACCATGCAACGGACCACAGAAACGAGCCACCAGATCGAACATCAGAATGAACCCCACAAACATAAATAAAATCACAAACATAACTCAATCTCCTCTCAAACCACGGGTGCCATCTGTCGGCTTGCCCGACCAAACTTTGCAGAAACCGCGGCTAACGCCGTTCGGCTAATTTAACTAAATAAAGGGTAGCCCCGAATGCAATTCGGGGTTGTCGCAGACAACAGGAAAATGTCAGGGCAAACGCACAATCAAGAACAACACATCCAATCAGTTCTGCTGTAGCGACTGTCTTGAAATTCAAGCTTTCATTACGTTTTCATTCCATTTTTTTCCTTCTTTGATCATGACATTGAGAATGATGAGCAGCTTCCGCATAG
>PAJV01000077.1 GCA_002706765.1 Gimesia sp.
CACAATGGTGGTCAGTTTCAAGGAAATGGAAACGGTGGATACACACCTCCACAGCAGCAGTCGAACCCGCTCGTCGGAAAATGGTACCTGCAGGATAACTTGAACGGGACACAGATTCAGATCGCCGTCGCCTTCGGTGCTCAAGGGGAGTTTGCGATGGAAGTGCTGGCAGTCGATTCCAATGGCCAACAGAAACACGATTCCGACAATGGAACTTACAGAGTCAGTGGCAACACTCTAGTTGTGAACACCAGCGATGGTGCGGAACAGTCAAAGTTCTGGTTTGAAAATGGTGTCCTTTATGTGCAACTGGTTGCTGATGGAACTACCATGGCTTTCCAGAAAGCATCGTGAGTCTGGATGAAAGAGGTTGGTTGTGGAAAGCCCTCGTTCCTTGTGAACGGGGGCTTTTTTTGTTCCGAAACATTCTCTGCTGAGCTGCCCCCGGTTATGACACCCTGCTATTTGTCACGACATTCCAGACATTCTCGCGAGAGTTCTCGCACTTGGGAAAAGCCCAGTCTTTTCGGTAAGGAAACACAGGGACCATTGCCGCCCGAAATGACTTTTTCATGGTGTGACTGCGATTTAGGAATGCAATCGCTGTTAGAGATCACAAACTACGCACGACCAAACGATCATAGCTGAGGGAACTCATTCGACTATACTGCCGAGTGGCTTAAAAGATTTGTGGCACTTTTGTGGCAGTCAATTTCGCCTGAGATGAATCAACGACTGAGAAAAGATCTTGACGATTTGTAATTTAGCCCTACTATTATAGTCTCAAACGTAAGGTGGAGATTGGCGTGTAAAGCGGGTTCTCCCGCACTTTTGATGATTAAGCGGTATTCAGGAACCGGGCTCGCAGTAAATCAAAGCTCGCCCTCCCATACATCTGTCGTTTGACCATTTTCAGACGATTGACCTGACCTTCCACCTGGCCATTACTCCATATTGACTCCATCGCTGCTTTTACAGCCTCTTCATCTCGTTTTAAACTCTTTCCGAAACGACAAATATCAATGGGAGCATCTTCAGAACAGGCCCGCTCCAACCAATTGTCCCAGCCAGCACTGTTTTGCTGCTGAATGAATGTTTGAAATTCATGGATCAGTTGTGTGGCTTGAAAAATCATTGGTGTCTGCAAAAGCTCCTTCACCAGTTTTTTCTCGTTACGCGCCAGTTCATCAATGGGTTTCCAAAGTAACCATGAAAGACACATTGAAGAGGGCTGTGGCACCGGCTGCGCATTGTGTAGTATGCTGTTTCCATCTGCCGAAACCTCCATTATTTTTCTCCAGAATGCAACCTTTCGATTCACGACAGAGTAAGAACCTTCGAATCCCAGCTCTTTCAACCGTTCCCACAAAACAGTTGCCCTGGTCACTCCCGACTCCCACATGGATTTCAATTCATCCAGGTAAGGATCAAGACAACTTGGCCCGGATCGTTTTGCCCGTTCTGGAAAAGCGTCCGCGCGTAAATAGCGTCGCACAGTTCTCCGACCAACTCGAAGCTGACTTGCGATTTTACGAATGGACATCCCACTCTGATGGAGTTCACAAATCTGTTCATACATCATCCGTTTTTTATTGCGACTGATATTCTCAGTGTTGGGGGGCGTGGAAGAATTGCTGGGTTGCATATAATCAAGTGGCTGATTTGAGGATAACTGAGATTCACGCTCAGCAAGCAGCTTGACACTCTCACGAACCTGCTTCTGATGCCGGTCAATGACTTTCTGTAAAGTTTCGCGGGCATTTTTTACCAGATGCCAGCGGTCTGCGACCTGGATTGCCTGTGGAGCGCCTTGAGCCGCTCCTTTGGCATATTCTCCCCCACGATCACGGCTGATAATTTCCACGCCAGGATGGGAAACCAGCCAGTTTTCCAGGGAATCTGAAGTACGATCTGGAAGCAAATCAATGACCTGACGTTTTTCCAGATCACACAAAATCGTTCCATACCGTTGTCCTCGTCGCAAGGCCCAGTCGTCTACTCCTAATACACGAACGGATGTGATATCTCGCCGGGAACTGGCACGAATCCGACGCAAAAGAGTATCCGCACTGCAGGACATTCCAATAAAGCTGGAAAACTTCTTTCCTGGTTCTCCCCCCAGCAGGAACCCGATCTGCCTCTGGACCTTAGAAAGACGAAGGGTTGTTCGCGCATAAGGCTGAATCAGATCATTGAGACGTTCTGTAAAGATTTTGCGATTACAGGTATCATTAATACAGACGAATCGTCGGACTTGGAGAATGAGTTGTGTCTTTTGACCAAAGCAAGGGAGGTCACTCGGCGAACGCGTGTATCGACTGTGGATACGGTGAGAATTTTGTTGGCATTCAGGGCAACAAGCCTGTGAATCGACCGCTTGAAGGTAAATCAGTAAATGATTTTCATCTTGGAGCATCCGCTGAATCTTCAAACCGTGAATTTTGGGGAACACAATGAGATCAGGCATCCTTACTACTCCGTTATTCAGGAACAAACCCCCGAATTATACGGATTATCAGACACTCAGATCATCAAAAGTGCGGGAGAACCCGCTTTGCACGCCAATCTCCATCCCACTTTTCAGTATTGACGTTTAGCTTAGCCTGGGCCTTCTGAAATGTATGAAAACCAACACATACAAATCTACAAGTCCCCGCGGTGCCCCGGCTCGTTTCTTAGATAAATCGCATGCCCAGAGTGTTTCTGCATGAGTTTTGAGAAACTGGTGTCAGTACCCAGTACTTCATTTCGGACTCGGTTCGATCCCTGCTTCCTTGACGATGTTCTTCACGGTTTGAGGGTAGATTCGGGAGACGCACCTTAGGACTCCGATATTCAGGAACATACCCGTGAATTATACAGATTATCAGACTGTCAGCTCATCAAAAGTCCGGCAGAATCCGCTTCGCACGCCAATCTCCAACAGGGAACATTCGGATTCTTAGTGCTGTTCTCTACAGAACAATCAGATCAATATCTTCAGTCATGTCCGAGAAGAAATCATCGATCTTCTTTTCGGACTGCTGAGTGGCTTCATTTAGCTTTTCCAGGAAGTCAGGCAGTTTACGAACGCCGGGATCCAGAGTTTTCTGCATCACGCCTTCAGTTGCGTGGTCTACTCCAAGAATGTGTCCGAGTTCGTGCATGATCACGGTCCAGAAATCGATCTGATTCGAGGCCGGGCCGTCATCCAATGCAATTAATGTTAATTCACTGGAATAAACAAATTCGGAGTGATCAAAGGGGGTGGTATCGATAAACCAGCCATATCCTCCAGCATTCGTATCAATATAAATCGTATTGGAAATGACATGCCCGAGTGTATCTCCCTGCAAATCAATAACCTGGATAGTTACCTGCGACAGTGAATTCTGTTGAGCAGGGTCGAGTTGTGGCTGAATATGGTCCACAATCGAGGTCAACGTATTTTCAGCAGATGATTGAGTCACTATTTCTGGATCTGGCTGTGCTTCTTCCTGAGAATTGACGAGTAGGCGTTGATTCCAGACCTCGGGATAATTGTCAGGATAAGCAACAGAGTGATTGTCGGTTTTATTTTTTCCGTAGTTTCCAACAAGCAGGATTAAATCTCGATAATTAACCCTGTCGTCCTGATTCAGGTCAGCGATCCAGTTGTATTGTGAATCAGACTCGCTGGGAACACTATTATAAACGCCAACTAACAGAATCAGGTCTCTATAGTTGATTTTATCATCATCATTGAAGTCAAACGGGTTGGCCCAGATTTCAGTTTGAAAGGAGGATGATATAGCTGTATTGACGGGAACATTCCCAATCAGAGCAACCTGTTGTGAACCAATCATAAAGTCCAGGTTGTAGGGGCCGATACTATTGCCGTCCAGATCGACTACAACCTGATCTGTAGCAAGAGGTTCAAATTTCAATCTCGCAAAGAGCAGAAAACCGGATGCCCCCAAGTGTTCTGAACCAGTTTCCGCGTAGATTCCTGTGACTGTTCCCGCCTGGTCATCAATGGTTCCTGACTGACTATTGGTAAAACCAGCACCGAATTCAATTTCTGTGGCTGAAGTGAAAGAGGTTTCATAGCTGAAATCCAAAGCTGCTGCAAAGACTCCCTGGTCTGTCGGGACGCTGGTATCAATCCAGAATTCTACCCAGTAGGTATCCCACTCACTGACATGATTCAGATGTGTGGGTAAAGTATCCGATTCTCCTGAGAGTTCTGTAATCGTAGGAGTATCTACGATGCGAAGTTGAATCTCTGCCGACCCGCTTGCCTCATCCACGATGGTGACTTCACCCAGATCATCTGCCAGCACGACATTTAATCCATTTGCCTGGAGTTGAGAGAGCTGTACCTGGAAGATTTCATCATTTTCAATAATATCAGAGTCGGTAATGGAAATGGTGATGGTTTTCGTCAGTTCTCCCGGCAGAAAAGTTAATGTGCCAGAAGTATCAGTGTAATCGGAAGAACTGAGGGCTGTCAGGTCGTTTAAGTTGTAATCGACGCTGATCGTTTCTGTGGCAGGTAGATCGAGTGAAACGGTCACCAGCGCCTTACCCACATCTTCAGAGACGGCGATGTCGTTGATGGAGATTTCCGCACGATCATCATTTTCTATAGTGAGGATCGCTCCCGGATCGGCAATGCGGGCATGGCCTGTGACATTCAGTAATTTGATGCCAAATGTTTCGTCGGTTTCCAGCAGAGTATCACCATAAAGGCGAATGGAAATGGTCTGGATTTGAGAAAAGGCGTCCGGTTCACTTTCAAAAACAATGGTGCCGGCTGTGCTGTCATAATCGCCGTCTGCGAAGGTGGCGGTGCCGTCCACGGTGTGGAAATCAACGGTCGCCCCAAAAATCAGTTCTCCAGGTTTTGTGGCGGTGCGTGTGACATTCGCAGTGATCAGGCGGGAGCCATCGTCTGCTTCTGTGACGCTGACGTCGTCGATCGTGATGGTCGGGTTTTGCGGAAATCCGTAAAGATAGAGCGAGCCTGTATTGAAGGTGACATCGTCATCATAGCGAGCGCTGATCAATAGCATGTCGTTTGCGGCAACAAAGCTCACTCCATAAAAATCACTGGTATAAGCATCCGGTGAACTGAATTTCTGCTGTTCAACCCAGACCTGATTTACCTGCTCAAACCGGTAGACGGCTCCGTTTCCATCGACTCCTGTCGGATCAGACATTGCGGAAACGAAAATCTGCTCATTATGGATTTCGACATAATTTCCAAAGTAGGAATTCGAAGTAGCGTCCGATGCAACCAAATTCTGTAAGGGCGACCATAACCCATTTTCAGGGTTGCGCTGGTAAAGAATGGCTTTACCAGCACTTTGAGGATAATTGAGATAGGATGGTGCACCAATTAAGAGCAGATCTCCTTCCAGGCTGACCGAAGAGCCAAATCTCCCATACGGGCCAGGTGTAGACTCTTTCAGCTTCTGAGATTGCGTCCAGACGCCATCCTGCTCAGTAAAAACGTAAACGGCTCCACTCTTTGGATAAGTTTCAGATTCATACAAAGCTCCGACGACAATCGTAGAATTCTCGAAGTCTATTGTATTGGCGAAAAACATCTCCTCTACTGCGTCGTCTGCTACCAGTTTTACTGTCTCGGTCCAGACTCCATCCTCTCGCGTAAAGACATAAGTGGAACCCGTGTTGTTATTGTCTCCCCTTGCTCCGACAACAATCGTGTCATCTTCGATAGCAACAATCCCACCAAAATAACTGTTAAACCCGGCATCGGATGCATTCAGTTCCTGCTGGAAGGTCCAGATGCCGTTTGAGCGTGTGTAGACATATGCGGATCCTATGTCATCTTCAGTTCCATCGCCTTGTGGAGCCCCCACAACGGCGGTATCTCCACTGATATCCACCGACCAGCCATAATTGTCGGAATAGCTGTCGGCATCGGAAGCAAATAAAGTTGACTGATAGTCCCAGGTATCATCACCAGAATAGTCTGGGGTGCCTTGATCATTCCTGACATAGATGAAAGCGCCTCCATAGCTGAGAAAGGGTCCTTCCGAGCCGTTATAAATATGATTCCAACCAGGTGAACCGGAAATCAGCGTGTCACCATCGATTGCGTTGTCATAACCAAAGAGATCAGCGGGATGGACGGTTCCTTCGGCATATAGTTTGGAATTCCATTCATAATCGCCGAGATCGTCATCTTTAATGGTGATTGTAGCGCGGTCGTCAGAGAAGATGATATTCAATCCATCAGTCTGGATATTGCTGAGTTGCACATCAAACGTTTCCAGCAGTTCTACCTGGGCACTGTCGACCAGATCAATTTCGATGGTCTGGTGCATTGTTCCCGGGGTGAAGGTGAGTGTACCGGCTCTGGCGAGGTAGTCGCTGGAGGCAGTCGCGCTCTGATCGAGAGTGATATAATCAACCGAAACCGGCCCGTCAACTGATTTGTCAAGCGAGACAGTGATCAGAGCCTTGCCGGCGGCTTCGTTGACTCTCAGATCCTGGACTGTAATTGCCGCCTGATCATCATCACGGATCGTGATTAAACCCTGATCGTCGGCGAAGACGACATTCAGTCCATTTGCATTGAGGTCAGTCAGATTGAACAAGAACGTTTCATCGTTTTCGACCTGATCTGTATCAATAATCGGGATACGGTAAGTATGTATCCGTGCATTAAATGGCACGAGCATGACACCGGACCGGTTCACATAATCCTCTGATTCGACCGCGGTTTGATCCGTTGTATTGAAGTAAAGATTAATGTCTGTTTTAACGGCGGCACTGAGGGAGATGGTGACCGTGGCATATCCCACATCTTCATCTACGATGACATCGTCAACAGAAAACTCCGCCTGGTCATCTTCCAGGATCGTGACCAGACCTCGATTTTTCGCAAATTCGATTCTATTCCCGGTAGACTGAATATCCGAAAGATCTACAAAAAATAAACGGTCGCGTTCCACCCAGTCGGAATCGATGATCGGGATGATGATGGATTGAGTCTGTTCTCCCGGATTAAAGGTGATCGTGCCTGAAGTGCTCTCGTAGTGATAAACACTGTTAGCAGTATAATTAGCGGTAGCGTAATTCACACTTACGCTGGAGTCGAGCGGTTGATCAAGCGAGACGGTCAGCGTGGCCATTCCTGAATCTTCAGAGATGGTTACATTATTTATAAAGAGCGAAGTATATTCGTCACTGATAATCGTGATTTTTGACTGAGAGTCGGCAAGATTCACATGAAAGCCATCAGCCTGCAGATTCGTGAGATTCACGAAGAATGATTCTGCTGCTTCGTTGTGTTCATCATTCAGGATTTCCAGAGTGATGGTCTGGGTGGTTTCACCTGGATTAAACGTGAGCGTTCCCGAAGTCGAAATATAATCGGTAGTACTGAGTGCAGTCCCGTTCAGTGTAGCAAAATCGACGGTAAACGCGCTGGGGATCGGATGATCCAGTGATACGGTCAGATTCACGGTTCCGGCATCTTCATTGATAGTGAGATCATCGATTGAGAGCGAAGCCTGATCATCATCGAGAATGCTGATCTCTCCAATAGAATCAGACAGGGTGACCTGGTCGCCTGCTACCTGTAGATTGTAAAGCTGCACCTGCAGAGTTTCGGTGAGCTCGACGTTGTCTGAATCCACAATGGAAACGTCGATGGTTTTCGTCACTTCGCCCGGATTGAAAGTCAGAGTGCCGCTGTTGGTGAGATAGTCAGAGTTAACGACAGCGGTGCCGTCGATCGTAAGGAAGTCTACTGAAAAAGCAGTCGTCAGCGTCCGGTCAAGTGATACAGTCAGAGTGGCAGTCCCGAGATCTTCATTGACCTCGATGTTATTAATAGAGAGTTTTGCCTGGTCGTTATCCCGAATCATAATTTCTGCCTGGTCGTCAGCAAGGTCGACATGAGAACCGTTCTGCTGCAGGCTGGAGAGCTTGACGAAAAATGACTCTGCTGATTCCTCTAAGGCGTCATCCAGGATTGTCAAACTGATGGTTTGTGTGGTCTCGCCGATATCAAATGTAAGTGTTCCCGGCGTGGCTGTGTAATCAAAATCGACCATAGCCGTGCCATCAAGTATTTCAAAATCAACCGTGATGCTGGTCAGCAGTGGCTGATCGAGAGAGACTGTCAGCAGGACCGTGCCGGCATTTTCATCGACGCTGAGGTCCTGTACTGAAAGACTGGACCGGTCGTCATCGCGAATGGTGACTTCTCCCTGCGAATCGGTGAGGTTGACGTCCAGTCCCGCAGCCTGCAGATTCAGCAGGTTGACCAGGAAGGTTTCGTCGGCTTCACCCAGAGTTGAATCGATCAGCGGGATTTCAATTGTCTGTGTGGTGTCACCGGGGTTAAAAGTCAGAGTGCCTGTTGAGAACTGGTAATCAGAACCACTGGATGCTGTACCATCGGCGGTGGAGTAGTCGACAGAAAACTCCCTCAAGGCGGCTTGATCGAGAGAGACTGTTACTAATGCTATGCCCGCATTTTCGTCGACTGAAATATCATTAATGGAGAGGAGTGTCGGGTCGTCGTCCTGGATCGTGACTACAGCCTGGCTGTCGGCCAGAGTGGGCTGGAATGCGTCGGACTGTGGACTGGACAGATTGACCAGAAAGGTTTCATCCAGCTCGGTGATGTCAGAATCGGTGAGTGTGATGTGAATGGTCTGCGTCGTGTCACCGGGGTTGAACGTCAGTGTGCCTGTTTTGGACTGGTAGTCAGAACCGCTGGAGGCGGTATTGTCTGCAGTGGCGTAATCAACAGTGACCGCTGAGGTGAGCGCCTGATTGAGCGTTACCGTGATGGTTGCGGTTCCTGAGTCTTCAACGACCGTTACATCATTGATTGATAAAGTTGGCTGATCGGCATCGACAATCGTCACCTCAGCCTGACTGTCTGTGAGGACTACTGCCGAGCTGGTGGTCTGAAGGTTGGAGAGGTTCACCAGTAACGTTTTAATGGCTTCGATCTGGCTGGAGTTAAAGACAGGAATGGAGATTGTTTTTGACGTCTCGCCCGGGTTGAAGGTCAGTGTGCCCGTTGTTGCCTGGTAGTCGATAGTATTGATGGCTGTCTGATCGACGGTGGTAAAGTCGATGGAGACCGGAGCATCAATTTCCTGGTTCAGTGAGACCGTTACATGCGCGGTCTGCGCATCGCTATGGACAGTCAGATCATCGATGTTGAGATTTATCTGATCGTCGTTTTCGATGGTCACTTTCGCTTTACGTTTCCTTAACAAAACGGGAACCGAAGGATCCGAAAGCGAAACATAGAAGTACTCATCCGATTCTGGATTGGTATCTCCAGTGATGTTGATCAGGATGGTTTTCGTATACGAGGAAGCACCGGAACTGGTGTCGAAAGAGAGCGTGCCCGTCTGGGACTGGTAATCGTTGCCGGCGGTGGTGGCTGTACCATCAGAGGTCGCGAAGGCGAACGAAACATTATTCCCGGGAATCAGATCGAGGTTGTTGCCGGTGAGTGTGACGGTCAACTGGAGCGACTGAGTACCAGCATTGCCTTCCACAATGCTGGCATCCTCAATGGAGATTTCAGGAAGCGGGCGCCGATTGATAACGTACACCTCTCCGATGGAGCGGGGATCTCCGTTTGATGCATGAGTGAAGATATTATTTCCATTGATAGCGACTGAGGAGCCAAAGAGTGAGCGGTACTCTCTCGCGTCGGGATTTAAGGAGAGTTCGGTCTCGATCAAACTGTCCCAGCCGGAAGATCCGTCATAGATATAGAGCCCTACCCGTTCCCCGGATCCAGAACTATTGCCGACAACCAGCGTGTGCCCGGAGAGGTCAATGTGCTCTCCATAGAAAAACGTATAGCGGGTATCGGTGGCAATCAAAGTTGTCTGTACAGGCTGATCCCAGCCGGCACTGTAATCGAGCAGATACACGACTCCGTTTATGGTTGAGACATCGTTATAGGTAGCAGAAACGGCTACCTGGTTACCGTCGATGGTGACTGCTTTCCCCAGGAGTTCATAGGTCAGCGGCTCGTTAATAGTCAGCCTGTGCTGCGTGGCTGTTGTTCTCCAACTGGTACTTCCCTTTTCGAACAGGTAGACGGCACCCGTGTCTCCTTTTTCCGGTGCGCCGACGATGATACGGTCCCCGTCGATATCGATGCTCTGACCAAATTTGTCTCCGAATGAGCCATCATCGGCGTAGAGAACTGTTTCTACGGGGCTCAAAGTGGACCAGTCTGATCCCCGTTTGACATAGACGGAAATCACACCTGAAGTAGAAAAGTTGCCGGTCGCCTCTGGTTGACCGATGACAATCGTGTCTCCACTGACGGCCATGTTGGAAACGTCACTGTTTTTATAAGTATATTTCGACAGCAGTGGACTGACTTTGGGGGGAAGCAGCGTCCAGTCAGCTCCGTTACGTTCGTAGATATAAACTTCATCTTTCCCTGAAGTCAGTCTCGCTCCAACCAGAATCGTTCCACCGTCAATGGCGACCCGGGTTCCAAATCCAGTGACTGCAGAGGGATCGGGAGGAAGGAGGCTCCTGACAAAATCCCAGGTATCATCGGTGTCGTCAGAGGGCGTTCCCTGGTCGTTCCGGGAGTAGAGATAGACCATTCCCTCTGGAACAAGGGATGAGTCGGTGCCCGCCGCCGAGACGACCATATAGTCTCCGTCGGTGGCGATGGTGTTTCCGAAACGATCAGCGCCATTATGTGATGGCTGATTTTCACCAGGGAGCAGTTCATCGGACTGGGCCCAATTGTTACTGCCTGTTTTTTCGTAGGTAAAAATCGAGCCGCTGTTCGACCCGACGGAATCGTTTTCCGGCGCACCAATGACGATTGTGTTGCCGGAAGTGGCCACTCCGTAACCGAAACCGATGTTTGAACCGGCTCCGGGCGAGATGACCTGATCAAGCGTGGTGCTGTACCAGGTTGATCCGGTTTTACGATAAATATAGGTTTTCGAGACGTTCTCAGCACCCACGATCAGTCTGTCTGCAGTCAGTGCCAGATCACTGCCAAACTCATCATACTGAATTCCAGAATCGAATATCACTTCAGAGGGGGCAAGAGTACTCCAGTCTGTTCCATTCCGGGTGAAAATCTGAACGGAACCGATAGCATAGCTGTTACTGTCTTTCTTAACACTGCTGATTGCCACGTCCACGCCATTCGTAGCCACCTTGGAGCCGAATCTGCCGAGCTCTGTGCCGTTTCTCGGGAGGAGTTTAGCAATGGTCGGAGACAAGGTGGACCAGTCGGCACCATTTTTGGTGACGACATAAGCGGCACCACTCCAATATCCATTCGGGCCTGCATACCTGGCGCCGACCACGATCAGGTCTCCGTGAATAGCCACGGCATTCCCAAAAGCATCTAATGAATGCAGATCAGCCGGCTTTATATCCGAGATTTTCGGGGCCGCCCAAGTCTCACCCTGTTTTTCCAGAATGTAAGCTGCACCGCTGCTGTTCACATTGCCGGTCCTGCCGCCTTCGGCTCCCACCACAATCGTATCTTCGTAAATGGCCACGGCGCTGCCGAACTGGGCGGTATTGTACAAGCCTTGGATGGTGACCGATTCCACCTGTGGGGGCTGAGAAGTCCAGCCGCTTCCCGATCTGGTGAAGATGTAGACGGTTCCCGAAGATTCATGTTTGGCTCCCACGACGATGGTATCGCCATACACGGCGATGGAACTGCCAAAAGAAGAATGATTATCCTGAAACTCATCAGGGGTGAGTGCCGTCTGGAAGTCCCAGATATCGTCGGTTTGATCAGTGGCGGTTCCATTCTGATTCCGGGTGTAGACATACACGGCCCCCGGACCAGCATCGGGATATGCCGCCTTTCCCGACAACAGGAGTTCCGGAACTCCCACCACCATCGTATCTCCGTCGATGGCGATACTGCGCCCGAAATAATCTGCGGTGTGATTGGCATAAGTCGGATCGGCAGACAGGCGCTGCTGCAAAACAAAATCACTGTCATTACTGATTATCAGGGGGGGCGTATCATCGTCTTCGATTTTTACAAACGCCTGGTCATCCCCGAATTCGATAAGATAATTTGAAGACTGAATGTTCTCGAGTGAAACCAGAAATATTTCATCCGGTTCGATCACGTCATCATTGACGAGGGGAATCGTAATGACTTTAGTTGTTTGTTGGGAAGCAAAGAAGAGAGTGCCTGATGTTTCAGTATAGTCACTTGTGGGAAGTGCAGTATGTGAATCTGTATGGAAGTCGACACTGAAGGGACTGTCGATCGCCTGGTTGAGGGAGACATACAGGGTCGCCGTTCCCTCGGCTTCATCGACCTTGACATTGTCAATCGACAACCTGAGCGGAATGGAATCGATGATGGTGACCTCGGCCTGGTTGTCTGCTATCGTGACAATCAGGCCGTCCGACTGCACATGGCTCAAATTAACCAGGAACGATCGGTACGCTTCCAGGGGCGTCGAATTGACAATCGGGACGGTAATTGTTTTCATCTGCTCGCCGGCGTGAAATTGCAGCGTGCCCGTCGTCTCTGCATAGTCATCCGGACTGGTTGCAGTCTGATCTGCAGTCGCAAAATCGACAAACACGTCTCCATCGACCGGGGCACTCAGGGAGACCTGCAAAACAGCGGTGCCTGCGTCTTCGTTGACCGTGATATCATCGATCGAAATCGTGGCCTGATCGTCGTCCTGAATCGTGACCCGGGCCTGACTGTCCAGTACACCCACATCGAGTGAGCCGTCCTGTAGATTGAACAGGTTGACGAGAAACGATTTATCGGCTTCCACGAGATCATCATTGGTCAGAATGATCTCAATCGTCTGCGTGGTTTCTCCAACAGCAAATGTCACGATGCCGGTGGAAGATTCAAAGTCGGTTGTTGAATGGGCGGAATCGTCGGCGGTGGCATATTCGATGCTCACTGCTTCGGTCAGTGCTTTCGACAAATTGACCGAGAGCGTGGCGGTGCCCGCACCCTCATTGACCGAGAGATCGCTGATTGTCAGTCGCGCCCGGGTCTTTTCCAGGATCGTGACCAATGCCTGATCGTCATTCATCAGAACCTGGTAGACTCCCGATTGAATGTTGTTCAGAAAGACAAAAAATGTTTCGTCGTCTTCGAGAATTGCCGAATCAAAAACAGGAATTGTGATAATTTTGGAAGTTTCCAGAGGATTAAATGTGATCGTGCCGGACCGGGCCAGGTAGTCATTGGAGGAGACAGCCGTGTCGTTGGCCGTAAAATAATCGACCGTAACGGTCGTAGGAATGGCTGCACTGAGAGCGACATTCAGCGTGGCGGTTCCCGCATCTTCATTCACGGTCACATCATCGATCGACAGGAGGGGGATCACCGTCTGGTCGTCGTCCTGGATGGAAACCTCGCCCTGGCTGTCACTGAAGGCGACATTCGCACCCTCTGACTGGATATGGCTCAGGTTCACGTAAAATGATTCTTCTGCCTCCACCTGACCGTTATTCACAATCGGAATCGTAATGAACTGCGATTGCGTACCCGCGGTAAACGTAATTGTACCCGATGAGCTGACGTAATCAGCTGTGGAATAGGCGGTGCGGTTGGCGGTCGTATAATCAACACTGACCGTGGCATCGACCGGCTTGTCCAGCGAGACGAAGATCGTAGCCGTTCCCTCATTTTCATGGACGCTGACATTATCGATCCGCACCAGCGACTGATCGTCTCCTGTGATGGTGACTGTTGCCGTTTTCTCTAACAGTCGGGCGTTTCCAAGAACATCGGAAAGTTCGATCAGGAAGGTTTCATCTTTCTCAACAAAGGTGTCTCCAAAGATTTTAACAGTAATAGTACTGGTTTGTGAAACGGAATTGGAATCGCTTTCGAAAACCAGTGTCCCGGAAACTGCTTCATAATCGCCTGCCTGGCTCATTGCCTCGGCATCCCGTGTTTTAAAATTGACCAGCGCGGGAATACTCAGGTCGCCGGGACTGGTACCGGTGCGTGTGACTTCGATCGTAACATATTTCGAACCATGATCGCCTTCCGATACAGTTACGTTTTCTACTGTCAGGAGAGGTCGATCTGTCTGATGATAGACATAGACTGACCCCGCCCCATCAGCCAGTTCAGAATCCTCGTAAGCACCGATCAGGATATGATCGCCTGCGAGTGCGATTGTCTCTGCAAAAAAAGAATAATCCTCGAGGTCATTATCTATCAGAGTATCATTTAAGACCCAGGTTGAATTAATTTTCCTGAAGAGGTAGACCGGACCGTTATTATTGGAACCGGGATAAACTCTTTGATGGATAGAACCAACCAGAATCTGGTCTCCCTGAATATCGACCGTCCTACCAAAATAGCTGTTCAGGATCGTTTGAGATAATGCCAGCATTTGTTCTTCTTGCCAGATATTATTTTCTCTGGTGAAAACAAATGCGGCCCCCGCAGGATCTAAATCTCCGTCAGTGAGATTAATGAAGGGATGTTTGTACGCTCCGATTATCAGGTTATCTCCATCCAGTGCCACGCTGTATCCAAATTCCGCGTTTGTCTGGATCGAACTGGCTTTCAGTTTCTGGACTTCGTTCCAGTTGTTATCTACCAGTTCGAAAAGGTACGCTGCGCCACTTGAATAAGCGCCCTCATTATCCCCTGGCGCTCCTACCAGAATCGTCGTATCCTCAATCGCAACAGAATAGCCCAGTCTTTTATCTGGCTGCCGGTCAGAAGCGACTAGTTTGCTTACTTCCGTCCAGGTATTGCCAGAGCGGGTAAAAACATAAACGGCGCCCTGGTTTGATTCTGACCAACTCTCGAAAGGAATTTTCTCCCCGTCTGCATTGGGTGCACCGACGACGATCGTGTCGTTGTCTAGAGCAACTGAGAAGCCAAAATAGTCATATTCAGCACTGTCGGATGCTTTGATTTTCTGTCTAAAAGTCCAGATATTATTTGTGCGTGTGTAGATATAAATGGCACCACTGCCTTCTGCCCCTTCATCATCTGATGAATCTGAAATGACAGCGGTATCTCCACTGATGGCAACCGCATTGCCGACAAAGCTTGCTGGAACGTCGGTAGGAGGGCTTAAGGTAGCCTGATAATCCCAGGTATCATCTGAAGCATCGGTGGGTGTCCCCTGGTCATTGCGGATATAAATGAATGCAGCACCCAGATTAACAGCGGCGCCATCCCAGCCGCGGCTATTGACAATCAGGGTGTCACCATCTACTGCAAGATCGCTTCCAAAATTATCTCCAGCGGGATTCGTGTCTTCTATTGAATCTGGAACAAAGAGTTTGGAATGGTATTCAAATTGAGAGACGAAATCAGCATCGGGTTGAATCGTGACCGTTCCGCGATCATCTCCCAGTACGATGTTATATCCATTTGAATGAAGTGAATGCAGATTGACGTAAAACTGCTCTTCAAATTCATAGACGTCATCATCCGTGATATCGACTGTAAAGGTTTTGGATAGATCTCCTGGATCGAAAAAAAAATAACCGCCTGTATTTGAATAATCTTCATCTGAAATGGCAGTGTCTGATATCGTCGAATAACTGACATTGAAAGTTGATTCAAATGGACCATCGACGGAGATCGTTAATTCAGCAGTCCCCGCAGTTTCATTCACGGTCACGTCATTAATGGAGACGGTGGCCTGGTCATCATTCAGGATTTTCGAATATGAGGTTGACGAATTAATGGTTGTGCCTGCACTGTTGTTCGACAGCTCACCTTTGAAGTATTCATCCTTTTCAACCAGAGAGTCACCAATAATCATGACTTCAACGGTTTGTGTTTGGCGATACGCCGAGGAACTTGCCTCAAATGTCAGTTGAGTTGAGAATGGAACATAATCCGACCCGGCCAGGGCGGTATCGTCTGTCGTGTTGAAATCCACCGATGCAACAGAATTGAGGCCTCCTTGAGTCTCGCGTGTTCTTGTAACAGTGAATGTATAAATTGTGTATCCCGAATCGCCTTCATCAATCAAGTATTCACTGCTGATATTGAAAACAGACGTCAGCAGCGTCCTGTCTTCCAACTGTTCAATGTTCGTGCTTGAGCGAACGTGGCCCTGGACAGGATTTACAGAATTCCGCTGCCGAGTCAGGCGTCGAGCGCGGTTGCGGCTGTGTACGCGGGGGGAACGACAACGCTTTGAGATCGACCTAAGCCAGTTCATCAGGAGCATGATGCAGAAGACCTTATAGCCAGACTGAGCAGGTTCAGTGGTGATTTTCGAATTCAGTAATTTGAAAGTTTGAAAATTACAGGAGTGGATTGCTTGAAAACCAGAGAATCGGATTGACAAATAGTGTTCTCGTACAGAATCTATACAAAAAACCATTGAACAATACAGTACCAAAGAGATGCCTGTAATGCCAGTTAATTTATTAAGAACTGAGAGGAATTGGTATTTTACAAAAGTGGGGATAGATTCGGCATTTAGTGATGCTTAGAGAATGGTTTTTGTCCAGACAGAAAGACCATTGCTTTTAGTGAGTGCAGCAATCCACTCAGGGTCGAGCCTTGATCATTGCCCGATCAATGATGTTCCCCCGCCTAAGCCACTTTTACAATCACCTGAATAATGTGCATTTGGGGGAAATACCCTGTCATTATTTCACATACAACTCCATTGCTTTTGAATTCAATTTCCTAACTCTCCGACTCCTGATGTCGTTCATCATGGAGAGATCGTTGCTGGTGCGCGGAGTCTGCATGTCGGTGGAGCCAACGTACTTCTCTGTGATAGCAGTGTTCGCTTATAAGGCGAAAATATCCATCTGGAAAGATTACGCAATCTATTCAGCAGGATTGATGGCAATGTGCTCGGCGAATTTTAAACTGTGTCCAGTTTTACTGTAGCCTCTCCAGTGCCATTTGGACCGAGTATAACCAGGCTGAGAGTTGCTATGGTTAAATTTGATGCGATCTAGAGTATCAGCATGCCTGCCTTTCTATTCTTTGCAGACCTTCTCTGAAATTCCAGATGTGTTGTTTTAATCAACAGACTGATCCCACGACTCGCGTTCTCTTAGTTCCTTTGATTGTTTAATTCCGCATTCTTTCTGTTTGCTCCAGCGATGAGAGCCCTCACAGTCAGGCAGCAGCCGTGGAAGCTCCAGATGAGCTGATAATTAATGGCGCAACATGGCAGAGAGAACCATCCGTGGGAAACAGTGATGGGAAATTACTGTCGCACTACTTCCAATTAAATCCGAGTATGGTCGGCAGTCCTGAGTTGCCTGGCACTCTGGAAACCTGCCATGGCGCCAGGAACCGACGTCGATTTTATTGGATCAATCAGAGAGTGGAAAAAACTGCCTGGACCTGTGTGGAATACAAAGAGGGAGCTTTTCAATGATCTGAAGGGCAAGGAACCCCCTACGACAATCTCGAGCAAGATTAATGGTTCCAGGAACCGTTTTCGCTATGCTCGCTGCACTCGGCCTGGATTTTATCCGGGCTCACCCTCGTTTTTCTTTCGTGGGGTTTCGTGTTTTTCGTGGTAAATATTTCTGGATGGGATGTATCATTCTATTCCCATTGTGGGTGATTCCGGGTTGATACTCGCCAGGCGGGTCGACACATGGGTCGACCCCTACGATGAACAGGTTGGTTTTATTGTTTTGAATTGTGCGTTTGCCCTGGCAGATTCCGGTGGTCTGAGACAACCCTGGATTGCATCGAGGCGACCCGCTTCGGGTGGGTTACTCTGGGATTGGACCAGTACCGTCGATCGTTTTTTTGCCTGTCAGTATCCTGCGCGAGTTGCTAGACTGGTTGCGACTGGCTGAATGAATTTCGACAACCATAAGGAAGCCAAGATGTCTAGCAGAAAACAGACTCAATCCGGCGAAAAAGTGCCCCTCAAACTGACCGCTGCCGAGCGGAAGTTGATCCTTGATAACCAACTGTGCCTCGACCAGGATTACGAACAGATCATTCGGGAAACATCGACCGGGAAACCGGTGATGCTGAACCTCGACGACCTGTACGACTTCGGCGATGACATCGCTGCAGGGTTTGAACATTTCGAAGACGAGAAGAAACAACAGCAACTCGATGCCATATTGAAGAAAATTCGCAGTCTGCTCGATACATACACTGATGAAGAGTCTCCGCAGGTCTTAATAATGGATGATGCTCGCAGAAAACAGGTGATTTCAGATCAGATTTTTGACATCACTGAATCTACAACAATGGCACTGATAGCCATCGAGGAACTTCGTATCAAAAAAAAACCGCTCGAAAACTTCTGTCTGAAACCGGAACAGCGAGATGCGCTATTGCTGATATCCAGTCTGTCGAAGCGGATCAAGAACAAGCTGTCGAAGGAAAAACCTGTCACAGTTGAAGAAGTCTCCAGCTTGACATTGTCTCTGACAGGGGAACTGCTGAAAAGCAATGCCCAGAATCAGGTGGTACTGCTGGAGATTATCTGGCATCTGCTGGATCAGCTGGAAGAAGGGATTGCAGCGAGGACTGAACAGCTGGAAGAGATCATGTCGCAACCCAGGCAGGAACCGAATCCGGATCTGCTCTATCAGTTCAAGATCTCGCTGCTCAAATTCGAACCATCGATCTGGAGGCGGATTCAGGTTCAGGATTGCACACTCGACAAACTGCACGAACACATCCAGTCTGCTATGGGCTGGACCAACTCGCACCTGCATCAGTTTGAGATCAACGGGGAACGGTATGGTGACCCTGAACTGCTCGACGATGGTTCCGGAGGCTTTCATTGCCTGGACTCAACTGCCACGAATCTCAGTCAGATCCTCCCCCGGAAAAAGAAGCGGTTTTCCTTCAAGTACGAATACGACTTTGGTGACAGCTGGGAACATGAAGTATTGTTCGAAGGCCAACTTCCGCTGGAGAAGAACCGAAAATACCCGCTCTGTCTGGAAGGCGAGCAAGCCTGTCCCCCCGAAGACATAGGCGGGATTTGGGGCTATGCGTTTTACCTGGAAGCACTGGCCGACCCGCAGCACGAATCTCACCAAGAGTATATGGAATGGGGAGGCTCATTTGATCCCGACGAATTCGATCCCAAACGAGCAACCAGGGAGATGAAGAAGGGGCTGCCGGACTGGTAGAGAAATATGTAATGAGCTTGCCCCCAGGCTGACTCTTGTCATTCCGCTCAATCCGCCGCGGCAGCCTCCCCGACATCAGAGATAACGTGACATTCGTGGGTGATCTCGCGGAATTGCAGCGAACATCACATTTAAAGGTTCCGGGAACCGTGTTCCATCACCGAGATTCACCAGACGGATAGACACATGGGTCGACCCCTACGATGAACAGGTTGGCTTTGTGGTTCTGGATTGTGCGTTTGCCCTGGCAGTTTCCCGTTGTCTGCGACAACCCCGGATTGCATCCGGGGCTACCCGCTTCGGGAGGATTCTCCGGGTTTGTACCTGCACTGTCGGACCGGCCCGTGACACCCGAAAGCCTCTTAAGTCATCGGAATATGCCCAACAGTATACGACGGCCGTGTGCCATGGCCGGCTTGTCCGGCCGTGTCGAGTAGAGTAGCAGCCCTGTTTCGGGTGGTACGCGGCAGCGGCGACCTCCTGCTCGCTGCGCTCGGCCCGGACATGCATCCGGGCTCACCCTCTTTTTCCTTTCGTGGGGTTTTGTGTTTTTCTTGGTCGTAAAATCTGTTTGGGGTGTCTCAGTTGTTGCCATTGTGTGCGATGCCGGGATGATCCTCGCCAGGCGGGTCGACACATGGGTCGGCCCCTACGTTGAACGACAAGATTAAAGGTTCCGGGAACCGTTTCCGCTATCCCTCAGAAGTGGCTCTGGAGAAATACCCGTGACAGAAAGCCAGAACTGTCGGGTGCAGTCTGGCGATCATTCAATGCGTTTCAAAGCGTGAGCGGACTGAACCGGGCCCGCGGGCCCGGATTTCTGTCAGACTGGGTTTGTGTTTTTTACTATTCGAGATCACCCGGAGGATAGCCGAGTTCGATCGGAACAGCGGGATGGCTGCCAAAGATTAATTGTAACCGTTGCCAGATCGTGAGCTTTTTCTTCCAGGCTGCGACTGCTGCCCTCAGCTTTTCCAGGGAGGGATGTGTTTCGTCCCTCAATTCAAACAACAGGCTGCTGACTCCCGGTAGATTTTTATTCATGAATAAAGCGACGCCGAAATTAACCCTGTAGATAACCGGGGCGTCAGCTCTCAGGTAAATCGCTTTATTCAGCAGGAAACTGCGATAAATATCAATCGCCACCTGTGCGTTTCCCAGTCGAAGTTGACAGACCGCGGTCGCATTTTTGATTCCGGGTGATTTGATTTTCGATTTCGTTATCAGTTCCAGCGCTTTCGCAGGCGCGTCAGCCTGCAGCAGTCGATTTACATTTTTGAGCAGCTCCTCGAGTGCGGGATCTCTCACAGAATTGTCAATTGTTCCGTTCTGTTGCGGAAGAGTTTTTGGTTTGTTACTGACGTTCGATATGATTTTACGTTGCATGATAGACGGTCCTGTGGATCTAAGGGAAAGACTTCTGGTGAAAGTGCTGCCGGGTTTCGGGTAGTCGATGTGCGCATCGAGATTGTCTGTCATCAGCATGACAGCATCATGAAATGCGTTGGCAGCAGAAAACGATGATCGGAACTTGAGACATCCGATCCAGGCTGACGACGGAGACCCCGAAAGCGCAGTGCCCGGGGCTCAATCCATCACGTCAGCCACGTACAGAAGAGGACCTGTAAAGAAATGCCGGAAAGCACGGAGGCATGAAAGGTGCCTGCCGCATATCGGCCTGAGATTCGACAAAAAGCTTTGTCATCGTGCGTGGGGAAAGCGCTGTCAAAACCAGAGTTGCGGAGACCGGTGCCAGTTAATCCGCCGCTTCCCTGTCGGATAGCGTTTTGAGAAGACCGGTCAGGCTGCGGGCAAAAGACATAAGTCTCTGAGCAGTCCGTGGTATTCCCGGCTGCGACGCTACGTGCATTCCAGGCATGTGGTAGATCACAGACTGCTGTGGCAGAGCGCTCTGCTACTCCAGGAGTGCAGGCGAGCAGACACACAATCGTCTGAAGTATTGTGAACACAACCGTTCCCTGTCGGTTTTTGATGAAACAGCGAGCCATTCAATAGACTCTATAATAATAGTATATCCCTGCCTGTGAGATTTGAATAGAGAATATTAAACCGATTTTTCAAAATGGTTTTCTGATGATAGAGAACGGTTCCAGCAAATGGTAACGGGGGCGAAGCTACCTGCAGGATTGGTCGTTTTGGGGGATCGCCGCGCGGGTACTGCGGGCGGATAGAGGGGACATTGCAACCTGATAGAGAGGTTTCCGGGTGCCACGGACCGGCTTGGCCGGCCGTGTTGAATGAGTAGGGGAAACTTTGGTTCCGGATGGTACGCGGCATCTGCGACCTCCTGCTCGCTGCGCTCGGCCCGGATTTTATCCGGGATCACCCTCTTTTTCTTTCGTGTGGGTTCTAGTTTTGTCGTGGTTGAGAATTCCGTTTGGAGTGTCTCAGCTGTTGCCATTGTGGGTGATGCCATGTTGATACTTGCCAGGCGGGTCGACACATGGGTCGACCCCTACGATGAACGGGTGGGCTTTGTTGTTCTGGATTGTGCGTTTGCTCTGGCAGTTTCCTGTTGTCTGCGACAACCCCGGATTGCATCCGGGGCTACCCGCTTCGGGAGGGTTCTCCGGGTTTGTACCTGCACTACCTGACCGGCCCGGTGCCATCCGGATTCCTCTTAAGTCAATGGAATTTGCCCAACAGTATAGGAAGTCCGGGTGCCATGGAACGGCTTGGCCGGCCGTGTTGAATGAGTAGGGGATACTTTGGTTCCGGATGGTACGTGGCAGTTGCGACCTCCTGCTCGCTCCGCTCGGCCCGGATTTTATCCAGGCTCACCCTCTTTTTCTTTCGTGGTGTTTTGTGTTTTTCGTGGTAAATAATTCTGGATGGTATGTTTCATTCTGTTGCCATTGTGGGTGATTCCGGGTTGATACTTGCCAGGCGGGTCGACACATGGGTCGACCCCTACGATGAACGGGTGGGCTTTGTTGTTCTGGATTGTGCGTTTGCTCTGGCACTTTCCAGTTGTCTGCGACAACCCCGGATTGCATCCGGGGCTACCCGTGATCTGTTTTCAGTGGTTCGGGATCTTCATCTGCGGGGTGTGGAGCACTTCTTTTATAATGCTTTGTGAAACGTGTCAGGGACGTTAGCACCAGCACTGTCGGGCAAGCCGATCAGTGGCACACGCTCGTCTGATATTGGAGGAAACATTGCACTAAAAATAGAGGTTTCCGGGTGGCATGGATGGCTTGTCCGGTCGTGTCGAATGGGTATGGGAAGCTTGATTCTGGATTGATCGTGGGAACTGCGACCTCCTGCTCGCTGTGCTCGGCCCGAATTGCATTCGGGCTCACCCTGTTTATCTGAGTTGGGATGGTTACTCAAAGCACTGTCGGGCAAGCCGACAGATGGGACCCGGACGGGGGAGAGGACATTGAAAGTTTGTTGTTTTTGTGGGGTTCATTTTTGTGTTCGATCTGTGGTTTGTGGTCAGTGGTTTCGTTGCATGTTGGATTATTTTGTGGAAAGACATGAGGGCGTCAAGAGGATGAACAATATCATGTGGCGATACGGGTTGACGGAGAACCGACCTGCTGCGATGCCGGGGCGGTACCGGGGCGAAGCTTTGCGATGTGCGGCGACCCGCAGGGTACCATCACGAACGGGTGGTGTTTCAGGCAGTGCAAATCGGGAAAAAACAGGCTCATTTTTAGTGAAGAGTCAGAACAAGTGGCTTGTGTTTCGGTGCTCTGTAAACTGGTCACGCGCGCGACTCAGTTAGGTGCTTATTCTGGTTGGGAGCAGGTGGGAGTCAAGTCGAATTTTTTCAGTGGTTGAGTGGCTGTCTGCGAGAAGCAGGCAGGGATAGAGCTCATATTTTTAATTCAACATCCACGATCGAGAACAGAATATTTCATGAATCCATTCCTCTTCATTTTACTGCTGAGCAGAGTGAGGCGACGTTTGACTGGACCAGAGCTCCAGAAGAGGGACTCCGACAAATCACACGGGTCAGAACTGCACTTAACAATTCAGCATCAGTGTGTCCGATTACTGCAGCGGGATATTCTGAAAAACGGATTAAGGAATTTTGAAGTCCCTGAACGGTTTGAGTGCGGTCTCCCGGGAAGTGGTGTAGACGACCATGTCCTGGGAGGGAACCGTCGTTTTCCAGGACTCACCATCCTCATTGAAGAACTCGTGGAACACCAGTGTCGGCGATATGCTGTGTGTGACCAGCACATGCAGCAGACGTTTCTCTGTGCCATCCATGAGCAGCGTGTTTTCATAGTCACGCGCCTCAAAACGGATCGTGTCGACCTTAGCAGACCGGGGATCAAATGTGGTGATCGTCCTGGTTTCGTTGGCTTTCAGCGGATGCTGCAACAGCATCCGATCGGCATAAGCGGGACCTTTGACATCAAGCGGGAAGTCTTGAGAGATTGTAGCTACCCGACCATTTGCTTCAGTCTTAATCTGCAATTGCCCATCGACAACACGGCCCTCTTTGCGAGTCGTGATCGAGGGTCGGTTCTGGACCTGGTAGCGAAAGAAAAGCACATCGCCGTCGATCGTTTCCTCAGTCTGAATCATAATTTTGGTATGAGTATCGGCGATGACGGAAGCATGCTGATTGACTACAACCTGTCTGCCGTCCCGATCCACTGTGTTAACGGCGTTGTGAACATAGCCAATGTTCTTCCCTCCCACATACAGCATCCGCCATTGCTCTCGCGATTCGGACAGCTGCGCGGGAGTCCGTTCCGTAGCCTGTTGGGAATAAGCGATAGAGGCGAAATGTGATACGGCCAATGTAGATATGAGCATCAGACAAAACTGCATGACAACGCCTCCCCAAGGTTCATTTAAAGGTGATTCAGTGAGATTAGAAACGATATTCGCTGGCAGAGGGCAGTCTCATTACTCATCATCCGCGCGTCTGGTTACCAGATTGAGTTCTCTAATGTACAAGACAATATTGCCCAGCCTCATCATACACCCCATTCTTCGAGGCCGCAACTATCTTGGTACGATTATTCTTCCTGTCCGGTTTAAGGCAGCGGTGCCGCTTTTACGACATTCCAGTGACATTTTCGGGTCAGGGAAGAGTCAAACCCTGTCGGGAAAGGGCAGCGATCCACGGGAAAAGAAACCCGCTGCTGCAACGCTGGCTGACATATTGAGTAGACTGTGTCCAGCTTCATCGTCGATGCGAGGAACTGATGCAGGAGTTTTTCAAACCGACTGAATTTCCGTCTTCAGAGTTACGTCAAACTGGCACAGCTCCAGTAGTCGGTTCGTCAGATCGATTGCTTCAACGATATCGGCTACCTGCGCTGCGTTCTGAAGCTGGCAGGCAGTATCAGCAATTTCCAGCAAGTCGCATTGTATGGCCGTCTCCTGAAGCTGAGCTGCGAGAATTTCCAGTTCAGCGAAATCGTTTTGATCGATCGCTTGAACCAGCCGCTCCATGTCTGCGATTAAGGGACTCGCGTCTTCTTCGGAAACGAGGAAATGATCTGTCGCGAGTTCCTCACTTTTCTCGGCGACCTCACTGATAAACTTCTCAACGAGATCGGGGTCGAACTGGGTTCCGGCGTTTTTCCGGAGCTCTGCAAAGGCTTCTTCCTGTGACATCCTTTTTCGGTAAACACGATCAGAGACCATCGCATCGTAGGCATCGGCAATACTCAGAATACGGGCTCCCAGGGGAATATCCTGACCCGTCGGCAAATTTTCGTGACGACCTTCTCCTCGATAAAACGCATGGTGATTTTCGATGATTTCCAGAAGAGACTGATCGCTGAAAGTCGAACTGACAATCTCCACACCAATACGATCATGTCGGCTCATCACCTCCCACTCTTCCCCGGTGAGCGGTCCGGGTTTCAGCAGAATGGCGTCTGGCACGCCGATTTTTCCAATGTCATGCAATAACGCAGCGATCTCCAGAACATACAATTCTGAAGGCGGCAACAGATCCTGCGCAGCGGCGAGACACAAATCGGCAACGCGCCTCGAATGTGCCGCGGTATTTTCATCGCGAAAAGCCAGGGCCGAGAGTAACGCCGTGACAGCGTAGAAAGGAATCTCCCACTCTTGATCTGACGCTGACTCATTGGACATGACATTTTCAGCAGGTAGTTCGTTCGCCGGTTCCCGCGCGATGGTTTCGGTGAAATCCATGTCCGCGGGAATCCTGTCCCAGCGGGCCACCTGGTTTCGTCCGCCACGCTTTGCTGCATACAGACATTTATCCGCCTCGTCCAGCAGGTTCTGCGGGTTGGAAGCACCCAGACTGATGGCGGTTGCTCCAAAACTGGAGGTGACTTTGAGATCGGAAAACTCCAGTCGCTCGACTGTCTGGCGATAGACTTCTGCAGTCTGTTCTGTTTCATCGATATCCTGATTCGGCAGTAGAATACAGAATTCCTCGCCTCCATAACGGCATAGAACCCCCGTATCGCCGACCAGTTCCATCAGTGCAGAACCAATCCCTTTCAGGACAAGGTCGCCTGTGGAGTGGCCATGGTTATCATTGATCGATTTAAAGTGATCGATATCAAGCAGCACGCATCCCAGCGATGTCTCCATCTGTATTGCCTCTGCCCAGAGCGTCTCCATCTGCTCGTAAAACGACCTCCTGTTTAAACAGGAGGTCAGTGGATCGCGGGTGGCGAGGATCTGCAGTTCCTCGTTCTTTTTTTGGATCACCTCCCGAGATTCATGCAGGGCCGTGAGCATCTCATGAAGTTCCGTTTTCTTTTTCTCCAGTTCCGTCACATCTTCAAAGCTGACCAGCACACCTCGCAGTTTGCTTTGATCATCATGAATAGGAGCACAACTGACAACAAACGAGTCTGTCGCATCAGAGGGGCTTTGAATGGAGACCATGACTCCTTTCAGACTCGCACCTTCTTTTAACACTCGAGTCCAGGGCATCTCGTGGCGTGTTTCCTGATCAGAATGGATCATCCATGGGAGCTGTGAGACAGCCTGCCCCTGAATCTGTTCGGGCGTTATGTTTAACGCTTTCGCGATGGTCTTGTTTGCCAGTACGATCTGCTCCTGACTGTCGAGAATGAGCAGACCCCCGGCGAGTGTATCCAGGGCGTCCTGTACCCGGTTGGGAATCACTTGAGAAGGATTGAGATACTGAAAGCTTTTTCGCAGACAGAGATAGAATCCCACAAAACATCCCACGAACACGAACGCCATAAACTGAAACATCGGCATCCGCCAGAACGAGGACAATGTGATGTTCTCTGCAGGACAGTAAAATTCCAGCTGTCCCCAGGGTTGATCCTGTTCCACCAGTTCGATTTTGATTTGGTTCAATACCCCGGCTTCAGTATTGTCTGAGATCTCATCCACATTGCCAATCTGCGCAAACAGCGTTCCCTCTTTTTTTCTTAGAATTGCGGCAGTGATATCGGGATTGTGTTCTACAACGGCATCAAGGTAGCTGTGTAATGACCGCGTATCCCCCTGTGTCAGAAAGAGGGAACTGCTGACTGCCACTGCTTCACATAAACGGGCACGATCTTCCAAATGGGTCTGAGCCAGACCAGGTCCCAAATTCAAGCTGCGTGCAATCAACATCATACTGACTGTCAGAAAAGCGAGACCCGCCACCATACGAATTGTCAGAGCAATACGCATTACACTATCTCACTTTCATCGTAAAGCCGGTTCTGACTGGTGCCCTTGAACTCCGCGTTCTCAATAATTCCCTGCAGTGTATCACCCTCGTCATTATCACTCTCATCAAATTCATCCAGTATCGCAATGGGATCCATAAATCGCCAGGCTGGCAGACCGCTGGCGATACTTGCCATCAGGTATCCCCCCTGCAAAGCCCAGATCAATAACCCGGATGAAACGCCGGTCACGACTACCGCAGCAGTCGTAATCAAGGTCTGATGTTGAACCGAGTCAAAATTCATCTGTTGCTGGATCTCTTCCTGGATCTGTTCGTACTTCGTCCATAGAGATGCGGCGTTGACCGTTCCCACCTGATTCAACAACGGTTGATTTTCTCCTGACTCCGGAATGCCGAGCCTCGTCGATATTGAAGTGAACTGCCCTGTTCCTCTTTCATAGCGAGTGTCCGCATCAAAACTGTCAGAGAGATTTTCGAACGCGAGATCATTCAAGTGATATTGAAATTGGCTGAACCCCGTATTTGCAACGATTGAAAACTCAGGATACCAACCATGGTCCAGTTGTGTATTCCTGGAAGAAGAGAGCATATCGGTCCCCGAAACGGGTGAGCCTATTTCAGGAAGATCTTGATTTTCAATATTCGTATCCGATTCATTCGACTCGTCTGCATCTCCTGAATCATCAGGATGGCTTGGTTGACCGGGAACATCAGGTTCGTCGGTCAGTTGTGGATTAAACGGAATAATCTGATCGACTTGCTCGACGACTACCTGAATCAACTGTGTGGCGATCCCACCAAAGCCGTCACTGACCTGGACAGCGACTTCGTATACATTGTCGATACTGGAATCCAGCAGCATTCCATATTCAGCACCTAAAACCAGAGACAGCTCGCCTGTTTCCACATCGATCAGGAATTTCTCAGCGTCTATTCCACCAGTAATAGAGAAGCTGAGAAGCTGTAAAGAGAGTTCAACATCAGTTGCTTCCACTTTTATCACAGAAGAAAGCTGGTTCGAGATATGAAGCACCGCATTTAAGCCCCCACCCCCCGATGTGATAACTGGAGCATCATTCACCGGCGTCACATTGACCGTCATCGCACTGGAACTCGTTGAATCCACAGTTCCATCATGCACCACATACGAGAAACTGTCATAAGCTATTCCGTAAGCATCTGCGACCGGTATGAACCTCAACCTTCCGGCGTCAATGTCCGCTCGACTGATGATTTGATTCAAGGTCACATCCACTCCCGACAGTTGTAACGAACCCACCGTTTCCAGCGAACTGATCCGCACGCTTGCCAGCGAATCACCGTCAATATCGTTATAGTTGAAGTCAGACGCTGCAAAAGTGTATGGCGTGTCTTCATCAGTTGTAACAGTATTGCCAGTAGAAGTCGGCGCATCATTCACAGACGTCACATCAATCGTCATCGTACTGGCGGAAGACGTCTCCAGGATTCCATCGCTCACAACAAACACGAAGCTGTCGTAAGCAGTCCCGTTCGCATTGGCAACGGGTGAGAATGTCAGGTTACCAGCGTCAATGTCCGCTCGACTGATGACTTGATTCAACGTCACATCCACTCCCGACAGTTGTAACGAACCCACCGTTTCCAGCACACTGATCCGCACGCTTGCCAGCGAATCACCGTCAATATCGTTATAGTTGAAGTCAGACGCTGTAAAAGTGTAAGGCGTGTCTTCATCTGTTGAAACAGTGTTAGCCGAAGCCGTTGGGGCATCGTTCACCGACGTCACATCGACCGTCATCGTACTGGCGGAAGGTGATTCCAGGATCCCATCGCTCACCACAAATCCGAAGCTGTCGTAAGCAGTCCCGTTCGCATTGGCAACGGGTGAGAATGTCAAGTTACCAGCGTCAATGTCCGCTCGGCTGATCACTTGATTCAACGTCACATCGACGCCCGTCAGTTGTAATGCACCCACCGTTTCCAGAACACTGATTCGCACGCTCGCCAGCGAATCACCGTCGATATCACTAAAGTTGAAATCAGACGCCGAGAATACATACGGTGTATCTTCATCTGTCGTCACGGTGTTTCCTGAGGCTATCGGGGCATCATTCACAGACGTCACATCAATCGTCATCGTACTGGCGGAAGGTGATTCCAGGATCCCATCGCTCACCACAAATCCGAAGCTGTCGTAAGCAGTCCCGTTCGCATTCGTGACTGGTATAAAAGTCAGGTTACCAGCGTCAATGTCCGCTCGGCTGATGATTTGATTCAAGGTCACATCCACGCCCGACAGTTGTAACGAACCCACCGTTTCCAGCACACTGATCCGCACGCTTGCCAGCGAATCACCATCTATATCACTAAAGTTGAAATCAGACGCCGAGAATACATACGGTGTATCTTCATCAGTCGTCACGGTGTTTCCTGAGGCTATCGGGGCATCATTCACAGACGTCACATCAATCGTCATCGTACTTGCGGAAGGTGATTCCAGGATCCCATCGCTCACCACAAATCCGAAGCTGTCGTAAGCAGTCCCGTTTGCATTCGTGACAGGTGAGAATGTCAGATTACCAGCGTCAATGTCAGCTCGACTGATGATTTGATTCAAGGTCACATCCACGCCCGACAGTTGTAACGAACCCACCGTTTCCAGCACACTGATTCGCACGCTCGCCAGCGAATCTCCATCAATGTCGCTATAGTTGAAATCAGCGGCTGTGAAGATATATGGTATATCCTCACTGATAAAAACAGTATTATCAACGGCAGCGGGTGGGGTATTTACTGGTCCGACATCAATGGTCATTGTGTTAGTGATGGCAGACTCGACTGTGCCATCATACACTACATATGCGAAGCTGTCGTAAGCTGTTCCGTTCTCATCAACTACCGGAGTGAAAGTCAGATTACCGGCATCAATGTCAGCTCGGCTGACGACCTGATTCAACGTCACATCTACACCCGACAACTGTAACGCACCCACTGTTTCCAGAGAACTGATCCGCACACTCGCCAGCGAATCGCCATCAATGTCACTAAAATTGAAGTCGATGACTGCGAATGTATAGGGAATATTTTCACTCGTCACTACTGTATTGTCAGAAGATGTTGGCCCATCATTGTCCGGCACCACATCCACGGTCATGGTATATGCTGCAGATGAGTCACTCGTACCGTCATTAAGTACAAAACTGAAACTGTCATAGGAAGCCCCGTTCGCATTTGCAACGGGTGTGAAAGTCAGATTACCAGCGTCAATGTCCGCCCGGCTGATCACCTGATCCAACGTCACATTCATGCCCGACAACTGTAATGCACCCACCGTTTCCAGAGAACTGATTCGCACGCTAGCCAGCGAATCACCGTCGATGTCGCTATAGTTGAAGTCAGACGCTGTGAATGTGTAAGGCGTGTCTTCATCTGTTGTAACAGTGTTAGCCGAAGCCATTGGGGCATCGTTCACCGACGTCACATCGATGATCATCGTACTGGCGGAAGAGGATTCCAGACTTCCATCGCTCACGACAAATCCGAAGCTGTCGTAAGCAGCGCCGTTCTCATTCGTGACAGGTGAGAAAGTCAGGTTACCAGCGTCAATGTCCGCTCGGCTGATGATCTGATTCAACGTCACATCCACTCCCGACAGCTGTAACGTACCCACCGTTTCCAGCACACTGATCCGCACACTTGCCAGCAAATCACCGTCAATATCGCTATAATTGAAGTCTAATGCTGTGAAAGTGTAAGGAGTGTCTTCATCTGTTGTGATTGTATTGCCTGTTGCCGTCGGAGCATCATTCACAGACGTCACATCGATCGTCATCGTACTGGCGGAAGGCGATTCCAGACTTCCATCGCTCACCACAAATCCGAAGCTGTCGTAAGAAGCGCCGTTTGCATTGGTAACGGGTGAGTAAGTAAGGTTGCCGGCGTCAATGTCTGCTCGACTGATGACCTCATTCAATGTCACATCCACGCCGGACAATTGTAAGGTTCCCACAGTTTCCAGCGACGAGATTCTCACACTCGCCAAGGGATCGCCGTCCCCATCATCGAAATTGAAGTCAGCCGCGGTAAAGACGAACGCTGTGTCTTCACTGGTCGTCACCGTATTGGAGGCAGCTGCCGGAACTTCGTTCACAGGAGTGACTGTGACCCAGATGGTTTGAAAATCGGTGCCTCCAAATCCGTCACTGGCTCCGACAATCACTTCATACACATTATCCGAATCGCTGTCGGCGGGACTCTCAAAATCGGGTGTGGCAAGGAAAGAGAGTTCTCCCGTCGAACTGTTGATGGCAAACGCAGGAGCATCCGTCCCTCCGGTAATTGCATAACTCATTGTATCCAGGTTAGCATCGGTGGCTGCCACCGTGGTTACGGCAGTCGAGTTTTCTGGAACGTTGACCGCAGCCGTCGCAGCACCGCCATCCGAAGTGATCACGGGCGGGTTATTCACCGTATAGCTGATCTGCACATCGTCAATATATAAGTATTCAACAAATAATAACCCCAGCAGCCCACCGTCGTATCCGGTATCGATCTGAATGCGAATCTGTGTATCCGCAGACATCCAGGCAGAGATATCCTGATTGTAGCTACCGGTAAAATCGGTCAGTACGTCCAGAACAGTCCAGGAACCACCGCCATCATCGGAGATCTGGACTGAGAACTGGTCGTCCGATTCTGTACCGCTTGACAGTGCGTCGAACGACAAGGTTGCATCGTGAGCGGTAGAAAGGTTCACTTCACGGGTCACGCTGTTCTCTGTGCCGCTGTCACCTACCATTCTCAAGTTACCGCCGGTTATTCTTACATCACCATTGCTGGCGCTCTGGGCACTTCCTGAATTATCATATTCCACCCAGTTACTGCTCCAGTTTTGTGAGCCGTGATTGTTTCCATACGATTGCGTACTGAACTGATCCAGCACCGTCTCGGTAGCGAACAGACCCTGCCAGTTGTCCTGAAGCAGCGTTGAAAAGATGACCTGTGTTTCCAGATTTCCTGATTCAAATTCCAGATCCCAGTCGCCGCCCCGTGCCGCGGAACCTGTCTCATCCGTACTCGCAGCGATGTCGGCTCCTGTGAGTGTCTGAATTTCCCCCAGCAGTTCCTGCCCGGAATCACTTCCTGCCAGATTACATCCGTAAAACAGCAGATCTGTTTCAGCAGTGAAGGCATTACCCCAGGAAGCAATCTGCTCTGAATACTCGTTAAGGTTATTCAGGCTCAGCCAGGTTGCCCCCAGTTTGACAGCGTGATCATTACCGTGCGAAACAATATGGATTGCATCCACATCGGAATAATCCGCCAATACTTCACTGATCTGGAGAATTCCATCTTGCTCGCTGTCCAGCAGTATGATTTCAATCTGAGACTGATCATCTCCCTGAGCAATCAGGTCTTCAATCAGCTGTTGAAAGTTTTCAGTCGCCTCATCTATGAAGACCAGCTCCAGGTTTCGCTGCATTTCATCTGTTGAATCTGCCAGTCCAAACTGCTGCAGGAGATTACGGTCTGATCCGCCCGGTCCCACAGTACTCTCCTGGGGTACATCCACAACCTGGGCCACAGTCTCTGTTGTTTCCGGCATGACCATGGAGGAGGCACTGCTTGACTCGTTCAAGCCAGCATCGCTTGTCAAAGCCGGGTCAAGTACCACAGCAGCCAGCGGAGAAGCACTCAGCATCAGCAGTTCTTCGAGCTGAGATGCATCAAGGGCCGTACGCTGACCATACCGATTGAATCGTCTTCTGTTTCGGGATTTGAATGGATTCCAATACACTGCTGAGCACTTTCTATGGGGCATCTTGCGCTACAGAGGTCAATGCCGTGAATCACCTCCTTCCCTGCAGGAAAGACCTGATCCAACCCGGCTCAAAAAATATAGGTCACACATTTCTAACAGAATGTGAGGAATCGCATGCCGCAGTTCATATCTTTGTACATTCCATTGTTTCCACTGTGCACACTTGTAAGGCAAACACCTTAAGTGTTCATAATGCTATATGAATGGTTCAAGTTCCGTAATTTAAAGAAGTGATAACGATTACAGGAACTTTTATGTCAGTGGTATATAAGCAATGCAGAAGGTTTTTACCTCAAACGTATTTAAGACCGACTGCCGATGTGGGCCAATCCTCTTATTGGTCTTATGGGCCTGCTCAGGTTGCGCGCTGATCCCGAAAAATGAGCACTCGCAATTGGGTCAATCCCCTCCTTCACAGCACAAGAGGGCTGAGTCAGAACAGGAAGGTTCCAGGTATGATGACATCTCTCTGACCGCTTATACCGGGAGCGCGGATTCCGATCACCAACCCAGCGATAACACCCCAGTCCAGTTATTAACCCCCAATTTCGACATCGTGTCTGCCCCCACAGAGACTGTTGTCCAAACCAGCGCCCAACAATTTCCATTGCCCCCGCTCCATGGCAGGCTCACTCCTGCAGTAGTTCATGATGAGGAAGCTACCCGGGATAATCTACATGTCATTCCACCCGATTTTTCACCCTGGTGGACCAGCAGCGTTACCATGCAGTTTCGGCCTGAGATACCCCATAGCCCGGTCAATGTGAATACACTGATCCAGGAAGCATTGATGAACTCGGCCCAGATTCGAGTGATTAATGATGATCCCATCATCGCAGAAACAGCGATCACCCAGGCGATGTCGGAATTTGATCCCAAACTGTTTCTCGAGTCGAAATTCAACCGCATCAGTGTGCCAGCCAGCAGTACGCTCGATACGGGAACCGATTTCAGTCGTCTGCGAGAGAATGACTGGAGCACCAATATCGGCATTCGTCGGAAACATATCCAGGGGGGGCAGATCGAGCTCGCTCAGCAATTCGGAATGAATACCAGTAATTCGATTTTCTTTGTCCCTCCCAATCAGGGTGATGCACGGTTGACGTTAAGCTTCAATCAACCGCTCCTGAACGGGAGGGGGCAGGCCTATAACGAGAGTCTGATTGTGCTGGCGGAACTGAATACCGGTATTGCCTCAGATCGAACTCAAGCAGCTCTGCAGGATCATCTGCTGGACGTCACAGAAACCTACTGGGAACTCTATTTGAATCGCGTCATCTTTTTACAGAAGCGGAAACATCTGCAGGATGGTCGCCAGATCCAGACCTACCTCGAAAAGCGATACAATCTTGATTCACTGCAAAGCCAGATTGCCCGGGCTCGCGCCGCCGTTGCCAGAAGAGAATCTGAAGTGATTCGTGCGGAAGCTGCCGTCCAGAATTCCGAAACCCGCCTGCGTTCCCTGGTCAATTCACCCCAGTTGGGTTCCAGTACTCACCTGGAACTGATTTCCATCCAGCAGCCAAACGACCTGCGAATTCCTGTAACTGTGGAGGATGCGATGGCAACGGCTATGGAATACCGGTCAGAAGTCGACATCGCTTCTCAGGAAATCCAGGCGGCTCGAGTTCGCCTGGGAGTCGCCTGCAATGACCTGCTGCCAAAACTCGACCTGGTTCTGGAAACGTATCTGACAGGATTGAAAGGTGACTTCAACATTTCGCAAGCCTGGGTCGATCAATTCAGCGTGGGCGAACCGAGTTATACTGCCGGCTTTGTTTTCGAAGTCCCTCTCTGGAGGCAACAGGCCAAATCGCAGCATCTCCAGCGCACCGTGGAACTGCGGCGGTTATTAAATAAATTTGAATTGACGGTCGATAATCTGCGGGCAGAAGTCGAGACAGCCGTCCGGTACGTGGAGACCGCTGATCGTAATTTACGAAGCCAGTATCATTCACTGCAAGCAGCAAACGCGGATGCCGAATATCTGAAACGTCGGTGGGAAATGCTGCCCGGCCATGATCGATCCTCCAGTTTCCTGCTGGAAGATCTGATCGATGCCCAGGACCGACGGGCAGAAGCAGAACAGGCATTCGTCACAGCCCAGGTGGATCACGTGATGAGTCTGACGAAACTCAACCGGTCAACGGGAACCATTCTGCGTCAGGAACATGTCGACATGCCCTTCGAAACAGACCCCCTGCTGGAAGTGCCTGTCAGCGACGAATACTCAGAACCACAGGCGCCGTCTCAAGCCGTTGATCCCTCACTGCTAGGGGAGACGAACTCATGATACTTACTCCTCGCTGGCTTCGGTCTCCCCAACCAGCTGCTGGCAAACAGATCCTGGAACAAATCAGTCAGATCGCCCACTCACTTGTAATTGTGAACGATTCCGAACTGAGAACTCGATGCCAGAACCTGAGAAGGTTGAATCCGCATCTCGCAGCTGATCGGGAAGAAATGACCGTTCGGTGTTTTGCTTTGACTTACGAGTCTGTCCGGCGTGTACTGGACCTGACTTACTTTCCCGAACAACTGCTGGCCGGACTGGCGATGATTCGTGGTGAGATCGTAGAGATGAATACCGGTGAAGGCAAAACCATCACGGCGGTCCTTCCGGCATGCTGGTTTGCGTTGACTGGTCAAAGCGTGCATGTCATGACCGTGAACGACTATCTGGCAGAGCGGGACTTCCACTCTCTGTCACCAGTTTACGGGCGGCTGGGTTTCACAACAGCATTGAATCAACCCGGCCTCTCTGTGGAAACAAAGCGAAGCGCCTACCAGGCAGACATCATCTATGGCCCCGGCTATGAATTCGGTTTTGATTATCTTCGAGATCAAGTCAACCTGTTTTCACAAAAACGACACAGACTGGGGAGTCGATTTTCCAGTCGACTATCTGGCATTCCAGCATCAGACCCCCAACCGGTCCAGCGGGAACATGCTGTTGCAATCGTCGACGAAGCGGACAGTGTGCTGATCGATGAGGCCACCGTCCCCCTGGTACTTTCTTCACAGGGAGGACGTCCCGCTGACAATGCAGACGTGTATCAGGCCGCGCGCTCAACTGCTTTGTCCCTCAAGACAGATCACGACTATGTGGTAAATACGGCGACGTCCGAATTACAGATGACAGACACAGGAATCGCCCGCCTGGCGGCAGATGTCCGGCAACTCCCTTCTACACGATTGGATCGGCCCTGGCGGCAATATGTCGAACAGGCATTGCGTGCCGAGCTGTTCTACCAGCGTGAAGTCCACTACATATTTCGCGACAAGAAAGTCCAGATCGTCGATCCCCATACCAGTCGCATTTTCACAGACAGGACCTGGCGTGATGGTTTGCACCAGGCTATCGAAACCAAAGAAGCGGGAACGATCACAAACGAAAACCGTCCGATCGCCAGAATCAGGAGACAGAAATTCTTTCACCTGTACAATATGCTAACGGGGATGTCAGGAACCGTTCAGGGATGCCAGCAGGAGTTAAGCGATATCTACAGATTATCAGTTTGTGTTATCCCGCCTCATAAACGCTGCCGGAGAATCGACCTGCCCCCCCGGCTTTTTGTGGATGGGGATTCCCGAGAACAGGCTGTTGTACAATCGATACAGGAAATTCATTCCACTCAACGCCCCGTTCTGGCAGGTACTTCAGACATTCATACCAGCAAACGCCTGTCCCGGCTGCTGGACCAGTGTCACATAGCTCATCAGGTTCTCAACGGTTTGCAGGATGAATCAGAGGCAAAGCTGATCGCCTCGGCAGGCGAACCCGGGACAATCACCATTGCGACGAATTTGGCGGGACGTGGTACCGATATCAAACTGGGGGCAGAAGCCATTCAAGCGGGGGGGTTACATGTGATTGCCACCGAATTACAGCTCTCTTCGAGAATCGACATGCAGTTAATGGGTCGCGCCGCCCGAAATGGCGAACCAGGGTCCAGCCAGATCTTTGCGTCGATCGAGGACCGCCTCTTTCTGGAACAGATGCCCGACGGGAGACATTCATTGAGACGACAGGCAGACTTGAACGGTGAGATTGCGGTCACCAACCAGTTGAATCACCACATCGCAAAAATGCAGCGTTCAGCCGAACGGAATGCCATGCGAGGCCGTAAACAGCTCGTGAAACATGACGACTGGCTCACTAATGCAGCCTGTCGTGCTCCGGGTTAATCGGCACTATTTGATTTCCCCTATTCAGACCCCTGTGTCAAGGGTTGAGAACTAATGAATCGATCACAGAATTATGCCTGGATGATCTTAGCTGCGATGGGATGGCTTTTCTGCAATCCCTGGTCGGCTCTGGCATTGGAACTGGAAGGTTATACCGAGCCTTACCGTACGATCAAAGTTGCGACAGATGAAACAGGCATTGTTGAGAAAGTTTATATCAGCGAAGGCCAGGCTGTGGAAAAGGGGGACCCACTGATCTGTCTGAACAGCGACATTCAATCGGCAATGCTTGCCATAGCAGAACAGAACATGAATGCACAAGGTCGCTTGGAGAGTGCTAAAGCCGAACTGCAACTGAAAAAAGAACGATTCCGGATTCTGCAGTCACTCCGGCTGGAAGGCAATGCGCGTCAGGAAGAACTCGACCGGGCAATATGTGAAGAGCATATCGCGAAAGCGAATATTCAGTCAGTGAAAGAAGACATCGCGACCCGCCGACTCGAATACGAGAAGATCAAAACGCAAATCAGCCGACGCACCATTCGAGCACCGATTTCCGGAGTAGTCAATCTGATCCACAAAGAACAAGGGGAATTCGTAGCCCCCAACAGTCCGGAAACGATGACGCTTGTGCAGATCGACAGGTTACTGGCATTCTTCACCCTCACGCCTCAACAGGCGTCTCAACTCAAAATCGATGACAAAATCGAAGTCACATTCCGAATCAATAATGCCACAACAGAAGGCACGGTTGAATATATTTCGCCTGTCACAGATGCCCAGAGCGGAACCGTTTTAGTCAAAGTCCGGATCGACAACCGTAATGGCAGTTTTCGCAGTGGAGAACGTTGCTGTATCCAATCTGAAAGATAGCCCCATGCATTCGGCCCATACGCCTCATTCACAATCAAAGCAGGTTCGCATCCTGACCAGCAAGGGACGCCGACATCGCAGTCTGCAGAAAATACTGCTGCGTTGCACGCTGACTTCAGATTCGCCAGATCAACTTTTTACGTCGCTTGTGCAAGTACTGACTCAACACTGCCAGCCGTGTTGCATTCTGCATTACAGCAGGAACCAGGATAACCAGCTCAGTGACGGACGTCTGTTATACAATCAGTCGTCGTCAACACTCGACTCTGCAATCCTGTCACAGCTGAAAAGTGTCTGCCTGAAATGCGCAGACAGTAATGAGGTCGAGATCCAGCCGTATATTAACATTGAATTCGTACTTTATGCAGCTCCCATTTCGATACGGGGCCAGGAAGCCGAAACGATTGGCGCTGTCTTCCCAGCAACGGATTCGACGGAATCGTATTCTCTACTCCTGCAGATGTTTGTCAGTCATGTTGTTTTGTGGCATGTATTAAATGATAGTTTAAAAAACGAACAACAGGCGCACGATTCCGCAGCTATCGTCGAACTTCTCTCCGGCATCGCACTCTCAGCTACCCGGTCGCAGGCGAACCAATACCTCGCAAATGAACTCGCTGACTACCTGGGCTGTCGACAAATCGCCATCGGCATGAAATCGGGATCGAACTCATGTTGCCAGCTCGTTTCAATTTCAGGCGGTTCTGATTTTGACAAAGCTTCTCAATCGGTCGAAACACTTGAATCAGCCATGAATGAGACCATCCAGCGAAGTACGACAACCAGTTGGTCTACTGAAAAGAATGAATCCACCCTTGATCTGGTTTCGTTAAAAACACTAGGCATCCAGCAAAATGCGCAAACCATTTTGATGGTGCCTTTCCATAGTTCGGACAACGAAACAACCGGAGCATTTTGTGTCATCGATATCGCATTCGACCGTATGGAGAGCACCCGCTGTTTACTCGAAGCGGCAGCAACGCCCCTGGCGAATTCACTCAATGGAATACAGCAGCGATCAACGCGAGCTCAAGCCTGGAAATCTGTGATCAGCAAACGACTCTGTGGCAGAACCGGTCTTCTGACAGCGGTAACATTATTTGCTCTGGCTTCCATCCTGTTTTTGCCATGGCCCTATCAGGTCAGCTGTGAATGCCAGGTTGAACCCGTCATGCGACGTTTTGTGGTCGCTCCTTTTAAAGGAACTCTGGAAACACTGCTGGTAGAGCCCGGTGATCTGGTTCATCAGGGAGATGTACTTGCCCGCATGGATCCACGTGAACTGCAATGGAAACGTGCCAGTCTGATTGCGGATCAAAAACAGGCCATCAAACGCCGAGATTCTGCACAGGCATCTCGTGAGTATGCAACACAACAACTGTCACGACTTGAAGCAGAACGCCTGGGACTGGAAATCGAACTACTCGACCACCGGATAAACAATCTAGAGATCAGGAGTCCCGTCGCAGGCATTGTTGTTTCGGGAACTCTGAACTGGGCCGCAGGCGCGCCGCTGGAGATTGGAGAAGCGATGTTTGAGATCGCACCACTGGAAAAGATGCTCGTGGAGATCGCAGTCCCTGATGCAGAAATCTGCCATGTCACAGCAGGGCAAAGCGTGCAGGTTCAATTAGATGCCTTACCGGAAACGGATCAGAAACTCAGCCTCGATCGAATTCATCCCCGTTCAGAAATCCGGGACGACGCTAATATCTTTGTTGCGGACGCCCTCCTGGCAAACAGCCAGGGACTCCTCCGTCCCGGTATGAAGGGACGTGCCCGAATTCAAACTGCCCGGCAGCCTGTCTACTGGATTCTATTCCACAAACCCTGGAATCTGCTGCGAAAATATCTGTTTTAAGTTGACGCTAATCTGACACGACGCCGAAGAATTCCCCTTGTCGCCGGGACAATAAATTGAGTAAACCATGAACCTGGAATTAAGTATCTGTGACATTTTCAGCAGCCGTCTCAAGTTGCGTGAAGAATTGATCTTTACGCTGCAGACTGAGAACAGACAGGAATATTACATACTCAACGATCCTCTGCATTCCCGCTATTTTCGAGTAGGCGTGACAGAATATGCCTTCCTGAAACTTCTTGATGGACAGTCCACCGTTCAGGACAGTTACAGCAGAATGTCAACAGAGATGCCATTCCATCACCTCACCAGCGATGACATCGTCAGCCTCTGTCAGTGGGCACTTGGCAGGGATCTCATCCGTCATCAGAACCCGCATTATCACCAGGCGTCTGCAAACGTCAACAGTTCAAAACCGAACAAATCAAAGTTCAATCTCATCCTGTTTCGTTTCCCGCTTGGTAAACCCGATCATTTTTTTACCAGGGCCGAACAACTCTGGGGCTGGCTGTTTCATCCGCAGATCCTCATCGGCTGGTTGCTGCTTTTGCTGTTTGCCAGCTTTCGAATCGGATCGAACTGGAGCAGTTTCTGTAATTCCTCTAAAACAATCCTCTCAATTGATAACTGGCTCTGGCTGGCAGGCTGCTGGGTCGTATTGAAACTGCTCCACGAAACCGCTCACGGAATCGTCTGCAAACGTTATGGAGGAACCGTCAGGGAAGCAGGCATCTTGTTTATTCTGTTTGCTCCCCTGCCCTATGTTGATGTCACATCCTGCTGGAATTTCTCCTCGCGCTGGGCACGCATCCATGTTGCAGCCGCGGGACTTTATATCGAACTGTTAATCGCCGCCATCGCCGCCTGCCTGTGGGGCTACACTTCACAGGAATGGCTGAACCATCTCTGCTTCAATATCGTGGTCACAGCGAGTGTCGCAAATCTGCTGTTCAACCTGAACCCGTTAATGAAATTTGATGGCTATTACATTCTGACAGATCTGCTTCGAATCTCCAATCTTTACTCGAACGGACAACTCTGGTTTCACCAGTGGGCCAAACGGTTTTTCCTGGGAGTCAACACCCTGCTCCCCGACTGGTCCCCGCGCGACCATCTCCTCATCGCTGCCTACGGTGTTACATCCTTCTGTTGGCGTGTGATCGTCTGTATTACTTTAACGGTCACAGCTGCAACGTTCCTGGAGGGAGCGGGTATCATCCTCTCCCTGGTTGCCATTGTATTGTGGATCATTCAACCGGCCTGCCGCTGTGCGAAATACATCGCTTTTGGTAATTCCATCGAAAGCCCCAGCCGCAGCAGATTCTGTCTGATCTCGGGCACATTGTTGCTCTTAACTGTTTTCATATTTCGCTATGTTCCATGGATTGGAAATTTTCAGGCACCTGCGATTGTCGAGTACGCTCCCTTAAGTATAGAACACGCCGAAATCCCCGGGTTCATCAGGGAAATCCATGTCAACAGTGGCCAGCAGGTCAGACAGGGGCAGACGCTGATCCAACTTGAGAACCCGGAACTGAATGTCGAAATCGCTCAATTGAAAATCGAAATCCAGCAATCCGAATTACGCATTCATCAGTATGAACAGAAACGACAGATCGCCGATCAACAGGTTGAACTGGAAACCCTGCACTCACTGCAATCAAAACTCACTGAAAAACAAAAACTCTTTCACCAACTGACCATCCACTCTCAAATCAACGGCCGAGTCGTCACTCGCAATCTCGCCTCAAAACTTGGCACTTACGTGAATCAGGGAGACACGATTATCTCCATTGGAAACGAAAACCAGAAAGAACTGCACGTCGCCGTTGCCCAGAACGACCTGGAACACTTTCTGAAGACGTCCGGACAACCGGTGACAGTCCATATTCCACATAAGCCATTACTCTCCTGTGCCATTGAAAAAGTCGTCCCCCGCGCCTCGGTCACATTAAATCACCCCGCCCTGGCGGCCTCTTATGGCGGTGACCTGCCCGTCAAACCAGTTGCTTCGACCAGCGAAACCCAATCCGAATTCGAGCTGCTCAAACCCCGCTTCAATCTCATCGTCTCCCTTGCTGCACACAGTTCCTCAGAACTAAACGCAGGACAGCGCGTGGCGGTCACCTCTCGTCCCACCGGTTATTCAACAGGCCAGTACCTGAAACAAAGTGTTTCTGAATGGTTCCATAACAAACTCAATCCGTAATACTCTGATTTCTGAATCCCTCCTTTTTCTCTGCTTCCCTGTAAAGTCATATCCGAAACCGGCTGTTTTCCACTGAATAAACTCCCCTTGACACCGCCAGGCATACGTTCAGAATAAGCGTCTTTCCGGGTCGCGCGCGTGGTCCATTACTTTTTCAGGGAAAGAACTCGCATTCGTGAAAACATCAGCACCATACAACCCCCTTGTTTCAGACCGTTTTTCGCAATCACTGCTCGAATGCCCCCGTGTGGATCGACACACATCCCCACACTTTCGTCTCGATATCGCCTCGGCTCCCCCCTCCATCGCTCCGCTGTCAACCCGTATCGCCAACTGATTCAGTTCATCTCCTCTTGTGCTTCTCATGCCGTTCTCGATAATTCCAATCTCAATAGAACAATACCATCCATACCAGAAAGTCGATGATGGACTTTCTCTGTGCCTGCCGTGCGCAGATCACAATCCACACACGCTTGAACACAGCCCCTCGGACGATACAACCGGGTAGAGTTCTGCCTCGTTACCCAGTTTACTGGAAAGACACTCAACCCGAGAGATGAAAACGGGGCACTGATTATCAGCGCCCCGTCCCCAAATCCACATCTCGCATTCTGCGCTTTGCGTCAGACCGGACTCCCATTCAGAACGAAGTCAGAGAGCGGTTCGGCCAGCCCCGATGACGTTCCGATGAAACCAAACGAGACCGTGTCACCAGCGGCAATGTCGTCGTTCCAGGATGCACCACGAATCACATACGTATTCCCGACGTGTGAAACAATCTCGGCGTTCCAGATGTCCGTAATCTCGCCATCAAAGGTGAACTGCAGCATCCAGCCTGACATCGACTGGTCACTCTCATTCCGGATTTCGACTGCTCCCTGAAATCCACTGTTCCAGGCATTCACCACATCATAATTCACCATGCCTGCAGCAGCCGGTGCATCGTTATCCTGGATATTTCCCGTGCCCACAGCAGTCACAAGCGTACCACCCACGGGCTGAGTCAGGACTACCTGGAAGCCTTCCGTTGCTTCCTGATCCACATCACCCAGGATCGGCACCACGATCGTTTTAGTCAGCTCCCCTGGTTGAAAGATCACCTGACCACTCACCGATTGATAATCTGCACCAGCGACCGCTGTTCCTTGAACGGTATGAAACTGGACTGTTACCAGTTCAGTGGTCGGCTGATCCAGTGAAACAGTAAACACTGCCTGCGCCGTTCCGCTGTCACCTTCAGTCACGTTCACATCGTTGATGGAAATCTCCGGGACAATAACCGCGAACTCTTCCACAGTCACATGCACCGTGGTACTGGTCACACTCCCCGTATCAGATACCGTCGTGAACACGAAACTGTCTGACCCCGAGTAACCGGCGTCGGGTGTGTAAGTGAGTGTGCCGTCCTGATTGTCAACCACCGCTCCATGCGTGGGTTGAGAAACCGACTCCAGCGTCCCCCCAGTCCCCAAGGCAGAGGAAGGACTGATATAGTTACCCGACATCACCAGCAGGCTCAACATCGAGACGCTGTCCGCATAGTAATTCGAATGCGTCGTCGCCACACTGTCGAAGACAGAATTCATCCACGCCTGGTCACCGGCATCGGAACCGGTCATTGCTGATACACCAACCGCCGCTCTGAAGAATGGATCGCTCCAGCTGTTGAGAGGTGTTCCATCCAGCGCATAGCCACCTCGAATCAAAGCCGGATTCCCGCCTGACGACTGCTGGAAGAATTCCGACAGCATCTGCGCCTGTGCCTGGGAAACGGCATCCCCGCTCAATACGGCATCCGCGCCCACCCGCCAGGGCACACGCCCCGCGTTATACCAGTAATGCTGGTCATTCACTTCCAGGAAACCCGATGGTGCAGGCGAAACATTCCCGGTCACCGGATCGACAATCACAAAATCAGGCACCAACCCCGTACCCGACTGCTGCTGCAGTTTCGTCATCACTGCCTGGGTCGCGGCGATCACTTCGTTCCAGGCCCCCGTGCCTGTCGCTGCTTCAAAGGCGCGGAAGTGACCATACATGAAATCGCTGGTCCGCACAGACCATTGATTCCGCCCGCCACCATTTGGATTCACCCAGTCCCCCAGCATCGGCAGATGACTGTCGGGACCAATCATCGAGACGTACATCGCATCGATAATCGTAATCGCCTCCTGCAGATAGTTGACCGCGCCGTCACTCCCCCATTGTGCATCGGCAACAAGCAGGGCGTAAGCAATATCCGCATCGCCGTCAAAGGCACTGTTATTCCCGGACGGATCCGGCTGCGCCCAGTCCATCAGATCGGGATTCCCCTGGCTGGGATTCGCACGGGAATACTGAAACAGACCATCAAAGATTGCCTGGGCCTGTGGATCGTAGCCATCCATGTGCGCCAGAACCAGCATGCCATACCCCTGCGATTCGGAAGTCGTCCGCCCCGAAGAATCCATGATCACACGGTAACCGTTCCCGCCCGGATCTGCACGCAACCAGTCCGCCTTCCAGCTGTCATAGTAGTTACTCACAATCTGATCCAGCTGCGTCTGGCTGTACTGGCTGGGGAATAAAGTACCGTTCACATACGACTGCACATGGCTGCCAAAATCCGGATCGCCGCCTGACGTACCTGCGGGAATCGTGACAGCCGTCTCATAAGGCGTCGTCACCGTCACTTCATTCTCAGTAATCACCTCGGCATCGTCATTGGTAATCACCGTCGACGCCGTTGTCAGACTCGCATCCAGCGTCGCGCCTACCGGACTGCTGAGTGTCACGTAAAACTCTTCATCCGGTTCCACCTGGTTGTCACCAAAGACGCGCACCGTAATTGTCTGATCCGTCTCTCCCGCAGCAAAGCTGATCTGGCCACTTGTTTCTTCATAATCTTCACCGGCTGTCGCCGTACCATTGGATGTCTGGTAATTCACCGTCACCGTTTCATTCGCCGCCGCTGACAGAGATACCGTCAGACTGGCCAGCAGCACTCCACTCTCTCCTTCGACCACTGTCGCTCCACTGATACGCACACTGGGAATCGGATCAGGGTCTGGATCGGGATCGGGGTCAACGGGACTTCCACTCCCGTTAAATGCATAGCCGGTCGGCTCGCTGTAGGGTCCGACGGCCACCAGACCGATTGCCAGGGTTTCCCCCACATCCAAAGTTGGTTTCCAGCTGGGAGGTGTAATCCGATAGCGGCCTCCCCCCAGATTCTCCACCTCGGCGTTCCAGAGTGACTGAATCTCGCCCGCAAAGTTAAACTCCAGCTGCCAGTCCGTAAACGCCGTTGCTTCATCATTATTCAGAAGCAGGTTGGCGGTTCGCCCGGAGCCCCAGTCCTGATCGACCTCAAACTGCACATCAGGCGCATCGACCAGGGGATGGGCGGCGAGCATTGTTCGCACTTCCAACGATTCAATCTGTCTCGCGGCCTGCGTACGAGATCGTCGGGGAGTGCCCTGCTGCTGAAGGAACCATTCGAGAAGTGTTGCGTAAAGTCGTTTCATCTCATTAACTCTGCGAACGCAGAGCCCTTTCAGTCTCTGCCAGGGGAGCGCTACGCTGCAAACTGAGATTCAGTCTGCAGAGATGAGAGTGATACGAGTCTCGGACGTAGAAATGCTGAGACGCGTCTGCTGCTCCGTAACACTGCATATCAAAAGGCGCGAGAGGAGACTGCAACACAGGCAGGCCACCACAGGCTCTCACGCGCCCGGGGATGTCCTGGCGCGGAAGCTGTTCTGGCCCAGATTAAACAGCAATGTCCGAAGTTATAGATAGGAATTGAACCGGGAACCAATCCCGGTCCGGAACAGAACCATTTTAACCAGACGTCTCACCCCCCTGTCCAGCACTGATTTGAAATTTATGGGAAACTCATAATGGCCGCAGATGAAAGGCAGATGATGATCTCTCCAGATCAGTTGCTCGGGAGCGGTCATCAAATCCGAAAAGTGACCTGCGTATTGAATTCCCATACAGATTCGTTTACGTTTTATATTCGCTGTTAGATGGAAACTCAGGCCACACATTGAAATCAACCCGAAAGGATTTTCGATGAACTTACCATCGCGATTGTCTCTTTGTCTGCTCTTATCAGTCCTCAGTCTCCCCTGTCTGCAGAACACGTCTCACGCAGCCGACAGGCAGGCAGAAAAAACAGGGACAGACCATCTGGAACCCTGGCAGGAAAAAGGAGTGGAATATGCACGGATCATGTCGCAGGTAAAATGGACGCCTGTTGCCGAGGGCATGCCGCGCAGGAAAGGAACTTTCGAACCCGGTAAAGAGTACACCGGCGTCCCGTATTCGAGTGTCAAATATGTCGGTCGTTATATTGGTTTTGATATCTACCTGAAGACTTTTCTGGCAGCCGTCGAAAATCCGCACAGCGTGTTATACACAGAAAACCTGTATGGCAAGGTCGCCAATGCCGAATGTTATTACGGGAATGTCTGCTCCTCTTACACCAGTTACGCGCTGCAGTGTGGCGTCTGGTATGTCAGCCGTCTGCATAACCCTCCCTACCGCGAAGGGGTCAGCCTGGTCGAGCCCCAGTCAGCACAGGCGGCACAGGTCGGAGACATCATCTTCACACCTCCCCAGCCTGGTTCACACGTGGAAATCGTCACGGGAATCACCAGGAACGCGGAGGGAAATATCACGCATGTACGAGTCGAAGAGAGCCGCCCCCTCACGACCAAAACCAGCAACCGCTCCGTCTCGACCTTTAACAGTCACCTCAAAGCCCGAGGCAGAAAACTGTATCGCATCACCGACCTGGATGCCTGGCGCGGACAGAACAAAGCCGAGTCATTCCTGTTCCCCAACTATGAGGAAGACGCCAAAACCCCGGTCATCAACCGGGTTTTACTGCTTGATCGCGGAGACTGGGTCCCCTATTACAAAGACCAGAAAGTGAAAATCAATATCATGGACAGAGACGCGCTAGGCGTTAAATCCCTGGTCGTCAAACGGGGGGACAAAGTCGTCAAAGAAATCGACCAGCCCGGGAAAGGTGTCATCGAACTCGCTTTCTCCACCTGCGGCGATTATACCGCGCACTGCATCATGCATGACGGCTCACAGAGCCAGGCCTGCGAGTTCTCCGTCTGTGATCTCGACTTCAGCATCTCTGCAGAAACAGCTTCCAAAAGCGAGCCCTGGGAATTGAAGATCCACTCGGACAACATGAAAGTCATCATGGCACTGCTGGTAAACAAAGCAGACAGTTATGACTATCACAACATCTATATGACAGAACAGGATCGGCAGAAAGGAACAGTGAATATTCCCGCCAATTTAATCCAGACCGCAGGCACGATGCAGGTCTGGCTGGTCGGTGAAAACAAATATGGCAGACTCAAGAAACGCCGCGACATCCTGATACAGGATTAAGCTGAGCAGGCCTGCCGGACAGACCCTGACAGACTAAGTTGCCCGATGATGTTTTACCGGTTCCACTCAGCTCTGATGCAGCATCTCAAGCGGTGTTTGAATAAACCGGGGCTCTCCCAGTTGTGCCAGCAGGTCAGCTGGATACTGCCCCGGATTTTTCCCACTGACGAATATCGGCGTCGACTCGTCTGAGTAGAACAGCATCACATCCCCCAGTTCCATCACGCGAAACACCCGCTGCAGGTAATCCGGATTGTCGAGCGGACGGGCAATCGTAATGCCTTTGACATGACCGCTGGCCGGCGCCCCTTCTCCCAGGTACATGTCCACATAATCATCGGGATCATGAAAGCTGACCCGCAGACAGCCATACTCCTCCAGCCACTCCGTCTGTTCCGTCGCCAGGATCTCGCGCACCGTTTCAAAATCGAAACCGACCGACTCCCCGTCCCGATAATTCCAGAGAAACGCTTCTATACTCATCGCGCCTCCTCAATCGTTTCACAATCGCGTGGACGAACCGCCGGGACACTCCCGCCGCCTACTGCACTTCGCCGCAGAACCGGATTCGCAGATTCTCCACGACTTCCAGTCCCCGGGGCATAAACTGATTGCGTTTCAGACGGCCTTTGGCTTCAATCGCTTTGAGATGATCCGAGACCCCATTGGTCGATTTAATCCCAAATGACTGACCAATCTCCCGCACCGTCGGCGCACACCCCGTTTTGGCGGTAAACACACGAATAAAACTGATAATATGCTTCTGTCGCTCGGTTAATTTTTTCATCGCAGGGTCTCTGATTAAATGATCTCCAGAAAAATACACACTCCACGAATATTACCCACTGCCGGTTTTACTTCACAAGGTCTATCACCCAGGAAATCAGATTCATTATCGGGACGCCTCATCGGAACAATTGAAAGGAGTCACCAAATTTCTCTGGTTCTATGCGGCTGGCAGGAAAAAGCACAGGATCGAATGCCTCCCTTTATTTTTTTTGCTGTGGAATTTCGAATGGGCCGACCTTGGAATCATGCTTCCGCAGGGCATCCATGATCGCTTTATAAATATAGGGATTATTTTCCAGGGCCCGCGCATTCTCTTCAGTCCATTTTTCATATTTCAGATCCTGGAATGCGACATCGTCCAGCTTGCCGAGTTCGATAAGAATGTCACGCATGACCTCCCCGCCTTGCAGAAAACGGTCCCGGAGGACCAGTGATCCGTCCGCGTATGTCAGGGTTGACAGTTTTTCTCCCAGCATCTTGCCTGAAAGAAAATCATCACGGTCGGTACGAGAGGCAATCGGGTTCCACAGCACATGCTCGGACTCAGACTTCATTTTCACCAGTTGCTGGAGATGCAGGGATATTTGCGGCCAGGGCCCCCGGGGAGAATACTTGATCTCTCCCAGCCCGTCCTTGCCGGTCCCATGCTCGGCCCAGCGCGCCATCCCTTCCAGATACCAAGAGTTCTTGAAATAGGTTGTCCCATATTGAATCAGATGAAACGTCTCATGAGTGGGAGTGACGTTTTTGGTAGGATCAAGCTGGCTGGAAATCGCCATGACAATGGCGCGGTCGGTGGGATTTCCCTCGGGAATGGAACGGGCCCGCTGCGCTCTGGAAAATGCCACACCGTTCAGGTTTGACATTTCAGTTCGATCAAGAATGCTGACCTGAATACAGTTGACGCCCTGGTAGCGTTCGCTCTCAAAAGGATCGGGAAACTTGAGGACTTTGCAGAACAGTTGATGGGCCGCCCAGACCTGCTTCGCCACATTTTCGACCTGGTCCGGCACACCGTTTTTATCAACGTCAACAGGCGAAACCGCACCGATCCCCTCCGTGACGTAAAAGACCCGGACATCGTCATAGACAAAGTGTTCCTTCTCCTGAGGCTTCTTTTTCTGCTGAGCGGATGTAAGAGAGGTTGAGACAATGGCCACCAGGAGAACGGCAAGTGCGACGATCCGGCTCAGCATGCGGCGGCGGGTAGATCTCATTTGAACAAGCCTTTTTAACTAAAATCGCAATGATCCTCTACAGGATCTATTGATATCAGCATGACTGTTGACAGCAGAATGAACGTCACACATTGATAGAGTCAACTTGTTCTTTCCCACCTATGATTAAACAGGCGGTTGTTTGTTATCAAAAATCATACCAGAGGAATACAGGCGGTCAATAAAATTCACCTCACGCACAACCGGAATAACCCGCACAGCTTCCGCGGTCTTTCATGCAAGCCGCTCACTTTGATCGCTTTTCAGCAAAGTAGCCTGGCCTGCGTTTCCAATCGTTGCAGTTTCCCAATTTCTGTAACCGATAAAATAAGCAGTCCCACTGCTGCGGACACGGTCTGCGCCTGCGCGTGACAGAGCCTTTTCAGAGAAGGTTCTCAGCAGCAGTTTGGTTTCATTAACATTCACAATCACGGCACAGATACGAAATCCCGCCCGATGGAGCGACAGCAGGATCAATCGCGAAATGTGTTCCGGCACCCCGCTCATTTCCGATGCTGGTTGTCGCTGCTGGGATACTGGCTCGCGCTCAGTTGCGCTCCCCTGTTCGCGCAGGAATTCACTACAGACGCGCTGCCGCCACCACTCACAGATTCGTTGTCGACAGAAACTTCTTTCATCAGTCCCTTCCCGACCTGCGACGAAGAGACCTTTCCCTGTGTCCCCGGCCTCGTCGATTCCCGTGATTACCCGACCGGCAAATTGAGTGGTTTCATCCAGGTCGACTCCGCCACTTTTGACCAGTCGCCGGCTTCAATGGCGGCGTTTGGCGAGATCAATAACCGTACCGCCGTCCGGCGTGCGCGGCTGGCACTCACCGGGGACCTGGCGACCGACGTCGGCTATAAAATGGATGTCGAGTTCGCCACGGATAATCCCCGGGCCCGCGATATCTATCTGGAATTCCGTGATCGCCCCTACGCTGATCGCCTGGTCGTCGGGACCACCAAAGTCCCGTTCCAGATGGAAGCACTCACCAGTTCCAAAAACTTTACCTTCGCCGAACGGGCTCCCTTTTTTACCTTCTCCCCGTTTCGGCAGGTCGGCATCTGGGCGGATGGCACACTGGAAGAAGAACGGGGCACCTGGTCGGTCACCGGCTTCATTGTCGGCAAAGGGGGCTTCGATCTGAATCATCATGCCGACGGACAGGGCATCGCCGCCCGAACCACGTACCTGCACTGGTACGCAGACGACGGACGCGATCTGCTGCACACCGGTCTGAACTACAGCGTCCTGCAGCCGTTTGACAGGCAGGTTCGCTACGATTCCAAACTGAGCTTCTTCACCAACCAGGAACCGGGCATCAATTCATCGGGTCCACCGCAACTCGTCGACACCGGCTATGTCCCTGCGGAAAACGTCAACCTGTTTAACTTCGAACTGGCAGGATCCCGGGGTCGTTTCAATTATCAGGCGGAACTCACGTATGCCCTGGTAAATCAGATCGGCGGCCCCCCGCTGGTCTTTTACGGCGGATACGCGCAGGCGGGCTGGTTCTTCACCGGGGAATCCAAACCCTACAATCGCAAGACGGGCGTCTTTGATTCCGTCGAGCCTCTGCACAGTTTTTTTGACGGAGGCTGGGGCGCGTGGGAACTGGCCGCGCGGGGCACCTTCCTCAATCTGAATGATAAAAACATCACGGGCGGTCGCATGAACTCTGCCGAAATCGCATTGAACTGGTATTTGAGTAATCAACTCAGCCTGAAATTTGATTACGTGCACGGCCTCATCAATAACGCTACGACCGACGATCTTCCGATTGATATCTTCGGTGCCCGTCTGCAGTACATTTATTAATGAACCTGAGTTTGTTTTCTTCCAGAGTAAAACTTTTTCTGCTCACAGAGAGATAGATGTCAGCGCGCACCTTCCACTGGTCCCTGATCGACCAGCATGGTCTCTCAGCTTTCAGCTTCAGGCCGTTTCCCGACTGTATCCAGCTTTACTGTTGCGTCTCCTGTACCATTGGAACCGTGTTTCATCGAATGAGAGAAACTATGTTTAAATGTGATGCGCTTCGGTTGCTCGCTCAGGAAGACAACAGGTCGGTCGAATCTTCTTCCGGATCGCGTGCCTGCTGACTCTGACGTTCCAGTTCGTTATATTCACTGGCAAGGCTGCCTTCTGCCTCGGTGACGGTCTCCTCTTCCGGTATCGCCACCGGCGACCGTGGCGGAGTGAGCGGCGGTTGTTTTGCGGGCGCCGTTTTTTTCGCCTCGGCTTCCTCTGCGGACACCATGGTAACCGGCACACCTTGCGGAAAGATCACTTCCCGCGCGTCGTCTGGCATGGAGAAGCCACGCTCTTCAAAGGTCGTCTTCACCAGTCGCATCATTGAGGAATTCACTTTTAACACACTGAACTGATGACCGTTGATCCAGTAATACAGGCGCAGATTGACAGTCGAAGAACCCAGGCTTTCGACCAGCACAATCGGTTCAGGATCGTCGAGTACCGCCGGATGGGATTCCAGAATCCCTTTGGCGATAGACTGCGCATCGTTGAGTGGAACGTCGTACCCCACACCCACCAGGAAATCGAGCCGCACTTTAGGGTTCGAGGTAAAGTTCAGAATCTTGCTCTTATAGATAATCGCGTTGGGGATCTGAATATGATTGCCGTCCAGCGACATCAGCAGCGTTCCGCGTGTATTGACACGTTGTACAAAGCCCTGAATCCCTTCCACTTCAATCAGGTCACCATAGCGAAACGGGTTCTGCATACTGATCAGAATGCTGGCCAGGAAGTTTTCTGCAATGTCGCGAAACGCAATCCCGACGATCAGACCGAACAATCCCGTTCCCCCCAGGACCGTCGCTGCGAGCCGTGTCAGGCCCGCAATTTGTAACACCAGGTAAATCCCCAGCAGAAAGACCAGCAACAGCAGCCCTTTGCGAACCACGCCCCGGAGCAGTTTATTCTGAAACCGCCTGAGCAGTGTATGGTCTGCGATATGCCCTGAAACAAACATCGCAAAAAATGTAAACAATAGCACCAGCAGCGCTGCCAGCATGATGGGGATAGACTGCACCGACTTGCGGATGATGGATTTGACCGTGCCATACGATGCGCTCAAATCAAACAGGTCGGGCTGCGTGAGTTCAATCCGGTTGACCACAGCCACCACGTCTTGCGTATTCCGGGAAAGCTCGCCGGCCCATTGTCGGTATTTCTCATCATCGGTGGATCCGGACAGGAAAGCAACCCCCTCCTGCACTTCGACACGCGGTTCTTCAAACCACTCGGTCGCTTTAAGAATGCGCGTCAGCCGTGTCGAGATTTCGGAATCTGCAACTTCAGGCGTGACATTCACCGCTTTCGGCGCGGTCAATCTCTCCGTTGCCGGCGGTGTTTCAGTTGGCTCATCAGGCGTCTTCTCCTGCGCGACACACACGAGAGAACAGACTCCCCAGGCCAGCAGAAATACCAGCGCCCTGTTTGCAGTGATCATTCAGCAACTCCTGCTGTCAACTATTGAATTTCCCTGCGCTGTCATAGCGCAACAGGAGAAGACAAAGCACATGTCATACCAGTCAGAATGTTTTTTGTATTCGTCTCGGCTGGAAGAACCTCTGGGCATGCAGAGCCAAAACAGAAAAAACAGTCGTATTGATTGCCCCTGCCGCGTCAACAGGGGTATCATCAATGGATACGGATCCTCATAATTCAAAGAACAGAATCCAGCCAGGAAGCCTCCATGAAAACTTTGATCTCTCGCCATACCCCTGCATTCCTCATCTGTGCCGCGTTCTTCATCAGCCTGATCACGTTCTCAAGCTCATCCTCAAACGCCCAGGAAAAAACCGAAGCGTCTCCCTGGGCCGTTTTACAACCCGCCCCTGATCCACGACCTCTGCCTCATACCAAACCGCTGATCTTTCCTGGTGACCTCAGCGAAAAGATGATTGCCGGCATCGACAAGTTCCTGCTCAGGCAGATTGCCCAGGCAGCCAATGAACGACCGAACAACTGGAAACGGGATCTCACTTCTCCCGAAGCCTATTTAAAGTCGATTGCCGACAAACGGGCGGAACTTTCAGCCATGCTGGGTCTGACCGATCCCCTTGTCACCGGTCGTTTTGCTTACATTGGCGATGCGTCTGATCAGCCTGCGGAGGAATTCACACTCTATGAAGTCAGCTGGCCTGTGCTGGATGACATGCAGGGCACTGGTCTGTTACTGGTTCCGCAAGGAAAGATTCGCGGCGACATTATCGCGATTCCCGAAGCCGACCAGCTACCCGAAGATCTGGTTTCCGCGAACAACCCCACGGACGCCTATGCACAGCAACTGGCGCGTTCCGGTTTTCGTGTGCTGATCCCCACGCTGATCAATCGAGATATTAATCAATGGAAAATGAGCAACCGCGAGTGGGCGCATCGACCATCGTTTGAGCTGGGTCGCACGCTGGCAGGTTATGAGACGCAAAAGGTCATGGCGGGTGTCAGTATTTTGAAACAGACCAGCGAGGATGAGAAACGCTCCCTCGGCGTCATCGGCTGGGGTGAAGGGGGAAGACTCGCATTGTATGCTGCTGCCCTCGATCCACGCATCGATGCTGCGGCTGTCTCTGGCTACTTCAGTTCGCGACAGTTTCTCTGGGAAGAACCCGCAGACCGTAACGTCTTTGGCCTGCTCAAATCGTTCGGCGATGCGGAAATCGCGAGCCTCGTCGCACCGCGGACGCTGATTATCGAAGCGGGCAAGTATCCCGAATACGGTTTTCGCACGACCGCCTGGGGCGAACTGGAAGTGAAACAGGACGGCTATACCGCACTCAAAGGCAAGCCGGGGCGACTGCTGGTTCCCGATAAAGACGAAGTCAAAACCGAAGTCGCACGGGCCCGTGAATTCACTGCCGCTCTGAATCCGCAGGCACCGACGCTCGCACTTGTGGATTCGCAGGTCCCCGTCTCCCCGGAAACACTGACCGCTTTGATACAGAGCCTGGACGCAGATGCGAAACTGGCGGCCGCCTCCAAACCCCTGGATCTCAAATCGCGCGACCACGCCAGTCAGCGGCATGACGAACAACTGGCCGAGATCCTTCGGCATAACCAGCGCCTGTTGCAGTTGGCCTATGAAACCCGTATTGAATTTATGAAAGACCTCAAAACCGATTCACTGGAAAACTTTGAGAAATCGGTAGAACCTTATCGCAAGATCTTCCGCGAGGATGTGATCGGCAGCTTCGACCTGGAACTGCTGCCCGATAACGCCCGCAGCCGAAAGTTTCAGGTCGGCCCCAAGACGATCAGTTATGAAGTGGAAATGGATGTCTTTCCCGATGTCACCGCGTATGGCATTCTGACATTACCCAAAGATATGAAACTCGATGGTTCCGAACAGCGGCCCGTCGTCGTCTGCCAGCATGGTCTGGAAGGACGCCCCCAACACACGGTTGGCGAAGAAGGTTATCGCGCTTATAAATCGTTTGCAACCCACCTCGCAGAACGGGGCTTCATCACCTTCGCCCCTCAGAATCCGTATGTTCTGTTCGATCGTTTTCGCACACTGCAATTCAAATCGCAGTCCATCGGCCGAACCCTGTTTTCCATCGCAGTTCCCCAGCATCAGCAGATTACAGACTGGCTCTCGACGCTGCCTTTCGTTGATGAAAAGCGGATCGGCTTCTACGGAATTTCTTACGGCGGAAAATCAGCCATGCGAATTCCACCGCTGGTCAAGAACTATGCGCTCTCGATCTGCTCAGCCGATTTCGGCGAGTGGGTCTGGAAGAATGCCGCTACCGACAAACGCTCATTGCGGTACAGCTATGCCAATAAAGGAGAATACGAAATTTTCGAATGGAACCTGGGCAGTACCTTCAACTACGCCGAGATGGCCGCCCTCATCTGTCCGCGGCCCTTCATGGTAGAACGCGGACACTTTGATGGCGTCCAACCCGATGATCGTGTCGCCCAGGAATATGCCAAGGTACGATTTCTCTACCAGGCCCAACTGGGTATCGGCGATCGACAGGAACTCGAATTCATCAAAGGACCGCACGCCATTCATGAACAGGGAACGTACGACTTTTTACATAAGCATCTGAACTGGCCCGCACCCAAAGAGTCGGACAGATGACTCACGAACCGTTTTCGTTCCCGACATACAGTGCATAAAACCTGGCTTCAGTCGAATCAGGAAACGTGACCCGTACCGCCAGTTTTTTGCCGGCAGGTAAGGGCCTGCTTCCGGACCAGACAATCGGCGTACGGGTTCCCGCCTGGGTAATGCGGGCCGCTTCGTTACCTGAGTAACCGGGCAGCGGTTTATCGAATTCATCCAGCAGTTCCACCGTTAAGAGATTCTCTTTTGATACGCCTTCCACATTCACGAACAGTTTCAGATCCCCATCAGTTTCAAAGGGAGCAGTCACAAAGTGCGCTGTGTTATCAGCAATTTTGCGGGAAAGATAACCAAAGCCATCCCGTCTGAGGGTCGCCAGGCCGATTTCCATATTCTTGAGTTTTCCGCCGGTATCCCAGTGCGAATACCACATCAGTATTTTTTCGCCCCGGTTGACAAAGGCATGCCCCTGCAGCAGCGCGATGTCATCCCACTCTCCTTTTTTTCCGCGGGAAATCACCGGATGGTCGGGCACCGGCTCCCGGAAGTGAATCCCATCATCGCTGACGATCAACCCCAGATCCACACTGACACCTTCGTTCCAGTAGCGTCCGTCTTTGGGTTTCTGTGGCGCATCCTGCCACATGCCATACAGGCCCACCAGGACATTCCCCCGATTCCAGATACCCGCCCCCATGTGGGTCTGCTGACCGGGTATCGGCGTGGCCGTCAACTGGCCCGGTCGAGCAAATGACAATGCTTTCGCACGGGACCAGTGATCGAAGTCGGAAGACCGATATGCGAGCATCACACGACCGGTATCAGAACCATCCATCCGCCAGCTCCAGGGAGAAAGCAACTGACCATTGGCATAATAAAAGTTGCCGAACCGATACAGGCTGGAGACTTCGAAGCGTTCACCCCCTGCATTCATCGGACGGTCGCCGACAACATCCCACGTCAACCCGTCAGCACTGGTAGCACAGACAAAGGCACCCCAGCGACGTTCGTCCGGCCCGATTTTGCTGCGTCCGCCACGCACATCGGCAAACGGCGGATGCGCGATGTAGGCGCATTTAAAACGACGTTGCGGGTCGGGATCACTGGCATCATACAACACACTTAAAAAATCATTGACTTTAGCCAGTGCAGGAACTTCCGAATTGATCAGACAGATATTGTTCTGTTTGTTTCCATTAAACTCCACCAGGTCGAGGTTCGGCTTGGTCCAGTGAATACCATCATCACTCTCGGCGTAACACATAGGCCGCCACCAGCCGGGCGCCTGACCACTTTGAATGGCCGTCTCGAACATTCCCAGGTACCACATACGAAATTTCCCGTCCCTGAACATGACGCTGCCGTACAGAATCGCATGTCCGTGATCGGGGGCGCCCTCCGGTCCACGTCGCAGCACAGGATTCGCCGGATGCTTCTCTGCTGTCACGGGTGTCAGTTGCAGATTGTTCCGCCAGGGAATCGCATGATCATCGAACGAGAAGAAGACGGCCTCCTCCACTTCCGGACCGCGGTCCACCGAAACCGTTTGCGCAGACAGACCGGCATGCATCACCAGAAGTAATAGAATCGACAGACAGGCGGGGAGATTTTGCTTTAAAGGAGAGACTGGCATGGATTCTCTTTCATTTCATTCAGGTTCGTCAGGGAAGAAGAGATCGTACTCGTTCGGTTTGAAGTTCGTTTTGAGGAATCGTATCCTGTTTCAGTTTTTTCAAATCAGCGCCAAAACCGGTCTTCGTGGTGAAACTGCTGCCCCACTCCGATTGCTGTTCCTGCCCGATTAACTGCTGAAACTGACTGAATTGCGATGGAGTAAAAAAGGTTTTGTCGACTCTCAGGCTCTGCAGATCGTAGCAGTTCCGGTCCGCCGTCCATTTGACATCTTTCCAGATCAGCAGTTCGGGCTGTAACGGCTCCCCTGCGTTTTCAGTTGCAGCCAGGTAGTCGTACGCCGCGTTGGAAATCGGTAAGACAGCAGCTCCGATCATCAGCGAATCATGCAGACGCACGTCGCCGCCGGTCGCCTGAAAGTCGAGGCCCATCAGCGTTACATGGCTGGCGTCGAGCACACAGTTGCGAGAGACGCGGACCTCATTTTTACCGGCCACACGGCGGATGAAGACATTCTTCATCGTCAGCGAACAGGGTTGCGCAGGATCATCGCGACCCACCAGCATCAGCGTCCGCACCGCCGAAGAAAGTATGACTGAATTGGTCAACGTATAACGGCCCGTATCCAGAAAAAACAGATCGAAGCCCAGGCAGTCGCGGATGAAGACCCGGTTGTAACTGGTCCGGCTGGATCCCGTGTCGCAGATGCCTGTTGAATTGCCGATCGAGACAAAGCCATCAACGCGGTACTCGGCTGTCTCGTGCGCACTGATCCCGTCATCACCACACTCAATCGCGCGAATATTCTCAAACAGAACATCTTCACAATGGCCATGGATATTAAAACCATCGTTGTAGGCATGTGTGCAGGTCAGATTGCGAATTACCAGGTGCGCATTATGATTTATTCCCGAACCGCCAAACTGCATGCCGGCGGAACGCACTGGAATCCGCAGATTCTGTTCACTGAGCTGCGCACCCGCAGAAAGTTTTAAATAGAAAGCACCGGTGACCTCTGAACTCTTCTCTGTCGATGCGGTCTGTTTCACAAACGTCCATTCACCCGGCTGCAGATCCTCCGGCTTTTTCCATTTCTGACTGGGACCTTTGGAAGTGCGGCCCATGTGAACCATCTTGCCATTCCACAGAAAAAACCAGCGCTGCAGAATGGCATCGCTCAATGCGGGCATCAGATTCTCACAGCGATACAGGTCGGGTTTGATTTCCACCCACCGGGTGATATCAATGGGATCGGAACCTTCCAGGGTCGCGCCATGCCCGTCGAGAATGATCGGCTTATCCGGCGTTCCCTGCTTGCCATAAAAACCTGCATACTCGTAATACACAGTGGGCAGCAGATGAATCGTGTCACCAGGTTCCGCGTTGCGAATTGCCTGACGAATTGTTTTGAGCGGCCCTTCTGTCGCTGCATCATTCCCTTTATCCGGGTCGACATGAATGTCGCGGGCAGAGACGACATTACAGACCAGCAGTATCATGACTGCGGACCGGAAACAAAAGCAGGAGTGATTCAAAAAAGTTCGTCGCATGGAAACGCTCTGGCGAATACAGGAATGAATCGTCTATTTTGCGGGTGAAGAATCAGGAGTACCGACCTGTTTCAGAAACCATTTCGCTGCCACATCGGTTGAGCCTTTGGGAACGGTGTGCCCCTTGGGTTCGGCAATCACATGCAGATCGACCTGACTTTGCTGTCCCTTTTCCAGACCCGCGTGCGTGATGCTGCGGGCCAGTTCGATCGCTGCGTCTGTTCCGACCCGCTCATCACGGTCGCCGATGACAATCCAGACCGGACGTCCTGCGAGTTTTTGCGAATTCTGAATCATACTCAGCGACTGTACCATTTCATTTTTGGCCCGCGATTTGAATTCGTTCAGGACTGTCAGATCCGTCACCGGCGCAAATGCGGCGACTCCTTTGACCCGGGGATCATGGGCGGCATACTGCAGCGCCAGGTAACCGCCCCGCGATGTACCACACACGCCGACATAGTCTGCATCGGTCTGACCGCCGGCAATCAGTTCGTCCAGCACCTGACTGAGCCGCCCGTTATTGTCGGCAACGAAGTCATCCCCCTGCTCACATCGATAAGCCCATCCACTCAATCCCGTGGGCTCCGGCGGCCGATGCTGTTTGCCGTGACAGGGAATATCCACCGAAACCAGCAGATAGCCGGCCTTCGCCAGCTGGTTTCCACACTGGCGAAAATAGGGACTGCCCAGCGTACTCTCCATCGTGCCCGCCAGGATGAACAGGGTTGGTTTCGGTTGGTCAGGCAGTGGTCCCCAGGTTGCGAATTCCGTGCCTGCTTTTGTTTTGTGCAGTTCGACGGTGGGCTCAGCTGCTGACAGCGTCGACGCCATAAGCAGGATAGCCATTCCCTGACACAGTCTCTTTGAGAACTTGTTCATGATGTCGCTCCTCAGTCATATTCAACAGGTCCAGTTTCAATCCGTCTTGTTCAGATTCAGCCAGTTTCGCGACTGCATCTGCATCATCGTGCGGGCCCGGTTCGAATCGCGATCCCGAATTGCAGCCGCCAGCTCCTGATGCTCCCAGATCATTCGTTCGCCAGTGGTTTCATCGGGCTGATATTCCTGGTACACCGATTGAAAGAAATTCACCAGCACCCGTTGCATGCCGGCAATCAGTGTGGAAGAGGTCATCTGCAACAGCAGTGAGTGAAAGGCGATGTCCAGTTCGGCAATCTTTCCTGGCTGGTCACCGCGAATCGCGGCAGCCATTTCACCTGCCAGTTCACAAAGCTGCTGACATTGCTGATCGCTGCCGTTCCGGATCGCCAGGTCGACGGCTCCCATCTCCACCACATACCGCAACATCGAGAGTTCAGAAACATCCTGCTCGGAATCAAACAGGGAAGGCAGCCCCAGTTGCAACAGTCGCAGAGGATCGGGACGCCGCACGATCAGACCGATGCGTTTGCGCCCCTCCAGGAGACCGATGGCCGTCAAACGGCTGACCGCTTCCCGGGCGACGGTCCGTGATACCTGGTATTCTTCCGCCAGATCGGATTCGGTCATAAAAAACGCCCCGTCCTCAAGTCGTTCCGACTGAATTCGCTGTCGAATCCGCTCTGCCAGCTCATCAGACTGGGTCATCTGGTAATTGATTCCCGTCGACATATATACTATTTATTTTCCGTAATGAGCCATTATTTTGATTTACAACAGATATTATTATGATTAAATAGTATCTATTCTCTGTTCGATGTCAATTCATTTCTGAGTACAAATATGAATCGCCTTCCTGACCTGGCAGAATTACGACGCTTTGATACCCCGACAGTCTGTAACGCGATTGAGCTGTTTGAGGTGCGTTCCCGTGCCACGGGTTATATGGATCGAAACATCGCCGCCTGCTTTCCCGAGTTACCGCCGATGGTCGGTTACGCGGTGACGACCACATTTCGTTCGTCAGTTCCAGCGGACAGTTCAGTTGACCCCGGGATCTCTGCGCGGCTGATAAAATCGTTCGCGGACTTACCCGGTCCCGCTGTGGTTGTCTTCCAGGATCTGGACGATCCTCCGGCCGGCGCCACGTTCGGGGATGGGATGTGCCTGACCTACAAAACATTTGGCGCAGTTGGACTGATCACCTCGGGAGCGGCCCGTGATATTGATAACGTTCGTGCTCTCGAATTTCCCTGTTTCAGTCAGGGTATTATGAGCGGGCATGGCTACTGTCACTTCGAAGCCACGGGGGTGCCTGTCGAAGTCGGAGGTCTCACCATCCATCCCGGTGACCTGCTGCACGGTGACTGTAATGGCGTGGTCACAATTCCCCCGGAGATTGCTGCTGCCGTCCCGTATGCCTGCGAACAATATCTCAAATATGAAGCAATCGTCCTCGATCCCCTGCGTGAAGGATCGGCTGATCTGGACCGTCATCAGCGAGCCATCCAGGAAATGATCGCACGCCTCAACGAATTGAAAATTGAACTCAAAACCATGATCCAGTCCTGACAACGGTGATCAAATCCATTAAACGAGTTTCAGTATGAATCAAATATTCATTAATCACTTTTGGTGTCGACTGTTCATCACGGTCGCGGTTCTCATCGGAATCTGTTCTTCCCCGCTTATCGCGGCTGAAACGGATGCCGTTTCCTCAGAAAAGATCACGCGGCATGAGTACTCCGACCCACAAACCGGCAGGATCACGCCTTATCTTTTGTACCACCCCGATGCAGAAGCGAACGCGCAATCGTCTTCACTGCTGATTTTTCTGTATGGTGCCGGAGGATCGCTCAAAAGTTATAATTATTCCCGCGAACCCTATCAGAAATTGCGGAGCGAACTCGCCCGGCGCGGATTTTATGTACTCGTTCCCGATCTGGGTAAACTGCACTTCATGAATCAAGCGGCAAAACAGGCATTGGATGGCGTGACTGCAGAGGTTCTCGTCGGGCAGAAGATCTCAAAAGATCGCGTACACATCATGGGCACCAGCATGGGGGGTGGATCGTCACTCGTTTATACCCTGCATCGTCCCGACCTGATTCGTTCCGTCTGTGCAGTGATGCCCATGACCGACTTTGCTGAATGGATCAAAGAGAACCCGCGGTACGCCAAACCGGTCACCGCCGCTTATGGCGGTTCTCCTCAACAGGTTCCGCAGGTGTATCAGGCGAACTCGGCGATTCAGAATGTCGACACGTTCCAGAAAATTCCGGTGATGCTGATCCACGGGTTGAAAGATCGCACCGTGCTTCCCCAACACAGTCAGAAACTGGCAGAACATTTGCAGAATAAACAGTATCCCTGCGAACTGTTGCTGCTGAATGACCTTGCGCACTCGGATGAAATCATGCGCAGCATGCAGGTCAAAGCCGCTGATTTCTTCGAGAACGCCATGAAATAATACTTTTTTTCCAGGATCCAATATGATGCTGAGAACCACACAACTCTGTTTCCTGCTGAGTCTGTTCTTTGTCTGTCTGTTCTGTTCGGGCAAAGTCACTCATGCTGCCGAGGTAAACTCCGGAACAAAAACGCTGCTGCTCGTGGATGATCATCACATTTTGTATCGTGCGGGAACCAGGCGCCTGTTTCATCACGCGGAAGCGTATGCTGAAAATCCGGTTGTGCGGGAAGACCAGCCCTGGGAACTGGCCATCGCCTGGTCTTCGATTCATCGCCATCCCGAGACAGGAATTTACCAGTTATGGTACCAGGCCTATGCCGGAGGCCGCGACCCGCGCAAAACGCATCGCTGTGTGGTCTGCTATGCTGAGTCCGAAGATGGCATTCACTTCACGAAACCGATGCTGAAACTGCATGATTTTAAAACCGATCGGAAGCCCTGGGAGGGATCATTTCCGGAAACCAATATCGTACTGCTGGCATCAGGCGGCTATGGCGACCGCTATTGCAATTCGGTTCTGTTTGAACCCGGTGAAGATGATCCCGCGCGACGATATAAAATGTTGTACTACGATTTTTCTCCTGATGAGAACAATCAGGAATGGCCGGGCTGGCATGCCGCTTTTTCCCCCGATGGTATTCACTGGTCGAAATCGCCGCGTAATCCCCTCAATCAGACTGCTTATGGCGGACGCACACTACAGCCTCTCTTCACGGGAGAGGAACCTTATAAGGAGCAATGGGACAAACGCAAAAGCTTCATGCGCAAGCAGTGGCTGTTGCCACTCTCGATGTCGGATGCGGTTGACGTCTTTTTCGATCCGAAACAGAAGGAGTATGCCGTCTATGGAAAATGCTGGTTAAATGGACCAGATGGAGGCCTGGCCTGGAAACACGCGATGGCCCGTTCCAGCAGCAAAGATTTTCTGACCTGGTCTGCTCCCGAAATTGTCTGTTCGCCCGATGATCAGGATGCTGCCAACACGGAATTTCATAATTCCCCCGTATTCTTTTATCACGACTGCTACTTCTGCCTGAACCAGATTCTGCGTGCCCGGGGCGAAGCGGTCGGTGCCAAAGCGGATCTGATGCATATCGAACTGATGATCAGCCGTGACGGCATCCACTGGGATCGCCCCTGCCGCGAACTTTCTTTCATTCCCCAACAGCCCTTCTCGAGTGGGGGCATCTTCACGAATGCAACGCCTGTAGTTCTACCTGACTCGATTCGCTTCTATTATGGAGGTTATACCAGCGGTGCGATTGGGGGAGGCTCCAAACTGACCGATGCCAGTCAGCAGAGCGGTGTGGGGCTGGCGACGCTGCCTCTGGATCGATTCGCCGGAATTCGTCCAGTGGAGTCCAGTGCGCAGTCCACATTGAAAAAACCACTTAAGAACATCGGACAGGTGACACTCAAGCCGCTGGATCTGAAAGACATACAGGAAATCACCGTCAATGCAAATGCGACAGCAGGTCAGATCCAGGTCGAACTGCTGACGGCAACCGGTTTTCGGATACCCGGCTTTTCGAAAGCGGATTCAAATCCGTTAACTGGTGATTCTTTGACGCATCCCGTCGGGTGGAAGAAACAGACCCTGGCAGATTTGCCGGCGGGCAAGTATATGCTGCGACTGCATCTGGATGACGCCGAAGTATTTGCTGTGACTTTAAAACATTAAATACTTTACGCCAGTATTATTTTCCGGTTTCTGCAGTCGGGTCCGGCAAACGATCGATTTCCTGCAGAATGCTTTCCGCGTCTGCCATCAACTGTGCGTAACCCTGAATATTTCCGTTGCGCTGGGCATCGCGTGCCTGTTCCAGCTTGCTTGCGTACCGGGTTTCCAGTTTTTTTCGCGGATCTCGCCGTAACCAGCCAAACATGATCAAGCCTTGAATTGAAACAGAAGCAGTGAAACACATATCAATCTGAGGCGTTATAGCCGATAACGCAACTTTGACAACGTCACTATTTCCGAAACAAACCTGAATCGATGCAAGGCTGGTGGTTCATCTCCGATTAAGAGTCACCATTGCGTGAGAAGGAGCGGGTCTGTTCCCGGATGCCCCAGGCTTTGAGTTTGCGCTGCAATGTTCGAACCGACATTCCCAGTGATTTTGCAGAATGCGTGCGATTCCCATGATTGCGGCTGAGTGTCTGCTGAATCGCCGTGCGTTCCAGTTCTTCCAGACGAATTCCTTCCGGAATAACAATGCCATCATGGGCTGCTTCTCCATTCCGCAACATGTCAGGCAGATCATCCATGGTCAACCGCCCCGACTTCGAGAGGACCACCATGCTCTCCAGGCAGTTGCGCAACTGTCTCACATTTCCCGGCCAGGTATGTGTGGTCAGATACTGCTGCAGGTCGGGAGAGAGTTCAGGAATCTCTCGATGAATCTGATGACAGATCTGTTTCAGAAAGCAGTCGATCAGCATCGAAATGTCCTCATTCCGCTCACGCAGGGGAGGCAGTTTGAGATTAATCACATTCAAACGGTAATACAGGTCTTCTCGAAAACGTCCTTTTTCAACCAGTTTTTCGAGATGATGACTGGTCGCCGCGACCACACGAACATCCACGTGGCGATCCTGGTTACTGCCGATCGGCGTGATCGTGTGATTTTCCAGGACCCGCAGCAGTTTGGCCTGCGACTCCAGCTTAAAATCACCGATCTCATCGATAAACAGTGTGCCACCATGGGCTGCTTCAAAGCGACCCCGACGGGATTCCGTAGCCCCCGTAAAGGAGCCTTTGGTATGTCCAAACAGTTCACTTTCAACCAGGTGTTCCGGAACCGCAGCCATATTCACAGTCACAAACTGTTCTGCTGCCCGGGGGCTGTTTTGATGAATGGCCTCGGCAATCAGTTCTTTTCCCGTACCCGATTCGCCGGTGATCAACACTGTGCTGTCAGTCTGCGCCACACGGCGGGCATCTTCAAATATTTCCTGCATGGATCCGGACTGGCCCACAATTTTTTCAAACCCCTGCTGCGCAGTCGGTTGACGGTGGCTGTGATTGTCAGCGTCATGTCTGACTGAACGCAGACAGGCAATGATGGAATGAATCAGTTTCTCGGGATTGACCGGCTTATGCAGATAATCGGCTGCGCCCTGCTTCATTGCGGTCACCGCGGCATCGATATCTTCCGAACGGGACACGACAATACAGGGTGTCTGCGGCTTATGAATTTTCCAGTACCGCAGCTGATCTAAAGTTGCCTGATCACTCTGATCTAGATCAATCACAATCAGATCCACGCTCTGGTCGATCGTGCGATTTGTCAACTGATCATGACTGACTGTGATCGAATGAAAGTTATGCTGGCTCAAAAAATCAGACAGACTTGCCTGTCCTGTATTTCTATCTTCAATGATCAAAATAGTCTGTTGTTTCAACATGGTCCGCTCCCTGATGTAAGTTGGAAAACTTTGAGATTCTGGCTTTGCAAAGCCTGTGCCAGTTCCGAAATCTAGGAGTTTCTGCATGTTCCATAAATTCAACACGGCAGTTTTTCGATCAGACTGGACGCTCACCGATCAAAGAGTAGGACAAACTGACGCATTTACTGTCGAAACCGCCTGTAGTAGCGATACCAGCACAGGAATCGCCGTAACAGCAGGGAATCGCCTGATATATCGGGGATCATTTCCCGATAAAGGGTGGGATCGATGTCCAAACGGACCCCCGCGATGACAACGCGTCGTAGAATCATGCCGATTTATGAGGATTCCGACCAAAAATACATGGTTGGCATTCCAGTTGCGTAACCTGCCACTGATCTTGCTTTATTCACCTCAACTGAAAGAGAGCAGAACATGAATCAACGGATACATGACAAACCCGTACTTTTAATTACCGGTGCCGAAGGTCTGATCGGTTCTCGGCTGGTTAACGCGTTTACAGCAGATTACCAAGTGGTTGCCTTTGACCTGGAGCCGCTTCCCGCGGAACAGGATCAGCACCAGGCAGACTGGATTCCCTGCGACCTTACCGATGATGCTGCCGTCTCCCACGCACTGGAGACGCTGAAACAAAGGCACGGAGACCGAATCGCCAGTGTGATTCATCTGGCTGCCTACTATGACTTTTCAGGCGAACCCAGTCCGCTGTATCAAGACCTGACCGTCGAAGGAACCCGGCGACTGCTGCAGGGATTACAGAATTTCACGGTCGAGCAGTTTGTATTCTCCAGTTCGCTGCTGGTACAGGCTTCTTCTGAAGAGGGACAGCCGATTCGGGAAAATTCTCCCCTTGATGCAGAATGGGATTATCCCAAGTCCAAGCTGGCGGCAGAAGATGTCATCCAGAAGGAAGCAAGGGGGATCCCCACTGTGATATTGCGTCTGGCTGGCGTGTATGATGAAGACGGCCACTCCATTCCCATCTCACAGCAGATCGCCCGCATCTATGAAAAACAGCTGGAAAGCTATTTCTTCCCAGGTGACCTGTCTTGTGGCCAGTCTTTTCTGCATCTGGATGACCTCGTCTCCTGTTTCCAGGCGACAGTCGAACGGAGAATCAACCTGCCACTGCATAGCCTGTTCATCATCGGTGAAGAGGATGTGATGAGTTACGAAGATCTGCAGGAGAAACTGGGCCTGTATCTGCATGGCGACCAGTGGCCGTCGATCCGGATTCCCAAAATGGCCGCCAAGGCGGGTGCCTGGGTGAAAGATCAGATGTCAGACGAAGAAGACGCGCCATTCATCAAGCCCTGGATGATTGATCTGGCAGATCAGAATTACCCGGTGAGCATAGATCATGCCCGCGAGTTTCTGGGATGGGAGCCGAAACATCAGTTAAGAAATACCCTGCCGGAAATGGCCGAACGCCTGAAGTCCGATCCGCAGCGCTGGTATCAGATTAATGGATTACCCCTTCCGGAAGAACTGGAACAGCAGCAATCGACGGGGGCTCACAAATGAGCCAGCTCACGTTCAAAGGCTACCCGGCGGAGCAGGCGGATCTGAATGTCGCTGTTCCCCCCTTTGATTACAACCCGTCAGCCTGGTCTCAACGCATTCCGATCTGCATTCTGGCGTTGATCGCATTTGTGATGGCAACGCACATGGCGCTGTTTCAATGGCATTTAATCGCTGCCCCCTGGGATCCTGTCTTTGGAGATCAGACGCGTCGCGTCCTCGAATCTGATGTGGCGCTGATGATGCATCACTGGTTCGGAATCCCCGATGCGGCGCTGGGCGCGCTGGCATATCTTGGTGATGCGATCTTTGGCATTGCCGGGTCGACACGTCGCTGGCAGTATCGCCCCTGGCTGGTGATCCTGTTCGGAATTGACGTGATTCCCCTGGGACTGGTAAGTGTCATCCTCGTCATCTGCCAGGGAACAATCGTCGGACAGTGGTGTCTGCTCTGTCTGCTGACAGCAGTAATTTCTCTGATCCTGGTAGTGATGGCTTACGATGAAGTATTTGCGTCTCTCAAACTGCTGTATCGGGTCTGGAAGCAGACGCATGACAAACGTCTGCTGTGGTCTGTTCTGTGGGGACAGCCTTCGGAAATCGCCGACGAGATCGCCAGTGAAATGGTGGCTTCTGCTGCAGAATCGGGAACAGGGAGAACAGCATAATGTGGTCGCGGATAGTAGAATTCATGCTGGGATGCTGGCTGGCCATCAGCCCGTTTGTGTTTGGACATGCCGAGTCTCAGACCATGCTCTGGGTAATGGACTGGCTTTGTGCCCTGCTGATTATATCGTTTGCGTTGCTCTCGTACTGGCCCCCTTTGCGACACATCCATCTGGCGACCGCGATTCTGGCAATCGTGATGATCTGTTATGGACGCTTCGCCAGTCCCGAACAGGTGATACCGGCACTGCAGAATCATATCGTCACCGGACTGTTACTGCTGATGTTCGCAGTGATTCCTAACCATGCCAGTCACCCGCCTCGCTTATGGTATCGGGAATCGCACAGCTGAGTTCATCCGGTTCAACTGAAAGAGGAGGACTGAACCCAATGGAATCTGCAATCAGCCCGTTTCTGCACCCGGCCCTGGATCGACTGGGGATCAGCGATGAGATGCGGCATTTGATGATCACCCCCTATCGCGAGATCAAATTCGGACTGCCCCTGGCCTGTCATCAAGGGGGTTTGAAACTCTATACCGGTTTTCGCGTGCAGCATAATCACAGCCGTGGTCCTTTTAAAGGCGGTCTGCGATTTCACGCCGATGTCAATTTACCCCACTTCCGTGACCTGGCTTCCGTGATGACCTGGAAATGTGCGCTGGTCGATCTTCCCTTCGGTGGTGCCAAAGGAGGCATCAATTGTAACCCCCATGAGCTGACCTGTTCTGAACTGGAAGTCCTCACCAAACGGTTTGTAGATCGACTGGATGATATGCTGGGACCGGATCGGGATATCCCTGCTCCTGATATGGGAACCAGTCCCCGGGAAATGGCGTGGATTATGGAAGCCCACTCAAAGGATCATGGTTATGAGCCGGGAATTGTCACAGGTAAGCCATTGCAACTGGCTGGCTCTGCCGGTCGACTGGCAGCAACGGGACGAGGCGTGGCGCTGGTAACACGCTGGGCCTGTGAAGAGCTGGGGATCGACCTGCAGGATGCCCGGATCGCCATTCAGGGTTTTGGCAATGTCGGCAGTCACGCTGCAAATATTCTGCACGAGTTCGGTGCAAAAGTAGTGGCCATCAGCAATCGGCATGGTGGCTTCTACCAGGGGAGCGGACTGGATATTCCCGGCATCATCAAACGGATAAACGAAGCAGACGACGATCCTGCTCTGCAACAGATCGATTTCTCCGCGGAAGAAATCTCCAACGAAGAACTGCTCGCGCTGGATGTTGATATTTTGATTCCCGCAGCAATAGAAGCGACGCTCCACGAGGACAATGTCAACCAGGTGCGGGCACAAATGATTGTAGAAGCAGCCAATCTGCCCATCACAGCAGAAGCCGACGCCGCCCTGCAGGAACGAAATATTCCTGTCATTCCGGATCTGCTGGCGAATGCGGGGGGCGTAACTGTCTCTTATCTGGAGTGGGTTCAGAATCGACAGCGTTACAGCTGGAAAGAAAGCGAAGTGAATAACAAGCTGGAAACAACGCTGCACAACGCCTGGAAACAGATGTCGGAATCAGCACAGTCGATGGGCATCAGCAGACGGGAAGCCGCATACACGATCGGAACACGACGCGTCAAAGAAGCAATTGAACTCCGCGGATTTTAATGTGGCACGAGCTGACGGTTTCATCTCATGATTTCACCACGGGGCCCGCTGGTTGCTCCTCTGAAAATTCAGATCGATAAGGTGTAATACAATCCCATTCCGCCGAGGTAAAACAGGAGTATCAGGGCAGAATCATATCCCATGCCCAGAATCGTGCGGTCGCGTCGTTCCAGAATCCCCCAGAGATAAATACTGGTGAGCACGATTCCCAGCGCCGCCAGGAAACTCGCAGACGGATCCATGGCTTCGATGATCGAACCATCGCGATAAGCAATATCCGCCGGCAGGAAAAGTACCACTTCCAGCACATTCGTTCCTAAAATATTCGCCACGGCCATACTGTAAGCGCCAAAACGAATGGCAGACCAGGTCGTACTCACCTCAGGCAGACTGGTTGCCAATGCCACCAGGGTAGCACCAATCAGGCTCTGCCCCAGACCTGTCTGCTCTGCCAGCACTTCCCCCGTTCGCGCCACCAGATAGCCACAGAACAGAACCCCACACGCAGCCAGAGAAAACCAGAGTATGATTCCACGGGTCGATACCGACTGGTATTCCGCCTGATGGACGTCTTTGAGATCACGACTGGACTCGGGCGGCTGTTCCAGTTCCCCCGCCGGTTCCCAGCGCGGATCCCCTTCATAACGATGAAATGACCAGAGTCCGAATCCATACATTACGGACAGCATCACGGGCCACAGTCCGATCCCCGCCCATGTAATCAATTCTCCTGACACCAGAATCATGCTGACCAGGCTCAGCATCAGAATCAAAAAAATACCCTGCAGTATTAATGCCGACTTGGGTGAAAAGAATGTCAGAGGCCGGTTTCGCAGACAGATCACATCCATACCCGCGAGAACAGCAATCTGCATGGCGACGCCTCCCAGCAGGTTATTGCCGGCAAGTTCAGCAGCGCCGGATGCACTGGCTGAAATCGTGGTTGCCAGTTCCGGCAGACTGGTGGCGCCTCCCAGCAGTAATGCACCAGCAAAGGCTTGGCCGATCCCGGTGCGATCTGCAATCAGATCGACGTACAGGCTTAATTTTGAACCCGCGTACCAGACGCCCACTGCGAACAGTGAAAACAGCAGAAAGTTGAGCCAGATTGAATTTTGTGATAAGTCGAATAATGTCATTGAATCGCCGGCAATCATTTGAAACAGAGTTCGAGATAATTGATTCAGGCCTGCTCAGTATAGCAACATCACTAGCGGGTTTCATGCCCCTCGGGACTGAAGTCGCCAGGTGAATACAGCCAGTTTGTCACACTTCCGTGCGGCAAACTGTCGCCTCTCAATCGAAACCGATATATCAATCATTTACAACCTGCCTGATTGTTGGACTGATACAAACAAACTCCCAACATTTCCCCGTGGCGTTTGCTGTCAACAGTGGGTTTAGCAACACGCGACGCAAGCGAACTGCTTTATCTTTATCTGATGCCAGAAATCCTGCCAGGATTGCTTCTGTTGGAATGATGTTTGCACTCTTTTTCTGCAGTATTCACTTTAAACGAAATTATTTCAGAAGGAGATAAATCATGCAGAATATTTCCACCACAGAGTTACGTGGCAAAATGCAGCGCAATGAAAAAGGCATTCTGGTGAACACACTGCCCCACGAGTCCTTTGAGAAGGAACATATCCCGAATTCCATTAATATCCCCCAGGAACAGGATGATTTTGTTTCTCAGGTAGAACAGGCGGCTGGCAGTAAAGATCAAACCGTTGTTGTGTATTGCGCAAGCGAAGATTGTAATTCATCCACACAGGCTGCTCAAAAACTGGAGGCAGCAGGCTTCTCGCACGTGTTTGACTATGAAGGGGGAGCAGAGTCCTGGCGCGAAGCCGGCGAACAGCTTGTTGCGGGTGCGTAGCTTAAATCATGATCTGATCTCAATACAGTCTGAGTAATGGACTGGCTTGACAGTTTTTGATTTAAGCAACAGAGCTGACCTTTGCAGGGGAATCAACTTATTCCACCTGTAACAGGTCAGCCTTTCAATCAGCAGAAAGAAGAGGCGAAGATGGACCATACAGAAACTGATTCAGGAGAGCGTCAGAAATCGATCGAGGCGCTGCGTGAGATGATTCGTGATATCCATATTGCGATGCTGACGACCCGATCGGAGGACGGTGGCTTAAGGAGCCGCCCTATGATTACAGCACAACATGAGTTTGAAGGACAGCTCTGGTTCTTTACACACGCGGACGATCCTAAGGTCAGCGAAATTGTAAAGCAGAGCGCGGTCAATCTGGCTTATGCAAATCCGGAACAAGATCGTTATATTTCGATCACGGGTCAGGCAGAGCTGGTACACGACCGGCAGAAAATCGAGCTACTCTGGACAGATGAGTTGGAGCAGTGGTTTCCCCAGGGATTCACAGATCCAAGCCTGGCACTGATCTGCGTGAACGTCTCTGAAGCAGAGTACTGGGGCGCCAACCGAAATCAACTCAGGGGCATCTTTCAGGAACTCTTTTTCGAAACAGAGCAGGACCTCAAACATGATCGACTGAAGTGGACCGGAACCGCATCGTAGCCTGGACCGCTTCAGGAAATCTGTAATCACGCGTTCTCCTGAATCAAAAACAAAACCCCGCTGGATTCCCTATTGAAATCCGGCGGGGTTTTGTGATTAATGCGCACGGAATAGATTAAGCGCGTTTCCTGCTTCGGTTTTCCACAAGTTCCGAATCCTGCTGTTTCCGGCTCTGTTTTGAAACCACTGACTGCTCATGTTCGAGCAACTGCTGGAACAGGTCATGGACGCGGGGAGCCGAGGAGGCCTGCGAGAGTGTCTCGTACAGGTCTATCAAAGCCTGGCGGAAACGACCATTCAAATCGGTCAATTCTTCAATAGTCATACCCTGCTTGATCTCGATTGAATCTATCTGGTGACGGACTTCCTCATCAGGAAAATATTGTAACCAGGTATCAAGCACACCTTCTGCGACCTGTTTTTCATACCCTGCCAGAGCAGCCTGCCAGTGTAATTCATGCTGTCGTAATTCTTTAGATAGCCATTCAACACCGTCAGAATCTGCTTCCTGCGAGACTTGATCCAATGCGTGGCGCATCTGTTTATGAAATGACTCCACAAGCTCGAGGATGTCTTGCACTTTATGATAAGCCATAGTTGTTCCTCCTTTTATATTTAGAGATAGATAATATAAGAGCAAGTCATGTGCCACGGCCCCCTGGCTGGTAAATGCCTGTTCTGAGCCGAATTGAGGGAAAATATCGTCTAAAACTGATCGAATATCGCTCGTACTGCGCGCTGACCACTCAGCGGAACCTGGGATTACTGGAAAACCGCCTGCCGCAAGATTTGACTATTTGTAGACGCTTTCCGGAAATCAGGGTAAACTGGAAGTCTAAGACGTGGTTTCCTTATTGTTACTTATAAATTCCTGCAGGAGTCCCGATGTCACATTTACCGTGGAAGCCGATCCGCCTGCGAAATCTTGAGCAGCAGATTGATCAGGCATTTGATGAACTCATTCATGGACAATGGGGAATCTGTCCCCCCAGTGGTAAATGGCAGCCGGAAATTGATATTTTCGAGACGCCTGATTTTTACCTGGTGGAAGCCGACGTTCCCGGCGTCGATCCGGATGAAATCCACGTCACCGTGGATGAACATACTCTGACGATTTCCGGCTGGAGACGATCCGGCTGCGTAGAGCAGTCTGCCCAGGGAATCTGTATCGAACGACGACAGGGGAGTTTTGTCCGCCGCATCCCTCTCGAGCAGCCTGTCGACCCTTTGCATGTCAAACGGGAAAACCAGGCCGGCATCCTGCGTCTGCAAATCCCCAAACAGAAACTCAGTCCCCCTGCTTAACTGCCGAACTGACTGGTGAGAATTTTATGACCGAACAGACGGAATTCCGTGAACTGACCGCTGAAGAAGTGACATTAAAACTGGATCCGAAATCGTTCGGTTTTAAATCGACACAGGAACTGGAGCCCCTGACGGAAATCGTCGGGCAGCCACGCGTCGTCAGGGCGCTGGAACTGGGTACTGGCATCAGGCACCCGAATTATCACATCTATCTTTCCGGACTTGTAGGCACCGGGCGGAACGAACTCATCACGCACGCGCTGCGGGAACGGATTCTGGATGATTCCATCCCGGATGACTGGATCTATGTTAACAACTTCGATGAGCCCGACTCCCCACTGGCGATCAGTCTGCCCGCCGGTCAGGGAATTCAGTTCCGCACAGAAATGGAATCACTGATCGAGCAACTGCAGGAGTCTCTGCCGAAAGCGTTCAAAGAAGAAGATTTCGGAAATGAAAAAGAAAAACTGCGCCAGATCTACCGCAAGCGGGGCGAAGAAGTCTTTGACAAACTTCAGAAACAGGCAGGCCAGCATGAGTTGACTGTGCAGCAGATGCCCAATGGCGAAATCCTGTTTATTCCGCTCAAAGATAATCGGCCCATGACTCAGGAGGAAATCGAGAAACTCACGCCGGAAGAAATGCAGGAACTGGAAAGTCATCAGGACGAACTGGTCGGTATGGCAGGACGCGTCCTGCAGGAACAGCGGGAAATTCAACGACAGCTCTCCGTTGATGTCAGGGAAGTCGCCCGCCGCTTTGCGATCCAGATTGTCGACCCGCTTGTCAATGAACTTCAACAGAAGTTCAAGAGCCCCAAACTTAAAGACTGGCTGTCCCATTTCAAAAACCATGTCATCAACCATTTGAACCTCTTTCGTGATACGGCCGATATGCCACCACAGGCCGCGGCGTTGCTGGCAGCGGAAGGAGGCGCTGATCCGGAACTGCGTTTCATGGACTATCGTGTCAATGTGGTAGTGGATAACAGTCATTTAAAAGAACCCCCGATCATCGTGGAAGATGCTCCCAACTACCGCAATCTGTTCGGGACGATTGAACGCGTTGTTGATCGCGCCGGTCGGGTGATTACTAATTTCACACGCATTAAAGCGGGCAGCCTGCTGAAAGCGAATGGAGGATACCTGATCCTCAATCTGATGGATGCGCTCATTGAGCCCTTCGTCTGGAAAGAACTGAAACGGACTCTCAAGAATCAGTCGCTGGAAATTCAGATCCAGGATCAGTTCGCCATGTTTACCGTATCAGCACTGCAACCGGAATCCATTCCCCTCAAGGTCCGCCTGGTGGCGTTCGGGGAACCTTTAATTTACCACCTGCTGTATCTGCATGATGAAGATTTTCGGGAAATCTTCCGCGTGAAAGCAGAGTTCAATGACGAACAGAACCGTGACCAGGAGACCGGCGTGATTTATGGACGCCTGATACGCCAGCTCTCTGAGAAAGAGGGACTGCTGCCCTTCAATGCCCCCGCGGTGGCAGAACTGGTGCGCGTTGGCTCCCGACTGGCCGATCATCAGAATAAAGTCACATCCATTTTCAGTCATGTCGGGGATGTCGCCCGCGAAGCCAGTTTCTGGGCCAGCAGAGACAAAAAGAAAGTCGTTCAGCCGGAATATGTTCGTCAGGCGATGCAGGAACGCATCTTTCGCTCTGACATGGTTGCCGAAAAAATCCGGGGCCTGATTGCAGAAGGAACACTGCTGATCCAGCTGGAAGGCACCCGCGTCAGTCAGATCAACGGCCTGGCGGTTGCTGATCTGGGTGATTATGCCTTCGGTCGCCCTTCCCGGCTCACAGCCAGTGTTGGTGTGGGCACGGCGGGAATCATCAACATTGAACGGGAAAGCCGCATGAGCGGCAACACCTATGATAAAGCCATGCTGATCCTGGAGGGACTGTTACGCAACCTGTATGCCAGCGAACAGCCTTTGACTCTCACTGCCAGCATCGCCATGGAACAGAGCTATGGCGGAATTGATGGAGACAGCGCCTCTGTTGCAGAACTTCTCTGCCTGCTCAGCGCCCTTTCTGAAGTTCCGCTGAGACAGGACATTGCTGTCACGGGATCCATCAATCAGTTTGGTGAAGTCCAGGCCATCGGTGGTGTGAACGAAAAAATTGAAGGTTTCTTTGATGTCTGTCTCGCCTATGGATTAACGGGCACACAAGGCGTGTGTATTCCCGCGTCCAATGTTCAGAATCTCGTATTGCGCGATGATGTCGTGCAGAAGATCCAGGAGGGCCGGTTTCATGTCTGGGCTGTGTCCAATCTGAACCAGGCCATCGAACTGTTTACCGGCATTTCCGCAGGCGACGCCTCTGAGAAAAACAGCTTCCATGGTCTCGTCCTGGATCGACTCACAGAAATCTCCGATCTTCTGGTGCAACAGCGACTGACCGATACCAGCCGCATGCTCTGGATGCCAGGCACTCCCCTGGATCTCCCCTCTGATCCGCGGCCCCCCTTACCGGGACAATAATCGCTCCCTCGTCAAACTCTCTCTGACCATCACTCAGCCATCCCACGTCAGGGCGTTCCCTTCCATCAAATCATGCAGAGATTGATTATTTCCTGAGCAGTCTCATTCCCAGTCCAAGACGCGCCCTCTCACCGGTTCATTTGCATCGTCCTTTAAACCATGGGGCGGAAGAAGAACACTTATGTCTTTACAATCATGTACTTTACAATATGAACAATCGCCGCCGGAGAGAGGAGTTTCGTAAGAGTTCTGCCTGTAATTCTGCCAGGATTACCCCACAACCTCTTTTTTTAACCTTATTTTATAATAATCATTAACAATGGCACCCGAATTGCATAAACTATGCAACATGTATGTAAATCCCTCCTTCATTATCCTCACAGGAATCCTACCATGTTGAATAACAAACCACGAAAGCGCGGCTTTACGCTGATTGAATTGCTGGTGGTAATTGCCATCATTGCCATTCTGATCGCGCTGTTACTGCCCGCCGTACAACAGGCACGCGAAGCTGCCAGACGCTCCACCTGCAAGAACAACATGAAGCAGCTGGGACTGGCGATGCATAACTACAATGAAATCTATACTTCCTTACCCATTGGAACACAGACGGGGTCCTATCCCAACTGGCGTGTTGCCATTCTGCCTTATATTGATCAGGCGAATGTGTACTCTCAATTAACGAGAGCCAATGGCTATTGGGCACACTCGGGATTTCCCGGAAATACAATCCTGTACTCTGTGAGGCTGCCCGTTTATAAATGCCCTTCAAATCCGAATGGCATGACGAATACTACAGATTTCAGTCTGTCTGACAGTAACTCCGATTCCAGCCTGCAGAGCATGATCATTGACTACGTCGGGATATCAGGCGCCACTCCCGACCCGGCTGGTCGTTTGAATGTCTGCACCGGCGATGTGCTGGCCAGCAGCTCCAGCAATTGTAATACCGGCATGTTAATCCCTTATGTCAGCAGACGCTTTCGTGACTGCACTGACGGCACATCCAACACCATCATTCTGGCGGAACAGTCCGGACTCGTGAATGGAACTCAAAGAAGTGCAAACGCACTGGGTGCCTGGCATGGCTGGGCGAATGCCACCCTGTCCACCTGGAATGCCGGCACCACGTTGCCCATGGCTTCCGGAGGCTACTATTATGCAGCGGGAACAACCACAGTCCGTTACCCCCCCAATGCGTACTGGAAATCCGGCTCGCCAACACCGGGCTCAAGTGCCTATTCGGCGAACACAATCCTCAACTCTCATCATGTAGGCGGAATCCATGCCGTTCTGACTGACGGTTCCGTTCGATTTATTTCCGAGAATGTCGATATGGAAACCCTCAAACAGCTCTGCGTCCGAGACGACGGAAAAGTGGTAGGCGAGTATTAATCCATCCTTCCTGTTCTCCTCGACAGATTTTGCCGCTGTGCAATCTGTCGGGGAATTTTTTCCAGTACACTTCTTTATTTGAATCTTCAGACACAAAAATGAACAATACCATCCCTAAAGCTGCCTGCAGCACCCTGCAACACTCACTGGTCATCAGCGGTTGCGCCCTGCTTTTCCTGCTCGAGTTATCCGGCTGCAGTCGCACTCCAGGTTCTGATAAACCCAGTGGCTCTGTCACTATTCAGATTACAAATGGAACAGAACCTGTCACGGAAGGTCAGATCGATCTGGTCAATGAGCAGACCGGAGAAGGGGGCGGTGCCGCGTTAAACAGTGAAGGAACCGCCAGCCTGGAGAGTGTTGCCCTGGGAGCATATGTAGTTACCGTAAATCCTCCTCCCCAGGAACCGCTCATCCCCGGAGAGGCGCCACCTGAAGTAAAAGAATACGCAAACATCCCTGCAACGGTACGCCAGATAAAGTCCAGTCCCTTGAAACTGGAAGTCAAATCCGGAGCCAATGAGTTCGCCTTCGATCTCAAGTCGGCAAACTAATTCGAATCACATTGAACCATAGCGTTTCTTAATCAATGATTCTCACTCCCAGTGGAACTGGACACAGTTTAATCTGCTCGATCCCTCAAATCGGAGAAAGCCTATATCTTTATCTGAGTTGATCCTGAATCCCGAGACTTGATCTATACGAATTGCGCGCCGCTGTGTTATGCTGAAGTAAAGCGATTTTTGCCAGATCTCAAGCTCCGGCTACTGCACAGTACCAGATAATGCTGAACGTAAATAAGCTTTCCGGCTTAATAATGGGCCGTGCTTAATTATAAGGCAAACGCCTGAAGTATCTGCTGTCTTAGTGCGCGTACCTGTGGCGTGAGATTCGCGAAGTAAGGCGATTTTAATCATAGATTCAAGTTATCAACGATTACTTGCTTAATACGGCACGCAATCTGCTTAATTTGCATTTCAAACATCAGATTTACAGCAATTCCGTCTTAAAAGGCTCGTTGAGGAATCGTTTAGATGAGGTTAGCTCCCTATCAGTACAGTGATACTTTTGACGAAATGTTTGCGCCGGATGGTCAACCACGACCCAGCGGGCAGCGTTTTGTAGAGCGACTGCAGGCCCTGACGGAAGGCAGCCTGCAGCAGCGTCAGAAAGCAGCGGAAATCTCACTGCAGAATATGGGAATTACTTTCAATGTTTACGGCCACGAAGCCGGTACCGAAAAAGTCTGGCCCTTCGACCTGCTCCCCCGCATCATTGACGCCCACGAATGGAAGATCATCGAAAGCGGATTGAAACAGCGGATTCACGCCTTGAATCTGTTTATCGATGATATCTACAACGACTGCAAAATCATCAAGGACGGAGCCGTTCCTGAAGCACTGATCTACAGCTCAAAGACACTGCGGTCACAATGCAAAGGGTTTCATCCCCCCCAGGGTGTCTGGTGTCATATCACGGGCGTCGATCTGATTCGTGACAGTGACGGACAGATCTACGTTCTGGAAGATAATCTGCGCTGCCCCTCCGGCGTTTCCTATGTTCTGGAAAACCGGGAACTGATGAAACGCACCTTTGCCCCCGTTTTCCAGGGCATGTCGGTTGCGCCCATTGAAGACTACAACGAGCAGTTACTCAAAACACTGCTGGACTGCGCCCCGGAAGGTGTGAATGATCCCACCGCGGTCGTTTTGACGCCAGGCATCTATAATTCAGCCTACTTTGAACACACCTTCCTCGCCCAGCAGATGGGCGTTGAACTGGTTCAAGGTCCGGATCTGGTTGTGGAAAACGGATACGTTTTCATGAAAACCACCAGAGGACTGCGTCGGGTCGATGTCATCTATCGTCGTATCGATGATGACTTTCTGGACCCTGTCAATTTCCGTCCCGATTCCGCGTTAGGCGTCGATCACCTGATGGATGTCTGTCGGGCCGGTCGCGTCACACTGGCCAATGCGCCTGGCACCGGAGTCGCAGACGATAAAGCCGTCTATGCTTATGTGCCGGATATCATCAAATATTACCTGGGCGAGGAACAGATTCTCCCTAATGTGCCTACTTTTTTATGTTCCGACGCCAAACAGCGTGAGCATGTACTGGCTAATCTCGACAAACTCGTGGTGAAGCCCACTAACGAGTCAGGGGGGTATGGAATTCTGATGGGACCACATTCGTCTCAGGCAGAACGTGACAAAACAGCCGCCGCTATTAAATCCAATCCACGCGAGTGGATTGCACAACCCATGTTAAAACTGTCAACGGTGCCCACTCTGATCGGCGATGAGCTTGAACCGCGGCACGTGGACCTCAGGCCTTTTGTTCTCTGTGGTAAAGAAATCTATGTGATGCCCGGCGGTTTGACGCGTGTTGCACTCCGAAAAGGATCAATGGTTGTCAACTCGTCACAAGGGGGAGGAAGTAAAGACACCTGGATTCTGCGTAATGGACACTCTTATCCTGAGGCAACCCAGGGGTCGACAGCTTTGGAGAGTTTCTGATGCTCAGTCGTGTTGCGAGTTCCGTCTACTGGTTAAGTCGTTATGTTGAACGTGCTGAAAATGTAGCGCGGTTTATTGACGTGAATTACAATTTGACTCTGGGTGAATCCGATTCCTTCGGCGACCAGTGGGCGCCCCTGGTTTATACGACCGGCGACCAGATCCCTTACGAGGAACGCTACGGGGCACCGAATCGGGATAATGTCCTCAAGTTTCTGTTATTCGATGAAGAAAATCCGAATTCGATTCTCTCGTGTGTCTCGTATGCACGGGAAAATGCCAGAACCATTCGTGAAATCATTCCCACGGTCGTCTGGGAACAACTGAATCAGTTTTATTTTATGGTACGTTCGGCTGCGAGAACTCCCGCGACCCTCGATCAGCCGCAGGAGTTCTGCGAACGCGTGAGACTGGCCAGCCATATGCTGGTCGGCGCAACAGAAGCCACCATGTCGCATGGGGAAGCCTGGCATTTTTCTCGAGTCGGCAGGCTGATTGAACGTGGCGACAAAACTTCGCGGATTGTGGACGTACAATATTACATATTACTGCCGGATGCCCGGGATGTCGGTACGGCACTCGATGTGGTCCGCTGGTCAGCCCTGTTAAGATCCGCCAGCGCACTGGCCATGTACCGCAGGCAATACGGAAAAATCACCCCGGACCGGGTAGCGGACTTTTTAATTTTAGACACCTATTTTCCCCGTGCCATGCACTTCTGCCTCAGAAAAGCTCAGGAGTCGCTGCGTTGCATCACGGGAAGTACAGCCGGAACGTTTTTGAATCTGGCAGAACAGCGTATGGGCCTGTTGTGCTCCACCATGGACTACACCAGTGTCGAGGATATTATTCAGCAGGGATTGCACCAGTATATTGACGGCTTTCAGAATCAGTTGAACTCGGTCGGCGAAGCGATTCATGAAGACTTCTTCACCACATCGCAGCAGGCAGGGAACCAGGGACAGATTCAAACTCAATCTGCCAGTCAAAACAGCCAGTCACAAATCAGCTAAGCGCTCAAGTATTATATTCCTGCGAATTTATCCTTCTTCTACGATTGATTGAACATCATGATCCGCGTCGCATTGAACCATAAGTCGATCTACCATTACGATCGTTACGTCGAACTGGCACCGCAACTGGTTCGCCTTCGCCCGGCACCGCACTGCCGCACCCCGATCCGCAGTTACTCGCTGCGAGTCACTCCCGTCCAGCACTTTGTGAACTGGCTGCAGGATCCACACAGCAACCATCTGGCGCGCCTCGTCTTTCCGGAAAAGACCAATATGCTGCAGGTCGAAGTCGATCTCGTTGCCGAAATGACGGTGATCAATCCCTTTGATTTCTTCCTGGAACCACAGGCAACCAACTACCCGTTTACCTACGAACCAATCCTCAAGAAAGACCTGCAACCCTTTCTGGATACGATTGAGCCCGGGCCCGAATTCGCAGCCCTGCTTGATTCGATCGACCGTTCTGAAATCAAGACCATCGATTTTCTGGTCGGCATGAATCAGCGACTGCAGCAGATGGTCCGCTATGTCATTCGTATGGAACATGGGGTACAGACGCCTGAAGAAACGCTGCAGCTGGGAAGCGGCTCCTGCCGCGACAGTGCCTGGCTGCTCGTACAGCTGTTCCGGCATCTGGGGCTGGCGGCCCGTTTTGTCTCCGGATACCTGATACAGTTGAAACCCGATATCGAATCTCTGGACGGCCCCTCCGGTGCCGCCGAAGATTTCACCGACCTGCATGCCTGGACCGAAGTCTTTCTGCCCGGTGCCGGCTGGATTGGTCTGGACCCGACATCCGGGTTATTTGCCGGTGAAGGTCACATTCCCCTGGCCTGTACTCCCGAACCTCTCAACGCGGCTCCTATTGCAGGTACGGTCGAAAAATGTGAAGTTACGTTTCACCATGAAATGTCCATCTCACGCGTGCATGAAGATCCCCGCATTACCAAACCTTATACGGATGAAGTCTGGGAGCGGATTGACAGTGTGGGGCACCAGGTCGACAAGGCACTGGAAGCGGGAGACGTCCGCCTGACCATGGGGGGCGAACCGACGTTTGTTTCCATCGATGACATGGATAGCGACGAATGGAAAACCGCCGCTGTCGGCCCCACCAAACGCGGACTCGCCGGAAACCTGATTGAACTGCTGCGACAACGTTTTGCCCCGCAGGGCATGATTCACTATGGCCAGGGCAAATGGTATCCCGGCGAATCGTTACCACGCTGGGCATTAACCTGCATGTGGCGCACCGACGGTCAGCCCATCTGGAACGATCATATGCTGCTGGCAGCGCCGGAAGAAAATTACGACCACGATGTGGAACAGGCGCAGCTGTTTGCCACCACCCTTGCAAAACGGCTGGGAGTCGACTCCGAAAATGTCGCCACTGCCTACGAAGATGCAATGTACTACATGTGGAAGGAACGTCGCCTGGCAGTCAATGCCGACGTGATGAACTCCGATCTCGTCGACGAAGAAGAACGCATTCGGCTGGCTCGCGTCTTCGAACGCGGCCTCGGTTCCCCGGTCGGCTGCATGCTGCCTCTGATGCATCAGTGGTGGAATGCGAAACCCCGCTGGATGAGTGGCGTCTGGCCCGTCCGTTCGGAACAGCTGTTTTTGATTCCCGGTGATTCTCCCATGGGATTGCGTCTGCCACTGGATTCTTTACCGGCACCCAGGCCGGGTGAATACGCCCCGAACCCGGTGGTTCCCTTCGAAGCCACCAGTGATCTTCCTGAATACGACCAGTTGCGTCAGCAGTCTGCCCATCATCAGTCCGCGCAGCATATTACAGGCAATGTACAACATCAGGTCCTGCAGCGAGTGGGCGCCGGGGGTGGATTTGATACTATCGACCTCGAACAGGAACCCGAAGCAGAAGCGCCTCCCCTGGAACCAGCGGTCATCCGCACGGCCATGTGTTTTGAGCCCCGTGATGGCGTCCTGCATATCTTCATGCCGCCGGTCGATCATCTGGAAAGCTACCTGGAACTGCTGGCGGAAATGGAACAGACGGCAGCGGAACTGGAAATTCCGATTATCGTGGAAGGTTATCTGCCTCCCAATGACTATCGTCTGCAACATATCAAAGCCACTCCCGACCCGGGTGTGATCGAAGTCAACGTGCATCCTGCCAAAAACTGGCAGGAACTGGTAGAGATCACTTCCGGCGTCTATGAGGACGCGCGTCAATCGCGACTCGGAACCGAACAGTTTGACCTGGACGGCACTCACAATGGAACCGGTGGAGGCAATCATTTTGTGATGGGCTCCTACACGCCGCACGACAGCCCGTTTTTACGCCGACCTGATTTATTGAAAAGCCTGCTGGGCTACTGGCACAACCATCCTTCCCTGTCTTACTTCTTCTCCGGACGCTTTATTGGACCGACCAGTCAGGCGCCACGCGTTGATGAAGGCCGGCGGGATGCGATCTACGAACTCCAGACTGCCTTCGAACAGATTCCCGAAAAAGGAGAATGTCCCCCGTGGCTGGTCGACCGGGTGTTTCGACACCTGCTGGTTGACCTGACCGGTAATACACACCGCGCCGAATTCTGTATTGATAAGCTCTATTCACCTGACAGCGCGACGGGCCGACTCGGTCTTGTGGAATTTCGCGGATTCGAAATGCCACCTCACTGGCAGATGAGCCTGACTCAGCAGCTTCTGCTGCGGGCACTCGTCGCCCGTTTCTGGAACGATCCTTACAAAGTCGACCTCGTGGACTGGAACACTTCCCTCCACGATCGCTGGCTGCTTCCCCATTTCATTCAACAGGATTTCGAAGATATTATTTCTGATTTAAATGAGGAAGGCTTTGATCTGGACGCCAGCTGGTTCGGGCCACACTATGAATTTCGTTTTCCTCATATCGGTGAGATGCAATACCGGGGCGTTCACGTGGAACTGAGAACGGCGATCGAGCCATGGTACGTTCTGGGTGAAGAACCCGCGGGAGGCGCAACTGCCCGCTTTGTGGATTCATCCGTGCAGCGTCTGCAGGTTAAAGTCCAGGGGATGTCGAATGGACGGCACATCCTGTTGTGCAATGGACGTAAGATCCCCCTGCATGCTACGGGTACAGAAGGCGAATTTGTCGCCGGCGTCCGCTACCGGGCCTGGCAGCCACCCAGCTGTCTACATCCCACGATTCCCGTCGATGAACCACTGGTATTCGACCTGGTCGACACCTGGAGCACTCGTTCTATTGGCGGGTGTACGTACCATGTCGGGCATCCCGGCGGACTCAATCCGGGAACATTTCCGGTAAACGCCTACGAGGCGGAAAGCCGCCGTGCAGGTCGATTTTTCAAGATGGGTCACACGGGAGGCACCAGTTCAATACCTGAAGATGAAAAAAATGCCATGTTTCCGCTGACACTTGACCTTCGCCGCAACCGGGGCATCGTGTAAGATTACTCTCGCTGAGTACCGGGTTCAGGGAGGAACCTGTTCCTGCCATGTGGGTGTGGAATTTCCGATCGCCCGAGGTCTGTATCCTGGCAGGATGCAGACACACCCGCTTTTGATTCATCGCATCACCTTTAGGAAAACTGCCAATCGTGTCGACACCGCCGCTCTCTGTGAACAACATTTTCCAGGGTTACACGCCTCCCGAAGGAGTGTACGACGAGTTCCTGCTGGACTCGGGACAGCCGCGTCCGCAATCGAAGCAGTTCCTGGACACGGTTGTCAAAATTGGCCGGGAGGAATTTGAACATCGCTGGCAACAGGCCCAACGCACCGTGCAGGCCAACGATTTTGCGTACAGTGGGGTGATCACTCCCAAAAACCAGCCTCGCCCGTGGGAGCTGGATGCGATTCCCTTTCTGATTTCATCAGCCGAATGGAAAACGGTTTCAAAGGCTCTGAAACAAAGAGCCCATCTGCTCAATCTGATTCTGAAAGACCTGTATGGCAAACAGACACTCTTGAAGCAGGGAGATCTGCCCGCCGAACTGGTGTACTCCCATCCCGGATTCCTGCGTGGCTACCATCGGGATCAGTTGCGCAATGACTGCTTCCTGCACTTTTACGCAGCGGATCTGGCCCGCTCTCCCAACGGTAACTGGTGGGTTCTGGCAGACCGGACGGAAGCCGCTTCGGGGATTGGCTTCGCACTGGAAAACCGTATTCTGACTTCTCGTATGTTTCCCGAACTGTTTCATCAGTGCAACGTCGAACGGCTGGCCCCGTTCTTTATCGCTGCCCAGGAATCGCTGCGAAAACTGGCACCCCAGAGCCTGGAAAACCCGCGGGTCGTTCTGCTGAGCCATGGCCCGACCAGCCCGAATTATTTTGAAGACGCTTATCTCGCACGTTACCTGGGATATACCCTGGTGGAAGGAGGCGATCTGGCTGTCCGTAAAAACCAGGTGATGTTGAAAACGCTCGGCGGACTGATTCCGGTGGACGTCATTTTCCGTCGTCAGAACAGTCGCGACTGCGATTCCCTGGAACTGAATGCCTCCTCCCGAATCGGCGTTTCGGGACTCACCCAGGCTGCCCGCTCCGGCCAGGTTGGCATCGCCAATGCGCTGGGTAGTGGGTTGGTGGAATCTGCTGCGTTCATGGCGTTTATGCCGCGCCTGTGTAAATCACTGCTGGGAACAGAACTGCTGATGCCAGGCGTCGCTTCCTGGTGGTGCGGTGTCCCGGACCAGTTAAACTATGTGCTCAAAAATCTGGAAAAGCTCACCATCTATCCCACGTTTCGGATTCGTGGCAGAGACAACCCTTCGGTCGAGTCACTCAATCAGATGTCACCCAAGAAGCTGGCAGAACTGATCAGGTCGAAACCCTCCGACTTCGCTGCCCAGGAAAAAGTCATCCGTTCCAGCATGCCCGTCTGGCGAGGACAGATTCAGCCCGCACATCTGTCGCTGCGTGCCTATGCTGTCATCAGCGGCGACTCTTATACCGTCATGCAGGGTGCCCTCGCTCGGACTTCCCCCAACCTGGATCCACTCGAAGTTTCGATTCGCAAAGGGGAAGGGAGTAAAGATGCCTGGATTCTCTCTGACCAGCCCGTCGAACATGTCACACTGTTGAAGGAACAGGGCCGAACCATCTCGCTCAAGCGAAGCGGCTCAGAATTGCCCAGTCGCGCCGCAGATAATATCTTCTGGCTGGGACGACAACTCGAACGGGCCGAGGCACTGGCTCGATTATTACGCAGCGCCGTAAATCGACTCAGCGGGGAAACGCGTTCCACCAGTGATCTGGAAGTTCCGGTGCTCCTGCGCTGCCTGGCTGATCAGGGACAGATTGAACCAGGTTACGCCATCGATAAAATGCGACACCAGCTACCCGCCATCGAACACGTTTTACCAACCGCCGTCTTCGATAAATCGCAGTCGACCTCGCTCCGTTCGATCGTGGATGAACTGTTCCGCCTGGGTTCGATTGTACGCGACCGGATTTCACTCGATACCTGGCGCATCATTCGTCGTATCGACAAAGGTTTCCAGCCCCCCCGCTACGGGACAACAAACCTGTCGGACGTGCTGACGATTACCGACGACCTGATTACCGAACTGGCCGCTTTCAGCGGGATTGTCATGGAAAGCATGACTCGTACCCAGGCATTTCGATTTCTCGAACTGGGGCGGCGCGTGGAGCGATCGCTGCAGATCATCAGCCTGGTGAAAAATTCGTTTGTGCCAATGCCTGAAGTTCCCAGCCCGATTTTCGAGACCGTTCTGGAAGTCGCTGACAGCCTGATGACCTACCGTTCGCGTTACCTGTCAAACCTGCAGCTGGGGGCGGTACTTGACCTCGTGTTGACCGACGAAACCAATCCTCGCTCCCTGGTATTCCAGTTCATGCAACTGGCCAAGCATGTCGAACGACTGCCCAGGAATCGTGAGTTACCCGGTTATACTTCTGAGCAGAGACTTGTGATGACACTGTTACATTCAGTACGGATGCTGGATATTCAGGAGACAGCGGAGACGCACTGCCTGGGTGATTATGAACCCCTGGAAAAACTGATTGAAACCTGGGATTATCAGCTGCCGAAACTGTCTGAAGCAATTTCGCACCGGTACCTCGTACACGCTGTTCCCTCTCACCAACTTTCAGACATCAGTCCGCAATGAAATACAAAATCACGCATACCACCAAGTACGCTTACTCCCAGGCGGTCCCGGTCTGCCACAACCTGGTGCATCTCGCGCCTCGAGTATTACCCGGACAGAGGTGCAAAGAATTTCAACTGCTGGTCCACCCGGAACCTTTCAGCATCGCACATCGCAAAGATTACTTTGGGAATGATGTCTCTTATTTCACGATCGACCAGGCCCATCTGGGGCTGAGCGTCACCGCCACAAGCCAGGTTGAGGTGACAGCTGCTTCCCAGATCGCGGCTGCGGAGACTCCCCCCTGGGAATCGGTCGTCCAGCAACTGCAGGAAAAGCATACTGCAGGCGTCCTCGATGCTTACCAGTTCACCTTTGATTCTCCGGGGGTGAAACTGTTTCCTGAGTTAATAGAATATGCGAAAGTTTCTTTTCAGGAAAATCGTCCGATCCTGGAAGCAGTACTGGAACTGACTACCCGTATCAACACGGAATTTAAATACGATTCCCGGGCTACGAATGTGAATACAGAAATCAGCGAAGTCTTCGAGAAGAAACACGGCGTCTGCCAGGACTTTGCTCATTTCCAGATCGGCTGTTTGCGCGCCCTGGGCCTGGCCGCCCGCTATGTCAGCGGATACTTGAGAACCAATCCTCCGCCCGGCAAGCCGCGACTGGTGGGCGCTGATGCTTCCCATGCCTGGCTCTCCGTGTACTGTGGAGAAAAAGCGGGCTGGATTGACGTGGATCCAACCAATAACGTTCAGACTTCTGTCGATCATATTACGGTCGCGTGGGGCAGAGACTATTACGATGTCTGTCCCATCCAGGGCACGATCGTCGGTGGGGGCGAGCACCGCATGACGGTCTCGGTCGATGTCGCCCCGGAAGAACCCCAGCCAGCTGCACCTGCCACTGGCGATGCGAAATAGAAATTCTCAAACCTTTACGACTTAAGCCCGGTGAGCGTTCCACTGCTGGAACCAAACTGGTCTGATTCGACTCCCAGCCGCTGCAGCATACTGACATAGAGATTGCATAAAGGCGAATTCTGCTCTCGATTGAATGCCAGATGCTGACCATGCCTGAACCCGCCTCCCGCCAGCAGCAGGGGCAGATTGGTATTATCGTGTGTATTGGCATCTCCCATGTTACTGCCATACAGAACCATCGTACTGTCCAGCAGACGTCCTGTTTCCCCCTGGACCTCAGTCAGACTCTCAAATAACTGACGCAGAAGATTCATCTGTCGCCGATCTGCTTTTTCCAGTTGGGCCAGATGATCCGGGCGCATACCATGATGGCTGAGGGTGTGGTAACCGGTGCTGCTTTTTTCATCATCCCGTAGTTGAAAGACAGGGGTTGCGAAGGCGTCCACCATTAACGTCACAATCCGTGTCGAGTCAGACTGCAGCGCGAGTGCCGCCATCATCAGCATCTGTTCGAATTTATCAAACAGCAATGCGCGATCCACAATATCACGCGGGGGTTCCTGTTGAATATCCGGTTTCGGGCGCTGTTCCCATTCGCCCGCTGTCAGCAGTCTCTGCTCCAGTTCACGGATCGATGTAAAGTACTGATCGAGTCGTCTGCGATCACTCTGTCCCAGAGATCTGCTGTAACTCTGAGTCGAATCACTGACCGCGTCCAGAATACTTCCTCGGCGTTTCAGTGCCTGCAGCCTCTGTTTGACTTTCGCATCACTCCCCTGAATGAACAGTTTGCGAAACAGCTGAGCCGGACTGTCCTCCGCAGGCAGCAACACCCCATCCCGGGTCCACGACAGACTCCGATTCGCTTTGTCGATATTGACTCCCAGGTTCAACGTGGAAAATCGTGTCTGTCGTCCCAGGTGTTCTGCCGCGTATTGATCGAGTGAAATCGTATTACGAAACCCGCTGCTCGTGGGATGCCGGGCACCGGTCAGGAAACAGTTTTCGGTCGAATGACCGCCTTCGCACGCGGGGTGAGAAAGTCCACTGAAAACCGTAAAATCTTTCGTATACGTTTTCAGCTCCTTCAGATAGGGAGACAGCTGGTAATCCGTTCCCGCCGTTTTCGGAAAGAATGGCTCAGGAAGCACTCCCAGGTTATTGGAGATCAGCAGCATTCGCTGTGGCGTGGATTCCTGTTCCGAGTGATCGGGCTTTGCTTGAGCTCTGCACTCCAGTAACGGCAATGCCAGCGAGACCCCCGCGCCGCGCAGAAATTGGCGACGGCTGACCACAGGATGCGAAGTGGGAAATTGTTGATTTACAGTCATAAGATACTCTTACGTCAGGTTGTCAATGTGTGCTGATTCAATCGGTTTGAAGACTCGTACTCGGTGGTTGTTCTCTGCCCAGAAAAATCGAGCTGCGCACCACCGATTCCAACAGGTCACGTGTTCGATATCCATTGGGCCCGCATTCATCCAGAATCGCTTCAACCACAGGTCGATCAGAGAACCGCACCGGGGTTCCCGTCGCATAGACGATCAACTGCTGAACCAGGTTGCGCGCCAGCTGCCGCGGTTCTGCCAGGAGTAACTGCTTGAGTTCCCGGATATTCTGAAACGTCTGTCCGTTACGCAGTTGACCACGGGAATCGGTCGGTCCGGCAATAAAATAAGTATAATCGTGGCCGGCGCGATCGATGCCAGTTACTTTTTCGCCTTTCGCCAGACTGCGATAACGGGTTCGAAATGCTCCCATGATATCGAAGTCTTCCAGGGCAAAACCGACCGGGTCAAAACGGGCATGACAGGCGGCACAGACCGGGTCCCGGGTATGCTGCGCCAGTTGCTCACGAATGGTGGTGGCACCGCGGATGTCCGGTTCGACCGCGGGGACTGACGGCGGAGGCGGAGGCGGCGGATTTCCCATCACCCGCTCCATGATCCAGGCCCCGCGAATCACGGGAGAAGTCGTAGTACCATTCGCGGTCACTTTCAAAATCGCAGCCTGCGTCAGTAAACCGCCATAATGACTCTCGGCGGGCAGAGTCACTTTCCGCATCTGTGAGCCACTGACAGGCTGCAATCCATAATGGCGGGCAAGCCGATCATTCACAAACGCAAAGTCGGCATCGACCAGAACAGTGACAGGCAGATTCTCTTCGAACATCGCAGTGATAAACGCGCGGGTCTCTGCTGCCATGGATTCAATCAGGTAGTCATCGAACCGATATTCCGGATACAGGCGGCTGTCCGGTTCATCGCGACGAATGTCTTTCAGTGAAAGCCAGTAATCAGTCAGATTTGTGATAAATTTCTCAGTGGAATCAGAGAGCAGTAATCGACGTGTCTGCTGAGTCAGGATCTCCGCACTCAGCAACTGCCCCTGCTCGGCGAGCCGCTTCAACTCGTCATCAGGTCGCGTGTTCCCCAGAAAATGTGAGAGTCGCGCAGCGACTGCGTACTCTCGCTGGGGAGTCCCAGCCCGCGGTTCCGGCAGATACAGAAACGGTGCCGAACATAGAAACGCCGTATACCCACTCAGCAGGGCTTCTGCCAGTGGCGTGCCGGCCTCCAGTTCGTCAGTCACCAGCCGCTCGTAGATTTGAATCATATCTTCAGACGTTGGCACACGCTCTGCCCGTTGAATGAAGCGTCGCAACAGCCTTTTTGCATCTTCTGCCGGCTGAGTAGAGATCAGTTCTATCGGCAAGGTCCCCTTTTCAGCCGCTCGCATCGGTAACTCTCCGAACAGCCGTTGATGCGAAGCGGGAGGCCATGTCTCCGAGTCCAGGGGGCCGGTTATTTCCAGCCACTGAAAAGCCACACCCGGATGCCCGCCCTCCGGCATCGGAGGAAAATCGTAGTACAGGGGAGCATTTCGAGGATTGATGGCCCGCGGAACCGGCAGCCCCAGCAGACTGTACTCAAATGTTTCATTCTGCTTGAGAAGGATTGTCGTTTCATAGATGCCGACCTCTGGCTGAATATCAAACGTCTCTCCCGTTACTCGTACATCTCCCGACACATCCGCCCCCGATTGCTTCCGTGCGCGAAAATTCATCGGTATCGAATCCCAGGCCGGTCGCAGGCTGAAGTCCCTCAGCTGTCTGACCGCGCGTGCGGAAAAGCGAATCCGATAAGCGCCTGCTTCCCTGGCTTTGAAGACATCGGGATATCCGTAATATGGCCAGGAGGCGGAACGGAAAATCGCGAGTTCCATCTCCGGATCGTGCCTGTTCTCTTTTCGCATCCGGGCCAGATCACCGCCCGACAGCGGGACCATCTGGGAATCTTTCGCATAGAACATCGCCTCACGACCACCAAATGTCTCCGCAGTCTGAAACATACGCGTCGCCGGCAGGTGATGTTGCTCCCGTGTCCGCGGCTGCATTCCCGAGGCGACTGCCTGACGCAGCGCCTGGTCTGCAGCTTCGAGATAGGCATCCAGCTGGATGCGAGACATATCCAGAACTTCAGCAACTTTATTGCAATGCTGCTGCTCGCGATCCTGGGGCAGCAGGTCACGAATATCCAGGTGAGGGAGCGCCAGCATATCTCGCAGGTTCTGTTCGAACTCGTCTCGTGTCAACCGTCGCAAAGGTCCCCGCCCATGCAACGCGACCTGGGCGGCATCCGCAGCCTGCAGTGATTGAGACAGTTTTTTCAACAGGAGCGCGCGGTCCGCCTGAGACAGATCCTTTCGGTCCGGCGGCATCTCACCCGCGGCGATCCGGTCGTATGCTAGAATCCAGCGCTGACGCAGACGCTGATCATACAGTTTCCAGTTTAGCTGCTGCAGATTCAGCCGCCCTTCCGCCAGGTCATCATTATGACAGTCGAAACACGTTTTCTGCAGAAGCTGGCGGATCGTCTCGCCCGCCTCTGAGTCAACGTGTTCTTCAGCCTGCGCGCGGTCTTCCGGAAAAAACAGAAGCATCATACACAGGAGCAGTAAATGGCCGAGTAACTTACTATGACCACAGTCCGGATGTCTGTCCTCTGCGCGATTGCGGGATGGAAGCCGGGTGACTTTCGCCCCGCTCTGGTTTCTGTATTGAATGACTCGTAAACCCATCCATCACTTCCCGGACTTTTGAGCACTGGAGTCCAATTCGAAGTCCAACTGTACATCCTCTGCAGGCTTGACGTCGGCGGTCAACTGACTCTGCTCGTTATAGATCGCAGGGAGATACTGTTCGGTCTCCATGATATCGTACTTCTTATAGGGTTTTCCTGTCCAGCGGGAAGCATGAATTTCAACCCGTTTCTCCCCGACAGGTACTGTGACTTGATACTCGCCGTTTTGAATTTTGCCTTGTGCAGAATGAGTCGTATTATCTGCCGATATAAAGGTGATGGTTCCTTCGGGCAGTGGTTCTCCATCCAACTTGATGACTCCACTGACTTCAGACTCATTCGCACCCGTTCCCTGAAAACATCCCTGCAATGACAGAGTCATCAACAATAAGAGAAAGATCGATTTCATTGCTCATCCCCGGGAGTGAAGCGGAAAGACTAACCAGACGTGCTGCTGAGTGACTGCTGCGACACATCACATCAGAACTGTAAACGTCAGCGGATTAAAATTCCCCGATCACTTCCCCACCCGCGCGGGTACCTAATGACTGAAAAGTAGCACGATCGATATTTTCAGAGACAAAACGGACTGCCCCGTCTGCCAGTAAACCATGTACGCCTCCCACATGATAGCTCCGCGCAAATGTGCGGCTGTTCGAGGTGCTGTCAGCGCCACACGGAGCATGCGGGATGTCCGAGCAGGCAATCAGGACATCTCCCACATTCGGATTCGGCGTTTCCAGGGTGGTGAAGAAAGTCCCCATACAGCGGGGGTTCATCAGTCGGCCACGCACATCGTGTTTGGATTGATCTGAAGATAAAATCAGTTCACTGGCCATCAAAGTCATCGATGCCCCGTCGGTGATATCGCGGAGCCGGGTTCGTGAGCGCGAATAAAACAGGCCATTCAGTGCGGTATAACTTCCCGCGGCACCAAAATGAGTAGATCCGGCACAGACGGCATAATTTCCGTGGAAGCCCTGTGAGCCGTTGCTGGAAGGATTCGTCTGACCGTAGGTGATATTTTTGGGTCCGGCGGGATCACTGGGGCACATCATCATCGGGACCACAGAATCTTTTCTGCTCCAGTAAATGGCGCCTGTCCGAGCCGGATTCTTTTGCTCCTCCATAAATACGTTGTACAGAGATCCCTGTTCGATATACGGAAGAATCATGGGATACCAGCCTGTATTATCTGTCGCTGGTCGCGGGGATCCCGGTAAATCACCATTGGTCGGATTGATCATCCCGAAAGGAAACACTTGAAATGTTTCATGGTAATTATGCATCGCCAGTCCCAACTGTTTGAGATTGTTTTTGCACTGACTGCGTCGGGCAGCTTCGCGTGCCTGCTGTACCGCGGGAAGTAACAGGGCAATCAGAATGGCGATAATCGCAATGACCACCAGTAATTCGATGAGCGTAAAACCTCGAGTCCGGCGAAACATGAGCGTCTCCTTTTTAAAAAAGAATGGAAACTCCAGCAGCTCCTGCATGAACAGAAATAAAAAGTACAAGCTGCCTTCTATATGAAGTTGACAGATCTATCTGAAATGAAAATAAAATTCAGGTTGCTCAAGTTTTAAGGATGAATGTTTTCTGAATCATCAATACCACGGACAAAGATGCCTTCGACTGCGCGTTCACAGGTTGCTTCCAGATGTCGGGCCATCGCTGAAGCTGCCGCTGCCTGGTCGCGACGAAGTAATGCTTCCAGTACCTGCAGGTGTTCTTCCAGAATCTGATCCAGGTAAAGTTCTGAATCTTTCAGCAATACACGCACCATATGCATCAGTCGATCATAACGATTCAGTTCTGCTTTCAGTCGTTTGATCCCGGAAGCATTCACGATTGCCGTGTGCGTTCTTTTATCGATATCGGAACAGAGCAGAGTCCATTGAGCATCACGCGTGGCCTGCTGTAAGTGACGTGTCTCTGCCAGCAGTTGCCTGATTTCCTCAAGATCACTGCATTCACAGGCGCAGCGGGCTGACTCAATTTCCAGAATACGACGCACGTGATACATCTCACGTATTTCCGGAATCCCGAACGGCGCCACGACCGCCCCCCGGTTGGGAAACAGTTCCACAACACCAATCCCGGTCAGCTCGACGATCGCTTCACGAACCGGTGTGCTGCTCACGCCATACTGCTTTGCCAGATGCTGTACCTTCAAACGGGTTCCCGCCGGATACTCACCGGTAAAGATTGACAGCAGAATCTGGCTGAAAATATCCAGCCTGAGAGAGCTGACCGGCAGCGGATGGGTCGAAAGCGTCGTGGTCGCACTCATACAGACTCTCCTGAATATTGCTGATATCGAAGCAGTTCTCGCAATCCTGGAGTGAACCGCTCCACAAAACTCACAATTACGCATAATGCATTATGCATAATATATTATATTGAAATCGTCATTGTCAATGATAATCAGACAAAGTGGCTGGAATCGTGAGAGATCGCATGAATCCCTTTTCAGGCGGAATTCCAGGGAACAGAGGCCAGGGAAGAGAAGCCAGTCAGAATTGACTGTATTCACAGTTCTACTAAAGCGTCTCCAGGCCCCTTAGAACCGGTTATTCAAGATTGAGAGACACTATGGTTCCAAGTGATGCGTTTTAAATTGATGCAGAATTGAGCCAATCGGCATGCAGTCCGGTGAACGTCGAACAGAAAGCAGCTGCGACAAAACGGTCGCTGAGTTCAGGCCGCTTTGGAACGGGATTCTGGTGCCTGAGTTTTGACAGGTCGCGTTTCTGAATGCAGAGCGAACTGTGCTGCTTTTTTCTTCATGCGTTTGCGACGGCCCAGGCGATGGGCCAGATCCAGCGACCAGGGAGCGATCCGCTTCAGATAATACAGGGCATAAGCGACCCAGCCGACCAGGCATAATCCCTGATCAGAATAGATGGCTTTAATGGTTCTCTGCGCAACCTGTTGAGGAGTCGTACAGATCCACCGCGGAGGAATCGGTGTTTTTTTCCCTATTCGGCCACAAGGTGCAGTCTCAAACAACCGCGTGGTGACAGGGCCGGGACAGATAGACGAAACTCCCAAACCCTGGCGACTGTATTCTGCCCTTAAAGCTTCGCTGAAGCCTTGAAGTGCGAATTTACTGACCTGGTAAGCGCTGAATCGAGCGCCGGCAACCAGGCCGCAAATACTGGAAACATTCACGATATGTGCTTCCGGGCGATTCAATAACAGAGGCAGTAATTCGCGCGTGATCTGAATCGGAGCGTGTAAATTAATCGCCAGCAGCCAGTCCCACTGCTCTGCCGACATCGTATCTGTCGGCCCGTAGAAGGCCACGCCCGCGTTATTCACCAGCAGATCAAGGGTCCCCCAGGTTTCGACAAGATGCTGGAGTTCAGCAGAAATCTGTTTCTGATCTGTCAGATCGCAGGTGCGAGTGATGACTTCCACTCCCACCAGCGAAACCGTTTCCGCAGTATCCGCAAGACCGGCTTCATCAATATCCCACAGAAAGAGATCGACCCCTTCCGCCGCCAGTTGCAGAGCGATTTCACGACCGATTCCTGATGCAGCTCCGGTGACTAATCCTTTTTTACCAAATAAATTCTGCATTCTGACGTACTCCTCTGTCTGCTCTGATCGCTACCCGCGCAGGGAGTGTATGACATCCTCTAATATGGGTAAAGGCGGTTCCAGCGGATAAGCGGAGGACGAGTCTAAGTCTTTTTTCACAGAGACTTTAATTGATTTTGCTGGTGGGACCTGCCAGAGAGATTAGGGACAGGCTACTCGTTGATGGCGGAATCGTCTTCAATCACTTCATGAAGTTGCCGGAGAACCAGATGGGGATCCAGATCTATCTGGCGGCAGACATATTCAAGCGATTTCCCCTGGCAGGACTGGTCGATTCCCAGAGTATCAAGCACACATTGGACTTCCGGGTATTCGATCACCCACTCTGTCACACTGGATTCCAGTCCCAGATTTGTCATAACACGCCATTCCTTGATTTGCACTTCAGTAGAGCCACACCGGTAATCATAACATACCACAACCGGACCCAAAACGAACAGGAGAACTGTCAGACCTGCAGAGCATCACGTTTTTCCTGGATCATCTGAATATGATGTGGGATATGGTGAGTAATTCGTTCCAGTAATTTAGCAACACTGACTTCCCCATCATGGGAATGCAGTCCTGTTCGCTGAAACTGTGCTTCACTGAGTGTTTTCAAGATACGAGCCATGTTCTGACGAACAACGGCAATTAATTGTAACTCCTCATCCATATCCCGTTGAGCATACGCCAGACGTTCTGCAAACAGATTGTGATCTGCTCCAGGCAGCGGCGGATGATCTTCCGCAATGATCCACTTCATTCGATCGGCGTATACCGGTTCGAAATCAGCAATGTGACAGACCACCTGTCGCGTGGACCATTTTCCGGGAATCGGGGCGGCATCCAGTTCTGCCGGGGACATGCCTTCAATAGCGCGACGCAGCGCTTCCGGTCCTGCCAGGTATTCTTCAATGCGCGTGGATATTTTCATGATGGACTCGAGCAGCAGAGAATGAAACGAGAGACCTGCCTGAGGCTTTTACCTGAGACTTTTAGCAGACAGGAGCGATGTCCTGATTATCCCGCATCAGCTCTGTAACTTCAAGTGGCTCAGTTTTTACCCATGAGAGCAAGTGGATGCTGCTTACTGGTTTCGAGAAGGGCGTGGTCCACGGCCGCCGCTGGTCAGTTCTGATTGACCGATCCCTCCTTTAATCGTGCCATCGGGGTTTTCTTCGACGGTTTTACCCAGAACAATATCGAAGTTGGCAGCCAGCTCACCCACTTTAGAATCGGGCAGCGGTTTGAAATCAACCAGGATGGTTTTTCGCTGCTCCGGGTTTCTGATCTGTCGATAGACGCCATCTTCTGCATTGAGTTCATGGCCATTGACCAACAACTGGGTCGTTAAAATCCGCTGTCCGTTCTTACTGACGGCAACATGGATATGCGGCGTGCGAAATCCGCGACCGGCCCGATAGGGAACCGGCTTGATCGTCCGGAAAAAATACTGCCCTTTCGAGTCGGTCATAAAACGACCATACCCCTGAAAGTTGCCATCGCGGCCCTCTTTGTTTTCGCCCCGCGTATGGATGTAAGAGGCTTTACTGTCCACCTGCCAGATTTCCACGAAGGCATTTCGCAGAGGCTGCCCTTTCGCATCCAGTACCTTGCCACCCAGGTAGGTGACTTCCCCCACAGCCGGTGTGAGAGCATCATTGATAATCAGCAGATCATTATCCGTATCCAGCGGCATCTTATCCGGATAAAACGGACCTTCGGTCATCGCAGGCGTGCGGGTCAACTCTTCCGCCATCAACCCGGGAGTCGTAAACGCCGCCATACTGAAGGCAGACCATTTTAGAAAATTCCGTCGTTTTAAATCCGATTGTGAGCCGCTCATCATATCACTCCTGTCTGCTGCCGGTGAAATCAGTTTATCCGTCAACCATTCTACCATTTAACAACAGCCAGTGAAGATGGTTTCGCAGAAAATCAGGTTTTACAGCCCGAATCAGCAGAATCAGAACGTCGCAGTCATGGCGTCCAGCAGATCGATATCGAATGTATTGGGAATGGTGACCAGCAATGTATTATACCCATCATCGTCGAACTTGATCGAATTCGGCGGCATATCCCCGGCATTCTTTTTGATGAGCACGACATTCTTGTCCCGAATCAGGAAAAAATGTTCCTTCAGCCCGTCCTCATCGAGACTCACAAACATGAGGACTCCTTTTTTCAGTTTCACGGACTGGACCCGGGAAAACAGGATTGTGCTGGCATGCGGATGTTTTGCGGCTTGAAACTCTGCGTTGTCATTTGTCAGCAGTTCACTGCCTCCCGATTCTGAAGGCCTCGTTTCCCCCAGGAAAAGGAGTGAAACACAAAACAGAATAATAATGATGGAAGACGCAGTCGTAAGTAGATCTTTCACTTGAGCTCACTCCCGCTTTCGGTGCCCGCGAAAGCTCATGCATGAAATTCTATTAATGCTAACCGGGATGAGTTCACAACACTCTTCCCCTGAACTTATCTGTTAGACAGCTATATGATGTAATCCGATGCAGTTTTTGTTCCTCGTTTTTCACTTTTTTAAAGAATCCGCAGTAAGTCACTGCATCCGCTGGAATTGAAAACTGCAGCCTGCTGAATGTCCTTCGCTGCTTTGTATTTTTTATTGAGGGAAAATTGAAAGAATGACGAACCCGTTCCCGGAATGCCGTCAGACCTGGAGATTTCCCCGCAGGTAACTGGTAGAAACCATTAAGCCTGTATTGTCCGGGCATCAACGCCAGACTGGCACGCCCCCGAGTGTGCGGTCCATTTCAGGCAACGTGCCATGCCAGATCTGGCAAAACACTACTCCCGCTTCCCGCTCTCTGTTAAGATAAACCGACAAACCTTTGATTGAGGAATTTTCGTTTCGAACAGAAAACGTGATTCACACACCACAAAGTTGATCTTCTTATAAGGAACTGCACCTTGAAAACCTACCATTCCTTCTCAAGCCTGGCGTTGCTGACCTGCCTGTGTGCCTGCCTGGGCAGCAGCAATTTGACATTCGCGGAACCGACGAAAGCACAACAGGCGGCAATCAGCCGGGCCAGCAGTGAAATGGCAGCAGCGGCCAAACGCTTCCTGGCCTCTCTTCCCGAGGAACAACGCCAGGCAGCCACCTTCAAACTTGACAGTAAAGAACGAGACAGCTGGTACTTCATTCCCGACTTCGCCATCAAGGACGACAAACGGACCGGCGTGCCCATGACAAAGATGACACCTCAGCAGCAGATTTTTGCCGTCACACTGCCTGCCACGGCACTCTCCCACCGCGGTTTTCTGGAGATGAACTCCATCCGCGCACTGGAGCATGTGCTTTTCGAACTGGAAGGCAAAGACTACCGCAACCCCGAACTCTACTACGTCTCGATCTTCGGCAAACCTGATCCCAAGGGAACCTGGGGCTGGCGATTTGAAGGACACCACCTGTCTGTGAATGTCACCATTGTTGACGGCAAGAAATTCTCGGTAACTCCTTCCTTCTTCGGTTCCAACCCTGCGACCGTCAAGCAGGGCCCGCTCAAAGGTGTCGAAGTTCTCAAGGAAGAACAGCAGCTGGCGTTGAACCTTGTTAAATCCTTCAATCCCGATCAGCTGGCCATCGCCACGATCGACACCTCAGATCTCGATAAAAAACTGCTGGCGAAAAGCGTGATCAAGGAAGTTCTTACCACCGACGATCCCGTCGTTGACAAAGGCATGATTCAACATAAAGGGATCCAGTATGCCGATCTCGATCCGAAACAGCAGAAAATGCTGCTGCGCCTGGTCAACACCTACCTGGGTCGCTTCCGACCGGAACTGCTCAAGGGAACCCGCTACCTGGGCAACCTGCGCGATGGTGACCATCTCTACTTCGCCTGGAGTGGCGGCCAGAAGCGGGGGGAATTCCATTACTACCGCATTCAATCCAAGGTCTTCCTGATTGAATTCGCCAACACCCAGAACGACGCCAATCACGTACACGCGGTCTTCCGCGAATTCGAAGGTGATTTCGGTCGCGACCTGCTCAAAGAGCATTTCACAAAGCATCACGGCCAATAATCTGCCTAAGTAAGTTTTATCATCGGGCCCGCTGAGCACACCCTCAGCGGGCCTGTTTTCATTTCAGAAGGGGAGCGAACTTCTCCCAACAATTTTGTGGACTGATTTTGCTTTAACAGTTACTTTAATGGGATGGAAAACATCCCTGTGGTAACCGCTGACAAAACAGCCCTCCAACCCCGGCGGTTCAACCGCTGGATTCGCACCGTCATTCTGATCGCCCTGGGTCTCCTGTTCCTGTTCTACTTTCCGGTGATCCGTGAAACCTATTTTCGTTGTGCAATCTGTGGCATGACACATATCGAGCAACGAGTTACCGCTTTCGGCTGTCTCATTTCATCATGGGAACGACCGACTGAATCCAGTGACTGGTATCAGGCCAATGTGGAACCGGAGCATAAACATGTCTGGGTCCGTGGTACTTATGCTGAAGGGAAAAACGTTTTCGGCCAGACAGTCTTGATGCAGCAACTCACCTCTCTTGCCTCGGGACCATTCAGCTGGCTGTATCTGGGTAATTACAAACAAATGGAAATCTATAAATTAAGCCCGGACCCGGCTCAGGCCCGAGTTCTACTGCTGAAGCTGGCGCACTTTGAACCTGAAGGCTCACCTGAAAGGAAAGTACAGGATGAAATCTATTCAAGATTTTGGGAATGGAGAATCAATGGAATGCAAGACCCCTGGCCGTTCGAAGAGGGGGAGTTCCTGAGCCCAGTTCAACCCACCGATCCAGATAATCCCCCATCCTCGCCAGATTGAAGAGACTTAATTTGTCTGTCAAACAGATCGGCCGAGATATGAAAAACCTCAGAGAAATTTTAAAAATCCCATACCTGAGCGAACCTGTTCAATCTTCTAAACGTCCGCATACACACATCAACCTCAATCACGGAAATCTAAAGGGCCCCTCTCCCTGGCCCAATCAGAGGATATCACATGCATCGAATCATCCGCGAATACCAGCCTGCAGACCTGAATGATGTTCTGGCAGCCTGGGAAAGTGCCACCCGTCTGGCCCATCCCTTTCTGCAGGAAGACTTCCTGGAACAGGAACGTCATAACATACCCAACCTTTATTTACCCAATGCAGAAACCTGGATTATCGAACAGGATCAACAGGTGATCGGTTTTATCGCCCTGTTGGGAAATGAAGTAGGTGCGATTTTTGTGAAGCCGGAATTTCATGGAACCGGCGCCGGCAAGGCACTCATGGACAAAGCACAGGAACTGCGGGGCGATCTGCAGGTCGAAGTTTTCGAAGCGAATGCTATCGGGCGTCAATTTTATGATCGCTATGGTTTTAAGGCACTGTCAGAATCGACACATGAACCGACGGGAAACCGATTACTCAGACTTCAATTCAATGCCGCTGTAAATTAAAATCAGATCCAACTTGCCTTCAACCTGGAAGTGGATTCATGCCTGCACACGAAAAAATCAACTACGTCGAATTCCCCGCCCGAGACCTGGCGGCAACCAAAGCATTCTTCGAGACCGTCTTCGGCTGGTCGTTTACTGATTTTGGTCCGGACTACACCGCCTTCGCGAACGAAGGACTGGATGGCGGCTTCTTCAAAGCAGAACTCTGTTCCACCACGGAGAACGGCGGCGCGTTACTCGTCTTTTACAGTGAGCAGCTGGAAGAAACCCTGTCCAAAGTAGAAGCAGCCGGCGGCCAGATCAGCAAATCCATCTTTTCCTTTCCGGGCGGCAGACGCTTTCAGTTTCTGGAACCCTCCGGAAATGAATTTGCGGTCTGGTCCGATCATCCCGGGCAATAAAACAGACAAAACATATCGGGAACAATAGCAGCAACAACCCGCCCTGTGGATTTTGCTTCTCGGGATTCGCCCGTCATATAGCCTGGACTGATAGGCCTGCGACAATCCCCAGCCCCTCTAATCCTCATATCCGCGCGGCCCTTTCTGCATAATTTCTTTTGATTATTGCCTCCAGTTCAGTAAGATGTGGTCCCATAAGCTACTATTTCGAAAATAGATGGCGTAGTTTTCCCTGTTTGGGAAGGCGGCGCGAAATAGAAATCACCCACAACATCATCATTTCCCTGGACTCACCCGAGTGAAACGAAAGGCTTTGTCATGAACTGGTATCTGGCGGTCCTCAAAAAGTATGCCGATTTCTCCGGTCGCGCGCGAAGAAAAGAATACTGGATGTTTATCCTGTTCAATATCCTCATCTCATTTGTCATCGGGATCCTCGGGGCGATTATTGGTGAAACAGGTGGACTCATTACGGTCTCGCTTTCCGGTTTGTACTCGCTGTTTATTTTCATCCCCAGCATCGCAGTCACAGTCCGTCGCCTGCATGATACCAATCGCACCGGATGGTGGATTCTGATCAGTCTGATTCCCTTCTTCGGGGCAATCATTCTGTTTATCTTCATGATTCTGGACAGCGATCCCAACGCGAACGCGTATGGTGAAAATCCCAAGCTGGCACCTGAGCCGCAATAAACGTTCTTTCTTGAACAAAATCAACAGGGAGAGAAAACGCGACCCAGCGACTGCTGCGTCGTGTTTCCCCCTGTATTCCCGCTTGACCCAACTTTGCTTCTGTGGACGGAAACGGTTTTCAAATGAACTGGTATCTGAAAGTACTTAAGAATTTTGCCACGCTCGACGGTCGTGCCCGTCGGCTGGAATACTGGATGTTTACCCTGTTCGACGTGATCTTCACAGTCCTGTCGTTTGTCGTCGGTGCCGTCCTGGGGCGAGTGCTGAACCTCGACGAAGCCCTGAATGGAGCAGGACTGGGGCTGATATTCTGCCTGCTTTACCTGCTGGTGGTCCTCATGCCCAAGCTCTCGGTCACGGTCCGACGTCTGCACGATACCGACCGCAGCGCACTCTGGCTGCTGGTTTTCCTGGTCCCCGGCATCGGTCCACTGGTCATGTTGATCATGATGATTCTGGAAGGAACCAGCGGCCCCAACCAGTACGGCCCCGATCCCAAAACGACCGTCGAACCGGCCGCCTGAGACAGACTGTCACCCCACTCCTTTCCCGCTGGAAAATAGCTTTCTCGATTCGTGAAAAAATAAGTCAATCAGGACTGTGCAAACGGTCGAATCAACGGTATATATCCTCCTGCAAATTCAACTTTCAACAACATGAGGTGCCATGTGAATTAAACACCGTGTGGACGAGGGGCTTCGTCAAGCCACAACCTGCGACCACACTCCTTCCTTTTGTGTATTAGAGATCCTAAATGATACACCCCAAAACTGAGTTGAAATTTATCAGCAACGAAATCGGCTACGGCGTCGTCGCCACCGAGTTCATCCCCGCTGGCTCCATCACCTGGGTCCTGGATAAACTGGACCGCGAGTTCAGTTCAGTCGAATTTCAGTCGATGGAAGACATCTACCAGAATATTCTGGATACCTACTCTTTTCGCAATAACCAGGGAAACCTGGTCCTCTGCTGGGACAACGGCCGCTACGTCAACCACAGCTTCAATTCCAACTGCCTGACCACCGCTTACGACTTCGAAATTGCCATCCGGGACATTCACCCTGGGGAACAGCTGACCGACGATTACGGCTACCTGAATATCCCCACTCCCTTTCGTGGTATTGATGAAGGAACCCGCCGCAAAATCGTGTATCCCAACGATTTGATCAAATACTACAAGATCTGGGACAAGAAACTGCTCAAGGTTTTCAATCGTATCCCCCACCTCCATCAACCACTGCAGGAACTGCTCACTGAAGAGATGTGGAATGAAATCGTGGCCGTTTCCAAGGGACATCAGGAAATGAAATCAATCCTCAACAACTATTACAACGATGAAAGCAGAACCGAAGAGCGGAAGCCCAGCAAAGAAAAGAATACTGCCGTTTAAACTTCTCCCCCATCAGCCCGGAGAATGATTGACACGTTCCCGCTCATGCTCCAGACTGGAAGCATGAGCGATCTTCCTTTTATCCGCTGCCTGGGCTGTGAAACAGCCGTGTTTGATCCAGGTCGGGCTTCCTGTCCCGGCTGTGGACGCTGCCCGGTGTGTGGAAGCAGGCGTTTCAAGACCGAAGTCAAAACCTGTCCGGACTGCGAATTGCCTTACTGCGACTGTTGTGGTCGCTGTCCTCAATGCAACGGGCTGCGGTACTCGGAAGAGATTCCCCCCTGTGAGTGCGGACATCCGCTGGACGCCGAGAAACTGGCAGACCTGGTACGCTATGAAGCCGTCGTGGGAGCAATCAGGCGGCCCACCCCCTGGGGTTGTCTCTGCGCTGCATTCACTCTGACTTTAGTGGCACTGCTGCTGATTTACGTCTGGAATCGTTAGACCAGGTAGCGTGGACAGCCCTGCATTCGCTAACGTTTTGCCCATTTTCTTCTTGAACTCCGGTTTTCCAGACTGCTACGATAACCCTGTTGCTGGCAGGAAGCGGGACTGGAAGCTACGCAGCCCCGACCTGGCAACAGGATTCGGGCATGTGTACCGTTTGTCAGGATAGAATTCCGGGATACTCGCTCAATTTCAACATAAGGGAGCGCACACATTTCACTATCGCATCGTCCAGACTATTATGCTCGTCGCCTGAAATTTTGCAGACGAGATAATAAAACGGGATACATGCTAACAAAGGAGATCTGTGATGGCTGATGAAAAACTGAATTTACCGGACAACTACCTGCTCTGGCTGGACAGCCTCGAGAATGAAGCCTACGCTGAATTCGACGAACGGGAGTGGGAGATCGCCAGTCGTGAAGAGCTTCAGGAACTGCTTGAGATCGACGATTACGAGGTCGCGTACATCGATCAGGCGAACCTGTATGTGAAACTGATCCAGGATATCACCGGCGATACAACGACGATGGATGATGAGGGTAACCGAATCCCCTTCTCCCGCATTGGCTCCTGGCTGACCATCGGCTACGACAACGAAGACCTGCTCTGTGTCGACCCGGCTGACAACTACTCCGTCTGGGGCTTCTATCCCAATGAAGGTGGCGACGTCGAAAAACTCGCGGACAACCTGGATGAATTTTTGGAAGGACTGGAACTGCTGGAATAAGCCATGATATCTCTGAATAAACTGATATCATTGCGGTTAAGGAATTCCTGATTTTTTATGCGAAGCATTGAAGAGTTTCGAAATCGACAACTGGAAATGCTGCCACATGCATTGAAACGACCTGCCATGTATGGGGGAAATGCCCCTGGAATCGCATTATCATTAGGCTCACTTTTATGGGATCTCTGCTGGATCGATGAACGCGAGAACGATTGGGAAGAATTCAAAGAAACTGATTTAAAGGGAAGTCGCGGAGTGCTGGGACAATTTGAGTATCAGCACTTTCAAATCCCGGACTACATCGCTGAAGTGGCCTCTACTTATGCCCAGGTGGCGCACAAACTCGATTACTTTCAACCAGATCGTGTCCTGAATGCTACGGAATGGAACGACCTGCAATCCACGTTGATTCCGGATTTTTTCGAACGTGACTGGACCCAGACTGAAATCTATGATCGCCTGGGACCGCCGTCTTATGAAAATTACAGTAGCGACACAAGGGTCGCCTGTTTTGCTCCTGAACCTGCCGCAGACTGGATCTTTTTCGATTTTTCGCGACGACTTCCCGATCACAGTGACTGGTTACAGACTCCGATCTTGAGGGATATTCGCAGAACAGAAAACCGATTTGAATTCTTCCCCTTCGCAGAATGGTGTCAGAAATAACATTAGAAGAAATTGACACATGCGCAAACGCCTCCGCAAAAAGAAACATCGGGGTGAGTTCATCGACTGGAATGTCGCCGTCACCGTGAACCTGGTACCCGGATCGGACTATGAAATATTTCTGGACGACTGGATCGAACAGGCCATCGAAGGAAATCACTGCTTTTTTGGGGGCTCCAGCACGCCACAGCAGATCGAGGGGACCATTCAACTGGGAACCGCAGCAAAGCAGCCCGAAAAGCGTCTGACGGACATCATCGACTGGCTCAATAACCGTCTCGATGTCTTGAATTTTCAGTTCAGCCCCCTCTACGATGGCTGGAATGGCCCGTTTCTGGATTCTGATGGTCGGGAAAAGATTTTTTAAATTAAGGCTTGACTAAAACAGACAGGTCTGTATATTTCAAGTATGAGCAAAACACAACGCCCCTCCAATGCCCGGAAACGCATCGTCGAAACAGCCGAGAAACTGTTTTATTCGGAAGGCATCCGTGCCGTCGGCATCGATCGTGTGATCGCCGAAGCCTGGGTGGCGAAAATGACATTATATAATCACTTTCCCTCGAAAGATGATCTGGTCGTCGAAGTCCTCAAATATCGGGAAGAACAGTTCAACCTGTATCTCAGACAACGCATGCTGGAACACCAGTCGCAGGGACTGAATTCACTCAAAGCGTTTTTTGCCGCGTTAAAGGACTGGTTCCAGTGTTCTGACTATCGGGGATGTGCATTTCTCAATGCCCTGGCGGAACTGGCGGACTCGAATCCCACAGCAACCGATTTTTGTTCAGACCACAAACGACGATTTAAGGAGCAACTGACCGAAATCATAATTGAGTCCGCAGGCACCCAGGCAGCAGCCGTTGCCCCGGCGATTTGTATTCTGGTGGAAGGCGCCATCGTGACTGCCGTCAGCGAAGGAAATGCTGATGCCGCCGGGATTGCCGAACAGGCGGCTGAAATCCTGATTTCACAAACAAAATAAAGAACCCGTTTCCTCTTTTTTTGACCATATCCATACAGACCTGTCTGTTTATTATATTTGTATTTCACTTACCCGCTTTTGTGTAAAATGTTTTGAAGGAGAAGAAAGATGCCACGTTTAATCGCCGTCAATCCCGCCACCGTCACAGGTCCCGCTAAAGCATTATTAGACGGAGTCCAGTCCAAACTCGGAATGACTCCCAACCTGATGCGAACCATGGCCCATTCCCCCGCCGTACTGGATGCCTATCTGAAATTCAGTGGCACCCTGACCACAGGAGCGCTTTCGGCTCAGCATCGGGAACAGATCTCGTTGACCGTAGGGGAAGCGAATCATTGTGGGTATTGTGTCTCGGCACATTCCGCCCTCGGAAAGCGTGCCGGTCTGTCAGCATCACAGATCCTGGAAAACCGGGCCGGTGGCGACTCTGACCCTGCAACGGCTGCCCTGTTGAAGTTCTCCCGGACTATCGTGGCAAAACGGGGACAGGTTTCCGACCAGGACCTGCAAGACATCCGCGACGCCGGGTTCAGTGAAGAGCAGATCGCCGAGATCGTCGCTAATGTGGCGCTCAACATCTTTACCAATTACTTCAATAACATCGCCCGGACGGAAATCGATTTCCCGACTGTCGAACCACTGCCGGAGGGGCTGGCAGCAGCGAATTCACAGTAATCTCACACAGGGGCAGTTCCATGTCGAACTGCCCCCTTTTTCATTCTTCAATTCAGAAATTTCGCGATGCACGCTTACCCCAGTGATATCGCCTTTACAGAATCCGTGAAAGCGGTGCAGACACAAAAAGGTTCACGCTCACAGTACGCCCGGATGGAACAGAGGTCTGGCTGGCAGACAAAAGTGACAGCAGAACTAAAGACATTTCTATCAGAACTCGACATGTTTTACCTGGGAACTGCCAGTCAGTCCGGGCAGCCTTACATACAATATCGCGGAGGCAGCCCCGGCTTTCTCAAAGTCCTCGATCAATCAACACTGGGTTTCGCCGATTTTGCCGGCAACCAGCAGTTCATTACTCTGGGTAACCTCGCTGAAAATCCCCAGGCATTTCTGTTTCTGATCGATTACGTCCAGCGTCGGCGTGTGAAGATCTGGGGAACCGCCCGGTCTGTCGAAGATGATCCGGAACTGCTCGCGCAACTGCACGACCCGGCTTATCCTGGACGGGTTGAGCGTGCCATCCTGTTTACTGTCACCGCCTGGGACATAAACTGCCCCCAGCATATTCACCCGCGTCTGCCGCAAGCGGACGTCCTGAAACTCGTTGAACAGTTGCAGACAGAAAACCAGCAACTCAAAGCAGAACAGGCCAGACTTCACATGAAAATGGAATCTGGCCTGTAAAATGGAGCCTCTGGAATCAGACGGGGTCAGTCAGATCAATAGTTGTTGTCAGAAGCGTTTCCAGAACCGGTATTGGATCCCACACCGCTCTGCGGTGTCCCTGTCTGGACGTCATAACCCTTCAACGCATTATCGATCGCAGAGTTGTTCGAGAAGGATGCGGTGTTACCTCCTGAGAAATTCACGATCGAGAAACCATTGCCCGAGTTGCTCCGGGCAGTGTTTCCGTCCAGGGTGCCTCCCTGAATCGGGGCAATAAAATCGTACCCGTTACCCTGGTTTCCTGTGGCGAGATTATTGCTGATCGTACCCCCACTGACGATATCGTCAAAATCAAAGCCAACGTCCTGATTTCCGGTAGCCGTGTTGCCTGTGATCACCCCGCCCGTAATATCTTCAAAGTCAAACCCGTCGTCGACGTTATTACTGGCCACGTTGTTCACAATCGTTCCGCCCGATACGGTATCACCGAATTTGATTCCGTTATCCTGGTTGCCGGTGGCAGTATTTCCACTAAACGTCCCGCCGCTGACCTCTCCAAAGAAGGCGATCCCGTTCACACCATTTCCGGTCGCGATATTATTACTGATTGTTCCCCCATCGAAGTCATCAAAATCAAATCCATCATCTCCATTTTCTGTCGCGGTATTATTCGAAAACGTTCCGCCATGAAAAATATCACGGAAATAGAATCCGTCATACCGGTTGTTGCTGGCGATGTTGCCGGTAATGGTTCCTCCATCGATGTCTTCATCAAAATAGAATCCAACATCATTTCGTGCGGAAATATTTCCAGAAAACGTTCCGCCTTCGATCTGACCATAGAAAGCGAAACCGGCGTAAGCATTGTCCAGCGCCTGGTTGCCACTGATGGTTCCGTCATTGACACCATAAAATTCAAATCCGAATTCGCCGTTGTTGCTGGCAATGTTATTTGAGAACACGCCACCGTCCATATCATATTCAAAGTAAAAGCCAGATGAGGCATTGTTCTGCGCGGTATTCCCGGTAATGGTACCTGCATTAAATCGCTCGATATAGAATCCTTCCTTGTCGTTATTTTCAGCGATGTTATTTGAGATCGTTCCACCGTTAATCCGCCTGAAATAATAACCGTAATCATTTCCGCTGGATGTATTACGTGAAATCGTTCCCCCCGTTAAGTTTTCAATTTCCAGACCATCGTTAAACGTGAGTTTTCCATTTCCTGTGAAGGTATTATCTGTGATGGAACCGTTAGTGTCCCCTTCCAGATGCACGCCATCTTCATCTGCACCGCTGATGGTATTTCTGTTAATCGTGAAACCACTCAGATTATTACCATAGATTCCATTTTGCCCGCCCGTGATATTCATACCCACGATACTGGAACGGTCCGCCATCGTGAAGACATCAATCGAAGTCAGCGAACCATTCACGATCGGTTGCGCGCCATAGCTGAAGCTGGCGACAGCACCGGAATTACAACCCACAACATTCACACTATTGCCACCAGCCAGCGCGAGTTGGCCATCATTAAAGACAAAACCGGTGCTGGTATTGATCGTTCCTTTGGAACCGTCAAACAGCACGACACTGTCTGATCCCGCGGCGTTGAAGACGGCTTCGGCATTGACTGTATCCGCATCGATCAACGTAAGATCCTTCAGTTCCTGTCCGGTCAGCTGCAGTTTCGCACATTCTTCCGGTCCCCGGGCCTGGTTCAACACGATATCGATATCACGCACGATCGGGTTCACCATCCGGCGCTGGAAGCGAGTCAATTTCTGACTGTCTCCATTGCCCGGCAGAGGAATTCGCACGGTCAACAGGCCGGTCCCCTGGGAGCCCCGTACTTCGTCATACTGATACTGTCCAGCCAGCACGACACGCGAACCATTCCCCAGCCAGGGGAGATCGAACATCCGGTACTCGACCCGGGCGCGTGGACCTGTCATCTCTTGAAAGCCAGGGGCCGAATTATCAAAGTAATATCCGCCTACGTAACCTCGCAGTTCTGCATCCAGATTCGATTCAGGGAATGTTTTCAAGAGCCGCCCGACTTCAAAATCGGTTCCCCAGTAAGCACGTTCTTCACCGGCCCGCATCACGATATTATTACCACTCAGATAGGCAGTATTCAGCGAGTCCACTCGTTGCTGTTTGAGCGAGGGAACATAGCCGTTCACGCGGAAATCCCACTCAATACTGAGCAGTTCAAAACCAAAGCTGCCCTGGCGAAAGATATTGCTGTACTGACTGCGGCGGACATCGTAGAAGCCATACATGCCGGCGATCCACTGGTCGTTTACCATCCGCCGGTAAGCCAGACCGAAATTTCCTTCTGCGGAGGAATCGTCAAAGATATTTCCTCGCAGATCCGCAAAGAACAGACTTTCTTCATCCTGTGCCAGGGGAATAAACAGCAGCCCCTGACCATTATCATTCACGCCGCCCGCCTGCCCGGTGAAATCAAAATAGGCGCGGTACAGATAATCTTCTTCCTGGATCCATTCCGGCTGATCATCGGGTGCCGGATCCTGGGCGAAGATATGTGAAGGGAAGAGCATCCCCAGCCCGGTCAGCAGTGACAGAAGCAGCGAACATCTAAATGAGCAGAGGGGCATTCGACTCTCAATATGAATTGTCCGAGATCATAAAGTCCGTTTTATTACGATAAAGATGGTGACTCCATCAGTTATCTCGGTTTTATGGAGAGAGTTGACGCGAACGAAAACTGTATTTCTGTACCTAAGCTCCCTCTGCTGCTCTTGCTACTGCCGGTCAGGTAAAATTTACCGGTTATATGGTTATTTGGGCCAGGATATTCAGCAGCCAGCCTGTCTGCTGAACCCGCTCCCAGTCACAGTCCCCGCGAGGCACACATGACTTTCTCTCAGGTTCCCATCACACAACTCGACGGCATCGGGAAGCGATCCGCACTGACGGTCACCGAACTGTTCGTCCCCAGAAAATCTCAACTCCAAGCCTCGTCTATTACAGATGCACCGATGGCTTTCGCTGCGTCAGTTTAGTGCAGGTTCTGCCTTGTAATTAATCAGATTGACTCATTGAGAGTCAATCCCTCCTGGGCAGCCCAGCGATTTAAGATCTCTTTGACAGTTTCACTTGGTTCGCAATTATTCTTACCACTCGCCTGAAATATCATCTTTTTCTGGGGATGGACTTCGATCGTCAGTTGACGCCGCCTGCGACGCCCCGTTTTCACTTTCATTGACCAGATCGTTGTACTACGGCCGATGCAATCACCGATATAATCAGAAACACAATGATTCATCCGCCGACTTTCGTTCTGTAACTGTCGGGGAGTCAGCAGTTCCTCAATGCTCCAGACAGCATCTTCCTGCTCACACTGAAAAGCTTTAATATTGCTGCGATCCCAGGGAAAATCCAGGCGGCTCACTCCCGGAGGCGGCATGATCCCCTGCTCAATCAGATCTGACTGCCAGTGAACCATATGCCGCCTGAGTGTCATCAGCGAACGCCCCCTAAGAGAAAACTGAGGTTGAACCGGAATTTCTCCGGCACCGGGACCCCAGACTTTCTCCGCCGGTTCATATCGCTGTTGGAAAATAAAATTAACAATCTCCACTACTTCGTCCGCAGAGATCGGCTGATACTTAATCAGGAAGCGGACGACTGCATCCCAGAAAGGCTCATCAAATTTAGGTAGAGACAGCACAGTTCGGGTGACCAGGGTTCGAGCCAGCTTTGCATCTCCGCCGAGTGCCCGCACTCGTGACCAGAAGATTGCAGCGTAGGGCCGCAGGTCATCAGGTGCCTGCATAAAATGAGCCGCCATTTTCTTCGACAGACGTTGACAGAATATATTCTGATATTTCCGCACACTCTGTCCACGTGCCAGATGCAGGTAGAGGTCCAGTTCCCAGCTTATTTCATGCTCATTCCACCAGACGGTTGACATAAAATCGGGAACGGAATATTTATCGTATAAATGATGCACCAGCGAGCGGAGCTGAACCAGAGAACTTCCCTTGGGAACTACCCAGTCCTCCGGGGAGCGAATCCAGGCAAAACCGCGACGCGCCATCCTGACACAGGCCTGAATAACAACCCCCGCATTGACAGGATTAAGAAATCCTGCTTGTTGACGGGGTGAGAGCAGCTTCGTCCGCGCACGGATTACATGAATCAGTCGCCAGTATTTTTTCTGATGCGCACGTCGCATTGATCCATGCTGTGCAATCAGCGCATCCACCCTGCAGTCAGCGTGGTGTTTTCTTTGTTGAGAAGTCATGATATCTATTCTGTTACCAGGAATTTTAAGCAGACTGGCGATGCGCAGGCATCACCCCGAAAGCAACATCATTCGCGCACGACGCACCAATAATGCCTCACTTCAAACCGAACAGCTTAAACCTTTGTTAAACAGCATGACTTTCAACATTTCGTTACAAACGTCTCACCATGAAGCGGACAGAACTAAAAAACCTGATTTGTGTCTGTATTAACACAACAGCAAAACAATACTGCTGGAACAAATCTGTCAACGTTGACACCTCAGTGAAACCGAGGTTCGTTCTTTTAGAGGAAATCAGTCGTGCAGCCCCTGGATCAGATCCTGTTGATTCTCGACATTGATGAGACACTGCTTTATGCAGCAGATCGTCCACTTGAGCGAAAGCCAGACTGTCGAATCGGGCCGTATGCGGTTTATCTGCGGCCATTTCTGACTGATTTTTTAAACCAGGTTTCTCAGCACTACCGTATTGCAGTCTGGTCTTCTTCCAGCCCAGACTATGTTGAATCAGTTGTGAATTCCATTTTCCCGAAATGGATTATTCCAGAATTCATCTGGAGCCGTGAACGTTGTATCACAAGATTCGATCCCGAGTGGCACGAACAGTACTACATTAAAGATCTGAAGAAAGTCAGGCGACAGGGATATAATCTGGAACGCGTACTCATTGTGGATGATACACCCCAAAAAAGTTGAACGAAACTACGGCAACGCAATCTACGTCACCCCCTGGCTCGGTGACCAGAATGATAATGAGTTGCAGCTGCTGACAAAATATCTGTTACAGCTCCGCGATAAAGCGAATCTCCGCTGCATTGAAAAACGGAACTGGAAAATTCATTTTTAAAACAGAATATTCGAGAACCTCGCTGAACTCGCCGTGTCTCCCTTCTCAAACCACTCTGTTCTCTGACCCAGCGGAGGTGTGATATGTACGATTCCGAATTCGACGAACGGCCCTTTTTTTGAAACGATGAGCAAACGCCGCACAGGCTTCCCGTCTGAAACACAAGTCAAACGGGGCACCCGCATTGTGCATGGCGTTAAGCTGCTCGAAGAAAAACTGGGCCGCAACGATTTATGCCTCTGCGGCTCCGGCAGGCGCTTCAAAAAGTGCTGCCTCACGCGGGGCTGCTTTTGACGGCGTGAACCGCAATCACTTTTTTCAGAGAATAACGGACGGGCGCGGGAATGATCCCGCGCCGGTTTTCCGTCACTGAGTTTTTTGTCACTGAGTTCTCACCTCAGCCGTTTTCTGTCAGAATCGACACAGAGAATCTGCGCATGCTGAAACGGCTGAATCTGATACATCCCCTTCACTTTTGTTAAAGAGAGTCCGGACCGATGGGCAGTTCCCATGATCAATTTGTCAAATATCCGCGAACACCTCATCTGTTCGGCTCTACGGGGACGGCAGACGATAAACGGCTCAGCGAACAGGCTTCGTTACAGTTCATTGCCGATCCATCTCTCATCGTGGAGGAAAAAATAGACGGCACCAACGTCGGACTTCATTTCTCTCCCACCGGAGAACTCGTTCTGCAGTGTCGGGGGCACCTGATTAACGAAGGCATGCACCCACAGTACGATCTGTTCAAGCAATGGGCCATGGTCAAACGACCGGTCCTGGAACAGATGCTGGAAGACCGGTTCATCCTGTTTGGCGAATGGGTCTATGCACGGCACTCGATTCATTATCGCAGCCTGCCGCACTACTTCTTTGAATTTGACATTTACGATAAAGTAAAACAGGTTTTTCTCAGCCTCGCCTGCCGGCTGGAACTGCTTGCAGGGACCGGCATCGAAACGGTGCCCGTGATTCATACCGGCCCCCTGGCACGCAAAGACCTGGAGACGCTGATTGGCCAGTCTGCCTTTGACAGCGCCTTTGATAATCCTTATACCAGCAACACGGACAACCTGATGGAAGGCGTTTATCTCCGCACCGAAGCGGGTGGAGTCGTCACCGGCAGGTCCAAGTTTGTCCGTCCCGAATTTGTAGAAAAAATCAAACAGAGCAGCCACTGGCAACACCAGGCAATGGTCCCCAACCTGCTCTCGAAACAGGCAGATATCTGGTCATAATAGAAATGAGTTTAAAAAAGAATGTCAGAATTTGGACTGATCGCGTATGGACGATCCGGTAACTGGGAATTGATGGTCGATAAATTACTCGAAGAACCGGAAACATTGGGGTTACAGATCGAATCGTCTTTGATCGCACTACAATTAGAAATTTCGAACCTTAATCTTCTGAAAGACTGGCAAAACTATTGGAATAACATTGAATCTGAAGGTCGAGTGGAAAATCGTTCTTTCCAAATTGGGCGATTAGAAAAGCTCCCCGTCATAATCAACTATGACACGGAATATAGTGATCGACTCTTTATTGTAGTAAATGAAACAGCTAACGGAAGACTCGGTGTGACTGTAGCCGGAGAAGACTATCACCAGCTACGGAATGCACTTTTAGAAGCGATCAGTGATTTGGAAGCAAGCTAAATGAACTGGAAAAAGCTGTCTCAGGTATCTCTGAATGACATTCTGACCTGGGCCGCCACGCAGCCCTGGTGCCAGGCAATGTCCGACTGCGCGCAGGATGCCCAGTGGCACGCCGAAGGGGATGTCTGGACGCACACCCAACTCGTCTGCCGCCAGTTACCGGAACTGAATGAGTGGTCTGCCTTATGCAGCCGGGAACAGTCCATCCTGATCTTCACCGCGCTGCTGCACGACGCAGCCAAACCGCTGACTACGCAGCTCGATCCCGAAACCGGCCGCCTGCGTTCGCCCAAACATGCCGTGAAAGGAGAGTATCTGGCGCGAAATGTTCTGCGCGGACTGGGCTGTGATCTGGAAACCCGCGAGACCATCTGCCGCCTGGTCCGCTATCATGGTCGTCCCGCCTTTCTGCTGGAAAAACCGAATCCGGAACAGGAAGTGATTTCCCTCTCTTGGCTGGTCAACCATCGTCTGCTCTACCTGTTTGCCCTGGCCGACACGCGCGGCAGGACGACCAACAGCATGTCTCGTCCGGAAGAAAATCTGCGGTTCTGGAAAATGATTGCCGAGGAACAGCACTGCTTCGATCAGCCCTACCCGTTCGCCAACGATCAGGCGCGATTCCTGTTTTATCACACGCCGGAACCGAACGTGCACTATGTGCCTCATGAAGACTTCAGTTGCACGGTCACTATGCTGTCCGGCCTGCCGGGCTCGGGAAAAGATACCTGGCTCGCACGGCACCGTACGGATTTGCCCACCGTCTCGCTGGATGACATGCGCGACGACCTGGACGTCGAACCGACGGACAACCAGGGAGCCGTCGTCCAACTCGCCCGGGAACGCTGCCGCGAACTGTTGCGCGAAAAATCTGATTTCGCTTTCAACGCCACCAATCTGACACGGCAGATACGCCAACGCTGGCTTCGGCTCTTTACCGACTACGGAGCCCGCATCGAATTGATCTACCTGGAACCGCCGCTGGAAACGATATTGAAACAGAATCGCCAGTGTCCCCAGCCGGTCCCGGAAAATGTCATCCGCCGTCTGGTAGAAAAAGTCGAACCTCCCACACTGACAGAGGCTCATACACTAGACTATCTGTATTGACCCTTTCGTCTTCCGATCTTAAGGACCTCCTAATGTTGAAAGAGTACAATTATGTTGGTCCTCCTGAAATCCGGGCGCAGTTGAATTCAGTACGCATCAGTCGACCTGTTAACACGCATCAGGCATTACTTCACCAGGTCGAGCAACTCACAGTTGAGTTTGAAAATGGACCATATCTAACGGTGACGTTCATTATCGACACAGAGGGTCACCTGCATATCTGCGATCGCCATCAGGAACATGTCGCTTGCGCTTTGGGACGCCCGGTACTCAGTGCAGGCGAAATCACCTTCGCTTTAAAGCACGCAGATTACTACATTGAAAGAATTACGAATCAGTCCACAGGATATTGTCCGGAACCTGCTTCCTGGCAGGCCGTTGATTCAGCCCTCAGACGACTCGAAATACATTACCCTGACTTTTTTGAACCGGCATATGACTTTCGTCGTTGCCCTCGTTGTGCACAACTCAATCTGATCAAAGACAACTATTATATTTGCGCAGTCTGTGAAACAGATCTGCCAGCGTTCTGGAATTGTGACCAGAAAGGATAGACTCGAGTGTTATTATCTATCACAACGACGCACAAACCCGCCAGCGATCTGAGCTACCTGCTACACAAACACCCGGACCGTTTTCAGAGCTTCAATCTGAGTTTCGGCAACGCCCATGTGTTTTACCCTACAGTTTCCGAGGAACAGTGCACCGCCTGCCTGCTGCTGGACGTCGATCCGGTGGGGATGGTCCGCGGCAAAGGACGTCAGCAGTCGTTCCTGCTTGACCAGTACGTCAACGATCGCCCCTATGTCGCTTCCTCTTTCATGAGTGTCGCCCTCTCCCAGGTCCTGGGATCCGCGCTCAACGGACGCTGCAAGGATCGTCCGGAACTGGTCAGCACGCCGCTGCCGCTCACGGTACAGATCGCCGTCCTGCCCGTACGCGGCGGGGAAGAACTGATTCGCGAAATCTTCGAACCACTGGGTTACGAAGTCGTCATCCAGTCTTATCCGCTGGATGAACTGTTCCCGGACTGGGGCGAAAGTCCCTGTTACACAGTCACCCTGACAGGTACGAAAACACTTGCGGAACTGCTCAACCACCTCTACGTACTGATTCCGGTCTTCGACAACCGCAAACATTACTTCGTCGGCGAAAACGAACTGGAAAAACTGCTGGAGAAAGGAGCCGGCTGGCTGGCCGACCATCCCCTGAAAGATCAGATCAGCCGCCGTTATCTGAAATTTAAACCGAGCCTGTACCTCACGGCCCTGGCCCGTCTGGTAGGAGAAACCGAGCCTGACGACTCAGAACTCGAAAACGAAAGTGAAGAGACAGCCGAAGACCTCACCGACAAAGCGGTTCCCCTGAACCAGCAGCGACTGGGCAGCGTAATGGCCTCCCTGCGGGCCTCCGGTGCGCAGAGCGTGCTTGACCTGGGTTGCGGCGAAGGAAAGCTGCTCCGCGAACTACTGGCCGATCGACAGTTCGAACAGATTGTCGGTCTGGATATCTCAGTGCGTTCACTGGAAATCGCATCCAAACGGCTCAAACTGAAACGACTGCCGGAACGTCAGGCGCAACGGATCAAACTGCTGCACGGCTCGCTGACCTACCGCGATCGTCGTCTCGAAGGTTTCGACGCCGCCGCCCTGGTCGAAGTGATTGAACACCTCGATCCGCCCCGACTGGCGGCGCTGGAACGGATGCTGTTTGAATTCGCCCACCCGAAAACCATTGTGCTCACCACTCCGAATAAGGAATATAACGTGATGTGGGAAACCCTGCCCGCTGGAAATGTACGGCATGCCGATCACCGGTTCGAGTGGACGCGGGCTGAATTTCAGACGTGGGCCGCCGGCATCGCAGACAAGTTCGGTTACTCCGTCCGCTTCCTGCCCGTCGGCCCGGAAGACAAAGCCGTAGGTGCCCCGACTCAAATGGGAGTGTTTGAAATGAAGAAGCACACCGATACCTGATTGCAGTGCTTTCATTTTCATTCGTTCACATTCTCATCCATTCAGGAACTCGCAAACGAGTTTTTCAGCTTATCTCCAGAATCAGGCAAGTATCAATTTATGGAAATCTCAATCCCGAAACTCTCACTCGTTGTGCTCGTCGGTCCCAGTGGGGCGGGCAAAAGTACGTTTGCGCGAAAACACTTTCTGCCGACTGAAGTCATCTCTTCCGATTTCTGCCGAGGGATCATCAGCGATGACGAAAACGATCAGAGTGTCACAAAAGCAGCCTTCGATCTGCTGGGCTACATCGTCTCCCAACGCCTGAAATCCGGGCGACTGACGGTTGTGGACGCCACCAACGTCCAGCAGGAGGCCCGGGCACAGTGGGTCGAACTGGCGCGGAAATACCACTTTCTGCCGGTCGCCATCGTACTCAACCTGTCCGAAAAGATCTGTCATGCGCGGAACCAGGAACGGCCCGACCGCTCATTTGGATCACACGTGGTCCGCAACCAGCGATCGCAATTAAAACGCAACCTGAAACGCCTCCGTCGCGAGGGCTTCCGCCATGTGTTTGAAATGAACTCGCTCGAACAGATCGACGCGACCCGCCTGGAACGAGTCCCCCTCTGGAATGACCGTCGCGAGGAACAGGGTCCTTTCGACATCATCGGCGATATTCATGGCTGCTGTGACGAACTGGAGGTGCTGCTCGAAGCACTGGGTTATGCGCCAACCTCCGTTCTGGAAGCAGATCCCCTGTGGGGCGATGCCTGTTATGCGCATCCCACAGGTCGCAAGGTCATTTTTCTGGGCGATCTGGTCGACCGGGGTCCGCGTTCACTGGATACGGTCTGCATCGTGCGCAATATGATCCAGCAGGGGACGGCACTCTGCGTTCCGGGCAACCATGACATGAAACTGCTCCGCAAGCTCAAAGGGAAAGATGTCAAACTGACGCACGGCCTCGCAGAGACGGTCGCTGAAATCGAAGCGCTGCCAACAGAGACGCGGGAACCGTTCTGCCAGGCGCTGGCCGGGTTCCTCGACAGCCTGATCAGTCATTACGTGCTGGACCAGGGAAAACTCGTCGTGGCCCATGCTGGTATGACAGAGGACCTGCAGGGACGCGGCTCGGGGAAAGTCCGTTCGTTCGCTCTTTACGGCGAGACGACAGGCGAAACCGACGAATTCGGCTTTCCTGTACGCTACAACTGGGCCGCCGAATACCGGGGCGCTGCGCACGTGGTCTACGGTCATACTCCTGTTCCCGATCCGGAATGGCTCAACCGGACCGTGAACATCGACACGGGCTGCGTCTTTGGTGGTCGCCTGACGGCACTCCGCTATCCGGAAAAAGAGTTCGTTTCAGTACCAGCGAAAGAAGTCTACTGCGAATACGCAAAACCTATGTACCGGGATGCAACAGATACAGAGCAAACCGCTCAGCAGCAGCACGACGACCTGCTCGATCTGCAGGATGTCACTGGCAAGCGGATTGTTTCGACGCGACTGCAGACGAACATCACCATCCGTGAAGAAAACGCGACCGCGGCCCTGGAAGTCATGAGCCGTTTCGCTGCCAATCCGAAATGGCTGATCTACCTGCCTCCGACGATGTCCCCGCCAGAAACTACAACAGAACCGGGGCTATTGGAACATCCGGCCGAAGCATTTGCGTATTTTCGCACCCAGGGAATCCCTCAGGTCATCTGCGAAGAAAAGCACATGGGCTCGCGTGCGGTGGTAGTGGTCTGTCGCGATCAGGAAACAGCCCGGCAGCGATTTGGAGTACAGGAAGCGGAATGTGGTATCGTTTACACACGGACGGGCCGGCGTTTCTTCAATCAGCCCGAACTGGAAGCCGCCTTCCTGGAACGGGTCCGCCAGGCATTGAGTGCCGCCGATTTCTGGAATGAGTTCCAGACGGACTGGGCCTGCTTCGACTGCGAGTTGATGCCCTGGTCTGCCAAAGCACAGGCGCTGCTGCAGTCGCAGTACGCAGCAGTGGGTGCCGCGGGAAAAGCGGCGTTGCCCCCGGTCGTCGCTGCGCTGGACCAGGCAACAGCACGGCTCACTGCTGACGAAGCATCGCATGCCGAAGAAATCACAACCCACTTCCGTAACCGGCAGACTGCGATCGAGGATTTCGTGCGCGCCTATCGCCACTATTGCTGGCCCGTGGAAAATCTGGATGATCTGAAGCTGGCTCCGTTTCACCTGCTGGCCACCGAAGGCAGAGTCCATATCAACCAGAATCACCACTGGCACATGCAGACCATCGCACGCATCTGTAAGCAGGATGAGAAACTGCTGCTGGCGACGTCGTCATTGAAAGTCGATCTGACCGACAATGACAGCGTGCAGGCTGGTATCGACTGGTGGTCGGGGTTGACAGGCACTGGGGGAGAAGGGATGGTAGTCAAACCCCTGGAATGGATTCAGCGAGGCACACAAGGACTGGTGCAACCTGCGATCAAGTGCCGGGGGAAAGAGTATCTGCGGATCATCTATGGTCCGGATTACGACGCGGATGAAAATCTGACTCGCCTGCGTAAACGGGGGCTGAACCGCAAACGGTCGCTGGCGCAGCGTGAATTCGCCCTGGGCATTGAAGCCCTGGAACGATTTGTGAACCGGGAACCGCTGCGGCGGGTCCATGAATGTGTGTTCGGGGTACTGGCGTTGGAAAGTGAGCCCGTTGATCCCCGACTGTAATTGATCGCCCGACAGGGAAACAGGAAGTGACACCATGAACAAGCGAGTTCACTATCAGCCGAACCTGATCTATTCTGATGGCACACAGGTGGTGACAGTCCGGGATATCATCGGGCCGAACGGTCGCACGCAGCATCCGCGGGGATCGGTCGGTGTGGTGGTGCGTGCGCCGCGTGACCTGGATCACTCGTATCGCGTTAAATTTCCTGATGGAGCCGAAGTCGCTCTCAAAGCGGACGAACTGACACTGCTCGCCCAATTCAAAGAGGGGGAGATCGGCAACAGCGAAATCAACGCGAATCGCAGTGACCTGTTCTCCCGCGTGATCTTCAAGTGCATCATTGGCTCCCGGGCCTTTGGTCTGGAGGATGAGCAGTCCGACACCGATTATCGCGGCGTCTACCTGCCGCCCGCGGAACTGCAGTGGTCGCTGTACGGCATTCCCGAACAACTCGACTGTCACGAAACGCAGGAAACCTATTGGGAACTGCAGAAGTTTCTGGTACTGGCTTTGAAAGCGAACCCGAACGTACTGGAGTGCCTCTATACTCCCCTGGTTGAACAGGTCACACCCCTCGGCCAGGAACTGCTGGATCTGCGGGATATCTTTCTGACGCGCATCGTCTATCAGACCTACAACGGTTATGTGATGTCGCAGTTCAAAAAGATGCAGACCGACATCAGGAACCAGGGGAAAGTCAAATGGAAACATGTGATGCACCTGATCCGGCTGTTGATCTCGGGAATCACGCTTCTGCGCGAAGGCTATGTCGTCGTCGACGTGGGACCCCACCGGGAACAGCTGCTGGCCATCAAGCGGGGTGAAGTCGCCTGGGAAGAGACCGAAAAATGGCGGAAGAGTCTACACAAGGAATTTGAGCAGGCGCTGGAACAGACCAGCCTGCCGGCCCGGCCCGACTATGAAACTGCGAATCACTATCTCATCAAAGCGCGTCGACTGGCGACGCAGGAAGAACTGCCATGAATGGAAAACAAACTGTCACACTCTTTCGACCTGTCGGGCAACAGGAACTCGATTTAATACAGGCGTCCGGCTGGAGAGAGTTTCCACCTCGGCTATACTGGCAACCGATTTTTTATCCTGTGCTCACGGAAGAGTATGCGATCATGATCGCGCGTGACTGGAACACAAAAGATCCCAATTCTGGATATGTCGGCTATGTGCTGCAGTTCGATGTCGAGTTTGAGTACCTGAGCCGATATGAGCCCCAGGAAGCAGGTGGTCGCGATTTAAAAGAATACTGGATTCCATCAGAAGATCTGCAAGAATTCAATCGATATATCACAGGAACGATTGACGTCATTCATGAATTTCATCCTGTTCCTTTAAAGGAATCATCATGAACTTTGATCTTCGACTTGAACAACAGCTCAAGGAACATCCTTATCCTCTGCTGTTTGCCACTATCAGTGGATCGCATCTCTACGGCTTTCCTTCTCCTGATTCCGATTACGATCTCCGCGGCGTGCATCTGCTGCCGCTGGAGACAATCATCGGTATGAAAGAGGGGCAGGTGACGGTCGAACGTTCGCGCGTTGATAACGGTCTGGAAATCGACCTGGTCACACACGATGTCGGTAAGTTCTTTCAACTCATGCTCAAAAAGAATGGCTACGTGCTGGAACAGTTGCTCTCGCCGCTGGTTCTGCACACCACTCCCGAGTATGAAGAGCTGAAAGCGCTGGCCCCCGGCTGTGTAACGAAGTATCACGCATATCATTATCTGGGTTTCGCGGCCACACAGTGGAAACTGTTCCAGAAGGAAGATCCGCCCCGGGTCAAACCCCTGCTCTACGTGTATCGTGTCCTGCTCACCGGTCTGCATCTGATGCGCTCCGGTCAACTGGAACCCAATCTGATCCACTTAAACGAAGAGGCGCAGTTGTCTTACATCCCCGAACTGATCGAACGCAAGCTGGAAGGGACGGAACGCTCTACGCTGGACGCCGCCGACATGCAGTTCCATAGACGCGAGTACCAGCGGCTCGTGGACGAACTGGAACAGGCGATGGAAACCACCAGCCTGCCAGAAAATCCAGGTTCGAGTGAAGCGTTGAATGATCTCCTGGTCCGGGTCCGACTGGCTCATCAGAAAGGAACATGATTGAACTATTCAGACGTTTCACCTCCGCCCGTCCCCACACCTGCCGAGCAGCGCGATGCGCTGGCAAAAGGTCTTGGACGGGCCCGGCTCTGGGCAGAACAGGGAATCCTTACTGAGACACCACTTAAGGAAGCGTGTCTGCAGGACCTGCGTTATGACCGCATGTGCGAAGAACCGCGAGGCGGCTGGCTGTGGGAAATCATCAACGCCGCCGGCTTTCGTAACGCGATCCGCGTCCCGCTGCTGCACGCACTACATAATCTGTCTGATCCGGAAAACGCCAGACAGTTATGCAAGCTGGCACAACACTATGCTGCCAGCGGCGATGCCACGTTTCGAGATCTGCTGTATCAGATCGTCACTCAAAAACCACTCGCAGCAACAGACTATGATTTTCTGGGGGAATCAGAACTGCTGGCACTGGAGGGAGAACGCGGCTTTCTATGTGCCGCAAAATCCAGAGGAGCACAACTAGAACAAATCGACTGGGATTGGCCCGAGGAGTCACTTCTCAGAGAAGCAGGCGAACTTATCGGGGAAACACGAATCCGGGAATTACTGAGTTCCACGTCTGACCCGGATCTCAACAGATTCTTTGAGAGTTGGCAACAGCAGATACGAGAGAGGGCTGAGCGAAAACAGCAGAAACAGCGTCACCATAAAAAGCAACAGCGCCAGCAAACCGAAGAGACTTCCGTCGAAACGGTTCTCGAGGCCGCTCTGGGAGAGACAAACTGTCACTGGATTCGCAGGTGGGGAATACAGGCTAACCCGGCAGAGTTAAACGTGGTCATCGAGGCGCTCAAGTCCAGCGAGGAGCCAGCCATTCTCCTCAACCTGCTCAAAGTCTTTTCCAACCGGGCACTCCCCGAATTCGACTCCCGCCTGATTGAACTCTGCCAACATCCCGATCCTGAATTGCAGCGGAGAGCTTGGGTTGCACTCGCTAATAATTCACATCCCGAAATCCGCGAGTTTGCTAACCGGCAGTTGAACGAGAACCACCCTGTTTATCTCTTCAGTCTGTTTATCAGAAATTACCAGCCTGGTGACGATAATAGACTGCTGGCGGCACTCACACTGCCCCACGATGTCTGGGAAATCCACAGTGTGCTCGGTGATCTGGTCGAAGTGCTAAGGGAAAATCCGATGGCAGACCGCTCCCGGCTGGCGATGGTCATCTACCGGTTCACTCCCTGTGAAATCTGTCGCTATAAAGCGGTGCGCCTGCTGTATGAGCAGTCTGCGATTCCTGCCTGGATGGCAGAAGAATGCCGCTTTGATTCCTATGCAGACACATGCACCTTGACATTTGCATAACCTAAAAACATTAAACTTACTTTTTGTTAAGTTACGATAAATTGTGGATTTTTTGCGACAGACGTCTGTTGAAGTTTTGCAGCCTGAGTAAGATGAGAAGAAACAGGACAGATTTCCAGCACTGGCGCTCATCTGCTACTATGTAACAGGAACAAATTCATGCGATCTGCAACTCTTTTGTTGATCTCGCTTTTCTTATATTGTGCTACCGTACTTTCAACTGGACTCGTTGCACAGAAACCGAAACAGACAAAAGGCGAGTACTACGGCCTGAAATTTGACGGTAAATCCAGTTACGTCACCTTTCCCCATATCAAACTCGAAGACTATGGGGAATTCACGATTGAAGCCTGGGTCAAAGACTGGTCAGGACGGATCTGCTGCCAGGGAAAAGAGGGGGACCCGGAAAACAGCATCTGGATTTCCCTTCGTGCCACTCAGCATTCCGCAGGTTGGGAAAGCGATAACGGCACAAATTACTCCATTCCCGTCGATCCCAATTCGATTGAAGGCTGGGATCATTTTGCGATGGTCTACTCTGAATTACAACAGTCGTTTTATCTGAACGGCAAACTGATCCACCAGGCTTCTGCTCCCGCTCCCGGTCCCTTTGATAAAAGTCGGCTGTTCTTTCTGGGGGCGCAGGAAAAATGGAAAGAGACACAAACCAAACCAGCGGGTCTGTTCGCGAAAGGCATCATGCGGATGTTTCGCATCTCAAAAGTTGCCCGCTATGACAAAGAATTCGAACCAGCAGACCGTTTCAAATCAGACGCAGAAACGGTCGTACTGTTCGACTTTGCCAAACCAGAGAAAGATCTGCTTTTTGATGCCTCTCCCAACAAAAATAAGGGGACCATCTACAATGCAAAGTGGGTTGACCTTAAGCAGGATTAGACTGTGAACTGTTACAGTCTTTCAACGTCACCATTTCCGGTCCGCAGCAACCGGACTGTGCATACAGTTCATCTTTTGCATCCGCTTCGAGGACCACGAAGACTTCCCACTTGTGACCATCCGGGTCGACAGCCCAGACCTTGTCCTGCACCGCGTAACAACAGGTGGTTGCTTCTTCGGTGATGGTCTGAATTCTGGCAGCTTTAAAGCGTTCGATGGCAGCGTGAACCTCCTCCACCGATTTGACCTGGATTCCGAAGTGAGCCGAGCCCCCTTCAACCTGAACGGCCTCGTCTGTTTCATTGAGAGTGAGATTGACGGAAGGATCCTGCGGTTCATATTTGGCATACCGCGGACGTTCCTTACTCGGTGAAACTCCCAACAGAACTTCGTAAAACTGTTTTGACTGTTCCAGATTTGAAACGGTCAACGCAATATGCACGCGAAACTGGCCGGGAAATTCGGCTGCTGATTTTTGATTCATTGTGTGACTCCTTTTCTATTAAGAATTCAGTTATTCAGATAGTTTTGAATTTTGGTTTTGATTTCATCCCGTACGCGGCGGAACATTTTCATTTTCTCTTCATCGGTTCCCGTTGCATCCGCGGGATCATCGAAGGGCCAGTGCAATGTCTGGGTAGCACCGGTAAAGACGGGACACGATTCCTTCGCGTTATCACAGACGGTGACCACCAGGTCGAATTGCTGATCGGTAAACTGGTCGAGATGCTTACTGGTGTTCTCGGACAGATCAATGTCCAGTTCACGCATGGCTTCAATCGCCAGCGGATGCACATAACCGGAAGGTTTAGAGCCCGCAGATTCCGCCTGCCATTCACCCGCGCCCAGTGTTTCCCAGAGTTCTTCCGCCATCTGGGAACGACAGGAGTTACCGGTACATAATACTAAAACATGTTTCATTTCTGATAGTCCTTTAACTATTTCATTTATTTTTTATTGACTGGCTACAGCAGATTCCAAAGCAATTTTCGCCATACTGAGTTTATAGCAACTCTCGAAATCAGCACACTTCTGGCACTCTTCCCACTGATCATAATTTATTTCAACCGAGCGATCAGAGTGAACAGGTAGAACGCTCCCTTGGGGAGTCTTCATCCACACTGTCAACACTTTACCCTCGTTCGGTACATTATCTTTCAAATGCAGGCTGTCGGGAAACATGTTTCCACAACAGTCTTTATGCGTTTCATTTTTCATGATTTTTACTCTCTCGCAGTAACAGTCGCTGTTGCTTCCAAAGCATCGGACACACCCTGATGTGGAAACCAGTTTTGTGTTCTGACACAAAATTTCACCAGCATTAACATTAAGGGAACTTCGATTAAGACTCCCACTACCGTAGCCAGTGCTGCTCCTGACGAGAGTCCATACAACATGGTTGCTGTCGCGATGGCGACTTCAAAATGGTTCGAAGCACCAATCATCGCGGTGGGGGCGGCACTCTCGTAAGTCAGTCCCATCACTTTTGAAAGGAGATACCCCAGTGCAAAAATGACAACGGTCTGGATAAACAGGGGGATGGCAATCCAGACAATCGTCATGGGATTGCTTAGAATCGTCTCTCCCTTGAAAGAGAATAGCAGAATCAATGTCACCAGCAATGCGGCAATCGTGACCGGTGTTAACACGTGAAGAAACTTCTCTCGAAACCATGTTTCTCCTTTTGTAGCAATCAGCCATTTACGGGAAAAGAAGCCTGCCACCAGTGGCAGGGCCACATAAACACCAATCGACAGCAATAAAGCCTGCCAGGGAACCGGCAATTTTCCCACGCCGAGTAAAAAACCTCCCAACAGCCCGTACAGCACCAGCATCGTTAAGGAATTGATGGCTACCATTACCAGTGTGTGACCATCGTTTCCTTTGGCCAGAAATCCCCAGACCAGTACCATCGCGGTGCAGGGAGCAATGCCCAGTAGAATACAACCTGCCAGATAACTTCTCCAGAGCGGTACTTCCAGCATTTTCACGCCATCGACGAGGACTACTTTGCCGGAACCATATTCGGCTCCGACTGCAAGGTCGGCACCAAAAGGCATTTTGACATAGTCCACTGCTTCCGGTCCGATAAAAGTCAGAAACAAAGTTCCCAGAAAAAAACTGGCAATCGCATACATCGTGAAGGGTTTGATAGCCCAGTTGATAAACAAAGTCAGGCCTACAGGGCGAACTGCTTTCCCTGCTTTCAAAACTTCAGCAAAATCAATTTTCACCATGATGGGATACATCATGAAAAACAGGCAGACCGCGATTGGTATCGAGATCACAGGCGCATCATTCACATAGATTGCCATCCCATCAAGTGTCTGAGCAACCCCCGGAGCGACTTTACCTAATACGATCCCCACAATGATACACAGCCCCACCCATAACGTCAGGTATCGTTCAAACAGGCTCATGCTTTTGGTCTCAAGCGGTGGGCATTCACTGGGACTACTCATCGTTGTGTTTACTCCTTGATCTCAAATTGATGTTCGTTTTCTGAAATAATTCTCTTTTTATTGATCCAGTCCAGTATCCGTGTTTCGATCTGATCTCTCACAGTCCGAAATTTCATGAGTTGCTCCAGTTCGTCACCTGTCGTATCGACAGGGTCTTCAATTTTCCAGGATTCTGACTGAAGTGAAAATGGCCACAGATGGGGACAGGAATCCTCTGCTCTCTCACACACAAATATCACCCATTTAGGACTTGCTTTTCCTAGATATTGAGTGAGGGATTTTGACTGGTGTCCTGAAATATCAATTCCAATTTCCTCCATTACCTGAATCGTCAGAGGATGGACTCCTTGAGGATTCAATCCAGCACTATGAACATCAAAAACATCTCCTGCATGTTTCCTCAGAAACCCTTCTGCCATCTGGCTTCGCGCAGAATTTCCAGTACAGAGAAACAAAACCATCGGTTTACCCATTGGTATTCCTTATTGAATTAAAGCGTCCTGTTCGACTTCGGTATGAGACAGAGACAAAACCAGTCATCCACTTGCCTTTTCGCAACCTTACCAGAGTGACACACGATATATGACATGGATCATTTCATCTGTTTCATCCGCAATCAGCTTGATATCATGTATTTCCGAGTGAAAAGTTTTTCGTAACTTGATCTGATATTTTGTTTCTGAAAGGATGCGGAATGTGCCACCGATCTGATTGAGCAACCATGCCCGATATTCTTTCCAGGTCTGATCTGTTTGGATGGTCCATTCTGCTGTACTATGCCATTCTGAATGAGTTAATTCTGGTATTGTTGCGTTTACATCAGGTGCCCGTAGTATTTCGTAAGTCTGGTTCAGTGACTTATGGATACTGTTCTGAGAAACTCCTGTTGGCATCAGAAAAATCAACATGCACAAAATCACGCCCGAAAATATCAAAAGGCTGAGTCGACGCATTGATCAGGGTTTCCTTCCCCATCGGCATGCCCCTTATATTCCATATTGGCAATATCGCCATATTTGAATTAAAAAAATTATTTCACTGACAGTCTACGACCTTCGAGGTCAGATAAGAGCACGGTTTCCATACAGGAGAAGAACCCATCCAGGCAGCCACATGTCACACGGTAATAGCTGAGGGTTCCCTCTTTACGAGAACCAACCAGGCCAACGTCCTTGAGAATTGATAGATGCTTGGAAACTGTCGACTGATCCGCGCCGACTTTCTCTGAGATGTCGTTGACGCACATCTCCTGCTTCTGCAGCAGATCCAGCATCAGCAGTCGACTGGGATGCGCCATCGCTTTCGCAATTTTGGCACGTGCTTCGTATTGTTCGCGGGTCTTTTCTTTCATGGCTATATTGCCATATTACACATTTCATCCCGAAGTGTCAATGGCTCAGAAGCGGATAACCTTCTTAGGAATCCAGCATTTCCAGAAACTGTTTCAACACCGGAACATGGCTCTGATCCGGTTCTTTCACAGCGGTTAACAGGGTGATTCGGCGTTGATCCGCTTTCTGCAGCAACTGTTCCGCCTGCTCCGTCTGTGATTTCAATTCACTCTGATACTTTTTGATAAACTCAGAATACTGATCCAGATGAGCGTGGAACCACTTTCGCAAATCGTTCGAGGGAGTCAGTTCTTTAGGCCAGAGATCGACGTGAGCATCTTCTTTTTTTACGCCGCGCGGCCAGAGTCGATCTACGAGAACACGCTCGCCATCACAGTCAGCTGGCTCTTCATAAATGCGTTTGATCTGAATTATTGCAGGCATGGGACACACCTCTCTATTCAGAATGCGACTATTTATCCGGAACTTCCAGGCGGCAGCAGCCGAAATCCAGATGCTGTTTTCCGGCTTTGCTGACAGCGGAAACGTCCGGATGCAGATTGTAGACTACGAAGCGACCTTCCTTGCGTTTCGTCACCAGTCTCGCATGATACAAAATCCCCAGATGATGCGAGATATTGACCACTTCTTCTTTCAGCTGTTCGGCGATATCACTGACGGTCCGCTCGCCATCTCGCAGCAGATCAACAATGCGCAGGCGAATGGGTTCTCCCAGCGCTTTTAACTTTTCTGCACATAAATCGGATTGGAGCCGATCTTTAGACATAACTGTACCATCGCCCGCAAAATGAAAGATCTCCCCCGTTCCATCGACGAGCTGAATTGCCGGGCAATCCGCATTCGCGGGGAATTCGATTCAGATTGTAGCAAAAAAATGGCGGCAGGACAGCTCCAGAAAATGCTCCGCGCGAGTTTCTGACACATTTCTCAGCGCAGTATTCCACAGCGAACCATACATCAATGGCCGTTAATAGAAGCGAATTCGACTGTACTGGCTGGCAAAACCCTGTTTAACTCTTATTCGGTTGACTGGCACAGGAGACCGGTCGTCTCAGCACCACCACCCCACAGGATTTTAAACATGCTCGCAGCCGATCTCCGGCAAATTTCAATTCTTGACAAAAAACAACTTACCAAAACGGTCTGATTCACCATAATGAAACAGAACAGGCATCGAATATAAGACGAACGATAGAAAGAGATATGAACTGGCTCGAATGGTATAACACGCTCTCAAAACCGGAATGGACGCCTGCCCCGGCGACCATCAGTCTGATCTGGCAGATTCTGTATCCGATCATTCTGATCTCGTTTGGTTATGTATTCATCCAGGCGGGCAGAGGCCGGTTTCCACGCAAGACAGTCATTCCTTTTGTGTTGAACCTGATTGCGAATCTGAGTTTCACACCTCTGTTATTCGGACTGAGAAACTTACCCCTGGCCACCCTGGATATTCTGATCGTCTGGTCGACCATTCTCTGGATGTGCCTTGCGGTCTGGCGATATTCCCGCTGGGTGGCATTGGCACAGGTTCCTTATTTCATCTGGGTCTCGATCGCCACCGTGCTGCAGATCAGTATATTCTGGTCGAACTGGAAAGTCTGAGCTGTTGAAGAACCCCGCAAATATCTCGTCTAACATCCGACTGGGACTCTGTTGCCAGTTCCTGAACGAGCCGATCAAATTCCGCAACACGACTGTCAAAGCCAGCAGCCAGATGGAACGCAAAGCTGCTTTGGAAAAGCTGTCCCGACTCTGCCGGGAAAATGCGCTGGCACTTCAGTCTTCACTCGAATTCTGTGCCGCCCATCGCATTGGCTGTTTTCGTATCAACAGCCAGATTCTGCCTTTGAAAACGCATCCGGAATGTGGATACCAGATGAGCGATCTGCCTGCAGGAGCAGAAATCGTCGAACTCTTTCAGAAATGCGGGGCCTACGCCCGCGAACATGATATTCGCACCTGTTTTCATCCGGATCAGTTTGTGGTGCTGAATTCTCCACGCCAGGATGTAGTCGAACGATCAATAGCGGAACTGGAATATCAGTCTGAAGTGGCGGAATGGGTCAATGCCGATGTGGTCAACATTCATGGCGGCGGTGGATACGGCGACAAGCCGGCTGCCCTCAAACGCTTTGCGAAAAACCTGAAGCATCTGTCTCCCCGGGCACGAAGCCGCTTGACGGTCGAAAACGACGATAAGACTTATACCCCCGCTGACCTGCTCCCCCTGTGCCAGGAAACCGGAATCCCCCTGGTCTACGATGCCCATCATCACCGGTGTCTGCCCGATGCCCTCTCTATTGAAGCAGCCACCGAGCAGGCGTTAACCACCTGGAACCGCGAACCCCTGTTTCACATCTCCAGTCCCCTGGAAGGCTGGCAGGGCCCCAGACCAAACCGGCATCACGATTTCATCGACATCCAAGATTTTCCCCTCTGCTGGAAGGGACTTCAGCTGACGGTCGAAGTGGAAGCCAAAGCGAAAGAACAGGCTGTATTGAATCTGATGCAGTTACTGCAGCGGTGTCGCACCTGATTTTTTCCCAAAACAGCAGATTCCAAGGCTGACCAGAAAAATCAGCCATTCTCCGACCGCCAGTGAATAGGTCATTGAAGCGATGTCGGCAAAGATCAGAAATCCAGCAGAGCGAAACAGAACCAGGCAGCCATGTATGATCACGCACACGACCAAAGCATAACGCGTGACTTCCCGCTGCCAGATTGGCCAGAAAAAGATGATCCCCAAAGCCAGTTCCAGCCCGCCGTAGATGACCAGGAACTCGGACTGTCCGGAACCGGGCTGCAGGGTAAAACCGACCGAACGCGAGGTCGAAGCGGGATCAACGCTGCACCAGAGAGCCAGCAGGAGATAGACCAGGCCCACTATCGCCAGGAAAAAACGTGCCATCAAAAACTCCTGATTCAGTAAAAACGACGGGATAGTGACAGACCACAGTCTACCATACGCGAGATATCCGCCTGTGGTCAATTCCAGGTGAACCTGTCCGCGGTTCGATTTGTCAGTTCTGCATCAGACACATTCCCTCAAAAACGGTTCAAGCGACTCCCTTTAACTGACGATAACATTCCGCATGAAACCAGCCATTCACACCTGTTGTCCCTGCTGCTGTCGAAGAACGGCTTTCGTTCTTTCGGGGGGCTTGTGTTGATTTCACTCCGGACTGAAACCAGTCCCACTTAAATCTTCCCACAACATCCGAAGAGTTGAAAGCCAAACGCTTTCAACTCTTTTTTTATTGGTTCACCCCAAATACATACTGGAAACATTGATGAGTCTCGAAGCCTGGTTTACGGTTACGATTGTCGGACTGCTGTTTATCGCACTGGTTAAAAATCTGGCGCCTCCCGATGTGATCTTTCTGGCAGCAACCACGGTGCTGGCAGTGGCAGGCATTATCACCCCGGAAGAAGCCTTTGCCGGCTTTTCCAATACGGGAATGCTGACGGTTGCCGTGCTGTTTGTGGTAGTAGCAGGATTAAGAGAAACAGGCGTACTGGATTATATTGGTCAGCATCTGCTCGGCAAATCCAGAACCGAACGCGGCGTGTTATTGCGGCTCTCTGGTGTTGTCTTGCCCCTGTCGGCATTCCTGAATAATACTCCCATCGTGGCCATGTTCATGCCCGTCGTACTGGACTGGAGCCGTCGCAATCAGGTCTCCCCTTCCAGACTGTTGATCCCACTTTCTTACCTGGCAATTCTAGGGGGAACCTGTACGCTGATTGGTACCTCGACCAACCTGGTCATCAATGGACTGATGATCGAAAACGGTATCCCCGGACTGTCCCTGTTTGAAATTGCCAGAATCGGAATTCCGTACGCAGTCATTGGCATCGCCTATCTGTTTGTCACAGGAAGCATACTGCTGCCGGAACGCAAAGAACTGCTGGAACAGTTGGGAGAAAGTCGGCGTGAATTTCTGGCGGAAATGCAGATCCAGGCTGGCTGCCGCCTGATTGGCCAGACAATCGAACAGGGCGGTTTAAGACAGTTACCGGGACTGTTTCTGATTGAGATTGACCGCAATGGTCAGATCATTGCACCCGCCCTGCCCGATCAGCGGCTCGAACTTCACGATCGACTGATCTTTACCGGAATCATCAGCAGTATTATCGAACTGGAAAAGATCCCGCAGTTGGTGCCCGTGGCCGACCCCGATTATGAAGTGTCGCCCCGCAAACAGCGTCGTCGCCGTTTGTGTGAAGCCGTCATTTCAGAAAATTCCCCGCTGAGGGGAAAAACGATCCGCGATGCTGAGTTCCGTGCCGTCTACGGGGCTGCAGTAGTCGCCGTGCATCGCTCGGGGAAACGGGTCGAAAAGAAAATCGGGGATATCACTCTGCAGTCCGGCGATACCCTGTTGCTGCAGACACAACCTCACTTTCAACGGGCGCATCGTCACGATCCGGCTTTCTACCTGATCAGCGATGTCGAAAACTGGCGTCCACTGCGATCCGACCGGGCCTGGATTGCTGTCTCACTTCTGCTGATGCTGATTCTGCTGATGACCACCGGCGTCATGCCCATCGTCCTCTCTGCGACTTTGACGGCGGTGCTTATGGTCGCGCTGGGCTGTATTTCTGCCGGCGATGCGCGACAGAGCGTGGAATGGCAGGTGCTGATCACCATCGCTGCCGCGTTTGGTGTGGGAACTGCTCTGCAGAATTCAGGAGCGGCAACCGTGATTGCTGCTTCCCTCGTCGAAGCGACTCGCGAATGGGGGCCGATCGCTGCCATCGCCGTGATCTATCTGCTGGGCTCAATCATGACCGAACTGATCACCAACAATGCGGCTGCCGTCCTGATGTTTCCCTTCTGCCTGGAAACCGCACGCCTCTACCAAGCCAGCCCCCTCCCCTTCCTGATGACCCTGATCCTGTCCGCCTCCGCCAGTTTCATGACACCTATCGGCTATCAGACCAACATGATGGTCTATGGCCCCGGCGGTTATCGCTTCACCGATTTCCTCCGGATCGGTACACCGCTCAACCTGCTGCTGTGGATCGTCGCAGTCGTCATGATCCCCTGGATCTGGCCGTTTTGAGATTATCCCGATTTAAATAGATACCACATGGATCCTTGCAATAGATCCTAGTGCTGTTTGATTGAGATAATTTTCGACATTTGAAGATCTCTTACACAGACACAATTGACCAGACAGCTCAAAATCCGGTAGAAAGAATCTTATCAATCTGTCCCATTCAGAATCAGATAAACGCACAAGGATGTGACAATTATATGACCAGCAACGTATTCTCCCCCGGTCCCACTCCCGACACCGTCAAAGCCGCGGATGGTACTATTCACACGATCCCGGTCGGCTGGTCTCTGTTGCCTCCCGGTGATGCCGGTTTGACGCGGCGGGTTAAGGCTGCTGGTGACTTCTGGAGCGTGCAGGAGAAGAAAGGAAGGCGAACCTTTTCCCAGGGCATCTGGGCACCTGAAGAGACGATCGAACGGCTGCGAGCAGAACTAAATGCGGAACGTGCCACCCCGGCGTATGCGAAAAAGCAGGCTGCCGCTGCAGAGCGTCGCGATAAACAACAGGCTGAATACGTCGAAGATTTTCATGAGTCGGTCCTCAACTTTCTGGCATTTCATCCAACGCACGCGAAACTGGCACAGCAACTTGCACTGGCGATTACCGCGCATGCTACCCCGGTCGGCAGTGGCACGGTGGCTCGCACGAAACGCATCCCCGTAGAACAACGGGCGGAAGCCGCCGTCATCGCCTGGATGAGGCATCAGACCACGGCCTACGATTCGATGAAAATCCCCCGTGTCAAAGGGAAGCGTCGCGAAGTCAGACGGATGCTGGCGCAACGCTCGAAAGAACTGTTGAACCACTATCGCAGTCAGTCCACGCCCCCTGCGCGTTGCCCCTTACGCCAGGCACTTTCTGAGAAAACGCCAGCTTCACATGTCGAGGCGGACAATCTGTCTTAATCGAATTTTTTCAGTAAGCTTTCATCTCCTGTCCTTTAAGCAGGGGCACCCTGCAGGATATCATGAAAGCAGAGTCATATTTTTTCGTCCTCGAACTGCAGGGAGAAAGAGCCAATGCACAAGCAACAGCTGATTGATACGGCCCATGCGCTCGTCGCCGACGACAAAGGCCTGCTGGCAATGGATGAAAGCACACCCACGTGCCACAAGCGTTTCGACAAACTGGGCATTCCCCAGACGGAAGAATATCGTTTTGCCTATCGCGAATTGATTGCGACAACTCCCGGACTGAGTGACTCGATCAGTGGAGCGATCCTCTATGACGAAACCATCCGTCAGTCGACTTCCGACGGTATCCCGATTGTCAATGTGCTGCAGAACAGCGGCATCATCCCCGGCATCAAAGTCGACGCCGGCGCAAAGGACCTGGCCGGTCATCCGGGAGAAAAAGTCACTGAAGGGCTGGACGGATTACGTGATCGACTGGCCGAATATGCACAGCTGGGTGCCCGTTTTGCCAAGTGGCGGGCAGTGATAACCATCGGCCCCGGTCTGCCTACGCCCGGCTGTTACGCCGCCAATGCCCATGCACTGGCCCGGTATGCGGCCCTCTGTCAGGAAGCGGGACTGGTGCCCATCGTGGAACCGGAAGTTCTGATGAACGGAGATCACAGTCTGGCCCGCTGCTTTCAGGTCACTGAAGATGCATTACGAGCTGTCTTTCGGCAGTTGTATCTGCAGCGTGTCCTGCTCGAAGGCATGATTCTGAAACCGAACATGGTTGTGCCGGGACTCGATTGCCCGATCCAGGAATCCGTCGAAGAGGTCGCAGCTGCTACCATCGAATGTTTTCAGCACAGTGTGCCTGCCGCCGTCCCAGGGGTAGCTTTCCTGTCAGGGGGGCAGTCCAGCGAACTGGCTTCCGCCCGTTTGAATGCCATGAATGTGAAATATCAGTCCCAGGTCCCCTGGGCGCTGTCTTTCTCGTTTGCCCGGGCGATTCAGCAACCGGCAATGGAACTCTGGGCCGGCAAAGCGGAAAATACGCAGGCTGCCCAGAAAGCGTTATACCATCGTGCCAGATGTAATCGTGAAGCACGCCGTGGCGAATACGATCCGCAAATTGATGCCGTCGACGCATCCTGAATTCACACTACTACGAGACAGTCAGCCAACAGGATTTCTCAGCATGCAAACGGGTCTTTATCGTCATTACAAAGGGAACAACTACACCGTGATTGGCGTTGCGCGACATAGCGAAACGGACGAAGAACTGGTCGTCTATCGACCGGAATACGGCGAACGGAGACTCTGGGTGCGTCCTAAAGCCATGTTTCTGGAGTCTGTCGAAGTGGACGGAGAACCGGTGCCCCGCTTTGACTATCTTGGACCTGCGGAAGAGTAACTGATTCCCCAATCACACAGTGTTATTCACCGGCAGTTTTACTCACCGGCAGCCCAGATGCGTACATTACCATCTGGTTCTACCTGTAAATGAATGACATTGGGATGACAGCAGACAGGACAGTCTTCGACATATTCCTGATCAGTGCCGGCTGTCAGATCGACGGGAATCACGATCTCCTCGCCACAGGCATCACAGAGATAACTGGCTTCATCCTGCATGGGATTCTCCTTCAAAATGTATTCTATCAAATTGCATCGGAGATGGGTATAATAGCATTCGCATTTTGTCGGCATCGGTTCCTGACCAGTAAAAGCAGGATCTGCTGTCGGTAGACAATAGATCAATCCCACTCAAATAAACTTATAACTATCGGAGAATTGCCAGATGGCAAAGAATAAACTGCAGAAAAAGAAAGAACGTGAGAAGCGGGTCGCCAAGAAGAAACTGGCCGAAAAAGCCACGCGGGCCGCTCAGGAAAAAACAACCCAGGAATCGCAAAAGAAGATTCCTCAGCGGGCGCAACTGATGCGTTCAGCAGTGCCGAAAGCCGAGAACCCTGCCAATACCAGTAAGAAAAGCACCTTCACACAGCGGCGTACAGGGGGTTGAACCGCCTGAGGATGACACATCGGTTCTACTAAAACCGACAGGACCGATCATCCAGCGATGACAGTTCATTCTGTCTGGAGAGCCTGCATGCGAGAAATTCTTCCCAACCTGCTCTGGATTGGCAATGCCCACGATGCGCGCGATGTAAAAAGGGTTCTGGACCTGGGGATTGCGGCTGTCATCGACCTGGCGCTGGAAGAACCGGCAGTCCCATTAACGAGGGAAATCATTTACTGTCGGCTCCCTTTGATCGATGGTGCAGAAAACCAGCCAGTCATTCTGGAAACCGCAGTCAAAACCGTAGCCCGGCTGATCAGTGAAGAAATACCCACACTGGTCGCCTGCAGCGCCGGGATGAGCCGTTCACCGGCCATCGTGGCGGCGGCGCTGTCACAGGTTCGGCACACTGATTTTGAAGCAGAGCTCAAACAGCTGGCACTGAATTATCCCAGTGATGTCGCTCCTGGATTGTGGAACAAGCTGAAAGAACTGCTGCAGGAAAGTTGAGACGTTCAGAATTCTACCGCCAGCATCAGGCATTGATCATGGGGCGGGTGGACCACTTGCAGGCGAGGATCGATTTTTCAATCTCTTCCCCGCAAATCGGTTTCGAATAATAATACCCCTGCCCCAGTCGACACCCCAGTCCCTGCAGAAGCTGCAACTGTTCGATATTTTCGATGCCTTCGCCAATCACTTCCAGTCCCAGTTTTTCTGCCAGAATGATCAGGGCATGAATCAGCAGGACTTCGCGGTCGCGATCGGATCGTTTGATAAATTCGCGATCCAGTTTTAAGACGTCAATGGGAAAATCACACAGGCAGGATAAGGAGGAATAGCCGGTTCCGAAGTCATCGACATCCAGCTTGACCCCCAGTTTTTTTAAATCATTCAAAGTCTCAATCGAAGCATCCCGGTCGTGCATGATAATGCTTTCGGTTACTTCCAGATGCAGACACTTCGCGGGAATGTCGTACTTTCTCAAAGCTTCTGCCACAATGGAAACCAGCGTGGGATGCTCCAGCTGTTTGCGGGACACATTCACATGCAGGTTCTCCGGTGCCTGTGTTCCCAGTGTTTTACGCCACTGGGCCAGCTGTCGGCAGGCTTCGTCTACGACAAAATTACCGACGGGAATAATCATGTCCATTTCTTCTGCTACCGAAATGAATTCGTCGGGGGGAATCAGGCCGCATTCGGGGTGAAACCAGCGAAGCAGCGCTTCCACGCCTCGTAACTCACCGGATCCCAGATCGATAATGGGTTGATAGAACAGTTTCAGTTCGTCGCGGGAGATGACATCGCGCAGCTGGTTCTCAATATAAAGTCGTTTTTGTGCTTTATCGCGTAACACACGGTCGAAAACAATCGGACGATCCTGCTTGGTGGCCTTGGCTTCATACATCGCTAAATCAGCATCGCTGAGCATTTCACTGGCGGTCTCGGAACGATGTTCGCTGGTCACAATGCCGATACTCGCGCTGGAATAGATCGTGTAACCGCCGAGAATATAGGGCCGCGCCAGGGTCTCCAGCAGTCGATTTGCCACCAGGATGGCATCATCGGGCGAGGAGAGATTTTCCAGCAGGACGACAAATTCGTCGCCCCCCAGTCGCGCTGCCTGGATTGTATCAGAGGCACGCACCGTTTTGCGGAGTCGGTCGGCAATCGCTTCGAGCAGCTTATCACCGACATCATGTCCCAGACTGTCATTGATCAGTTTGAAGCGATCAAAGTCCATGAACAACAAAGCAAAATGTCTGCCCGATTTGCGGTCAATGACTTTCTGAATAGACTCCAGAATCGAAACACGGTTCGGGAGTCCCGTCAGCGGGTCATGGTGCGCCAGATGCTGCAGACGCTGCATTAGTCGCTTCTGCTCACTGATGTCAATCCGCAGAGCGAGGTAACCATCAATCTTTCCCTGCTCATTAAACATGGGAACAATCGTCGTATTCACCCAGTACAGTTTGCCGTTCTTGGCTTTGTTACAGATCTCACCCCGCCAGGTTTTGCCGCGGCGGATCGTGCGATACATTTCTCGAAAAAACAGGTTGGAATGCTGATCGGAACGCAAAATGCGATGATCAGCGCCAATCAGTTCCTCGCGGGTATAACCTGAAATCTGACAGAAGTTATCATTGACGTCGAGGATCCTGCCCTTCGTGTCGTTGATCGCCACGATGCCGGCTTCATCAACGGCATCGCGAAATGCCTGCAGATAGCTCAATTCGGAATGAATGTCTGTCACTTGTTTAGCCCCTGCTTAGATCACTTTTGCTGAATGGCCACACCATCCAGACTGCGCTGTCTTTCTCTGTCACACTCCTGGAATACATCCGCTCTGCCTGTCTGGTCCGCAACAGGTGGAAATATTTCCATCGTGGACCGTGTTCAAAGTCTAGGACAGAATAAAAACACAATCCGATTATTTACCGCAGAGAAGAGAGATCACCCCGTCGATCGCAGGGTTAAACAGGATCATGCAGGTTGTAAGGCCTGTCTGCGGCGATTTTGAGCGGGAAATGACTCGCTAATGCAACAGGCGGCAGGGCAGTCAACCCGGGCCGGGGAAATCTGCCGGAAGAGTTCTCTCTATGAAAACAGCCCGGAAGACTTCCTGATGCAGGTCTTCCGGGCTCAATCGGATTCAATAATGGAACAGCTATTCTCAGCGGGTCAGTTTCCCCACCATTTCTGCCAGGGTTTTGCCGAGACTCTCCACATTCTGCTGGAGTGAAGCATCTTTCAGCTGGCCTTCGTCATCGAATGCCTGCCCTGCATTGGAAATCGCAATCTGATCTGGCAGGACTGTGACCTGGATATTACCCAAAATGGAGCGGACGTGAACCAGTCCCCTCAGGCCTCCCAGTCCTCCCGGTGACGCAGACACCAGCGCAGCCACTTTGCCCCGATAAGCCTGCAGCGGCGTTTCCCCTTCTGCTTTTCGCGAAACCCAGTCGATCGTATTTTTCAACAGGGGCGTAATCGAACTGTTGTATTCAGGCGAAGCAATCAACAGTCCCTCATTCTCAAAGAACAACTGTTTGAGCTGGGTGGCCTCTGCGGGGATCCCTTCTTCCCGTTCCAGATCTTCATTCATCAGGGGAAGCGGGTAATCTTTCAGATCGACGACAGTGACATCGGCACCGGCGGCACGGGCACCCGCGACAGCGATCTGCAGCGCCTGTCGGTTATAGGAATTTCGACGGGTGCTTCCCGCGAAGGCAAGTATTTTAGGTTGAGACATGCGAATCGATCCCTTCTGATTGGATGTATTAAGTTGAAACGGGTTCGTACTTTTTTTCGAACGGGTTTATGACACGGTTGCTGGTTCCGATCGGGACCGGGATGCCAGCGCATTGTCCAGACTCATTTTACCCGCTCCATTCGACATCACAAATAACATACTGCCCATCAGTGCCAGGTTTTTCATAAAGTGAATCATCTGCCCCTGCTTCGCCTGCGCATCTTCAATGGTCCAGAAGTCATGGAAATAGTAGGTGGCTAATAACAGGAACACAAACAGCAGACCGGCTCCCAGCCGCGCCTTGAAGCCGGCAATCAGCGACAGACTGCCTGCAATCAAAAACACGATTGCGCCCGCCAGCATGATTTTCGGCAGGGGCACGCCTTCCGCAGCCATATAGCCGGAGATACTGTCGAAGTTAGGAATCTTATTCCCGACAGCACTCATAAAAAATATCGTCGCCAGCATAATGCGACCGAGCAGACTCGCCAGACCTTGAACCGGGTGCGATGACATCACTTTCTCTCCTTGAATAAAATGGGATATTCTGTTGATTTCGTTTCGCTACTTATGCCAGATCAAACAGCATGATCTCGGCATTCTCTGTTGCGGAGATTGTCAACTGCTCCACATCGCTCACGGCAGCCCCGTCGCTGACCTCCAACGGCACATCATTCAGACGAACTGCGCCCCGCAATACCTGCAGCCAGGCATGACGCCCTTCCAACAGTGTATGAGCCACCTGCTGGCCGGAGTCCAGCTTCGACAGATAAATCCGCGCATCCTGATGAATCATCAACGCCCCTTCTTCTGCCTGGGGTGAAGCCACCAGCCGCAGCTGATTCTGCTGCTCGCTGTCGGGAAAACGTTTCTGTTCGTAACTGGGCTCAACTCCTTTCCGTTCCGGATACAACCAGATCTGATACAGGTGCACGGCTTCACTGTCGGAGGGATTAAATTCACTGTGAGTAATTCCCGTTCCTGCTGACATCCGCTGAAACTCGCCTGCATGCAGCACTTCGCCATTGCCCATCGAATCTTTATGTTCGAGTGCTCCTTCCAGTACATACGTGACAATTTCCATGTCATTATGCGGATGCGTTCCAAATCCCTGACCAGGCAGGACCACATCTTCATTCATCACCCGCAAGGCACGAAACCGCACGTGCTCCGGGTCCTGGTAGGTAGAAAAGGAAAACGTGTGATGCGTTTTGAGCCAGCCATGATCAGCGTGCCCACGTTCTTTTGACTTTCGGACCTGAATCATTATAAAACTCCTCTCATGAATAATACAAATATAGTTTACATGTAAACTATGTGGTTAAAAAAATTTAACCTGCAATTTCCCTGATTGCGGCGGACTTTCTGGCTTTCACCAGCAGTCGGCTTAACGTTTTAAGTTCTGTCCTGGTCAAGTGGCCGATTAACCGCTGATGCAGTTCCCGTCCCGGTTCATCAATCTCTTTTAATAAAGAGTCCGCTTTCTCTGTCAATGCGACATACACAACACGCCGGTCGGCAGTACACCGTTCCCGGGTCACCAGCCCCCGTTTCTCCAGTCGGTCAATCAGACCGGTAATCGCGGGGACGACCTGAATCATTCGGCTGGCAATCTCCAGGCTGGGCAGTGGCTGGCCTTCCCCACGCAGAATTCGTAATACATTATACTGAGAACTGGTCAGACCATATTTGCGAAACAACTTGCCGAGACGGTTCTGATACTGATCGCTGGTACGCAATACGTTCAAAACCGCCTCGACCTCAGGGGACTCGAAGGCCTGCTTCTTTTTCAGTTCCTGTTGCAGTTGTTTGTATGTCATGATTTATTCCTTACATATATACTTTATATATAAACTATCGTCACGTCAATATAGATTCTGGACTTTTTCTGAAAAGTTCGGGGATTACAACTGCCCTGGGGATTCCGAGGGAACCGTTTACATTTAGATCGTGTCATTTCTGGAACACAACTCTCCACAAGGATCTCAATTGGATGCACAAAAAGCCCTGGTACGATCTGAAGGAACTTAAATATCTGAATTCAGATTTGAGTCACAGAATCGGCAGTAATCCCCCCTTTCACGGCAGTTTTTCAGAACGGAACCGATTCAACATCCCAGGTCCTTTTTATGGCGCCGAAACAGACTCCTGTTTAACTGGCCCGGCTGAGGCACCTCAAAATATCATGGTCGATGAAAAGGGACAGGAATTTGTTTATCGTCAACCTGCCAGCCTCGCAGAATTGGAGTGTGTACTGAGAGCGACCGAGGTTGACCCTTTTGAAGGATATGGCGCCAATGGCGACCAGCATTGGACGCTCCCCCTGGTACGCGACTGGTGGAACACACGTCATGACCTGCTGGCCGAAATGGATTCCTTACGCAAATGGAATGATAACGTAGATGAATGGCATAGATATCTACACGGCCCGGCAATTGACTATCTCAGACAGTACGTTTTTTTTATTGAAGAAGGCAAACTGCCTCAAGTATGGGATTCATTGCCCATGTTGTAATATTTGAATACATACCGATTTTCGAATTTGCTTGTGAGTCCGAGAAGCGCATCCTAAAATGAAATATCTTCTCATCTCAATACATTTACTCGAAAGACGCTCTTGATTCATTTTCCTACTCTCAGAATAACAGGCATCGCGAAACCATTTTTGCTCAGTCGTCTGTTCGTAATCTGTCTCGGCATTGGGGTCATTCTGATACAAACAGGTCATTCAGATTGTCTGGTTATCAGGCTGTTGTCGATATTATGAAACAAATTTCCCTGTTCACCGCCGCTCTCCTGCTGGTTCTGCCAGCAACTTCAGCAGAAGCCTGTATGAACTGCGTGAACAGTGTCACTGATGCCCAGACGCCGTTTCTGAACGCTCTGACCGGCGTTTTTTTCGGCTGGCTGTGCCTCCTGCTGATATTCAATCGGCCGCTCGCTAAAGGAACCAGACGCTTTCTCTATTTTGGAGTACCAGTGTTCGTGCTGGGGTTTCTGCTGATCATTCCCCTGGGGGTTGGCCTGGTTGTCCTGTTCTGCTGGATCATTTATCTGTTGTACCGGATCCTGCAGGTTCTCATCAGGAAAGAAGCCACGATCCGGCAGAACCTGGTTCCGTTCGGCCTCAATACGGTGGCGCTGACACTATCAATGGTCCTGATTTTTGTCACAACAACCCAGGCGAATTCAACTCCCGGACTGATCCAATCACTGGGGCATGTTTCACCGTTCTACCCGGGAACCGTTCACAATCTGATGTCACGACTGATTCAGCGCGGACCGGGCGTCGTCGCTCCCTTAAGTGAGTCTCTGGAACAAAACCTGGAGAGCAAACAGGTCAATCCGCTCCTGGCGACGCGCATTGCCTACTGTCTGTCACAGATCGGCGATCCCCGGGCAGAAGCCGTTTTGAAACAGGTGGTTGAAGAACATATCAATCTGAACGACAATGAAAACACGAAATGGGAAGCCGCCGTCTGCTCTCTGTACGCCGAATGTGCCGGATCGCGGGCGGCACCGGTATTGCAGAAACTCCTGAATGATTCTGAAGAGCAGCCGACTGCCCCCCTGTCATTCATCCCCCTCTGTGCGCTGGTTCGAACCGGAGACTTAACTGCCGTGCACACGGTTCTCAATCAGGTCGAGGTATTGCAGCACCAGTTGGAAGACCCCTTTACGAACCGCGGTTCAGCAGCGATGATCAGGCTCACACTGCAGGCACTGGCGGAAGGTCAAAACCGGGACGATCTGAAAGCAAGTCCCATCTATCACCGCATGCTGCTGGGGTTGCGGCCCGATCACCACACCCAGACCGGCATCGTCTGGAATCAACAGTGGAACGGGGAACTCGACATACCCGCACTGAAAGATCACTGGTCGCAAATTCTCAATCAGCAATGGGTGATCGAACAACAGGCCGCCCAGGGGAATCCGCTGAATATCATTGCAGAGGACGATCTCCCTCTCGAAGCCAGGAAGCCGGATTAATTTGCCACTGACCTGGTCTCGCCTTCCTCTTCTGTTCCGGCCCAGTGAGGATCATTCAGACCGAGGTTCATTTTGAACTCCTTGTAGGCAGCAAAAATCACCGGAACAACAAACAGTGTCAGCAAGGCCACCGACATCCCGCCGATCACAGGCCAGGCCATCGCTTTGGCGACGTCAGAACCCCGTCCGGTCGAAAAGATCACCGGCAGCAGCGCAATGATCGTCGTAAAAGTCGTCATCAGGCAGGGACGGATGCGTTTGAGCCCCGCTTCCACTACCGCATTGCGAATATCAGTGGTATTCGTCAACCGCTTGCGTTTGAAAATCTGATCCAGGTAGGTGGCCATCACCACGCCATCATCAACGGCAATCCCAAACAGTGCAATGAATCCAACCCAGACAGCGGTATTGATCTGAATGTCATTGACTGCCAGCAGAATCATGCCCCCGGCAAAGGCAACCGGAATCCCGGAGAAAACCGCCAGTGCGATCGGAAAATTACGGAACTGCAGGTAGATAATAAACAGGTTGGTCAAAATCACCAGGGGCACCACCCACATCAGGCGGTTGTTCGCTTCCACCTGGTTCTGAAAGGAGCCCACTGCCTGCAGCGCATAACCCGCGGGGAGATCCAGTGCCCCCTCTGACTGGGCAGTCCGCAGACTCTGTTCGACGGCAGCCACCGTTTCCAGCGCGCCCTCCTGCCCCGATGAGGAAAACGAAACGTGCGCCACCAGGCGGGCATCTTCACTGTTGATCACACCGGGGCCCCAGGTCGTTTTCATTTCTGCCAGCAGCGAAAGAGGAATGATCTCGTCCGAATGTGTGACGACGGGCAGGCGGCTCAATTCATCAATCTGCTCACGCAGGTTTCGCTCATAGCGTACTCGAATCGGATAACGTTCGCGTCCTTCAACCGTGCGGGTAACATTCGATCCTCCCAGGGCTGTCTCGATGATCTCGTTGACCATCGCAGTCGACATCCCATACCGGGCCGCCGTTTCGCGGCTCACATCAAATTCGACATAGGGTTTTCCCAGCACGATATCCGGGTTTACCGTGGAGCCATTTACCTGGGGAATCTGTTTCAGGTGATCGGCAACGGCAATCGAAGCTTTCGCGAGCCCGTCCAGGCTGTCGCCGTAAATGCGAATGGCCATCGGCGCTTTGATACCGCTTTGCAGCATAATCACCCGTCCTTCGATCGGCTGTAAGGGAGAAGCTGGCGTAACACCAGGGAGAGTGGCGACGGCATTGATCTGTTCCCAGATCTCTTTTGAAGTCATTCCTTCCCGCCACTGCTCGACTGGTTTCAGCATCACGTAGGTTTCAATCATCGCAGCCGGCGCCGGATCGAGAGCCGAATCGATACGGCCGATTTTCCCGAGTACGTTTTCCACTTCAGGAATCTCTTTGATCAACGCATCCTGTGTCTGCAGTACTTCCATCGCCTGGGAGAAGCTGGCAGCAGGGTACAGGGTCGGCATATAGAACCAGCTTCCTTCATCCAGGGCAATCCAGTCGTTGGATGCCAGTCCTGGAAACAGGTGTTTGGTTTCAACCCAGCCGGGCACTTCATCGGCATCGACGCCCAGGAAGCCGGCAACCTTTTCAAACGGCTTCAGCACCATGGGCATACCGACCCAGGCCCCCATCCCCATTAAAACGACGAGAGTGGGAAACGAGAAAAAAAGCAGCTTATGCTGCATGAAGAAGCGCAGCGTGGGTTCATAGAGAAAATGAATCAGCTTCCCGATCGGATTTTCATCCACGGGCCGCAACCGTTCGCTCAATAACCAGTAGCTGCCGATCCCCGCAGCGAAGACTGCTACCAGAATTAATACCGTGGAATTGAGGGAGGTCAGACTGACTAGCGTCCCCCTCGCAGACCAGACCAGCATGCCACAAACCAGCGCAAACACAACCGAAATCAGGGCCCGTTGACGGTGAGTCCGTTGCTGGGATACCAGAAACAGACGGCTTAACAGCGGAACCAGTGTGATCGCCACGATCAGGGCCGCGGTAATGGAAAATGTTTTCGTCCATGCCAGGGGAGCGAAAAGTTTATAATCTCGCCCCGTCAGCATGAATACCGGAAAAAAACTGACGATGGTCGTCATCACGGCTGTCACCACGGCAGGAGCCACTTCCGCCGCTGCTGTATTAATCACAGTCAACCGCGCTGCCTTCCCTCCCGGTTTCCCTTTCGCTTCCCACTCCGCCAGTTGATCGTAGATCGATTCTGAAACGATAATCCCCATATCGACCATGGTCCCGATGGCAATCGCGATGCCGGCCAGTGACATGATATTCGCATCAATGCCGAACACATTCATGGCAATGAACGCCATCAGAACCGCGATCGGTAATGTGATTGCCACCACGAGCGAAGCACGCAGATGCAAGAGAAACAGCAAAATGACAACCGCCGTAATGATGACTTGCTGAGTGAGTGCCGTGCTCAGCGTGCCGATGGTCTCATTGATTAACCCCGTACGATCATAGATCAGATCAAATTGAACGCCTTTCAGGCTGGGCTCGATCTGCGACATTTTTGCCTTGATCCGGTCAATCACCTGGCGGGGATTCTCACCAAACCGCATCACAACCACTCCCCCCACGGCTTCGGCACCATTGAGATCGATAGCGCCGCGGCGAAACTCCGGACCGAGCTGCACACGCCCCAGATCGCGGATTCGAATCGGCACTCCCTCTCGGGAACGAACCACGGTCTGTTCAATATCGCTGATGGCCTTACCGGTATCCTGATCGGCGCCGATGAAGCCACGACCGCGTATGATATATTCCATGCCCCCTGATTCCACGGTTTTGGCACCGACATCAATATTTGATTTTCGTACGGCATCAATGACCTGGTCGAGGGGAATATCATGAAAGCGGAGTTTGTCCGGGTCGATTTCAATCTGATACTGTCTGACGTAGCCGCCCACGCTGGCCACTTCACTCACGCCGGGCACTGCCTGCAGTTCATATTTCACCACGAAATCCTGCAGGCTCCGCAAGTCGGCCAGGTTCATCTCGGGGGGAGGCTTCAACACGTAATAGAGCACCTGCCCTAACCCGGTGGCATCCGGTCCTAAAGTGGGTACGACCCCTTCCGGCAGGAGGGCAGCCGCGGTTCCCAGTTGTTCGGCAACGCGGGAACGGGCCCAGTAGAAATCGGTACTGTCTTTAAAAGTCACCTGCACAAAACTGTAACCGAACAGACTTTTCCCGCGGACCGATTCCGCATCGGGAACGGCCAGCATTGAAACCGACAGGGGATAGGTCACCTGGTCTTCAACATCTTTGGGAGAACGTCCCGGCCAGGCTGTGAAGACGATCACCTGGTTCTCACCAATGTTGGGAATCGCATCGATGGGAACTTCGCGCACACTGATCCACCCGAACCCGATCAGCAGCGCAGTCGCGCAAAGCATGAGCAGTGGTTCGCGGATGCTGAAAGATATCAAGGCGCGTAACATGCTTTATTCTCCTTGGGGCCTTGATAAGGTTTTGCTTTTCGTGCTCTCCGATTTCTGATCGGCTTTGGTACTGTTGGATGCCAGCGGGTCAAGAGTATTGACCAGTTTTCCACAATGCAGCATTTTGCTGCCGAAATAGGGATTCAACAGTTTGTCATCCTTCTGCAGCCAGTCTCCTTCGCCCTGTGATACCATCGGGCAGAAAAACTGATAATAAGGCTGTTCTGCACCGTCACCACGCACTTGAGAGGCCAGCTTGACCACCGCATGACTGATCAGTTTGAATTTTTTGCGGCCTTCCTCCAGTGAGAGATGATGCAGATGCCCTGCATTGGCTGCCACCTGTTCCAGTTCCTGGCGCAGGGTCTGCTCGAGTTGGGAATCCTGAGCAAGTTCTGTCGCCAGTTTATTGAGTGTCGTTGCCTGTTGTTCCGAGATTTTCTGGTCGGCAGCGAACTGCTCTTGAATCGTAAAATAGACAGAATACAGGCGCTCCAGAGTCTGGCCTGGTTGACCGGACAGTTTTTCAACAGGGAGGGAATCGAACTGCAGTGGCTCGTTTCGATAAGCGGGTTTCCGGTTGCCTGGTACATATTTTGTCGGGTCAATCAGACTGGGTTTCCCCGAGAGTTGCATTTGTGAATCGATCAGGAAGTTGCCGGCAGTGGCAACCTGCTCTCCCGGTTTGACGCCGTCCAGGATCACGGCACGGTCGCGTAACATCGGGCCGAGTGTCACATTCCTGAGCTCGAAACGTCCCGGTTCTGTTTCCACATACACGACACTGTGCTCCCCGGCCAGCAGCACGGCGGAACGGGGAACGGTGATGGCAGCACTCTGTTTGACGGGCTGTTCGGAATAGCCATAACGCGATGTCGGAACCAGCTTCATGCCACAAATGGGACAGTCGCCCGGTTGATCACGGATCACCTGGGGATGCATGGGGCTGATCCATTTTCCCGCCAGTTCGGAATCATACACCTTCCCCTGGGGACCAATGGGAACGGTGATCTTTGCTTTGGCATAATCACCGGGTCTTAACTGGCCATGCTCATTACGGAACTCCACACGGACGCCGACGGTTCTGCGCGTCTGGTTGACTGTCGGGTCAATGAAGACCACTCGTCCTTTCAGGGTCTTGCCCGGCAGGGACTGCAGCTCCGCTTCGACCACCTGCCCGAAGCGGATGCGGGAAGCATCTTCCGGGTAAAGTTCCAGCATCAGCCAGACCGTTGTCAGGTTGGCAATCCGGTAGATGGGATCACCCGCTTTAATATATTTTCCTTCTTCAGCCAGCTTTTGTGTGACGGTTCCACCAAAGGGCGCATAGATGGTGAGTCTCGATTCGGCTTTCCCGCTCGTCAGCAGTTGATTGATCTGCTCGTCGGTCATCCCCAGTTCAACCAGTTTCTGACGTGAATTTGTCACCAGTTTTTCCTGCACTTCTCGCACGGCAGCCAGTGATCCCGAGGTCATCTTTTTCAATGCATTGCCGGCTTCCAGTAATTCGATCTGGGCAGAATAAAGTTCCGGGCTGTAGACAACCGCCAGGTGATCCCCTTTATCAACTTCGACGCCGGTGTAATCAGCAAACAGTTTTTCTATTCTTCCATCAATGTAAGCGGCAATTGTTGCCTGCCGACTCTCGTCGATTTCGATCGAGCCTACTGTTTCAATGATCGAACTAACCGGCTCTGCTTTTACGGTTTCAGTCTGTATATTAGCCAGTCTGCGTTGAGTCGGTTCAATATTGATCGCCATCTGGTCAATATTGCTGCCCGACCTGGCAGCAGGAACCAGCGCCATGCCACAGATGGGACATCTTCCGGGAGCAGGCTGACGAATCTGGGGATGCATCGGGCAGGTATAAATCGACTGTTTGCCATCAGAAGACGTCGCGACGCCTGCTGGGGAACCGGCCTGAATCCAGCCGAGACGCTGGGCCACACCAGTCAGCACAATCAACAGCAGTCCCACAGCCAGAAATAATCCTGCGGGCAGCAGTTTACGCAGCCACCAGCGGCCCGATCTGGCATCAGGCGGTGAAGGCAGATTACCGGCTGGTGGCTCTGATTGATTATCCGCAGAATTCATCGTTCTACCTCTGATATTATTTTGAAATGAGCAGCTGGCCAGAAACAGTTCACCAGCATTGGACCGTGCCGGAAAAAGCTGACCAGCCACTCAAACTTCGATCCACTTAAAAGATCAACACAGATAGAGACCCCGGCTGCAGACACAATCCAGACCAGGACATTTAAACCGGAAAAAGAGGCTCAACAGACAGCACGCAACTGAGTCCAGATGACATCAGGCAGCGTAATCCGTATTAGATCAAAGCAACACAGTACAGAACCTGTGCATATCTTTGAGAGTGAGGAAAAGTGACAGCCACGTCACCGATTTGACAGGACGTTATTGCCGCTTGAGAAAAGCCCACGAAACAGGCAGGCTGCAGATTGAGATCATGCAACAGTATTTCCAGTGCGGTCTGCGAACGGTCAGGTAAAGCAGGCAGTTCATTCTGGCTGCAGGAACATCCGGTGGTCTGGAATTCGCATTTCCCATTCTCAGTTTGTCTGGCTTTCAGATGGCAGCAGACACTCTGAGCGGGTTCAGCAGGCCTTGTTTGACAGCAGCTGAGCTGGGCGGGATCTGTCTCTGAATTCGTTTGACAGCAGCAGGCAGACAGGTTTGCCGTGCAGACAGTCTGAGCGCACAGCATGACTGCTGTCAACCAGATCATTAAAGCGCGACACTTCCTGAACATGAAACGACACCTGCAGAATAGAGTAACAGACCTGCAGTTAAATATATCGCCTGAGATACTGGAAGTCCATACCGAACTTTTCCACTACTCTTGTGGCTGTTCCGGAAGTTCTGTTGCTGGTGCTGGTGCGAGTTTGACATCCTGGCCCGCAATACGACTCAGTTGCGACAGCGAAACAGCCAGCTCGCCGACTGCGGAATGATAACCGAGTTCCAGGGTGAGCAGATTCCGGTAGTCTCGAATCACACGATCAAATTCCACTGCGCCGCGCGAATACGATTCCTGGTCGGCTCTCAGCGTCTGACGCGCTTGTGGCAGAATCGTATGCTGATACAGTTTCGCTGTTTCATCCGCGCGGCGGGCTTCCGCCAGCAGTTCGGTAATCAGTGCATCATAGCGATCACGCAGTTCGGCTTCGTTGTCGGTAGAAGCAAGATGTTTCCAGGTCGCTTCGTCTTCCAGGGCATCATATTTATCACGCCAGAGTGGAATACTGACTTGCGCGCCCAGTGACCACGGATCCTCTCCAACCTGGTACAGGGGGGAAGCAGGTCGATTGTTATCAGTGAAAAAGTAATTCGCGGAAACCGTCAGTTCCGGTCGTCTGCTTAAATGGGCGACTTCGATTCCCCAACGCGATGCCTGCGTCCGTAACTGTGCGGCCTGTATTTCTGGCTGTGATCGCAATGTCGTCTCATAGATCTCCCGTGCTGATAAAACAGGAAGCGAGATTTCCAGTTCCCCAGGAACCGCAATTGGCAGATCGGCATCGCGAGCCAGCAGACGATTCACTTCCGCCTGGACCGCGACCCGCAGTTTGCGATAGGTCAGCAACCGCTCTTCCAGTTTGCTGAGCTCCAGTGTTCCCAGCAGCACATCCCCCTGGGTGGCTGTGCCTGTGGCAATCTGTGCATTGGCCACGTCGATCAATGACCGCAGCAGTTCCTGTTTGGCATTCGCGGTTTCAATCTGCTGATCAATCACATAAAGTCTGTACCAGCCTGTCCGCACGGCTGCAATCACTCGCAAGCGTTCTGCCATGTAATCGGCGCGCACTGCAAATGCTTCAAAGCAGGCCCGCTGTTCTTCCGCGTCTAATTTTCCCAGCCACGGAATCGCCTGACTGGCGCTCAGGACAGCACGTTGTGAACCAGAGGCAGTCTGAATGGGCGCCCCGAACACATTCGTCCCCACCTTGGGATCCGGCAGTTTATTCACATAACGACTGCGCGAAGAGGCTGCATTATACTCCCGGTAAAGCTTCACCAGCCGCGGATTCTGCTCGACGGCCAGCATCTCCAGTTCGACCAGAGACTGAGTCAGCGGTGGCTGTGGAATGACTACAACTGACCGGGCTCCCTCTGCAAATTCACCATCGAACGCTTCCGCACCAGTCTGCACGATCTCCGCCGGAGATTCCTGTTGTTCTTCAACCGGTATGTCTAAATCAACCGACGTGCGCGCAGCGGAACTCGCAACGTCCTCTGCATTCGCTGGAGCCGACTTCTGAACAGATGCGGTATGCGAGGCACAGCCTGTGATTGTTACGATCAAAAACAACAGACCGAAACCGCATACAACAAGCGAGGGATGATCCTTCATCCTGAAACCTTACTGAAATCCATAAGATCAATGTTCCCACACTGCAGGAAACTGATCATCAGTGGTCTGAATTAAAATGGCACGGTCCAGAGAGTAAATCGACCTGAAGAACAGTCCGTCTGTGTGAGTAATGCCGATTTCAAGGACCGTGCCGGAATTTTGTCAGGGTTCGTGCTGGTTATAGGGAAAGATGCAGTCAGGTAATGAGCGCCTGAAGTACGCCTGGTTTCCGCTGCCACCTGCTGAATCAATGCGGGACATCCGGTAAAAGTAAAACTTTGACAAACCGGAGCCGATGATAAAACGGATTAGTGAATCTGGATAAAAATTGACGGTTTAACCAGACTCGGATACACTGCCTGTCAATCCAGTGCCATAGCAAAGCGTGTCTTCCCTGCAGGGAAAAAACGTTCTAAACCAGAAGCGCAAACGTTTTATCTTTGACACTCCGCATGCACTTCAACCGGTAACCAGAAGCGAGACTGATGAATGGGAATGATCAAAGAATTTAAGGAATTCGCGGTTCGTGGTAACGTTGTCGACATGGCCGTGGGAATCATCATCGGAGCGGCGTTCAGTAAAATCGTCTCTTCACTGGTCAAAGATGTGGTCATGCCCCCTATCGGAATGTTACTGGGCAAAGTCGACTTCTCTCAACTGGCGATTGTACTCCGCGAGAAAACTGACACTGCCGAAGCGATTACCATCAATTACGGTCTCTTCATTAATACGGTCATCGACTTTGTGATTGTTGCGTTTGTCATTTTCCTGGTGATTCGTCAGATGAATAAAATGAAGCGGCAGGAGGCCCCCAAGCCGGATAACACAAAAGCCTGTCCCTTCTGCAAATCGACCATCGATCTCAAAGCGACACGCTGTCCTCAATGTACTTCCGAACTGGCAGAACCAGATGTCTGAAGCAAACGAAACCGTGCGGGATGTCAGTTCCCAACACACATCAAGGGAATCTGATTTGTCGAACAGTTTGACGGTGCGCATAAAAAAAGCCCTAACTCATTATAGAGAAAGGGCTTATCAGTGGACGATACTGGATTCGAACCGGTGACCTCCACGATGTCAACGTGGCGCTCTAACCAACTGAGCTAATCGTCCTGAGGTTAAGCAGGGTAAGCATCCCTGAAGATATCGTCAAGTTCCAGAACACTTTCTGTAAAAAAAACTGCTGAAAGGCACAGTCACTCGACGTGTGTGGCCGATCATAACAATTTCAATGGTTTCGCAGCATTTGATTGCAAGAGAGCGAACATTGACGGCGGCATCTGCTGTCGAATATAAAGACCGTACCTCCTTCGAACTGCCTGAGCAGTGAGCCCTTTGTAACGGCGACTGTGGTGGTTCCGACTTTAGATGAAATTCTGAAAATCGAATGATTCAAATCAAATTACCCGATGGAACCGTAAAAGAGTATGCCGATGACAGTTCTGCTTTAGATGTCGCCCAGTCCATCGGCGAACGACTGGCCAATGCCGTCGTCGCAGCGGAAGTGGATGGAACCGTTTGCGATGCGTTCCGCCCTTTAAAAGACATCACTGATTCCAATGAAATCTCGCTCCGTCTGCTGACCGAGCGCGATGCCGAAGCGCTCGGCGTCATGCGTCACTCCTGTGCGCACATTATGGCACGGGCCGTCATGCGTCTCTGGCCGGGCATTCAACTTGCCTTCGGGCCGACACTGCCCTATGGTTTCTATTACGATTTTGGCCTGGAACACACCATCAGCGAAGATGACTTCCCCAAAATCGAAGAAGAGATGAAGAAGATCATCAAAGAAGAAGAGCCCTTCGAACGGTTCTCACTTGATCGGGACGAAGCCGTCTCATTCGTCAATGAAATGGACCAGCATTCCAAAGCCGAACACATCCAGACCGGTCTTGCCGATCACGGAAAGCTCAGCTTCTATCGCCAGGGCGAATTTGTCGATCTCTGTCGTGGCCCGCATATTCCCAACGCCGGTAAAGTCAAAGCCTTCAAACTGCTTTCCATCGCCGGGTCGTACTGGAAAGGGGACGCGGGGAATAAACCACTGCAGCGTCTGTATGGGACTGCCTGGTTCAATAAGAAAGATATGAAGCAGTACCTGGAACAGGTCGAAGAGGCCAAGCGCCGCGATCACCGGGTGCTGGGCAAAAAGCTGGGGCTGTTCTCGATCAACCCCGAAGTCGGCCAGGGGCTCTGCCTCTGGCTGCCCAAAGGGGCCACCATCCGGGCGGTGCTGGAAGACTTCATCAAAGTCGAACTGACACGCCTGGGTTACCAGCCTGTCTATTCTCCCCATATCGGACGGGTCGAACTTTATGAAACCAGCGGTCACTTTCCCTATTATCGGGATTCCCAGTTTGCACCGCTGTTTGGTCACGATGCCGGCCAGCTGGTCGATTTCTGGGTGCGGAAGCTTGAAGAAGACAGCCTGTCTGCAGAAGACGAAGAGCTCTTCTTCAAGTCATCCCGGGTGATGAACTGCGACTTTGAATTTCCTCCCGGTGCAAGCCGAGAAGAGAGGCTCAAAATCCTCAAAGCCTGGGAACACAAACACGAGCGCTATCTGCTGAAGCCGATGAACTGTCCGCACCATGCGGAGATGTATAAGTCGATGCCGCGCAGCTATCGGGATCTGCCCGTGCGTCTGGCTGAGTTTGGCACCGTGTATCGTCATGAGCAGACCGGGGAATTGAACGGCATGTTACGCGTACGGGGACTGACCCAGGATGACGCGCACATTTTCTGTACTCCCGAGCAGGTCGAAGAAGAATTCCGTGCCACCCTGGAACTGGTAAAATTCGTACTGGCTTCCGTCGGACTGGATAATTTCCGCGTACAGCTCTCACTTCGCGAACCTGGCAGTGATAAATATGTCGGCAGTGAAGAAAACTGGCAGCATGCGGAAAACAGCCTGCGCAAAGTGCTCGAAGCCTCGGGCATGTCGTACAGCGAATGCGAAGGCGAAGCCGCCTTTTATGGCCCCAAAGCCGACTTCATGGTCTCCGACTGTATCGGCCGCGAATGGCAGCTGGGAACCGTGCAACTGGATTATAACCTGCCGGAACGCTTCAAGCTGGAATATACCGGCTCCGATAATCACCCGCATCGTCCCGTGATGATTCACCGCGCGCCCTTCGGTTCGATGGAGCGTTTCACAGGTATGTTGATTGAACACTTCGCAGGTGCATTTCCACTGTGGCTCGCGCCGGAACAGATTCGCGTCCTGCCCGTCAGTGATAAAACGCTGGACTACGCCAACGAAGTGGTGGCGCAACTCCGCAAGAACGGGTTCCGAGTGTCCATCGATACCCGCAGTTCGAAGGTCAACGCTAAGATCCGAGATGCCCAGCTGGAACTGATCCCGTACATGTTCATCGTCGGCCCTAAAGAAGCCGAACAGACTGCGGTCGCCGTGCGTGACCGTATCGACGGTGACCTGGGACCGATGCCACTGGCGGACGCGATTGCCAAACTGAAACAGGAAGCCGACGAACGGCTCGTGCGACAGGTGGCAGAAAACACGTTTGCCGGCGTCGAAGGACAGACAGAGAAAGCGAACGAATACTAACAAACGAAACAGGGCAACTCCGGGTCTGATCCGGGGTTGTCTCTGTTTCTGGTTTTGTACAGGGAAAGTTGTCTCCCTTGCTCGGCATTCTATCTCTGATCACTTTGATCTTTGCCCCTGATTGCGATATAAATAAATCACACGGGACTGGTTCCTGCCTGCAGGTTCACCATTCCGTATGCCCCCCGATTTCTGAATTGAATCTGAATATTTTCTTACTTTTACAGTGAGTTCCATGCCATGAGCCAGGCCGTAGGACAGCAGATTGAAGCCGACTTTTTTGCTAAATTCCCCACGTCGGCAAAGATGTATCAGCAGGCGTGCACCCTGTTCCCCAGTGGCGTGACGCACGACGGTCGCTACATGAAGCCGTTTCCGATTTATGTCGATCATGCATTGGGAGCCCATAAATACGATGTGGACGGCAATGACATCATTGACTACTGGAGCGGTCACGGCTCATTGATCCTGGGGCACAGTCATCCCGCGATGGTCAAAGCGGTTCAGGAACAGGTGGCGAAAGGGACCCACTTCGGTGCCTGTCACGAACTCGAACTGGAATGGGGCGAACTGGTTCGTCAACTGGTCCCATCCTGCGAAATGCTGCGATTTACCAGCAGCGGTACCGAAGCGACGATGATGGCCCTGCGTGTCGCGCGGATTGCAACCGGAAAAACCAAAGTCATCAAATTCGCCGGCCACTTTCATGGCTGGCATGACCTGCTGGCACAGGCGGCAGAACCACCCCATGATGACAAAACCTACGCCATGCCCGGAGTAACCGACGGCGTTTCTGAAGAACTGATCATCCTGCGTCCCAACGATCTGGATCTGGTCGCACGTGCGATTGCCGAGCACGACCCGGCCTGCCTGATTATCGAAGCCACGGGAAGCCGCTGGGGAGTCGTTCCACTGGCTGAGGGTTTTCTGCAGGGATTGAGAAAGCTGACAGAGGAAAAAGGCGTTCTGATGATTATGGATGAAGTCATCAGTGGCTTCCGTGTCGCTCCCGGCGGCATGCAGGAAGTGCGCGGTATCGTGCCCGACCTGACCTCGCTGGCCAAAATCGTCGCCGGTGGTCTGCCCGGTGGCTGCCTGGCAGGTCGTGCCGATCTGATGCAGGCGATTGCCTTTGACAATCCGTTCGGCCAGAAGATGAAACATCCGGGAACATATAACGCCAACCCCCTTTCCGCGGCGGCCGGCATTGCCGTCTTAAAGCAGATCGCTGACGGGGAACCCTGCCGCCAGGCAAGTGAAAGTGCCGCGAAACTGCGGGCGGGAATGAATGAAGTCCTCACCCGCAAAAATGTGGACTGGGTGGTTTACGGGCAATTCTCGATCATCAAGGTCTTCCCCGGCTACGACGGACCGCGGCCCACCGATGATTCCTTCGTCCCTTATGAGAACGACTTTGATCGACTCGATCGTAAACACGATGCACAACTGGGACATGCTTTCCGCTGTGCACTGCTGTTGAACGGTGTTGACTGGTTCGGCTGGGGAGCCATGACGACCGCGGCGCACTCTGATGCAGAGATTAAATTTACCGTCAACGCCTTTGAACGCGCCATTGATGCTCTGCGCAATGACGGGTATATCGAGTAGGGTCAAGTCGGGGAGATTGGAACGCGTGGAAGAAATCTGGAAACCAACGCCACAGCAGTTGGAACAGGCCATTCATAAACAGCTTCCCGACCTCATCGAACCTGATTTAAAAGCGTTGTTCGTCGGCACCAATCCGGGGTTGTACTCTGCTGCGGTGGGACATCACTTTGCCCGCCCCGGTAATCGCTTCTGGCCTGCCATGCATCGCGGAAAGATTACCGAACGACTCTATTCGCCGTTCGAAGATGATAAACTGCTCGCGCGGGGAGGCGGACTGACCAACATCGTCAGTCGCGCCTCGAAGCGGGCGGATGAACTTTCGAAAGCAGAACTCGACGCAGGAGCTGATATCCTGACAAAGAAAGTCCTGAAATTCTGTCCGCAAAAAGTTGTCTTTCTGGGAATCATATCCTACCGCAAGGCGTTTGGCAGGAATAAAGCCCAACTGGGACTCCAGGCAGAACGGATCGGTACGGCGGAGGTCTGGGTGCTTCCCAACCCCAGCGGTTTGAATGCCCACTACCAGATCCCCGAACTCGGGAAAATCTTTGCCAGGATGTGGCGCTAAAACCCACCCCATTTTACCTGTTTTACGCGATGAGTATGTTTTCCCCGCTGATGTTTTCTTTCGAGGGGAATTGATTGAATCCCGCGGATTTGTCTCGTCGATGAATCTTTCAGAGAGGTAGAGATGCTGCGCACCAGATGTCAGCAGTTTTTGAGTTCTCTCGTACGACATCACTTTCGTTCAGGTTAATTCATGCATCGTCAAATCCGATTTCGCTGGTCTCGAATCATGCTGTTGCTGCTGACCGTAGCGCTGCTGAGCCAGCAGGGGTGCGTGCATCGGAAGAAATACAGCCTGTCGAGCATGTGGATGGATTACAACACGCTCAGGGCGCCTGCCATCTTCTTCGAGAAACGGGAGCATTTCCCGTACAAGGCCGACCAGGTGTCATTGTTTCACTGGCAGTACGGGGTCACACCTGGTCGCAATGTGAAATACGTCCGTCCTGATCTGGTGGGTGGAAACTTGGCTTCCACGAACCCCTACGATGCCGTGATGAATGTGAGTGCCGAAACCGAAGTCTACCCGGCGGACATGCAACCCCTCCCGATGGGGGCAGCCAACAGCAGCATGAGTGTCGATACGCCGCACGGGACAATGCTGCCTCAGAAACCGCATCCGACAAAAGCACCGATCAAAAAAAACGCCCGCTTCTCAATTGAAACGATTCCGCCTCCCCCTGCTCCGCCGGTTCCATAATCGACGCCGCAGTTAACGGGTTACAGGCGAAACGCGGGGCGTGAAGACGGTAATCCAGATGAAGGGTTGCCCGCGTTCATCGATCACGAGTTTCCGGGTGAGACCATCCCGGCCAATGGCGTTTCGGATCAGGATGCCCCAGGTCGTCCTTTTTTTTGCGACGGTGACTTTGATCTGATCCAGGTCAACCCCTTTCTTATCAATCGCGTATTCATCGGCGATCATGGGAATGCCTGATGCTTTCGAAGCCGCCATTAACACATCCCGCAGCGGTACGTTATTGAGTTCGACCGGAATTAACTCAAAGTAACGGGGCGCGGTTTTCTGGCGGGAGAGTTTCAGATCCCAGCCGATGGGCCAGGGTGAATCTGTCTCCTCCCAGGGAGTCACCAGCAGTTCCAGTGAACCAGCGGGGGTCCGCAGTGGATAGAATGCAAGCCCGTACTGTTTGAGGGCAATCGCCAGCGCCGTCCCTTTGGCCAGTTTTTCCAGATCGGCTTTGATAGTGAGATCAGGAGAAGCTTCTGCCAGTCGTTTCTGTGCATCAACGTCGAAGCGGATCGGAAGTGAATCGGGGAAATCCAGTTTGTCGAGGGCCGCTTTTAATGTGAGGCCCTGCACACTGGCAGGAGATTTCTCAGCAAGCGCATCGAATACCGTTTTGAACTGCTCATTGGACAGGCCCCACAGCGGTTTACTGTCGGGTGAGCCTTGCGCTCCGAATGTTTTAAGTTCGTTGAGCCATTCTGTGAGCCGTCCCAGATCACCGCGGGTAAAGCGATGTCCGGGGAACTGAATTTCGCCATTTCCGCTCAGCGTGCCTGTCAGACGGACTTCACGCAGGGTGCCCCGCAGATCCTGTTCGATCGCCGGTTTGTCATCCAGTACGGAGCGGCGTGTGCGGATTGAGATTCCCAGATCGCGAAATGTCTGTCCCCACTGCTGGGCAAACAGCGCCGCGCTGTTATCTTCCATCAGCAGCGTGACGGTGACAGTGGTTTTGATCGGCGCGCCTTCGAACTTCTCCTGCTTCGGAAAGGTGAGCTGCGCAGACAGGTCCGCATTCGCTGAGAAGAGCACCAGGAGCAATACAGGGAGACTGATGAGCGATATTTTGTGTTTCATGGTTTGTGCAGGCTGTTGAAAGTCAGAGGGTCTGAAAAGGCGAGGCTTGAGCCTCAATGACTGATTGTAACAGACCGAATTTAATTTGATGAGAGCAATCTGGGAGTAAATCGCATGCCGGTTTTTTCGCTGAATCACGTAAAAAACCGGCGACAGGAGTTCCTCGAAAGAGCGCTACCATTGATTAATCGTCACTCCAACAGAGAAATCGCCTACTCACGCATTAAACGCGTGGATCATGTGTTCAACGTTGCCTTTCCACTCGGGATACTCGGTGCTGTTTTCTGACCAGAGTTCATTCAATTCCGAATTCTCGGAGAGCACGCGGTTCAATGCCAGTACACAGACTGGTTTCAAGTCGGTCACATCCAGCCCCCGATGGTTCTGGACCCATTCCTGAAACTTCTCCGGCGGATTGTCCCGGACTTCAAATAAAAGTGCATACACCGTTTCCGCAGCTCCCAGGATGGAACAGCAGTCATCATACTCCAGGTAACCATCGGCTGCTTCCGGCGTTAATGATTCGCGCAGAAACGGAACCGCCTTCTCAGCATCGTATAAATCTTCAGCCCAGTCACACGTGCTGTCATCTTCAAAAGTACGATATCCCCAGGCGCCCATCCGTTTCTCCACTCATGTTGTTTAACAATCTCAGAATTCTGTCTCTGGAGCTTTATGATATGGATTTTCTCAAAAAAACATAAGATGAATAATGAACTGTTACAAAAAATTAAGGCCGAATTCTCTACTGCGAAACAGAAATTAATAAAAAAACAACCCGGACTTTTGATCCGGGTTGCTGTCGTGTGAATTCGGGCTGATCTGTTTCGTTTGTGGACTATTGGTTGATCAGCGCTTTCACTTTATCAAGTTCCTGCTTCGCTTTCTGCAGGTTCTGTTCTGCATCAGCGATGTCTTTCTTTTCCGAAGCCAGTGTTTCTTCTGCATCGTTCACAGCTTCCTGTGCATCTTCTTTATCGGCTTCACTGGTTTCACTCAGTTTCTTTTTCGCAGCAGCAAGGGCCGCTTCAGCTTCAGTGACTTCAGCCTGTTCTTCTTTCAAAGCTTTTTCGGCTTCCATCACGTTTTCCTGTGTATTCTTCAAAGCTTCCACTTTCGTTTCAGCCAGTCGGTTTCGAGCAGCATTCACTCGCTCTTCCGCTTCAGTTTTCGCTTCGGCGACATCTTCTGCTTTGGCTTTTTTCGCCTGTGCCAGCGATTCGTCCAGTTCACGCTGAGCTTCCTTAACGTCTCTCATTTCTTCACTGACGTCAGCCGCTTCTTCGTTTCCGACACGCGCCTGTTCGACGTCTTTCATTTCTTCCTGGATATTTTCGGTACCCATACGACGGGCTTCACGCACCTCAGCGGTCCCTTCCTGTTCAGCCTGGGCGATCTCCTGCTGGGCTTCCATTTTAGCTTCGTCTACGTTTTCTCGAGCCTGCTCAATCGACTCGGAATTTGTCTCGCAACCGACCAGAACCAGAGCAGCCAGTGCGGTTGCAGAACTGAGTTTCAAAAATGACATGATTGTCTCCTCGTAAATGTTTAACAATATTTGGCTGGGGCATTCCCTTGTGACCTAAGTTTGTATCTGGTGATATCACCTGTCACCCACTTTGATGTAAAAATAGAGATGCAGTTTCCATGCCAGTACACGACAACACTGCATAAACAGGCATTTTGTCGGTGTTACCCTTAGAAAACGCCCCCCGGCATCGAACGGTCAGCATCCAGACGGGTCGTTCAGCGAACAGAAAACAGGGTTTTTAGTGGAAGCAAGAGAATGGAAGATATTATTTTCAGAAGACAATGTTTGATTCGAATTTCCACATTCCCTACGATTTGTCAGTCGAGATCCTGGAGTGAATCAGGCATCAGCTCCATCACATATAATCTGATCATGAAATGAGAACGATGCGGCAGTGTTTTTTCACCAGTTTGTTGATGTCACTCAGTTTATCGATTCTTCCCTCTCTGCTACGGGCGGAAACGACTCTGATCCCCTTTGGAAACGAGACCCGCTGGCGGTTTCAGGATGGCCTGCATCCCGTGCCTGCCAACTGGTTTGAGCCGCAATTTGACGATTCAAAGTGGCAATCCGGCGTCGCTCCGCTCGGGTATGGGGAATCGGACGTCAGTACCACGCTGAGCTTCGGCAGTGATCCACAACAGAAACCGATCACAGCCTGTTTTCGGCACTCGTTTTCTGTTAACAACGCCAGCCAGTTCAAGCAACTGGTCTTCATGATTCGCAGCGACGATGGCATGATTGTCTATCTGAACGGGAAAGAAATCATCCGACACAATCTTCCTGAAGGCCAGGTCACACAGGAAATGCGGGCTTTGAAACGATCCGATGGGCTGGAGGAACGACTATATCAGAATTTCAAAATCGAGACGCCACTACTGGTCACCGGCGCAAACGTTGTCGCAGTCGAAGTACACCAGGTAGACCCCCGCAGCAGTGACCTATTTCTGGACCTGACTCTGCGAGGTTATCGCGAAGGAGACTCCCTGCGTCCTCAACTGAAAGAAGCCGCGCGACAGGTAACCGTTGCCTATCATTCAAAACATTTTGTCGGGCCGAAAATCAGGATCATGGATGGCTACGTTGACGGCGGCCGGGGCATGAAACTGGATGAAAAAGGTCAGGCAACTTCCCGACGGGAGTTGATCGTTGTCGACCGCCAGCGTGATGCGGCTCTGAAACAGCACCTGGAATTCGCCCGCTCCGAAGAATTGAAGGCGTTAGAGCCATTCCAGCGGGCAACGCGACTGGCGAAATACGTGGACCAGAATATGTCACTCGACAAAGACAACCGCTGGAGCACTCCTGCCGTCGTGCTGCTGACCAGAGAATATGCAAACGAGGGAGTCCTGCTCGGCGAAGTCACCCGTATTTGTGGAGCCGGCGTCTGCCGCCATCGGGCGCTGCTGTTCAAACTGCTGGCCGACGAAGCGGGTCTGGACGTCTCGCTGGTTCGCGGCAATTATGGTGATGCCAGCCGCGCCGGAGGACATGCCTGGAACGAATTGTACCTGACTGACGGCAGACGCTTCATCATCGATACCATGCAGCGCCGCATCGAGTTACTGGGCACAGACGGCAGCCAGACCAGCAGCCGGTACCTCACCGTCAAAAATAAACCGTGGTACCCGAAATCAGAATCCGAAAAGCCAGATCAGCCCCCGGAATCGGCGAATTAACGGTTCCCCTGCTCTTCAATACAGGTTCTTCTTCAGCACATCCAGCGGATAAATCGTATCGCGCCAGCGGACGCCGCCGTTTTTGATCGTGATATATGCCGACCGCCAGATGGCAAAGGCGAGTGCCAGCGAAGAGAAGAACAACAGTGGCGTCACGCGGAGCCCCGAAGAAAATAGAACGGCAATCGTGGCATAACAGAGATGCAGCAGGCCGACGGTGATCAGAAAGCCGATCGTCTGTGAGAGTGGATACAGAAACGGGACGATAAAGGGTGCGATAAAAAACAGGAGAAAGACCAGTGTCGCCAGCGAGACCCGCAACAGCGAGTAGTGAAACGAGGCGAACGAGTTTTTTTCGACGCCGGTAATCACGCCCCACGCGGAAGGCTGCCAGCGAACCTTGAGCTGTTCGATGCCCAGGTAAAAGTCCTGTTTATAATAATAGTTCTTGATCAGTTTACCGAGTTTGATGTCATCCAGCACATCCAGCTTGATCGCAGCGTGCCCGCCAACCTGTTGATACACTTCGGTGCGGACCAGGTTGAAGGCGCCGATGCCAATATAGGCGAAGTGCCAGCGGGTCGGGATGAGCCAGAGAAACATGCCCCCGGTCAGCAGAAAGCCAAAGAAGGTAATGAATGCCATTTCCAGCAGACCGCCGCGCGCCAGTTGAGGCAGCAGGCAGAGATGATCGAGTTTCTGCTGCAGAAAGACACGTGTCGCTTCTGAAATCGCGCGGGGATTGAAAATAATATCACCGTCGGTAAACAGTAACAGTTCGCCCGTCGCCTGTTTTGCCGCCTGATGCATGGCGTGTGATTTCCCCAGCCAGTCCGCCGGCAGTTCTGTGATATGAACAATCTGCATGGAGACGCGGTCCTGCTCTGAGGCGGCTTGCGCGACCCGTTCCATGATCGCCCCCGTTTCGTCGGTCGAGCGATCATTGACGGCGATGATTTCCAGCCGGGGATAGTCGGATGCCAACAGCGAGTTGAGTGTCAATTCGATGGTTTCGGCTTCGTCTTTGGCGGGCACAATGACGGAGATCGCAGGCCAGACTTCAGGAGTCTCCGTCCCAGGCAGACAGCGGGTGATGCGTTTACGGATCATCATCAGTAACGAAGGCACCAGCAGGACCGCCCAGAAGACAACGGTGGCATACCCCCAGTAAGTGATGATCGAAGCCGGCATTAACGCTGTTCTTTCTGTTATTGAATCCGGCGGGCCAGCAGATCCGTGATCATCGAACCGATCCGTAATGACGAAGTGGCTGCCGGTGAAGGGGCATTTAAAACATTGATCATGCGATCCGATTCATCAATCATAAAGTCGTCCACGAGGGTTCCATCCGGCCCGAGTGCCTGGGCACGCACACCCGCGGGGGCCGCTTCGAGGTCGGCAGCTTTAATTTCGGGAATCAGCCGCTGCAGTTCATGCACGAACGCCGGCTTGCTGAAGGACCGCCACATCTCTTTCAGGCCGGTCTTCCAGTATTTGAAAGCCATCTTACGAAATCCTGGATAAGTGGCCGCTTCCAACAAATCGCCGATATTGATACGGGTTTTCGTATAGCCTTCTCTCGCAAAAGCCCAGACCGCATTCGGGCCGCATTCGACGCCGCCATGAATCATTTTAGTGAAGTGCACGCCGAGAAAGGGAAATTCGGGATTGGGGACCGGATAGATCAGGGCTTTGCAGAGATGTTCCGCCGCTGGTTTGAGTACATAATATTCGCCGCGAAAGGGAACGATTTTGCATGCGGGTTTCGCCCCCCCCATGCGGGCCAGGCGATCGCTGAACAGCCCGCCACAGTTGATGACCTGTTTTGCGGAAATGTCCCCCTGTTTTGTATTCACGGTAATCGAGTCGGCGTGATGCCGGATACCTGTGACTTCGGCCCCGGTCAGAATCTGGTTATCCTGCTCCTGAATACGTGCGGCCAGTCGCAGGGAGACCTGTGTGTAATCGACGATGCCGGTTTCGGGAACATGGATGCCTCGAATCCCGGCCACGTGTGGTTCCAGTTCCTTGACGCGGTCCTCCCCAATCATTTCACAGTGGACGCCATTCAACTGCCCCCGTTCATAGATGCGATCCAGGGCAGGAAACTCCCGTTCGTCGACGGCCACGATCACTTTGCCACATTGATCCCAGGAAATTTCTTCCGCGTCGCAGAACTCTTCCATCAGGCGTTTGCCTTCGCGACAGTTGATGGCCCTGAGCGAGCCCGGCTTGTAGTAGATTCCGGAATGCAGCACTCCGGAATTATGGCCGGTCTGATGTTGTGCCACCTGGTTTTCTTTTTCGAGAATCAGAATTGATTGACCGGGGAACCGCCGACTGATCTGCCAGCCGGTCGCCAGGCCAATGATTCCCCCTCCAATTATTACAACATCTGCTGTTTTCATGGATGACTTCTATACTCAAATGATCCACGGGGACTTATACTCAGAGTTCACAACATCATTCGCCGAGTCTCTCTCACCTTCAATGTATCATAACTTAGCAGGATCAAGGTTACAGGAAAACAATGGTTGAGCAAGTTCGCAGCTATTTAGAGCAACATCAGGATCAGGCCGTCAGTGAACTGATCGAATTCCTGAAAATTCCCAGTGTGAGTGCCGACTCGACTTTGAAGTCGGAAACGAGACGGGGAGCCGAGTTCGTACTGAAACAGCTGGCAGCGGCGGGCATCGAAAGCCGACTGGTGGAAACCGCCGGTCATCCGATTGTTTACGGGGCCTGGAAAAAAGCAGCCGGAAAGCCGACCGTACTGATTTACGGTCACTACGATGTGCAGCCTCCCGATCCGCTCGACCAATGGACGACACCTCCCTTTGAACCGGACATCCGCGAGGGACACATTTACTCCCGCGGCGCGACCGATGATAAAGGGCAGATGTATACGCACATTAAATCGGTTGAAGCCTGGATGAAAACGCACGGCGAACTGCCCGTCAACGTAGTCTTCGTGATTGAAGGCGAAGAAGAAGTGGGCAGCGACAACCTGGACCGTTTTCTCGCAGACAATAAGGATCTGGTTGCCAGCGATATCGCGGTCATCAGTGATACCAGCCAGTACGGACCGGGCATTCCTGCCATTACCTATGGACTACGGGGCATCCTGGCCTGCGAAGTGATTGTCCGCGGCCCCCGACAGGATCTGCACAGTGGTGTGTTCGGTGGTGCGGTAACGAACCCGGGCAATGGACTGGCAAAGATGGTCGCCGCCTTACACGATGACCAGGGACGGGTACAGATCCCCGGTTTTTATGATGGCGTACTGGAACTGACTCAGGAAGAGCGTGATCAGTTTGCCGCGCTGCCGTTTGAAGAAGCGACGTTCATGCAGAACCTGGGCGTGAATGCGGTCGCCGGTGAAGCAGGCTTTACCACGCTGGAACGCCGCTGGGCGCGACCGACGTGCGATGTGAACGGCATGATTTCAGGATACACGGGCGAAGGGCCCAAGACGATTGTACCGGCTCAGGCACGCGTCAAAATCAGCTGCCGCCTGGTACCGGACCAGGATCCCAAAGCATTGACGAAAGCGCTGGAACAGTTTCTGCGCGATCAGCTGCCGCCGGGACTGACGATGGAATTCATCGACTTCCACGGCTGCCGCGGTCTGGTCTTTGATTTCAACAGCCCTTACATGTCGGCAGCCCGGACGGCCATCGAGCAGGCATTCGGAACCGCGCCGGTCATGATTCGCGAAGGAGGCTCGATACCCGTCGTCGAGACATTTCAGTCGCTGGTCGGCGTAGAAACCCTGCTGCTGGGCTGGGGACAGAATACGGACAACCTCCATAGCCCGAACGAACGCTTTTCGCTGGAATCATTTCGACAGGGAACCCTGGCCAGTGCCCTGCTCTGGCAGGAACTCTCGCAGATTCAAGTGTGATCGCTGGTTGAGATCCTGCTGGGAGTAAATGTTTTTTACTCTTACAGGGTCACTTCGCGAATCCACTGATCGCTTCGGTCGTTTCGCAGGCTGCCCGGTTTGCGTTCTTGGGAATCGTCCCTCATTTCCGGGTACTCAACGAAGACAGCTGCCAGTAATTTTTCCTGTTCGGGAATGCCGAGGTACTGGAACATCTCCGGTCCCTTCAGTTTTCCCCCACTCGACCAGTAGTTTCCCATACCGTGCGCGGTCAGCATCAGTAACAGATTCTGGACCATCGCTGAAGCCGCAGCCAGGTGCTCTTCGTCTCGTGCCAGTAACGTTTCACGTTCGACTTTTGCATCCTGCTGTACATCAGCAGCAGAGACCTCGGGCAACCAGGTCACGAGAACCAGCGCGCTACAGGCGGCTGCCAGCCGGGGCTCTTTTGAGGTGACGTTTAATTCATCGCGCAGGTAAATCGCCGCCTGTTTTGCCTGCTCATGCCATAAAACATAGGCGCGCCACGGTTCCGCTAAATTATCGACTTTGCGTGGATAGTGAAACGGAGCCCAGCCCGCGGTCTTAATCGCCTGGAGTACGATTTCACGATTGCGTTCTGCGATGTCAGCGGGAACAGGCCGATGTGCCTCAATATCACAGAGTACTTTTTCCGTCTTGCGATTTCGGATAATGGTTTCTACGGTCTCTGGCGTCGATTTGTCGGACATCGTCAATCCTCAAAGCTGCTTCGCGTAACAAAGCAGGCGTCTGTTATTTCGTTTTGATAATCACTGTGAATTGAAAGTGTATTTAACAGAATTTTCAGAGACAAGGACAGCGAGTGATTTTTGAAGACTGATATTATATTTCCTGTGTTTGCAAGAGACCTGCTCAAATCCCTGATCGAAATCGCTGCTGCCGGGTGGGAGACAAAACGCCGATCACTGGCGAAATCTACACGAACGATTTTCGCTGAAATCGTTTCGGCAGGAAATTCCGATCTGAGCTCAGTTGCTTTCTGGTACAATGAAAGGCCGACTCCCCATTTTAAACTGGGTCCCGGTTTACGATAGCGTCTCCAGGGATATATGGGCTGATAATAATAGATTGAAAGACGCGATAGTGAAATGTGACGCGATTCTTCATCAACGTCAAACCGAGAGTCAAGACATTTGCCCGAAGCTCCTGGTTGAAAAGATGCTTCATTTTGAGTCAGGCGCAGTTCTGTCGCGTTTCGAGGCTGAAAGTCACAGCTCAGGGCTCCCTAAGGGAACGGAATGCGTACCAAAGCGGGTTGACAGGTAGTGAACCTTTTGAACAAGAGCCGGAAAATGAGAGAAAAAAACGATATTACAAGAGACTTTTATAGTACTGAAATCGGCAGGGGGAAACTGTTCCCTATGTGAAATACCATGCTACGCGCGCGACGCATAACTCGTAGTTTCGGAAAGGGCGCGACGGCGTCAAGTCGAAAAAATGCACTGCGCATTGGTCCCCTGATTACACGGAATCAATTTCTACACCGATGGATTCGAAAGTCACGAAACTGGCGACGATTGAGAGTACCATGAAGGGCAAGATATGAAGTCCCGTTTCTCACGCGAAGAGACAGGGGACTTCCCCTGCATTGCCTGCAGAACTCAATGTATTTTCCGGTAAATCAGCTCAGACCAGTTCGGGCATGACTTTATACTGGTTCGTATCGACCAGATAGCGGGGGCGTCCCTGCAGGTCGGTGACGGTACTGGTTTCGACATTGATGCCCAGATTGTGATAGAGGGTGGCAAAGACTTCCTGGAAATGGACCGGGCGGTCTTCTGCATATTCGCCGAGTCGATTGGTCGAGCCGATGACCTTACCGGTTTTCATGCCGCCGCCAGCAACAACGGCAGTGGAGACACGAGGCCAGTGATCGCGGCCGGAGTTGGCATTGATCTTGGGAGTCCGTCCGAATTCACCCCAGACGACAACGGTGACATCATCCAGCATCCCACGATGTTCGAGGTCTTCCACCAGCGCGGTCACCCCCTGATCGAGCATCGGCATGTCTTCGCGACCGCGTTTGAAGTTACCGCCATGCCAGTCCCAGCGACTGAAGGCCAGCGTCACACAACGTGCCCCGGCTTCAATCAGACGACGGGCGGTGAGGAAATCATCGAGCAGTTTGGGGCCGCCATCTGCGCGGAGCTGTGAGGTTCCCCGGCCATATCGATCGCGGAGTTTCTGATCTTCTTTGGAGAGATCAAGGGCATCCGCCAGTTTGCTGGAGGTCAGAATGCCAAACGCCTGTTGTGTGAACGAGTCGAGCCCTTCCATCATGCCGGACGCATCGACTTTACTGCGGAACTGATCGAGAGAATTGAGTACTTTTTTACGGTTATCCAGTCGATCCAACGAGATGCCATTGAGGGTCATATCAGCCATGCCTTCACCATTGGGACGGAACGGCGCATGTGACAGACCCAGGAAACCAGGGTCTCCGGCGCGGGCCCATTCCATGTGCCCCATTTTAGGAGAGAGACCGAGGAACGGAGGAATGGAGGGGTCGACGGGGCCATACTTTTGCGAAAGGACCGAACCTAAACTGGGCCAGCCTCCCAGGGGCTGGTTTCCAAAGCGTTGACCGGTGAGACACTGAAAGGCATCGTGTCGACCATCCGAACCCACCATTGAACGGATGAAGGCGAACTTGTCAGCCATCTGTGCCATTCGCGGAAATTGATCCCCGATTTCAATGCCGGGTACGTTGGTGGAAATGGCGTTGAATTCGCCTCGAATTTCGCTGGGGGCATCGACTTTAATATCCCACATATCCTGATGCGGAGGACCTCCCGGCAGGAAGATCATGATGATGCCTTTGTGGTTCTTCCGCTGGGGGGAAGAATTTTCCGCCTGTAAAATTTGCGGCAGCGACATGCCACCTAAAGCGAGGCCACCAATCTGGAGAAAGTTGCGGCGTGTTATCTGATCACAAAACTTAGCTTTTTGAGAACCCAGGATCTTGAGCATCGTGTCAGGTCTCCAAATTCGAAAAGGTGGGAGGGCGAAGGCAGGCAAGACTGACTGAACCAAATCATCATTGTTTGATTTCGAGCAGTCCTATTAAAAATATCGGCGAGCCCTTATCTATTAGTATAGACGATTTTTACTGGAAATCCAGCGCAGATTGCAAGACATGAACGATTCGTTCAGTATCCCCTTGATATTCAGAGAGGTTCAGCCGGGGAATCAGGGGTAAATCTTCAAATTTTGTGGATGACATCGGAGACCCCAGCCAGGCAATTAAAGTTGGTTCCTGGAAAGCAGATTCGGTTGAATCTTGCAATTCCCAGCTGGAAAACAGGACTTCAGGGTACCGTTGCTGCAGATTTTCTATCAGAGAATTCGTTTCTTCAGGCGGGAGCCCGGCCAGAACAAATCGAAACGGCGTTACCAGCAGACGCTGCCGCAATTCCTGAATGGTGATCTGTTTCTCCGGATGAATGACGTCGGCGGCGATTTCAGCCAGGGGATCCAGTACAAACCGGCGATACCAGCAGGCCGGATGCGGAACGATCAGATCGTCGGTTGAAATGATTCGCTGATCATAGAGTAACAGATCCAGATCGAGCGGCCGGGCACCCCAGCGAACCTTTCTGATACGGCCCCATTCTGCTTCCAGCTGCTGCAGTTCTAACAGCAGTGATTCGGGAGAAAGTGATGTCGAAAGCTGCGCAGCACCATTCAGAAAAGGATCGCTCGTCTGATCGCCCACCGGTGCGGTTTCGATCCACGTACTGGTCTGGATGACAGAAATTTCCGGGTGCAGATTGAGGTGTTCCAGTGCCCGAGCGAAGGTTTCACGGACAGAGCCCTGATTTCCACCGAGTGCAATATAGCAATCTGGCATAGCGGTTCCGGGAGTTGGGGATCGAAACAGAAGTCTGTGATTACAGCAGTTTAATGGTATGCAGTTTAGTGGAATGGAATCTTAATGAAATGCCGTAGAAGTGCAATTCTGCAGGACGCAGTCGGGATTCGAGGGGTGAGGATCAATATTGCAATTAGATCAGACGATTACATGCCGTGATTCTGCATTTCGGTCGTCGCATTTTCAAACAGGGCATTCGTGCGGGTTCCGATCGCGGCGATCGCGGCGATACAGACCATCACGATCGCGGCCAGCATCACAGCATACTCGACAGCGGTAGGACCATCTTCTTCTACGAGAAATCTTTTAAGATACTGCATGACTACAATCCTGTCAGATGTGTGACAATCTGAAAGTTGCCTTCCAGATCAACGGACCGACAATTGATATGTTTCACTTTCCATAAGCAGGGCCCGATTTAATAAAGCCTACCTCACGTTTGACGACTGATGCCGGGAAAACTCGTTCTCCCCTCTTAAAATTCGTTGAATCGGCAAATCTACAGGGATTTCCCTGCCTGAATCAGAGGTTATATAACTTGCGGGTCTGTTCAGACTGGCATATTTGACCTCTCCCTGTCACAATAAGTGGCACAGAGAACTCCCGAAAGTCTTTCATCAGGCTGAGACAGGAGTTAGGTTTATGCGAGATGTATCGCTTATTCCCGTATTAAGAACTTTATTGGACAGGATACAATTGTTATGGCCAAAGAAGAGGCCATTGAAGTCGAAGGTACAGTGACCGAGGCACTGGCAAACACTCAGTTTCGAGTCGAACTGGAAAACGGACACCAGGTTCTGGCGCATGTAGCCGGCAAGATGCGAAAGCACTTTATTCGTATCGTCCCGGGTGACAAAGTCGTGGTCGAGGTCTCCCCCTATGACCTGAATCGTGGACGTATTGTCTATCGAGAACGATAGTCGCAATAGAGCGCTCCGCTTCTTTCCCAGAATTCATCAGGGCTGATTCTACGCTTATGCGTAGTAGCCTCTGCAGTTGTTGTTTGTACCGGGACTCAAATTCGAGTCGTCGTTTATTTCTTGCCAGGCGTACGTTTTCAGTATTATGACTGATGATGCAGCAAATCAGGATGCGCTCCCGTTTGTGCAGATCTTTACCGATGGTGCCTGCAGGGGAAATCCGGGTCCGGGAGGCTGGGGAGTCATTCTGAGACATCCTTCCACGGGAACGGAAAAAGAGTTTTCCGGAGGCGAGGCAGTCACAACCAATAATCAGATGGAGTTGCAGGCGGTCATTTCCGGGCTGGAACTTTTGAAACGACCTTCCCGGGTGGAAGTGATTACGGACAGCGTGTACGTTGCCAAAGGCTCAAAGGAATGGATGCCAAACTGGAAAAAAAACAACTGGCGTCGACGGGAAGGGAAAAGCTGGAAGCCTGTCAAGAATGAAGAACTCTGGCGGAAACTGGATATCCTGCTGGAGCGACACACAGTGAACTTCACCCAGATCAAAGGACACAGTGGTCATCCGGAAAATGAGCGCTGTGATGAACTGGCAGTAGAGTTTGCACTTAAAATGCAAAGTGAGTCTGAATATTAGACTGCGTCCCGTTTTACTGTGGCGTTTCCAGAGAGATTGGGACCGTGGATAACACGACGAGAGACGCTATGTTAATATATGATGCGTTCTGCCTGGCATCGGGCAACACATCAAGAAACTGATTCATATAACTCGGCTCGAACGGTTGTAGAATACGATGACCGAATCTCCTCTGCAGACTCCCGTTCAATTTCTTAATGGAGTGGGGCCGGAACGTGGTGAACTGCTCGAAAAAATCGGAATCCAAACGGTAGAGGACCTGCTCTGGCATCTGCCCCGCAGTGTACTGGACCTGACTGATGTGCGACCGGTGAATGAGCTGGAAGAAGATCTGCCCGCTTCCGTCTGTGGAAAAGTCGTGGACCTGGATGCCCGGACGATCTCACGTGGCCGGACAATTACTGCAATACTGCTGGATTGTGGCACTGGTTTTCTGAAGGGAACCTGGTTCAATCAGCCCTGGGTCATCAAACGTTTTTTCCCCGGGCAGTTGCTGATGTTTTCCGGCAAACCTAAACGCCGCTCCGGAAAGTGGGAGATTTCCCATCCCCAGTTCCAGGTACTGGAAGAAGACCTGGATGATCCCCAGGGACTGATCTTACCCCGGTACAGCCTGACCGAAGGCATCAAAATGTACCAGATGCGGCGTTTCGTTCGTGCTGCCGTGGAGGAATATGCGCAGCTGATCCCCGACTATCTGCCGGAGAATTTTCGGGAAACGCAGTCGCTGATTCCCTTAAGCCAGGCCGTCATCCAGATGCATAAGCCCCGGACCATGGACGAATATCAGGCGGGCGTGCATCGAGTCATCTATGATGATCTGCTGGAATTTCAACTGGCACTGGCGATGCGCAGGCGACTCTGGACCTGCGTTGATAATGCCCCCCTGGTTAAGGTCACAGCGAAAGTCGACGCCCGCATCAGGCGACTGTTTCCCTACGATCTGACCGAGGGGCAGAATCAGGCGATTGAAGAGATCAAAACCGATCTGGCTTCGGGCCGGGCCATGCATCGCATGTTGCAGGCGGACGTGGGGGCAGGCAAAACCGCGATTGCGATTTATGCGATGCTGGCCACGATTGCCTGCGGGAACCAGGCGGTTCTGATGGCTCCCACGGAACTGCTGGCTGTGCAGCACTGGGAAACCATCAATCAGATATTGAAACACAGTCGGGTAGAACGCTGCATCCTGACCGGCAGCCTGTCTCCCTCCGAGCGAAAAGCGACCCTGGAAAAGATCGCTGCTGGAGATCAGCAACTGATCGTAGGCACGCAGGCGGTCGTCCAGAAAGATGTCCAATACCATAACCTGGGACTGGTGATCATCGATGAGCAGCATAAGTTTGGCGTGATGCAGCGGGCGCATTTCTCCAGCGATCAGAATACCCCCCACATGCTGGTCATGACGGCGACCCCCATACCCCGCAGTCTGTGCCTGACACAGTTTGGCGAGCTGGATATCTCAATCAATACCGAATTGCCTCCGGGAAGACAACCGGTCATGACGAGCCGCGTCTCAACTACACCACAAAGAAAAAAAGCCTGGGAATTCCTGAGAGCCCAGATCGCGGCCGGCCGACAGGCCTATATTGTTTGTCCCCGTATTGATTCGGAAGACGAACAGAATATTCGTTCAAGTGCCGAAGAAGTCTATCGAAAACTGCAGAAGAGTGAACTGGCGACCGCTTCGATCGGCCTGGTCCACGGGCAGATGGACCGCGAAGAACGGGCAGGAATCATGAAGCAGTTTCACCAGGGAACAATTCAGGTACTGGTTTCCACGACGGTCGTCGAAGTCGGCGTGGATGTTCCCAATGCGACGCTGATGGTGATTCTGCAGGCGGATCGGTTTGGACTGTCGCAGCTGCACCAGCTAAGGGGACGCGTGGGTCGTGGCCTGCACCGGGGAAACTGTTTTCTGTTTTCTTACACGGAAAGCGAAGATGCTTTGAACCGACTGGCGGTGATGGAGCAGACGACCGATGGCTTTGAAATCGCCGAGGCAGATTTTCAGGCGCGCGGCCCGGGAGACATCTTTGGAACACGTCAGCATGGGGAACTGCCTCTGCGGGTTGCAGATCTGAAACGGGACGAAGCCATCCTGCAGGAAACGCATGCAGTGGCATTACGTCTCGTCGAAAGAGGCGAGTTTGATCAGCCTCGATTTGCCCCGTTAAAGATTCGTGTGCTGGAGCGATTCGGACAACTGATGGACCTGGGACAAAGCGGTTAATCCTATATCGCGGCTCAGGTCTGAACCCGGTTCGTGAACCAGGCGGCCAGCGTCCCATTCGTGATCACCGGAAACCAGGCAGCCTGGTCTGGTGAAATCAGTTTTGCGGATCCCATATAAAGGAAGCACTGCGAAATTCCAAACAGGCCTCCCATCACACAGGCACAGACTGCAATATTCAGGATCAGACTGCGACTTTCCTTGCGCAAAACAAACGGAATCGAAATCAGTACGGCGATCAGATTCATCAGCGGACGTGTGAGTCGGGAATGCAGGTCCAGTTTCTGTTTGCGAATTGACAAATCGCTGAAGGAAGGATTATTGATCCTGGCAATCAGATCCGGAGTGGAAATCAGCGAACTCAAATTGCGATTACAGAGCTGATCACAGCCGACATCCGTCACGATAAACATCTCGTCTGGCTCAGCACCAGGCAGAATGATATCCCTGGCAAATTCAGCGATCTCCAACTCCTGGTAACGTGGCGAGGCCTGCTTCAATAACCAGCCCCCTGGCCGGGATTCTGTCTGCTTCTGATAGACGGCAAATTCAGATTTGACGGTAACGAAAGCGTGTACCATCGGCTTGGAGAGCACGAACTCGGCTTTGTTCATTTTCTGTTCCGTCAGGAACAGTTCCTGCCCGTTGATCATAATCCTTGTGCTGAAATCATACACTGGCTCAACAAACTGCGCTGAGCTTCCCATGTCTCCCCGCTCCGCCTGGACCTTATCGGCAATCGCCGGAATGATCACTTCCTGATTCAAGCAGATCATGCAGTTGACGATAATCGTTGCCAGGGCCAGTGGAATGGCCAGCCGATACGTGGGGATCCCTGCGGAAAGTACGGGATTCAGTTCCCCGTGACGGACCATCAGGGAAAACACAACGACTCCCGCCAGCACCGTGAGAATCGGGCTGACCATGTCGAAAAAGATAGCAGACTGATAGAGATAGTACTCCAGCATGATCCAGAGCAGGCTGGTTGAAGAGTCCTCATCTGCGCCGGACTGGAAACCGTCGATATTCGTGAATCCGTCGAAAACCACGTACAGGCCGTAGGTTGCGATGAATCCAATCACGAAGACGTGAAAATATCGTTTCAGTAAATAGCGGTCGAAGGTAGTAAACACGTTTCCCAATCGTTGTCATGAGCTGGACTAAGAGCCTTGTTTCAGGGGGGGCGGGTATTATATCGTAATCCGGACAATCGGTCAATATCAGGATAACAGCTGTACATTCGATGCAGTCATTTTCCGAAAGTCCAAGTCACGAAACGGTCTCCTATGCAGGAAAATCGGAAAATCCCAAGAAAAGGCGCTATCTTAAGTTATTTGAAAATTTTGACTTATGTATTAATTTCTGATTTTGAAAGTTTCCAACTCTCGACATTTAATTCGCGTAGTGAATAATACTCGTGTGTAGCCGAGTGTAAAAACTGAGAATATCTGGTCATGTTTCCAATTTCTTTAGCCAAATTAAAAGCTATGTTTTGGGAGATTCGACTTTTGGAAGTTGCTCACCGAAGATGATCTTTATGAGGGGAAGAGGAAGTGGTACGAAAAGACGCAATAATCAGGTTGCACAAGCAACTATTGAATAGACGTGATGAGTTAAAAAAACTGGTAAGCGACAGTTCTGAAGGTTCGTCCGGCAGCCAGTCGTCCGTCGAGGACAGTGGCGATGCTGCAATTCGCGAACGTCGCCAGGATCTGGAATCCCATCTGGCCGAGATCGAATATAAAGAGCTGATGCAAATCCGCCGCGCCATTTCGCTGATCCAGGAAGGCCGTTACGGTCACTGCGAAAACTGCAATAAAAATATTCCGATTGCACGGCTTAAAGCAGTTCCTTACGCGATGTTTTGTGTCAGTTGTGCAGAGCAGCGCGAATCAATGGGATTATCCACTCATGATGTTCATGGCGATTGGGAAAACGCATACGAATTCGAAGGACGGCTTAACGATCAGGAAGTCAGAATTCATGATTTGGATCTCGAAAAATAGTCACCCCTTCCGATAATGAATTCCAGAGGGTTTCACCAGCCTGATTTCGTATTATCATCTCTCCCGAATAATACTGATCCCTCATTACTGACATTCTTTGTGGAGAGATTCATCGCGATCAGTCTTGTGGTCTCTGGTATTGCCGGTCGCCGCTGCCCTGCAGCTGGTCTCCTGTAATCAAATCGTTCGGCAGTGGCGAAGGATTGCCTCATTTTGCCGTAGCTACTTGTAGCTAAATTGCAAAAAAAATCCTGGGTCACGCTGAAGAAGATTTGCATCATGAAGAATCGATACCCCCTGGCACTCGTCACCGGTCTGATTGTTTCCGTTTCGCTTTGGAATGCCTGTTTTGAATCCACGCTGTCATTCAACCAGCTGGAGGCCAAGGTTCCCTCACAGACGAACCCCCGGCAAGAGCATTCCTCAATGCTCTCTTCCGCTGCCCCGTTGCAGGAAGGCAGCAGACATCTGGCCAAAATCGCAAAACTGGCAACTCCCAGCGTAGTCCATATACAATGCGAGCGGCAGACACCACGGGGCGCTGTCGAAGAGACCGGTTCGGGAGTGATTGTCCGAGGCGAAGGTGCCCCCGGTCTGTTTATCGTCACCAACCGGCATGTCGTGCGAGACTCGGATGGCACTTCGATATCCATCTCGCTGCACGATGGTCGAATGATCCACCCCCAGCAGAAATGGGAAGACAAAGATACGGACCTGGCAATCCTGAAAATCAACGTCAGCGATGTGACTCCTGCTGACTGGGGCGACAGCGACAAGCTGGATATTGGACACATGGTGCTGGCGATGGGCAGCCCTTTCGGTTTAAGTGAATCGGTCACGCTGGGAATTATCAGCGCCAAGGGAAGACGCTCCCTTCAGCTGGGCAGCGGTTCTGAAGTACTTAACCAGAACTTTCTGCAGACCGATGCCGCCATTAACCCCGGCAACAGCGGCGGTCCCCTGATCGACCTCGATGGCAATATCATCGGGATCAATACAGCAATCGCTTCCAACAGCGGCGGTAACGACGGGATCGGCTTCAGTATCCCCAGTAAGCTGGTACGTCATGTATTCAATCAGCTGGTGAAGTATGGCCAGGTTTACCGGGCCTACCTGGGAGTTCAGCTAGATCCGGAATTCAGCATCGCGACTGCAGGCCGTTTGAAGATGGACCGCGTGCGGGGAGCCCGCGTTGTGAAAGTCATTTCAAACACACCCGCATCACGTGCCAACCTGAAGTACGATGACATCATCCTCAGTTTTGGCGGAATCGATGTGCTCGACCAGAACCATCTGATCAACCTCGTCAGCCTGACTCCCATCGACAACCGTGTCAGTGTGGTTCTGTTACGCGGCGGCCGGAAGGTCAATGTAATGGTAGAACTGGCTAACCGTCGCATTCTGGACGAACTCGAACGGAAACAGAAAGAGACACAACAGTCTCGCCGCCCGGGAACATCAGCGGCCCCCATGAGCTTCCAGAAAGTGAAAAACTCGACAGCAAATGATGTCCTGGCAGGACTGCAGGTCCATGCCATGAACGCAGACCTGGCAACACAACTGGGATTCGAGGTCAGCCAGCCCGGATTACTCGTGATGGATGTAGACCAGCAGAACTCGCTGTCCAAAGTCATCAAACTCTATGATGTGATTGAAGAAGTCGCCGGAACTCCCGTCCACAGTCTGAAGGACTTGCGTGAGGTACTGGAACAGACTGCATCGCTGGACAGCCTGGTCCTGAAAGTCTCCAACGGCAAACCGGGACAACCACATCATCAACTCGTTATCTGGAAGAAATAGTAATTCTTCGACAGCTGACGATTCACAATCCATCTTTGATGGAAGCGGTCTCTCTCAACCTGATTCGCTTCGAAAAAAACCCGGTCAGCAGATCACTGACCGGGTTTTGATTTATTGAGACTCAGACGAATCGCTTAGTCTTTGTAGAAGCGAGTCAGTTCTTCAAACAGCAGCGGATCGCGGATCGAATCGCTGGCGAGACGTGCCCGGAAGCGTTGATTTCCTTCCACACTACCCCGTACCAGCACCTGATATTGGACTGATTCACCAGGAGCCAGGTCACCCAGAGATTTGAAGACAACCACACCGTTTTCAGCGATATGCTGAGTCGGGCCGGTAGCGGAAATCAGATCGACACCCGGAGGCAGTTCGCAGGAGACAGAGACATTCTGTGCTGACTTGCTTCCATCATTCTTAACAACCACTTTGTAACCGGTTTCTTTGCCGATTTCGACAGGATCGTCCAGATCAGCAATTTCCAGAACCAGCTGAGCGGTGCCTTCGATGCGTGTTTGAATCTGGGCGTCTGATTTTACATTGTGCTCAGAGATGGCTCGTACGTGATGCACATAATTGCCGATGGTTTTGGTTTTTAATTCCAGGTTTACACTGGCGGTTTGCCCCGGTTCCATCCGACCGAGGAACCAGCTGATGGTGGAATCTTCCGGATTGAACTGACCGCCATGATCGGCTTTGACGAATTCAAACCCTTCTGGAATTTTGTGTAAGACGCGGACATTATTGGTAGCAGCGGCCCCATCGTTGAGCGTTGTGATGGCATACTCAGCACTGCGACCTTTGTAGCGAAGTCCGGGACCATCGATGGCCACTTGAACTTTAGGAGCGATGACATTCACACGAGCCTGGGTTGCCTGAACCAGACCACCTTCCGCTTTTGCCTGAACATTCACGACCTGCTCTCCCCCCATCACAGCGGCTAATGCCAGCCGAATCGTTCGTGTTTCACCAGGATTCAGCGAACCAACCTGCATCTGCAGATATTCAGCAGTCACGTGTTCCAGACCTTTGGGGATTTCCGCTTCCAGGACTACATTGTGCAAAGTACCGGTACCGGGGTTCGAAATGGTAACAGACTGAGAAGCGGGTTCACCAATCATGACATTGGTGGGGCCTTTGACAGCCACCTGCAACATGGGTTCTGCGACCATGAACGACTCTGTCAGAGCACTGGTTGAGCGAACATTGGCAGTGGCAATAATCGCACCACGCTGACTGGGAATCATGGAAATGCGGATGACTTTTGTTTCGCCGGCTTTCAGCGATTCAAATTTCCACTCCAGTTGATCGCGGCTGGAACTGGGACGAGGCTCTGCATTGGTTAACCGAACGGTAACCGGAAAGGAGGCTTCGACCAGCAGATCCTGAGCAGTCTGTTTTCCTTCGTTTTTGATTTCGAGCTCGAATTCACATTCCTGCCCTACGTTAATTTCTGTTTTCTTAATCCATTTGTGGGTCAGTTTTGCAGCAGCTTCTTCTGAAGCGATACCCACTGGTTTCGGAGTTAATTCGGTTGCACGACGACTGCCGGGAGTTGCACTGATTGTAATTCCCGACGGTTGCTCTGTTTTTGGTGCGGCAGGAGCAGCTCCAAAAGTCAGATGATGTTTGTTTTCGACCGTCTTGCGATCTGGAATGCGGGGAACAGAGAGACTGGGAGTTTGTGGAGCAGACTGCTGAAATTCTGTGGGCTGACGGAACTGATTATCGCGTGAGTTCCCTGCACTGATCTGCTGAATATTTCCCTGAGTCGATTTCTGATTGCCCTGCTGAAATTCGGCGTGAACAATGTTCTGCGTGTCAGACTGGTCTGCATTGAAGGTTTCGAAGTGATACTGTTTTTTACCGTTTTGCGGTTCAGCGTGTCCGATCTGCTGGAACTGAGACTGGCTTGCTGCTGGAGCCTCGGTTTTCGCTTTGTTATCCAGGCGGCGATAGGGACGCTCCTGGCCAAACAGTTCCTTGTAGTAATTCGGAACCTGTGAGAGCCGTTCTTTATCGGTAGGCTTGAATTGTGAAGCCTGATTTTTCAGAGCCGCATTCTGATTCGACTGAGAAATGGTGATCCCGCCTGTATTACTTTCCGGTGCCTGACCGGAAAAATACTGGCTGGAAGACCGCGAAGCAGGAGCAGAATCGAAGGGTGACCTTGATTCCAAAATGCGATCATCGGCGGTGGCGATACTCGCACTCATTACCATGGTTGAAAATATCGCGAGCATCTTTTTTCCGCGTCGCATTTTGTTTCTCCTTACCGATTGGAATTTACTGCTGGATCGGAACTGATTTGAGGTTTGATTTGACATGAGAGCTCTGAGAGCGGGAGTGTTATGAAAATTGCAGGACGCTGTATTAGTTTTATCCATTTCTCTCTATCGGATCTGCGGATCTCAGGAATTGAATCAGATATGCTGATTTTTTAAAATAAACCGGAATTGCAAGTTATTCCGGTTATGACGGTTGTTCCCAGGAACGTCTCTCCCCACGCACCCGAAAATCGCTAAACGATTACCTGCAAGTCACTTATAGAGCACAGAGAATCAATATAACTGTTCAGATCCTGGCTGAAGGCCTTCTACTGGAAATCATGGTATTCCAGAGGGCATCAGACTTCACCCTGCTGCGTTCTCCCTGGTATTCTCGGTTCAAATAGCCCTGGGGACGCTTTAGTGAAACTGGATACAGTCTGATTGCGATCTGCGCTCCGGATCTCGGACAATTCAGCATTTCCGCATTCTGATGATTGACTCTCCGGGAGAACCCCTGAAAATGAGCATGTCGCTGACTAAAACTTAACAGGAGCACGAAACCCCTGAACCTGTAGACAGGATTATGAATTCACCAGACGCCGACAGGAACCAGACAAATCAACGCAATGCCTCGATTAAGGTCTATATGCTGGGCTGCGTCGATTTTGACTCGTTTCTTGTACTCCAGGAACGGGAGTTTCAGCAAATCAGGCAACAGGGTACTGATCAGGCAACTCTTTTTGTTTGTGAGCATCCTCCTCTCATTACCGTAGGCCGGGAAGGAAGTCATGCTCAGCTGGCACAATCCAGTCAGGAATTTAAAGCAAGTCAGCTGGAAGTCCGCTGGATCAATCGGGGAGGGGGCGCCTTGCTGCATGCTCCCGGCCAGTTGGCCGTGTATCCCCTGCTCCCTTTAAAACAGATCGGTCTGGGAATGGATGACTTTCAGAACCGGTTAGTCCAGTCCCTGTTGGAAATGTCGGCAGAGCAGGGAATTGCAGCAGACCAGTATCCGAATTCCTCAGATATTTTCGGTCGTTGTGGCCAGTTTGCCTTTCTGGGGGCTGCGATCAAATCCTGGATTTCTTACTATGGTTTGTATATTAATGTCTCGCCCGATATGAAATTACAGCGATTGATTGATGCCAACCAGCATGACCACCGACTGACATCCCTTTCTGCGACTCTTACCAGGGAAGCCAGTATGAGTTCTGTCCGCGAAAGCATTGTCAGAAATCTGGTTCAACAGTTTGGCTATCAGCAGACTCATATATTCACACGACACCCATTATTGCACAGAGTGAAGAAAAAAGTTTATGTCCACCCTTAATATTCTGACAGACACAACTCCCGAACCCCGACAGCGACTTCCCAAATGGCTGAAGCGGCCGTTGCCCGAACCGGGGATGGCTTTCACCAGTAACGTAATCGAAGACCTGAAACTGGTGACGGTCTGCGAAAGCGCCAAGTGCCCCAACCGCACCGAATGCTGGTCACACAAGACCGCGACACTGATGATTCTGGGAAATGTCTGTACGCGGCCCTGTGGCTTCTGTTCCATCCCCAAGGGGAAAACAGAAACCGTACAGCTGGATGAACCTGAGCGGGTTGCTGAAGCGGCCGTGCGACTGGGCCTGGAGCATGTCGTGATCACCTCGGTCACGCGTGATGATCTGCCAGATGGGGGCGCTGAGCATTTTTATAACTGCATCCTGGCAATCCGCGAACGGATGGATGCCGACATCGAAGTTCTGACTCCCGACTTCCGGGGCGACCGCAAAGCCATCCACCGCGTGATTGAAGCGCACCCGGATGTATTCAACCATAACACGGAAACCGTGCCGCGACTTTATCACCGCGTGCGTCGCAATGCCGATTACCAGCGTACTCTGGACCTGTTGATTCAGGTCAAAGAAACAGATCCCTCCATCGTGACCAAAAGTGGAATTATGCTGGGGTTGGGCGAAACGCGCGAAGAAGTGCTGGAAGTCTGTGCTGACCTGCGGGCTGCCGGCTGCGACATGATTACCATTGGTCAGTACCTGCAGCCCACTCCACAGAACCTGCCTGTGGAACGCTTCCTGCCTCCTGAAGAATTTGATGAAGTGGGAGACCAGGTCCGGGCAATGGGCTTCAAACTGGTTGCCAGCGGTCCCTTTGTACGCTCAAGTTATAATGCAGGTGAGATGGCGTCTGTCCTGGGAAAAGACTCCTGAATGCCGACACCGATACTTGTGCCCCCGGTCATCAGTTCTCCCCAGCCGCTGAAAGTCAGTTTGTGGCTGACCCACGCAGGCGAAGAAGTCGCCAGCGGTGATCGAGTGGTCGAACTGCTGATTCCCGGTGTGACGTTTGACGTGGAAGCCCCCTGTGCCGGGATGATCGTCTCTTGCGAATGTCAGGCCGGGGCCGAAGTCTCAACAGGCATGGTTCTGGGCTGGATTGAACCGCAGGATTCTGAAGCGGCAGCGGACGGGAACACTGAAGACTGATTACTGAAAAGAGAAGTGCATGAGCACGACAACCGATTCCATTCGAGGCCACCACTCCATTCTGGAAATGCTGGACCGTGCACTCTCACGCAGCCGACTGCCACATGCGCTGCTGTTTGCGGGAGCAGCCGGTATCGGAAAAAAGCGGGTCGCCTTACATCTGGCGCAATGCCTGTTCTGTCTGCAGACCCCCTCGGACGAGCTAAGCTGCTGTCAAACCTGTGATTCCTGCAAACAGATGGCAGCGGGCACTCATCCCGATCTGATTTCAGTAGAATGCCCGCCCGACAAAAACATCCTGCCCCTCAGCCTGATAATTGGTGAAGACGATCATCGCGGTCGGGAAGGCGTCTGTTATGAAATGTCGCTGCGTCCCATGGTGGGTGACCGCCGGATTGCCATCATTGATGATGCAGACAAAATGAACGCCGAAAGTGCGAACGCGTTACTGAAGACTCTGGAAGAACCTGCCGCAAACTATTTAATGATCCTGATTGCCAGTGAACTCGATGCCATTCTGCCCACGATCCGTTCCCGCTGTCAGTTGATCCGCTTCAATCCGTTGACCCAGGAAGATATCTCCGCACTGCTGCTGGGCCAGCAACTCGTTGAGTCTGCTGACCAGGCATTGCAGATTGCACGCCTGTCGGAAGGATCGCTGAAAATTGCGAGTCAACTTCTGGATGAAAATCTTCAGGCACTGCGGGGAAATATTACCGGGCTGCTCGGTCGACACCCTTTTCAACCGCAGGCCTTTTCCGATGCCGTGATTCAGGCCATTGATGACATTGGAGGCAATACGGGTGCACAGCGTAAAACAGCGTTGTGGGTCATTAAATTCTGCGCCGATTTCTACCATCAGTCTTTACAGTGTGCCGCCGGTTACCAGGCTGATCCGGCTGCAGGTAATGTGGAACGGTTTGTTTCCGGACTGCCTGGTGAGACAGAAGACCGGATCGAAACGATCGGAAACCTGCTGGGCCGAATGCTGCAGACAGAGGAACAGGTCAATCAGAATGTCACTCTGCCTTTATGCATCGAAAGCTTAAGCCAGGATCTGCGGGAAATTCAGTCGAAATAAGTACTGACCGCAAGTCAGATTCGGCAGGCAGTGTACGGTTTTCAAATAAATGTGATTTCCCGGGTTTAATTAGAGATTGCCAGATCGAGTCCGGCTATAATAAACTGATCGAAGCAGTTTATCTGAAATCTGTTCTGTGACTGACTCATCCTGCACGATGACTGCTGCATCCAATCTCAAATCGATGAAATCATAATATATGAATACTGAAGTATCCGGCTATATCGTTCGCTACGGTTCCACCCGCCTCATTGGAGAATTCACCAGTAAAGGTCTGGCAGAACTGCCACGTAACGCAGCGGTCATCATCAAAAGCGATCGCGGGCATGAGTGGGGTGAAGTCCTGTCGCCGGCCACCGAGCGAGTGAAATCATTCATGAAGGACACAACTGCAGCAGGACGAATTATCCGCCTGGTAAACGATGAGGACTATCGTCAGCGTGATCAGAACCGACACGAAGAACGCAATGAGTTTCTGGGTTGCCAGGAACTGGTGAACGAACACAAACTGCAGATGCAACTGGTTGATGTCGAACACCTGTTCGGCGGTGAGCGGGTCATCTTCTACTATCTGGCAGAAAAACGTGTTGATTTTCGCGAACTGGTCAAAGCGCTGGCAAGAAAATACCGCTCGCGAATCGAAATGCGGCAGATAGGAGTGCGCGATGAAGCGAAGCTGCTGGCAGATTACGGAGATTGCGGGAAGACGGTCTGCTGCGGAACCCACCTGACTGAGATGCCTCCCGTCTCGATGAAAATGGCAAAACTGCAGAAGACCTCGCTGGATCCCAATAAACTGTCCGGGCGATGCGGACGCCTGAAATGTTGCCTGCGCTATGAATACGATACTTACAAAAGCTATAAAAAAGAATTACCTCCTGTGGGCTCGACGATTATTACCAGTCAGGGGGAAGGCAAAGTCACGAATCAGGAAATCCTTTCTGAGTGTGTACAAGTCATCTACTCTGACATGAAAAAAACAATCGTACACAAAAAAGACATTCTGGAAGTCATTAAAAAGAAACGCGGGGAAAACCCTGCCAGACAGTAAACGGCAAGCGGATCGGGACCGGCAGGCAGACTGAAATTTGTGAAATCGGGTGAGTCGGGATTGATTTTCCGGAATCTCTGTTCGATAATTTCCCAATAACTGAGTGGTTATGCTATAAGAAAGTCTTGACCCGACCTGAGTGATTGGAAACACTAGACGGTGTCCTGTTTTATTATAGCGACTCTCAGGGCTATCTGGGCCTAGTAGATTAGAGTGAAAAACGCGATGTTTAAATGTGATGCGATTTAGACTGTAATATACTGTGTTCAGAGACAATGGGATCGAGTATAAAAGAACGATATCGCCAGTGCTTCAGTACCTGCTTCACAGATCAGGAAAACCACGGCGCTGCTGCTGTTTTACAAAGTTGCTGCTACTTAAAAAGTTTTAGACAGGTATGGGTGAAAAAATGACATCTGCAACAAATCTTTCCCGCCCCAAATTGCAATTTCACCCTAACGCCTACGACTTTATCTTTGAAGCACTCCAGCAGGCTCAGGAGATCTACTCACGCGAGGTCGTTCAGGAAGGTGAGCATGAAGAAGCGCATGTCTCCGGCCAGGAACTGCTGGAAGGGGTCCGGGAACTCGCCTTAAAACAGTTCGGCCTGATGACGCTGACGGTATTCAAGCAATGGGGTGTTCAATCCACCAGGGACTTCGGCAAGATGGTCTTTGAAATGATTGAACATGGCCGGATGCGAAAAACAGAGAATGACCGTCTGGAAGACTTTGTCGACATCTACGATTTCGAACAGGTCTTTGATGTTGCCTATGTCATCGACACGCATCAGGTCTTCAGTCAGACTCCCGCCCGGAACGTCTGATTCCACGGAAACCCCGTTTTCTCTGCTCCCTGATTTTTCCTGCTCATTCCGCGTAAACTGCTGCGCACTCAGGCTTGCAAGTTTTGTACTAAACGAAGTTTGTTAAGTTACTGTTATTGCAATCTGAACCCCAGATGATACACTCCCCGGATAGAGTTTTCTTGAGTTTTACAGGCGTGTTTCCAGGTTTACGATCGCATTTCTCACACTGTTGGGAACGAGGATAATCAGGCAAACAATGCTTTCATTTTAAGAGATGCGTTTCGTATTTTTTGAGCATACAAGTAACGTGCTGACTGTTGCCCGGAATCAAATAAGATTTTTGAGGTTTTACATCAAGATTTACAACGGCTAATTTAATTGGAGTTAACTCTAAGGATGAGGTTCTATCCCCGCGCTCGACTCACTCCCGTACGATTTCTCTCAACTCTCATCACCTCTAGTTTCGCCGCACTCTTTTATTCAGCCCCGCTGATGGCAGCCGAAGCTTCTTCCGATCTGGTCGTCCATGCTGATAGCTCGACCGTCATCATCAGCTGGTGTATTGCCATCGCAGGAGCGATTTTCGCCCTGTTCACCGCCTATCGCTTCTTCAGCTGGATGGTCAGCCAGAATGAAGGCGACCCGATGATGCGAAAAATTGCCGAGCATGTCCGCGATGGCGCTCGTGCGTATCTGGACCGGCAATTCAAAGTGGTCACCATCTTTTTTGCCGTCGTCTGTGCCCTGCTGGCCTTTATGGCGTTTGGATTAAAAACACAGTCACACTGGGTGCCGTTTGCCTTCTTAACCGGAGGCTTCTTTTCTGCGTTGGCAGGCTGGTTCGGCATGCGTACTGCCACACTCGCCAGTGCCCGTACCGCACATGCTGCCAAGGAATCATTAAACAGCGGCTTACAGGTCGCTTTCCGCAGTGGTGCCGTGATGGGTCTCGTGGTAGTTGGTCTGGGGCTCCTGGATATCACACTCTGGTTCGGGGTCCTGCACTGGGTCGTCAAAATGCCTCTGGCCGAAATTACGGTGACCATGCTCTGTTTTGGAATGGGTGCGAGCAGCCAGGCACTGTTTGCCCGCGTCGGTGGGGGCATCTTCACCAAGGCGGCTGACGTGGGTGCCGACCTGGTCGGTAAGGTGGAAGCAGGTATTCCCGAAGACGATCCCCGCAACCCGGCGACCATCGCCGACAATGTAGGCGATAATGTCGGCGATGTTGCAGGCATGGGAGCTGACCTTTACGAATCTTACTGCGGATCAATCCTTGCCAGTGGTGCCCTGGGCGTGGCCGCCTATCATGGCTATCCCAAGATGCAGATGATGTGTCTGCTCCTGCCGATGTGCCTGGCAGCCGTAGGAATCTTTCTGTCCGTTATCGGAATCTTCATGGTGAGAACCGAAGAAGGCGCTTCACAGAAGAACCTGCTGAAAGCGCTGGCGAAGGGAATTGACACCAGTGCGATTGGCGTCATTGTCGCTGCACTGGCTTTAGTCTGGATCATGCTGGTCATCCCGTCTCAATCGTCCGGGATCCCCGCGGATTCCCCCCTGCTGGTTGGAAACAAACTGTTTGGGGTCTTCGGTGCGATTGTCTGTGGACTTGTCGCCGGCTGGCTGATCGGGAAGTGGACCGAATATTCAACCAGCGATGAATTCCGCCCCACACGCTTTATTGCAGACCAGTCCACCACCGGACCGGCGACTGTGATTATCGCGGGGATCGCAGAAGGATTTTACAGCGTCTGGGTCCCGATTGTTGTCATCGGCGTGGCGATCCTCCTGGCGTTTGGACTTTGTACCGGATTCGATTTCGCCAACTCCGCCATCTTCGCGATGGGCCTGTATGGCGTCGCGATTGCCGCCGTGGGCATGTTGAGCACCCTCGGTGTTACCCTGGCGACAGACGCCTATGGTCCCATTGCCGACAATGCTGGTGGTAATGCGGAAATGAGCAGACAGGAACCGTATGTCCGTCAGCGAACCGATGCCCTGGACAGCCTGGGAAACACCACGGCTGCCACAGGGAAAGGATTTGCCATCGGTTCAGCCGCCCTGACTGCGCTGGCATTGCTGGCAGCTTATGTCGAAGAAGTTCGTATCGGCTTTGAACGCTGGGTCGAGAATTCCGCGATTGTGGAAACCATTACCGACGACATGACCAATGCTTCCGCCCTGAAATTAAGTTCGAACTGTATTGCCTTACGGACACCCGGCAAAGACGGAATGGAAGCGACACATAATAATCAGGGGTATCTGCTGTTCCCTGCATTGAACGTCGCTCAGATTACGCCGGGTCGTGAAAAAATCACCAGCGCCCCGATTGGCTCGATCATTCGCGGACTGAATATTGCGGCACTGCTGGATCGGGGAGAATGCGTCGATGTCAAATCGGCAACGGTGCCTGACTTCTCTCGATTTTATAATTTCTCGCTGTTGAATCCCAAAGTCCTGGTCGGAATCTTTTTTGGTGTCATGGTGGCCTTTGTGTTCTGTGCCATGACCATGAAGGCGGTCGGACGGGCCGCAGGAGCCATGGTCGACGAAGTGCGGCGCCAGTTCCGGGAAATTGCAGGCATCATGGAGAATAAAGCCGAACCGGATTATGCGGCGTGTGTCGAGATCAGTACGGCAGCTGCACAACGGGAAATGATTCTGCCTGCGATGCTGGGGCTGCTTTCACCAGTCGTCGTGGGAGTCATCCTGGGAGTTCCCGGGGTTGTCGGTCTTCTCGTGGGAGCCTTGACGAGCGGGTTTGCAGTTGCCATTATGATGGCTAATGCCGGTGGCGCCTGGGATAATGCGAAAAAGTATATCGAAGCAGGCGCACATGGCGGCAAAGGAACTGATGCGCACAAAGCCACAGTAGTCGGTGACACCGTTGGTGATCCATTCAAAGATACCAGCGGCCCGAGCCTGAACATTCTGATCAAGCTGATGAGTATGGTTTCTGTTGTCATAGCCGGGTTTATCATTCAATACGCACTAGATTTATTTTAAGTATTTGAAACAGGCTAGAGCGCATCACATTTAACCATAGCATCTCTCAATCTTTGATACTCGGTCCAACTGGCCTTGGAGAAGCTACGATAAAACTGGACACAGTCTAAAGGTCACCAAAATCAACACTGAACCTTCTCAACAATCTGATCCCATTGAAAGTGCGTCCAGTCTGGAACGTGCCTGCCTGTGTGCAAAAACCTGTGAAGACTTCAAGGGCAAAGAGATCGTGGTGCTCGATGTCGCCAAAATCACGCCCTTGTTCGACTATTTCATTATTGCAACAGCATCCAACCAGAGGCAAAGCAATGCGATTGCAGAGGAAATTCGCGTACTGATGAAACGCGAGAGCACACGCCGACGCAACATTGAGGGCAAAGACAGCGATTGGATTCTGGGAGACTATGGAGATATCGTCCTGCATCTCTTCACAGAAGAAGCTCGGGAGCTGTACGACCTCGAACGCCTCTGGGCTGACGCCAAAAAGGTGGACTGGAAGTCTTTCCGTGCGGATTCCCACTGACAGAACCGCTGTTTCTACCAATCCCGGCTCACAGTCGGTATTCTGGGCGTAGATGAATCTATGTCCGTATCTTTCCAGTAGTCAAGGAGCCTGGTGTCTCTGCCCCGGGCATGCACAATGAATATTCTCGCAGAACTCCGAAGTCGGTTTGAACCGGTATTAACCGAATGGACAGACGCCCCCTCTTCGGTCATCGAAATGCTGAAAGCATCACAGGATGCGAAATTTGGTGATTATCAGGCCAATTTTGCCATGCCTCTGGCAGCCGGAATACCCGACTTGAAACCACGCGAGCTGGCGTCACAGATCGTGGAAAAAGTGGATCTCTCCGATTTCTGTGAACCCCTGGAAGTTGCAGGGCCGGGTTTTATCAATATCAGGCTCAAACAAGACTGGCTGAATACCCAAACCCAAAACCTGGTGGCGGATGAACGCCTGGGTGTCAAGCCTGCAGAATCGCCTCAGAAAGTCATCGTGGACTTTTCGGCCCCGAATGTCGCCAAGCCAATGCATGTGGGACATTTAAGAAGTACCGTGATCGGCGATGCCAATTACCGGGTTCTGAAATTCCTGGGACACGATGTCGTGGGGGACAATCATATCGGCGACTGGGGCACCCAGTTCGGTATGATCATCTTCGGGTACAAACATTTTCTGAACCAGGAATGCTTTAAGCAAAACCCGGTACATGAACTCGCGCGGCTGTATCGACTGGTCAATCAGCTCTCCGATTACCATGCCACCCAGACCAAAATACCTCGACAGCAGGCTGAGATTGAACAGCTCACGGATAAGCTGAAAACACGGGAGGGATCTGCGGATCTCACCAATAAAAAAATCCAGAAAGAAGTCAAAAAACTGAAATCCGATCTCGCCGAACGAAAGTCGGAACTGCAGGAGATGCAGGAGAAACAGACACTGCTGGAGCAGAACGAAGACCTGCACAGCAAAGCGACCGCGTTTCCCGATATTGCCCGACAGGCACGGGAAGAGACGGCACGACTGCATGCGGGAGACGCCGATAACCTGGAGTTGTGGAAACAGTTTCTACCTCAATGCCTGGATGCAATCCAGACCGTCTATGACCGGCTGGACATTCACTTTGACATGTCCCTGGGGGAAAGCTATTACAATCCCATGCTGGCTGATGTGGTCGCCGATCTTAAAGAGCGGGGACTGGCCGAAGAGAGCCAGGGCGCGATCTGCGTTTTTATAGATGGCTTTAAATCGCCATTCATGATTCAGAAACAGGATGGCGCGTTTACCTATGCCACAACAGATCTGGCGACGATTAAATACCGGGTGGAAGAGCTGAAAGCAGACCGGGTGCTCTACGTAGTCGACTCGCGACAGAGTGAGCACTTCCAGTTGCTGTTTGCCACTGTAAAAGAATGGGGATATGCTGATCTGGAACTGCAGCATGTCAGCTTCGGTTCCGTGCTGGGCGAGAATAAACGCCCCCTGAAAACACGCGCAGGAGATAATGTCGGTCTGGAAAGCCTGCTGGATGAATCCATCCAACGGGCATATGCCATTGTGGTGGAAAATGATGAGGCGAAACCCGATGGCCCGGAACTCAGTGAAACAGAACGTCGTCAGATCTCAGAGGTTGTCGGCCTGGGAGGCATCAAATATGCCGACCTGAAACACAACCGGGACAGCGACTACATGTTCGACTGGGACAAAATGCTGGCTAACCGGGGTGATACCGCAACCTATATGCAGTATGCCTATGCTCGAGTCTGTGGCATCTTCCGCAAAGGTCAGATCGACCGGATCGCATTGCGAGACCAGCAGGCTGCACTGAGCCTGGTTGACGCAAGTGAGCGGGCCCTGGCTTTACAGATCAACCGCTACTCGGAAATTCTGGAGAGCGTGGCGATCGAAGCACGTCCGAACTACCTGACGAATTATCTGTTCGAACTTTCAAACCTGTTCAGCACGTTCTACAACAACTGTCCGGTACTGAAGGCGGAACAGGAAGAGGTCAAAACCAGCCGACTGCTGCTCTGCGATTTAACGGCCCGGGTCATAGAACATGGCCTGTCTCTGCTGGGTATTAAAACCTGCGAACGGATGTAATTTGCTCAACGGATTCAACAGGCAACAAAAAAAACGCATCCCGAACTGGAATGCGTTTTTTTATTGAATATTACCCGGCAAGGGCTCGAACCTTGACTAACAGAATCAAAATCTGTTGTGCTACCATTACACTACCGGGTAATGTAAATGCTGTTTTTTTAGACACAGTAGCTCAACTCGGGTTCACTGGTCTCCCAGTGCTGCCCGGCGAAGGAAGTGTATTGAATCTCTCAACTTCTGGCAAGAGTTTCTCTGAGAGAAAATCCGCATCTTTGAAATTCACAGAACGCGGATTGTGTCTTTGCCTGCTGACACAACCCGCTGTTCCAGAAGTTACTGTGTACCACCTGCGTTCTAGTCGTTTCGCAGTTTGAGGTTCATCTCGGTCAGTTTTTCCCGGATTTCGTTGAGCGAAGTCACGCCGAAGTTACGGCTGGCCAGCAGCTCATCCGGGCTGCGACGCAACAGCTCGCCGATAGTGCCGATCCCCAGGCGGGACATGCATTTTCTCGAACGAACAGAAAGTCCCAGATCAGAGATTGGTTTTTCGGTAGCAGGGTTGTCTGCCAGTTCGGGAGGCAGAGCAGCGTAACCGCCTTCGCTCCCCAATGATTCGTGCAGGTTCTGGCCGATGTGCAGGCCAAATGAAGACAGCATCTCGCGAATTTCATCGAGTGATGTCTGGCCGAAGTTCTTACCAGCCAGCAGATCATTTTCGCTGACACGTGTCAGATCACCCAGCGTATGGATATCCATCGCATGCAGACAGTTGCGGCTGCGGACTGACAGTTCGAAGTCTGTGACCGGACGATCCAGCAGCTGTTTCATACGGGCTTCGTTGCGGGCTGTCTCTTCATCGTAATACATGTTGTCGGCAGCTTCGATGTCCTTGAGGTACATCGCCGCCATTTCGTTCGTGGGATCTGCTTCCAGAATACGACGGAAACAGAAGGCAGCTGCGGGATAGTTTTCCATATCCTCATACAACAGCCCCAGATTCAGGATTGCGCCCAGGTAAAACGGCGGGCTGGAGAGTGACTGCTCATACAGGCGAATCGCATCTTCATCGTTTCCACGAGAAGCATTTTCTCCGGCCAGGCGGAAAATGGCTCGTGAGTGGCGTGGATCCATGTCGACGGCACGTTCGAAGTATTCGATGGCCCCATACAGATCGCCGCGGTCTGAGCGAATACATCCCATCTGGAACGAATATTCTGCACGCCCGGCAGCTTCTTTGGAAATGGTTCCCAGAACTGATTCTGCCTCATCCAGTTTTCTAACCAGACGCAGAGTTTCTGCGCGACGCAGAGAACATTCAATGGAGTCATATCCCAGCTTGGCTGCTGCTTCCAGCTTCTGATCTGCTTCGGCATATCGCTTCAAAGCGATCAGTGAAACGGCCTGGTAAAAACAGGCGGTCGCGTTGTCCTGCGCTTTTTCCAGTTGAGTGACTGCTTCTTTGTGTTTTCCCAGCAGATGCAGGGCAATACCAGCCCGTGCACTCAGTCCGGCTGAAGCCTGGCCTTCTGAAATACTTCGGACCAGCGTCTGCACTTCGTTGTTCAACTCTGAAACCTGGTCAGAGCAGACAATCTGTGACAATCGCTCTATGTCCGAGTAGCCTACACTTTCAGAGCTTTGCAACACACTTTTTACGTCAATTAATTCGTCGACACTCACACTATTTTCCTTTATTGCAGCAGGCGCGCAGATGGAAGCAGACAATAGGTTTTATTCATACAGGCTATTGCCAAATTTCATAAACCCGAATCTTACAATCTGTTTAGGGAAACGGCAACCATTAAGGCCTGTTTCGCCTGTTTTCGGGCTGTCAATACCTTCCTGATTCCCTACATTCGATAAAAAAGTACACACAACAACACATACTGGCGTTTACTGAATCAATGCCTGATAACCACCATCGCAGGGACAGCCGGGGATATGGCGATTTTCCTGGACAATTTTGCGGTCGGGATAATGCTGCAGTACTTCCTGCAGCAGCTCTTCATTTTCTCGTGGATCAAACGAACAGGTCGAATAAACGAGCCTGCCTGCGGGCTTTAAATACCGAAATGCCCGCTCTAACAGTTCACGCTGGATCTGATTCAGTTCTTTCAAAGAAACCTCGTCCAGTCGCCAGCGGGCTTCGGGACGTTTTCCCAGTACGCCGGAATTCGAACAGGGGGCATCGACCAGAATGGCATCGAACTGCACTTCCGACAACGTGGTTTCACTTTGATTCACCAGTTGCGTCTCGATGCAGGTCAGCCCCAGTCGCGAGGCATTCTGTTCTATTTTCTCCAGCCTGTCATAGGAAACATCAGTGGCGACCAGTGTTCCCCGGTTAAACATCAATTCGGCCAGATGGGTTGTTTTCGTTCCCGGTGCCGCACACATATCCCAGACGGTTTCTTCCGGTTGTGGATTCAGCAGGTTTCCCGCTGCCATGGCTGACTGATCCTGAATCGTAAATTTCCCGGCAGAAAATCCCACGAGATTTTCGATCGCCACGGGTTCTTCCAGCCGGATTGCCTGGGGCTCATCTCCCGGGCTGACCTGTATCCCCTCTGATTGCAGTTCCGCCAGCAGATCTTCGCGGGTGGTCTGTAACTGATTGATACGCAGATAAAGCTTATTACGTTGATTGAACCACTGGGCCATCTGCATGGTCTGCTGCAGACCAAAACGTGCCAGCCAGTCTGTCATGATCGGCTGCGGAAAACTGAAAGCCTTCGCAAGATAGCCGGCGGGATCAGCAGCAGGACTGGGAAACAGGCCAATCGAGAAACAGCGATAGCGGTCTGCACTGAGCGGAATCGCATTGGATTGTGGTGCCGATGCCTGTTCATCAGTTGTTAAACGGGTAATTGATCGCAGGATGGCATTCACCATTTTTTTCCAGCGTACGCGATGCAGTTTTCCGGCCAGTTCTACTGTTTCGGAAACAGCTGCATGATCGGGAATCTGGTCCAGCATCACCAGTTGATAGACGCCAATCTGCAGCAACGTCCAGAGCGGTGCTTCGACTTTTTCGCGGGGCCGGGTCAACTGACTTTCAATAATGGTATCCAGCGTCAACTGCCTGCGAACCACGCCGATACTGATCTCCATTGCCAGTCGCCAGTCCTGGGAAGAGAGATCGATGCGTCGTTCCCACTGCTGCATGGAATCAGAGAGAAACTGATCGCTGCGACGATATTCTTCCACCAGGAAAAAAGCCAGTTCCCGCGCCGAGCGAAAATATTGCGGGATCGGTAATTCATCCGCTTCTGCCGCGGCTGCGTTCTGCTGCCAGACGTTTTTCTTTTTCACAATGACTGACCGCACAGCTGTTCCAGGTCTGCAAAGAACCGGGGATAGGTTTTGATGGTACAATCCGGGTCAGAAATCACGATTCCGGGAACTTTCAAACCGACGAGGGCGAAGCTCATCGCCATACGATGATCATCATAAGTTTCAATGGTCGCAGGTTGAATCGTGCCGGGATGAATCGTGACCGAATCTTCCGTTTCTTCTACCTGGATCCCCAGGCGTTTAATTTCAGTGGCGATCGCGCTCAGGCGGTCAGTTTCTTTATGTCGAATATGCCCTACATTGCGAATGGTAGTCGAGCCTTCCGCAAACAGCGCTACTGCGGCGAGTGTCTGTGCGGTATCACTGATATCATTCATGTCGACATCAATTCCACGCAACGGTTTTCCCTGCACGGTGATGCTGTTGCGTTCCCGTTTGATTTCACAGCCCATGTCTTCGAGAACCCGGATGAAATTGATATCTCCCTGTAAGGCATCCTGGTTTAATCCATCCACGGTGACCCGGCCCCCGGTGATGGCAGCCGCAGCAAAAAAATAGCTGGCGGCAGAAGCATCTGGTTCAATGTCATAGGCAACGGGGCGCTGATATGTTTGTGGCTGGATCCTCCAGAGCGACTCCTGGATTCGATCGATGGTCACACCAAACTGGGCCATGACCCCCAGGGTAATATCAAGGTAGGGTCTGGAAACCATTTCTCCCTGGATGTTGATGGTAATCGCGCTCTGGGCCGCAGGAGCCACCATGAGCAGCGCGCTTAAATACTGGCTGGAAACATTTCCTGCAATGGACGTTTCCCCCCCGCTCAAGCCGCGGGCTTTCACACATACGGGAGGACAGCCTGTTTCCTCTTTGCACTCCACATCGACGCCCAGCTGTTTGAGCGAGTTCACCAGGTCCCGAATGGGACGCTGCTGCATTCGCGCATTACCATCCAGTACGAACTCCCCTTCTCCGGCAGCACACAGCGCGGTGAGAAAGCGAATACTGGTTCCACTGTTTTCCAGCCAGAGCGAGGCTTCCTTGCGGGGAATTTTTCCTCCACAGCCTTCCACTTCGATGGAACAGGTATTCGGATCGTGATCGACTCTGATTCCCAGGCGATTCAGACTCTCGATCATCACCTGTGTATCCTGACTGTCCAGAACTCCTGTGAGATGAGTCGTGCCTTGCGCCAGTGCAGCGACAATCAGTGCGCGATTGGTAATACTTTTGGAACCGGGTGGTCTGACGGTGCCCTGAATGGGACCCGAAACCGGAGTGACTTCGTAAGTTTTTGCCATAAGTTAAGCGTAATCAAATATTCCGGGAGCTTCAGTAACGGCTTGAACCGAAAACAGTTTCATGCCTACAGTTATGACACAGCATACACACTTGACAATCAAACCAAAAGTGAGCAGCAAGCAGGGAAACGCTCCCTCAGCCATTTTCAATCGCATCCGGAAGCCCTTCTGCGATTGTGGGAAACGTCAATGAGACCCCCAGCTCTTCCCGTAACCTTTTATTATTACAGCGTTTATTAAGTCCCGCGGCACGCTCGGTACTGTTGAAACGCGTCGATTTTCTGCTGATTTCTCCCGGAACAGTCGACTCAAACCGGGGCTCAGGTGCCTTCAGAAGTCGAGCGAGAGTCTCGTAATATTCCCACCTGGTAATCGGGCGGGAGTCGCTGACCAGATAGCGGTCATACAGGTGGATGTTCGTATCAATCTTGAGGACTGTCTGGACAATATCTGCCAGATGAATCAGGTTGAGCCAGGCATCGGGATGACCTGCCAGGGGTTCTCCCGCTCTGATCTGTTCCATCCGAGCCAGTAATCTACCTGGTCCATAAATGCCCGCCAATCTGAGAATGACCGCTCTGGCTGCCGCGGATTGTGTTGAAGATGTCGACAGAAAACCGTGCTGATCAAACAGTTGCTCTGCTTCCAGACAAACCTGGCCGTTCTCCCGCTCTGGTTCACAGACCGACGATTCATCGACCCACTCGCCGGCAGTCTGACCGTATACACTGGTGCTGGAGAGATAAATCACTTTTTGAGTCCGCTGTTTGAGAACTTTCAAAGCAGATTCCAGGCCGGTGACATAAATCTCATGCCGGGATTTGTCTGAAGAACGATCAAAGCCGACGGCGTAGAGTACGGTATCCGATTCCGGCAGACTCTCCAGTGATTCCGGCTGTGTAATATCTCCCAGCACAGGTTGAATGCCTGCTGACAGGAATTTTTCTGCGTTGTTTTCCGAGCGTGTCAAAGCAGAGACCTGATGCCCCTGCTTCACCCATTCCTGTGCGACGGTCAGCCCGACATAGCCGCAACCAATAATCAGTTTTCGCATTGTTTCACCATTTTCTCTTTCAGCGTTTTCCGCGAATCCGTGGCGCGAGTTGCTCAGAATGCTGCAGGATCTGCCTGATCTGATTGTGGATCAGAATGCGTAATTCTGAATCAGAGCTTTCTGCTAACGACTGTACCATTTGAACTTTCTGAGGATCCTGCCAGACGAGATCCAGTTCCTGAAACCACCTGGTCATTTTCTGCAGACAGGCAGTGAGTTCGCTTTCTGTCAGATCATATCGCAACAGTACAGATTCTTCTGAGTTATGGCTCTTTGTCAACCGGGCCAGTGTATTTCCCTGGGTGCGGTAAAGCTGTCCGTTGATAAAGGCACGACGCAGAAATGCGTTCTGATCGAACTGATAAACGGGGTCACTGCCGAAGTAGAAGGAAAAATGGCCGTTTTTCTTCTCTCCCCAGAACAGGGGTTCTTCTAAGTGTTTCAACTGAAATTCAGCCCGTGGGAACAAAGCCGTCGCTTCCCGCATCAGGTCTTCGCGGTCCTGTTCATGCAGCGCCATATCCGTCTCTTTTCTGAATCGAATCCCACCAGACACTTTTCGGTTCACCCGGGAAATCAGTCGAACAGGTGACTGACCGATTCGTTGCGGTGAATGCGGCGAATGGCTTCACCCAGCAGCGGAGCGATGGAAATCGTTCTCAAGTTGGAAAGTTTGTCCTGATCGGGAATCGGCAGGCTGTTGGTCACCACGATTTCTTTAATAGGGGCTTCACTCAGCAGTTTGATGGCAGGTCCGCAGAAGACAGCATGCGAGGCTCCTACATAGATTTCTTTCGCGCCATGCTCTTTGACCACATTGACCGCGCCGACAATCGAACCGCCGGTCGAGATCATGTCGTCAAACAGGAGTGCCACTTTGCCTTCAATCGGCCCGCCGATAATATTTGCCTGCTGGGTTTCAATGGCATTTTTGCGGCGTTTATCAACAATAGCCAGGGTGCCCCCAATATTGTTGTTATGCTGCAGGGTTCGCTTGATACTCCCCTCATCCGGGCTGACGACCACGAGGTCTTTGTCGGGAATATTCAATGAGCGGAAATAACGGTCAAGAATTGGTGCCGCATACAAATGGTCGACCGGGGTATCAAAAAAGCCCTGAATCTGTGCTGCATGCAGATCCATTGCCAGCACCCGATCCGCGCCTGCTTCGTTGATCAGGTTTGCCACCAGCTTGGAGGTAATGGGCACCCGCCCCGAGTCTTTACGGTCCTGCCGGGCATAGCCAAAATAGGGAATGACGGCTGTAATGCGTTCTGCACTGGCACGCCGACAGGCGTCCATCAGAATCAGCAGTTCCATCAGATTATCATTCACAGGAGGCGAGGTCGGCTGGACGATAAACACGTCACGCCCGCGGACATTCTGGTTGAGTTTCAGACTGATTTCACCATCAGGGAAATTGGATAATTCAACGGAAGCCAGACGAATTCCCAGATATTCTGCGATTTCTCCGGCCAGCTGGGGATGAGCTCGTCCACTGAGAAGAGTCAGATGATCATACATTTAAAACGATGCCTGCAATTATGCAATACATAGAGTAGCGGGAACAAAAGTGAGCGATGCCAGACACAAGCGATCCAGCCTACATCCCTATTCACGCTTATCGAGTGCAAGATGTCAAGCATGAGCTTTCGATTTCGTACGAAACGTCTCAAATGCCAAAGTACAGACTTTTTTTACTGGCATTGACGAAAGCAGAAGCAGGGGAAACCCTGTCAATTATTCCACAGACTTATTCCACAGACTCACGTTGCAGAATCTCAGCCACTTCGGCGAGCTGCTCCTGTGTATTCACGCCCATGGCTTCCTGGATATCAAACACGGGATCAGCCAATACCGTCTGACCAGCCTTCAACAGAATCTCGGCGCAGTCGGTCAGATAATACTCCGCCTGACTGTTATCAGGCTTCAACTGCTGTAACGCGCTGAACAGCTGATGTCCGTCGAACGCGAAGCAGCCAGTATTGATCTCTTCAATCGCTGCTTCTTCGGGGGTGGCATCTTTCTGTTCTACAATTCGCAGAAACTGTGCGGAAGAATCACGGACAATCCGCCCCAGACCATGATTGGCCTCGGTAATTGCTGTGCCCACAACACAGGCCGCCTGATTCTCTTTTTGCAGGTCGAGTAATTTGGAGAGCGAACTGCCTTTCAACAGGGGAGTGTCACCGGCTAAAACCAGCACGGGACCATCATGGTCCGCCAGGTTTTCAGCGCTCATCATGACGGCGTGTCCGGTCCCTTTCTGCTCTGACTGCAGCGCAAATTCGATATCGCTGTGATGGGCAAGTGCCGCTTTGACTTCATCTGCTTTGTGCCCGACGATGACAACCAGTTTTTCACAGTTCGCAGCACGGGCGGCATCCAGTACATATTCAATCATCGGACGCCCCAGAACCGGGTGCAGAACTTTCGGAAGCTCTGACTGCATCCGCGTACTTTTTCCGGCGGCAAGAATCACAGCGGCTGGACGAGTCACGGTGGATTTCCTTTTCTCAGCAGTTCAACGGGAACGCGACTGGCAGTGTGACATGACCACGGGAAGTTGTTGGTATGTCACTCAGCATGATTTGAGCGTTACGATTAAAACTGCATACCAAAGCGGGCGATGAATCCATCATTGATATCAAATCCGCCACCACTTTTGAAGTCGGCTTCACGTTTCAAGATACCACCTGCTTCGAGGAACAGGGACATGCAGCCGTTGTCGCCTCGCAAACCGAGCATCATGACGTAGTCTTTGAATTCGACCTGATCACGGCCAGGTATGCCGGCCCGATCGACTTGGAATGCTTCGATGTCGTACTCGAAAGAACCATACAGCCAGACACTTTTATCGCCTACGTTACCCAGGAAGCGACTGACGCGTGCCTTGGGGAACATGGCTCGAATTTCCCACAGGTCATTGGGAGTCCAGACGATACCGGCATAAGGAATGACATAATCTTTCATCCGGTCCCAATAAGCGGCACCAGCGGCAAACATCCAGGTCTCAGAAGGTCGGAAGAACAGAACCACACGAGCGTCAAACTGCCAGGCATCCGAACTCAGGCTATTACCAAAGTCTGTAGCCAGAGCAGGTGTGAAGCCTAACTGTACACTCCACAGACCATTGGCGGGTGTTGACATCTGGAAATCACTGCCGAAACGGTACCCTGCCCCTGGTAACGAGACGAACTGGGGACCATCCCAGCCTCGGTAATCAAACTCGGGAGTCGCTGTGAAAATCCAGCCATTCCGGGTGGGAGTTGTATACTGCAAATCAACGTCTGTTTCGAACACGCCAAAGTTTCCACCATCTGCTCCCCCTGGTTGAATATCGGTTGACACCTTCGGTAAAAAGCCGACTTCAAATTTCGAAGACCAGCCGAAACGGTAAGGCTGGGGACCATTGATACCTGCAGGATAACTGCCGCCGGGCATACCCTGTGCGCCATACGGATCGACGCCGGCACCGGGAGTCAAAAAGGGATCGTATCCCTGTTGAGGTGCACCATACAGATTGCCACCAGCCATATTGGGATCAAAGGGCTGCGCATTCGGGTCAATAAACTGACCACCATTATACTGACCGCCATTGGGAGGCATTGTGGTGCCATACGGGGCCGTCTCTTCATAGGTGGGCGGCGGACTTTGACCGCGAATTACAGCCTCAAAGTCTTCTGCGGGCGTATAAAGAGTAGTGATTTCAGCCGCATTCAGGTTGACGCTGGCGGAGAAAACAATGGCAAGACAAAGAAGGGAAGCTTTCAATGTTCGACCTGCAAATATAGGATTAATCAGTTTACGAGCAGAAGTGCTCTGTCTGAATGGGGAGTCAGCAACACGCTGTGGCTCAACTCTTCTGTGTGGGGGTGATTTAGTGAGGTGATTTTCCAAATGCAGGCGATTAGGTCAACAGCAATCTGCAGGCATTCAGGAGTAAACTTGAGGAAATGTTTGAATTTCCCAGAGAATTTCCTGAGAAATTTTCCGCTCGCTAGAACGGGGGCACAGTGAAATCTGAGGAAAGATGGGAACGCAAAACCCGCGTCGTAAGCGTCTTACGGAGTGGGAGGGGAAATGGATCAAAATGAAATCTGCCGCGAGATCGTTTTCCCCGGTTAATCTGCATTTTCCCGTTCCTGAATGAGTTCAGGTAACGCAGGAAATTCAGATCTGCCGTCTCTGGCTACAACCGTCTGCCGGTCAACTGCGATCCCGGGGATCTGTAACGCAGGCAGACTGTCCGGGCCTGATCTCTGACAGACAAGCCTCTCTGGAGTACACAGAGGAGTTTCTGTCAGAGTTGAAATGCAGTGTCTCTAAGTTCGGTTATTTATGATAACCCAGACTCGTGACCACGGAATGCAGTTCTTCAAACGTGATAAAGCGACGTCGATGAAGTAATTTGTACTGGTCGATCGCTTGTGCCAGTTCATTCACATCCTGATTTTCGGAGTTGTAGGAATTACTGAACTGACGTCGTTCACTCACTCCGTCCGGACGACTGTCGTCCCGGCTTTGACGGCGATCCTGGAAAGTAGCGGACTGTTGATCGGTGACCTGTTTCATGAGATTGCTCCTTGAAGACTGACTTACCAGCCAAACCCTAGGTTACGATTACTGGTAATGTGTGATAATTTGATATCTGCAGCGGTTATTTCTGTCATCCGCTGTCAATAATATCTACTGTTCCGATTATGAGAATTTTAAGAGGTGTTTGGAAAACACGTTTTTGCAGGCAAAATGGGGAGTCAATCTCGGCCCGGAAGATTCCTGTCAAAAATAGAATCGGCGGATCTGTACGTCTTCTTTGGCTTACACGGCATTTCTCGTTATATTACAGGTATTACGATCATAGGTATTCTGCCTGTCATGCAGCACATGTCAGGAGGGATTAGCAGCAATAATAATGACGACTGAATTTCATTCTCTGACAGGAAAGATCTAGGTTTTATGGATACAAAAGTGGCAATCCTGGGTGGCGGTGGTATGGCAACTGCCTGCGCTACACTCCTCAGCGAATCTTCCGACATTGCAGTTTCCATGTGGGTCCGCAAACCGGAAGTGGCAGCAGATATGCAGAAGAACCGGGAAAACAAAAGGCTGTTACCCGGAGTCCCCCTGGCTGAATCAATCCAGGTCACCTCTGATGTGGATGAAGCTGTGGCGGATGCCGATTTTCTGGTGGTGGCGATCCCGACCGAATTCCTCAGACAGGCACTGACGAAGCTGGCGCCTCATATAAAAAATGTTTCGCCGGTTATCAGTGTGATCAAAGGGATTGAACAGGAAACGTTTTTTCGTCCCAGCGAAATCATCGCCGACGTACTCGGTCCCCGCCCTGTTGTCGCGCTGGGCGGTCCCAGCCATGCAGAAGAAATCGCCCGCCGCCTGCCCGCCAGTGTGGTTGCCGCCAGTGGTGATATTCAGCTAGCCAAGCAGACCCAGAAGCTGTTCAGCACAGACCGGTTTCGCGTTTATACGAACGTGGATATCGTTGGTGTCGAACTGGCAGGCGCTTTGAAAAATGTGATTGCCATTGCCGCGGGAATCTGTGATGGTGGTAAATATGGTGACAATGCCAAATCCGCGATCATGACTCGAGGTCTGGTCGAGATGAACCGATTCGGTTCTGCCTATGGTGCAGAGCCATCCACGTTTTCCGGACTGGCTGGTGTGGGCGACCTGATTACAACCTGTATGAGCCCATTCGGACGAAACCGCAGCCTGGGTGAACGCCTGGGGCAGGGAGAAACTCGTGAGGAAATCATTTCCAGCATGGATGCCGTTGCCGAAGGTGTGAACACAACGCGCAGCGTGTACGATCTGGCCGAAGCGAAAGGGCTGGACATGCCGATCACAACCGAGATCTTCCGCGTGCTGTTTGAAGGCAAGTCACCGGAAGCGGCTACGCAGACCCTGATGACGCGTCCGCAGCGGGAAGAGTAGGCTATCATAGTTTTTTTCTCATTGATCCCCGGTTCAAGCGACTCGATTTTCACTATCAATTCCCTTCGGAGTATACGATGCGATTTTCAGGACTGACATTCACAATTTGCCTGTTCCTTTTTTTGATCCCCGATATTTCTCAGGCAGATACCTGGCCTCAGTTTCGTGGTGCCAGCGGAAGCGGCGTCTCAGTGGAAAAGAATCTGCCGGAAAAATGGTCTGCAGAACAGGGCATTCTCTGGTCGGCTGCCTTGCCTGGCCGTGCGAATTCTTCTCCTGCCATCACAGACAACCGGGTCGACATCACAACAAAAACGGATGATGACGGACTCTGGATCCTGTCATTCGATCGCAAGAGTGGACAACAGATTCGGAAAGTCAAAGTGGGAACGGGTTCCCTGGCGGCACCTGGTCCCCGGAATCTCTGGGCACATCGACACAACGCAGCCACGCCCTGCCCGATTTCTGATGCGGAACATGTCTGGGCTTTCTTCGGATCAGGGTTACTGGTCTGCCTGGATGTGGAATCGGGCGAAATCGCCTGGAAACGGGATCTGGTGAAAGACTACGGCGCATACGACATCACCTTCGGCATGGGTTCCACGCCCCGCCTGTGGGGTGACCTGCTGTTTGTCACCTGCATGACCAAAGGCCCTTCTTATGTGGTCGCCTTTGATAAACAGACCGGCAAAGAAGTCTGGAAACAGAATCGAAAGCTCCCTGCTGAGAAAGATGGGGCCGACGCCTATTCGACTCCCACGATTTTTCAAAATGGTGATCGAACGGAATTACTGGTTTCGGGGTCGGACCATATCAATGCCTATGATCCCCAGACAGGGAAACAGCTCTGGATCGCGGGAGGCCTGGATATTCCCAGTGCCTTTGGCCGCATCATCGCAGCTCCTGTCGCCGATACCGGCACTGTTATCGCGACCACCGGAAATCCGGGTGGCGGTGGTCTGGGTTATATCAAAGCCTTTCAGAATGGAAAATCCGGAGATATCACCCAGTCGGGTCTGCTCTGGAAATTTGATGTCGCAACTCCCGATTCTTCAACACCCCTGGTACTGGAGAACAAACTATATATGATCAGCCAGAACGGCGTTGCCACCTGCCTGGATCTCAAAAAAGGGGAACCGGTCTGGAAGAAACGGATGCAGGGCCAGTATTTTTCATCACTGGTTGGCGGTGATGGAAAGGTTTACTTCCTGAGTATTGAAGGCCTGTGTACCGTCGTTGATGCGGCGAGTGGAGAAGTAATTGCAGAAAATCAGCTGCCAGGCACGTTTTATTCCACACCTGCGATCAGTGACGGAGTGATCTATCTGCGTTCTTTTGATCGACTGTATGCGATCTCGGGCAAACCCTGATCAAAAAATGCCTCTCAGCATGACCGCTGAGAGGCATTGATGTTTACATTTTGATCTGAGTCAGGCAGCGAACTCAGGCGCGGCCCGCCAGTTCGGGAATGGCATTCCCGTGCATGACGATGGGTGTGGGACGACCTGAAAAATCGGGTAAAAACGTATTTGCGTAATCAATGCCCAGATGCGAATAGATGGTCGCCAGAAAATCATGGGGACCAACGGCGCGTTCAATGGGACCTTCCCCTTTAGCATCAGTGGCTCCGATAATCTGACCGGTCTGAATATTTCCCCCTGCAAACAGCATTGAATTCGCGTTCGGCCAGTGATCGCGGCCCGGCTGGGTCGTCCCTGCACTGCCACTGCCGATGCCCCCCCCGGTACTTTGTGCGTAGGAAATTCGAGGCGTACGACCAAATTCACCTGCGACAACCACCAGGACCCGTTTATCCAGTCCCCGCTGGTAGATGTCTTCAATCAACGCTGTGACCGCCTGATCGTAAAACGGCATCCGGTACTTGATGGCGTCAAACACATGATGATTGACGGCGTGATCGTCCCAGTTACTCACTCGGCCACACAGTTTACCGGAAAGTTCGGTGGTGATAATTTCCACCCCCGCTTCCACCAGCCGCCGCGCCATCAGACACTGCTGGCCCCATTGATGCATGCCGTATCGCTCACGAATGTGTTGTGGCTCGGCTGTCAAATCGAAGGCGTCTGCCGCCCGTTTACTGGTCAACAGGTTGGTCGCCTGGGCTTCGAACTGATCCATGGCTTCCATGGCGCCTTCAAGATCCAGATCACGACGGTACTGGTCGAACTGCTGACGCAGTGAAATCCGCTGCGCCAGACGCTCTGTCTGCCTGGCATCGGTTAAGCCGATATTGGGAACTTTAAAATCAGGTGAACTGGGATCCCCGTTGATCTGAAAAGGGCCGGCGCCTGGTCCGAGGTAAGTCGGGCCGGCAATCTGAAAGCTGTCATAATTCGTGATGGCATTGATACCTACATAATTGGGTAAGTCATTATGCGTATCACGACGTAAAAAATTGGCAACCGACATGAAATCGGGCAGAGTGGGTTTGCGTTTATCAATCCGATCCGGATCGCCTCCCAGTACCTGCAGAGAACCAGCCGGATGGCCCCCGCCGGTATGCGTGATCGAACGCAGGACCGTGAATTTATCCGAGATCTGTGCGTGACGGGGAAGCAGTTCGCTAAGCAGCAGCCCTTCTGTTTTTGTCGCGATTGGCGAAAAAGGGCCTCGATAATCAGAAGCGACATCCGGTTTGGGGTCGTAAGTATCCAGATGGCTGACACCGCCACGGCACCAGACCAGGATTACTGCCGTCCGCTCTTTTTTCGGTTTGGCGGTTGCCTTATCCTGTGATGCGGCAGCGGCCTGCAGTTGATATAAACCGGGCAGAGTGAGACTGCTGAAGCCCCCCAAGCCAATTCGCATGAACTCGCGCCGGGATGCTCCTGTCGCGCGCTGGCTTTCTTGCCGTCTGTTCGAGTGTTGTTTCATTTGATAGCCTGATGGATGTCCCTGATTACAGTCTGGACGGAACGCGAATCTGTATCCTGTTTCTTTATATCGGCAGTATAACATGCAATCGCCTGCTCTGTCTAACAGAATGAGTCATACTTAGTATTAAGTTTATTGATACCGCGGCTTAAAAATCCAAGGCTGACAATGGTAGCGGTTGACAATTTGCAGCTTCCAGTAAGTCCAAACAGACCTGATCGTGCTTGCAGACTACAACATGAACAGGCGGGACAGATCCCACCGGGACGATTAAGGAAAAAACGAGAAACGCCGTCTCCGAAACAGAGAACGGCGTTTCTTCACTTGTGGATTTCGCAGTATCTGCTTTAGATCGCATCGTCCTTAACCATGGCATCTCTCATACTGTTATTGGTAGTCCAGAAGGCCTGGGAGATGCTACAGTAAAAGGGGATCCAGTTTAGTGAGCATGCTTCTCATCATGACCGTGATCATGGTCGTGATCGTGGGCGTCGATCTCTCCACTAAACGATTTCCCGTCGATCTCCAGCACCAGTCGGGCCGTCGTGCCTTCCTCGTGAAGCAGTTCTCCCAGGGCTTTATCCTGGGTAGCAAACTTGGAAGATTTCCCCTCCGGATCTCTCTGGTCCGGGATTGCAGCCAGGGTAAACTGCTGACCTTTACCATCGTGCTTGACATTAATCAGCACACTTTCTGCAGCAATGGGCACACCCGCCCTGGCAGCACCATCAAGAATATAAATAGTGATCGCGCCACTTTTTTCATCGTGAACCAGTTCCCCGTGATAGGCTTCTTTGCCCAGTTCAATTAAAGAACCATGATGCGGGCCTTCGCTGGGGTGATCGTGTTCCTGCATGGTCACATCTTCCGGAGCCGCTTCGTCAAATGATTTGGTTCCCTGTTCTGTCCCCGAATCGCAACCGACCAGGGGTAATCCCAATACACAAAGTGTTACCGATAAATAATTCACAAATCCAGTCTTCATTTTCTCAATCCTTTTCAATAATTCAGAGACATACTGTTACAAGCATCTCGTTTCAATTACGTTTACGTTTTCAATTTCTCCCGTTCACACGACAGGAGTCGTTTCCTCTTCCCGCTCTTCAATCAGTGGTATATCTGCATTCGTGGCTGCCATGATCCTCGCGCCGGCGTTGCGACCGCAGCTCCAGAACAAAGCGGGACGAACGAAGAATTCCAGAATCGTACTGCTCAACAGTCCGCCGATAATCACTGTGGCAACGGGATACAGAATTTCTTTCCCCGCTTCACCCTGTGACATCGCCAGTGGGACCAGCCCGATCCCGGAAGTCAGCGCCGTCATCAATACCGGAGCAAGCCGTTCCTGGCCGGCCCTGATGATCATTTCCCGGGTCCAGCCTTCTCCCTCGTATTTCACCAGATGCAGATAGTGGTTCAACAGTAGAATTCCATTTCGAGAAGCAATGCCTCCCAGAGAGATGAAACCAACCATTGCGGCAATGGTCAGTGTCTGCCCGGTCACGACCAATGCGATCACCGAACCGATAAAAGCCATCGGCAGAGCGGCCATCACCTGCAATGAAAAGTTCGCGGAACGAAACATCGTGAACAGGACCAGGAAAACCCCAAACATCGAAACCAGAAACAAGGCAGATATCATCTGCGATGCCGACTGCTGACTCTCGAACTGACCACTGTATTCCACGAAGTAACCCGCGGGCAGTGCTTCGACAATCGGTCTCTGTTTCGCCTGGATATCATTCACCACATCGACCAGACCCCGCCCCGAGACATTACACTGTACGATAATCCGTTTCTGCACCTTTTCCCGATTAATGGTGTTCGGTCCTGATGAAGCAGAGATATCTGCGACCGAAGAAAGTGGTGTTGTGCCGCCACCGGGCAGATCAATCGACAACCGTTTCAGCGCCTGCAGATCCTCACGATACTTTTCATCCATGCGAATCAGCAGGTCAAAAGTACGCTGCCCCTGCAGGACCTGAGACACCACGATTCCGTTCATTGCCGTTTCGACATACTCGTTCACATAGGCGGGCGTTAAGCCATACAATTTTAACTTATCCCGGTTCAACTTGATCTGCAGCTGGGGAATTTCGACCTGGGGTTCGACCAGCACATCCGTAACGCCGGGCACGCTATTCATCGCTGTTTCCATCTTTTTGGCAGTATTACGCAGAACGGTGAGACTTTCGCCATAAATCTTAATTCCCACCTGGGCCTTCACACCGGAGATCATATGGGAAATCAGGTGCGCTAAAGGTTGTTCCACTGAAATGACTATGCCCGGAATCGCCTCCATCGATGTGCGGATATCCTCGAGCACCTGTTCGCGGCTGCGACCCGATTCGGGATCAAACGAAATGATGAACTCCGAAATATTGACTCCCTCCGCATGTTCGTCCAGTTCGGCCCGTCCGGTTCTGCGTGAAAAAGCCTCGACGCCTTTGATGTTCTTCAGCCGGTCCATCACGGTTTCTGAAATCTCATTGGATTTACGCAAGGACGTTCCCGGCGGTAATACCACATTCAGCTGGGCCACTCCTTCATTAAACGGGGGTAAAAAATCGCGTTCCAGTTGCATCAGAAGCAATCCAGCAATGATCACCCCGGCAGCGCCTGCGATCAACATTGGTTTTGCCAGTCGGATACTGAAACTGATGGCATAGCCGGCGACCCATTTCAGAAACCGCAGAAGCGGGCCATCCTGGTGGCCCTGTTTCTCTGATGATGCTCTTTTCTCAGGATCGACGGGAGACCCGAATTTTTTCCCCAGCAGCCAGTAAGATAATACCGGAGTCAGTGTCAGAGAAACCAGGAGTGATGACAGAATCGAAACAATATATGCCACACCCAGCGGTGCAAACAGACGACCTTCCATGCCCGACAAGGCAAACAGAGGCAGAAAGACCAGTACCACGATCGCCGTGCCGAACACAATCGAATTTCGAATTTCGCAACTCGCCTGGAATACGACCAGCAGCGTGTGTTTCGGCTGTTCCGCATAGCGGTTCTCCTGCAGACGGCGGAAGATGTTTTCCACATCAACGATGGCATCATCCACCAGTTCGCCAATCGCAACTGCGAGCCCCCCTAAAGTCATCGTATTAATGGACAGACCAAAGATCGCAAAAATGATAGCGGTAATGGCGATCGAGAGAGGAATCGCGGTCAGCGTGATAAATGTCGTACGAAAATTCATCAGGAACAGAAACAGAATGATGACGACCAGAATGCCGCCATCCACCAGGGCATCGATTACATTCTCAATCGAGCGGTCAATGAATGATTTCTGCGAGTAGAGTTCCGGTTGAATGCGAATGTCTTTGGGGAGCGAAGGCTCAAGATCTTTTAGTGCCTGGATCACATCATTGGACACGCGCCTGGTATCAGCGTTGGGCTGTTTATTGACAGTCAGAACGACGGCATCCCCGCCAGCAAACGTGCCATCATCCTGTTTGACATAGGCAGAGCTGTCTCCACGCTTGACCTGAGGGCCTTCGATCACTTTGGCAATCTGCGAGAGAATCACCGGGCGTCCGTTGCGGGTTGCCACGACTACCTTCTCAAGGTCTTCCAGTGTCTGAATCCTGCCTAACGCGCGCACCAGAAATTCATTTGGCCCCTGCTCGTCCAGATATCCGCCTGTGGCATTTTCATTACTCTGCTCAGTAGCCAGTCGGACTTGATGTAATGTGATTCCATACTTCAACAGCGCCTGTGGGTCCACCAGTACCTGAAACTGTTTGCGCCCGCCCCCCATCGTGAAAACCTGTGAGACGCCTGGAATGGTCAGCAGCCGCTGGCGAACAACCCAGTCCGCCAGCGTGCGGACTTCGAGGGGAGAGGTCTTCCCTCCTTCACTCCACATGCCGAGCATCATGATCTGCCCCATGATCGAAGAAATCGGGGCCAGCTGAGGTTTGATGCCGTCGGGCAACTGCTCGGTAACCAGTTGCAGTCGTTCGTTGACGACCTGTCGATCGTTATAGATATCGGTGCCCCACTCGAATTCGACATAAATGATCGAAATGCCAACCCCCGAAGAACTGCGGACTGCCTGCACACCGGTGGCACCGTTCAAGGTCGTTTCCAGTGGGAAGGTAATCAGCGATTCCACTTCTTCCGGCGCCATGCCGGGCGCTTCGGTCATGACCACCACCCGGGGGCGGTTGAGGTTAGGAAATACGTCAATGCCCATATTCAACGCCTGCCAGGTCCCGAAACCAATCAGGAACAGCGAGAACGCGAGCGTGAGATGACGTTGTTTAAGAGCGAAACGAATGATGGCGTTTAACATGATTGTGTTTCCGTGTTGCGACAGCGAGCAGACAAGACATTAACGAGCGAGGCTTGAAAACAATCAGTGATTGTGTCCGGCATGCGGGTCGACTCCGCCACCGGCCTTGTTTTTCAAAGCCATCTGCAGTTGATGCGCGCCTGCCAGGGCAATCTTGTCGCCAGGAAAGATCGAGCCATCATTTTCGATCACTGCCCAGAGTTGATCCTGATACAGCACGTGTACGGGACGTCGATCAAAGTGATCTCCATTTTCCTGGAAGACAAACTGTTCTGCCCCTTCACTGGCCACCGCTTCGACGGGCAGCACGATCTGTTTCTGCCAGGTCTCTACCGGAATCAGCAGTTGCATCCTCTGTCCGGTTTTGAACCGCCAGGTGATATACCGGTCACCATCCTGTCGATACGTGTCGTGTTCAATCCGATTGGGTAAATTCACAAACACGGAAAATGTTCTGGCATCGGTCTCAATCTGATTATCGAGGTAGTCGATTTTCAGATCCTTGATCAGCTTTTTGGTTTCGTTATTTTCTTCCTGAATCGCTTCGACGGGCCACTCATTTTCGAGGCAGCGCGTGATTTCGTCAGCTTCCTGTTCAAAAGCCTGACCTTTGATATACAGGTCACTGTAATCCGCCAAGACGCAGAGTGTGTCTCCGGCCTGTACGAAATCCCCTTTATTCACATCTAATGACTGCACCACCAGCAGTGAGCGTTGAGAAGTATCTCCCTCATCAAGCGTTTTCGGTGCCGGGGCAGAAATCCGTTGAATGGACATATCGGGGGCTGATACTTCTCCAGACTGATCATGTACCAGAGGAGCATAGACCAGATGCTCTTTAATCAGACGCCGCGTCTGTTTAATTTGATCGACTTGTGTATCTGTAAAGCCATGCAACAGGAGTGCTTCACGCTGGGCCTTCAGAATGGCTTCCAGCTTTTCTTTGGCGTATTCCCGTTCCAGCAGCACCTTACCCGCGATGACCCCCTGATCTGTGATTTCCTGAATCCGGGCAATTTCTTTCAGCTCCACATCAAGCTCACCCAGTGTTTTCAGATAGGCGGTTTGTGCCTGCACCAGATCTTCATGAGTCAAGCGGATTTTGAACAGGGCCCGACCAGGCTGAACTGCTTCGCCCCCGGTGACATTGACATTCGTGACAATGCCCGTCATGGGGGCCACGACTCTGATTCGGGTTTTTCCGGGACGTTCGACGACCATGGCGGGAATGGTAATGGTACGGGTAAACGATTTCAGTTTGACGGGCACCACTTTGTCAGCGGTCAGGCCGATGTTTTTCCGCGCCTGGGGAGATAGTTCCAGCGAACTGGTCTCATCATGCCCGGCATGGTCGTGATCGTGATGTTCCTCTTCTGATTCAGCAGCAGATGCTTTCTGATCAGACTGTTTCTGGCTGCTGCTATTTGCAACACCTTTCAGCGCAGGCATCCACTGTTGCTGAGTCCCCCAGAGCAGCAAACCTGCAATCACAAGGACCACGATTGTCAGTAACATTTTCCAGTTTTGTTGCAGTATTGAATGATTCATCACAGCCTCGTATCGGGAGTGCGCAGACATTGCCCGAAGTGTGTACAAGGGAATTCGTGAGGGATCCGACTTGCGAAAATAAAGGCTCGCGGAAAACAAAATCCGGAACTCAGCGCAGAATCGGAAAACAAGCACAGAATCGAAGCGTCTTTAGATCAACCACACTGTGGTCAAAGACTGCGCGCGCACGCCCGGCGAGAGAAAGACCGCAGCGGTACTGAAAAGCGGCATACGATCGACGTACTGTTTTTCCCGGGCAGAGAATAAATCGTCCCAGAGTGGCATCAGACTGATGAGCTGGGGAGATTCTTCATGTACTTTCACTGATGTCGCAAGCAGGTAGGAACAGCGACCTTCCTGACAGGGATCCGAATCTTGAGGAATCGGCTCCTGTTGAGGTGACTGCTCTGCACATTTCTTTGCAGCAGCAGAATGAGAATGCTGGTGCCCCTGTTCCGCGTGATCGGTTTTATGATGGCAGAGATTCACCGGCTGACAGGTATCATGTTCTCCCGCCTGACAGTCGTGCGCATGGTGCCAGCCACATCCCAGCATGGTGTGGGACAGCATCGAAACCAGCGTCAAAAAAACGGTCAGATATAAATACATGAAAAACCTTTGAATAGACTGAACTACGTCTGAATCATGTCACTTCAGCTCAAAAGTGTCAAGCTCTCTCTTTATAAGACGCAAAAGCAGCGCCGTTTCGAGTGATAAATCTCCAGTTTTTAATAAGTAGTTTTACAGTATCAGTTTAGTTCGACAATTATCTGCAGCAAAGGGAGTCACTGAAGCAGCCTTGTGTGACAGAACTGATCCCGCTGTGATCAATCTGACTCTTGAGATCCGGTAATCAGAAGTTCCCTGCAGAATTGCCGAAAGCTGGACTTGTAAACATCACTCAAAATTAAGATGCTGAAAGTACAGAATTCTCGAAGCGTTCTCACAATGAAAAGGAAGTGAATTGTGTCTGCGAAATATCGTGTGTTAATAACAGATCGTGCCTGGCCTGACTGCGAAGTTGAAAAACAGGAACTGGCACGAGTTGATGCGGAAGTAATTGAAGCGCCCCCCGAAGCGGATGAAGCAACGCTGGTGGAATGTGCCTCGGGTGTCGATGCCATTGCCACCTGCTGGGCCCAGGTGACACAGGCTGTAATTGATGCGGCCCCCGACTGCAAAACAATCGCCCGGCTGGGAATCGGATTGGATAACATTGACGTGGCGTATGCGACGTCGCTGAAGATCCCGGTGACGAATGTTCCCGATTACTGTATTCCCGAAGTAGCCGACCATGCCATTGGTCTGATGCTGGCCAGTTTGAGAAACATCGCGTTTCTGAACCAGCAGACGAAACAGGGAATTTATGACCTCTCTGCTGCCCCTGTGCCTCGTCGCGTCAGTTCATTGACGCTGGGCCTGTTCGGTTTTGGTCTGACGGGACAGGCCGTCGCCGAGAGGGCACGGGCATTCGGAATGCAGGTGATCGCCACGAACTCATCCGGGAATGATTATGGAACCGGTACCCGCATGGTTTCCTTCGAGGAACTGCTGGAACTCAGCGATGTGATCTCGATCCACGCGCCGTTAACGGAAGCCACTCAGCACCAGTTCGACGCCGCAGCGTTTCAAAAAATGAAGTCAACGGCCATCATCGTCAATACGGCCCGTGGTGCACTGATTGATTTTGATGCATTGAAAGCAGCGATGAAAAATAAGGACATTTCAGGAGCTGCCCTGGATGTCTTTGATCCGGAGCCACCTGACCTGTCTGACCCGTTTTTTCAGCACGACCGGATCATTTCCACGCCGCATGCTGCTTTTATTTCTCAGGAGTCACTGGACGAACTTCGACAACAGGCGGCTCGCCAGGTGGCAGATGTACTGGTGGGAAAAAAGACCAGCAATGTGGTAAATCCTGAAGTATATGAATAATCGCTACAGTCCAAAGAAGGATGTAGAAAAAGTGCATCATTGCGGCCGTGTAACCACCTGAGACTGCTTTCACATAAGCTAGGCTAACCGTAGCTGTCCTTTATTTTTAGCTTAAAACCATGTGAAAGGTTTACAGACTCAGGTACGAATGGATGGAACCCGGTCAAGACGCTCCTCAACCTGACCCGCACACACCGCAGATCAATTCGCAGCCAGAACAAGGCTCTGATGCAGATCGCCAGGAGGAGCGTACGCGCTCTATCGAAGAAGTCGAGCGACACGAAGCGGAGATGATCGCCCAGTGGGACGCCGAAAAGATTCAGCACATGGAAGAGCTGGAACTGGAACTCCTGGAAAAAGAACAGCTGGTAGAACGACTCACCGAACAACTGACCCAGGTCGCCGAACGCCTGGAACACAGCCAGCATACCAGTCACGAACAGAAAGCCGCGGATAACCACCGCATTCAGGAACTGGAATCGATCCGAGAGCAGGAAGAGGCACTGATTACAGCTCTCAAGGACCGCTTATCGCAGGTGGCAGAACAACTGGAACGCAGCCAGTTGAACCAGAATCACCTGACGGAATCCGATCAGCAACGTCTGCAGGAACTCGAAACGGAACTGCAGGAAAAAGAAACACTCGTCAACACACTGACCGAACGGGTAGCGAAACTCGCGGAACAGCTGAAGATCGCGCAGCGCGAAACAGCTGAGCTCAGTGCGGCTGATCAGCAGAAAATATCAGAACTGCAAACCGAGCTGGAAGAAAAAGAGCAGCTGGTTGTCATCCTCACGGAACGCCTGGAACAGGTCGCCGAACAACTGGACCGGCGACACCGCACCGGCGCAGATCGGGGTATGACCGTTTCCAGTGGCATTCCGCCGGAAGTTATCGAAGAACAGCAGAAGCTGACACACGATCTGCATTCACTGCTGGAACAATGGCAGGGCATGGAGACCGAATCGGCCCTGACCCGGATTGAACTGCAGATTGCCGAACTGAAAAAAGTGGTGGAAGACGGTTTTGAAAAGGGACCTGCAACCCCACCAGCGGCGAGCCTGGCAGACTATCTCTCTTCCCCGACCATCCCGAGTGCCGAAGAGCCATCCGCCTTTGAAGAAGCAACAGAAGAACCACCCGCGCCCGAACCGGTGGAAACGCCCCCCGCTTCCAATTCGACTGCGACTGGCTGGGAGGCCATGAAGCAGAAACTGATGTCCGGACAGGGAGTGGATGTCTCCACGGACCTGGCCCGGAAGCCAGCCCCCAAACCAGCTCCGCCTGCGAAACCCGAAACTCCTGCTGGTTTACTTTTAAATTCAGGATCTACCGGCACAACGGGGCGTACCCTGGCAAGTTATAAACCTCCCGTTCCGGCGGCCCCCGCTGAAATTGACGAGGAGTCGGCAACACAAAATCAACTGATCGCAGCCGTACGCGAACGCGACCTGTTCATCAGCGCTTTAATCAAACGCTTGCGGGAAGCAGAGACAGCCATTATCCCGGTGAACTGGGAACAGTTGAATAACGCTCCCACGGAACTGGTGGAACAGCTGCAGGCATTACATCACGACCTGGAACACAACCTGGGACTGGCAGAAGTGGAAATTTCAATTGAGCGCGCCCGCCTGTCCCGGACCCAGTCGATGCTGCAGAACCGGGAAGAACAGATTCGCAAAAAAGAAAAGCAGCTGGGACTCAACCTGGATCGCAGCGAGCAGGAAGAAGTTCCTGCCGAAAAGCCAATGAATGATGAACAGAAAAAACGCTGGCTCGGTTTTCTGAACTGAACGGCCTGTCTCTTCATCAATTTTTCATATTTCAATCTAGAGCGCATCACATTTAACCATAGCCTCTCTCAATCTATTATACTCAGTTCAAATGCCCCTGAAGACACTACAGTAAAACTGGACACAGTCTAAAGCGAACTGTGAATTTTGAACTCCTGATCTGGCTTTTATTTCGCGGTAAGATCTGACTGCTCCTCTGGTATCTCTCCAGAAATCTTCTGTTCCCTGCCTGAAACCTGCGCCTTTCAAGTTAATCCCAACATCTCAGGATTTATATCGTAGGAAAGCACATCCCGGGTGTCGATTACGAAACGCCGTCATACTGTGGACTGTGATTCTTGATATCTTTACGCAGGCTGGTCATGATGATGGTTCAGACCCTGCAATCGTCTTCTACTCTTTCAAGCTGTACTATCACTACTTTTGTTTTGGATCATCCATTCGGAGAGACTCTTGAATCAACCGCTCCCAGAACGTACCGCTCCTCTCTGGATGCTCTCCCTGATGCTGCTGGTCTCTGGCAACTGTGCATTGATGTTTCAGGTAGTCTGGATCCGGGAACTGCGACTGGTCTTCGGAGCGACAACGGCCTCTTCCGCAGCCGTCCTGGCCATCTTTATGGCAGGACTGGGACTGGGAAACTGGCTGTTCGGCAGCAGGATTGATGCCAGTGCGCGTCCCCTGCGTTGTTACGGACTGCTGGAACTGGGAATCGCCATCTCAGCGGGCCTCAGTCCTTTTTTGATCATGCTCATGCGAAAGGTGTATGTAAGTTTTGGTGGTCAGGCGGCGCTGGGGCCGGAGCTGGCAACGCTGTCACGTCTGGCTGTTTCTGCGCTGATCCTGGCAGTCCCCACTCTCCTGATGGGTGGCACGATGCCGGCTGCCGCCCGCGCTGTTTCCAATGCGGCAGACCCTCATCGTCGGGGTGTGGCACTCATCTACGGATTAAATACGATCGGGGCTGTCGCCGGAGCCGGTATTGCCAATTTCATGTTGCTGGAACTACTGGGAAATCGAGGCGTACTCTGGTTTGCCTGTGGGATTAATCTGCTGCTGGCTGTGACAGCTCTGCTGCTATCGACGCGGTTATCGCAAGGAGCAGTAATACAAACACCGGGACAGGCAGACTTACCGGAATCGGTGAGCCACGAGACAGTGAGCGCTCAGCCGGACCGGTTAGGCATTGTCTGTCTCGCATCGGGGACGGTCGGCTTCGTCTTTTTTCTGATGGAGATTGTCTGGTATCGCATGCTGGGCCCGTTGCTGGGAGGCACCACTTATACCTTTGGACTGATTCTGTGTGTGGCGTTGCTTGGCATCGGCGTCGGTGGTGCCCTGTATGCGTTACTGGCACGACTGGTGAAACCGACACTTTCCTTTCTCGCATTCATCTGCACGCTGGAAGCACTGCTCATCGCGGTTCCGTACTGGTATGGAGATCAGATCGCATTCTGGGTCTTACATCAGCAGAGCCAGCCCGTGGCGACGTTTCTGGAACAGGTCTGGTACTGGTTTCAGATCGGAGCCTTTGTGATATTTCCCGCAGCGCTGGTTGCCGGCTTTCAGTTCCCGCTGTTGATCGCAATTGCCGGGACTGGCAAAGAAAATGTCGGTAAGCACGTCGGCTGGACCTTTGCGGCCAATACCCTGGGAGCGATTTCGGGGTCGATAGCAGGGGGATTTTTCCTGCTGCCCGCCATGACTGCGCCAGGTCTCTGGAAGCTGTCAGTCTGCCTGCTGCTGAGCCTGGGTCTGATCCTGCTACTGACTGGTCAACGCTGGAAACCGGTCTCGCTGGCGACTTCGCTCCTGCTTTCGCTCTTGACGATTTTGATGATTACTGAAACCGGTCCCACCGCCGTCTGGAGACACGCCGGCATTGGGGCGCGACGCGCCAGCCTGGAAGACACAGGCCCTAATGCCAAACGAAACTTCTCCCATACCAAAAACCGGCAGTGCATCTGGGAAGCAGAAGGACGCGAATCAAGCGTGGCCATCACAGCGACCGACAGTCTCGCCTTTATCGTCAACGGCAAAAGCGACGGCAATGCGTTTGGCGATGCCGGGACCCAGATCGGCCTGGGGTTGCTTGGCCCCCTGCTTCACCCCGCACCACGAACCGGACTGGTGATCGGACTGGGCACAGGGGAATCCGCCGGCTGGATGGCTGCCGTAGAAGAAATGACCGCCGTTGATGTCGTCGAACTGGAACCGGTTGTTCTGGAAATAACCAGGCGATGCTCACAGATTAATCGCGATGCACAGCAGAACCCGAAACTCACTCTGCATTTTAATGATGCCCGCGAATTTTTACTCACCAGCAAACAACAGTACGACCTGATTGTCTCGGAGCCTTCCAATCCCTATCGGGCCGGCATCGCGAATCTCTACACCCGGGAGTTTTACGATTCCGTTTCCAACCGTTTGAATCCGGACGGCCTGTTCCTGCAGTGGCTGCAGGGATACGAAGTCGACGACCGGACAGTCCAGATCGTCCTGCAGACGGTACAATCCGTCTTTCCCGAAGTCCAGATCTGGCAAACCAAAGCCCGCGATATGGTCCTGGTCTGTGGCAAATCAAAACAGGCTTTTCAGTATCAGCTGGAGTCACTGCAGCAGAAACTCAAACAACCCGTGCTGGCGGAAGGACTCAAACAGGGCTGGTCTGTGATTGACGTGGAAGGCATCCTGGCACATTTTGTCTGTGGAGATCGAACAATCAACCAGTTACTGGAATCCGTGTCAGAGCCGATGAATCTGGACGATCGCAATCTGCTGGAATACGCGTTTGCGAAAACGGTGGGCAAGTCAACCCGTTTTTCGATTCACGATCTGCAGAACCGCGCGGTCCAACTGGACGATGATCTGCCTGTTTCCCTGGATAGTGAGAGTCGAAAAAAAGTCACGCAACGACGGCTGGCGATGCAGCTCAGGTTGGGAGGCAGGGTGCATATTGATGATGGTCTCTCCGAAGAACAGCAGACGCGGGGCGAAGCATTTAATCTGTACCTGGCCAGCCGCTACCTGGATGCGCTGGCACGTTTTCAAACATTTCAACCGGATTTAAGCTGTCCGATCGAGACCATGGTCTACGCGCACACTCTGGCAGAATCCGGCGTTCCCGTTCCCGACGAACTGCTGATCAAGGTCAGAGAGCAGAACCCCACCGAAGCAGCTGCGATTCAGGCCATTGCCGCTCTCCAGCAGAAACAGCCAGGCGAAGGACTGCAGAAGATTCTCGACACCCTGAAACTGCTGGAGAACAGCCCCTGGGGTAGCCGTCAGTTGCTGGACTCCCTCCTGTTCAAAGCAGTCAGCCTGTGTGACCTGGATGCCGGTTATGCTGAACCGCTGTACGAGCAGTTACAGCAACCCTTCTCCCTGCATCGCCTGGAAGACAATCGACTGTTGGTGAGATATCTGATCGCAGAAAAAATAGGCAATCAGCAGATCATCGATTCACTGCAGACAATGGAACCGAATGCTCCCTGGAAGGAATGGCTGCTGGAAAAACGAGTCCGGGTGTACGCGGCCGAAAAACATCCCCTGACAGAACGAGCCAGAAACGAACTCTCGCAGTTCAAACGAGCCAGCCACTGAGCCTGTCAGGTTGCCTCAGGGAATCTGTTTTCCCCGTTGATGTTTTTCCCCGGCAACGCCGGTTTTTTCGGCCCACTGTTGCCAGTCAGCCTTCATTTGCGCCACGCGTTCAGGGTACTGCTCTGCAAGGTTATTGGTTTCGGTACGGTCCTGTTCCAGGTCATACAGTTCCCAGCGATTAATTTTGCGATCCGCAACCAGTTTCCATTTCCCCTGCCGTACGGCCTGATTATTTCTCAACTCCCAGAACAGCGAATCATGGGGCGCGCGTGTCTGCCCTTCCAGAATGGGCACTATGCTTTTTCCATCCACGGGGAGAATTTTGTGAGATTCAAACGTCTTTGGATATTCGGTTTCGGCCAGTTCAACGCAGGTTGGCATGACATCAATAATGTGGGCCGGCTGCCGGGTAATGGAATTCGCTTCGATCTTGCCCGGCCAGCGGACGATGAACGGAGTCGAAATGCCCCCCTCATGCATCCACGTCTTGAAGCGGCGAAACGGCGTATTCTGTGGGAAGGCCCAGCTGGGACCACAGGTGGTGTAATATTCCCTGGGGCCGGGAATCTGTTCTGGATTCGCGCCGCCCGGCTCGCTGGCATCGGGTCCGTTATCAGAAAGAAACATCACTATCGTATTGTCGTCCACGCCGGTCTCTTTTAATGTCGCCATCAGGCGGCCGATATTCTGATCCATACAGTCAATCATCGCGGCGTAGACCTCCATGCGGCGTTCCTGCCAGTCGCGCGGATATTTGTCCTGCTCCCAGTCGGCTGATTCCGGGTCGCGGGCCGGCAGTTTCCAGTTCGGGTCAATAAGTCCCATCTTCAACTGACGCCGATAGCGTTCATTGCGCAATGCTTCCCAGCCTGCTGCATAACGTCCCTTGTATTTTGCGATGTCTTTCGGTTTTGCATGCAGGGGATAGTGCGGGGCCGTGTAACAGAGATGCAGGAAGAACGGTTTGTCTGACTGGGAATACGTTTTGATTTCCTGAATGGCGTGATCGGTAAAGGCATCGGTCGTGTAAAAGCCGTCCGGGAACTCGGTGATACGCGTCGTATTTTCAGCGAAGAAACGGTAACCGTCGCCGGTAATCCCCCGTTTGAATTTGGGATCGCGGTAGTAGGGATCAAAAAAATTACAGCAGCCATCCAGAAGACCATAATAGTCATGAAACCCGCGATAAACCGGGTGAGTCGATTCGGTTCGTCCCAGATGCCATTTGCCACTGAGGGCCGTCTGATAACCGGCCTGCTGCAGGACTTCGCCAATCGTCACCATGTTGCGGTTCAGATGCGGTCGGGGATAGCGGGGATACAGGCCCGTTACCAGCGATGCCCGCGTTGTCCAGCAGACCGCATTGTTATAGAACTGGGTAAACCGTAAGCCTTCTTCCGCCATGCGATCCAGGTGGGGTGTCTGCACTTCACCACCATAACAGCCGATATCCGACCAGCCCATGTCATCGCACATGATGAGAATAATATTGGGACGCTTTTTATTTTCTGCTGCCTGAACGGCAGAATGAAAGACAGTCAACACAAGTAGAGCCAACAGCAGGACAGCACGCAACTTCATCAGGGAACTCCATGGATTAAATCAAAATCTTACGGTTTCGGATCCTGTATCCATGATCGCGGTTGACTGCAGGTAATGCAATACTTCTGCAGTTCCAGAAAGGCTTCTTTAATCGCAATCACCAGTTGTTCCCCGTTTTCGGCATCCGGTAACGATTCACCGATAATCACATCGCAGTTAAAGGGCACCAGCAGTGCTTCACCTCGCGGTAAGGCGCGACCCAGGCCATGCATCATCACCGGTGTGACCCGGGTATCAGTCCGGTCATGCACGATATGGTAGATGCCGCGTTTGATTTCGCTCAGTTCTTCCGGGTTTCCACGGCTCCCTTCGGGAAACAGAATCAGAATCTCTCCCTGATCCAGTGCCTGATGACAACCGGCAAACAGTTCACTTTTTCGCATGCGACCGCTGCGATTGATGGGAATGATGCCAATGCATTTAAGAGCGAACCAGGCCAGATATTTGTTTCGCAGAAAATAGTCGGCGGCGGCCACGGGTCGAACGCGGTGGATTTTTGAGAGCGGATACAGGCTCATCAGCACCAGCGTATCGAGGTGACTGTTGTGGTTGGCGGCGATCAGGGCCGGGCCTTCCCGGGGCAGATTCGGTTTGCCGCGCAGATTCAGACCCAGCACGATAAACACAATCGGCTTGACGATCAGCGCAAAGAACAGGATTTTGAGAACGCGTTCCATGGCTCAATAATTCACGTAATACAGGAAATGAAAAAACAGGGGCGAGGTAAAAATCAGGCTGTCACAGCGATCCAGTATCCCGCCATGCCCGGGAATCAGGCTGCCGCTGTCTTTGATTTCCAGATCGCGTTTGATCGATGAAATCACCACATCTCCAATAAAGCCGGAACCGCTGATGAGTAATCCGGCCAGCAGACTGAATTTCAGCGACAGGGGTGTCAGATAAGGCCCCAGCAGTGTCGAGACGAGGGCAATCGACAGTACGCCTCCGATAAATCCTTCCCAGGTTTTATTCGGACTGACCTTGGGAATAATTTTATGGCGCCCGAGCAACTTGCCCCAGATATACTGGCAGACGTCGTTGAGTTGCGTCATCAGCAGCAGGAAGATCACCAGTCCCATGTCCCCCGCTGCCTGGTTCTGAACAGGTAGTACCAGCAGATAGGCAATATGACTCAGGCAGAAGACCGTCAGCATGACCGCCCAGTGAATAATCCCGGCTGAGTAGATGAAGCCCTTTGTTTCTCCGATCAACACCATCCGCATCGGCAGCAGCAGGAAGATATAGATGGGAATAAAAATGATAAACATGCCATACCAGCCGATGCTGACGAAATAGTATTGAATGGGAATCGAAATGTAAGCCCAGAACAGCACGCGACGGTCCGCCTGGCGGGTCGGGACGATGGAAAAGAATTCTTTCAACGCCAGAAAGCTGATAAATGCAAACAGGATTATGGCCGTTGTCTGACTGACAATCAGGCAGACAAAAATGATGCCGATCATCCACCACCAGGACTGAATCCGCTGACGCAGTTCAGTGTAATCCTTCTGCGGCTTCGCACGAGCCAGGATCAAGCGGCAGGTGGTTGCCGTCAGTAACAGGCCCAGTACGACCAGCATGACATTAAAAGAGTGAGGCGGAATGTTGAACATGCTCAGGCTTCCAGAAACCGGTAGGCAGAAATGGTGCGACGAATGCAGGTGATAACGCAGCCGGCGACGATCACAATCAGAGCGATCAACAGCGTATAGTCAGACTGTCGAAATACGACTTCCAACGCGGTAATCACACAGGCAATTGTCAGAACCGCCATCCGATGCTGTTTGGCCATCGGTCCTTTGAAATCAACGGGCGCGCCGATGCTGGCGTTCAGGGTTCGTATGTAAGCCGTCAGGACGGCGAACAATCCTGTACACCAGCCAAGTTCGCCGCCATAGCTGACGACATGAATTGCATAGCCGGCGGACACCAGAATCAGCGGGTCAGCAACGCGATCGGGGATATCATTGAACAACTCGCCTGACTTTGTACTTTTGCCCCCTTCAACGGCGACCATGCCATCAAACAGGTTGCACAGCAATCGGCATTGAATCATCAGTCCCGCCAGAATCAGCAGCCACCAGTAGGAGTAGTGGGCAAACAACAGAAAACAGGCCGCGGCCAGCAGTGCAAAAAAGACGCTGGTCACCGAAATCTGGTTGGGCGTGATATTTTTCCCGCTCAGATAACGGGCGAATGTATTGACCAGTTTGACATCGCGGACTTTGAGCGGTCGCCGGGCGCTGGGTTCATTCATATTGACTGCTTCTCTGCTGATGAATTCGGAGTAATTTAAACGAGGTAAACAGGCAGAACGAAAAGGCAACGGTTATCGCAGGTAAAATCGTCGCCAGAATGCGGGGCGTGCCCATCACCAGGTGCACGGTATAAAGAAACAGACTGGTACTACAGACAACGATGACCGCAGGCAGCAAAACCTTTCTGAAGGGGTGATGAAACCGGTGAAACAGTAACGTGACGGCGTGTACCATAAACAGGGTGATCAGAAAACTGGATGTGCCCTGCGTCAACCCCGCCACGATCCCTGACTGAGTCGAAGTCTGGGAATTGATGTGATATGCCCAGCCGCCCCACAGGAGAAACGCGAATATCGCCGACAGCCCATTGAAATAGCGCGACGTGCGAACGTACTGATCCATAAAAAACGCAATCCACATCAAGGAACCGAGAGATGAGATCTTCCATGATCCTGACCTAAGTGGATCTGACTGGAATGAGGTTCGTCCTCTGTGGAAGATATACTGGCATGATGGAATGAGTTAAGCAAGCATGAAAGGATCAGATTGCAGGCAGAATTACTGTGCTGCCTCCAGCCGGCGCTTTGATTCTGTAATGGAGCTGATATGATCATGTTGAGCTGAGAGGTAAACAATTCATTCTGCATCTGAAAGCACAGGAATTCATATTCATGTCCGACACCACACTGCCTCCGGAATCACGCCGGATCACGCCGAAATTTAATCTCGCTCTCTTTGCCTTTAATGCCCTGGCCGGGATCATCAAATTCAGTCTCGTCGCTAAAGTGGGCCTCGGCGGTCTGATGCTGACCTCTTTTCTCGATGTCGTGTTGACGATCTGCATACTGCTGCTCGTCGCCTGGTTTTTCAAAGAATTCTGGATCCGGCTGCTTTCCGATCTGTTTTCACTGCGGAAAATTGATTACCAGGAAGCCATCGCCATCGTGCTGGTATTGAGCATGTTGGGGCTGAGTTGAGTTCCCAGTTTTTTCATCAATCACGCACTCACTCAGACGACTCAAGAGTATCTCTTTTGACATCTGGTTCCGCTTCCAATAAGGCAATGCGTGCTTCCAGTGCTTTCACCTGAGTGGTGAGTTGATTGACTACCCCCACAGCGCCGGCCGCCATTGAAAATCCCATTATCGCAAACATCCAGCTAAAGCCTTCCATTTTATCTCCTGATTGAGCAAACACTTCAATTGAAGTCGAGATTAAAATAATTGACTAATATCAGCAGGACAGCAATCACGAAAGCAAAGGCGATCGCCAGACCGATGGGAGTTTGAAAAAAGGATTCCAATCCCACCTGGGCGGAATACACGGTCTGAAACTCGAACCGGTAATTATCCGCGACCACCGGGTCCCGACTGAAGGGAACTTCCACCAGTGCATCGGAAAGCAGTTTGTCCTGATCCTGCAACCGGATACCGATAATATCGTGGATGCCAATCGGTTTCTTAAGTTTCCAGACCAGGCCTTCCGTGGCAGAAGTATTGGGTTTGGCTCCCAGTTTGTAGCCAATGAGATCCTGCGTGATTATCAGCAGTTCGTAATCGGGCAATGCTTCTTTCTGTCTGATCAGCGGAATGTCATGATCGCGGGGTTCCGCGGCGGCATCCAGGGCCGTGACTTTGACCTCTTTTAACCCTTCACTCTGCATGGCAGCGATGACCACACACGCCAGGACACTGCCGATGATCACCAGACAACATATCCAGCTGGTGATTTTCCAGGGAGAGACTGATGATTTCACTGCCTGCGGGTCTGGCTGCTGCGAATCGGATTCCGGTTCGTCTGTCATCTGATTTCACTTTATCATGTATTGATAGCTGACGATTTCACCAGTTCATCTTACCGGTCAAATTGGAACGAGTACAGATCACACTCCTGCAATTCGAATTTCAGACGAACCGGCTGGCCGGCGAGTGCAGCCAGATCGGGGGTATTCTTCCAATGTACGACTCCGTCAATTTTGTCACCAATCACCGGTCGGCAGTCCTGCAGGGTGAAGCCGGGAATCGGGCTGCCACCCGGTTTCTGAACCTCGACTTTCAGACTGCCGGCAGCACTGGTGCTGAAGTTCAACTTCAACTGACTGCCTGCAAAAATGAGCGGCTTCGTCAACAGGCTGCCCGGTTGCGAACCGGCGTTAACCGAGACGAATCCATCGGTTCGCAATACGTAACGATCACCGCTGCGATGGTAGATCGACATTTCTGTGGGACCGGTGGGCAGGACATTTAATGCCACATAATTGGCACGATTCTTCCACTGCTGTGGATCAAGGCCGGGCCGGATGAACGCATGGGTGAAGAGTCGGTCATATTTTTGAGAACCGGCACGAGTGGTCATAAACAGGATGTCGGTCGCGTTGACGTCCTGCTGATTGTACTCGGGTGCATCCCCGCGACCGGGTACAAAACGGGTAGGTAGAGCGATGTAAATATGAGGTGCCCGGAAGTAAGGATGAGTCTGGTTCGTATAAAGGTGCTCGCCCGGCCGATTGGGGTTGAGCGCAACCGGCTTAGTCCAGTGTTGAAAGTCCGGGCTCGTCGTGCGGCTGATGCTGCGTAAGCGTTCGGGATCGGTCCACGTACGAAAATAGCAGACGTATTTCTGTTCCGCCTCAGACCAGAACGCGACATTGGCAGAATCAAAGGCGTGGCGCCACTCGGGCTGATAGGGAATCACTTCCCCCTGCTGCGTCCACTGAATCCCATCGGGCGAGACAAATGCGAACAGCCCCCGCCCCTGTTCTTTCAAACCCCGCTTATCTCCCGGTCCGGGATAGCCCGCCAGCGCCTTGTAACGTTCCGCAGGTTTCACGTCGGCGCGCGTGTCGAGAAAGGGTGTGAAGTTGGTCAGAAAGGGAGGCTGCTTTGCGAGAATCACGTTGTTTGTTTTGGTGCCTGCCACTTCATGCAGGCCCAGTTCCGGGAACTCCCATTCGTGACCATCCTGACTGACGGCGTAATGCACGGTTTCACCCGGGTGCCCGGTATGTTTATCGCCCTGGTAATCCGGATCGGAGCCGCGCCACCAGGCCTGGAAGCGGTCTCCGTTTTTAATGACCGTGATCATGTGTCGCACGGGGAGAGGAGACCGGGGACGTGGTGCTTTGACAGGCTGATGCAGTTTCAATGTGACGTCATCAAGCTGGTCAATCAGCAGTCGGTCCACGAACAGTTCCCGGCGGGAACCAATGTCAACAGGCTCTGCAATGGCTTCGCTGCTCAAGACGCTCAGCAGTGCGAGAGTGATTAACTTCAGTGCATCACCAGAGGGATTCCGTTTCATAAAACACAAAGCCTTTCAAACACTTTAAGCCATCGGGAAAAACTGAACTCCCAGCAGAACAACGATCAAGCCGACAATGCCCATCAGCGCGGTCATGGGGCTGATAAATTTCAGGGTTTCGCCCTCGGTCATGCCGCTCATTTTTCCGATGACCCAGAAACCGCTGTCATTCATCCAGGAGATCGGCTTGGAGCCGCAGCCGATAGCGAGTGCCAGGTAGACCGGATGAAAGCCGAGTGTCGTGGATTCGGCAATGCCCCCCAGAATCCCGACGGTGGTGATCATGGCGACCGTCGATGAGCCCTGGGCAGTGCGGATGGCGGTAGTGATCAGAAACGCCAGCGTGACCAGCATCAATGGAGAGACCTGCGGCAGAGATTCGATCAGGAAACTGACACCGGTCTGCTGCAGTACGCTGCCGAATGCACCTCCTGCTGCGGTGATCAGGATGATCACGCCCCCTGTGTACAGCGCTGTCTGGATCGATTCCGACAGTGCTGCCAGTGAGGATTTTTTCTGGCGGATGAGGGTCCAGAGTGCGATGACCGTGGCAATACCCAACGCGATATTTTTGTTTCCCAGCGTGGTAATCAGGTTTTGTGACTGCTCCGAAAGCTGGCTGCTGATCGTTTTAAATTTGAGCAGGGTTGAGCCGGCGATGAGAATGACGGGGAGCAGAATTGGTAACAGCGATAACCAGAGCGGCGGCAGATCTTCCATTTTTGTGTTCGCGAGTTTCTGCAGATCTTCCTGGGTGACATCGGCTGAGTCACGAAAGGGGAGTTCAAAGTGTTTATTAATCAACGTGGCGTAACCGAGTCCACACAGAGCGGTGATGCTGCCGACAATCAGGCCGCCCATCATCATCGTGGCGATATCGACATTCAACTGCTCAGCAACGAACAGGGGACCCGGAGTTGGCGGAACGAGGGAATGGGCCATCGTGCCCCCGGTGACAATCGCGAGCACGTACAGCAGGTAGTTCTTACCGGTGCGGATCCGCATCGCTTTTCCCAGCGGAATGAGCAGGTAGAAGACCGTATCAAAGAAGACGGGAATCGCCAGCAAAAAACCACTGGCCATGAAAGCGACGGGCGCCAGCTTCTCGCCGACAAACTGAATGGCGGAGCGGACAATGCGTTCGGCGGCACCACTTTCGAGCAGACACATGCCGATGATGGCGGCGAGTGCAATCAGAATACCGATCTTGGCGCAGGTCGAGCCAAAGCCGGCAGCCACGCGTTCGCCCACGGATTGTCTGCCTTCCGCGATTGCTGAGTTGTAATGCGTGGGTGTGATGGCAAAGTCGTCCAGGCGGATCGGGCGGCTGGCACTGTCATCGCGGACACTCAGTTCGGCAATAATGATGCGTTTGTTGTCTTGAGAGAACCGGGCGGTGACCCGCTGGACTTCGGTCTGGGCAATGGGAATCAGGGGGAAGCGGGGTTGTTCGGTCCCCATGATCATCAGCATCATGCCGGGCTGCAGGCTGCCCGTTTTCTCGACCTGGAGGATCAGACTGCGATTGTCTTCGCTGACCTCGAGGATTTTAAAACTGTTCTTTCTAAGTGCCGTCTCTTCAATCTGTTGTACGGGCGTCAGCACGCCTACACAGAGGGCACCTGCCAGCAAAGCCAGAAAGGCATGCAGACGAAAAAACAGGACGCCACCAATCACGATGGCTACCCCGGATAAAATGACAATAATGACCCAAGCGCTCAGTTCCATTATTCAACCAGTCCGGATTTTAGTACAGATTCGATTACTTCAGATTAATTTACGAAAATCACCTTTTTCTCGACACATTCAAAGTTAAGAAGGGTTTAATAGCCAGTGTCCCTGATTGCAGTCATCTCACCCGGTCGCAGCGGATCGAAACGTTCGACCTGGATGAAATGGCTGATAAACTGGATGCATTCTGGAAGTCAGCAGCTTTTGACTCACTCTGACTCCTGATCGAAAACAGGAACCATTTCCCCGGCTTTTTTTACAGGTCAAACGCCATGATGAGTTTTACCCGAAAGCGAACGATTCAGACTGCCTGCCTGTTTCTCGTAACACTGTCCGTTCCATTATGCCAGTCTGCGTCATTCGCAGCAACAAAGAGTGCTGATCAAACGGACAAACGGCAGAGAGTCGACGCCGTTACCATGGCAGAAAAGATCGATCAACTGCTGGAAGCGGAACTCAAAAAAGCGAATATCACGCCGGCTCCCCTGGCGAATGACGAAGACTTTCTGCGTCGTATCACCTTCGACCTGGCGGGCCGCAAGCCTTCGACTTCGGAAGTCATTCTGTTCGGCCTGGACGGGAGCCCCGGCAAACGACGGGCCGTGATTGATGATCTGTTGAAATCAGACGAGTACGGTGTGAACTGGGCCCGCTACTGGCGGGATGTGATTTACCTGCGGGCCACCGATGCCCGGTCACGGATTAACCAGAATGAATTCGAAGAGTGGATGACAACCCAGCTCAATCAGAATAAGAGCTGGGATCAGATTACCACAGACCTGCTGACCGCCACCGGCGATGTCCGCGAAAATGGGAATACGGCACTCATCTTTGCCCATCAGGGCGATCCGGCTGAACTGGCGGCGGAAACCTCGCGGATCTTCCTGGGAATTCAGATTCAATGTGCGAACTGCCACGACCATCCCACGGACAAATGGAAACGGAACAGCTTCCACGAGCTGGCCGCCTTTTTCCCACGCGTGCGGGTTCGCCCGGTCCGCGATGCCACGCCACGTACGTTTGAAGTGGTTTCCATGGATCGGGGTACCGACGGCAATCAGTATGCTCAACGGATGAAGATGCTGCAGGACCCGAGCATGCTGTTTCGTTTGTATGATAAGAACCGTGACGGGAAGCTGACCGAACAGGAAGTGCAGCGCACCCGCATGGCCCGCGGTTTTGAACAGATGGTTGCCCGGGGGGATAAAGATGGTGACAAGGCGCTGACGGCGGAAGAAATTAAAGGCATCCCGGCTCCCGAAAACATGCAGCGGTTCATGACCGAATACCACATGCCCGATTTAAATGATCCGACTTCAATGGGCAAAGTCGTGCAGCCGGTGCTGTTTGTCGGCACCAAAGCCCCTGAAGGGCTGGACGACATCGAACGGCGTGAGACACTCTCGAAATTTTTAACGACGCCTTCCAATGTCTGGTTCTCACGGGCGATCGTCAATCGACTCTGGGCAGAAATGCTGGGAGAAGGCTTCTATACGCCCATCGATGACATCGGCCCGGAACGCAGTGCCGTCTACCCCGAAGTTCTGAATACGCTGTCAGAAGGTTTTACAGCCAGTGGCTACGATCTGAAATGGCTCTGCAAAACGATCACCAACACACGTGCCTACCAGCGTGAAATGCAGAAAAAAACCGAGCAACAGCATACGCCGTTCGCAGCCCAATCTCCTACACGGCTGCGGGGAGATCAGATCTTCACAGCGATCACCCAGGTGTTCGGCGTTGATGAACTGCAGACCAACCGGAATATCGGCAACAGGCGCTACCAGGCCAGCCGTTCCGCCCGCGGGCAGTTCAGCTCACTGTTTACTTACGATCCTTCCACTTCGCAAGATGAGATCACAGGTGATGTCCCGCAGGCATTGTTCATGATGAATTCGAAAACCCTGAACGAGATGCTGGGAACCGATCGGAATACGAAACTGGCCCAGATTGCCAGGGACTTTAAAGACGACAATGATGCGATCCAGGAACTGTATCTGCTGACACTCTCACGCGTGCCCGGCAAGGCAGAATTAGAAATCTGTCAGAACTACATTCAGGAAGCAGGCAACCGGAATGACGCGCTCGAGGATCTGATGTGGAGTCTGTTAAATTCCAGTGAGTTTATCACCAAACGCTGAACGATTCCCGACAGGCGTTTTGTAACCAGTATACTTTTCAATCAATTCCCCCTCAGTATGAGGAGTTCGTTATGAGTCTTTATCACCATCAGCAGGTTCAGGCAGTCCGGGGCGGTTTTTCGCGTCGCAGCTTTCTCCGCAACGTTTCCATGGGAGCACTGGCGGCAGGCACACTGAGTTTTCACGATCTGATGAGTGTCTCCGCCGAAGAGCTCCGCAAACAGGGGCGTGCGATGATCCTGTTATGGATGTCCGGTGGCCCCAGTCAGTTTGAGACGTTTGATCCAAAGCCGAACACGTCAAGCGCCGGTGACAAACAGGCGATCAAAACCGCGGTTTCCGGCATTGAGATTGCCGAAGACTGGATCAACACGGCAAAGGTCATGCAGGATATCGCGCTGATTCGTTCCATGACCAATAAAGAAGGCAACCATCAGCGGGCCACCTACCAGATGCATACGGGTTATGCCCCTTCCGGAAGTGTCAAACATCCGAGCCTGGGTTCGAACATTACCCGCGAAATCGGCGACCGCGAACTGGATATCCCTTCCATCGTCTCTGTCGGAGCAACCGAAGGGGCCGGGTTCCTGGGAGTGGATTATGAACCGTTCAATATTAACAACCCGGGGAATATTCCCGACAATGTCGCAGCCACCGTGACCGACAAACGTTATCAGAAACGCCTGGGCCTGCTGGGTCGGCTGGATACCGAATTCGCCAGTCGCGGCGGTGAAGTGGTTGTGAAAAATCACAAAAAGATTTACGACAAGGCTGCTTCGCTGGTAATGAGCCCGCAAACCAAAGTGTTTGACTTGAGCGAGGAATCGGCAGAACTGCGTCGCGCATATGGTGAGAACAACTTCGGTAAAGGTTGCCTGCTGGCAAGACGACTGGTGGAAGCGGGTTCCACGTTTATCGAAGTCCGTTCGAATGGCTGGGATAATCACGCTGATATCTCGGAAACCCTTTCTCCGCGTGCCCGGGAAGTGGATACCGGGATGGCTGCTTTAATTTCCGATCTGAAACAGCGGGGCATGCTGGATAAAACCCTGGTCGTCTGGATGGGTGAATTCGGCAGAACTCCGAAAATCAATGCTCGCGCCGGTCGCGACCATTACCCGCGTGTCTTCTCAGCCGCTCTAGCAGGTGGTGGCGTCAAAGGAGGACAGGTCATCGGATCTTCCACCAAAGACGGTTCCGCTGTCCAGGACCGACCGGTCGAAGTGACCGACCTGTTCTGCTCGATCTGTCAGTCCTTACAGGTTGAACCGCGCAAAGAAAACATGAGTCCGCTGGGACGTCCGATGAAAATCGTGGACGGCGGGAAAGTCGTCAGCGAACTCTTTTCCTGAACTTCATTACGGAATCTCTCAGTCCAGGCTTATGCTCCGGAAGTGGCTGCTTCACTGAGGGCTTTGGCCTGGGCTGCGGAGGTATCCATTGAAAGCGTAATGGTGACGGACCAGCGTCCGTGTTCGTCAGCGACAAACTCCCAGTGTGGGATTACCACCGAGCTCTGATGGACCAGTTCGTAACCACCTTCGGACTGACTGATAGTTTCAATCGGAAACGTCCAGATACTGGCAGGCGCGGAAAGATCCAGGGCCGCATCCAGTCCCAGCCATTCATCAACCAGGCCGATGCGATCTGTCTTTTCCAGATCGAGTTTTGATTCGAGCTGCCCTAGTTGTTTGCCCAGATGATTGTAGTAGTAGCGGTCACTGGCTCCCGCGGCCATGCCGGCAAAGTTGAACTCGACGCCAAAATTCAGCGGAACTTCAGCGGGCAGATGTGAGAGTTCGTAATGGATTTCCAGTGAACCCGAGGCATGTTTTGTGAGCGAGACGGTTTTTGTCAGTTCGATTTCGTAAGGGCCGACATACCCTTTGCGAACCATACGCACTTCGCAGTCATCATCGGTTCGTTTGAGCGAGCTGAGGTAAACGCCCTGCGCAAAATCGCCGACTTCGCCGCCCCCCTGAATGACGGTATCCAGATCGACGCCCGGCTGAAAGAAGTGATCTACCAGTGATTTACGCGGGGTATGATCGTACTGCAGTTTTTTCTCAAGGCCCGGTTGTTTGAACCGGACGGCATTATGAATTTTGCCGATATCCTCTCCATTCTGGGCACCCTGTTTCTGTTCGAGGGCGGCTTTGCGAATGATATCGTGATAGGGTTCAGGACGTCGATCCAACGTCGCCAGCAGGTTATGTTTGGCGCCCCGCACATCCAGTTCATACAGGTGACCGCCCTGCGCCGGGGCGAGGTAAGCGACCAGTCGATTGCTGGCCAGCCTGACTTCTTTCCGGGCATCCAGATTAAAGTCGGCTACTTCCACTTCGAGCCAGCTGGCATCACGGTGGGTAATTTTTTCCAGCAATGTGTCAGCTGAGATCAGATGTTTGTAAATCGCATTCCGCAGGTGAGGCAGATACAGGCCCCCGAAGGCACCATGCCAGTATGGGCAGTTACATTGAGCGCGGTACAACTCGGTCCGGGCTTCGTGCAGTGCCGGCAGGTCTTCTGCATCGACGCCGGTCTCTTCCAGGCTCTGCAGTCGGTTGCTGACCTGCAGCATCCGCGCATACATCTCATTGAGCTCGGCGTATTTCACACGGAAGTTCCGCCAGAATCCGCCCCGCAGATACGGTTTGAGACGATCAAAGCCCTCGGTTTCAGCAAACTGTTCTTTCAGCGCTGCCAGTTCCAGCTGTCGTTCTGACGAGAGAGCCCACTCATTCATCTCACGGTAACTGGCGTCAGGCAGATAACAGCTGCCCAGTGGAGAGACGGAATCGACCGATTCGGAAAGTGTGGTGACTTTCAACCAGTCACTGTTCTGACGCAACAGATCGAGGAATTTTTTCAGCCAGCCGTCCCGGTAGACATGATCAAAGGTGCCCGGCCAGGCGCCGAACTTTTCGCCATCATCACCAAAAACGACGACTGAGTGAGGATGATGGTCGGCGATCTCTTTCAGATAATGAATCGTTTCCACGGGATCGGTGAAGGGAATCTGGTAGCGGAGTGTTTCATTGTCCGGGAAAATCTTAAGCAGGCGGCCTTCATCTTCCGAGAGATAGTAGCCGTGCATTTTTTCTGCGCGAACGCCAGCGGCACTGAAATGGGAATCGTCCAGCAGGGTGTATTCCATGCCGGCATCAACCAGGTCGGAGACAAATGACTGTTCCCAGACCCGTTCGGGTACCCACATTCCGCGAACCGGCGTTCCAAACATTTTTTTCAGGTAATCGGAATAGGCGGTGATCTGTCCGATCCGGTCGCAACGGGGAATGCCCGCCAGAATCGGTTCATAAAAGGGACCACCCAGAATTTCGACCTGCCCGGATTCCGCCAGTCCACGAACCCGGTCGATGTATTCCGGATGCGCCTCGACAAGCCATTCCATCAGGCTACCTGAGGTATGCAGAGAAAAAGGGATATCAGGGTATTCTGATAAAACGTCGAGAAATGGTTGATAGCTGTTTTGATAGGACTCTTCAAAAACGCCTTCAAAATTCCCAACGGGCTGATGGTTGTGAATGACTAAAACAAGCCTAAGTCGACAGCCCATGGGCCGCATCCTTTCATCCGTGTAATACACAGAACTTTCGATTACGCTATATAACGGAACGGTATCAAATACGTGGCGGGTCGCCTCGCTCCCTGCGTTAAGCGCTGTAACAGCAGGACTTGAAACGATTCTGGCTTATCTTAAAGCCAATCTTTTTGTAATCATAGAGGACTTTTCCCGATAATAAAATCCAAGTCCCCTTAAAATCGACACGAACAACGTTGAAAATACCACTGGAGCAAGGGCAATTGTTAAAGCAGGTAAGATTTCGCCAGTCTGATTAACTGGGATAATTTGAAAAGCGAAAATTAACCCCCTCGCTTCCCGAGCGAGTTTCCTGCGGCTTGGGCCCCACTGAAGTGGTTTCAAAAACGGTAAAATGCGTTCAGCAACCCAGCTGCTTCCTGAGTTGTTCCAGCGCCTGTTCGGGATAAACCGGATTGATGAAGGCGTTCGAAGCCAGTTCAAATCCCGCCAGATGGGACAGTCGAGGATAGATCCTCAGACTCCAGGTATAGCCGTCCTGTTCACTGGTATCATAAGGAGGTGTCTGGATCACATAATTGAGATCGTGGCGTCCGAGCAGCGATTCCAGAGCAGATAACAGAAGGCGGGTGATACAGGCCAGATCATCGAGTTCCTGGTCGCTGGACTGGTCGAAGTGGGTTTTCAGAGAACGGGGAATGACCCAGGTTTCAAAGGCAAAGCGACTGGCGTAGGGACAGATGACATCAAAATATTCCGAAGACATCACCCGTTCGGGATAACCGTCGGACGAGTCCCGGGTAAAGTTTTCGAACAGAGAGTAACCATGTTCCAGCTGATAGGCGCGGGCCGCGATCACTTCCTGCCGGAGTGCCTGCGGAATGAGATGGCTGGCCAGTAACTGTGAGTGCACATGTCCCAGTGAAGCACCGCCCAGGATACCCTGATTTTTGAAAATGATGGCGTAGTTGAGACGGGGATCTTCACGATGAGTGGCAACCCGCTGTCGGTAAGCCTGGAAAATGTATTGAAATTGCGTCGGCTCAAGCCGCGTGACGTGTGTCTCAAACTGGGGACACTCGACGATGACTTCATGCACGCCATATTCATCTACCTCAGAGACGGGAGTCAGCGCGGGATACTTGTTGGCAACCACGCGCAGCTTCCAGCCTGGCTGGTTGGCTTTCGTCTCAGGGGGACGGATGGCAAACAGTTCCGGCGTGGTCTCGGATTCTTTCCCTTCAGCAAACGGGTCAGAGTCGATCTGTTCCTGCGTAGGGATGTACTGACTGGCGTTGTCAGAAATCTTAATCGGTCGTCGGGCACGTTCCGGCGCAAAGATGGTCGTAAAACCTGTGAGAGGGTCGGTTCTGATCTCTGACATCGATTCCCGTCATCAAAGGAGGATAGAAGAGGGTCAGTCTGCTGATCTGTTAATGAGTGGCGGACACGGACTCGCTGTTTTTATTTCGATAACTGCTGGCCCGCTGATAAACGGACAGGTAGTTTTGGGCGCTCTGCTTCCAGGACCAGTCTTTTGTCATGCCGTTACGAATCAGCTGATTCCAGAGCGGTTTATCGTAGTAGGCAGCGATGGCACGCCGCATCTGTCGATAGAGTACCGTCGCATCAAAGTGCCAGAAAGAAAATCCGTTGGCAGTCCCCTTCTCCAGATTCTCAGGGTGGGCATCCACGACGGAATCGGCCAGGCCCCCTACTTCATGGACGAGGGGGACCGTGCCGTACAACAGGCTATACATCTGATTCAGTCCACAGGGCTCAAACTGGCTGGGCATCAGAAAGATATCCAGGCCCGCTTCGATCTGATGTGCCAGCCCTTCATCGAAGCCGATATAAGTGGCCACTTTATCCGGGAAACGTCTTGCGAGTTCAGAAAAAGACCTTTCATGCCGGGGGTCGCCGGTTCCCAGAAAGACCATCTGGACATCGGTGGCCAGCAGGTTTTCGGCAGCGTCGAGTATCAGGGAGAAGCCTTTCTGATCGGTCATGCGGGAAATTGCTCCCAGCAGGGGGACATCCGGTTTTTGTGGCAGTCCCATGCGTTCCTGCAGCGCTGCTTTACACTTCGCTTTGCCGTCCGCGATTGTCTCGACGTTATAATGGGCGGCCAGATGCGGATCGATTTCGGGGTTCCACTCGCTGGTATCCACGCCGTTCAGAATACCGACCAGTCGATCGGCGTGCGATTCGAGCACCCCATTCAGGCCATAACCAAACCGCTCGGTGCGGATCTCTCTGGCATAGGTCGGACTCACAGTCGTGATCATATTCGAGAAGACAATGCCGGTCTTGAGCAGATTCAACTGACCGAAATATTCCATCTGATGCCGATTGAAGTATTTCCAGTCGATGCCTGTCAGCAGCATATCCCAATGCCAGTACTGTCCCTGGAAGGCCATATTATGAATCGTATAGACGGCGGCTGTTTTTTCAAAACCCGGGCGATGCTGATATTCAATCTTCAACAGCGCCGGTATCAGTCCGGTCTGCCAGTCATTGGAGTGAATAATATCAGGCTGCAGGTTGAGTTGTGCCGTGAATTCCATCACCGCGCGACTGAAGAAAATAAACCGTTCACAATTGTCCTGATAATCACGTCCATTTTCATGATAGAGTTCCGCACGATCGAAATAACGTGGCTGATCGACCAGGTAGACACTCACTTTCGAATCGGGAAAAGCTGCTTTCAACAGGCGGGCTTCCACCTGCTTGCTGCCGACAGTGATCATCACTTTTTCAGGACAGACTTGAAAATCATCTGGCGAGAAACCCCGTTTGGCCGTCGACTGGGGATAATAGGGCAGAAACAGGCTGACTTCATGCCCTTCTGCTGCCAGCGCTTTCGACAAAGCCGAGGCCACATCGGCCAGTCCGCCTGTCTTGGCAAATGGAATCGCTTCTGAACTCGCAACGACGATTTTCATAAATTCCCCATCTATTCGGATCATAAATCCTGCTGAATGTCTACAATGTTTTGTAGCATTCTATACGTAATCAACGCTGAAAATAAATGGACCTGATCACGGGAGTTATGGTGATTCCCTGAATTCGCCGCACCTTTTCCGAGAGATCTTCGCATACCTGAACTCAGAAATCGATTGGATTACGAATCAGGCTCAGGCTGCCATTCCGTTTGTCTTCTGCCCGGTTCTGGTTTTACCTGTTTGTACAGTAAAATTCGCTGACTTCTCGTGCAAAATAGCGAATGTGTAATTGCAGATCAATTTCAGTTTCGTGATAGTGTCTTATTCAGAGCTGGATTGACACGTTGTCCGAAATGGTTCACACGCTCGCTGGCGTGCTCGCCTGCCCTGGATGACCTGTCAATTCAGGATTGATGACCAATAATATCGTTTCGTTTACGCAATGCCATCGCCCTGGTATGCACTTTTCAACCATTACAGGCTGTTTATCGCAGCTGGTCGTCTACCAGAATCTGTAGATTGCAGCGAATCAGAAATACGAATCAGAATTTCCATTCCCATCATGAATGACCCGTTAAACGTGGAGAACCAGACCGAACCAGCAGGCCCCCCTGCCAAGGCGACACAGAAACATCCAGCGGATGTATCTGACTCACAGTCGTCTCATCGCATCCACCATGATGCTTTTACCTGGGAATTGCCGGCGGAAGAAATTACGCTGCGCATTCGCTGGTTTGGCCTGTGTGTCGGCTATGTGCTGGTCAATTTTGGCGGAAACAGTTCGGCCATCCAGGTTCCCCAGTTGAACTGGATTCTGACGCTAGGCGCCATTTACGCCCTGGCCGATACCTGGTTCAGCTTTCGTGGCCGCGTCTTCCTGGGTGAATGGCCGCTGATCATTTCGGTCATGGAAGCATTGTTCATCGGCCTGCTCTGTCATTACGACGCCGGGCTGAACAGTCCGTTCCGCTTTTATTATCTGCTGTCGTTGATTGTCTGTTCCATCCGTCATTCGTCTCTCATCGCGTATCTGACACTGGGACTGCATCTGATCAGTTATTCGACGCTGCTGCTTTCCAGTCCTACCCTTCCCAGTGACTGGCTGACACAACTGTTGTTAATGATTGTCTGGATGGGCTGGGTCGCGTGGGCGAGTATTGCCTTTTCTCAGCTGGTCAAACGCACGAGTATGGAACTTTCGCTGGCCAACTCGCAGTTGAAGCAGAACCAGGAACTGCTGGAAGATCGCATCGCGCGGCGGACCAGCGACCTGCAGGAATCGCAGGCGCTGCTGATTCAGCAGGAAAAGCATGCCGCCTTCGGTCTGCTGGCAGCGGGTATTGCACACGAAGTCGGTAACCCGCTGGCGGGCATCAGTTCCTTGGTACAGCTGCTCAACCGTCATAATAATGATGAATACACGACTAAACGCCTGGATGAAGTCGATGCCCAGCTGCGTCGGATCCAGCGAATTCTTCGCGAGTTGATCGATTTCAGCCGCCCGGCCACGACCGAACGCAATCGCTGTCAGATCAATGAGCTGATTACCGAATCATTGAACATTTCCAAATATTACAAACGGAAAAAAGGCAAAAAGATCATCACCCGGTTCGCAGAAGATCTGCCGATCGTCCAGGTGGTACGCGATCAGCTCGTGCAGGTGTTCCTGAATCTGATCCTGAATGCCATGGATGCGACCGAAGAAGGCGAGTCAATTGAGATTACCACCGAGGCCCGTGCCGGTCGGATTCTCATTACGGTGCATGACAGTGGAGAAGGCATCCGCGAAGAAGATAAAGACAGATTATTCCAACCTTATTTTACCACGAAGGCCAAAGGGACAGGCCTGGGGCTGTTTGTCTGTAAAAATATTCTGGAACATTCGAATTCCGGTACAATTGAAATCGATGATACAGTAAAAGATGGTGCGAGGTTCATCGTCTCCCTCCAGTGTGAGGAATTACAGGGAAAAGCCGATATCCCTCCCGGACCCGCAAAAGAAATTAAATTTGTTACGACTTGAACCGAACGAAGAACAGGACGAATTCCAAAGTGCAACTCAACCGATCTGTGCTGATTGTCGAAGATGAAGAAATCATTCGGACATCGCTGGCGGAATTTCTCACCAGCGAAGGTTATGAAACCATGCAGGCATCTACCGTCGCCAGGGCCCTCGAACTGGCCCGGGACCGGGACTTTAACGTCGCGATCTGTGACGTGCAGTTGCCAGACGGCGATGGCATTGAGCTCCTGCGACGACTGCAGAATATCAAACCGAGCATTTTCGTACTGATCATCACCGCTTATGCGACGGTGGAAAATACGATATCGGCTTTCAAAGCCGGCGCTTTTGACTACCTGGTCAAGCCGGTTATTTTCGACGATCTGTCCCATAAACTGAATCGCCTGTTCGAATACCAGAAAATCTTCTATGAGAACCAGATCCTGAGAAGAGAGCTGGCCCGCAGTCCGGGAATTGAAGAAGTCGTCGGCAGCAGTAAGGCACTGCAGAAACTGCAGAGCACCATTCGAAAAATTGCGGCGACCAATTCGAATGTTCTGCTGTCCGGAGAATCGGGAACGGGGAAAGAACTGTTTGCCCGGTCGATCCACTCGAATGGTCCGAATCGCGAGCAACGCTTCCTGGCAGTCAATTGCGGCATGCGACCGATTGAACTCCTCGAATCTCAACTGTTCGGTTCCGCCAACAGCTCGCTGCAGTACCCTTCCACCGAACAGATTGGCGTGTTCAAAAATGCCGATGGCGGGACCGTGTATCTGGATGAAATCTCTCAACTGCCACTGGGAACGCAGGGCAAACTGCTGCGGGCGATTGAATACGGCGAGATCCTGCCACTGGGCAGTGCCGAGCCGGTGAAAGTCGATGTGCGTCTGATCGCTTCCACCACTCAGGATCTGGCGGAAATGGTCAAGTCGGGCGAATTCGAAGAAGATCTGTTCTATCGCCTGGACGGGATGAAAATTCACATTCCTGCATTACGGGAACGCGTTGATGACATTCCGGAACTGGTCGAATACTTCCTCACCAAGCATTCGCGTAAAATGGGGAAACGAGTCACGGGAGCGAGCAGCGAAACGATTCGCACACTGATGTCAGCCGAATGGAAGGGCAACGTCCGACAGCTGGACAATGCCATTGAACGGGCCGTGATGATGTGTGACGAAACCCTGATCTGTCTGAATGATCTGCCTCCGGAACTGCATCAGAACGAGCCCCCGTTACCGGATGTGGACGATCTGCGACTGGCACTTCGGCATTACGAACGAATGCATATTACGCGCGTATTAAAAGACAGCGCCGACAAACGGGAAGCAGCCAGGCGGCTGAAGCTCGGCCTGTCCAGCCTGTATCGTAAGATTGAAGAACTGGATATTGAGTTAGAGTAATCCGGATTTCCTGCAGAGACGCACCACCCGGTTTAATGGGTGATTTTAGTTTTCGCAGGGACGTCTGCCTGCTTCGCCTGTGCCTGGGGAGGAACGATATAATAGTCGCTGTATCCGGGACCGGAACCGTAGTCATAATCACCAGGCTTTCCGGACTTGACGCTGTTTGCCAGAATGCCGGCCACTTTAATTCCATTGGTCTGAATGATCTGCTGTACCTTACGGATCACCCCGCGGCGGTTTTTGTCAATTCGAACCACCAGCAGCACCCCATCCACAATCGAGGCAATCACCGAGGGATCGCTGACGACAACCAGGGGAGGTGTATCGATCAGAACGTAGTCGTATTCCTTACGCAGCTGATTTACCAGTTCAGAAAACGCACGCGACATCAGCATTTCAGAGGGATTTTCCGGCAGCATGCCCGCTGTCAAAATTGAGAGATGACTGACGCGGGTTTCCCGAATCGCCGTCTGTGCATCGATCTCACCGGTCAGCACATCACCCAGGCCAACCGAATTAGCCAGACCGAACAGTTTATGAATGGTCGGCCGTCTGAGGTCGGCATCGACGATCAGAACTTTTCGGCCCGTCTGCGCAATCGCCAGTGCCAGGTTGGAAATCGAGGTCGTTTTACCGTCGCCGGGCTCCGCACTGGTCATCTGCAGAACTTTCGCGCCGCTGCGATCCGTTTTTAACAACAGGGAGGTCCGCAGTGAGCGGAAGGCCTCTGCTTCGCGTGAAGCGGGGCGATAATAATACCATAACGCGGGAGCGAATTCGCTTTCATCAACGGCAGCATCGCTATCTGCAAAGCATGGAACTTCTCCCAGGATGGGCAGATGCAGTTGATTCCGAATTTCATCAACCGACTTCATCGTGGTGTCCCGCATTTCACGGAAGTAGGAAAACGCCAGGATCAGCCCCAGGCCTCCTGCGGCACCGGCCATCAAAAATTTCAACTGGCGTTTAATCACGAGTTCATCTTTGACCGGAGCCAGCTGAGTCAACATGTAACCGCTGTTGCCTTGTGAAACTCTTTCGACCAGTAACTGTTTGAAAATGTTATCGCGCTGTGATTTGAGCTGGGCAATTTCCTCATTGTAAGACTGATCGATCACCTGAAAGTTTCCGACCTTCTTGGCCAGTTCGCTCTCCTGGGTGAACAGCTTTGTCAGCTCCAGTTCCCGGTTCTCCAGTTCTTTGAGCTGTTGCTCCATGGACTTGAGATACACATTCACGAAATCCACGTCTTTGGTTTCTGCGACCTGAAATTCACCTGACTCCAGATTGTCAGCGGAAATATCAAGTCCCTGGCGACGATAGAGATTGATGATCGTTTCGATGCTGCGATTGACGGCATCCAGGTCGGGATGATTTTTCTGAAAGTCGCGTTCCAGTCGATTCTTTTGAATCAGCAACGGCATTAAATGTGTCTCTAATGCCGTCCGCGCACGGTCTAACTGACTCGTTCCGGGTGTGGCAAGATGATGACCTTCGCTGGCATTGCCGTTGGCAGCCTGCCCCCGGGTTTGTCCCATCAGGTACTGCTGCGCCAGCAGTTCGAGTGTCTCTTTGGACTCACCGCTGGCTATGGCTGCCTTAAGGGAATCGATTTTTGATTTGAGTTCCGTCAGTTTCAGGAGGTTGAGTCGGCGTTCATTGTCGATGGCTTTGACCCGTTCCTGATGCACGTTGGTACTGCCGGCGACCGCTGCTTCCGAACCAGGTGTACTCTCCCAGTAGAGCGGTGCATTTTCACGGAATTTTTTGTATTCGTTTTTCTTGAGTTCCAGCTCTGCGGCAATCTGTTTCTCCGCCTCTTTCAGTTGCTGGATAATGTCTTCGGTGTTTTCCTCGCGGACTTCGTGCAGATACCGCTTGTAGGCGTCAACAATAGCCTGGGTGACGGTCCGGGCATCTTTGGCGTTCGGGTTTTCATAGGTAATCGTCAGGATGTTGAGGAACGCGCGATCGTTACCTGAAATTCTCTTGACCTTTAAGGTATCGATAATATCCTGGGTCGGGTCCTTTTCGCCTGCCAGGGAAGGCAGCTGATTGAGCCTGGCTTCCTTAACGGCTTCACCCACGATCCGCGGACTCTTGATGACATCAATGTGTGCCGTCAATTCACCAAAGGTCTGGATTTCTCCTTCTTTAATCGGCACCGGGTTTTTCTGTGAGACCTGGATCTTCGTATCTGCTGAAAAGATGGGGCCGAGTTTCATATACGCGGCCTGGCCTAGTAGCAGGCCGGCAGCCAGTCCCAGAACCAGCAGATATTTATTGCGAAGCAGGAGCCTAACGATATCCACACCCGGACCGGAAGAGTTGATTTCTGCGTTCTCTTCCATGCCATCGATGGCAAAATCGGATTGCTGATCCAGAGGTTGAAAGTCTGTGTTCACGACAGCGGGTCCTGATCTATTTACTCTGCGAATGCATTAATGATGTGACGAAACGGTTTTTCTGAGAGTCAGGCTGGCTGATTAACAGCCGCCCCGGCATTTTTTTGATTCAGCACTGGTGGTACCTGCATACCAGTCAATGGTTCTCCGCAGGCCTTCTTCGATTTCCACAACAGGTTCGTAACCCAGGTCGCGTTGAGCAGCGGAAATGTCTGCCCAGGAATGTTTGACATCGCCCGTGCGTGCAGGCTGGAAATCAGGATCGTAAGGCTTGTCCAACTGATCACAGATAAATTTCAGCAGATCAATCAGATTCAACGAACTGCCACAGGCGGCGTTATACACGTTTCCGGAGACTTTATCCGCGGGTGCCTGGGAAGCAAGGATATTCGCCTGAACCACATTGTCGACGAAGGTAAAATCGCGAGACTGCAGGCCATCACCGAAAATCATCGGACGACGTCCTTCCAGCAATGCGGAGGTAAACAGCGGGATCACAGCCGAATAAGGACTGCCAGGATCCTGGCGGGGACCAAAGACATTAAAGTATCGAATGCGAACCGTTTCCAGGTCGTAAGAATTGGCAAAGGCCTGGCAGTACAATTCGCCAGCCAGCTTGGCAGCGGCATAAGGTGAAAGGACTTCTGGTGTCTGACCTTCGTGTTTGGGCATCTGTGCCTGGTTGCCGTAGGCACTGCTGGAACCGGCATAGACGACGCGCTGCACACCGGAGCGGCGGGCGGCATCGAGCACATGGATGGTTCCGGTCACACAGGCTTCATGTGTATCGAGAGGATGTTCCACGCTGCGGGGAACAGAGGCCAGCGCTGCCTGGTGAAACACAATCTCCACGCCAGCGGTTGCCTGTTCGACGGCTGCCAGATCCCGCAGGTCTCCCTGTACGAACTCAACATCGTCTTTAATGTGTTCCAGGTTATGTAGTGCGCCCGTACTTAAATTATCGAAGACTCGCACACGATGACCGTCCTTAATCAGACGTGTCGCCAGATGAGAGCCAATAAATCCTGCGCCGCCGGTCACTAAATAATTTGTCACGATAAATATTCCTGCCTTGATTTTGTTCGGTGGAACCCGCGCTCTACCGGCAGACGCCCGCGCCTGTCAGACGGAGTTCCCGTAACCTGTACCTTCAATGTAGCATTCGTTTCGTGTGTCATTCGTGATGAATTTCAGGGAATTCCCCTGGAAACGATCGAAACCGGTACAAAGCCTGTCTGTTTAAGCATTATAAGCAGGAAATTTCTGTACAACCAAAATAATCTGCAGCTCACACCGAGCGAAACGAACGCGGAGGGCAGGCTTGCGCAGTGGCATCAGGCTTAAAACCGCTATAATCACTACCCGGACCGGAACCTGTAGCAGTCGTAGATATATTGCAGATTATCTCTGTTATTGCAGGAAAATCGTACAAGGTTGAGGCAGATATTTACTTGATGCCCGGTCCGAAAGGTGAAAAGCGGGCGATCATGATGCCTGCGGCGACAGACGCATTGAGTGAATCCACAATGCCGGTCGGCGTCAGCCGGGTAACAACATCACATTGTTCCAATGTCAGGCGGCGGAGCCCCTTCTCTTCATTCCCGATCACGATCAGCCAGGGACGGTCCTGAGAATACGCGGAGACATCCTCTTCGGCATGTTCGGAGGTCCCCATAATCCAGACCCCGGTTTCTTTTGCCTGGGAGATCGATCGACTCAGGTTGGTCTCGACGGCAAATGGAACCGCTTCCATCCCCCCGGAAGCGACATCGTAGACGGTCGCGTTGATGGGCGCGGAACGGTCTTTGGTCAATACAATCCCACGCACACCAAAGAAAGCAGCCGTCCGAAAAATAGCACCGATGTTATGCGGATCCTGAATACAGTCCAGCGCCAGCCAGAGACCGCCTGTCTGTGCATCCTGTCCCGGGTCCGGAAAGAGCTCGCTCAGCGCAGAAGGAATACGTGGTTTGACCAGAGCCACCGAACCTGCCGTGCGACGTCCCTGATCTTCAGACTGGCGGCGGTTCATTTTCTGTGGTGCCGACTTTTTGATGACGACGGGAATCCGCTGGCGGCGCGCTTCGTCGGCGACATCTCCCCAACTGCCCTGCACGGCACCAGCGGTGAGACGGACCTCGGTGACATCAATCGGACGGGTCTGTAAAGCCGCCATGACACTATGTGGATTTTTCAGCTCCAGAGCCACAAGCGCAGATTCCTGAATCTAAGTGGAGAGTAAACTGGCAACCCGACAGCCCGGTGTGCCGGTAGAATGCCAAGGGTAGGCGCTCACTGCGGGAGATTCAAGGAGTGCGCGTCTCAGAATGGTCGTTCTCGCCGAGTTTTTTCTGGGAGTATCTCTGCAGATCGGAGGTTTTAATGCGATTCATGCCCACGGAGGTATCATCCAGTTCCGAGAGCACCCCGTCGTGTGAAAGGCTCATGCGGACAGGCAGCCGCGCGGTAAACGTACTGCCTCGACCAAATTCACTTTCCAGAAAGACTTCGCCGTCAAGCAGCTTGGAAAGCTCGCGAATGATGGATAAACCCAGCCCCGTGCCTTCGTAGGAACGGGTCAACGTATCCCGCGATTCAGAAGAAGTTTTTCCCTGGCGGAATTTTTCGAAGATATGTTCCTGTTCATCCAGGGGAATACCAATGCCTGTGTCTTCTACGATGAGATCCATGTGGTCCGGATCATCCTCGCAGAGTTTTGCTGCCACATGGACACGCCCCCCTTCGGGCGTAAACTTAATGGCATTGGAAAGCAGGTTATTCAGAATCTGCTGGATTTTAATGGAATCCTGAAACAGAATCGGAATCCTCGGGTCGATTTCAGAAGTCAGTTCGATATTCTTTTTATCTGCCAGCGGCAGCATATTGCCTACGCGGCGTTCGATCAGATCTGCCACCGCGATTTCGGAAAGCTGCAGTTCCATTTTGCCGCTCTCAATTTTTGCGAGATCGAGCACATCGTTAATCTGTGCCAGCAGGTTTTTGCCGGACATCTGAATGTTACTGACATAGCGTTTCTGCTTCTCAGTCAGATCTTTCGAATTTGCCAGCAGATCACTGAAGCCGAGAATACTGTTGAGCGGCGTCCGCAGTTCATGGCTCATGGTCGCCAGAAACTCGTCTTTGAGTTTGTTCATTTCATACAGTCTGAGGTTGACCTGCGCCAGTTCGTCGACTTTCGTATCGAGATCCGTATTGACGGTGCGCAGTTCTTCCTGCACGGTGACCAGATGTCGGAGCATGCGGTTGAACGCATAGCTCAGTTCTTCAAATTCGTCTCCCGTACGGATGTCAGCCCGCAGATCCAGATTACCGTGCGCAATCTGATCGCTCACATCTTTCAGGTGCAGAACGGGTTTCACAATCACGTAACGCACAATCGCATAAGCGGCCAGCATCGCCAGTACGGCAGTGACCAGAGCCGAAGCCAGGTTGATGGCATTGTTCCAGTTCTGCGCCTGTTCCACTTTCTGTGAAGGAAAGCGAATATTGACAATCCCGATCAGTCCCCCCAGTTCCAGGTCGGGATCATCGCGGAGTCGATGACAGGAAACACAGGATTCCGTCGCGTGGATGGCACCGTAATACTGGAATTTGCTTTCCGCTTCATCGCGGTAGAAAATTTCGTTTTCGCCCTGCTTGATCCGCTCCAGCGCTTCATAGCCGGCACTGTCGATCGGGCGCTCTTTGGAATCCGCATTGGATGGATTCGCTTTAAAGACTGCCCAGCTGTAATCGCCGAGATCTTTGGGTTTGACCGACTGCGCAATTTTTTCAATCAGCATGCGGTATTGATCGTTCGACTCGGACCATTTCCAGTGTTTCTCCAGGATGATCGGTGCCACGAGCAGACGGGCGGAGGTAATGTTCTGATCGTTGAGAACCTGATTGTTCAACCAGGTATTCAATGAAAAACTGGCCGTGATTAATACGAGCAATCCGCCACCAAACAGGTAGCGGCACTTGCGTTCGAGGTTGGTTTCCCCCAGCAGTTTTTTAAAGGCACGATACGACATGGATTACCAGCGGGTATGAGATCCAGACAGATGCTGCGAAGTCACTTTCACATCTCTCAGGTGATCTTAAGCCAAAATTGTCTGAATAGAAAAGCATGATTCGCAAATTCTCACCTCAATTCAGCGAAATTTATCAGAATTCCAGGTCGCCAATGAAGTGTGTGTAACGTTACCTGATGCTGAGCAGGACAGACCATAGAGTTTACGGCTGCATGATCTGACAGCAGGGACAATAAAATGTAGATCGCTGCGCCTGAACGATCCTGAGAATCTGCGCTCCCTTACAGGACGGACAGTTTTGTTCTGCCTGGCCATAAACACGGTGCTGGTTCTGATATCCCCCTGACTGGTTGAGCGCATTTCGATAGGTGCCATCGCCGAGCGTAGATCCTTCATAGCGAATGGCGGTTTTCAGAATCTGTCGCATTGCCTTGTGTAGCGTTTTGATTTCAGCCATTGATAGCTGATCTGCCGTCCGTTCAGGATGAATGCGGCTCTGATGCAGCATTTCGCTCGCATACAGATTCCCGATTCCCGCGATCATTTTTTGATCCAGCAAGGCAACTTTGATGGCGCGACTCGTCTTCGCCAGTCGCTGCTTCATTTCGTTAACCGTAATCTCCAGGGCATCGGGGCCCAGTTTCTGAGGTCCCAGAACTGTCTCCTGTTCCGCCTGGCTGAGCAGTTGAACCGTTCCCAGTCCGCGTCGATCCCAGAACCAGAGCGAACGCCGGGAACGCCCTTTCTGCAGCAGCCACTCCAGTCGCAGATGTCCTGTATCGGGGGGATCAGAAAGTAACATCAGTCCAGTCATCCGTGGTTCAATGACGAACGAATAACCGTTCTCCAGGTCCAGGATCACCCGTTTTGCACGGCGTCTGACGCCGGTGACTGTTTGATTTAAAGCTTTTGACCGAATGGCTTTAATGCCCGGTTTGAGGGAAATGGGTTTACACGGGCAGGGACAGCAGCGAACGTCTTTCAGTTTACGGCCTTCCACGGCATCGCGGATGCCGCGCACCATGGTCTCGACTTCAGGCAGCTCTGGCACGAATATACTTTCTGTATCGAATTAAGCGGTTTTACGCTGTCAAAGTATTTGAACGAAGTGTTTCTATTCTACTACTTGTAACTGTTCTTTGGATGTCAGAGCCAAGCTGAAATAGGAAGACCAAGAAATTTAAGATTATCCTTGACGTCAGCCCAAAGTTGGACGATCCTAATACATAAAGTCCTTAAACTTCCCATCTTGCAGTACGTGCATATCCGAACTGTAAGGTTGTCCGTTAATATGTTGTGCCTATTGGAGAGCGTCCATGCGCCCTAATCACCCTCGCGTCGGCTCCAGTGTTGTTTCCGTACTGGCAACCGTAGTCTGTTTATCTGTCGTACTGGCAGTCACCTTTTACCTGGTAAATCCCCAGTCTGAAATGACTGTCGAAAAAGCACCAGAACAGGTTCAGACTTCTGTCGAATCGCCGCTGGTACTGGAAGAACAGGAAACCGTCGCGGTGACTCCTGCTGCAGAAACGAAACCGGCGGAAGTCACGCCACGCGTTTCACCTGAAGAACAGGTTGCCGCACATCTGACATCGGGGGAATTCGGACAGGCGATTGAAGTCGCTGAAACCGTGTCCAACCTGCAGGAACGTACTCTCTTGCTCAAAATGGTCGTCAAAGCCCAGATGGACTCCGGAGACTTCATGGCCGCACTGGGAACCATCAACCGCATCCCCCTGGATGAAGAACGCACACAAGCCATGGGCGAACGCGCTCAGGCCATGTCACTCGCTGGTGGATCTCAGCTGGCCGACTTTACCGAACTGATCGACCTGATTCAGTCACAGACTTCAGGCGGCTGGATCGACGACGGATCTGGTGAAGGTTCACTCCGTCAGTTTTCTGCCGGGGTTCGCGTTGACCCGAATGGCATGCTGCATCATATCAGCAAACAGGAACTGAAAGGCGAACTGGAAGCACTGGGTGCCAAAGCCCGTAAAGCCAGCCTGAATAAAAATGTGGCCCAAAACAGCCAGCTGCGTCTGATTTCCCTGACCCGTCTGGAAAAAGAAGTGCAGCAGTTGATTGAAGAAGGCCGCTCTCCCGTTGAGACCATGAAAATGCTGGCAGGCCTGACCCGGGTGGAATACGTATTTGTCTATCCGGAAGATCAGGAAATCGTAGTCGCCGGGCCGGCAGAAGCCTGGATTTATAACGAGCAGGGCCTAGCTGTTGGTGTCGAAAGCGGACGTCCCGTGCTGCAACTGGATGACCTGGTAACGATCCTGCGAACGTTCTCGGACAACGGAGAAGAAATCTTTGGCTGCTCTTTCGACCCTCGTGCGGAAGGCCTGGCACGCGTGAAAGAATTTGTCACGCAATCCAATGCCCGTGGCCCGCTCAGTGCAGGTGCCGGCGTGCGGAATTACACAAAACAGCTGAAAGAAAAACTGGGAATACAGGACATTACCCTGTACGGCGTGCCTGATACCTCTCGTGTCGCCCGCGTACTGATTGAAGCAGACTACCGGATGAAACTGATCGGCATCGGTAAAATGGATGCTGGCAAAAACATCCCCAGCTACTTTGATCTGCTGGCACAGGAAAGCAATCAAAGTGGCATGAACCTGGAAGCGCTCCGCTGGTGGCTGACCATGAAATACGATTCGGTTCTGCATAACCCGCAACGCACCGCTTACCAGGTAGTGGGTTCCTCTGTTCTCTGCCAGTCAGAAAATCAGATTGTCACCAAAGAAGGTGAACGGTTACGAACAGGGCAGGCTGAAAAGCTCAACCGCGAATTCGCCGCCAACTTTACCGAACATTACCAGGAACTGGCAGAGCAGGATCTGGTTTACGCCGACCTGCAGAACATTTTCGACCTGGCCCTGGTAGCCGCCCTGATGCGAAATGAACAGCTGGCGAATCGGGCCGGCTGGGAAATGACTGCCTTTGCTGCCAACGGCGCCTATCGCCCGGCTGAATTCGAACCAGCTCACACGGTAGACACGGTTGTCAATCACCGCGTATTCAACGGCAAAGACGTTGTCGTTCAGGTTGCCGGCGGCGTGCGGGTGGATACGAACTCGGTTGTGAAAAATCAGCAGAACCTGAAAGTCTCCCCCGAAGTCGGAGCCGTTTCCGCTCAGTCTAAAGCACCCGCATTGCCCGTGGGTCGCTGGTGGTGGGACCTGGCAAACTGAGCTTCTGAAGTAAAATCAGACCGTAGTAAAATATGATCAATCAAAAAACCGCAGCCTGTTACCGGGCTGCGGTTTTTCTTATTGAACTCCCGATCGATTTCATCGCATGGATTTCACCGCTTGTAATTTCAAAGGGGGATTATTTCACGTAACCTTTGATGCCCACCGATTCCAGCAGCTGGGGGAAATCCCGTGGCTCGGAATGGGCCTGCTGCATGATCTGCTGCAGGTCTTTGATTTTTTCCGGATACTGTTTTGCAAGGTTTTTTGTCTCACCGATATCCTTGCCCAGATCGTAAAGTTCAATCGGCTGATTCATACGGTTCTGCACGGCTTTCCAGTTTCCCTGACGAACCGCACGAGAACGAATCTTCCCTTTCGTGTATTCCCAATAGAGGTACTCATGTTCTGGCTGATCTCCTTTTCCCAACAAGGTGGGCAGAAATGAAATGCCGTCGATATCGACTCCGGAGGGAACTTCTGTCCCCGCGACCTGAGCCAGTGTGGGCAAGACATCCCAGAATGCGATCTGCAGATCAGATGTTTTTCCTGCTGCGATTTTCCCGGGCCAGTTCGCGATGAAGGGAACACGCAGACCACCTTCATACATGGAACCTTTATGACCTCTCAGCGGCGCATTGCCGTTGAAGAAATCGGTCATCTCTTTCCAGGCTCCCCCCTGCCCGCCATTATCGGAAGTGAAAATAATCAGCGTGTTATCACGAATCCCCAGGTCTTCCAGCAGTGTGACGATCTCTCCCACATGATCATCCAGACGCGAAATCATGCCGGCAAATGTCGTCAAACCATCTTCGGAACCGATATAGCCAGGACGGGGATCCGGAATCGGGGTTTTGGGAAACTGTCCGCGGTACGGTTTTTCCGACTCTTCAGGCACTACCAGTTCCACGTGAGGAATAATATAAGGCAGATAAGCAAAGAACGGCTGCGCTTTATTTTTCTGGATGAAGGCTTTGGCATTCTCGTGGATCAGATCGTGAATGTAGCGACCGCGCTGATTGTTTTCGTTTTCCGGCAACATCAGTTTCTTTTCGTTCTGCCAGATCCAGAAGGGATAATAGAAGTGAGCGTGAACCTGCAGCAGCTGACCTGTGAATTCATCGAAGCCCTGATTGCCGGGGCGACCGGGAGTTCCTTCGTAGCCCAGGCCCCATTTGCCGAATGCGCCTGTAGCGTAACCCGCATCCTTAAGCACTTTGGCGACGGTGGGATCTTCGGCGTACAGCAACTGGTTCAGGTCGTTGGCACGCACGGCAGTATGACCAGTATGTTGTCCCGTCATTAAAACACTGCGCGAAGGCTGACAGACCATGGAACCGGCGTAGGCCTGAGTGAACTTCATCCCCTCTGCTGCCAGCTTGTCGATATGCGGCGTTTTGATTTTTTTCTGACCGTAACAACCGAGTTCCGCGTAGCCTAAATCATCGGCCATGATAAAAATGATGTTCGGTTTCTGCTGCTCTGCCGCCTTCAGTCTGACGGGAGTCGAGTGACCCAGACTGCAAATGAGAGCCAGAAGAATTAAGAGTGGGCGAAACATGATGCCAGATCCTTTCGAAGTTTTTGATTTCGTGTTTTTTTGAAATATTTACACGCTGAATTTGCATTCAGAATGCTTTTTAAAAAATCGTTTGAGATTGGTATTGACCGATTCAAAATGAGTTTCTATTCTCCCCGCACCATTGGCGTTCACGCTGATTTCCAAAACATCAAACAGACCATTCCTGATAACATCACACCTCACAATGACCGTTATCAATCCCTTTTTCAACCTTCAAGAATACACTGGTGTCTGCTGAGTGATTTCATTCACTTGGTGGAAAGATCGAATGCCTGATGCACGGATGCTGTGGCATCGATCTTTTTTGAAGCTTTAAAATCGGAGCGTACTTTGAGGCGTGACTGGCTGGTGTGAAACTTATAATGGCGAACAATCGCCTCCCGGAAGTAGTACAAGTCCTTCCCCCCCCTGGGCTACTGCTTCCGGGAATTTTTATGCGCTGTGCCTGATGCCAGTGCGAAACCGGTATCAGGCCAGACGCGCAGTGTCAGAGTTCAGTCTATGACGGGAAGCCATCCATCTTGCCGATGACCACGATGCCGGATTCGGAAACCGCAAAGCCACGGCTTTTATCCGCTTCGAGGTCATAACCGATCTCGCAGCCTTTGGGGATGGAAACTCCTTTATCGATGATCGCATTGCGAATTTTCGCATGCCGCCCCACGTTGACCCCGGAGAACAGAATCGAATTATCGACTTCCGCCCAGCTGTTGACGCGCACGTTCGACGAAATGATCGACTGACTCACGCGGCCGCCTGAAATAATCGAGCCCGCACAGACCATACTGTCCACCGCCTGACCCACGCGGGGTTTATTGCCTTCACTCTGGGCAAACACGAACTTGGGTGGAGGATCGGGTGGCTGATAAGAGCGGATCGGCCAGGTGTTATCGTACAGATTTAACTGGGGATGCACGGAAACCAGGTCCATGTTCGCTTCGTAATACGCGTCGATCGTTCCGACATCCCGCCAGTAGTAACCATCGCCTGTATTTTTATCCTGGAAGGGATAGGCCCGTACCAGGTGGTCATCGATGATCGACGGAATAATGTTCTTGCCGAAGTCATGCGAACTGTCGAGCTGGGTCGCGTCATAACACAAGCGCTCGAACAGGAAGTTCGTGTTGAACACATAGATGCCCATGGAGGCCAGACTTTTGTCCGGGTGACTGGGCATGGGAGCGGGATTGGCCGGCTTTTCTTCAAACTTGACCACGCGCATGTTTTCATCGACGCCCATCACGCCAAACTGGGTGGCTTCATCACGATCGACGGGAATGCAGCCGATGGTCACATCCGCGCCGGATTCCTTATGGTCGCGGATCAGTTTGGAGTAATCCATTTTATAAATGTGATCGCCGGAGAGGATCAGAATGTGTTCCGACCGAGCCCGTTCGATGGTGTAGATATTCTGATAGACGGCGTCTGCGGTTCCCTGGTACCACTGTTCGTCAATCCGCTGCTGGGGAGGCAGAACGTCGATAAACTCATTCAGTTCCCGGCAGAGGAACCGCCAGCCCAGATTGATATGTCGGTCGAGGCTCGCAGCTTTGTACTGCGTCAGAATCAGAATCCGACGCAAGCCGCTGTTAATGCAGTTCGAAAGTGTAAAATCGATGATGCGATATCCGCCTCCAAAGGGGACAGCGGGTTTTGCTCGATCCCGGGTAAGCGGTTCCAGTCGTGATCCCTTACCACCGGCCAGAACCAGGGCCAACACATTTCGCATAACTGTTCCTTCCTCAACATGGAACAAGATCCCTGCGGACTCATTCCCTGATCCATCAATGTATTTTAACAGAGGTTTTTGACGCGCTTAATTGAACAATTCGAACAAAGCACATTCACAGACCAAACGTGAAGGTTTCATTCCCTGCGCTATGAATTGTGCGAACGCTCTCTCTATGTTGTAGCATGCGACGACGATGAAAGGAATTCAAAAAAACAACGTTTTGTCGAAGATCTTTTTTCTCAGACTTTCCGACTCCGCCAGTTTGGCATGCCCCCGGATAGTCTGCTCGACTGGCCACCCCAATTAATGAAGTTTCGATTGTTTTCCGGCCTGCGACTTCTCTCGATTGATTGTTCAATTTATAATTTGTGACATAAGTCTCTCACCTTCCAGCCTGGAGCACACAGCCATGAGTACCACCGACGAAAAACAGACGAAATCATTTTATGACCGTATCAGCCATTCCTATGACATGATCGCCGACTCCAATGAGCATGTGGCCCGGGAAAAAGGGCTGACTGCACTTGCGATTCAGGAGGGAGAATCGGTTCTGGAAATCGGTTATGGCACCGGTCACTCACTGGTGGCGCTGGCAGAAGCCGCAGGCACAACCGGCAAGGTGACAGGCGTGGACATTTCGGACGGAATGAAAACCGTCTCAGAAAAACGGGTCACGGAAGCGGGCCTGGCAGACCGTGTGGAACTGACCGTTGCCAATACGCCTCCCCTGCCCTTTGCGGATGGCAGCTTTGATGTCGTCTCAATGAGCTTTACCCTGGAACTGTTTCCGCTGGATACCATCCCCACCATGCTGGCAGAAATCAAGCGGGTGCTGAAGCCGGGCGGCCGACTGGGCGTCGTCTGCATGGCACTGCCCAAAGATGGCAATCAGGACAGCTTTCTGGAAAAAACCTACAAGTGGATGCACCAGCACTTTCCGCACATCGTGGACTGCCAGCCGATTAATGCGACCCGTTTATTGCAGGATGCGGGCTTTACTCTCAAAGAAGATGACACCATGGAAATCTGGACGATGCCCGTCTCCGTGCTGGTCGGCACGACTCCTGCCTGATCCCTGGTTTCACCACATTCCTTTCCGGCTGGACAGGGGACTGCATTCAATATGCCCTCAGAGCAACAGCAAGCCGAGTCGGTTCCCTCAGCGGATTCCCGCTTCCAGAAGCAGCTGACGCTCTGGGACACGGTGAATATCATCATCGGCATTGTGATCGGGGTTTCGATCTTCAAAGTGCCCGGTCTGGTGTTCGGGAACTCCGGCTCGATCGAAGCCGGTTTCGTAATCTGGGGCCTGGGTGGTCTGCTGATGCTGGCCGGGGCACTGTGTTACGCCGAGCTGGCATCTGCCATACCGGAAACGGGGGGCGACTATGTCTTCCTGTCCCGGACCTACGGCGACGGCTGTGGATTTCTGTTCGGCTGGGCACAGTTCATCGCCATCAACCCGGGCAACATCGGCATCATGTCGTATGTCTTCGCCGATTACGCCATCTCGTTTCTGAATGCCTCCGGCTTTGAAATCCCCGCAGGCTGGTCGGTCATCCTGGCGGCTGCCTCCGTCTGTATGCTGCTCTTTTTGAATCTGCTGGGGCTGATGGTCGGCAAGTGGGCACAAAACATTCTGACGTTGGCCAAGATCGTCGGACTGGCGGCGATTATCGTGAGTGGCGTCTACCTGGGACTGCAGGGAACAGGCGCAACCGTTATCGAACCGATTAAAGAAAACCCGGATGCGAAACTGCAATATGGACTGGCGATGGTATTCGTGTTGTACGCTTTTGGAGGCTGGAACGATGCCGCGTTCGTCGCTGCCGAAGTCAAAGAGCCGGGCAAAAATATTCCGCGGGCGCTGATCGCAGGCACCGGAGGCATTCTGGTCATTTACCTGCTGATCAACTTCGCCTACCTGTGGGGGCTGGGCTCTAGCCGATTGCTGCAGTCCTCCACACCGGCGGCAGAACTGCTGGGCAATGCCTGGGGTGATCACGGCACTCAGATCATCAGCCTGATAATCATGATCTCCTCACTGGGTGCCATCAACGGACTGATTATTACCGGCTCCCGCGTGAACGTGCGACTGGGCATGGATCACCGCTTCTTCGCCGTCCTGGCCCGCTGGAACCGCCGCGTCAACGCGCCCCTCTATTCACTGCTGTCACAGGGAGTGATTTCCATCGTGATGATTCTGCTGGTGGGCACGAAAGCAGGCCGCCGTATGATCAATGCGCCGTTTACCCTGATCCAATCTGACTTCATCGAATGGGAAAAGTACCAGGACGGCTTTGATACCCTGCTCGTCGCAACGGCTCCTTTGTTCTGGACATTCTTTCTACTTACCGGCTTGAGCCTGATCATCCTGCGGTTTAAAGCCCCGCAGATGGAGCGACCCTTTCGCGTCCCCCTGTATCCCGCGACGCCGATCCTGTTTTGCCTGACCTGTCTCTACATGCTTTATGCCAGTCTCGACTACGCCCGCGGCCTGGCATTACTGGGCCTGATCCCGGTACTGATCGGCGTGCCTTTGTACTGGATGAGCCGCCGGAAGCCTTCCACTTAACAGTATTTGCCGAATCGTGTCCCGCGCTCCAATGATGACTCAGGATGCTGGCACGCTGGTTGCGATTTGTTTACCATGAATACCGACCAAATTGAAAGCAGTCTCCCATTAATGATGGATTAACACCATGAAATCACGCGCCACTCTGTTTTACCTTGCCGCCCTGTTCCTGTTGCAAACGCTTGTCTGCCCTGTCGCTGCCGAAGAAACCAAAACAATTGCCCCGCTGGAACTGCCGCGGGTTGAGGCTTCATTTGAGCCGCCGTATTACAGCACAACCTACGAACAGCCAACCGAGCCCAAAGAGGGGCAGTTGCAGATCGGCGTGACTTATACGCTCTGGATTCCGGAAGGACTCAAGGAAGTGCGGGGCATGATTGTGCATCAGCATGGCTGTGGTTCGGGGTCGTGCACGGGCAGCGTGACGGCGGCCCATGATCTGCACTGGCAGGAACTGGCGCGAAAAAACGGTTGTGCCCTGCTCGGCCCCAGCTTTCATCAGGCCGAGAAACAGAACTGCCGCCTGTGGTGTGATCCGCGGAACGGCTCAAGCAAAGTGTTTGTCGAGTCACTGCAGAAGCTGGCAAAACTGTCGGGGCATCCTGAAGTCGCCACCGCGCCCTGGTGTCTGTGGGGGCATTCGGGAGGCGGGTTCTGGTCGAGCCTGATGCAGATGGAGTACCCGGAGCGGATTGTGGCGATCTGGTTTCAATCGGGAACAGCGTACGGCTACTGGACCAATGACGAAATTACGGCTCCCGAGATCCCCGAGGCGGCGATGCAGATTCCGATGGTGGCCAATCCGGGTCTGAAAGAAAAAGAAAACAAACGTTTCAGCCGCGCCTGGACGGGCAGCCTGGCAATGTTCAAAGACTACCGCTCCAAAGGAGCCCCGATCGCTTTTGCCCCCGACCCCCGCACGGGCCACGAAACCGGCGACTCACGCTACCTCGCGATCCCTTTCTTCAACGCCTGCCTGCAACAGCGTCTGCCTGACAAAGTGGGAGCCCCTTTGAAAGCCGTGGAGATCAGCAAAGGCTGGCTCTCACCCCTGCTCAGTGAAACCATGCCGGTTCCTTATGATCAGTTTGAAGGCGATAAAACGGAGGCAAACTGGCTGCCCGACAAAGCAGTCGCGCTGGCCTGGCTGGACTTCGTGAAGACCGGCGCAGTCAGTGACAAAACTCCGCCCCCTGCCCCCACCGATGTCAAAGTGGATGCTGCGACAGGCACGATTACCTGGAAAGCAGGAACCGACTTTGAAAGCGGCATCCAGGCCTTTCTGATCCAACGCGACGGCAAACAGATCGGTCAACTCCCCGAAAAACCGACCAACCGTTTCGGCCGTCCCCTGTTCCAGAACATGAGCTACGGCGATACCCCCGTGCTGCCACTGCAGAAGTTTGAATTCGTGGACAAAACTGCCAACCCGGGTCAGCAATACGACTATCAGGTCAAAGCGGTAAACACGGCCGGGCTGCAGTCGAAGTAGTCTTTTTCTACGACTAACAACACGAAAACACACGAAAAAAGAATAGTACGTTACAAAATACCCGTTATGTTCGACGAAAAAGAAGGCAGATCCAGTTTCAAGGCCATTTTTTCTTTCTAAGAATTGTTGTTCTATCTAAAAGGCAAAAATTTAGAAACTCAGCCATGTAAGGAACTGGGCATTTATCATATTTAAGTGATCGTGCTGTTCTGTGTGAGTTGTCGACACAAAAGTCTAAAAGATCGCGTAGTGATTTTACTAATTCAATGACATGTAGCACGGCATATTTAGCAGCTAAGTAATGATATTGTGGAAGTAAAACAGAATCTTGATGGGTCATTTGTGAGCCATCAAGATTTTCTCCAAGAACAAAACTAATATTTTGAGTTGCCTTTAAGATTTCTGTTGAACGCAGTTCTATCTTCTCAATTTGCCTCGCTGGTACGTCGAGACAAATTATCTTTTCGATTATCAAATTCCACTTGGCTAATGGCTCATCTGAGTACTGATCTTCTGTCAAACAATTTAGATTGTAATACCGGGATTTATTCGCAAAGTCTGCGAGATACTTCAGAATTTCTAATGAGATCTCGGAGGAATCTATGATACTCAAAGGGTTTGGCTGTGGCTCAGAAAAAGATTTTAGATATCTATATAATGCAATAAGATCGTGACTATGTTTTCGCAGCGTCCGATTTGAAGGAGTTTGCATTGAGTTTTTGGCCATATGATCAATGACTAGAATCACCTTCATAAGTCGCTCTAGTCCGATAGAGAGGTGAAAGAAGGAAGTATATAAATTCCCTTTATCGTGAACTCCCGCGGAACGTAATGCAGTCAAGCCATGTGTTAACGAAGAGTGAAATAGATAGCCTTCAAGCGTAAGCAGGGAGTAAGATTTTTCGACTATCATTTGGATTTACCTTTAATCCCCGGGTAATACAAATCGCAACAAGTGAAATAAAAAGTACCTAATATTTAAACAGAGACACATAGCAATATGTCTGGTTCACTCGATGTTTCAGATTCTTTAACGCCGCCTTTATAAAAGTAAATAATACAAATGTGTAACATCGTGAGTAAATTAGAAATAACGTGTTTTCAATTTCGTCTTACGATTTTCATTCTTACCAGTAGCGTATTTGCCAGTTCTAAGCCCCTTCTTATAAATGATAATAATATGCTTTTTTCATAATACCTTTTTTGAACACTTCCAATGCAATATGAAATACTTCTTCCTTTCCCGCAAATAAACCAGCTTTAAGAAATGGTTGTGCTAACTTTTCTTTAACATTCAACAACTCAAGATAATCTCCTTGTTGATAATCTTTCATTCTATAATAAATACGTATATACCTACCTGGAGGAAATGAGACGGCTTCCCTCTCAAGATCAAATTGACTACCACACCCCAGGTCAAGATTAATTAAAGAATACGTCATTTCGAAAATATCAAAGCAACGCTCATATTCTTGATCGTCAGAAATCATCGGAGCTAATACACTTCTACACTCTTTAAAAAGCCATTCACTAGCTGGAAAATAATCATTTTTGTGTTCTGGGATCCCCTTTATCCAGTCTTGAAATTCACACCAATCAATATTCAAGAGTAAATTTCGAGGCTGTCGACCAGAGTGAGAACTTTGAGGCCTTATCAGAATTGTAGTTAGCATATCAAAGTTTCTATTGGCAATAGCAGCAATTCCCATCGTGTAAAGAAGAACTAAAGAAGGGATCGCTCGAAGAGAAGGCATTATCTGTCTTCCATTCCAATTTGAGTTATCTTTCCCAGCCGGTTCATTACAAAGTCTTTGGACTACTTTCGAGAAAATATCTTGGTGTTGTGCTCGCCCCCAATAGGCTCCATAAACACAAATTGTCCTGAGCAACTCAAGACTAGACTGCAATTCTGAAATCGCTTTCTGATTTTCTTCTTCTGTATTGGCTCGTTTGAATAGCGAGTAAAGCACTAGTTGAATAGCAGAATAAGCCTTTTCTTTTTCTTCGTGAACCAGATCGTGAAGACGAATTATGTGTTTGTCATCGCTTAGCAAACGTTTGATTGTCGCAGCTGCAGAAGCAACTGAAAGAGGGTGCGGCTTCTGAAACTCTTCCAAGGAAATCACTTTTTCAGCGAGTTCATTAAAAAATGATTCTGCATCCTTGATTTGAATATATTCACCAGCTCTTGAATTGAGTAATTTCTGAGCTTTCTCTGATGGTTTTCCTCGACTCGCCCAATAACTGGTAAATCGGCGATTGCGACTACGCTCAAAAGCCTTGTAAAGCGCTGGGTCCCATTGAGCTGACCAACCACAAAATACAAATCCAAATTCATCAACGATTCGATCAAGCAGTTCATCAACACTCTTAGCGTATTCAGAGAGTTCACCAAATGTATTCTTAATGCGTGTATCCTTATAATCACCATGAACTTTGATGATCACACATTCCTGGTGGATTAGTGGCAATGACCCCATAATGGCATCTGGAGTACTCAAAACTGTAGGAGTTATCCCAACTTCTTCAATTGCCAGTTCGGTTAATCGATCAAAGTTTGTCGTGACGATGACACGAACAAATCCTCCTTCTACCAGATTCGCAATAGCTCGATGTGCAGAAGTTGGCTGTTTTAATCCTTGCTCGCGTTCTTCTTCATTCGGCTCAAAGTACGCTGATAAAAGCTTCTGCCGTTCTTCCGGGCTCTTGGCAAGTTCATCCAGTAATTCAGAGTAGTCTGGTTCTTTTTGATATTTCTCTTGATACCACTTAGCAGGATCAGAGCTGCAATCGACTCCCTGCATTTGAGCGATTTTCTTCACCAAATCACATACTACTTCCCACCCCGTTGGGATTTGCGCTGCTCGGGATACTCCTGATCCGAGCAAAAGAGCATATACCCCTTTATTCGTCTGCATTGAGAATGCCAGTGATAGAAGCGGGTCAATCATATTAAATTCGATCGTCAATTAATTAAGCTAATTTCTACATGTGAAACTCAGAGGATCATATTATTTGAATTCGATTCTACAGTTACAAACTAAACTGTCTACTTAAACTTCTTTTTGAATTAAATAACAACTCTCACTCATTAACATGCACTTCGGATTGTTCATCTGCGAATTCTTGACAATATCTGGTAGAATTCCTGCAGAACAGGCACATAGGTTCCGTCTTTTCTATTAATCCAAAGTGTTGTTCTGGCGATGTTCCAGCACTATCGGGCCGTGTTGAATGGGTGGGGAGGTTTGGTTCCGAATTGTACGTGGCTGCTGCGACCTCCTGCTCGCTGCGCTCGGCCCGAATTGCATTCGGGCTTACCCGTTCTTCGTTGTGGCTGGTTTTGTGTTTTTCGTGGTAGAAAAAGAAAGCTGCAATGTTTTATCTGCTTCCCTTGTCGTGCGAAACACAGTTGATACTCGCCAGGCGGGCGGACACATGGGTCCGCACCCTACATGGAAGGGGTTGGTATTGTTTCCCTGACTTGAATGCTTGCACTGACAGTTTCCTGTTGTCTGCGACAACCCCGAATTGCATTCGGGGCTACCCGGTTTTCGTCTTATTCCAAATGTGCATCAGGGGTTGCCCCTGTTTCGGTCTTTTATTCTCTGTAAGGAAAGGCAGGAGTCAAGAAGTGATGAAAACGTTTTTGTGGCGATGCGTGATGAAAGGGAACCGGTGCCTGAATGATGGCTGGTTAGTTCGTTGTGATAGTGGGATGAAGTGTGTCGATCCGCAGGCAGTTTTGCGTTGCTTTTTCTCAGATTGTGCTGAAACCAGCGGGTTTCGTAGTGCTGATTTTCGCAGTGATTCGCGTGGTTCACCGGAATTTTCAGGGGCCACGCGCGCGACGCACTTTATAGCATAAAGGATGCGGATCGGCGGGCAGCAGTCAAGTGCATTTTTTGCAGTGTGAGAAGAGAGTGGTGGGAGAGAATTGACAGCCCCGAGTCCGTCTGATTATTGTAAAATCCTGGAGCATCAGACTCTGTCTGAATGGATTTAATTTCCACAGGTCAGGCATCTTGAACTCAACCCAAAGGCATCAGATTCATCGAATAGTCACTATACAATCATCTCGTCTGATTAAAACATTTTCAGAAAATACCAGAGTGCAATTTTCCCGGTTAGAACCAGGAAGTTTCCTACGCTATGGAGCAGAAAGGGAAGAAGAATGGTTTCACTTTTAAGAAATGCCCATGCCAGAAAAAAACCTCCAAGCTGATTTTCCGGACTGGGATTTCCATAAAGAATGTGAAGAACTGCGAATAGAATTCCGCTGATGGCAATCGTTTTCCATTCGCCCATCAGTCTATTGAGTGAAACGCAGATTACAAGCCGATAGATTGCTTCTTCCAGGACCGGCGCAACAAAACACATATGCATGAAAGCGGAATTAAAGTCTTGGGGATGGATCAAGTGAAAGGGAACCTGGTGACCAGTCAGATACCAGAGCCCCCCTCCGAGACAGATACAAAAGCCGATTATAATCCCAATGATTAATGAAGTTCTCACCCAGACTTTCCAGCCCTGTATGGGCCGCGCCTGTAATCCGAGGGCTTTAAGATCCCCCTCAAACAGGTAGACGGTCAGCGCAAATGCGACCAACGCGAGAGAGAGGCGTGAACTCTCAGAATATCTGCCAGTGATAAAGAATATATCAAGGATGACAGTCACTGTAACGACTGCTAACGCACAATAAGGAACTGATTGCTGGTCTAGAGATCGACGTCCGATTGCTGAATACAAAATTTCTCCACGGATAGACGAACGCCTCTAGAGACGTTATCTAAATTTCATCATAACCAGGATTATTACGGAGACTTTCATGCCGATTCACCGGGATAGCGGTCCCAGCGGTAGGCCAGCTTTGAATTTTTCCAGAAGACTTTGTCGAGGGCCGACTGGCCTTTGTCCTGCAGGTAGTCGACCAGGATTTTCTGCAGCGTGACATAGTCGGCGGCCCGTTCGGAGACAGGCCAGTTGCTGCCAAATATCATGCGGTCGACGCCGATCTGGTTCCAGATCACATCCAGTGTCGGACGGTAATATTCGACGTCGTCAGGGACGGCATCGGGACGGTGACGGGCTGCTCCTTCGACGAGGGCCGAGATTTTAATGTAGACCTGTTTCTGATCGGCAAGGGCTTCCATGTACTCTTTCCAGCGCCGATCAATCTCATCCCCTTTGATGACGACATTGCCGATATGATCGACGACGATGCGGAGGTCGGGAACCTGCTCGGCTACCAGGCGCGCTCCATTGAGCGTAACGGGGCCGCCATTCAGGTCGACCTGCAATCCCTGGTCGGCCAGCAGTTTCAGGTCATCCATAAACTGTCGCTGTTTTAAACCGAGATCGAGCAGGTCGTAGTTAATGCGAATGCCTTTATAGAGGGGATTTTTCGAAAAGCGTTTGAGGTGTTTGCGAAAATCGGGTTCCCCCGGCGTGAGTCGGCCGACAAAGCCGATGATGACGGGATTGTCTTTCGCCTGATCGAGAATCCACTGATTGTCTTCGACCAGTTTACTGGCTTCCACGACAACCGTAGCATTCACGGGCTGGTACTTTTCCAGTTCGACAAAGTGTTTAGGTAAAACGGTGCGGTAGAGGGATGAACCTTTGCTCGGCCAGGGAACGCCCTGGGGGCGAGAGGGATCGTAAAAGTGAGTATGTGTGTCGACCACCCTGGCTGGCAGAAGTGGTTTGGGTTCAGCGGCTGCACTTCCACTGATGTTCAGCTGGGAAGCGAGCAAACCTGCGGAAGCGGTTTTAAGAAAGGTACGACGGTTGAGCTGTGACATGTCGAGAATCCTCTAAGCTGGTGAGTTCCATAGTGTTGATGTCGACTTCCTACAGGATATTCTCAGTCCGGAGCCAATTCTATCTATTTTGACAGAATCTTGCTGTATTCGGGGGGAAATTAAATCGCACTTCCCATCGCGGGCTCTTTTTGCTAATTTTCATGCACTGTGTATCTTTACTTAGTTTGTTTTGGGACGGTTGTTGCCAGGAACGGCGACTGACACATGCAACGGATTTGATTTTGTGAAACCCCCAGCTGATGATCATCGCTCAGATTTGAATCGCCGCGCGCCTGCAGAGGTCGCGTCTGAAACGAATGGGCGTGAAGAATCAACTGAAATCAGCGCCACGAATTCCCGTGAATCCGACTGGTATTCAGAGGAGATCCAGGATGACGCTGTCGAATATGATCTCTCGCTCAAGTTTGAAGATTACGCCCCCGCCTGGTTAATCAAGGCTAAAGCTCTGTTTGGACGGGCACCGGAATGGTCGATTTCTTCGACACTGGGCGCGCTTGCCATCATATTGACGATCATGCTGTTACTGGCGATGCCCACGGATGAACCAGTTGAGATTGAAGTCGCAGAGGAATTCACACCCGCTCCCCGGGAAGTGGAACAGGATGCACCAGAAGCCGACTACCTGATCGATTCACGCATTGCGGTGGAGATTCCTGTTGCAGTGGGATTTGTGCTGGCTGAAACCGATCCGCTGTATGTTTCCTTTGGAGAACTTCCACAGCATATCGCAGCCACACCGGCACGTGATGAATTCATGCTGCCACGTGAACGTCCCATTGTGCTGCCGGATCTGGAACTGCCCCCCGAACCTGCTGCCGCTGAACCGGAGCTGACGCTGGATGTCCAGCGCATCCGAATTATCGAGCGGGAAATGCGGGACCCGGGAATGGACGAACCGTTTCTCGTCGAAGCAGTGATCACTGCGGGTGACCTGGTGAGTCGACTGGAACCGGAAGACCGTTTTCTGTTTGATGAAAACTGGACGCTGGTCAACCTGGATCGAACCTTAGCCCAGTCACGGTCTGCCATTCGGCCTACCCTCTATCACGAGCGGATCACCGGTAACGAACACATGCAGGTCGGACAGGAGCAACCCTTCGAATCCGATTTTGGAAAGCCTGCTCGACCTGAGCCTGAGAATTCGGAAGAGCTGCATGTTGAAATCAGAAAAACAATTCCCCAACAGGGAACAGCTGCTGACACGCTGTCCTATTCGATCCTGGTAAAAAACCGGGGTACAAAAACCGCGTTTGACGTGGATGTAAACGAGACACTTTCCTCTGCCGCAAGCCTGGTCGATCTGACACCGCCGGCTGAAGTCAACCAGAACCAGTTAAGCTGGAAAATCGCACGGCTCGAGCCGAATGAAGAACGGGAACTGCAGGTCAAAGTTTACCTCGCAGAGGAAGGGAACGTGGAAACCAGTTCCCTGGTCAAGCTGGTTTCGCATGTCGCTACGACAACAGAGATTTCCGCTCCGTCACTGGAACTGAAGATCAAGGGACCTGATGTCGTCGCTGAAGGAGAGGTTTTTCCCCTGGAAATCCAGGTGAGCAATCGCGGTCGTCAGAACCAGGGTTCAGTGGATTTGAACCTGGATCTGCCCGAGGGACTGATTCACGAACAGGGTCGGCAGCTGTCTTTCCAACTCGACCAGCTCGCAGCGAACGAAACGCGGACCCTGCAGGCACGTGTCAGAGCGGTCAAAGCAGGCAAAGTGACCTCACAGGCCACCTTGTCCTCAGACAGCCTGGCTCTTGACGAAATGGTACTGGTTCAGAGTGTCATCCCCCGTCCGGTGACACCGAAACAGCCTGAAACGAAGGTGACTAAACCTTCGACACCGGCGGCGACAGTCACTCCTAACACACCCGCGGCTTCTGGACAAGCTTGTCCCTGCCAGGTTCCGGTCTACTATTACACGGTCCCTTATCTGCTGCCGTGATTGCTGAGGGAGTTGAAGTCTGCTCTCGAAATCGGTTAGCCTGTATTCAGTCGTTATTCTGAATTCATTCTGCTATCCGACGCTGAGGAGAGAACCCGATGAGAATTCACAGTCCTGCCCGCTTTCGATACTTCTGCCTGATCTGCTGTCTCACACTTTCTGTTTCTCTGCCGGAATCAGGGGCCGATCATCCAGAACGTAAACAGGGAGAGATGGCGGGCGAAGTGAATACGGATTCCGTGATCTTACAATCACGGCTTACCGCGGCGAAGCTGGATCCAGGTGGCGATCTGCCAGGCAGCGCAGGTGTGGGCCGCTTCGAGCTTTCGACTCACAAGGATTTCTCAGACTCCTTTTTTACAGACTGGCTGACGGCGGAAGCAGATACTGACTTCATGCTGAAAACCCTGGTGAAGAATCTCAAGCCGGACACCCGCTACTACTATCGTCTGCAATATGGCATAAATCAGGTATCGACTCAGAAGGGCCCCGTCAACACCTTCGAGACACTGCCTGCAGCAGAGCAGGTGAAGGAGATCAGCTTTGTGGTAGTGACGGGTATGAACTTCAATGCCTTTCATCATGGCCTGGGGAAACGCCCTGCTTATGCGGGCGAAGACAAAGACCTGGGTTACCCGGCTCTGTTGAGTATTCTGAAGCTGAAGCCGGACTTTTTTGTGGGGACGGGTGACAATGTGTATTACGATCATCCGGCTAAACCCGCCGCACAGACACCCGCTGAAATGCGAAAGAAGTGGCACGAGCAGTTTGTGCAGCCACGCTATGTTGATTTGTTTTCGAGCGTGCCTACTTACTGGGAAAAAGACGATCACGACTTTCGCTATAACGACTGTGATCTGACGGGAAAACGTGAACCGGGCAACGAACTGGGTCTGCGCATCTTTCGCGAGCAGGTCCCCATCGTGGATCCCCTCGACTCAGATCCTATTACATACAGAACCTATCGCATGGGGAAACTGCTGCAGGTCTGGTTCACCGAGAACCGGGATTACCGCAGCCCCAATCGTTCCCCCGATGGACCAGACAAAACGATCTGGGGAAAAAAGCAGCGTGAATGGCTCAAAGAAACTCTTAAAGAATCGGATGCGACTTTCAAAGTCCTGATCTCTCCCACGCCGATGATCGGCCCGGATGGCAAAGGAAAAAAAGACAATCACACCAACATCGGCGGGTTCCGTCAGGAACGAGATGACTTTTTCCAGTGGCTCGATCAGGAAGGTCTGAATCAGCGGGGCTTTTACCTGATCTGTGGCGATCGTCACTGGCAATATCACTCGATTCATCCACCCGGGATCGAAGAATTTTCCACCGGTGCGCTGGTGGATGCGAATTCCCGCCTGGGAGTGAATCCGGGAGACAAAAAGGGGACCGATCCGGATGGCGTTGTCAAACAGCCTTACACATCGCAGCCGGCATCAGGTGGCTTTCTGTACGTAAAAGTGAAACCCGAAGACCGGGGACAGGAAGCAGAATTACAGTTTCGGTTCTATGACGAGCAGGGGAAACTGCTGCATGAGGTCCAGAAACAACGCCCGATTGAGTAACAGGAGCCTGTTCTTCAGTCCGTTTCCCGATTATCGGCGAAGCGAATATTGCAAGTGCCACAAGTGGTTGGGTAGCATGGAGTAACGCTTACTGAAAGTTGCAGAGCAGCGCTCTGGCCTTACTGAGAGTTTGAAATGAGATTATCCCTAACCTGGTTACAGTCCCCCCTTTTTTTCATTCTGCTCCTGATTTTTAATACCACAAATCATCTGGAAGCCGCCGAAGAGAGTCTGGGAACAGTCAGCATCACGGCTGAGAAAACGCCACTCGAAAACGAGCCCGTGTGTGTGGAACTTCCAGAAACCGGATTGACAGCGGAGCAGGTTTATCTGGTTGAATCAGCCGACGCAGATAAGACCGCCATCCCTGCTCAGATCGAAAAACGAAAGCAGTCTGCAGATTTGCTCTGGTGGATTCCGCCTGGAGAAACACCCGCCGGTAAAACCCGCGTCTTTCAAATCAAAGCTGGCACTGCATCACCGCAGCAGAAGCTGACGATCAAAGATACGGACAAAGCCTATCAGTTCATGATCGGCGATCATCCGGTTTTGAGTTACAATTATAAACACATCAATCCGCCAGAGTCTCTGGATCCATTGTACGGACGGAGCGCTCACATCCACCCGATCTGGACGCCTGCTGGAAAGATTGTCTCGGATGAATTCCCCCCGGACCATGCCCATCAGAGTGGCCAGTTCCTTGCATTTACAAAAGCCGTCTTTGAAGGACGACCGACCAACTTCTGGGAAATCAAAAGCCAGAAAGGCCGTGTTCGATTCAAAAACCTGGTCTACAAACAGACCGGGCCAGTCTATGCGGAATTAATTGTGACGCAGGAACATGTGGATCTGACAGGCGAATCCGAAACTCCCGCCTTGCTGGAAACATGGTTCATCCGCGTCTGGAATCAGCCAGCGAAAGACCCGGAATTCTGGATGTACGACATCACCTCTGATTTAAGATGCGCGACCGAATCTCCGTTAAAGCTTCCCGAATATCATTATGGTGGCATGGCTATTCGTGGAGGGCGGGGATGGACCAGAGAAAACTGTGAGTTTCTGACTGCCAATGGCAAAACCCGGGCAAATGGCAACCATGATCGTGCCCGCTGGTGTGACATTTCCGGCAGAACTGAGACCGGCGTTCCCTGGAGTGGATTTACCATTTTAACTCACCCCGACAATTTTCGTTTTCCGGAACCGGTGCGGATTCATCCTTCCATGCCTTATCTGGTATTCACTCCCTGCCCCCTGGGAGACTGGGAAATCGATCCGAAGGAACCGCTCATCAGCCACTATCGTTGTCTTGTACATGACGGGCCTGCACTTGCCCGAACCGATACACTCTGGCAGCACTATGCCAATCCAACTAAAGCGAATATCAAACTGACGGCTCCCTGACTTTCTGACTGCTGAAAGAGGATTCTATGATCTGGGACTTACACTGCCACCTGTCCGGCGTGGAAGGTAAAACCGTTGATGAGCGTATCTCACAGTTGATGGTTTATGCCGACCGGATGGGCGTGGAACGACTCATTTTTTTCATGGGATGGCCGTTTTTGACCGATCCCACGCCGGAACAGTTTCGCAAGCAGAATGACCAGGTATTGCAGGCGATCAGCCACTGGCATGACCGGGCTTTCGGGTTTGTATATCTTAATGCCAAATATGTCGATGAAAGCATCGCAGAACTCGACCGTTGTGTGAAAAACGGTCCGATGATCGGAGTTAAACTGTGGGTGGCCAGCCGTTGTAATGATCCGTCGATCGATCCGATTATCAAACGGGCTGCTGAGTTGAAGGCATTGATCTACCAACATACGTGGTACAAAACCGGTGGGAATCTGACAGGTGAATCAACGCCCGGTGATCTTGCCTTGATGGCAAAACGGCATCCCGACATTCCTCTGATCTGCGGCCATACCGGGGGTGACTTTGAGCTGGGGTTGCGGGCGATCCAGGATTCTCCCAACGTCTATGCGGGAATTGGTGGATCTGATCCGACAGCCGGCATCACGGAAATGGCAGTGCGGACACTGGGTGCAGACCGGGTCCTCTACGGCAGTGATATCGGCGGGCGCAGTTTTTCTTCGCAACTGGCGAAAGTCCAGGGAGCCGACATCCCCGAAGTTTCCAAGCGTCTGATTCTGGGAGGCAATCTCAAGCGTCTGCTCACTCCCATCCTGAAAGAGAAAGGGATCAACGTATGATCTGCGATGTGAATGTGTATCTGTCCCGCTGGCCATTTCGTCGACTGCCTTGCGACAGTACTCCGGAACTGGTGCGCAAGCTGAAACAAAACGATGTGACCCGCGCCTATGCAGGCAGCTTTGACGGGCTGCTGCATAAAGACATCCGCACTGTGAATCAACGACTGAATGACGACTGCAGATCACACGGCGCTGACCTGCTGATCCCTGTCGGCAGCATCAACCCTGCCCTGCCAGGCTGGGAAGACGATGTCATCGCCTGTCATGAGCAATGGAACATGCCCGGCATTCGTCTGCATCCGAATTACCATGAGTATGAATTGAGCAGCCCCGAAGTGAAAAAACTGTTCGAGATGGCAGCGGAACGGGGACTGTTTATTCAGATCGCAATGCGGATGGAAGACGATCGCACGCATCACAAATTAATGCGGATTCCCGATGTGAATTTTGCAGCGCTGCCTGGTCTGATGAAGGAACATCAGCAGCTGCAGGTTACCATTCTCAATGGCATGAAGTCATTACGGGGAGCCAGTCTGACCCGCCTGACCGAGAACCCTAATCTGACCATTGAGATTGCCATGCTGGAAGGAGTGGGAGGAATCGAGAACCTCATGCAGCAGGTGCCTTACGAGCAAATTCTTTTCGGTTCTTACTTTCCCTTTTTCTACCTGGAGTCCAGTCTGAATAAACTGAAGGAGTCGCAACTGGGAATGAAGATCGAAGAGCAGATCACCTGGAAGAATGCTGAGCACCGGTTTGCCAAAACGCCGTGACCGGGCTGATTACTCAGTCCATTCCAGATACGGGTCAAGTCCCATTTTATGGAACATTTCGATCCGGTTCTTTTCCTGCTTGAGCATATCCCGGCGCTGTTTGCGATGCAGTTTCTCCAGGAAATCCTGGGTGTTCTTGAAGAACGACAGCCAACCGGGTGACAGTTCCCCCTTCTCGTCAGCTTTGGCCGATTTCACAAGTTTCTGGATCTGGTTCATTTCCAGGCAGCGGAGCAATTCGTCTTCCAGGGAAAGAAAGAACTGATAATGCCCGGGATCGCCCTGTCGGGCAGACCGACCGATCAGCTGACGGTCGATACGGGCGGAGGTGTGCATCTCAGTGGCAATCACATGCAGCCCTCCATTGGCACGCACATCATCCTTCAACAGAATATCTGTCCCCCGTCCCGCCATATTCGTAGCGATGGTGACACGCGCCGGTTCTCCTGCTTTTCTGACGATCTCGGCTTCCTGTTCATGGTACTTGGCATTCAGGATCTGATGAGGGATGGCTTTCATCGCCAGCAGGTCACCCAATGCTTCTGAGGCTTCGACGGAAGGCGTACCAACCAGAATCGGACAGCGTTTCAGCCGCAGTCGTTCGATTTCTTCTACGACGGCCATACGTTTGGCCTGCATGGTTTTAAAGACCCGCGCCTGACTTCCTTCACGAATACAGGGGCGATGCGTGGGTATGGAAGTCACAGAGACTTTATAGGTTTTGCGGATTTCTTTTTCCGCCATTGCAGCAGTACCGGTCATTCCGGCCAGATGCGCGTAGTTCTGGAAAAAGCTCTGCACGGTGATTCGAGCCGCTTGCCCGGTCGCTGCAGTGATGGGAACATGCTCCTGTGCTTCGATGGACTGATGCAGTCCATCCTGCCATTTTCGTCCATCCATCATACGCCCCGTTGATTCATCGACAATCACGACTTCATCATCGACGACCACATAATCGCGGTCTTTCAGAAAACCGAAACGGGCCACCAGTGACTGCTCGACCTGTTTATAAATGCGTTCGGTATCAATCGAATCCAGGAGTGAAGGTTTCGCCATCAGCAGAATTTTACGGCATCCCGAATCCGTGAGATACGATGAACGTTTTTTGGGTTCATATACATAATCCACTTCCGACTCAAGCTGGTGAGTGGCCCGGTTGCTCCAGCGAAACAGATTCACCGAGGCAGCGTCATTCGGCTGAATCAGCCCGATAATCAACGGGGTTCTGGCTTCATCAATCAGCACACTGTCTGCTTCGTCAATCAATGCAAAATAGTTACCACGCTGAACCAGTGGCTCTTTCCCGGAGTTTTTATGGTTGGTAATCGCCTGCTCCAGCTGTCCGGGGGCAGAAGCACCAATGCGAATCCGGTCGCGGAGAAAATCAAACCCCATTTCATTTGCCGTGCCATACGTCACATCCAGACCATAGGCGATGCGTCGGTCTTCGTCTTCCATATCTGATGTGATACAGCCGACGGAAAGCCCCAGCTTATTAAATACAGGCCCCATGATTTCAGAGTCACGTTTGGCAAGATAGTCATTGACGGTGATCACGTGACAGCCTTTTCCCATCAGGGCACGCAGGTAGGCAGGCAGCACCGCTGTCAGGGTTTTGCCTTCACCGGTCTGCATTTCTGCAATGCCTCCTTCAAACAGGGCAATTCCCCCCATGAGTTGCACGGGGAAGTGTTCCATCTTCAATGTCCGCCAGGCGGATTCCCGTACCAGGGCATATGCTTCCGGCAGAATTTTCTTGAGGGGCTCACCCGATTTGGCGCGCCAGCGTAATTCCAGCGAGTAGCGTTCAAGTCGATCATCGGTCATTTTCTTAAGCGATTCACAACGCTTGACGATCTGCCCGGCAGTGGCACTCCAGCGGGAGAGACGTGATTTCGTCGGGCGAAAACCAGTCTTCATCCAATGATAGCTGTGTGATGCAATGCTCAAACTGCCTCCAGGAATCGATTCAAAACTACCAGAACAAGGATACAAACAATCCGACTGGATCAATGTATCAGGAAATCAACACGCGCTACTTCCAGCATTATGACGCATTAATCAGGGAAAAGTAACGACTGAGCCCAGAAGTCCGAATTTCATCGTGAACCATCACCCTGATGCCATAAGACACTCAGGAATAAAACCTTAAGATGTTTATATGATGTACCTTACACGAAATATCATACCGAAGTCTGACTGCCGGTTCTGCTTATTTTAATCAGTCAGTGAAGCAACAACAAAAACTTTTTTTGTGATTCGTCAGCAGTGATCTGAAAATGAGAGAATTCAGTAAGTTGTTACAGTTTGTTGATTTAAATCAACAATTCAGGTTGGTTTCCGTATCGTTTTGTTAGATTTTTTACCCCCAATCGTCATTTTCGGTGCAGGTTGTATTTTGCTTACGTCAAATATAAACAAGCCACCCATGCCGCACATTTCCTCTAAAGATTGGAAACATTCCAATTTCTCTGTTTTGTTAGGTAGGGCCGCCTCTTTAAAATCATTAACTGAACAGCCAGCTGATTTTCTATACAAATGGAATCTGCCTGCTTTGAATCAAGTTCAACAACAAAGATTTATGTAACATAAAGATACCAGTTTAATGATCTCGAAATTCATCGATAACTTGTGGCGTCCGCGGCGAACTAAACATCATCGCAGGCTGAAGCCAACAACCGCCCCGCTCGCTGCGACAGAAAAACTGGAAGACCGCACACTGCTCAGTGGTCAGGATCTGGTGGCTTTCGCCCAGGCGTTAACAGCCGCGAATGTGACACTCTACGGTGCCGCCTGGGATGCCAGCACCACAGAACAAAAATCGCTACTGGAAGATGGCGCTCAGTATCTGCAGTTTGTGGAAATCACTGATGCCAATCGTGAATTGAACGCCATAGCTGATGCCGAGGGAATTGAAAGCATAAGTCCTGTCTGGAAACTTGACAATGGAACTCTGATTGACGGCAGCAGCATCAATTCCGTGGCAGATCTGGCAGCGGCAACCGGCGTTGCGATTCCTCTGTCAGATGATCCATTTCTGAAAGCGATCGACAACCAGAATTTTTATTCAGGAACGGCACTGCATGTCGCCCTAAATGGTTATGATTCTGAAAACAGTGCCCTCACTTACACAGTCCAGAGCAGCAATAATCAGATTTCAGCTCGTGTCCTGACTGGTAACCGCAGTATCCGAATCTCGGTGGAAGGCTATGGGGATATGGTCTTCGAACTGTTCGAAGGGCGTTCGTCCCGTGCTGCAGAGCGGATTATCGAACTGGCCGAAAGTGGTTATTACGATAATCAGATCTTCGACATGATCATCAACGGTATGATCCAGGGAGGCGATCATTCAGAATCAGGGCTGGTCGATTCCGAGTTGGGATTTTTCGACGATCAGTTTCACCGGGAACTGCAACACGTGCAGTCGGGTCTGCTTTCGATGTATAAGCCTGCTCCCATCCCCGATACAGGGGAAATTGAAGGCATCAGAACACCAACCACCACCGACGACCAGAACGACTCTCGATTTTCGATTACCGGCGGTTACTCTCGAGAGTACGATTTCCAGAATACGATTTTTGGCTTCCTGACGGAAGGTGAAGACGTTCGTCAGGCACTGAGCAACATCTCGACCACTGATAATATTCCCGACTTTACAATCAAAATCGAAACTGTCGATGTCTTTTCTGATCTGGAAAACGGCACACTGGTGTTGACAGCCTTTGAAGGTTTTACCGGATCCTCCACCATTACAATGACAGCCCAGGATCAGGATGGCAACACCACACAGCGTACGTTTCAGGTGAATGCCACTCCCGATTCATTCCCAGCCCACCATTACTATGAGAATGCCAATCCCTATCTGGAAGACATCCCTGATCTGCAGATCACTCCTGGAGGTTCAATACAATATCAACTGGTCGCCACTGACGTCGATTTGAATGCCCTGAACGGAAACGCTTATTTTAATTTTTATGACCAGGACAAGTTAAGAGCCCAGCAACTGGCGGTCCCTGTCACCGCCCCTCCGGGACTGGTTTATTCTGTTAATACTACGACCGGCTTACTGACTGTCAGCCCCACTGCGGGACTGGCCCCGGGTATCTATCAAATTACCGTCGCAGTTGGCTTCCAGCGGACCAATCCTGCAGATCCCAATTACGAAACAAACTTCCGCGATTTGCAGGACTACCAGGTCATTAATGTCATCGTGGGCACACCGCCTGTAGCCAATGATGACTTTTTTTCCTTACAGGGTGAAACCCCCGCTCCTATAGATCTATTGTCAAACGATACAGACAGTGATGGAACCCTGGACGACACTTCCATTGAAATCGTCGCTCAGCCTGAACATGGTACTGTGACCGTCAATGATGATGGTACAGTGAATTACATCGCAGACGGCTCGGGTTACATGGGTATGGGCTCGTTTACCTATCGCGTAAAAGATAATCTGGGGCTGTATTCAAATACGGCTACCGTGAATTTCTCAATTGCTCCGGAAGGAGTGATCCTGGTCACGACTCTTATTGATTTGTCCACAACAAATCGGAAAATCTCACTGCGTGAAGCTTTACAAGCCGCCAATACTGATGCCATCGTTGATGCATCCCCCCCGGGAAATGGGGCTGACATCATCATGTTTGACCCGGCGTTATTCGACGGTCAGGAACAAACGATCCACCTGACTTCACAACTGCTTGTCCTCGACGATGTCTCTATCATTGCACCCACGTCTGCAGAGGGTACATCTTTGCTGACATTAAACATGACCACGCCCAACCGCCATTTTAATATCACTGACAGTAACGTGAATTTCATGGAAGTCAGACTGCAGAACCTGAAACTGACGAATGGTCAGCATTCTGATGATGGTGGGTCAATCTTCAATGCAGAACACCTGGTCCTGATCAACAGCCAGCTGCTGAATAACCATACCGTAAACGGCTATGGCGGTGCGATCTATAACGCGGGAACACTGGAAATCAGTAACTCCTTTTTCCAGAATAATTCTTCACAGTTATCTTCGGGAGGCGCCATCGCCAGCTTGTCAGGGGCGATCACTCTGACAGATACCATTCTGGATAACAATTCCGTAGAAGGGCATGCAGAAGGGCATGGTGGGGGCATCTATGCTTCTGACACGAATGTGACGCTGGTAGACAGTACTCTTTCCCTGAATTCCGCCAATATGGGTAGTGGAGGCGGACTCTATTTTTCGAATGGAGAACTGACCATCAGCGGATCCCTGATCGTCAATAATAGTTCAGAAAGTCAGCAGGGTGGTGCAGGACTTTACATCGAAACGGCAACGACTCTCATCACCGGTTCTACGATACACGGCAATCAGAGCGCCGGTTCAGGCGGTGGTTTGGCACAGTCGGGAGGCGACCTGACCGTACGCAGCAGTACGATCTCACAGAATACGGCGCTGTTGGGAAGTGGGGGTGGAATTTATAATGCCGCTTATACTTCGCATTTCATCAACAGCACCATTTCCGGAAATACCGCAGAGGAAAGCGGCGCTGGAATTTACAATGCTGATCCGTTCGAATTTGTCAGCGCAACTATCGACAACAGTACGATCGCGAACAATCATGCCGGTGGATATGGCGGTGGAATTTTTACATTTGGTGCAGCAACCCCTCTCAATAACAGTATTGTTGCCGACAATTCTGCGGCATCGGGTGGTGCAGACGTGTTTGGTCTGCTGGCTGGCAGTTATAGCCTGATTGAAGACCCCACTGGCGCCGATACTACTTCCACATCGAATTTTATTCTGGGGCAGGATCCAGCATTACTTCCCCTGGGTGATTATGGCGGAGCAACACAGACGCACGCCTTGAACTCCAGCAGTATTGCAATTGATGCGGGAAATCCTGCCTTCGACGGCAGTGCTTTTGATCCGGAACTCACTATTGACCAGAGAGGGGTCAACCGGGTTATCGATAGTAATAATGACTTGAGCGTCCGTATTGACATGGGCGCTTTTGAAACAGAAGGAATTCAGGGGAGTGCAGACCTGACCGTCAAATGGCAGGCAACCAATGTGGGTACTTCAGGTACGACCGCATCACTCCCCTCCCATGCCAATTTTATCGATGAGTTTAACCCGGTCATTGTCGAAATCTGGGTCAGCATCAGCAATTCCGCGAGCTATGGTCTGGTATCAGCCCAGGTCGACTTCAGTTTTGATGCAACGTATCTGACGGCAGACTCCATTGTGTATGGCCCTGGTTTTACATTAAGCCAGACTGGCAGTATCAACAATGAAACGGGAACCATTACAGGCCTGGGAGCGACAACAGACCAGCCAGAATATGGCGCTGAAACACTGGTCCTGCTGGCGCGCGTCCGCCTGACCGTCAAACAGATCCCCTTAAATGCCGAGGAAGAATACATTCATCCCGTCGCTGATCTGAACTTTCAGATCTCAAACAGTATCCTGACCTCCTCCCAGGGTGATGCGACGGTGACCGAAGGTTCTGATGTTAATTTAACACTGGTTCCGGCGCTGTACGACCTGAATGATGATGGAAACGTTAACTACCGCGATCTGATTACTTTTGTGGGAGTTTATAACAATACTACCGGAGCCCCCGACACAGGTAATACATGGGCTGCCGACTTTGACCGTTCGGGTAAAGTGGATTACCGCGACCTGATCCTGCTGGTGAGCAATTACGGGAAAGTACAGGGAAGTGGAAGTTTACTGGTTTATCCATCAAATTATTCAGAAGTCTGGCAACAGGAGTTCCTGCTGACATCACTGACCAATCCAGAGGGATCAGAAACTCCCCCCCTCACCACAGAAGAAGTCGAGCCGGTACTCGAAGCAGCAAAACAGCAACTCTTTGAGGTGTACGATGATTCTGCGATTGAAACTTTGTCCGATGTGAAAATCGAGATGGTAGAACTGCCTCAGAACCAGTTGGCCAAAGCAGACACAGCAAACAACACGATTTACCTGGATATCAATGCGGCAGGCTGGGGCTGGTTTGTTGACCAGAGCCCGCTGTTGAATGAAGAGTTTGATGCGACAGCAGCAGGAATATTCGAAGCAAAATTGTTCAGTAACGCCTCGGGACACATCGATTTATTGACTGTCCTCCTGCATGAACTGAATCATCTGCTCGGTCATGAACACTCGACTGAGAGTCCATTGATGCAGCCTGAATTGAATCCTGGAGAACGCAAACTCCATTTAAATACAGAACTTGAAGAGACAGATGACTTTTTCGGCGGCTACCTGTCTACTGAATTCCAGGGTATCAACTGAACAGTGAAATAACTTGGGAAACTCACTTAACTATTGTGAGAAATTTTGGTTTCAGACGTCCAGAACGTAACAGATCACTCTCTGGCAACGGTCACAGCCGCTAAAACCAGCACGAACGGCCTGTTTTCAATTGAACTTTTTTATCTTTTACTTGACATACATCGTTTTGCTGCTGCACAATCTATCTTGAATTTACCCATTTTAACAGATAAGCAGGTTTGTCGATTTTCGTCAACCGTGCTCGCGGTGATCTGCAATATGTAAACTACTGCGTCAGCTAGTTCTAAATAATTATAAATACAAGAGTTACAAATACTCTTTCAACACACGCGACTCGCTGAAACAGGACCTCCTGTATCAGCATGATATGGAAAGATGCCAATGATGTTTATGAGAACTAAACGTCGTCCCCAGCCTGGTCGAATCAGTACTTTTCTCAATCAGCTCCTCAAAGGACGCAGTAAACGATTAAGAAATCAACGCGTGTATTCATTGACCAACTCTTATTCAACAGTAGAGTGCCTTGAAGACAGGACACTGTTATCAGCGGGGAATAGCCTGCCACCAGGAAGTGGTTATGGCACCACTGACGACGGACGCGCGGTCCCCCCCCCCACAGTTCTGGTTTCCCCGTTAACCGATGCAGAACAACAGGCAGCGACACCTACCCCGGAAGAAGATAAGGAATTAAGCAGTAAGGATCAGGGACAGGTTGATAATCCCGTTGACTATCTTTCTTTTGCCACGAATGAAAATGAAACGATCGGCACCTCTGGCTCGAATGATAATATCACCAACGCGGAAGTGATTGCCGGCTTTGGAACAGGTCTTGACGACGATCCGGAAGTCGATCTGGCCGGTTTCCTGGCTAATGCTGCAACACAGACCTATCCTGCCGGTTTCTTCCCTGAAGATGATGGTTCGATTACTCTGGCGAATGATTTGAATCTGGGTTCGGGTGGTCAAATCCAGATTCTGGGGAACACCATTGGCAATGGTCCACATGGCAGTAGTGGAACGGGAACAGGTGACTACGATTTTTATCGAATCGCCGGACTGCAGGCTGGAGAGCGTTTAACAATTTCCGCAGTAGATGCGACTCAGTTTTCTGGTTTGGATCCCGTGGTTGCTATTTACAGCAGTTCCGGTACGCTGCTCGCCAGTGACGATGATAGTGGAAACTTCCTCGATAGTTTCCTCACCTTTACCGCACCCCTTGATGGAGATTATTATCTCATGGTCGGGGGCTATAATACAGGCTATGGCATCGGTTTTCCCGATGATCCCTTTGACCCTGCCAGTGGTAGTGGAGTAGGTGCGAATGCAAGTTCCGAAGGGACCTACAATCTCACTGTCAGCCTGAACGCCACAGACATCGATTATTACGCGGTCGACCTCGAAGCGGGTGATATTCTGGGGGCCAATGTCTTCGGTGCCGGTCAAACGATCTCATTGTATGGTCCTTCAGGAACTTTACTTTTCGAATCATCCCGTTTTCTGGAAGATCTCTATCCTGACGACAGTCCTTTACCCGGAGACGGTAATGCTTCCGGTTCCATCGTCGCTGCGACTGCGGGAAGATATTACGTGGCTGTTACGGGCGTTTATGGGACGTATGATCTCGAATTAAGAGCATTCCGTCCGGCGCTGGAAACGCAACTGGTTGATACCGCTGCGGTTCAAACACTCTATGTGGACTTTGACGGTGCGACCGTAGACCCATCCATCTTCAACGACTTTTTACCTTCCTCAGACGCGAACCTCTCTCCCCTCAGTTCATTTCTCGCCAACTGGGGACTGTCAGCCGCAGATGAAAATGCCGTGATCGATGCGATTATGGCCACGGTCGAAGAAAACTTCGCTGTGATTGGCGCAAACGGAAATAATGGGAACTTTTTTGATCCGGTAACTGGTGCTGTCATCGGTAACCCGGGCGATTATGGCATTCGGATCTTGAACAGCCGTGATAATCCGGGACTGGATGAGTTTAATACACCCAATCTCAGTCGTGTGATCGTCGGTGGTACGATCAATGAACTGGGAATCAGTACCATCGGGATCGCGGAATCAATCGACGTCGGAAATTTTGACACGACAGAATCAGCCGTCGTTCTGCTTGATTTACTCAGCAGTACCAACCCGATCGTTGCTGATTCATTGAATAATATTATCCGTAACTTTTCTTCCACGATTACGGATCTGATTGGAGTTGCAGTAGGTAATATTGTCACTCATGAAGCGGGACACTTTTTCGGGCTGTGGCATACAGATAACTTTAATTCCTCCTCGCAGATTATTGATCAGGGGGGAAACATTGGTAATATCATTGGCCTGGGTGCGGATGGCTTCTTCGGCACCGGAGATGACACCAATGTGAATTTCGGAACGGATTTTCTGACATCATCATTCTCTGGCCTGCAGGACAGTATCAACACGCTCGCATTTGGTTTATCTACCGCTGCGAACTATGGTCTGGACTTTGGTGATGCTCCCACTCAATACCCGACATTACTTACCGATGATGGTGCCCGCCACAATCTCGAAGGGGGCCTGACTCTGGGTGCCTCTGTCGACTACGAAGCCGATGGTCTGCCCAGTCTTGACGCATCCGGTGATGGCCTCGATGATGACGGCGTGGTCTTTCTGGATCCAGATGACAACGTCACCACAGGCATTTCTGCCAGTGATGTCTTCGCAACAATCGAAGTCACCGTTTCCGGAGATGGCTATCTGCAGGGCTGGATCGACTTTAACGGAGACGGCGCCTGGGATGCCAGCGAGCAGATCGTTACAGATGTCTTCGTCACAGCTGGTGTTAACACCATTTCATTTGCAGTTCCCACGGGATCTGACTTCGTCGTTGGAGAAACTTATGCCCGCTTCCGTTTAAGTTCAGAGGCAGGTATCGGCGTAACGGGACTGGCCCCGGATGGGGAAGTCGAAGATTACGAGATCACACTGACAGAATCTCGTCTTGGTACCATTGTTTTCGATTCTGCGACCTATGATTCAGGAGATCTGATCACAATCACCGTGACCGATGGCGACCTGTTTGGTGCAGCCACCGTCAATGTGACTGTCACATCCACTGGCGGCGATTCGGAAACCGTTGTGCTGACAGAAACCGGCTATGGCACTTTCGTAGGAACCATTATCTCATCACCGGGAACGCGTGTTGCCGGGAACGGTGTACTCGAAGTTGTCTTCGGCGAAACGATCACCGCCGCTTACGCAGATGCCGACACCGGAGAAGGACAGCCGGGTAACTTCCTGGGTGAATTTATCTCGGCAGGGTTATTAAACAGTCCACGTGGATTGATTTTCATGTTAAGCCCCAATGGGGATGAAAACCTCTTTGTCAGCAATGGATATGAAGATTCGGATGGTACAGACCATACGGTAAAGCGATTCGATGGTGAAACCGGAGAATTCATTGATGACTACATCGAGTCAGGAGGAGTGGACGTTCCTAATGGGCTGGTTTTTGATGACAATTATCTCTATATAACCAGTTCAGGATCTGGAGAAGTTATCCGCTACGACCGATTTACAGATGATGCACCAGATCCTTTTATCGGCCCTTTGGCTAATGGTGGGACTGGTACTACGTATCCAATAGGAATAAGTCCATTATCAAAACCTGGTTCCATTGTCAGAGATCCCGTAAGCGGTCACTTCTATGTCGCCGACATTGGTTTCACAAGAGGACGTGTTTTAGAATATGATTCTGACGGTACTTTTCTCCAAGAATTCGTCACCAGAGCAGAACTTAATAATGGTAATCCTTCCGGGACCAACACTCCTACAGGCTTGGCCTTCGATGAAGTCTCGAATACGCTTTTTGTCTCCAGCCTGGAGAGCAATGAAATTCTGCGATTTGATTTAAATGGAAATCCTACTTCAGCTGGACCGTTTATCGCTGCAGGAACAAACGGCCTGGCAAATCCCCGGGGATTAGCGATCGGGCCTGACGGAAATCTCTATGTTGCCAATGGTACCACAGAAGGTATTCTGCGATTTGATATCGACACAGGTCAACCGGTTGAATCTGGCAATTATACTTTCGGAGAGACTATCCAACTTCCATATAGTTTGACCTTTGGTCCGGATAACAACCTGTATGTTGTGGATACTGACCTGGGCACAGTTTTAAAATTTGCTGGCCCGCTGGGAACGTCCACTCCGGAAATCATTACTGCTACCGCATTGATTGTTGCCAGCAATGGAGTTGACTTTGGTGATGCTCCGGAATCCTTCCCGAACGATATTGGCGATCCGGACGGTGAAGGGGCACAGCATGCCATTAACGATAACGGCCTGCACCTGGGTGCGGGCGTCTCAGTTGATACAGACGGTAAGGGATCACCGGGAGCGAACCTGGATACATTCGATGACGGAATCCTGTTGAACCCGGTGATTGCCGGTGATACGGCTTCCACTGTCACGATTATTTCGTCCGGCAGTGGTTTCATTGATGCCTGGATGGACTTCAATGGGGATGGTGACTGGGATGATCCCGGCGAGAAAATCCTGAGCAGCCATGCAGTCGTCGCTGGTGCCAACTCTGTTTCATTCGACGTCCCCGCCACTGTGGGAGCAGTAGCTAATATTGCCGCCCGCTTCCGACTGAGTTCCGCTGGTGGTTTATCAACCACGGGGAAAGCAGCCGATGGGGAAGTGGAAGACTACCTGGTCTCAGTATTGCCGCAAGGTGTCACCAGTTTACTGCCCGACCCGAATCGTCCGGGACAGACGGCCCTGTTCATTACCGGGACGCAGGGTCATGACAATATCTTTGTTTCCCAGACTTCGGGCACAAATATTGTTATGGTGCGAATCAACGGCGTCAACCATGGCGAATTCGCTCCCACGGGTGGCGTTTATATCTGGGGGCTGGCCGGAAATGATACCATCATTGCTGACGACACCTTCTATAACCGGGAAACGATGATCTTCGGTGGTCTGGGGAACGACTTCCTGCAGGGCGGCCGGGGAAATGATGTCCTGGTTGGCGGCGACGGAAATGATACCCTGGAAGGCGGTCCTGATGGATTCGATATTCTGATCGGCGGTTATGGTTCTGACTTTATTCGCGGCCATCACGAACAGGTTCATACGAACTACGGTTCCAACGGTGACATCCTGATTGGTGGTGCTACGGTTTACGATAACGGCCTGGCCCAGTTGTTCGGTATCTACCAGGAATGGATTTCAGCAGACCCGTTCGGCGATCGTGTTAACAGCATTCGGACCCGTGTGGAAAATACCGCCGCTGGTGTGAATAACATCAGACTCGACAGCACGACTGTCTTCGATGATGGCGAACTCGATCAGTTATACGGTGCCGTCGCCCGTGGCGATGACTGGTTCCTGCTGGACCTGGGACTGGACATCAACAATGCCGGTGGCAACGATATTCGTGAATAGTTTTACTTGAATATCATCTGTTACCTGTAGCAGCAATACAAACAGCCTCTCTGAAAGATTTCAGGAGGCTGTTTTTTTACGGACTATTTATTTTACCAGCGTTCGACCGGACCATTTGGCGTTTTGATCAATGCGGTGGGAACCGATGATTCCCGCTCGCCGTGACGCAGGCGGATCTGATCAACGATTTCCTGAAATTCCTCGTCTGACTCCAGTCTTCGTAATCGGTCTTCCAGATCTTCCGGGATTCCCAGGCGGACTCCATACCAGGCGACAAACTTGCGGATGAGACGGCAGCCATACAGTTCATGCTGTGCAAACATCAGACTGAAGTGGCGTTCCAGGAACTGGATCTGCTCTTCCCGGGTCGGCTCGGAGACTGGTTCTTCACCACGAACTGCCTGTGCGATCTTGCGAAAGATCCAGGGATCCAGCATGGCACCTCGGCCGATGGAGACGGCTTCACAGCCGGTCTGCTGCCGCATGTGAAAGGCATCCTCGACCGTACAGACATCACCGTTTCCAATGACGGGAATATGCTGCACGGCTTCGACTGTCTGCCTGATTCCCTCCAGATCCACGGTTCCACCAAATCCCTGATTGCGGGTGCGTCCGTGAACGGTAATCGCTGCCACGCCTGCCTGCTCAAATTCCCGTGCCAGCAGCGGCGCGGTAATCGAATCACGATCCCAGCCCAGTCGCATTTTGACCGTCACCGGGATTGAAACTGCGTCGACCACTTCCGCGACCATCTGGCAGGCGGCATCCGGGCTGCACATGATGCGTGCGCCTCCACCGTTGCCGTTAATTTTGGCCATGGGACAGCCCATATTCAGATCGACGGCCGCGTAACCATGTTGTTCCAGCCAGCGGGCAGCGGCAACCAGTTCGGCTGTGATGCCACCAAAGATCTGAATCGTCAGGGGCCGGTCAGCCGGAGAAGTCGTCAGCAGCGCCTTCGATTTGCGACTGCCTGACAGTAGATGCGAAGCGAGTACCAGGTCCGTCGTACAGAGCCCCACGCCCCCCAGTTCACGTATGGCAACCCGAAAGGCATGCTGCGTATATCCGGCCAGTGGTGACAGGAAATAACGTGAGGCGAGCACCCGATCCCCGATCTGAATTTCCGGCGCTTCCGTGGTAGTCCATTGAATCATTGACATAAGCAGTTTTTGAATTCTTGAGTGATACGGTTTGTTAACGATTCAACATTTCGAACACAGTTTCCAGGGGCAATCCTACAACATTTGACAGGCTGCCTTCAATGCGTTTCACAAAAATACTTCCCGCTCCCTGAATCGCATATCCCCCTGCTTTGCCGAGCGATTCCTGCGTCGAAAGATACCAGTCCAGTCGCGCCCGTACATACTCCTGATCGTAAAAGGTGACCTGAGTCTCTGCAATTTGAGTCAGCACCCGCTGATGATGTCTCAGGCAGACCCCCGTCAGCACCAGGTGTGTTTTACCTGCATAGTCTTCCAGGAACCACTGCTTAACAGTCTCCTGCCAGTCCGGTTGATCCGGAGGCTGTCCCAGCACGACCAGATCACCAGATTCCCGTTTCGCGATACCGATTGTATCTGCGGTTAAAATCGGGACCGATGTATCAGCGTGTCTCTGCTGAAAGACATCCTCATTTTTTGCAGTGCAGATGGAAATCAGTTGCCGGTGAATCGCATCCCGGTCGTGCAGATCTTCGAAGCCCGGCTCCTCCGGATCGGCGGGGGGTACTACTTCGATGACGGTTTCTGGCAGCAGTTGTGAGAGCAGTTCCTGGCGTCGGGGTGAGCGGGATCCCAGAATGATACGAAGCAGGTTCATTTAGACTGTATCCAGTTTTACTGTAACGTCTCCAGGGCATTTGGCCCGAGTATATCAGATTGAGAGACGCTATGGTTAAATGTGATGCGCTCTAGCTGTTTCTATTGATTTACGTCAGTTAAGAAAAACGAGAGCCAGAATGGTGGCAATCACACCCAGGGTCCCCAGCAAGATCCACCAGCGGGGCCGCTCGCTGAAGGGATGGGTATTTACGCCGAGATATTCCCCACAGACAGGACAGGCAGGCGCTTCTTCATACACTTCTGCTCCACAATGAGAGCATTCGATGGTTGAAGTTTCCTCATCGAACTCCGATTCGTCAGGGTAATCTGCATCATCGTCTGATTCCCAGTCTTCATTCATGCTTTGGAACCTCCTGTTGTAAAAACCGTCCTCAGTTGAAAGGAATGTTCAGTCACTCTACAAAACTGACTGCCGTTTTTTCTGCAATGTACCCGGACAGTCAGATATTCAGCGACAATCTTGACAAAGAAATATTTTCTGCGTGAGATTCCCTGTCCTTTCGGTATTCAACACTGGAACGCCGGTGTTGCAGAGTTGAAATCCGTTCGGCAACCCGCTTCCAATTTTTTCACATCGGTATTCATTGATATCGACTCACGAAAAGAGTACCAGCACACCCGCAGTCTATCATGTGCAGGCATCCGTGCGTGCATTCTATTTTAATCTTATTCACAATTTTAACGACTGGAGAGTCAAGATGCAGCCTCGGAGCAAATCCGGACTGGTCCCCAGAACCGGTTTCACCCTGATTGAACTACTTGTAGTGATCGCAATTATCGCTATCCTCATCGCTTTATTACTGCCGGCCGTGCAACAGGCGCGCGAAGCCGCCCGCCGCAGTACCTGCAAGAATAACGTGAAACAGATCGGACTGGCGCTGCACAATTACCATGAAACGCACCGCTGTTTTCCTCCCGGCTGGGTACAACCTTCCACCTCGGCTTCCTGTCAGCCCAGTGTGAGCAGTCCCAGTGGCTGCAGACCAGGCTGGGGCTGGGGCACCATGCTGCTCCCCTTCATCGATCAGGCCAACATGTATAATGCTTTGAATGTAAAAAGCACACACCTGGTCGTGACTCCCTCGACGGAATCCAAAACTACGATTCCCCTGTTTCGCTGCCCTTCTGATACGGGCAGCCAGTTGAATTCTGATCGGGGCGGACACGCCACGTCCAACTACAAAGCCAATTATGGCAGCCGCGGAATTGGCACCTCGATCAACACCAGCCCGCATAATGCTGCCGGGGGTAATGGCTCTTTCTGGTCCAACAGCAATACGCGGCTTCGTGATTTGACCGATGGAGCCAGTAATACGGTGTTGATTGGCGAAACCGCCCGGGGACGCGTGGGCTCAACCACTTACAATGGGGGCATCTGGGTGGGTTACTACGATAACGGCAAAACCGCATCCGTCGTCTGGAAAACCGAAAACCATCCCGGCTCCCTTATCAACGGGACATTGGCCTGGGCCTTCAGCAGCCAGCATACCGGCGGTGCCCACTTTCTCCTCGGCGATGGTGGCGTCCGTTTCCTCAGTGAGAATATCGACGGCACGACGTACGAAAACCTCGGAAAGATCAGCGATGGAAATGTGGTTGGCGAGTTTTAATCCCGGCTGATTTGAGACAATGCAAAATAAAAACTCCCCGATTCAAACAGGATCGGGGAGTTTTTTTTATCAGCACCATCACAGCTTACAGAATGAATTTGCTGAGATCTTCATCTTCAACAATCGAATGCAGTTTCTGTTGCACATACGCCGCATCGATCACAATCTTTTTCGTTTTGAGATCAGGGGCTTCAAAGCTGACTTCTTCCAGCAGACGTTCCAGAATCGTATGCAGACGGCGGGCACCGATATTCTGCGTCGTCTGATTCACTTCAAACGCAATTTTTGCCAGCTCTTCCAGACCATCCTGTTCGAACTTGATCTTCACGCCTTCCGTATCCAGTAGAGCCTGGTACTGCATGGTAATCGAACTGGTCGGCTCGGTCAGAATCCTGAGGAAGTCATCGCGTGTCAGTTCCTGCAGTTCGACACGAATCGGAAAACGTCCCTGCAGTTCCGGCATCAGATCGGAAGGCTTTGTCCGATGAAAGGCCCCAGCCGCGATGAACAGCATGTAATCGGTTTTCACCGAACCGCTGCGGGTCTGCACGGTCGTGCCTTCCACGATTGGCAGCAGGTCGCGCTGCACCCCCTGGCGGCTGACATCACCACCCCGACTGCCGCCTTCTTCCGACGTACAGATCTTGTCGAGTTCATCAATAAAAATTATCCCGCTGCGTTCGGCCAGCTGTACGGCTTCCTCGGCGATGGCATCTTTATCCATTAAGCCTTCGACTTCCTGTTCGAGCAGAATACCGCGTGCTTCCTTGACTGACATTTTCCGATGTTTGCTCTGTTGAGGCATAATCCGTTCAAACATGCCCTGCAGATCGACGTCCATCTGGTCCATGCCCATGTTGGAAAAAACCTGCACTGGAGAACTTTTCGGGTCGATCGAGATTTCCACCTCTTTCTCTTCCAGCGCTCCCTGGCTCAGCATTTTACGAAACTTGTCGCGGGTCCGTTCATAGCGTTCCTGCGAGTTTTCTTCCTTACCTTCTTCGGTGGATTCACTGTAGGACGCTTCCCATTCCGGACGGGGGATCAACAGATCCAGCAGACGCTCTTCCACCCGGACTTTGGCTTTATCAACGACTTCCACGCGTTTCTTTTCACGCACCAGATTTTTTGCCGAGTCCACCAGGTCGCGGACCATGCTTTCGACATCGCGTCCATAATAACCCACTTCGGTATACTTGGTTGCTTCGACCTTGATGAAGGGCGCATTGATCAGCTTCGCCAGCCGACGTGTAATTTCGGTTTTACCGACGCCTGTAGGCCCGATCATGATGATATTTTTGGGCGTGATTTCATTTCGCAGTTCATCGGGAAGTTGCTGCCAGCGCCAGCGGTTTCGCAGCGCAATGGCGACCGCGCGTTTCGCGTCATCCTGACCGACAATATGTTTATCCAGTTCCGCGACGGTCTGTCGAGGTGTTAACTCTTGCACTGCAGTTCCTCCACGATGATATTATTATTCGTATAGATATCGATGTCTGAAGCGATTCCCAGCGAGGTTTTTACAATCTCCGCAGCCGATAACTGGGAATGCCCCACCAGCGCCCGGGCTGCTGCAGTCGCATAGTTGCCTCCGGAGCCGATGCCAATGATTCCATCCGAGGGGACCACGACATCCCCCTGCCCGGTAATCAGCAGGCTGTGTTCGTCATTCACCACGATGATCAGCGCTTCCAGTTTTCGCAAGATGCGATCGGTCCGCCAGTCCCGCGCCAGTTCTGTTGCCGCCCGGGGCATATTGCCGGGATAGTCCCGTGCTTTGACTTCGAAGCGTTCCAGCAGGGCAAATGCATCGGCGGTCGAACCGGCAAATCCACACACGACATTACCATCGAGAATCTTGCGAATTTTACGCGTGTCGCTTTTCATCACCGTGTCGCCGTGTGTCACCTGTCCATCTCCGCCGATGGCAACCTGACCATTATGACGAACTGTTAATATCGTCGTGGAACGCCATTTCTTTTTATCTTTGTAACCCATATCTCTGATTTCATAAAAATAATTGCTGATGATTTGAATCTTTACCCCTCGCGGCAAGACACCATAGAACAGTCCCGGAAGACATGCAAGCTTATGCCGAGTGATTCAACGCTGACTCATTGTTCATTGTAACGTGTTTCAGATGATTGGAAACCAGCTGAATGGAATGCTTTTTCTCCCGAATACTAAACCTGCGATCATAGTCTTTCAGAAACACGTTTTTCAATCGCAGCCCGGTCGTATGCCTTTGTTCTGATACGTGAGAAAACGAATTCCACCGCAGATCAGATAATCACCCAAAACGCGGATTCTATATATGTGTGCGAGGAAGCCATACCTATTGGCAATCTCAAGCGCGATTGGATGATAGCCGTCTGGACAGACTTCAGCATGCACGTTTCAACCAGGGTTTAAACAATCATTGAAGGCGTCCAGAGAAATCAGCCTATCGACTATATAAAAACTGCCACAGCAACACAAAATTCAGTCTCGATTGCCGACATACTCTTTAACGCAAAAAAACGTAGCACTCCAGCTATTGATCATATACCTGGAGTTGCCCTTTTGACATTCTTCATAAGCAAGAACCTAGCGGTCTTTATACATTTTCAACGCAAGCTGAGCCGTTGCTCTACGATCGTAATCAGCAGTTTTGTCTAGGGTAGCGGCCTCGATCAGTGGACGAGATTCGGGCAGTAAGACCGCAAGTATCTCAGCAATCTTGTATCGTTTCTCCAATGAACAACCCTCACTTTTTTCCAGAATGAGACGTGTCGGCAAATCGCCAAATCGATTGAGGATGGAAAATACCTGGCGATCCATGATATACGTTTGAGAGTCGGGTGCATCAATGATTGAATGCAAAGCTCCATGCTGAAACATGCGCTCGATTGATTCAGCAGGGTCTTTGAGCAAAACATCGAGTGCCTTAGTGCGTTCCTTCTCAGTTATGTATGTGGGATCTCGAAAGATTGTGTGAATATTCTCATCCAACATTTGCAACTTATTGTAATCAATTTTCCTTTTGCTTCGTTTGTCAAAGATAATATTACCAATTGCGTGTGCTGCATCTTCTTTTCGTTCTGAGTTCTTTACAATCTCTCTCAGGTAGGGAATGGCTCGTTGATCTCCAATCTCTTCGAACGCTGATACACAGGTCAAGTCATTGTCTGCTTTCTGTCCTTGGATAAACTCCAGATAATAAGCTTCAACAAATGGATAGGCGGATTCATCCCCCCCTTTTTCCGCAATGGCCCTGACGAGCCGTTGGTTCATCCGTTGGGGTAAACCTTTTCTAGAAGCAAGTTTTACAATATCAGTCGGTTCAGCATACTTGAATAAAACATTAATGGCTGCTTGCAGTTCCTCTTCCTGAGCTTTGGTATTCTGATAGACAGTTTGAGCACGAGCGATTTCCTCAGCCGTCTGATATTGAGCAAGAAATGGGGTAATACGTGCTGCCAGTTCAGGATATTTTTTGCGCAGACGATTTAATACCGGTGGTGCTTTTTTTTGATGATCTGACCGAACTAATAACTCGAGATACCGAATGAAAGCACTTTCTGAAGATTCTGCAACATGATCAGAAACGCGAACGAGTTCCTCAAAATGCTCAGGGAGAGTCATCTGAGATAAAGCTTCCATGGCTTCCTGGATCGATAATGAATCATCGGTCGACTGAATCAATGCAATAATCCGTGTTGCAGTCTGGGGGGATCGAAAGGAACCAAGTGTGCGGAGAGCCTGGTTTCGTCGTTGCCAGACTTCTGCTGGAGCAGTGAGTTTCTTAGCGCGCATTTTTTCAGGGAGATCCGGATCAAATTGATTGAGCACAAACGGTAGTGCGGCTGACTTATCCATTTGCAAAGCTTCAATGATCCTGAGCGATTCATTAACATGCTTTGGGTTCGATTCAGCAAGTTTCAACAACCTGGCGAAGTTTTGCTTCGAGTCAACTCCAGCAGTACACAGCATAAACAGGCGGCCCATTTGTTCCTGCACATCAAGCTTCGCGATATCAAGTTGATCGAGTCGCTTTATGAACGCTTGCCATTTACCAAATTCTTGCAGTTCACTAATGTCTGGATCATAATCCTTGTTTTTGTAGATTGTTTCCAAACTGGCAAAGTCACTGTCGGATATGATTTTAGGCGACTTCCCCTTCGCCTCAATCCATTTGTTGGTTTCTGCGACGCGATCAGGATCAATCCTCCGTGGTCTCCGTGATCGCGAATACTTGTCTAGAAAGTCAGGGTATTCCTGCTGGATGTTAACTCCAACTTGATAGGCCTGTTTTCCTCTCAGCCTGGAAAACAACTTAGTCATTAACAGTGGTCTGACCGTTATATTTATGGTCTTCTTAAGAACCGTCTCAATATCAGCCAACTCAACTGGGGTATTGCCAAAAGAATAGCCATGACTATGAGGACTTAAATTGACCGCAATAAAATGCAGCATTGTTGCCTCATTAGTGACCCGAGTCTCAAAGCGACAGCCACCATTTTCTAGTTTTGTAACTGATTGGGGAGCAGGAGCAATAATTGGCTGGACGGTTGCAGGACATGTAACTGTCACAGGTACAGTTTGAAGCGCAGGAAATACAGCTGATAGTTCAGTTATGTCATCGGGCTGGATAGAGCTCCACGGATTGGGAAATGAATCCGTGTGACAATCATACTCAATGACGATCTTACTATGACTTTTTGCCTGTAATGGTGCAGCAAATGAAATTAATACTGGCTGACAATTGTGATTTAAACGGTATCTTCGCGAAAAGAATTCCGCCTGCTGTGGCTGACCAATTGCATCCAACACAGTCGGGTCAGAATAAAAATCGTTACTTTCTCTGCGTGGTTCAGTGTCATACTTTATCAATTTCCCCGTGTAGGGGCTCACCAATGATTCATTGAATCCCCACTGAGCTAGTTTTTTTGACCTTTCGTTATCTTCCGTTTTAATTTCTTGATCGATATCAGGAAACAAGGTTCTCATGAGCGATACACTTGGGAGATAGGGATGCGGTTGGTAAGCACCGGCTTGGATATATGCGACAAACTGTTTTGACATTTGCAGGCTTAACCCCATGTTGTCGTGAACGTATTTTAGCATCGGACCTTTGAGCAGTTCCTCTGGCTCACGCTGCATATCCCAAGCCTGACGCAACTTCGGTATACGCTCTGCGAGATCTGGCTTAGCGGCTAACCACTTGTCGGCCTGCGCATGCCATTGCTTCTCATAGGGAGCGAAACTATAACTACGAGCAAGAAGCGAAACGTATTTCCGATGAGAATCGGGTAAGTCAATTCTAAACTTCGGATCGATCTCAGGCATCAACTCGATTAGATCGAAAAGAGAAGCATCTCCCCTGGCAACATGATACGCAGCAGATACATTATCAGCACTTTTATAAATCAAATGATTCTTAACACGACTCTCAAATGTCGTGGAAATTTCCCTGAGATTTTCGGGGTCTCTGATGAGTTGCCGATATTTGGTAACTAAACCAAGTAGCTCCGCATCTTGCTGAATCAGGGCTTCAAGCCGATCCCCCCACTCGTCCTGATTTTTAAATTGCCGAAATCCAGTAAAAGGAGTTGCTGCTTTTAAGACTGGCTGAGTTTCATACTTCACTGGCTTACCATCAACCAGGATACGACACCACGGCTTTTTGGTATTATACATCGCCCTTAGTGGAGCAGACACGGGAAAGGTTCGCGTAAGACTGTCAGGTTTGTCTGACGGATTATGCAGCGTATACGAAACGCGAAATGATGTGTTCAAATATTGTTGCGGAGTAAATTGTAGCTTAATATCAATGGCCCCCTGCTCAATTCGCACAGCAGACTCTTCTTTGTCCTGAAAGGCAAAAATGAGGGCAAGTGGCACCAAAAAGAAACACGAAATAAACAGGCTCACTAAAAAACGGAGAGCGTTCGTGCGCATCGTAGACCTCATGTCCCTATGAGGGAATTTGAGTGAGAGAGAACTGATTCGGACTTGTGCAATTGTATAGACCTCTTTCGCTTCGTCAAGTTCTTCTTGAAAGTCACATATCTCGACAAAGGACGCGGGTTGCCTTCCCGCATCCCATTCTTTTAAAGCGAGCTACAACTCGTCATAACCACTTCACTTCATAGGTGTTGCTAGAGCGCATCCACATTTAACCATAGCGTCTCCCGATCTATTATGCTCGGTCCAAATGGTCCTGGAGACGCTACAGTAAAACTGGACACAGTCTATGCCACTCTCAGGACTGCGGGTCGAACCCAAAGACGCGTAGCTCCTGGTCACAACGACAGGCCTTCGACATGCGAGCGGCCCACACGATAGCCTCCTCGCGCGAGTGTAGTTCGAGGACCGTGAAACCGCCATTGAGTGGAGGCGCCCACGAGTACCCGCCTGCGGCGAACGTGCCATCGGCGGAGACGAGCACCGGCGAGACCGCTTCGTCGATACCGCCGCCGAAGACATATACGCCGGCAGCTTTTGCTTCGTCGATTACCGCGTGTGCGTCGTGACCAACCGCTTCCAGTTCGTCATCGGGTACGACCATCGCTGCGCTTGGAAATGAAATCAGGTATTTCGCCATAGAACTCTTTCTTTAGAAATGGAAGACAGTCGTGCGCGAAGTTATTTGCTGAACGCCGCACTCGGCGGAAATTTGCGAGCGTCATCGAGTAATTTTTCGTAGCAGCGCCTTGTCAGGAGCCATTCAGCCACCCTTGTTCAACAGCATATTCTACCTTTGAAATAAACCAGCCATATATTTCGTGATTTTCATCCTCGATAAATTGATGCATTTTCAACACTTGATCCTTGTGTATTCCATTATCCTGCCATGATCGACCTTCGCTAGCGATGTTGTGAAGAAAGGGTAACAAGCGATCAATAACTTTTAAGAGCTTCGCTTCCTTGCTCTTTCCTGCCTCTTGCTCTTCCCAAAGTCCAATGATATTTCCAATTGGATTTCCTGGGTGCAAAGCTATTTTTACTACACATTTGCGTTCTTCAATATGCGCATCACTTCTATTGGTACTGTAAAGATAGGTGTCTCCCGCTTCGATTTCACCAAGATCATGGAGCAACGCAAGCTTGATTAACTTTGAAATGTCATAATCTTCCTGAGACAATTCTGCAAACGCCCAACAGGCCATAGCTAAATGCCATGAATGCTCAGCCGAATTTTCCACTCGTTCTCCACCGTTGATGTAGGAGCGGCGATTAATCGACTTCAAAGCATCTAATTGAAGTAAATATTCTGAAATCTTTGAGATTCTCTCGGACAATCCTGGCCTCCAAAACGGTTGGTTATCGCGGCGAGGGCTCGGGGAATTCAGATGAAGGCCCAGCGGACAACAGTCAGAGGCGGCGGGCCTGTATTCCCGTTAGCTCTGGTGACATGGAGTTTACCCCTTCATAAGATGCAAGCTCTCATATGACGGTTCATCACGAAATGAGGAAAATGTATCGTGCATACACATAAAGCTATCTGATAATTTTTCGATGTCAAGCACTATGCGAAGGATCAGGGATAGGCTGCTTCACTTCGAATGCATGGTGGTCACATCGACCTCCAGCAGTTCGCTGTTTGTCTTCCCACAGGAGATTGGACAATCCGCCAGAAGATCGCGGCTCGCGAAATTGCATGAGGTGTTCACGACCAAGGTACGAACGGCACTCTTGAGAAAGTCCTGTTGAGCAGGCTGATGAACAACCGAGTCACATCAAACCCTGTGCCGAAAACTTGTCGCAAGACGGTTTTGATTCCTGGCATGTGCCGAAAATTAACCGTTTTTCTGGAAAGCACAAATTAAAAAACCCTTCTTCACAGGAAGAAGGGTTTGATTAAATCAGCTGTTGTGTTTTCAGTTTATGCCAGAATGCCGTGGGCCACATGACCGGCGACATCCGTCAGGCGGAAATCACGACCTGCATAACGGTACGTCAGTTTTTCGTGGTCCATTCCCAGCAGGTGCAATATAGTGGCATGGAAATCGTGGATGTGCATTTTGTCTTTGGTGGCATAGTAGCCGAATTCATCGGTGGCGCCATATTGAATTCCGGATTTGACGCCTCCCCCGGCGAGCCACATGGTGAAACCTTCCGGGTTATGGTCGCGACCATTTTTTCCCTGTGCCGTGGGAGTCCGACCGAACTCGCCACCCCAGATGACCAGCGTATCTTTCAGCAGTCCCCGCTGCTTGAGATCCTTCAGCAGTCCGGCGATGGGCTTATCGACTTCTTTGGCGTTTTTACCATGCCCTTCGAGCAGGTTCCCGTGCTGATCCCACTGGACTTTCTGGTCACTGTGTGAGACCTGTATAAAGCGCACGCCCCGTTCTGCGAAACGACGTGCCATCAGGCACTGACGTCCGAAATCCGCAGTCTGCTCTTCATCAAGTCCATACATTTTCATGGTGGCTTCGGTTTCGCCGGAGATATCCTGGATCTCGGGCACTTCTTCCTGCATGCGGAACGCCAGTTCAAACGAACCGATGCGGTCATTCAAAATCTGGTTCGGTCCGGTCTCTGCCTGGTGCATGCGGTTCAATTCATTCAGGAAATCGACCTGTTTACGTTGCACCTTGCGTGAGAGAAAATCATTTTTGATATATTCAATCTGAGCCTGTTTGGCGGCGACAGCGGCATTCCCGAGTGGCGTCCCCTGGTAAGGAGCCGGCAGAAATGCGGAGCTCCAGTTTTTCACACCGCCGTGTGCCAGTGTGGGGCAGATGGTGATGAAGCCGGGCAGGTTCCGGTTTTCGGTCCCCAGCCCATAAGTCACCCACGACCCCATACTCGGTCGCACGAAGGCATCGCTACCTGTATGCAGCTTGAGTAACGCGCCCCCGTGGGCCGCGTTCGTTCCATGCAACGAGTTAATGATACAGAGATCATCCACGCATTCCGCTACATTCGGGAACAGTTCGCTGACATGAATTCCACTCTCGCCGTACTGCTTGAACTTCCAGGGTGATTTTAACAGATTACCGGTCGGTGCGAACTGTACCCGTGGTTTATCGAAGGGGAGCGGCTTACCATCATATTTCTGAAGTTGCGGTTTGTAATCGAATGTGTCCATGTGGGAGGGGCCCCCCTTCATGAACAGAAAGATCACGCGTTTGGCGCGCGGCGTGAAATGAGGCTCTTTCGGCGCCAGCGGATCTTTCGATTTCGCAGCCTGTGCTTCCTCGTTCAGCATGGAGAGTAAGGCGAGGTTTCCGAAACCGACGGCTGATTTCTTCAGCAGTTCACGACGGGAATATAATGATTGAGGTAGGATACTCATAACGTGTCTCGATTGCTTATTGAACAGTTTCAAGTTGATTCTGGTTTTGACATCCTGTCTGCCTGAGCCTGTTTACCTGAGATAGATAAATTCACTCGATGCAAAAATGGACTGACAGAGCACCTGCCAGGAGCGGGTGATCCGTTTCTGGGAATCAGCCTCTTCTGCCTGCAGATCTTTTTCCAGTTCTTCCAGAAAGTGCAGTGACTTGCTGACTTCCATCTCGCCAGCCTCTCGCCCATAGGATTTCAGGAACAACTCCTGAATCTTCTGTTCGGGCGATAACGCCGTCTTGTGTAATATCGTTTCCGCCATCCGGTGGGATGCTTCTTCCACCAGTTCACTGTTCAACAGGAACAGCGCCTGGGGGGCCACGGTCGTCGAGGCACGATCACCGTTTAATACACTGGCATCGGCATAATCGAACAGCATAAACATTCCATACAGATGATTACGAATCACGGGCAGATAAATGGAACGCCGATTGAAGTCATAAGTCACTCCGTCTTTGGATTCGTGATTGAAGACAAACTCACGGTTTCCCACATTGAGCAGTGAGCCACCCAGAGCGGGATCCAGACCATCACTGACGGCCAGAATGGAATCACGTATTGATTCCGCGTCCAGACGCCTGAGATCAACCCGCCACATCAGTTTATTACTCGGATCAACGGCTGCAGCCTGGGAATTAAATTCGCTGCTCATCTGCCAGGTGTTCGACAGCAGGATCGTACGATGCAGCTGCTTTAGGGACCAGTTTTCTTCCATCAGCTTGACGGACAGCCAGTCCAGCAGAGGTTGATTGGTCGGTTTGGCTCCCAGTTTTCCGAAGTTATCGGGAGTCGCAACAATGCCCTTGCCAAAGTGCCAGCGCCAGACCCGGTTTGCAATGACGCGTGATGTTAATGGATGCTGTCTGTCGGTCAGCCATTCGGCAAGTTTCAGACGGCCGCTCTGTTCTTCAGGGAACGGCTTCTGGGGCTGCTGACTCAGGACCACCGGTACGTGTCGGGGCACGGTTTCCCCCAGTGTCAGGTGACTGCCACGAATATGAATAGGAACGTCTATGGTCTCCCGTTCGGCTGCTCCCATTGCTGTGGGAACTTCAGGCCGTTCTTTTTTCAGTGATGCAACCTGGTCGCGCAGCGCTTTCAATTTTGCCTGGACCTCTTTGGAATAAGAGGGTTCCGGCTTCTCGGGCAGTTTAAATTCTTTGCCCCCCTCTGTCTGGAGCCGTTCATTTTCTGATTTGACCAGCGCGGCAATTTGATCTTCTTCTGCCTTGATCTTCTGATCCCAGTCTGCCTGTGCTTTCAGTTCCGCTTCTGTCGCGAGCGAGTTTTCGTTCCAGCGGCCAATTGTCTTGTAACTCTCCATGATTTTGGTGCTTTTCAAGATCCCCGCCAGACCATAATAATCGTTCGCTGAAATCGGATCGAATTTGTGATCATGGCAACGGGCACAGCCGAGTGTCATGCCCATCAGCGAGACGCCAATAGTATTGATCTGTTCGTCGATGATGTCCATTTCCATTTTGGTTTTATCGACTTCGGCTAGAACTTTCGGACCTAATAACAGGAAACCGGTGGCTGTCAAACGCTCATTGCGTTCGACAACATCTTTCGCTGGCTCCAGCAAATCACCGGCGAGTTGCTCTTTGAGGAATAGATCGTAGGGCTTGTCTTTATTCAACGCATTCACGACATAGTCGCGATATTTCCATGCGGTCCCATACGCCACATTCTCGTCCAGGCCATTGGAGTCGGCATAACGGGCGACATCCAGCCAGTGGCGGCCCCAGTGTTCGCCGTAATGGGGAGAGGCCAGCAGGCGATCCACCACTTTTTCAAAGGCGTCGGGAGAAGAATCGTTGAGAAAGTTTTCGATTTCCCGGGTAGTCGGAGGCAGGCCGGTCAGATCAAAGGTGGTCCGTCGAATCAGCGTGCGTTTGTCTGCAGGACGGGCAGGCGTCAATCCAGCCTGCTCCAGTCCCTGCAGGATGAACTGGTCGATCGGATTTTTGACCCATGACTTCTGTTTGACTTCAGGCAGATTCGGTTTTTTGACCGGCTGGAACGACCAGAACTCACGTTCTTTTTCCAGGTCATATTTTCCTTCGTTACTGGGTGCACGCAGCAGACTTAAATCGGCATTGGGATAAGGGGCACCCATTTTGACCCAGTTGGTCAGGTCTTCAATTTCCTCTTTGCTCATTTTTTCGTCGGGAGGCATCTGCAGATCGTTGGACTGATAATTGACCGCGGTGATCAGCAGGCTCTGCTCCGGCTTGCCGGGAACGATCAGCGAACCCGCTTTGCCTCCCTGCGCGATGCCTTTGAATGTATCAACGCGCAAATCCGATTCCTGGGTATCTTCACCATGGCAGTCATAGCAGTGCTTGATCAGCAGAGGACGGATTTTCGCTTCAAAAAACTGGATCTGTTGCTGACTGGGTTCTTTCTCGGCTGCCTGGAGTGGAGAAAGACTCACTACAGCGAGGGCGATTAATATTCCGCATGAACCCTGTGTTACGAAAGTACAGAAACAATCTCGTAAACGAGCAGACATCTTCATGATTTTTCCCAGCAGTTTAGGTAGGAACCACAAATTGATGAGTGGAGCGAGAGTCTCTCACACCCATTATGAGCGGCTGTTGAGTGTAGGTAAGAACTTTTGAAGAATGAGCTTATGTCTTACCTCTATTATAGGATCTCTGGTTCATAAGTCAGCAAAAATACTGACTTAAAACAATTTCTCAGCGACTTTTTACACGTCTGGCAGCCATAAACCGCCTAATTTCCAACAAAACTCTTCGCGAGTGCATGATTTAATTCACTCAGAAAAGTCTCTACATTTTCCATCGTATTATAACCATGCAGGGCCACGCGGATGCGTCCGGCGTGGTACATGGGGTGAATTTGTTTACTGTGTAAGTGCTGATAAATGCGTTCCGCTTCAGGGTGACGAAACGCAATAATGCCTCCCAGATGCCCGGTATCGCGGGGGGAAATCAATTCCACCGATGTCTCTTTCAGACCTTCCAGACAGGCCTCGACCAAGGGAGTGGCAGCGCGGTTGATCTCTTCTATGCCGGCAGAAGTAATGTAATCCAGGGCAGCTCTAATGGCATAGACGGCAGGGTAATTGGGCATGCCGACGGTAAAGCTGGCTGCCCCGGGCAGGCTTTCGGCTCCTTCAAAACGCTGATCGCCAAAGGCGTCTTTCAAGTTAAACCAGCCTCCAGCAGGAACCGTCCATTCCCGGGCTTTGGCAGTGGGAACGCCGACCAGTCCGCCGCCATGAGAAGCGAGAATCCATTTGTGCGTACTGCTGACGATTAAATCAATGTCCGTCAGATCCAGTGGAATGCGGCCCAGAGCCTGAGTTACGTCCAGTGCGATCAGGGCTGACGAGTGCGCACGGATGGTCTGAATCACGTCCTGCAGCGGTATTTTATAACCATTGAAAAAGCTGACCAGTGAAATACTGACAACCCGGGTTTTGTCACTCAGCAGCGACTGCAGATCTTCCAGATGCAGTTCCCAGTCGCGAGACTTCCAGACCTTCACGGTCGCCGGACAGCTCTGCTGCAGTCCATAGGTATAACTGGCGGGAAAATCCAGATCACTGACGATAATCTCATCACCGGTTTTGAGCTGCAGCGCCTGGTAAGCCAGGTTGAAGGCTTCCGAACTGCAGGAACAGATACTGACTTCGTCGGAGCTCAGTCCATACATCTGCGCCAGCAGATCTTTGGCGGCATCCCACTGGGCTTCATGCAGTTTTCTGCCATCCATGCCCAGCAGTTTATCCTGGAAATACTGCTGAAATGCATTCCCCACAGATAACGGGGGAATCCCTTCTGCAGCGGTATTTAAATAGACGCGTTCCCGCAAACTGGGAAAGTCCTGATCTCGCGTAAACTGGTCCAACATGAATACTCCGTTCGATTCACCCGTTAAATTTATTTGACGCCGTGGGCAGGGGCATCCTGTTGACTGATCATGGTGGGCCCAAACTCACTGGAAATCGCCTGCGAACACTCCAGCATGGCTGTAGAGATGCGGGCACTCTCGTCCGCTTCACCCACTCGCAGAATATGGGAGACGCACAAAACCGCCAGCAGCCTGCCATCCGCGCCAAGTATGGGCGTGGCTGTATCCTGAACGCCGACAATCAGTGTACTTTCCATCGTGCGGAAACCGGACTGCCTGATGCCGGCAAATTCACTTTCCCACTTTTTGATTTTTTCAGCCGGCTGATCAGACTGTTCCCAGTATTTCTGACGCTGGTCGGCTGTATGAAACGCCAGCGCAACATGACCGCTGTTGCGTTCGTGTAATTTGAAACTGGCACCGATACGGACCGCCAGGGAGACGTCGGCGTCGCAATCGACACGGGCAATCACCAGCATCTTATTGCGGACCACCAGGTTCAGATGGCAGGATTCATTGAGTTCGTTAGTCAGCGATTCCATGTGAGGCGTCGCGCGGGCAATCAGAGCTTCGGTGCTGGCGTGCTTGGCTCCCAACTCAAACAGCTTGGTGCTCATGCGGTAGCCCTGGTTGGCATCCCGTATGAGATAACCCTGCTCATTCAGACACGCCATGACCCGGAACAGCTCCTGTTTCGTGCGTCCCAGACGATCTGCGATGTCCGTTAAAGAGAGTGGCTGGGAGATCCCTGACAGCAGTTCCAGCACCTCCAGACCCTTCTCCAGAGCCGGTACCCGGTATGACAGTCTTGATTCGGTGCGTTCTAGTGTTTTACTCATGAAATATGATTTTACATATAAAACACACCGCGTCAAGCATAAAATGCGAATTTGCAATGCAGTCTTATCTTATTAAAAGAAAACACCTTAGGTCACTTAAACCCAAGGTGTTTGACTGGAAATCACTATGTTGATGACGACTCAGGTTCAGGGAACAGTATTCACCAGGTCTTCCACGAGTTTCCGGAGGACTTCATGCGTGACCTGCAGATCAACCTGAGTACGCCCCGGTTGTCCTTTCTGCGATTCAAAGCGTTTGAGACTGAAGTTGCCATTCGCGTGAGAGGACAGGATCACCTCATAAAAGCGAGTGCCGTCCGGTTTCTGATCGGGGGGAGTCGATCGAATGAGAACCTGGGCTGCATCTTCGTCATATTCGAGTGGGCCAATGTTTTCGAGCAGGTAGGTAATCCGCTGACAGAGTTTCTGTCCCCACTCTTTGAGCTTGTCGAATGTGGCCTGTGTCAATGCGGGAACATTGACGCGGACTTCCTGAAACGAACAGCTCATCGTATCAACCGAAGTAAAATCGAGCATGACTTCAATCTTGCCTTTCGCAGCCAGCGTGACGGTGCGAGGTGATGCAGAATGAAAGCCGACCAGTTGAATCAGTTCATGATTAAGTTGGTTTAATACTGTCATATTGAAATCCTCCTGACGAGGATCTTATTTTTTCTCTTTGGAGTTCGTAGAGTGTTTTTTACCATCGTAGCTCAAAATCGTGGGGCGATCATCAACGACGGTTTCGATATTCACGGGGCGTTTCCAGATCGAATGCAGGTTGGCCAGTGTGTCCTGGGCATAATCGAGTTTGAGCTCCACTCCCAGATACTCATGTTCCAGGTAGAGTTCTCCCCGATTTTTATAGTTGGCATCCTGTACGTAAATGACAGGTCGACCATGATTGCTCAGGCTGTTCAATAGTTGCTGCTTGATCTGTTGAAATTCCCGTGACTGAATTTCATAGGTTTTATTGGAATCATTAAAGGCAAACGAAAACATTTTCTGCTTATAACAGAATTCGGGAGTCAGAAAGGTATCGATAAAGGTAATATCATTATGAATCCGTCTGACTTCGAAGATTTTTTCTCGACCTAAGCCGAGATCCTGATCCCAGTGTTCCTTCTGGTACATGTCAGTGCAGTTTTCATATTCCGGTCCGAACTGACCTTTATTCCAGCGTTCTTCAATATCCTTCAGCAGTTCGATTCCCAGTTTATACGGGTTCAATCGATTCGGGCTGGTCGCCATGGTGCCGCTGTGATGATCGGCGTAATTGATGAGCCCTTCATCGGTCAGCCCGTGTCGGGTCATGATCGTGGAGTGCCAGAAACTGGCCCAGCCTTCGTTCATGATTTTGGTCTGTCCCTGGGGAGCGAAGTAGCAGGCTTCATCGCGAATGATGGTCAGGACATCCCGCTGCCAGTCTTCCAGGGGTGCGTATTGAATCAGAAAATACAGAACATCCCGCATCCGCTCTTTGGGAAACTTGAGTTGATCGGAGAGCTCCCGCGCTTTCTGACGTTTCTGGCTGGCTTCTTCCTCCAGCACCTCTTCGGGATTGATGTAACGATCCATATAGTACTTGGCCGGAAAACGTCCCCCCGTGCTTTCGCTTTCTTCGTCTGTCCGTTTCTTTGTTTCTTCTTTGGTTTCCGTTTTCTGCGTTCTGCGGATATGCGGCGCATACGGGTCGATCAGACTTTCCAGCGACAGGCAGGTATCAATGAACGTTTCCACCACCTCGTAACCAAAATTGTCAATATGGCGATTCATGCGGGTGGCGTGATTGGCCATCTGGTCCAGCATTTTCCGGTTCGTCTGTGAAAACCAGGCATTGTTCTTGAAAAAATCACAGTGACCATAAACATGGGCAATCACCAGTTTCTGGTCGGTGATATCATTCGCACTGAGCAGGTAGGCATAACAGGGATCGGTGTTGATCACCATTTCATAGATTTTCTGCAACCCGTACGAATAGCCTTTCATCAACTCATCGTATTGTGCACCGAACCGCCAGTGCGGATATCGAACCGGGAACCCGCCATAGGCGGCAAACATGCTCAGCTCTTCATAGTCCAGGACTTCAAAGATCGTTTTGAAGAAGTCCAGGCCGTAATCGCGCGCATGCTGTTCCATCTCCTGCTGGATATCGCTCAGCTCTTTCGGTAAAGGTCGGTAAGTGGTTACTACCATAAATTTCTCCGTCAGCTGCTGTTGACTGTTTAATGAGATGCTGACTGGCTGCCGTTAATCACATTCGTTTTACTTGCCTGTCCCCAGGAATGTTTTGATGGAACCGTAAATCGCTTCCTTATCATCAATTTCAGAGAGAATCAGGTTACCAAACTCCTCTTCGACTTTGCGAAGTTCTTTGATGAAATCACCCGATCCGTAGGGACTGCGTACCTGCCCGTAACAGAACAGATTACAGATCGGGAACAGATTCTGTTTGAGATTTTCGATGCAGTCCGAATTGTCTTCGCCCCAGTTGTCGCCATCGGAAAACTGGAAGCAGTAGATGTTCCATAATGAAGGGGGAAAATCCCGTTTAATGATATGATCGGCAGCCCGGTAAGCGGATGAGATACGCGTCCCGCCACTCTCTCGAATGCGGTAAAACGTATCTTCATCCACTTCATGAGCTACAGCATCGTGCACAATATAACGGCGTTCAATGCCGTCATACTGCCGCTTGAGCCAGGTATCGATCCAGAACGCTTCCGTGCGGACAATTTCTTTCTGCACATCGGTCATTGATCCGGAGACATCCATCATGTAGATGACCGCGGCGTTCGTATGCGGCTCGGTCACCGTTTTCCAACTGCGAAAGCGTTCGTCATCTTTTGTAGGAACGATGAATGGATCCTGGGGATCATAATTGTTGGTGGCAATCATCCGTCGGAGAGCCCGTTTATACGTGCGTTTAAAATGACGCAGGGAATCCGGGCCAGTGGGACGGATCGAAGTATAGCGGTCTTTTTTTGAAGTGAGGGCATCTTCCCCCTTGGGTTCAATCCGCGGGAGTTCCAGCGCCTCGCCAAGCATGTCGGCCAGTTCCTCGAGCGTTAATTCGACTTCGCGAATATGCTGCCCGCGTTCATTACCGGCCTGACCGGGACCGTCGCCATCACCTTTCCCGCGGCCAATGGGCTGACCAACTTCGCCTTCTCCCTGGCCGACACCGCCACTCCCTTTTTCGCCGTGCTGAAAATGGGGAATCTCGATATTGGGAACGGGGATACTGACAGTCTCGCGGCCTTTGCGACCAATCATTTCACCATGATTGATGTATTTCCGGAGCTGTTGGCGGACCTTCCCTTTTATAATTTTATCGAACCGTTGCTGGTCACGATCAATTCTTCGCACCATGGTATCGAGCCCCTTTCAGAACAGGGAATCAGAGTGAGTCGGCTCTCATTTAATTCCTTCTTATCCCGGTTTAGTGTCATACTTTACAGACGGAGTCATGGATCAGGCGGCATCGCTGTTCTTTTTGGTATCGCCGCGAGCAAAAATGCTGGCAACGTACTGCAGGACGTCTGTCGCAGATTCTTCGTCGTAACCATAATTTCGGATGAGCCGTGCTTTGACGATGTCGATCTTTTCCTGTGTTTCAGAATCGACAACATTCGAAACCAGACTCGTCAGCTTGATCGTATCCTTCTGATCCTCGAACAGTTTCATTTCGAGGGCCTTTTGCAGACGATCGTTGGTTTTGTAATCGAACGATTTACCATCCAGTGACAGGGCACCAATGTAGTTCATGATCTCACGACGGAAATCATCCTTCCTGGTGTCCGGGATATCAATTCGTTCTTCAATGGAACGCATCAGGCGTTCATCCGGTTCTTCATATTCGCCGGTGAATTTGTTTTTCACGCGTTCTTTCTGCGTGTACGCCTTCACGTTATCCAGATAGTTGCCACACAGTCGCGTGAGTGCTTCTTCGTCGGCGGCAATCGCACGCTGAACTTCGTTCTTCACGATATCGGTATACTCTTCCTTCACGACAGTGATGAGTTGACGGTAATGGTCACGCATATCATCGTTGGCAATCAGCGAATGATGCTTCAAGCCTTCTTCCAGTTCGTTGAGCAACATGAACGGATTCAGGTTGGAACTATGCGAGTTAACCACCAGGGCATTCGAAATTTTGTCCTGCACATAGCGGGGTGAAATTCCAAACAGACCTTCGGACTTGGCTTCCTTGCGCAGCTGTTCCACGTTTTCCGTAGTAAAACCCGGCAGGGATTTGCCGTTATACAGGTTCATTTTCTGGATTAACGTCAGGCCGTGATGCTTGGGGGTTTCCAGACGCGTGAGGACCGCCCACATCGCGGCTATTTCCAGCGTATGCGGGGCGATGTGTTTACCACGGACCCGCTTGGTATTGTAATCCTTCTCGTAAATCTTGACTTCTTCACTCAGCTTCGTGACGTACGGCACATCGATTTTCACCGTACGGTCGCGTAATGCTTCCATGAATTCGTTGGACTGCAGCCGACGGTATTCCGGTTCGTTCGTGTGACCGATAATGACGGTGTCGATATCGGTCTGCGCGAATTTCTTCGGCTTGATTTTATGCTCCTGTGAAGCCCCCAAAAGGTCGTACAGAAACGCGACGTCCAATTTGAGGACTTCGATAAATTCGATCAGTCCCCGGTTGGAGACGTTAAATTCGCCATCAAAGTTAAATGCACGTGGATCACTTTCACTGCCGTACTGGGCGATTTTACGATAATTGATATCGCCGGTCAGTTCGGTGGAATCCTGGTTCTTCTCGTCTTTGGGCTGGAACGTACCGATGCCGATCCGATCCTGCTCCGAGAAGGTAATGCGTTTGACCACGATCTGATCCATGACTTTAGTCCAGTCGCCATTCGCTTTTTCAAGTCGTTCATTGAAGATGAAGCGACTGAGCGGGCAGACTTCCCCCGAGATTTCCACGCCGTAGCCGGTATCAGTGTCAGGATCTCGGCCGGCATTCAGGTAATCGCAGATTTCCTTGCGGTTTACCAGTGGTACCAGCTGCAGCGGGTCACCGTTCATCGGGTCCCAGAGGATCGTACCGTCTTCCTCTTTCCAGCCGAAACTGTAAAGGGCACCTTCTTCGGTGCGGGAATAGCGTTCGAGCCCCTGCTTCAGCAGGCGGGCGATGGTACTTTTGGAACTGCCGACCGGTCCATGCAGTAACAGTACGCGGCGTTCACTGCCGTACTTGAGGGCAGCCGACTTGAACACGTTGACCAGTTCCATCAGCGGTTTGGAGAGGCCGAAGATGCCATCTTTGCCGTCGTTTACGGGGTCGTCAAAGAAGCGATACCGGAGCAGGCCTTTTTTACCTTCGACCGGGTAGGTTCCATAGCTCATGATCATATCATAAACACGTTGGAACGCCGTTCGCGTCACCCGGGGATCCTGTCGAACAATATCGAGGTACTCTTCGAAAGAGCCCTGCCAGTGTTCCTGAAGAAATGAGTCCGCATTCAGCTGACTCGAGATTTGATTTAAGATTGATCGACCATTTTCCATGGGACTCCTCCTCCTGGCGTAACGAGTGGCATTCCTGCCTGTCGATTTATCGGCCAATAAGTTCGAGGTAATTTGATAAGGGAAATGTTTCTAAAGTGCGAGAGCCTTTCACTGTGTTCAGAATATTCAGTATCAAACAAGACACGCATGGCGCAGGGATAGTTCCCTCAATCAAATAAAATTGAATTGAGGTTGTTTAAAGGACCGTCCATGGCCAACACCTAATTGTAAAAGTGGGATTATCGTGTGGACGTGACTCGAGCATTTTCAGGGCATGCCACACAGGAATGTCAGGGACCTAATATCATGTTTCGAGCGTTACCATTATTTCCCACGCCATCGTTTGAGACAATACCAATATTCAAGTCTGAGATTTTCGTCACGAAAAACGGACACACATAAAAGGCTGTAAGTAACTAATTGTCAACCAGTTAGAAAACATGCCAGAACAAGCGAGGTTTCCGTGAATGCACGACGGGAACCGCTGAACGGGCAGGTTCGGTGCAGATTAGACAGACTGGATTTACTTTAGATACTGGAGCACATCACATTTCACCACAGCGTCTTTCAATCTGTTGAACACGGTCCAAATGACCCTGGAGACGCTACGGTAAAACTGGACACAGTCTAAGAAAGGCAACCCGCTTTCATCGGCACTCTTCTTACGAAAAAGGCAGCGGAAACAGCAATAATATTTTTTCGATTTTTACTGTCAGTGGTGACACCGTTAAAAACCAGATGTGTCTACTTCTGGTGCGATCAAGGTGTGAGCAGAGAATGGACCAGCTTCATAATCCGATCTTCCACACCAGGTTGAAAGGGACCGTGAATGCCGAAGTACTTCATGGCTCCGCCCCCTTCATAGCCCCCCTCTTTCAAAACCCGTTCCGAGGGTACATAGGCAAAAACTTCATTACAGTAGCCCGCAACCCAGATCTGACGTGGGGATAATTCCTCGTGCAGTCGGATGGCATAATCAATCACGGTTTCTCCACCGAGCCCGATCAGCGTCAGATCATTGCCAAACTCGATCACCTGGGCTGAGAAGGGATAAGCATCCGGAATTGTTCCCTGCTGATCCAGCTGCTTGAGCAGGTGTTTTGTGAGCCGCTGGGAATAGACGTCCCCCTGACCCTGCCGGGCCAGCAGTTCCTCGCGCGAAGGTGGTTTCGTAAATGGTAAATCCGTTCGCTGAAATTTCACCGTGAGCGGGCCATCAACGGCTTTCAAAGGCTCAGCCAGTGCCCGCGTGACAGCCGCGGCCAGAGAACGACCATGCTGCTCCGCCAGTTCGCGCGTCCCCCGGGGATTCGGATTGGCATCTCCCCCGCACCCCAGCAGGAATAGCGCGGTGACGCCGGGATATTGCTTTTCCAGTTCGATCTGTGCAAAGCCGGCGTAGTCACCACAGTATTCAAAAAACGCCAGCGTCGTATTATGACAGGCGTATCCGAACAGAATCGCCTGGAGCTTCCCTGCAGGATCGCTGATTTTGAGGACCGGCACGGTATGATCGACGGGACCATCCGGATTAATGCGACCGCGACGGTTCATCGCAAACGAGGCCTGGTCTTCGCTGTAGCTCAGTTGTGCCGGTTTCAGCGATCTGCTAGCGGAAACAATGACTTTCACCAGTTTCTCTTCGAGCACTTTCGCATAGTGATCGACGTCCTGCTGCTGCTCAGAAGTGAAGTCATACGCCAGCGGCGCACAGCCACGTACAACCGGTGAACAATGCGTGTGCGAGGAATTGAGCAGGATCTGTTTGCGGGTCATTCCCGTCTCCCGGGCAACACGGGCACTGACGGCATCAGACAGTTCCCGCGTCAAACCAATCAGATCGGTAGTCACAATCGCGGCCCGGTTGCCACGTTCGTCTTTGAAAACGAGTGCTTTGGCCCATAAGGGATGAGTCGTCCCTTCAGCCGGTTTTGTACGTGAGGCATAGCCGGCCAGCCAGATTTTTTTTGCGGGCGTAATGTCGATTCGCGCTACGCCAACCTGCCAGTCAGAGGCATGAAGGGGAACCTGACCACAGACGATAACCACAGCCAGCCAGGACAGAATCATTCTTAACATGCAGTCACCTCGTCATTTCACAGCAGGAGAATTCTCAATACACCGACTCGATATTTACCGCTGATTTATCCTAACATCGTCACCAGCGAATGCGAAGCCCGAGGGACTGCTTCCGATGTTGACAAACGCGGTTCTCAAGCTACCATGTCGCCAGCAAGCACCATCTGCAGATTTCTATCTTGAGGAAGTGACACCATGGATGAGTTCATCGCCCGCCTGCCTAAAGCAGAGTTGCACCTGCACATTGAAGGCACCCTGGAACCCGAACTGGCATTTCAACTGGCGGACAAGAACCGGATGAGCCTGCCGTTCGCCTCTGTGGAAGAGATGCGGGCGGCCTTTGATTTCAGCGACCTGCAGTCGTTTCTGGACCTGTATTATGCTTCGGTGAGTGTTGTCTGCAGTGAGGAAGATTTTTATGAACTCACGCTGGCGTATCTGAAAAAGGCCGCCGCACAGAATGTGAAACATGCGGAAATATTTTTCGATCCCCAGACCCACACCGCCCGGAACATTCCAATGGGAACCATCGTCCATGGAATCACGGCGGCATTGAAAGACGGGCAGACTCAATACGGCATCTCGTCAAAGCTGATCCTGAGCTTTCTCAGGCATCTTTCCGCAGAATCAGCAATGGAAACACTGGAGCAGGCAGCGCCTTTCCGGGATCATTTTATTGGCGTGGGGCTGGATTCTTCGGAACTCGGGCATCCCCCTTCCAAATTTGTGAAGGCCTTTGACGCGGCCCGTCAGCAGGGATATCACGTGGTCTGTCACGCCGGCGAAGAAGGTCCGCCTGAATACATCGCCGAAGCGCTTGATCTCCTGCATGCAGAACGCATCGACCATGGAGTGCGCTGCATGGAAGATCCGGACCTGGTCAAACGGCTGGCAGCCGAGCAGATTCCATTGACGGTCTGCCCGCTCTCGAATGTGCGTTTACGTGTTTTCAAAACCATGAAAGATCACACTCTGAAACAGATGCTGGACGCCGGCCTGCTGGTAACCGTCAATTCCGACGATCCCCCCTACTTCGGCGGCTATGTGAATGAAAACTACTCTGCGATTCAGACCGCCTTCAGGCTGTCACAACACGATCTGATCAGACTCGCCCGGAATTCGTTCGAAGCCTCATTCCTGACTGACGAAGAAAAACAGGCCCTGATCGCAGAACTGCCGACCGCGGCGGCTTGATCGACTTTTGATCTGAATCCTACTTGAGTGTATCCAGCACCTGGTTCAGATACTGCTTTACCTGGGGATCGACTTTTTCATACCCTTTGTCTGAGCGGGGTTGTCCCATTGCGTGCCGCATCGCGTTGTGCATCAGGTAGCGACCGGTGTCGGTTTTCATGTGGATCGCATCACGGTAGATGTCGGTGATCTCGTCGAAGGGAGCTTTGTTGTTTTCAATATCCGCATTCACCTGGTCCAGCAGATCAATGGCGTGGGTCTGTTTGAATTTCCGGTCGGGATACTTTTTCTGCAGAGCGGCCAGTAACGCGTTGATATAAGCGGGGCTGTGCTGCATTTTTCCGGAGGTCTCTTTGCTGGCGTATTCTTTCGCGCGCGTTTCACTTCTGGCCCAGCCGGTATGAATAATAAAGGTTGCCCCGGGTTGCATTTCCACCCATTTGGAAATCGTGGCGAGATCTTCATCCAGTGTCGCACCATAGTGGGACTGCACGGAAATCAGGTCGTACTGTTTTTCCTGCAGTGCCTGTGGCCAGAGCGTTGACGTTTTCACACAAGGCATTTCCGGATGCGCCATGATGTAAGGCAGACTCTTGCCACAATCGACGTGCCACTGCACATCCCCATCCAGCAGGGAAGGAGCCGTATCCCAGGTCAGCGAATTACCGATCAGAAAATAACTTTTGGCTTTATCTTCCGCCTGGAGCGCCGTCTCGCTCGAGACAAACCAGAGTGTGATGAAACAGACAGCAAACAGGGAAAGTGGCTTCAGCATCTGATCTGGCCCTTTGTATTATGAATTATAGAAAATGTTTATTACGACAATTCGAATCGTTTTGATAAGATTGTTCAAGTGTTTGTGGCTGAAAAGAAGATCAGTCAGTCATATTAGCCTGTATCCGGGTTTAGTCTGACGTCTTCCTGAAAATAACAAAGGTGAAGTAATATTACTTTGTATTAGACACGAAAACGCAACGGTTACAATCCCGACTTGGAGCGGTTCCAGGCTGATCCCTATGGGAAATTTTAGTTTGACAGTAAAAGCCGAAGTAATTCGATCTGTTTCGGGTCAGGAGAAAATCTGAATGGCGACCACGAAAGCAGTAACAAAGGTGAGAGTCGATGGAATGATCATTTGCATTTTCGTAAGCGTCCTGCTTGCCGGGTTATGGATGCGCAGCTTTACATACAGTGAAGAATTCGTCTGCAGGGCATTCAACTCCAGAACCTTCGGTGTCTGGTCCGGCGTGGGGCGTATTGTCCTCACGTTGCATCCACAATCGGCTGGTGACGTTGGCATCAATTATCTCGGACCCTGGGATCAGAGTTATCGATGGCAAACCACGCAGCAGCGAATGGACCGAGCCACCCAGGCAATGCTGGGCTTTGGAGCAGGCACACTCTCGAACGGGCAGTTCCGGCTGATGATACCGTATTGGTTTCCAGTACTCTTCGCCGCAAGCCTGGTTGCGGCTTGTGGTATCAGTCCACTGCTATTCTGGCTAAGCAGGATACAGGTTACATCCAATCGCGAACAACAACCTTGAGATGTCTAAAAGTACCCCCGGCAGGGTTCGAACCTGCGACCTATGCTTTAGGAAAGCTAACCTACCCGGGTACCCAAAATGCTACCAAAGGCCAATCACTACATACAAGGCACTGTTCTGAAATTGTTATTCATATTGACTGCCTATAAAATGGACCGTGAATACCATGCGGTGGCTTGTGTTGTGACCATTATTGTGACCAGTTGATTTTTACCGGGTGGGAGTAGCTCTCCCGTTGGTCGGCTCTGGGGTGAAGAATCATCCGTCATTCCCAGAGACGACCGGCCCGGGCTTTTAAGGATGATGCAGATGAAACCTATCAGAATACCAATCCCAGAGAATTCGCCTCTGGGTTTATTTATTGATGAATCAACTCTGGCAGAGGAAATTATAGAAGCCATTTTCATTGAGGATGGAATTGAGTCACTGGCCGGGGGTTCTCCAAAATTCCTAGCGTTCTATTTCTGGGCTCCGACTGGTTTGTGTTTCTGGGAGTATGAAGACATTATCTCAGCCTGTGACAGTAATACTCATAATGTTTGCGAAATGCAGTTCTCGATTGATGGTGAAGAAACCGTATTACTACATCCAACAGCACATTCATGCGTTGGGGAATTTATGCTTATGGTCGGGGAACACTTACTAAGAGGTGCTGAAGGTGGAATCTCGCTTGACGGTTCATGGAGTGATAGCAGTGAATGGAACAGAGACTATCTGTCTGCGACAGAGTTTATGAAGCAGAACGAGGATTCAATTCGCTACCGTCTATCTGAAATCGAGTTCTCCCCATATGCTGCAACATTAGTTCGATCGATCCTTCGAAGGGAACGCGCGATTGTATTGAATAACTACTATGATTGCATTGACCCTGGATCTGATCTTCCACAGGAAATTTCCAATCAAGAGACATATGGAATTAAAGAACTGCGAGAATGGTTTGGTTATCCAGACTACCGCATATTGAAAGTGTACATCAAAGAATCAAATTTATTCGATGATGTGAATGGTGAGCAGTTCAATAAAACTGAAGTGTATAATCTCGTCAGGTACATGCAAAGTCGCAGGTTGACTGGTACCTACAAAATCAATGCCGAGAAGATAATAAAGCGGTTTACCCCAGAATAACGGCGCAAGATTGCAGCATTCTGGCAATCTCAAAAGCATTCCCGCAATCCCGATATTTAAGCTCAAGACCAGTCTTCACAGGCTGGTCTTTTTTCGTTTTGATTGCCTCAGTAACACAAGCCGTATTCAACGAGAACACAACGGCAATTCATTGGAACTGAAAGCAAGGGAGGCAATCATGCCAGCGACGAAAACCAAAGAGCAGCCATCAACACAGTGGAAGACGACAGGACAGATTGAGCCTGACAGACTTTATTCACTGGAAGAGTTCAAGCGGGTAACAGGTCTTAAAGACTGGGCATTACGGCAGGCTCGTAGAGCGGGTTTGAAGATGCTGAAACTCGGAAACCGTAAGTTTGTCAAAGGGCAGGCTTTCATTGTTTTTCTGGAGAATCAGAATGAAACCCAAGAAACGGACAACGGCTCCGAGTGCTCGTAACACTCAGAGCCGTTTTTGTATCCATAGGACACAGCAATCAAGGTATCAGTATTATGATCACATCTACCGAAAAAACAACCCCATTACGTAAAAGCCGATTCACTTTCTCTTCTATTGAACTGACGAAACCAGACCCTGCAGAGGTCACAGTCAGTCTCTTATTTCCCGGTC
>PAJV01000078.1 GCA_002706765.1 Gimesia sp.
CTGAATCATAAGTTGAATCAGAAGTTGAATCAGAAGTTGAATCAGAAGTTGAATCAGAAGTTGAATCAGAAGTTGAATCAGAAGTTGAATCAGAAGTTGAAATTTCGGCGGTTGCTGAAAATGAAGAGGTTGAAGAAACCGCCGTTGATGTAAATGATACAGAGAGTACTACAGAGGCAGACGAAACGACTGTTCCTGAAGAATCACCGGTTGAAGAACAGGCGGTGAATGTAGAAAATTCTGCGGAAGAGTCTACAGAGAAGCAGGAATAATTCGTTCGATTACGAGTAAGTGTAATGGGGTTGATGCCTCATCAGGCATGTCGTTTCAGTCCGAGAAGATTTGAAAACGTATTGCAGATTTGTTCACGGGAGAAGGGCTGTTGAAGATTCGTATTTTTGCTCTTGCAAAAGAGTTGGGAATGGACAGCAAAGTGCTGATCGATGAATGTAACAAAGCAGGAGTGAAGTTGAAAAACTCCGCTTTGGCCAGCATTACGCCCGACGAACGTGACATCGTTATTGCATATCTGGAACAGAAGGGGAAACCTGCGGAAAGTTCCGAGGAGTCTGCCACGCCGGAAACTCTGACGCCTCAACGGGAACAACCGAAGATGCGTAACATCAAGACGATGACCTCCCGGCCTCAACCTTCCCGGTCTACTTCCCAGAAGGCTTCGAAAGCATCTGATGAAGATTCCTATTCCCAGGAAGGGACATCAGGAGTCGTGGTAGAACAGGAAGAAGCGGAGTCTGCCACTGAAGACGAAACTGAGACCAGTCAGGCTGATGAATCCGTTGAAGAAACGGCAGATGTGACTGAAGGTCGCTCTGCGGCACTCAAGCGTCGATCAGAAGAATCCATTGAGGAAACTGGAAAGTCAGATTCGGATCAGGCTATGACCCGGGATGATTATGTTCCCGCCGGAGGTTCTTCCGGTTCTAATATTCGAGAAATGAAACCGATTGGCTCGACCCGATCAGGCAAGCCTCAGCCGAAGCCGAAGCCGAAGTCTGCTTTACCAAACGTGGCAGCGCCTCCTGCGTATAAGCAGCCGGTGGTCCCCAAACCCAAGAAAAAAGAAGAGAAGGCTCAAAAGCCGGAAGTTCGTTTGACGGCAGATATTCTGGAGCAGAAAAGCCCACTGGCTGCTCATCTGGCTCAGCATACCGAACAGAAGAAAAAGGACAAGGACCGCGATCCTCAGGATGATGATGGGAAAAACCGTCGTGGCAGCCTGAGCCTGGTCGAGGCACGCAAACAGCGCCGCGAGCAACGTAAGGAAGGCCGCCGGGGGTTCTCGGGAGAGGGTTCGGAGCAGCAGGATGTCGTTGGTCGTCGTCCTCGACGTTCCAGGCGGAAGCATGATTCCGGGAATATCGTCCACAAGACCGACGTCGAAGTAGAAGTCCCCATGACAGTGCGGAGTCTGTCCGAAGCAATGGGACGTCCTGCGAAAGCCATCATGTCCATCATGTTCAAAGAGTTTGGTGAGATGGTTACGATTAACCAGATCATCGAAGAAGATGTAGCCCTGGCGGTCGCGATGGAACTGGGGGTCGATTTAACCTTTAAACGGCAAAGAGGCGCATTGGAATCTGTCACCGAAATTATTGAACAGGAAGATGCTCCCGAAGATCTGGTGACCCGTCCGCCGATTATCACGGTTCTGGGACACGTTGACCATGGTAAAACAACCCTGGTTGATACACTGAGAAAATCGAAAATCAAAGTGGTTGAAGGAGAAGCGGGGGGAATTACCCAGCATATCGCCGCTTATCAGATCGAATATAACGGCCATAAACTGACCTTTGTCGACACACCCGGTCACGCCGCATTCAGCGAGATGCGATCGCGGGGAGCGAATGTGACTGATATGGTTGTACTGGTGGTTGCCGCCGATGACGGGGTCATGCCTCAGACGGCTGAAAGTATCAGCCATGTGAAAGCATCCGGGGTTCCGATGGTCGTGGCAATGAACAAGATCGATCTGCCAGATATCAATGAGCAGAAAGTCCTGCAGGAACTGACCACACAAAATGTACTTCCTTCAGAATGGGGTGGGGAAACCGATGTGGTCCGCGTCTCCGCTTTAAAGGAAATGGGGCTGGATAACCTGCTGGAGACACTGCTGCTGACCGCCGAGTTGCATGAACTCAAGGCCAATCCCAATCGGCCTGCCGTGGGAGCCTGTCTGGAAGGTTTCCGCGATGAAGGTCGTGGTTCGGTCGCCTGGCTGATTGTGCAGAAAGGGACGCTCCGCATTGGTGATGCCGTGATCTGTGGTAAGTCGTACGGCTATATTCGCGCCATGTATGATGATCTGGATCAGCAGATTGAAGAAGCACCGCCTTCCACGCCGGTCAAGGTGACTGGTCTGGATTCCGTACCGGGAGCCGGCGATCACTTTGTGGTTGTGGAAACCATTGATCAGGCCCGCGAGCTGGCAGAAGAACGACGGCATGAAGGGCGAGCCGATACGCTGGCCCGGCATAGTGGTGGTCCCCGGACTCTGGAAGATATTCTGGGGTCAGCAGTGGAAGGGGCAATTCAGGATCTGCCGTTGATCCTCAAAGCGGATACACCAGGTTCACTCGAAGCGCTTCGCAGTGAAATCAATAAATTTGAACATCCCGAAGTTCGGGTCAAAATTCTGCATGACGGGATCGGCGGCGTCAACGAGAGTGACGTTTATCTGGCGAGTGCCTCGAATGCAATCATTGTTGCCTTCCATGTCGTGGCAGAAGATCGTGCCCTGAACCTGGCGACACAGGAAGATGTGGAAATTCGTCGTTACAGTATCATTTATGAAGTCGTTGATGACATACGGGCTTCACTCGAAGGCATGCTTCGTCCTGAACTGGTTCAGGAACAGACCGGGCGTGCTCTGGTCCTGCAGACGTTCTCGATCAGCCGCTATGGTAAAATCGCCGGTTGTCGCGTGCTGAATGGCACGATTAATCGAAATGACCGCGTACATCTGATTCGGGATCAGAAGATTCTGAATCAGTATGGGATTGCTTCATTAAAACGTGAAAAAGACGATGTCAAGGAAGTTCGTGAAGGGATGGAGTGCGGTATCCTGCTTGCCGGATTCAATGATATTAAAGAAGGAGACCTGCTGGAGGCATTCCGGATTAATGAAGTGAAACGAACACTCGAATCCAGTTCATAAGCTGGTTCAATTCAAACAGGAATGCTGGTGGAAACTGAATGACATCACGTCGATTAGCAAAAATCGCACAGGCGATATTAGAAACAGTAAGTACAACGATTCTGCTGCATTTGCGCGATCCCCGGATCAAGAATGTGACAGTCCTGCATGTTGAAGTTGCACCTGATGTGCAGTCAGCCAAGATTTATATTTCGATCATGGGAGATGAGAAGGCAAAAGCACTCTGTATGCACGGCCTGGAATCTGCGAAGGGATTTATCCAGTCCAAAATCGCAGATCGGATTCAAACCCGATACACTCCCGTGATCAAATTTGTGCAGGACACTGCCGTGAAAGATGCGCTGGATACGATTCGTATTCTGGATGAGTTACAGGTCGAGAGAGAAGCGGAAGAGTTAGCGGAAAATTCTTCTTCGGAAGAACAGCGGGGCACTGACGAAGAGACTCTTCATGAATAGCAGGCAGTGCTTCCATTCATGAAATGAACTGTTTTCTTACACTCCAATTGATACATCTCAAATATTGTACAGACAGATATGGTTGCTAAAAAAATTTCCACATCGGATAAACAGGCTGTTTGCAAAAAGCTGATTGCGTCGCTTAAGAAACGCTACTCAGCAACTTTACCAAAGTATGATCGTCCCGTACTGGAGACCATTCTGCATGCAATCTGTCTGGAAAATACAACAAACGAAAAAGCGGACGAAGTATTCGATGCCCTGCTGGATGGCTTTCATGATCTGAACGAGATTCGTGTCAGTACGATTTCCGAACTGGAATCCGTGTTTGTAAATGTGGGAGATGCCGAATGGCGTGCTTACCGCATCCGGACAGTGCTGCAGTACACCTTTGATAAAGAGTTCTGTTTCGACCTGGAGATGCTGCGAAAGAAGACACTGGAGCAGGCGCAGAAGCAGCTGTCCCGTATGAAAACCCTGACACCGTTTGTCTTGAATCATACTTTACAGGTTGTCCTGGGAAGCCACCTGGTACCCGCTGATGAAAAGATTCTGAATGCAAGCAAGTGGCTGGGACTGCTGCCCGAAGACGAATCAATAGAGACTGCCAGCGAGAGTCTGAAATCGTCGGTGAGGAAAACAGACGCGCCGTTATTCAGTCACCTGTTACGATGCCTGGCGACCGACGAGGAACTGGCGGCTGACTTCGATCTGGCAAAAAATCCACTGCCCGAGGATGGCGTCGACCTCATGGATGCCCCCAGCCGCATGGAAGACATGTTTGCCAAACCGCTTTCAAAGCAAAAGAAAAAAGTGGTGAAAAAGAAGAAAGCCAAAGCGTCTTCAAAAACAAAAAAGACGGCAACCAAAGTCAAAAAGAAGGTTCCCGCAAAAACGAAAGCCGCTGATAAATCGGTCAAAAAAACGGCGAAGAAAACCCCTGCAGCAAAACGCCCTGCAACGACGAAAAAAGTTCCGAAAAAGAAATCCTCTTCTTCCAAAAAATAAGCGGTCAGTTTCATAAACCAGGTGTTTCTGACTGACGGCTTCGCCTGAAACGGCTGTTTCCTCTCTTGATTTCCTGCCAGTACTTCTGCCTCCCCCCAGTGAAAATAGCGGATTCCGGTCAAACCAGGCTTGGAGAAGGTGGTGAAGACGCGTTACAATGAACAGGCCCGGCAGATCGTTGCGCGCCTGCAGTTGCCGGCTACTGATTAAGTATAGAGATTCTCTATTTCTGATAATGGAGTTGAAAGATGAGTCGATTTCCCCGGACGCCAATTCTGAGGACCTGTCTGTTACTGTTGCTGGCGATATGCCTCGTGACCACCGGCCAGGAAAACCTGTCTGCGAAAATGCCGGGGAAGAAAGGGGCTGAGAAAGATACGCAGAAGCAGAAAGCGCCTAAAGTCTTCACCCTGGAAGAAGGGGTTGCCGATGATGTGGTGCTCCCTTTTGTGCCTGCTGCACCACGCACTCCCATGGATCAGAAAGAAATTGATTCCGCTGCCTGGTATATGACCGGGCGGATGCGTGAGGCGCGTAACGATTTCATCGGTGCCTACGATGCCTATAAAAAGGCAATGGAATATAATCCCAATTCGATTGAAATTTACCGGGTTCTGATCAGACTGGCTTCGGGGCTGGATAAAACTGAAGAAGCGATTGAATATGCCCAGAAGGCGGTGGAACTCGATCCTGAAGATTATGAGCTGATGCGAAAGCTGGGGCTGCATATGGCAGGACAGGGACGCTTTGAAGAGGCAGTCACTTTCCTGAAAAAGGCGTCGGATTCCCCTTCCATTGATAAGAAGTCGGGAGTCTATGTCATTATTCAGCATGATCAGGCAAACCTGTATGAACGACTGGGGAAAAAAGAAGAAGCCGCCCAGTGCTGGGAAGTCGTATTTCGTGCCCTCAGCAAACCGGAAGAATTCACATTCGAGTACAATACACGTTCACAGCTCGAAGCCAAGCAGGGCAAGCTGTATGAACGGATTGGCCAGTCCTTTCTGGAAACAGATCGTCTTAAACTGGCGGTAGAAGCTTTTAATAAAGCAGCAGAATCGCAGAAGGGACGTCCCGGCATTCTGAAGTATCATCTGGCGCAGGTTTATTTTCAGTCCAAGCAATATCAGCAGGCATTGGATTCACTGCAGTCCTATTTCGATGAGCAACTGCAGTCCAAAGGTCGCAGGGCTTACGAATTTTTAGCGGAAATCTTAACGGCACTGGATCGTAAAGATGATGTGATTCCCCAACTGGAAAAGCTCGCGGAACAGGATCGCTTCAACCGGACTCTGCATTATTATCTGGCAGAACAATATGGAGAAAACGATCGCTTTGATGAAGCAGAGAAGACTTATCTCGCATCAATCGGAGAATCTTCTGATACGGAAGGTCTGGCAGGACTGTTGTCCCTGTATCAGAAAAATCAGAAATATACGCAACTGATCGAGACGCTTTCTAAGATTGTGCAGACGGGGGATGGTGTTCAACGAATCCAGTCCAATCTGGAAAAGATGTCCCAGGATCCGGAACTGGTAAAGGGACTGATTGCGGAAGCGGAGAAGCTGAAGAAAAAAGATCCGCCCGGCCTGGATGTGTTTTCCGCATTCATGATTGCCAAGCTCGCTTCTGAGGCTGATCGGAAGCAGGCGGCAGCTGAGTTTTATCAGTTTGCCATGGATTCCGCTTCCAAGCATGAAAAACCACAGGTTCGCGGCAACTGGACGCTGTTGATTTTGCAGGAATATAGTCAGCTGTTACGCGAAGAAGACAAGTATGCAGAACTGGCAGTCCTGTTGCAGCAAGCAGTTGAAAACCCGTTGCTGGCGCCTCAGCGGATTAACCTGCTGTACTTTCTGGCGGATGCCCGCGAACGAAATGGCGAGACAGAAGCGGCCATCAAAGTCAATGAAGAAGCGCGACAGGCCGCTCCCAAGTTCCCTCTGCTGGATTATCAGCATGCCTGGATATACTATCACAGCCGTGACTGGGATAAAGCCATTGTTCAGATGCAGGATTTCATCAAGAAATATCCGGAGCAGAAAGAGCGTATCTACCAGGTGAAGATGATGCTCTCCAATACCTACGTTCAACAAGGGGATATTGGTAAAGGGGAAGCCGTTCTGGAAGAGATGCTGGCGGATGATCCTGAAAATCCCTCTATCAATAATGACCTGGGATATCTCTACGCCGACCAGGATAAAAACCTGGAAAAAGCCGAAAAGATGATTCGGATCGCGCTGAAGTCTGAGCCGGACAATATGGCATATCTTGACAGTATGGGCTGGGTTTTATTCAAACTGGAACGTTATCAGGAAGCGGCTGGATATCTTGAGAAAGCCAGCAAGCTTCCCGGCGGCGGAGACAGCACAATTCTGGACCATCTGGCAGACTGCTATCACAAACTCAATAAAACCAAAGAGGCAAATGAGCTCTGGAAGAAAGCGCTCGAAGAAGCGCAGCAGTCCTCTCCTGTAGACCAGAAATTGATTGATCAGCTTCAGAAAAAACTGAACCAGTAATCGATTTCTTTCCCTGCACGATTTTAGTAATATAAGGCCCGGTTTTCTACTTTTCTGCGTCCTTCGTTCGCAGTGATTCCACACATATTAAAAGCTGAGTAAAATTACAAATGGCAGGTCATTCTCATTGGGCAAATATCGCCGCCAAGAAAGGGGTGGTCGATAAGAAACGGGGTAAACTCTTTGGTAAGCTGAGTCGTGCGATTATCGTGGCGGCACAGCATGGCGGGGGAGATCCGGTCATGAACCTGGCTTTGCGATACGCCATCGACAAAGCCCGTAAAGCCAGTATGCCCAAAGAGAATATCGACCGTGCCGTCAAAAAAGGCTGCGGTGAATTATCCGGCGAAAATTTTGAAGAACTGGTCTACGAAGGTTATGGTTCTGCTGGTGTTGCTGTGCTCTGTGATATCCTGACCGAAAACCGTAATCGTACCGCCGGTGAAGTGCGCAAGATCTTTGAAGTCCATGGCGGAAACCTGGGAAGCACCGGTTGTGTTGCCTGGATGTTCGAACGCAAAGGCCTGTTCCTGATTCCCGCTGATGCGATTGAGGAAGATGAGTTATTCGAAGTTGCCCTGGAAGTCGGCGCTGACGATGTCTCCGCGAACGGGGATGTCTTTGAAGTCACCTGCAGTATTGATGCATTTCAGCAGGTTTCAGAAGAATTTGAAAAACGCAACATTCCCACCAATCTGTCAGAACTCTCGCGTATTCCGGATACTACCGTTGATCTGGGAGTAGAAGATGGTAAAAAAGTATTGAAACTCATGGAAGCGCTGGAAGATCACGATGACGTGCAAAGCGTAACCGCGAATTTTAATATTCCAGATGAAATTATGGCAGAGGTTATCGCCGAGTAAATAGTCGAGTCAATATCAGCCAGTCAGGACAGGGGACACCACTTTGACGATTGAATTCAGTTGCTCGCATTGTAATAAAGTCCTGAAAACCTCTGACGACAAAGCCGGACGCCGAGCCAAATGCCCGCAGTGCGGCGAACCGATTCTTGTTCCCCCAGCTGATACCTCTGATCCCTCTGCTCCCGTGGATGATGGTTTTGAGGGCATTGATCAACTTGATCTAAAAACTCCTGTTCCGGAAGAACACAGCTTCCTGGCGGAACGCCCTGTACGGGAAGAAGACAGCTTTCTGGCTGCCGCACAAATGGATTGTCCCATGTGTGGAGAATCCATCCCCGCCAATTCTAAACGGTGTCAGCACTGTGGAGAAACTCTGCAGAAGGGGGAATGGGTGCCCCGCAAGATTAAGGTGGGAGAGGTTTATTCCCGCACCTGGGAAGTCTATAAAGCGAACCTGGGGTCCATTATTGGAATCCATATCATCGCGTATTTGCTCTATGTTGTAGGCGCTATTGCAGTTTTTATGGTATTGGGAGCCATTGGTTTTGCAGGAGCATTAATCATCGGGCAGGCTGACCAGGGGCTGATAATTGCAGGCGTGGTTCTCTTATACATCATTGCAATCCTGCTTATCTACAGTGTGGTGTTTTACCTGATGCTGGGAGTCCTTCGATACTTATTGAAGGTGGTGCGAAATGAGTATCCCGGGATGGGAGAGATCTTCAGTGGCGGTCCTTTTTTAGGCAGAATGATCCTGTGCAGTATTGTTTTTATTCTGGCCTATACCGTTGGACTTGTGGCTTTAATCATCCCGGGTTTGATTATTGCTTTCATGTTCTGGCCTTATGCCTATCTGCTGATCGACCGGGATTTACCGGGCATTGACGCTTTTACGGAGTCCAGAAAAATCACAAACGGGAATAAGCTCAGCATGTTCCTGATCTATCTGATCATGACGGGAGTTTCGATGGTTCCCTATGGTTTGATGGCGGCAATGCTGGCCTCCCTGGAACAGGCCGGGGGGCAGGCCTCAGCGCTGGGATTTTTGGTATTATTGGGATTCATGGCATTCTTTTATGTGTTGCTTATCCCGTTTTCCATGGTTCTGGGTACTGTGAGCTATGCTGAAATGACTTACCAGTAAATGGCTTCTCAGAAGATCGGGGCTGAATCCGATCTGATCCCAGGTCCTGATTTTCCCGGCTCGTCAGCTGATGCGGAAATCAGTCCTGTCACGCAGGCTCTTTTTTGTTCAATTGTATATTCAGACTTTCAATTGTCATGAATTCTGTGCATGATAGCGGTTAAAATCATGTGCATCGTATTCTTTGATGAATTGCAAAAAGGCCTGATGTTTTGACGATTGAGTTCAGCTGTCCCGGATGCGAAAAAGTCCTGAAAACTTCCGATGACAAGGCAGGTCGTCGTGCGAAATGTCCCCAGTGTGGAGAACCGATCACGGTGCCAGCCACACAGGAACCGGATCTGATAGACGATGGTTTCGAGCAGTTTGATGCCGAGATAACTGTTCCGGAAAGTGAAAGCTTTCTGGCCGGTTCTGATTCTCCCGCAGACGTTCAATGTCCCATGTGTGGTGCTGCCAATCCGCATGATGCACTGATGTGCGACTACTGTGGGGAGGTGATTCAAAAGTCGGCCAACCAGAAATGGGAACCAAATCAGATTAAGGTTGCCGAGGTCTTTTCTCGCTCATGGCAATTATATACCGAGCATCTGGGACTTTGTGTGGCTGTGCCATTTCTGGCTAGTCTGCTGGGCGGGCTGGCTGTGGCGGCAATCTTTTTTGCAGGATTTGCGATTGTATATGCGACGAGAGATCTCTTTCTCAATAATGGTCCGCTTGCTGTTCTGATGGGAGGGGGAGGGTTTCTGATCTTCTTCATCGCTCTTGTGATGATACTTAATTATCTTGAAGCAGGCACTCAGATTGTTTTGCTCAAAATTGCCTTTGGGGAAGAAACTGAGTTGAATGATCTCTTTACCGGAGGCCGCTTTGTGCTGAGACTGATTCTGTGCGGTTTCGTATTTCAACTGGTGGTCGGGTTTGGCAATATGATCTTCTTTATGATCGGCTTATTTCTGAGTTTACTGTTCTGGCCTTATCCCTATCTGCTGATCGATCGGGATCTACCTGGTATCGAAGCCTTTACCAGTTCATTAGACCTCACGAAAAAGAACCTGCTGAGCATGATGCTTGTCTTTCTGGCAATTATCGGAATCCCTGTTTTGCTGGGAACGGGAATTGTTGTCGGCGGCTTTATGCTGGTTGAGGTTCTGAATGTTTCTCCCTTACCTGTAATACTTGTGGGTGGGATATTTGTCGTTATCGGATTTGTTTTTGTGTACACTTTTCAGCTTCTGGTGAAGGCTGTTGCTTATCGGTGTATGACCCGAATCGACTGAATGAGCTGTTGGAAATGTGAATCCAGTCCGTGCAGACTCTTCCCGACCTGCTTACGTCATATTAAATCCGGTTTCAGAGCGGGGAGCTGCTCCGGGGGTTTTACGGCAGGGACTCTGATTTGCTATGATACGAGCCGTCAAGCGAGGCGGTGGTGCTTCGTGTAGTGTACATTAACCGGGATTCAGGTTAATGGTGGCATCTTCCGGGCGATTCAAGCCAATTCTTTTCGTTGGGATGAAACGCAGCAGGGCGAGATGCATTTCAGTGTGTGGAAGTAAGCATGGTACGAGAGCCTGTCATTAAAGGCGATGATGAACCGGAAGAAGACTCTACGGGCAATGGAGGCGGCTGGGATTCCAGTTTTCTGGCCGACGACGCCGAGTATGATGATGCGTTGCGACCTCAGCGTCTGAGTGAAGTCGTGGGGCAGCGGGCTGTCGTGGAGCGGCTGGAAGTCTTTCTGGATGCGACCCGCAAGCGGAATGAACCTCTGGGGCACTTGCTGCTGGATGGTCCTCCCGGGTTGGGGAAAACCACTTTGGCGTCAGTGCTGCCTCGCGAGCTGGGAACGGAACTGCAGATTACCTCGGGCCCCTCATTGAGCGCCCCCAAAGATTTACTGCCCTATCTGACGAATGCCAGCCACGGTTCCTTTCTGTTTATTGATGAGATTCACCGGATGCCGGCGGCCGTCGAGGAATTTATCTATCCCGCAATGGAAGATTTCCGGGTGGATATCACTTTGGGTGAAGGTCTCAACGCGCGGACTGTCAATATGAAGCTGCAGAAGTTTACCGTGATTGGTGCGACAACCCGCAGCGGGATGCTGACGGCTCCATTGCGGGATCGTTTTGTCCGCCGCGAACATCTGGATTTTTATGAAGATCTGGAACTGGTGGAAATCGTCCGCAGAAACGCCCGCAAGTTGAGAACACCCATTACCGATGACGCTGCCTATGAAATCGCCCGCCGCAGTCGGGGCACGCCTCGGAAAGCCAATAATCTATTGCGCTGGGCGCGCGACTTTGCGACCAGCAAAGCCGACGGTAATATTACCAACGACGTAGTCAAACGCGCCTTTGAAATGCTGGAGATTGATCAGCTGGGTCTGGAACGCCAGGATCGGCGGTACCTGGAGGCTCTGGTGAAAACGTTTTCCGGTGGGCCTGCTGGCGTACAGGCTCTGGGGCACACCTTGAACATCCCGGCGGATACCCTGGAGGACGAAGTAGAACCGTTCTTATTGCGCTGTGGATTTATCCAGCGTTCGCCCCGAGGCCGTGTGGTCACGATGGCCGCCATGGAACATTTAAACCTGAACCCGCCTGCGGGTGGCAGTCTCTTCAGATAGTTGTCTGAATTTCAACCATTTATTACACAAAGCAGAACTATGAGTCAGTCCGTTTCTTACGATTATGATGTTGTTGTAGTTGGTGCAGGGCACGCTGGTTGCGAAGCCGCACTGGCAGCAGCGCGGCTCGGAGCAAAAACAGCCCTCTTAACCATGAACTGCGATACCGTAGGTCAGATGAGCTGTAACCCGGCGATTGGCGGAGTGGCGAAAGGGCAGATCGTTCGCGAAATCGATGCCCTGGGTGGTGAAATGGGCCGCGTCATCGACGAGACCGGAATCCAGTTCCGCATGCTCAATCTTTCCAAAGGCCCTGCCATGCATAGCCCCCGGGCACAGGCAGACAAAAAAGCCTATCAGTTCTGTATGAAGTGGAAGGTGGAACAACAGGACAATCTGGCGCTGAGGCAGGAAATCGTGAAAAGTCTGATCGTGGAAAACGATCAGATCACCGGAGTGCAGGTCCACGGCGATGCGACCTATCGTGCCCGCGCAGTGATTCTGACCACAGGGACGTTCCTGCAGGCGATCATGCACACGGGGGAAGCTAAGACAAAAGGAGGACGCGCAGGAGAAGGGACAACGGGAACCCTGTCTGACAGCCTGGCTCAATTGGGCTTTGAATTACAGCGATTCAAAACGGGGACTCCGGCGCGACTGAATGGCCGCACGATTGATTTTTCAGTGCTGGAAGAACAACCCGGGGATGAACGTCCCCAGCCCTTCTCGTATCTGACTGAGAAACTGACTCAACAGCAGATGCCCTGTTATCTGACCGAAACCAACGAGCACGTGCATCGTCTGATCAATGAGAATCTGCATCGGGCTCCCATGTACTCCGGCCAGATCAACTCCACCGGCCCACGGTATTGTCCTTCCATCGAAGATAAAGTAGTGCGATTCTCAGAACGCAATTCACATCAGATTTTCCTGGAACCGGAAGGCCGTTATACGAACGAGTATTACTGCAATGGGATTTCAACAAGTCTCCCCCGTGATGTGCAGGATGAAATGATCCATTCCATACGGGGTCTGGAAAAAACGGAAATCATGCGGTACGGCTACGCTGTCGAATATGATTTTGCAACTCCCACTCAGTTGAAACCGACGCTGGAAACGAAGCGGGTTGCAGGGCTCTATTTTGCAGGACAGTTGAACGGGACGACCGGCTATGAGGAAGCAGCTGGCCAGGGATTGCTGGCAGGTTTAAATGCGGCTTTGAAAATTGCCGGAAAAGAAGATCTGATTCTGGATCGAAACGAAGCTTACCTGGGTGTGCTGATTGATGACCTGGTGACGAAAGGCGTTGATGAGCCCTACCGAATGTTTACATCACGGGCAGAATTCCGGTTACTGCTCAGGCAGGATAATGCGGATCGGCGGATGACTCCCATTGGCTATCGCGTCGGATCTGTGGATCAGGAACGCTGGAATCAGTACCAGGCGTACGAAGCAGAAATCGCACAGATCATGGAATTCATTCGGGGGCACCGGCATCAGGGACAGACTCTGGAAGAATGGTTGCGACGACAGGATACCGGCTGGGATGAGATCTGCGGATTTGCGCCGGAATTAAAAGCGATCCCGCTCTCTGAACGGGCGGTTCAGCAGACGCTCATTGAAGTTCAATACGCAGGCTATATCAAGCGCCAGACTGCCGAGATCGAGAAGCAGAAAAATGTGGAAACTCTGCACATTCCGGATCATATCGACTACCAGCTGGTCCCCAATCTGCGAAATGAAGCTAAGGAAAAACTGAGCCGCGTCAAGCCACGCAGTGTCGGGCAGGCGGGGAGAATCAGCGGAGTTACTCCGGCTGACCTGACGGTTTTAGTACTTTATTTAAACAGTTCCAGCCGTCTGGCAACTTAAAGAAGGCCCCCGCAGGTAGCCAGGAATTCCTAACTCTTTGCTGCGCCAGCAGTTTTTGCAAATTTTCCATGTCCATTCGAGCCCCAGCAAAGGCTCTCCCAAGCCGATTCCAGCCTTTTGCAATGAGTGTAAGTGTAGGATCAGTCTGTGTTTATTTCAATAATTCAGTCAAGATAGCGAATGCGTGTTGACCATATCGTCAGAATAGATACAATCGGAGTTATTGATAATACTGGTAAAGTCAAGCGGTATTGAAAGTTTTGGCGTTTGTATCTATGTGGGATACTTAAAGCGACTGGAAAATCAGTAGCGTTTGGCAAGTGAACGGGCCACAGAACTGCACCTTGGAGGATGCGGTTTTTTATCGCTTTACCTTATATTCAGGTAAATAGGTAAGAGGCTGATTATGGAGATGTCAGTTTCAAGCAGTGGTGTTGATGATCGGGTCATCACTACTTCTGCGCAGGGGCTCGGTTATTGCATGTTGTAATAGCCTTACAGCGCTTGGTCTTTCCCGCATCACAGAAGCGGGTCTTCAAAGGATGGATGAGCAATATGAAAACGGTCTTTACCACGGGCGAAGCCGCAAAGATTTGCAAAGTGAGTCAACAAACGATTATTCGCTGTTTCGATTCAGGCCAATTAAAGGGATTTCGGGTGCCCGGCTCTCGCTTTCGTAGAATTCCGCGCGATGTCTTGTTTAAGTTTATGAAAGACAACGGAATTCCTACTGATGCCCTGGAAAGTGGAAAACGTAAGGCTTTAATCGTAGACGACGATGAAGAGCTGGTAGAATTGATCCGTGACGTGCTGGAAGCGGATTCCCGCTTCGAAATTCGCGTCGCCAATAATGGCTTTGATGCCGGAATGATGGTTAAGGAATACCATCCTGACATTATCATTCTGGATGTCATGCTGCCTGATATCAACGGTAAGGAAGTCTGTCAGCGGGTTCGCAGCGATTCGTCGATGGACGATGTCAAAATTATCTGCATCAGTGGTATGGTGGAAGCAGACAAGATTGATGATCTGAAAGCGGCCGGTGCAAATGACTTCATGCAGAAGCCATTTGAAGTCGAGCAGCTGGCAGATCGTGTCTGTACGCTTCTGAATCTGGAATCCGTTCATAATACAGCCGGCTGATTTCAGTGTCAGGTGAAATATCAGTGACATGACGATCGGATTGCGCTTCCGATCGTCGTGGATACTGCTGTATGGAGCGTCAGATGGCGAACGAAACCGGTGGAGTAAGCCTTGGCCTGCCGGATGTTTTTTACCGACGCCTGTTTTCATTGATCCCGGTTGAATCGTTGGATTCAGTTTTGGGAGAACTGGCAGCAGTCTGGTGCGAAGCCACATCTGTAGAAGCCGCTTACCTGATTCATTTCGATCAGACTTCCCTGGAACTGAATGCCGGGATATTCTGTTACTCCCAGGCGGGAGCGGAGTGTTTCACTCAGTCGTCGATACGCATTGAGCAGAGCCGTTCCCTCCTCGAGCAGGCTCGTCAGGTTGCCGAGCAGGCACGCCTGTTTTCCTTGATTTCCAGCAGCCCCGTCCATTTTGTCCCGATCCCCTGTCATCAGAATTCACTGACGGGTGTGTTTCTGTTCTCGACACACAGTCTGGTTGACACGCTTTCTCTGATTTCTGACTTAACAGAGATCAGTCGTCGTCTTTTCCTGCTGGCGTTGGGAACAGGAGTTCCCGGTCACTCTCAAGATGGTGACTCTCAACATCAGGACTGTCAGTCCTGCCAGAGCATTGTGGAGCCAGGGATCCCTGCAAGTCGGCGGATTTTACCGAGTACCGACAAACTGGAAGCGATGGCCGAATTTGCTGCTGGTGCCGGACATGAGATCAACAACCCTGTCGCAACAATAGTCGGGCGCGTGCAGATGCTGCTGAGGCATGAGACAGATCCGGAACGCAGGCAGTCACTGGCCACGATTGGTGGACAAGCCTATCGAATCAGGGATATGATTGGCGATGCCATGCTGTTTGGTCGTCCGCCTGCGCCCTGCCTATCAGCAGTCAATCTTTCTAAAGCGATCGAGGACGTTCAATATAGCCTGAGTGAAGCGATTCTCACTTCAGGGGTTCAACTGATGGTTACGCTCTCGAAAGCAGTCTGTCTCCAGGCGGATGAGACTCAATTGAAAGTCGTGATCAGCAATCTGATCCTGAACTGTCTGAACATACTGGAGCCGGGCGGAAAGATAGAAATTGCTGCTGAAGAGGAAACGGTGGGAACGGTTTCGATGCTGCATTTACAAATTTCAGACGATGGTCCGGGCCTCTCGGAGCAGGAACAGGAGCATCTGTTCGATCCTTTTTTTTCTGCCAGACAGGCGGGGCGCGGACTGGGCTTTGGTCTTTCCAAATGCTGGCGGATTATTGATCTGCATCGGGGCCGAATTGAGGCAGAAACGATTCCAGGGAGAGGCGTGACGTTTCATATTTTCTGGCCCATTCATCCGACAGAGAAATAGCAGGTGAATGGATTCTGGAAACTCACTGCTTTCTGAAATCATCGCTTGCAGATCAGGCTGGGATCGGTTTCAATATATCCAGCAGGACGTTCACTGGAAGGCGCGATTGAGGATGATTTCAATCTGCCGGACCGATCTTTATTGATTTAGCAGCCTGAGGGACGATGGCGGCGATTCATTCATTGCTGATTATTTTAACCAGCTTGCTGGTACAGACGGATCAGATTACGGATGTGCCCCTCCAGAAAGAGCCTGCCCGCTACGAGATAAACGCCCCCAATATTGCCGTAATAGGCATACCCGTCAGTCAGGTCACACTGCGTGCACTCAACCTGGATGGAACTCTCGATACCGAATTCTCGGGGCACCCCAAACAGATTATTGGCCTGGAATTCTGGGTCAGAGACGTTGATACGGCATTACCCCCGTTTGAAAACGGAGTCCTCGAGCTCAAGACGGACCTGGCACAAAATCAGAAGGTCTTCATTACTGCGGATACGATAGTTGTTGACCCTGACAGTCGTCGCACTGCTACGACCGCGGTATATCGAATCTCACGCTGGTTAAGCCTGCTGCCTCCGATTGTCGCTGTCATCCTTGCGATCTGGTTTCGCAATATTATCCTGGCATTGCTGGTCAGCATCTGGCTCGGCGCAGTCATCTTATCGCACGGTAACCTGTTTCTGGGGTTCGTACATACTCTGGATACGTTCGTGATTCATGAGATCGTTGAGCCGGGAAGCAGCAGTTATTCCCATATGATGATCATTCTGTTTACGATGTTTCTAGGCGCGATGGTGGGGGTCATGTCAGCCGGCGGGGGGACTGCCGCGCTGGTCAATCGACTTTCACGTTACGCAACGAAGCGTGAGCACAGCCAGTTGATGACCTGGTTCATGGGGCTGGTGATCTTTTTTGATGATTATGCTAACTCATTGCTGGTGGGAACCTCAATGCGTCCCTTTACGGACCGAATGAAAGTTTCGCGGGAGAAGCTGGCATTCCTGGTGGATTCCACAGCGGCACCGGTCTCCGGGATTGCGATAATTTCGACCTGGGTTGGCGTGGAAATCGGATATATTGCCGATACCTACAGCAGCCTGGGGATCAGCGAAGATTATTACACCACATTTTTATACAGTCTGCCTTATCGGTTCTATCCCTTACACCTATTGGCATTTGTCTGGTTAGTGGCTTATCTGGGAAATGATTATGGTCCGATGCTCAAAGCGGAAACACGTGCGATTGCCTATAACCAGCTCGTGCGACCGGGGCGTTTTAATATCGTGGAAGCTGAGCTGGGAGCCGAGAATGGTGAGCTGGCACGTCGTCAACTGTTACGGAACGCTTTGATTCCACTCTCGGCATTACTAGGACTGTCGTTGATTGGTCTGTGGTGGACGGGCTCGATCGAGATAGATCGGCTGAATCTGGAAAAGCTGCAGCAGGGGAAACCGTTACTGGACAAATCGATGAGTAAGATCCTGGAGCACGCTTCACCGAATCGCGTTCTGCTGATTTCGTCTTTTCTGGCTTCCATCGCGGCGGTCGCCAGTTGCAGTTTTACCAAAGCGCTCTCTTTGAATGAATGTGTTGAGGCCTGGTCTGCAGGAGCGAAAAGCATGTTCCTGGCCATTCTGATTCTGGTCCTTGCCTGGTCAGTGGCAACAGTCTGTGATGAAAATCATCTGAATACTGCCGGCGTGCTGGTGGAACTGCTTTCGGGCAGCTTGTCGCCCAACTGGATGCCGACGATTACATTTCTGTTAGCGGCAGCCGTCAGTTTTGCGACCGGCAGTTCCTGGTCAACGATGGGACTGTTGATGCCTTTGTCGATTTCATTGACATACAGCCTGCTGGTTCCCCTGAATGAAGCGGATCCGAATCATCATCTGATGCTGGGGACGATCGGCGGCGTGCTGGCAGGAGCGATTTTTGGAGATCACTGTTCGCCGATTTCGGATACGACTGTGCTCTCTTCAGCGGCTTCAGGCTCAGATCATCTGGATCATGTGCTGACACAGATGCCTTATGCTTTGACGGTTGCCGCTGTCTCCATTTTGTTTGGATATATCCCCGTTGGTTTCGGATTTCAGCCTTATATTCTTTTGCCGGTCGGACTGATTGTATTGTTTCTGATCCTGCAGTTTTATGGAAAATCAGCAGAAGCGGAGGCTCAAAAACTATTAGATGCCGGGGTGACGGCTGAGGATTTTAACCGTTTTGAGGATCGCGAAACTGATCAAGGGGGTATAACCGATACGAATGATTCAGCTTCCGAAGACGGCCCAAAGTCCAAAGAAGAGTCAAGTGAAGAGGCCTGAAACTGTGTCGTCGCTTCGATTTGTATGCTATACTCTACCTATAATCCGTAAGTTAGACTGTGTCCAGTTTTACAGTAGCGTCTCCAAGTCCATTTGGACCGAGTATAATCGACTGAGAAACGCTAAGGTTAAATGTGACGCGCTCTAACGTATCCGTTTTCAGGTACAGGTAGCTCCCCGAATGAATCCCCAATCCAAGCTTAGTGGAATTTTCACTCCTAATCTGGTCCCTTATGACTCCCGCGGCGAAATCAATGAGCCGGAACTCCGTCGTTACATCGACTGGCTGATTGAAAAAGGGGTCCACGGTCTGTATCCCAATGGCTCCACAGGGGAGTTCACCCGCTTTACGCCTGAAGAACGTAAACGGATTGTCGCGATCATCGCAGACCAGACGCGGGGACGCGTTCCCATTCTGGCAGGCGCAGCCGAGGCAAATGTGCGCGAGACCATCAAGGCCTGTGAGTATTATCACAGTCTGGGAATCCGTGCCGTCGCGATTGTGGCTCCCTTTTATTACAAATTGAGTCCGGCATCGGTTTATGCTTATTTCAAGGAAATTGGTGATAACACTCCGATCGACGTGACGCTCTATAACATTCCCATGTTCGCCAGCCCCATCGATGTGCCTACCATTCAGCGTCTGTCTGAAGAGTGCGAGAAGATCGTGGCAATCAAGGATTCTTCAGGCGACATTCCCAACATGATCCGTATGATTCAGGCCGTCCGTCCAAATCGTCCTGAGTTCTCTTTTCTGACCGGCTGGGATGCTGCATTGATGCCGTTACTACTGAGTGGGGCAGATGGGGGAACGAATGCCAGTTCGGGAGTGGTTCCAGAACTGACACGCAAGTTATACGATCTGACGATGTCGGCCCAGTTGGATGAAGCCCGCCGCGTGCAGTACGATTTATTGACCCTGTTCGATACGATGATTTATTCCGCTGAGTTTCCCGAAGGATTCCGGGCTGCAGTGGAATTGCGTGGTTTTCAGATGGGACAGGGGCGACAGCCGATCACGGCAGAGCAGAAGACAGATATCACCACACTGAGACGGACACTGCAGTGCATGCTCTCCGAACATGGTTTTACGAATGAGCCCATTGGTGGTTGTGCCACTGGCATTACCGAAGAGCTCGGCAACAACGATGTTTCACAAATCGTGCAACGCGTGGTCGCGGAACTCAATCGGCGTAATCTGCTTTAAGGGGTAAAACCGGATTCAGCCAGGCTCAGGCTTCCAACTGACTACGGTAGTAGTCCGCGCCGGTCGTGAGTGCTTCGTCGAGTTTATCGGGATCTTTTCCGCCAGCTTCTGCCATATCGGGACGACCACCGCCACCGCCGCCTACTACTTTGGCGGCTGCTTTGACGCAGTCTCCGGCTTTGAGCCCCTGTTTCACCAGGTCAGAATTGACGGCTGCCATCAATGCGACTTTGCCGTCGAGTACTGTTCCCAGGATCAACGCAACCTGTTTGCCTTTTTTCCGCAGATGATCAGCCAGTTCCCGCAACTGATCGCGTGATGCATCTTTGGCATGATAGGCCACAATTTTGACATCGTTCACAACAGGTGCCTCTTCCAGCAGATCATCGGCGGTTCCCGCGAGCGACTTACTGGAAAATTTCGTAAGCTGTTTTTTCGTTTCACGAAGTTCGTCCTGCAGATGCTGGATGCGGACTGGTAAATCGTCAGGTCGCGGTACCTTCATCTGGGCGGCTATTTCCAGCAGCAGTTTCTCAGTGTCTCTGGTTTTTTCCAGTGCTTTCGGGCCTGTTAAGGCATAAATACGTCGTACCCCTTTGGCGACCAGTTCTTCATTGATGATCTTGCATAAGCCGACCTGGCCTGTATTGGAAAGGTGGGTGCCTCCGCAGAGTTCGGTACTGAAGTCGCCCATTTGAACTACTCGAACGTAGTCGGGATATTTTTCACCAAACAGTGCCATGGCCCCGCGTTCGCGGGCTTTCTGCAGTTTCATCAGTTCGGTCGTGACGGGCGCCCCTTCAGAAACACGCTGGTTGATAATATCTTCAATTCGGCTGATCTCTTCCGGAGTGACGGCTTTACTGTGGGAAAAATCGAAACGGAGCGTGTCTTCTTCCACCTTGGATCCACGCTGCATGGCGTTTTCTCCCAGAACGGTATGCAGTGCATGATGCAGCAGGTGTGTTGCGGAGTGGGCACGCTGAATTCCGGAACGACGGGGCTCTGTGACTGTTGCTGTGAGAGTCTGCCCCTGTTCCAGCTTGCCTGTCAGCAGGTGTCCGACATGCAGATACAGGCCTGCATTTTTCTGGGTATTGGTGACTTCGAATTTAATTCCGTCTGCTTCAAGGAAGCCGGTATCGCCGACTTGGCCACCCGCTTCTGCGTAGAAGGGGGTCTGGTCGAGGACTACGACGACTGGGTGAGCATGACCTTTTTCGACCATGGATTCGACAAGTCGGTCCTCGGCAATGATGCCCATGACTTTGGATTCGGTCGTGGTGGTCTCATAACCCTTGAAGTCCGTTTCGCTGATGGTTTTGTGGAGTGCGGTCAGCGGTCCCTCTGACATGACGGAATCCAGGAAGGCACCGCTGCCGCTGCCTTCTTTGTGCTGTTGCATCATGTTATTGAACTCGGTCCGGTTGACGGACATGTTGTTCTTGGCAGCAAGGGCTTCGGTCAGTTCGATCAGAAAACCATCGGTCTGATGCAGGTCAAAAGCGTCTTCTCCTGAGATGACCGAGCTGCCTGCCTGTTCTGCGGTTTTCAGAAAGCCTTCAAAGCGTGAGAGTCCTTTTTCAATGACACCCAGAAACTGTTCTTCTTCTTCCTTGATCGTGCTTTGCACATTTTCCACGGTTTTGGCGATATCAGGATAGGGCGTTTTCATGATTTCAACAACAGCCGGTACAAGCTGGTGCAGAAACGGTTCACGTTTCCCGAGCAGGTAGCCTTCCAACAGCGCGCGGCGGAGTAATTGCCTGACGACATAACTCTCTTTGTCTCTACCTGGGTTAACTCCTTCATGGATACTGAAAGTGATGGCTCGTACGTGGTCCGAGATACGACGAACCGGTCGTCCTGATGTTGCGTCAAAATCGTAGCCAGTCCCTACAATATCGCCGGCGGCAAGGCAGAGCTGTTTGAGCGTATCGATCTCAAAGTTGCTGCGGACACCCTGGAGTACCGAAGCGGTCCGCTCCAGACCCATGCCGGTATCGATGTTCTTTTTGGGGAGGGGCTTGAGATTATTGGGAGGACCTCCCACCCGGTTAAACTGAGTGAAGACCAGGTTCCAGATTTCGACGTTGTCTTTCCCGCCATTGGGATGGTAGAAGATTTCACTGCAGGGGCCACAAACTCCATCGGGTCCATCAGAGGGGGCGCCGGCGGGCCAGAAATTTTCGTGTTCGTTTTCACGGCTGATCCGGTTGGCAGGCAGTTTGATTTCATCATGCCAGATATTGTAGGCTTCGTCGTCGTCCAGATAGACGGTGACGGAAAGCAGGTTGGGGTCGAGTCCCAGATATTTCTTATCGGTCAGGTATTCCCAGGCCCAGTGGATGGCTTCGCGCTTGAAATAATCGCCGAACGAGAAGTTACCCAGCATCTCGAAAAACGTATGGTGATACGCGGTGACACCCACGTTCTGGATATCGCCGGTTCGCAGGCACATCTGGCAGGTGGTGGCACTGGGGAATTCCAGTTTTCCCACTCCCAGAAACTGATCCTTAAACTGGTTCATCCCCGCTGGCGTGAACAGAACTGTTTTGTCATTCCGCGGAACCAGGACATCTGAGGGGCGTTTGACACAACCTTTTTCTTCAAAGAAGGAAAGATAGCTCTCGCGAAGTTCGTCTGTTTTCATTGTTTCTTATTGCTTGCTGGGGGGAAGGATCAGCTTTGGGCCATCCAGATATAGTAATGTTACCGGTGAATTATTGACTTTTTGTGCTTCCTGGTAGAACGAACCCGGGGTTTGTACCGCCTGTCCATTGATCTGGCTGATAAAGGCACCTTCCTTGAGCCCGGCCTGTTGAGCAGGACTGTCTGGAGCAACATGAGTTACGACGACAGCAGGTGGATAACTGAACGGACTGAATGTATATTTCCTGCGAGCCGTGGGATAATCGACTCTAAGTCCGCGCCAGAGAGGATGGCGATAGCGGGTTTGTACAATCCCTTCATCATCCGCTACGGGCCATTTTCCCAGTTTCACGTTCAGAGTCAACTCACGCGGTTTTTTTCCTCTCAATATTTGAAGCTTTATCTCATTTCCTGCACCAGCTTTACCAACTTCACGCATCAGGTCGAGATCATGCGATAATTGCTGGCCGTTGACGGACAGGATCAAATCACGGGGCTGCAGCCCGGCCAGTTGTGCAGGAGAATGCTGTTTGACACGCGTTGCTTCCACGTAAAAAGGGGCATCCAGATCCGTGGCTCCAGGAAAGTTACTACGTACCTGACCCCGATCCAGTGTTCCAGGTTCGATGCCCAGGAAACCATATTCGGCTTCGAGGCCTGCGGCAAGATCGTTGATGATCCGTAACGTGGAGTCATCGATGGGGATTGCATAGCCCACCGATTTTTCATAACCCTCGAGTGCTGCCAGGGCTGTTGTGACGCCAATCAGTTTTCCCTCAAGATCCAGTAAGGCCCCTCCACTGGTGCCCAGATCCAGGTGGGTGTCGACCTGCAGCAACGTACCAAAGTGATGCAGGGTTTCTTCCTTGGCAATCTCCTGATTTAAAAAATGTTTGAAGATGGGTACCGGATAGCGGTGAAAATTACTGATGATCCCCCAACTGGCACTGGGTGAACCATCGCGGGCGATAGCATAGGGGTTTCCCAGGGCGATGACAAACTGACCTTTTTTCACCGGTATGTTATTGCCATACCTGATGGGGGTCAGGGAGCGCGCGTATTCCGGAGACAATGGCTGCGCCGGTGTGAGGACGGTCAGGTCACTGCGTGGATCAGCGGCAATAATCTCTGCATAAAACCCCTGTCGATTGGCGGTGTGCACGTAAAGTCGGCTGTCCGGGGCAGTACTTTGTTCGGCGACCGGCCCGCCTTCAGTCAGATGGAAATTCGTCAGCACCAGAATCCGGTTCTGTTTTGTCGGGTCTGGTATCAGGATCCCTGATCCAAATTCATTAGGAATAAAATTCAGATCCTGAGGATCCTGTGAGATGCTGAATCCCTGGTTGGGGTCGATTCCAAAGGGAGCAGGTATGCGTGACTGAAATTTCTGTTTGGGGAGTTTTATTTTTGAGATTGCCACGACAGACGATTCGGACTGTTCGATGGCTTTAACGATCTGCTGTTGTACCGCCAGCGCGATTGTCGAAGCATCCGGTGTTTGAGCCTTGAGTGGCGACCCGCACAGGAACGGGAGCAACAGGATGATCCCGGCGAGGAAGGTTCTCACTAACCACGGGCAACCAGAGGCAGATCGTATTGATAAAACATCAAGCATGCAGGGCCTTGTATTGAAACGGAAGTATCTTTTGAACGGAAAGCGACTCTTGCTTCTCACAGGCGCTTTACACAGGGATCGTCCTGAAGCCATTTTACTGTTTTTAGAGGGAGAACCCAATGCAAAACGACCTTGAATACCGGTTGGGTATTCAGGTCGTTTTGTCACTCAGGTGTCTTTCATCCGGGAATCCTGGCGTCGGATCAGGCTTCGGCGGCTTCCGTTTCCGGTTCGGGCTCTTCTTCAGGAGTGGGAACGACCCCCTGTGCTGCCAGAACTTTCTGTTTGATCTCCTCGCAGATATCCGGGTTTTCTTCGAGGATCACCTTAGACTTGTCACGCCCTTGACCCAGTCGTAATTCACCGTAGCTGAACCAACTGCCGCTTTTCTTGACGATTTTATTTTCGACGGCCAGGTCCAGCAGGTCCAGTTCGTAATTAATTCCGCCTGTGGTGAGCATATCAAACTCAGCAACCCGGAAGGGGGGGGCAATTTTGTTTTTGACAATCTTGGCTTTCATGCGAATGCCGGTAACGTTGTCCCCATCTTTCAGAGTCGCGATTCGGCGGACATCCACACGAACCGAGCTGTAGAATTTCAATGCGCGACCACCGGGTGTTGTTTCGGGACTGCCGAACATGACACCGATTTTTTCGCGAATCTGGTTGATGAAAATCACAGTCGTTTTCGATTTGGAAATAGCCCCCGTCAGTTTACGCATAGCCTGGCTCATCATGCGGGCCTGGAGACCGACGTGCGTATCCCCAATTTCGCCATCCAGTTCTGCCTTGGGAACCAGGGCCGCGACTGAGTCGACGACAATAACATCGACGGAGTTCGATTTGATCAACATTTCAGCAATCTGCAGGCCTTCTTCGCCATAGGTTGGCTGACTGACGAGCAGTTCGGCAATGTTAACGCCCAGCTTTTTAGCCCAGACCGGATCGAGGGCATGTTCGGCGTCGATGAATGCGGCAATGCCTCCTTCTTTCTGCGCGTTGGCGATCACATGCAGTGCAAGCGTTGTTTTCCCGCTGGATTCCGGGCCGTACAGTTCGATGATACGTCCTCGGGGAAATCCGGCTCCACCCAGTGCCAGGTCAAGCGAAAGTGCGCCACTGGCGATCGAGGGAACAGACCGGGCATTCGCGCCCGTCAGTTTCATGATCGCGCCTCTGCCAAAAGCCTGCTCAATTTGTCCCAGGGCGTTTTTCAGCATCCCTTCCGAATCGTTGGTGCCATTCGTGCTTGGCGCGGGGGTTGCTCTTTTTGATCGTGATTTTGCGGCCATTGAGGTCTTCCTTCAATAATATGACACTTGCCCCGCATTGAGTTCGAGTTCGTCAGGCGAAGCAACTGCCTAATTTATCGAGAATTGCGGGGACGCTATTATTGAACGCCGTCTCGACCCATGGTTTTAAAAGAAATGTCTATTGTGGACAAAGATACATTAAAATATTTCCTCTCCTGTCACAATAGAAAACATGAGACATTTATAGCTGTCGACAATTATTTCAGAATCTCACCAGTCTGAAAAGGAATAAAAGCGGGGAAAGCTTCGAAAAAAAGAAGAAGCTTATTCCGAAGCCGATTCCGTTTCCCGATCCATCAGCATGCCCAGATAAGACAGCCGAATTTGATTGGACAGTCCAAGAGTTTTTGCCAGTTCGATGATCGCTGCTTCTGCCTGAGCGAGCTGATCTTCTTCCGCCAGCAATTCGATTTCTGCAAAGGTTCCCAGTTCCTGAACTTCGTCGATCGTGATTTCAAACGAATGTTGATGGTGGGGATAAGTGTAAGGTGTACGTCGTTTTTTGACCGTCCGCACCTGTTCGAAGCCGAGCAGTTCCAGCATTTCTGCCAGTTGCTCAAATGTGGACTCTCCCGACTCAAACCCGAGTTCGATCTCCTGCCGCACCTTGCTGACGGTAGCCCGTTTCGGACCTTTGTAGGTAATCCGGTTGTCAGTGCCATTGCGGCGAATGCGGAGTGCTTCATCTGTTTCCGCAAAATTTCGCACGGGATGTGCAAAATAGTAATCGTGCTGTTCGACAGGCTCACCACGCATCGCCCCCAGATGCGCCAACTGGTCGATGAGTTTATCTTTGTCATGAATCCGGAATTTTTGTTCGATTTCCAGCATTGAACGAGAGCCATCTGAAATAGAGTAATGAAAGTAGTGATCGCTCTTGCTGATCTGTTAATCACGCCAGGGATGTTTGATTTTTTCCCAGTAGGAATCGAATTCAAATTTGGGGCTGTTGTCGAGATCGTGACACTGATAGCAGGTATTCTTTTTGGCCTCAGCAAGTGTGACCCGCATGACTTTTTTGGCTTCTTCCAGCTGATCCATTTCAACCAGTTTGATATGGCCGCTGCCGGGACCGTGGCAGTTTTCACACTGCTGGCCTAACAGATGGGGGGATTCCTGCTTGTTGACGAATCCGCTTGTGTATCGAATCACTTCCTGGGGGTGCCAGCCGGTGACATGGCAGGAGAGGCATTCGGGATCATAAATTCGGGAGATGATTTTCTCACCACGTTCTATCTGATCCTGGCGGCCTTCAATCAGGCTCTGGTAGGCGTGTGCATGTGCGGTGGTCAGCCATTTTTCATATGCTTTGGTGTGGCATTCGCCACAGGTTTCAGCGCCGACAAAGGTGGCACCGCGGGGATGATCAATGGGCAGTTCTTTCGCGGCGAGGTCTTCCTGTTTGAGACGGTCCTGGTAGAACTGCATGTGCTCAGCCATTTTCGGAGTGTTTTGGAACCGCTGTTTATCCAGTTCGATCACGGTAAAACGGAAGCGTTTTGAGGGATCTGCCTTGTCAGCCTGATCGGGATAGTAGCCCACCACTCCCGCACTTTTTCCTTTGTGGCCGACATCCACCATCATTGTTTTACCGATAAACGCCGGTTCTCCGAGCGGGTCTTCTACGCCGCCTGCTGTCAGCAGAATGTCAAATTCAGGGAACTTTTCCGCGAGTGCTTTTGATTCGTCTTTTTCCGACTGCGAGAGGAGAATCATCAGGTCGGGTTTCGCGGCCTGCATCTGTTTAATGACGTCGGGCAGCACTTTCGCAGGTTCCTGCCATGTGATGTCGGGGAACTTTTCTACATGGCTTTTACTCAGGATGGACGTGACTGCCATTTTCACGCCGCCGACTTCTACGATTTTAAACGCCGTTTTCCCGAGTCCCGGAGTTTCCAGGAAGAGGATATTGGCTGCGAGAAAAGTGGGAGTGGTATTGGGAGCCTGTGGTTCCGGATTGTGCAGTTGCAGGAAGATGTCTGCTCCGAAGCGTAGTTCTTCGGGGCCGAGTCCGATGCCCGCGTAGTTCATGTCTTTCATGGAAGCCAGAATGGTTTCATATTTGATCTGGCTCTGTCGGCGATTGCGTTTGACGAGCCCCCCGAGATCGAAGGCCGTCACAGGCCATTTTCGCTCTTCGATCTGTTGAAACAGATTTGCCAGCAGTGAAACGCCCCCGGTCTGATTTTGGGTACACCCACAGGGCTCAAGATAACCGTGCCTCTCTCCAGTCAAGACAATCGCCAGTTTGGGAGCAGGCCAGTCTTTAAACAACGGTTTTGGAGAACCGGTGGAAGCAGCTGTCGTTTTCACCGCTGTGGAAGCGTGGGGAGATCCTGCAGGAGCCGTCTGTGGTGTGAGTGAGGCAGCAGAAGAGTCTGGGGCAGCAGCAGGTTTCGCAGTAACCGGTTTTTCTGATTGTGTTTCTGGAGTGTTCAGTTTCGATTCCTCAGGGGCCAGACTGGCTTCCGGTGAGGAACTTGTTTCACACCCTGTCTGCAGGGAGAGGATCAGAATCGCGATCAGGATTAACGGGGTTGAAATTCGGCTGTTTAACATGCAGTTTGACCTTCCGTGGAGGTGGTTGAGGAAAGTAAGCAATGGGGAAATTCCTCATGGTTTATCTTAGCTCAAAACGATGTATTGCGTCAAAGTAGATCTGACCCTGGCCCTGGAAAGGTCTTCAATCAAAAATGTTGCTGGTTTACTGAGATACAGGCACGTTTATTTCTCTGGATCTGGGATTACAGAGAAATAAACTGGACCCGAAATTCGATCACTTTTGCATTGGGGTGATTTGTCTGCAGTTTGACTTTGGCGAGATTGGTTCTGCCGAAGGAAACAGGAGACATCTCTGCCGGAACGGCAAATTTCAATTCGTAACGCTGTTTATTTTTTGACTCAAATTTTTCATCTTTTTTCAGCTCAAATTCAAGAAAATCAGGAGCAATTTCCTGATCCACAATTTCCAGTGGTTGTTCTGTGCCTTCAACAAACATGGACAGGATAACTGATTTGCCTTCTTTAGCTGAGAATTCGCCCAGGTTCAACACCATGGTCTGGGGATTCCAGTGTACGCCAAATGTCGGGACAATGCGGATGGGGCCGGTGTGATTTCCTGAAACCTGAATCACGAAATTGCGTGGTCCTGAAGGTTCGGCATGCTCATGATCATGTTTGTGGTCATGCCCTTCCGGATGATCGTGTGCCTCTTCACTACCGGGGGGCGATAAATCATGAGGAATATCAGTTTTGATTGTGAGGCGTTCGTTGAATCCACCCAGTGGAAACTGTTCGGGATCAGCGGTGACTTCAATGGAATAACCGGTTTTCGCATCGGCTTCTTTGAGCTCTTCCGCTGTGAGAGGCTTGAATTTCGATGTCAGCCCCTTTTGGCTCGATTCGATTCCCAGAATCTTAAATTCGTCCAGATATTTGGTGTGAATTTTCCCCGTGAACGAGACCGGATCGGTTGTGGACATGGTAGGCAGGGACCAGTGGGGGCTGCCTTCATGGTCGCCGGTGAAAGCGATCAGGTTGTTAGCCATGCCCTCAATCTGCAGTTTCAGTTCCTGGTTTTCCGGATCGTTCGTGTAGATGGTAGCGGTCTGCCCAAAGTGTTCCTGTGGACTTTTGGGAGTCCAGGTTAATTCAATTTCGACCGATTCTCCGGGGGCAACCGTGTTCTCCTTCATTTCACTGAGCGTGCATTTACAGGTGGTTGCTCCTTTTTTAACTTCCAGCGGTGCTTCCCCTTCATTTTTCAGAACGAAATGATGGGACAGCGTCTGTCCTACCGCCATACTGCCGAAGTTGTAACGTGGTTTCTCTACAACCGCTTTGGGGTAGGGGCCGGTAGGAGAAATTTTCGGGCGGTCTTCTGAGGTCTCGACCTGTTTGGGAGCAGGAGCAGCCGACTGGATATCTCCATTCCCTCGACCCAGCCAGACTGTTCCGGCAAGTGCTATGACAAGAGCAATGATCGCCGTGACGGCTCGTAAATTCATGATTTCACCAGCAATGAAGTAGTTTGAATATAATTGATCACCATAATATTAATGTCAGGAAAATCAGGTCAGACCGGACCCCGACAGAGAACACTCTGTTATTATGGGCCGAAGCACGGCCGAGTTCAATTCTGATTCGATCGAGTTGCGTTAATTATTTCTTTCATTCGACTTACCGTGTCTTCATTTAAGTATTTGTCCACATGTTGACCTCGCCTGTTTGCTTCGTCCAGTTCGATGGCACGTCGGGCCTGTTGCTGGCTGGCTGCATGTTGCCCGGCCTGCGACAAGACTTCCGCATAAGTGGCCCGATAGAGGGCGTTATGGGGATATCCGTCGACTGCCTGTCTGAAGTTTTCAAGAGCAGATTTCAGATCGTCCTGCTGGTGTGAAGCCTGGTACTGCTGTTCCCACTGACGACCCAGGTCAAAATAATGACGCGGATTCAGCGGGTCGCGCTGGATTACCGCTTTTTTCCACTCGACACCCTGCTCAAACGCACTTCGATTCTGTTCTCCTTTGCGAAATTCGATCTCAGCCAAAGCCTGCCAGGGAGACGGAGAGATTGGATCGACCTGGCTGGCCTGACTGAAATAACCTTGTGCATTACGAAAGGATGAGCCACGCATCAGTGACTGTTCCGCTTGTAATACGAGCGATTTCCGCTGAATTGTTGGCGCAAACGATGACACGATAAAGAAAAACGTCAGGATCAGGCAGGCGGCCAAGGCAACTGTTCGCAAATGTATAGCAGGTGCAGTTCGAGGCGAATCTGACTCTGCCGGGTCTACTGTACTCATGTTGGCTCTGGCAGAATCTGTGATGACGGGAAAAGCGAGGGCCAGCAGGAGTAACCAGGTCTGCGTGATGGCCGGCATGGCAATTCCCCCCGCACCTGATAAATGGATGCATAAGGCGATAAAACCTGCCCCGAACGACAGGGGCAATATTGAAGACGTTGAATCCTGACTGCCGATCAGGCTCAATCTCGTGCAGGCATTTAATATAAAGAAAAGTGCCAGCCAAGCTGGACAGAACAGCCAGAGTCTCGATTCATCAATGGAGAAGACAAATAATTGAATTACCCAGAGCAGGGCAAACGACAGTCCAAATCCCAGCAGCAGCGACAGTTGATCGTGAGAAAAGGAATTCTCGCTGAGAGGAGTTGTTCGTTCCGAGAGAACCGGATCGGGCGGCGGATGCATTAACCAGCGATAGCAGGCCAGGCACAGAATCAGCAGTAATCCTGCGAGTGCGATCAGGCCCGCGTTTGCCCAGACATCAAGAATGAAATTATGTGGGTCCGCGATTTCTTCGCTCGATCCAGGCAGTTTGAACTTCAGATAATGCGAACGAAAATTACCGGGGCCTGTTCCCCAGAGCGGATTTTCTTTGATGACATCCCAGGTCGCGGTCCAGTATTCCATACGGTATTGAAGCGATTTGGGGGCTTCAGTCAACACTGCGCGGTCAAAGCCTCCACTCAGTGTCGCCAACAATAAAAAACCAACACAGAGGACTGCGGCGAGCCCTCCCCATTTGAGGATCTGTTTGTTCCAGAGTAACGGATCGGCTGTTGCGTTCCGGCGTGTCTGAAGCAGTTTCAGAACTCCCAGAAATATCAGACCTCCTATGAGTCCAATCCAGGCAGTACGGCTTTTCGTCAGGATCAGGCAGTAACCGATGATGAGGGTCGAGAGTAGAAAAACGCCTGGTTTCAGCCGATTCCAGAGTGATCCGGAGGACGCAGATTTCCCGAAAAAACAATCTATGGTTACTGCGAACGAAAGCAGAAATCCCACTATTAACAGACCGGCAAACGTGTTCGCGAGCGCAAACATGCCCAGCGGTTCGGAACTGTTTAACAAGCGTTGTTCAAACAGATCACGACTGCTTCCCTGGAGAGCGTCGGAGGGAACTCCCATGGAAAGGAGTTTTTGCTGCGCTTCGGGTGAGAGTGTAGCATCGTATTGCTGTCGAGCAGTCTGGTACTCTTTCGCGAGTTGGTCATACATCCAATGATGCTGCCAGATTCCGTAAACTGACAGGACTACTACCGTAGTGATGAATCCCAGGATCAATGTGCCGCGCAGCGCAGATGTGGCAAACTGGCGCCGGATCAGAGAGAAACTGCAGCCCAGGGCGACCCATTCCCACATCATGTTTAAAGCATCACGCTGCTGACCTTCCCCGAACCAGATCATCACCAGTGTGGATACAACCTGGCCGGCTACCAGCAACCAGACCGCGAAGTCGAACCGGTCCAGCCGAAATGACCGTGAACGATCAGACAGCAGGCTGCCAGCATAGAGGATTGCGATCAGGAACCAGCCCAGCGCGAGCGTGAGGGTGTCCCCTTCCGGAGCAGATTCAGCCGGCAGAAAGTAACGAGCGGTGATCAGAAAACCGGCCAGAAAGAGCTGGATTCCCTGGAGTATTCCTGTCAGCCAATGCGGAGAGTTGTCAGCTGAGGTCGTCTGAACCGGAACTGGCTGTCGCGATTTTTTTTTGCGCTGCTTACTCATTCCCGATTTTTCCGACCTACATTTTCCAGGATCGTAACGATCGAAAGGACGCAGAGAATCATGAGCATCACCAGCAGAGCCGCATTCCAGGACGAGACTTCGTACAGAATCAATCCCCCGATTCCCGTAGTCAAGGTGGCGAGGTGGATTGTCAAAACTGTATCCCGCTTACTTAAACCGAGTTCAACCAGGCGATGTGAGAAATGACTTTTATCCGCGTGGAACGGGCTGCGACCTTCTTTGAGTCGAATGATCATGACCGTACAGAAATCATACAGGGGAATCGCCAGAATACAAAGTGGTGCCAGGATGACATGTCGATTTATGACAGTTTCTCCGTCTGAAGATTCACCGGGATAAAAGGTTCCCAGAATGGTCATCGTAGACAGAATCAACCCGATGAAATAGCTGCCCGAGTCTCCCATAAAAATCTTTGCTGGAGGCCAGTTATGGCATAAAAAACCGGCGATCGAGCCAGCCAGGACCAACAGTATCCCAGCTACGAGCCAGCGTGGTTCCCCTGTGTAACGCAACATGATTAATGCGAAAAGGACGGCGGCGATTAGTCCGATGCCCGATGTAAGGCCGTCCATGTTATCCAGGAAATTCAAAGAGTTCACCAGGACGATGATCCAGGCGACTGTCAGCAGCATTCCGATCCAGGGCTGCTGAATAAACAGTGTGCCTCGGATGCCTCCCCAGACCAGCCCGCCCGCCACGAGTAATTGAATGATCAGTCGAGGTTTCCAGGAAATATTGAGTTTATCGTCAAGCAGCCCCATCACAGCCAGAATCGTGCCTCCTGCCAGCACGAGCCAGAGTTGTCCGGAACGATAGAGAACCCCTTCCAGGTGGGGTAAGAGTTCCGCGGGAATCCAGGACGGATCAAGGTCTGATTTTACAATTACGAATGCAATCAACTGCGCGCAGACGATCGGGATAATCACCCCCAGCCAGATACCCACCCCTCCACCAAGGGGAGTGGGGGTGAGATGCATCTTCCGCTGTGCTGGTTGATCAATGAGCCCCCAGCGCGGCGCCAGTTTCCTCATCGCCGCCGTGGCAAGAAACGAGATGAAAAATGAAGGGACAAGGCAGGCAATAACAAAAAATAGCATTTCAATCAGCATTCGGAATGACAGAAAGGTATCGTGAATAATATGCTCGAGAAGGCACCCCTTTTAACCAGAGCGTTTCTCAATCTATGGTGCTCGGGCAAATGGACTTCGAGACGCTACAGTAAAACTGGAGAAAGTCCAGTGTCTTACCAGCCCTGAAATGACACGTTCTCCAACGTGGTCCGCTCGCTCGTTGGCGTGCTCGCCTGACAGGAATCACTGGCTCATTCAGGATTGATAGACCACCAGTTTGGCTGAAATCAGGATTTAGTGGTAGCGAAAAATGCATTTCCTGCCAGTTTTCGATTGATATATCCAGTGCATGACTTACAGTTGACCTCACCTGTATAATCCGAGCTACGATCATGGACAGAGGAGTCTTTCAACAACAGAAATGAATGAATTATTTGAGGAAGAAGTTCGATTTAATCAGGCGAGCCGTCCCAACTGGGAAGAGGGGGCGGCACATCGCAATTTGATCACCGGGTATCTCATCGATCTGGCTGAAAGCTCCGGCGGGCGGTTATGTGTGCTGGGAGCGGGTAACTGTAACGATCTGGATTTACAGAAGCTGTCTCAAGTGTACAGCGAAATTCATCTGGTGGATCTGGATGAAACCGCTTTAAAATACGCGGTCGATTTTCAGGCAGTTTCTGAAGACCCGTCGATCCACCTGCATGTGCTGGATTTGACGGGAGTCGGCGACAGGCTGGCAGCTTTCAAAAAGGATCGAGATCAGGGCGAGGAAGAACTGCAGCAGATCTTGGCCTTGTTATCCGAATCTCGCGAACTGGATATTTCTGGTCCGTTTGATGTCGTCTGTTCCACCTGCATTTTGAGTCAGTTGATTCTTCAGGTCGTGCATGCGGCAGGTGAGAGTCATCCCCGGTTTGAAGAACTGATGGTCGCAGTCCGGGAACAGCATTTCCGTACTGTGCTGGATTTGACTGTGGAGGGGGGCGCGGGCCTTGTCATCAGTGATTTTGTTTCTTCTGAATCGGCGGCTGATTTGAAGGACGTGCCTGATTTTCAATTCACCCAGTACCTTTCTCAACTGCTGTCATCACGTAATTTTTTTCATGGAGTGCACCCCGGGCTGTTGTATGCGCAACTGAAAGGCAAAGCACCCCTGGCGAAACTGGTGGAAGATGTGGAGATGCTGCCCCCCTGGCGCTGGGATCTGGGGCCGCGTCAATATGCCGTTGCGGCGCTCCGCTTTCGCCGATGTGCGACCGGGTAATTCGCAGCTACGAATCTCTCCCCCGGTTGGAGTGTGGGACTTGCCGGGATTATTTTTTGCCGGCTGCTTTCTTTTTCTGTGCAGTCCCTTTTTTTCCTGGTTTGAGATGGAGTGAAGGCGGATCTTTTGCGACAGAACCGCTGTCATCTGGAACCTGGTATTTTGCCTGCAGTAGCTTCAACTCCGCTTTCAGGTCTTTGACTACCTGGGCATATTCCGGTTCAGAGTAGACGTTTTTCATCTCACGGGGATCTTTCTCCAGATCATAGAGTTCCCATTCACCCAGATTATAGAAGTCAATCAGCTTATAGCGTTTCGTGCGAACTCCATTATGACGACGGACCATATGGGCTGAGCGTCGATCATTGTAGAATTCGTAATAGTGGTAATAGAGACTGTCGCGCCATTTCACTTCTTCCCCTTTGAACAAGGGGACCAGGCTCACACCCTGCATATCATCAGGGATCGGTGCCTGGGCCAGATCCAGAAAAGTCTCTGCAAAATCCAGGTTGGATACCAGGTCGTTATTGACGCTGCCGGGCTTGATGACGCCTGGCCAGCGCGCCAGTAAGGGCATCCGGAATGACTCTTCATACATGAAGCGTTTATCGAACCAGCCATGATCTCCCAGGTAAAAGCCCTGGTCGGAAGAGTAGATGACAACGGTATTCTTTGCCAGGCCAGACGACTCCAGATAGTCCAGCATGCGGCCGACGTTATCATCAACGGAAGCGACACATCTGAGATAGTCTTTCATGTAACGCTGATATTTCCAGCGCACCAGATCCTTTCCGGTGAGATTGGCTTTATGGAATGCTGCGTTTTTGGGTTCATACGCTGCATTCCAGGTCGTCAGTTGCTCGGGAGTGAGATTGGTGGGTGGGGTTAATTTCAGGTCAAACGGGGTCATCGTTTTTGCGATTGTCATATCCTGCTGGTGGGCAGCAGTACCACGCCCCTCATAATCATCAAACAGGTTATCTGGTTCCGGGATAGTCACATCATCGTACATGTGGAGATACTTTGGGCCGGGTTGCCAGTTACGATGCGGCGCTTTGTGTTGGAACATCAACATGAAGGGCTTGTCGGGATCACGATCATTTTTGAGATAATCGAGTGCCAGATCGGTGATGATGTCAGTAGTGTAACCCACGTGCTTAACACGCTTCCCGTTTTTAATCATGGGAGGATTATAATAAGGGCCCTGGCCAATCAGAATTTCAGAGTAGTCGAAGCCGGTGGGATCGGAGGCCAGGTGCCATTTCCCGACAATGGCTGTCTGATAACCATGTTTTCGGAGAATCTTGGGGAAGGTCTGCTGTGAACCATCAAATTTGTTGCCATTCTGTTTGAACCCGTTCAAATGGCTGTGTTTACCAGTCAGGATGACAGCGCGACTGGGGCCGCAGATGCTGTTCGTGCAGAAACAGTTATTAAACCGCATCCCATCACGGGCGATGCGATCCAGGTTCGGGGTCTCGTTGACCTTCGATCCATAACAGCTCATGGCGTGCGAGGCATGGTCATCGGTGAAGATAAACAGAATGTTCGGGCGACCTGATTCCGCAGCGGCACACTCTGTTCCTGAGTAGACACCCAGTAGAACGGAAGTGAACAGCAGGATCAGTACAAATGAAAAAGAACACCGGAGAGCAGGTAGGGAGAGCGACAGCATTGAGTTCATCCTCAGTCTCAAAAGAAATCCGATCACAGGCGAGGGCGGGTGAATTAAGTATCCTCTATCATGCCGGTTTCTGGGGGGAAGTGCAAGTTTTCGCACGGATTTGTAGTGTCCTCTGATCAAACCGGTTCATGGATCGGGAGATGTAGATGTTACAGATATGGATTGGGTAGAAACTGCATTTTAGTGGATCGTTCGGATACGAAGGGAATTTTCTCCGTGTTTAAAAGTGTTGATCTGGCTTGAGATAGGGAAAATCTTCTGCTGGAGTTTCCTGTTTGGTATAGAGCTTGCAATGAAGAATTCTATCGAGTCAGCGTTTCATGGGATTGAAACGAATTTGAAAACAACACTACAACCGGGCAATGGATTGCTTGCCCCACCGGTAAAAAAGGAATTGATCATGTTAGATAATATTTCTCCCAAGGTAATTCACAAGATTATGGCCGCTGAAGGATACCTGGAACTGGGGATGCCCATACAGGCTCTGGATGCACTGGCTTCAATCGAAGATGCTGGTCCCCTGGAAGCCATGCGTCTGTTTCTGACGGGGGAAGCCTACCTGCGACAGGAACGCTATCAGGAAGCGATTGAACCTCTCCATCAGGCAGCACGCCTGTTTCCGGTCATGGAAAGTCGCAAAGCCTGGAGCGCCTTGAGTGAATGTTTTCGACTGGGAGGTTACCAGGAACTGGCAGAGGTTGCATCACTGACTGCGGAAGCGGTAGAAGAGATTGAAGCGAGCTGCGAAGTCCTGTGCTTGACGCAAGACCATGCTTCCGACTGGAAGTGGCCCGATTCTGTTTCTCGCATCACTGACTTTTCTCCCGCCAGTCGAGGCGTCAGTCCCCGCATTCCCCGTTAAAAAAATGAAATATTCAGAGTTTTTCGAGTAAACCAATATTTGAGAAGTTGTCATAAGTCTTTGAATAGATAAGGAATACGCAGAATTAGTTAAGATCAAAATCATATTTGAGTTTCACGATGTGTTCGCTATACTTCGGCCCTTGAGTGATTACTTAACTCCTCTCATTTAAGAAATCATTCAGACTTGTATCCTGACTCTGGCTGTCGCTGTTACGGCGTGAGTCAGACATACCTTCTGGTCAAAGTTCCTTCCTGGTTCTGGCCAACTTTCCCACACAATTAACAACAACGAATGTAGTCAAAGAGTCAATGTGAATATTGACTTCTCTCGTATTACGTATGCTTGTTGCCCATCACACCGTATTTCCGGGCTGCTGTCTGTCGGGGATTCCCGCTCAGTCGGTGGAAATCGTGTTGTCGAACTTTGTGCTGAAAAGACGATCGCCAAGACTCATGTTTGATTTTTATCGGTGCCTTACTAATCGCATTCAGAGCTGTCTGCTCATTGGACTGTTATTCCTGTTATCAGGTTGCGGGAAAATGATCAGTAACAGTGCGACAGAGCAGTTACTGACATCCGATGCCGTTGACCAGACGATTTCACACCTCGATTTCAGCACACTCTCCAACAAAAAAGTCTATTTCGATACAACCTACATCAAAAACATCAAAGGTGTCGGTTTTGTCAACGGGGACTATATCATCAGTTCGTTGCGACAGCAGATCGTCGCCGCCAATTGCCTGATGCAGGAGAAGCAGGAGACTGCGGACTACGTGATCGAGGCTCGTGTCGGCACGCTGGCTACCAATGGCCACGAAGTAAACTATGGAATTCCCGCCAGCAGTATGCTGTCCTCGGCTGCGACGTTGATGCCGGCGGCTCCTGCCATCCCTACCATTCCGGAAATTTCACTGGCGAAGAAGAATAACCAGACCGCTGCCGCAAAAATCAGTGTGTTTGCCTATAACCAGAAAACCCGCGAACGAGTCTGGCAATCGGGAGTGCTACAGGCCAAGAGTACCGCCCGCGACACCTGGATCCTGGGAGCAGGACCTTTTCAGCGGGGTACCATTTATAAGGACGGGGCACAATTTGCAGGGGCTAAAATTGAAATTCCGCTGGGCAGCGGTGAGGAGTTTGCCAGTCAAGGTACCGTGGATTATCTGGAGCCGGCCCGCTTTATAGAGACTCCGGTGAAATCCGAGATCAAACAGGAAGCCAAAAAACGGAATGTGAAGACCCTGGAGGAATGGATTAAAGCCGAGACCGCGGGAAAAGAAACGACAAAAGCGAATGCGTCAGCTGAAGTGAAACAGCCGGGTAACAAGTCGGTCGCAGCAAAAGAGACTCACATTTCTGAGAAGTCTCCTGCGAAGGCACAACCGGAACTTGACGTGGAACCTTCCAAAATAAAAACGGTACTCTTTTTAGAGCCCGAAAAAGCCAATGGGCATCACGACTGGCTGCAGGGAGATACTTCCCGGATTTCCACGGTATGGCCACAAGGCCCAGAAACAGCGGTTTCTGAACCTGCAGGTACTGAACAGCAGGAAAAGTCTGAAACTGACGTCACGTTTCGCAAAATAATTTCCGAATAATGGCTGATTTGCACGTAGTAAAAGAACACTGACCCGACAAGTCAGTTAGTCGAGCTGGCTTGCTCAACCATCTACTCTTGCGAACCGCTTTCCTTTCTGCCTTGTCTTAAGAAAAGCCCTGTTATTGTCCAGAAATGATGCAGTCTGGCACCAGACTGATGTCAGAGCGACCGCCAGATTGGCACTGTCGCACTCAGGAAAAAGAATGAAAAAGTGGTGTAAGTGCTTTTGTTTATGTGGCTTATGTTCATTTGTAAGGAAGCGGAGGCAGATTTGGCACATACTGTGCGGTAGAATTGATCCAGCGGGCTTTGAAATACGTTTTTCATTATTACGGAAATGCAAATGAGCCCTGAGGCGTTGATTTCCCATAAATTCAACCCAGCGATATTCACCATGAGATGGTGAAACGGGAGGTATTAAAATGATGATCCCTCGAATTCCTCAAAAAACAGTAAGACGGCTGATGGCCGCAGAAGGCTATCTGGAACTGGGAATGCCTCGACAGGCGCTCAGAGAACTGGATCAGATTACCGATCCGGGATCCCTAACTGCCTCGTATTCTTTTTTACGAGGGGAATCTTTGAAACGAGTCGGTCGCTACTCCGAAGCGATTCAACCTTTACAATATGCGGCAGATTTACTGCCGATCCCTCACAGCCAGCTTCCCTGGAAATCCCTGGGAGCCTGTTACCGCGAAAGCGGTCAGAGTGATCTGGCAGACAGTGCTGAAAAAACAGCCGAGGAAATTGCGGCAGAAGCCAATATTCATCTGCGATTTGAACCACTGGGATCTCAGTTCAATCCCGTGGTAAAACATCAGGTTCATCTGACCATTTCGTTTGAACCAGCCCCAGAGGAAGAACAGGCCGAAACAGACAATAATCTGTTTCTGGAAAACGAAGAACCGGAAGATTTTGGAATCGATCCAGATGTCGATTAATCTTCTCATTTTCTAACCATTGTTGTGTAATTGATTGACCAGGATTTGCTGTCCGAAATCCCGCCTCATGATTGAGAAGTCCGACCTGTTGTTGTACTGTAGAGTCTGCAGTGCCTGACAGGTCGAGGCCTGTATTTTCTAATTCTGATTGAGGTAGCGTGAATCATGCAGGTGCGATTTTCTTCCTGGCCCCATCTTTTTATTCTATTGACGATTTTTCTGCTGGCATCACTATTTCAAGCTGATCGCAGTGCAGCCGCTCCGCCGAACGCCGCCCCACCTAACATTGTCATGATTTTCGCTGATGATGTTTCCTGGAATGATCTGGGATGTTATGGCCATCCCTCTATACGAACGCCCAACCTGGATCGACTGGCCAAAGAAGGTCTGCGATTTGACAATGCGTATCTGACGATCAGCAGTTGCAGTCCGAGCCGCTGTAGTGTGATCACTGGTCGCTATCCGCACAACACCGGCGCCCCGGAACTGCATACACCCCTGCCGGAAGGCCAGGTTTTATTCCCGCAGTTATTACGCGATGCCGGTTATTATACGGTGATCTCGGGTAAACAGCATATGGGTAATTATGCGCTGACCGCCTTTGATTTCGTATCGAAAGGAAAGGGGCCGGGGCGCGAAGCAGACTGGGTTCCCATCCTGAAAGATCGTCCCAGAGACAAACCATTTTTCTGCTGGTTCGCCTCTGTCGATGCACACCGTGCGTGGCAGGCAGTCAAGGAATTCGAGCCCCATCAGCCCTCGGAAGTCGTCGTCCCGCCTTACCTGATTGACAGTGAAGAAACACGCCGCGATCTGGCTCAGTACTACGACGAGATCAGCCGCATCGATTATTTTACCGGAAAGATACTGGATGAACTGGATGCCCAGGGAATTGCTGATAATACGCTGGTAATGTTTTTCGCTGACAATGGACGTCCTTTTCCTCGCTGTAAAACCAGGCTGTATGACAGTGGCATCAAAACGCCTCTGATTGTCCGCTGGCCCGCTGCAATCAAAGCAGGTGGCGTGAGTAACAGCCTGGTCAGTTCCCTCGACATCGGCCCCACCTTTCTCGACCTGGCAGGTGTGTCTGCCGATAAGCGTATTCAGGGCGTCAGTTTTAAAAAAGTCCTTAAGCGACCGGAAGCGAAGGTACGTGACTTTGCCTTTGCCGAGCACAACTGGCATGTCTTCAAAGCGCACGAACGGATGGTACGATCCGGTGACTGGCTTTATATTCGCAATGCCTGGCCTGAACAGCGTAATCTGTGTGTAGAATCGATCGAATTTCCTTCAGGCGAAGTGCTCTGGGATCGTTTCAAAGCGGGTAAACTGAATGCGAATCAGCAGGACGTATTTTTAAAACCGCGGCCCCGCGAAGAACTGTATCGGGTGAGCGAAGATCCCTGTCAGTTTCATAATCTGGCACTACAGCCCGCACATGCTGCGGATCTGTCTCGTCTCAGGCAGGCCCTGGATCAATGGACTGTTGAGACGGGAGATACAATTCCCGAAAACCCGACGCCGGACAGGAACCAGCGTCCGGGTGAACCCAAGCCCCCTGAATTTGAACATCGAGAAATGCCCGGGGATGCGAAGCAGGCACAGAAGATCAATGCCCGCGGGCCGGTCTTGTCGACTTTAAATGATTGAGCAACTTTAACGGTCTGACAGGCGAATGTCGTTGAAACAGATTTTTTTAACTACTGATCACGAATGATTTACGAAGAACCATCAACATTGCGACTTTTGGGGAGAGAAACATGAAACGACATCAAGTTCCAGGATTAGCTGCAGCGATTTTGGCTGCTGTCTGTTTGAGCGTGAGCGTTCAGGCAGGATCAGGTTCCGACTGGGTAAGCCTGTTCGACGGGAAGACACTCAATAACTGGGTACAGCACAATGGAACGGCGACCTATGCGATTAAAGATGGCACCATCGTCGGGACCACTTCTGAAGGCAGCCCTAACTCATTCTTATGCACAAAGAAAAATTATGGAAACTTCGAGCTGGAGTTCGAAGCCAAGCTGTATAATAAAGAGTTGAATTCGGGTGTGCAGATTCGCAGCCAGCAGGTAAACGGCGATGGTCGCGTGAATGGGCCTCAGGTCGAAATCGAAGCCAGTGGAGAGAATGGTGCTGAAGCCGGATACATCTATGGTGAGTCGATCAAGTACGATGGCGAAGACAAAGGCATTGGCTGGATGACACCAGAAGATCAGCGTACTCCCCATAAGAATTTTAAGGATGGAGAATGGAATCAATTCCGGGTTGTTGCCAACGGACCGCGAATTCAGACGTGGATCAACGGAGAACAGATCTCTGACCTGACCGATGAGCGGGTTTATAAATCTCATCCGTCAGGATTCATCGGACTCCAGGTACACGGCATCAAACCAGGGACAGGCCCTTATTCTGTTGCCTGGAAAAATATTCGGATCAAAGAGTTGAAGTAAAACCAATCCGATTTGAAATGATTAACAAGCCGACAGAGTTCAAGCTCTGTCGGCTTGCTTGATTACTGACTCACAGAAAATTCCTCGAGTTCACTCAGGTACATTAGCCGCCCGGTACTCTTCGGCCTTGCGTGAATCCAGCGCTTCCAGAATGGGCGTAATACCGGCATCAATGGTTATCATTTCCGCATTTTCAGCAGTCCGCCATTTGGTTTCAATTTCACCGTTCTGCAACCCTTTGCCGCCGATGACGATGCGATAGGGAATGCCAATGAGGTCTGCATCTTTGAATTTGACCCCGGCGCGGGCATTGCGATCATCAAACAGAACATCAACACCGGCTGCTTTGAGTTCGTTGTAATAACGTTCCGCCGTCTGCATGACTTCCTCATCATTTGTGTTCAGCGGAATCACCAGGACTTCATAAGGGGCGATTGAAAGAGGCCAGATCAGTCCGTTATCGTCATGTCGTGTTTCGGCCAGACCTGCGACAATTCGATTCACGCCGATTCCGTAGCAGCCCATGATGATCGGATGTCGCTTTTCTTTTTCGTCCAGATAATTTGCATCCAGTGCTTCGGTATACTTGGTTCCCAGCTTGAAGACATGACCTACTTCGATGCCATGCACAATCGACAGTGGCTCCCCACTCTTAGGACAGGGGTCGCCGGCTTCCGCATTACGCAGGTCGTAAGTGGTCTCCAACTGGTAGTCGCGTCCCACATTCACATTCAGGTAGTGTGCGTCCGCTTCATTCGCACCGGTGATTGCGTTTTCAATGACGGGGATATCGTGGTCGGCGATGATTTTGCACTTGATGCCGACCGGTCCTGCAAATCCGGTGGGGGCGCTGGTGACTTGCTGGACAGTTTTGTCATCCGCTAACTCGACTGAGTTGGCAGACAGGGCCCGCCGGATTTTGCCTTCATTGGCTTCGTGATCGCCGCGGATCAGAACCGCCACGGGCTCGCCATCAGCCAGGTAAATCAGGGTTTTGATCATCTGGGAAGGTTCGCATCCCAGGAACTGGCTGACCTGCTCGATGCTTGTTGCCTTGGGAGTCGCTTTTTTCTCCAGGGAACCTGCGTTGCCGCTGGTGACAATCTCCGGTGCAGTGCGTCCGGTGTCGGCCCGCTCCATATTGGCAGCATATCCCGAAGCTTCACAATAGACGATGGAATCTTCGCCATTGTCAGAAGGGATCATGAATTCATGTGAGGCATCGCCGCCAATCGGACCACTTTCCGCTTCGACGGGCAGGTATTTCAGGCCGCAACGGGCAAAAATCCGGCAGTAAGCCCGATACATCCGGTCATAAATTTCATCAAGCTGTTCCACGGAAGAGCTGAAGCTGTAGGCGTCTTTCATCAGAAATTCACTGGTACGCAGGACACCAAAACGGGGGCGTTCTTCGTTCCGGAATTTTGTCTGAATCTGGTAGACCGTCAAAGGCAGCTGTTTATAACTGCTGATGCAATGACTGATCAGGTCGGTCACAACTTCTTCGTGGGTCGGGCCGAGCGCCATGGGAATCAATCGATTTCCACGGGGTACATTAAATTGAATCAGTACCGATCCAAAGGCTTCTTTTCGCTGAGTGCGTTCAAACAGTCCCAGCGGCTGAAGTGCGGGCATATGGAGTTCCGCGGCTCCGGCAGCATCCATTTCTTCGCGGATAATCTGGCTGGCTTTCTGAATGGCTTTCCATCCCAGGGGGAGGTAGGTATATGCCCCCGCCATTAACTGGCGGATCAGACCGGCTCTGAGCATCAGTTGATGGCTGGGAATCTCCGCGTCGGCGGGAACTTCTTTGATAGTGGGGATCAGAGTATTCGACCAGCGCACGTTATTTCCTTAAGTATTTGAAGAGGAATCGTTTATGACATAGATTACACGTCCCTGGCAGAGGCAGGACGTGCCCAGTATTCAGGGTCGCGTTTTTTAGATCGCGTCACCAGCAACCAAAGCGTCTCTCAATCTGATATACCCGGCCCAAATGATCCCGGATGATGATTCTGGAGACGCTTCAGTAAAACTGGACACAGTCTAGCAGAACCGATTCGTCTTCAAAAGGTTCGGACTTGTTCGGAGTAAAAATATTCCCGTGGCTCTAAGTACCATGAAATCAGTAGTTTGTTGCATTTCATCACGCAGGGGGGACACGTTTCACCGGTGAGCGACGGGGATCTATTCAGGCAAATGGAAGAGACTTTCAGAACGGACTGGTGTCGGACTTGTTGAGCTGGATGGAACGGCTTAAGATCGTTCTATTGTGTTTCTTAGCGAAACTTGAGATCGACAGCAGCGTTTTAAAAGTGATTCTGAAAGCCGAATCGAGATGTCTCGACAAAATATAAATCAACTCAAGGATGGTGATTCAGTCAATGAGGTTTATCTGTTAGTTGATAAGCAGTTACGTGCTAATCGTAACGCCAGTCTGTTTCTCTCAGTCGATTTGCGGGACTCGACTGGTGTGGTGAATGCCCGGATGTGGAATGTTGTCGAAGAGCGGATGCAGCATTTTCAATCGGGCAACTATGTGCAGGCGAAAGGCAAAGTGCATCTGTTCCAGGGAACCCTGCAGGTGATTTTGACCTACATTGAGCCGGTTTCTGCGGAAAACCTGGATCCGGCTGATTTCCAGCCTCAGGCACCTCAAGATGTACAGCAACTGCTGACGAAACTGCGTGAGATGCTGCTGGGAATCGAAAATAATGAAATCCGAACGCTGATGGAATGCTTCCTGGTTGACGAGGAGTTGATGGAAGAATTCTGCAAGGCACCTGCGGGTGTGAAAACACATCATGCCTACCATGGCGGGTTAATTGAGCATGTTGTCAATCTGATGGAGACCGCGCAGCGAATTTCTGACTTGTATCCCAAAGCAGATATGAGTCTGTTGCTGGCAGGGGTCTTTTTGCATGACCTGGGCAAAGTGCGTGAACTCGGATATGAAAACGAGTTTATCTATACCGATGAAGGGCAGTTGCTGGGACACCTGATTATCGGCGTTGAGATGCTTACCGAGAAAATTCGTGCCTACCAGGAGATGACCGGAGAATCGTTTCCGAAAGAAGCCGAGTTGCGTCTGAAGCATATGATTGTCAGTCATCATGGGACCTATGAGTTCGGCAGTGCCCGCTTGCCGATGACACCGGAAGCAGTGGCATTGCATCATCTGGACAATCTGGATGCCAAGGTGAATGAGTTTGCGAGATTCATCGATGATGATCTGAATTCCACATCAAACTGGACCCCTTATTCGCCCCGCTTGCAGCGAAAACTGTTCAAGGGAATAACCGAGGATTGAGGTGATGCCCGATTTTGAGAAGAAAATTCTCGATTATGTGAACAGAACCGGTTACACGCCGGTACGCGAAAAATCTCTGCTGAAAAAAGTAGGGGGCTCAAAATCAAATTTCCAGGAATTTGAACAGGCAATGGCCAGCCTGCGGTCCCGTAAGGAAATCCTGATTTCTGATTCCGGCCTGATCCGACCTGTCAAAAAGGAAGGCTGGATCGCCGGTACGATCAAGAAAACGAATTCCGGGGCCGGTTACCTGATTCCGCACCATAAGCCGGATGATATCGCCCATGACCAGCGACACGCCGGGGATCTCTACATTTCGGAACGCGATCTCGGTGATGCGCAGACCGGTGATGAGGTTTATGTCACCGCCCTCAATCGCCAGCGGAGTGGAGGACAGATCTGCGGTCGAGTCGTGGAAATTATCGAGCGGGCATCGACGACCTTTGTGGGAACCTATTTCGAAACCCAGGGAGAAGGTTATGTGCACGTGGATGGTAAAATCTTCAATTCGCCGATCCATGTAGGCGACCCGGGTGCCAAAGGGGTGCGTTCTGAAGATAAGGTCGTCATTGATATCCTGCATTTTCCGTCCAAAAACTACCTGGGCCAGGGGGTGATTTCCAAAGTACTCGGGCCGCATGGCAAGCCCGGCGTCGACCTGCTGTCGATCATCTATGAATTTGGAATTCCCCTCGATTTTCCAGAGGAAGTGCTGACAGAAGCACGCGAGCAGGCCAGCCTGTTTGACGAAACGAAACTCGGGAAACGACGTGACCTGACCAAAGAGACGATTGTCACCATCGATCCCGCGGATGCCCGTGATTTCGATGATGCGATTTCACTCACCCGGAATGAAAAGGGGCACTGGCTGCTGGGCGTGCACATCGCTGATGTGGCGCACTTTGTCAAAGAAGGCTCGCTGCTGGACCGGGAAGCCAAACGCCGCGGAACCAGTGTTTATCTGCCCGGCAGGGTGATTCCAATGTTACCGGAGATCATTTCCAATGGTCTGGCCAGTCTCCAGGAAGGACAGGTCCGGTTCACCAAATCGGCGTTTATCGAATTCACCCCGGAAGGAATTCCCGTTCATACCGAATTTGCCAACACTGCGATCAATGTGACGCAGCGGTTTGCCTACGAAGAGGTCCTGCCGATCGTCCAGGGGCGGGATGAACAAGGCAAGAAAGTTTCGCAGGAAGTGCGGGAACTGCTGAAAAACATGTACAATCTGGCGATGAAGCTGCGGGGCCGTCGATTTTCCGCGGGGGCTCTGGAGTTGCATCTCGCTGAAGTGAAACTGACCTTCGATGACAAACATCGTGTGACCGGCGCCGTGGAACGCGAGCATGATGAGAGTCATCAGATCATCGAAGAATTCATGCTGGCTGCCAATATTTCGATCGCAGAAGCATTTAATGACCGTGAATTACGGTTCTTGCGGCGGGTCCATCCTAAACCTGAAATGCCTCGCCAGCTGGCCTTTGCCGAATTTGCCAATGCACTCGGATTTACGCTGAATAAAGTTCAGAGCCGTAAAGATCTGCAGAAACTGGTGGATGAGGTCCATGGGACACCTGTGGAGCAGGCAATAAATTATGCGCTGCTCAGAAGCTTGAAACAGGCGGAATATACGGATGAAGAGCTGGGCCATTATGCGTTAGCCGTTGATCATTACTGCCACTTCACCAGCCCCATTCGACGTTATCCCGACTTGACCATTCATCGCATGATCGATGAAATCATCGAGCGACCGGAGAAAGGGAAAGGGCAGAGCCCGCAGGGGCTCCGTCAACTTGGACATGAACTTTCATTGCGGGAACGTCGCGCCGAAGCGGCGGAACGGGAGTTGACAAAGGTCAAGCTCCTGACCTGGATGATCGATAACAAGATCCGGACACTGGAAGCCATGATTACCGGGGTGGAAACCTTCGGGATGTTCTGCAGAGGGACTGATGTACCTGTGGAAGGGCTGTTGCACATCAGTCGTCTGGGAAAACATGACTACTTCCACCAGGACGTTCCCAAATTCAGTATTGTGGGAGAACGGACTGGTCAGGAGTATCACGTGGGGGATCTGCTGACAGTCGAAGTCGAGAAAATCGATCTCGACCGTCGCGAGCTGGATTTTCGACTGCCTCGACCTAAAGAGTACGGGAACGCAAAAAAGCAGGAAACCGCTGCTCCCGGAAAGGCTGATCCTCAGGGTGCCCCGAAGTCAAAAAAGAAAAAGAATGTGCGGAAGGTCAAATCAAAGAAGACCAGAAAGAAAAAGAGAAAATAAACAGCATTTAATCAAGCGTAAGAGAGAACTTCGATTAAGTGACCGATGTAAGATTACAGGGCTCCCGATTCTGAAAAGGTAATCTCAGTTTCTGGAATTGAGCCATGGGGGCAGGAAGCGTGACTTGAAAATGGTCCCTCTGTTTCTAAAACACCGTGTATTTTGTAAAAGCATCCAAGTTTATAATTATGTAATGATTGATGTTCGAAGGCAAAGAAATATAATAACTTAAGTAATTTCTCCCGGTAAGAAGCAGTTCGCTTGTTTTCTGAAGGGGAACTGGACGATTGCCTGGCAGGCAGCCAATCGCATCCAATATATTTATCACAATCTTATTCATGGTTTGCCCGAGGGCAGCCGTGTGAGAGCTAGATTATGGTGACGAAATCAGCTGAGAAACAGCAACCTTCTCCCTCAGCCAGCGGTAAATCAGCGACAAAATGGATCATGACATTACTGTCCTCTTCGCTGGGTCAGAAGTTCGTGATGGGGATTACCGGACTTTTACTCTGTGGCTTTCTGGTCGTGCATCTGGCAGGGAATCTGCTCGTGTATGTGGGGGCCGATGCCTATAATACCTATGCCCACGATTTGCACAGTATGCTGCTGCTGCCGGTCGCAGAAGTCGGATTGTTTCTGCTGTTGTTTGCTCATATCGCCCTGGCTTTCAAACTGACGAGTGACAATCGCAAAGCGCGGCACATCAGCTATCATGAGAAACAGAGTAAGATTGAAGAGCCTCCCTCTTTTTTTGGAAAAACTCCCATGGGACGCACCAGTTCCTGGATGTTTCTTTCCGGCTCGATCATTCTGATTTTTCTGATCGTTCATATGATCGATATGAAACTGCACCTGAATCCCGCGGTGACTTACACGGTTGAAACACCAGAAGGTGTCATCGAAGCGGATCCTTATTCGATCATCGTTCAAGTGCTTGGCAGCTGGAGTGCTGCTGTTTATATCATTGGAACAATCATTCTCGGGTTCCATTTATCCCATGGGTTCTGGAGCGCGTTTCAGTCACTGGGGCTGAATCATCCCAAGTACACTCCCTGGATCAGGAAGTTTGCGATTCTGTTTGCAGCAGTGATTGCGATCGGTTTTGCCAGTCTGCCCATCTGGGGATTATTCATTCATTGATGTCTGAGATTCAGCTCTCTTTGAATTCAAACATTATTTTATAGTTCAACAGTTTCCGTTGTGAAGGTTTAGATCATGGCCGAGGCGGCTACCACGGTTTTAAATTCTCGTGTTCCTGAAGGGCCGATGGCCGAGAAATGGGATCGTTGCAAGAAGGAAATGAAGCTGGTTAACCCGGCGAACAAACGGAAGAAAAAAATCATCGTCGTCGGGACCGGTCTGGCCGGTGCCTCGGCGGCAGCCTCTCTGGCGGAACTGGGATATCAGGTTCAGTCTTTCTGTTTTCAGGACTCTCCAAGACGCGCACACAGTATTGCGGCACAGGGGGGGATCAACGCTGCGAAGAATTACCCCAACGATGGCGACAGTGTCTGGCGTCTGTTTTATGATACCGTCAAGGGGGGAGACTTCCGCAGTCGCGAAGCCAACGTGCATCGGCTGGCGCAGGTCAGTAACAATATCATCGACCAGTGTGCGGCCCAGGGAGTCCCTTTTGCCCGCGATTATGGCGGGACTCTGGCGAACCGCTCTTTTGGTGGTGCCCAGGTGTCGCGAACTTTTTATGCCCGGGGACAGACCGGGCAGCAGTTACTGCTGGGGGCCTACAGTGCCTTGATGCGACAGGTCGGCGCAGGGCGTATCCAGCTCTTTCCGCGACGGGAAATGCTGGACCTGGTCAAGATTGATGGTGTGGCGCGAGGAATTATTGTCCGCAACCTGATTACCGGCGAATTTGAAAAGTATTCGGCTGACTGCGTACTGTTGTGTACCGGCGGCTATGGAAATGCTTTTTATCTGTCGACGAATGCCAAAGGTTCGAATGTGACTGCTGCATGGCGCTGCCATAAACGGGGGGCCTTCTTTGCGAATCCCTGTTACACGCAGATCCATCCCACCTGTATTCCGGTCAGCGGCGATTATCAGTCCAAGCTGACTTTGATGAGTGAGAGCCTCAGAAACGATGGCCGCGTCTGGGTGCCTCAGTCTCCTGATGACAATCGACGCGGAAACGAGATCCCGGACAGCGAACGGGATTACTATCTAGAACGCCGCTACCCGGCGTTTGGAAACCTGGTGCCCCGCGATGTGGCCTCTCGTGCTGCCAAAGAACGCTGTGATGCCGGTTACGGTGTCGGTTCATCGGGTCAGGCCGTGTTCCTGGATTTCCGTGATGCGATTGCCCGCGATGGTCGGCACGCGATTGAAGCCAAGTATGGCAACCTGTTTCACATGTATCACAAGATCACAGGCGAAGATCCCTATCAGGTTCCGATGCGGATTTATCCCGCCGTGCATTATACGATGGGCGGCCTGTGGGTGGATTATCATCTGCAGAGTACCATCCCCGGTCTGTTTGTACTGGGGGAAGCCAACTTTTCGGATCATGGTGCGAACCGCCTGGGAGCGTCCGCTCTGATGCAGGGACTGGCCGATGGCTATTTTGTCGCCCCTTATACCACAGGACACTATCTGGGCTCACAGAATCTGCCTTCGGTCTCAACGGATGATGAAGCGTTTGCGGAAGCCATGGCGAATGCCCAGGACCGGAACGCAAAAATCCTGGGAGTGCAGGGCACCCGCTCGTCCGACAGTATCCATCGCGAACTGGGACACATTCTCTGGGATTACTGTGGAATGTCCCGGGAACGCCAGGGGCTGGAAACGGCGATGGGCAAGATCCGTGACCTGCGAGACGAGTTCTGGTCCAGCATCAAAGTGATCGGCCAGGGCGAGCAGTTAAACCAGAATCTGGAACATGCAGGCCGTCTGGCCGACTTCCTGGAGTTTGGTGAGTTGATGGTGCGTGATGCACTGGTGCGGGAAGAATCCTGCGGCGGTCATTTCCGTGAAGAACACCAGTCTCCTGAAAATGAGGCGATGCGTGACGATGAAAATTTCTGTCATGTCACGGCCTGGGAATTCACGGGAGTGGGCAATGAGCCCGTAGAACACCGTGAGCAGTTAGAATTTGTTGAAGTACCTCTGGCTACGAGGAGTTATAAATAATGAGCGAGACACTGGATCTGACGCTCAGAGTGTGGAGACAGCCCGGCGCTGATGTCGCGGGTAAGTATGTGGAATACAAGCTGACCGGGATTTCGACCCATATGTCCTTCCTGGAAATGCTGGATGTCCTGAATGAGCAACTGCATGCTCAAGGCGATGAGATGATCGCCTTTGACCATGACTGTCGCGAAGGTATCTGTGGTATGTGCAGCCTGATGATCAATGGTCAGGCACACGGCCCCGATACTGGAACGACTACCTGTCAGTTGCATATGCGACGGTTTAAAAACGGTGATACGATTGTGGTCGAGCCCTGGCGGGCACAGGCGTTTCCCGTGATCCGTGACCTGGTTGTTGACCGCAGTGCCTTTGATCGCATCATCGAGAAGGGGGGCTTTATTTCGGTCAGTACCGGTAACGCTCCCGAAGCGAATGCGATTCCAGTGCCGGCGCCGGTTCAGGAAACTGCGATGGATGCAGCGGCCTGCATTGGCTGTGGTGCCTGTGTTGCTGCGTGTAAAAATGCCTCCGCGATGCTGTTTGTGTCTGCCAAAGTTTCGCATCTGTCGACACTGCCTCAAGGCAAGCCGGAACGGTCCAGTCGCGTCCAGAATATGGTGGCACAAATGGATCTGGAAGGATTTGGCAACTGCACCAACACGGAAGAATGTTCAGCCGCCTGCCCGGCTGAGATTTCGATATCGAATATTGCCCGCATGAATCGCGAATATATGCGGGCCAAACTGTGCTCTAAGGAATAAGACGCGGTTCATCCCAGTCTGCTACAGAAAAGCGAGGCCTGCTTCAGCGAGGACCTCGCTTTTTTTACATCGAAAGAGTCGGGGAATTTTCAGATTCCCTGAGTGTGTGAATTGCGAGATTCGCCCTGAACTTCCACAATAGATGAGCATCAAGATTGATGACAGGTCACGCTCGTTTTTGATCCATTCCGTCAGCAACAGCCCCTAGAGAAGAGAGAAATCTGTGTCTGATTCCTTGTTATATACTGCCTGTCATCAGTGGCATGTCGACCATGGTGGCCGTATGGTTGATTTTGCGGGCTGGGAAATGCCTCTGCTCTATTCCAATATCACCACAGAGCACCAGGCGGTCCGCAATGCGGCAGGCCTGTTTGATATTGCCCACATGGGACGGCTGTTTTTCACCGGACCTGATGCCTGCCGCTTTCTGGATCGGTTGCTGACGAACAGTGTGGAATCCCTCAAGCCGGGACAGATCCGGTATTCGCTGGTTACGAATGAATCAGGGGGGATTCTGGATGACGTACTGGTGTACCGCTTCTCTGATTTTTACATGCTGGTGGTGAATGCTTCCAACCGTCTGAAAATTGTGGACTGGATCGAAGGGCAGCGGGCCGGCTTTGATGTACGGATTGAAGACCAGACCCGTGATAAATTCATGCTGGCTTTACAGGGACCGCAATCTCTGGGCATTCTCAATCCCCTGGCGGATGCGGAGCTGAACGAGATCAAATATTATTACGGGATCGAAACCCAGGTGCTGGGAGTCAATGCTCTGGTCAGTCGCACGGGTTATACTGGAGAAGATGGCTTCGAAGTTGTCCTGGATCAGTCAGAAGGTGAAGCACTCTGGAAGCGATTGATCGCCGATGGCCAGTCAGCAGGACTGATTCCAGCCGGCCTGGGATGTCGAGACACGCTGCGACTGGAAGCGGCAATGCCCCTGTATGGTCATGAACTGGATGAAACGACCGATCCCTTTACCGCAGGCCTGAATTTCGCAGTGAAACTGAAGGCGGCTGATTTCATCGGGAAAGAGGCTTTGGTTGCTGCAAAAGCACGCGATGACCGAAAAGTTCGCGTGGGCTTTACCCTCGAGGGGAAGCGGGCAGCCCGTGAAGGGTCGCTGTTATTCTCTGGAGATCAGCAGGTGGGAATGGTGACATCCGGGTCTTTCTCACCCACTCTGGATCAGCCGATCGGAATGGCATACGTGGAATCCGGATTCGCCGATGCAGGGCAGATTCTGGAAGCCGATATACGGGGCAAACGATTCCCCGTCAAAGTGACGGAGCTGCCCTTTTATCAACGCGACACTTAAACGATAGCAGGTGAAGAGGGGCTGCCAGGTACTTTGTCGCGCACAGTGAAAGCGTGATAAAACAGTTCAAATGCATGCCAGGGGCTTTGTGATTGCCCGGCTACCGATTAATCGACCGGTTTCGTGACAAGGTCATCGTCGGCGATCACTTCTTTGGCGACATCCTGCACGAAGTTATCAATCTGCTTTTTCTCTTTGCCTGGCGGTGGAGCTCCTGCATTCATGCCCACACCGGGCTTGAAGATGAAGGCAGGGGCCATGTCGATGATCGCACCCCAGTATGTTGTGAAGACGGGGTATTTGACGTCAGGGTTCTTTTCCTGGTAGTCGTCCATCTTCTGCAGCAGCAGGTTATGGGCAATCCGGGGATGGCGATGATGCGGGCCATGTACGAAGATATCGAAATTGAAGTAGGTGCAGAGTTTCGTAATCAGGTTGGAACCGACTACCGTTCGTGTGCCCAGCATGGGGTCATAGCTGCTCATGCCCAGATGCTCGGTGAATTTGCGTGTATTCTGATAAATGCCTGCCAGATAATGGGGCAGGAACCAGACACGTACCAGATCCCAGACTACACCGTAGTACGCACACAGTCCCAGGACGGAGCCCCAGAAGAGAACCATGGCCACATATTCAATGCGAATCGTCTGACGAACTTTGGGGTCCGTGAGCGGCGAATCTTTATGCCAGAAGATGCGACCATAGATGTAGGGAGCCATAAACAGGCCCATACCGAGGTCAAACCAGATAAAGATTCTGCGGAACCGCAGCGATGTATTGGGGTCTGAATAAGGCCAGAGTTCCCAGTCGCTGGGTTTATTCAGATAGGCATGGTGGCGAATATGGCTCTCACGATAGACGGTGTAGGGAACAAACATCGCTGTCCCCAGCACACGGCCTAACCAGATGCTGGCATTCTTGGAACCGGAGAGGGTGTGGTGAGAGCATTCGTGAAAGCAACTGGTCCAGCAGAACAGACAGTAGGAGGTGAATAGGGTCCAGAAGATCTGCCAGCCTATCGCCTGGCTCGGCCAGTAGACAGCCAGGCACCAGAGGCCGATTAATCCCAGGGGTAAGAATAAAAAACGAGGAATCGTCGTTTTTTCTTCGAGATCCTTCAATTCCTGCTCAGTAAATTGTGTGACGGACACGTTTCGCTCCGGACTTATGAACTATCAGCATTTTTTCTAATAGATGAATCAAACAGTTGTGAGTATCAGATAAGGGTTACATTAGATACTGCTGAGAACGCATAAAATGTTACTCCCAGAATTTTGGTGAGTCAACTAGAGCGCATCACATTTAAAAATAGCGTCTCTCAATCTATGATGCTCGGTCAAAATGACACGGGAGACGCTACAGTAAAACTGGACACAGTCTAATCAGAACTTTCGGCCATTTGTTGTGAATACTGTATGATGTCTTATCGTCTAAATACCGGTTTGCGCTTATTTTTAATTCGGGTAAAATGAATCACATGGCGGTATTGGGTATTTTACGATAAATGTATCGGTTTGGGAGTGCGAAATTGCCACAAATTTAGAGATTCTCGTCTCTGGAATCTAAAAATGGATTCCCTTGTGATTTTTCTGTTCCCTTTGTAGGGGTCCGAGGCATAAAATCAATCATTTCCATTTGTTGCGTCAGAGCTCAAATTTTAGTCAGACTCGGGAACTTTCAAACCGATAAAAGTCTTCTATATCTCAGTTGTAATTTGCCTGTCCGGCATGCTAAACCCGTTTTGAGTGGATATGATCACAGAGGAGTCGAGATTTTCAGATGGCAGAATATTCCAATTATCAAAAAGATGTGATCAAACGTTACTACGACAATCGAGAATCCATCGATCAACAGCGACTGTCAGAACTCTGCACCAACCTGTTTCTGACGGAAGGTAAGAAAAAAGCAAAACTCTGGGAAAAAGCCCGCGAACTGATGGAACGCCTCAACGTTCCCGCCTCACGTATTGATCATGTACTCAAATCAGAAGATCCTGCAGTGCTGGCTGAAGTTGTACAAGATCTCGAATCCGGGGCGATTCGTTAAATTCATCCGCGCTGTGTACATTGAGTTGCCACCTCTTGTGGAACCCCTTTTTCGAGGGTCTCTTCCAGCGACACACTGAGCTCCTGCTGCTGCGGAACCGCGATGTCTTTACTCAGGCTGTGATTGGCCGTCAAAGTGTAGACAGTGGCGGTCAGCGTCATCACGAAAGCTGAAGTATAAAACATCGGAGTAAAACCCCAGCGGTCGATGATGCTTCCCAGAATCGGAGCAAAAATAATTGCGCCCCCATCAAAAAAGCCCAGTACGATTGTGGTTCCTGTTCCCCGGTAATGAGAGGGAAATGATTCGGTTCCCAGAGAAACGACCGCGGGAAACAGGAGTGCGTGTCCAAAACCACACAGGATGGATGGACCAATCAACTGCCATTCCTGTGTGATGGAGGGCAGAATCGTGTGACCGATGGCATGTCCCATCAATCCCAGGGTGATCATTTTGTTGCGGCCCACTGTCTCACCCCAGCGTCGCGTTACAATGCGGATTATGAAGGCGGAAACAGCGTAACCGGCGAAGAAGGTGCCGATACCGCCCAGGTCTTTCTGAGAAACAAACCGCGTCAAAAAGACGCTGATGACAGTAAAGCTGAGCCCCATCATAATTGCCACCACCACGACCTGACCTGGCCAGTAACGGAACAGCAACTGATGTGCAGCCGGGGTGACCCTGGGTCTGAGGTGGATGTCGTTGCGGGTGACATACATGACGATCGCAAAATAACAAAGCCCCAGAAACGCGGGGATTCCGAACAGGGCATAAAACTGTGCATTGCCTGGCGCAAACGAATGGAGCATCCAGTCACTGGTTTGTGTCCCCAGAATCATGCCTACAAATCCACTGCTGCCAAGACTGCCAATCACCTCGGTTCGACGGTGGTGAGGAACTTTCTGCTGGATGTGAACCACAGAGCAGGTAAACATACCAGCGATCCCCGTGGCAAAGCACATGCGTAACGCAAATATTTCCCAGCCCAGGGATCGGCAGAGCGTCATGCCACCGGCACCCACGACAAAGATTACCGCAGAGAGAGCCCAGAGAAGCCTCACTCCATAACGATCGATGCCCTGTCCAAGAAAGAAACGGGCAATCAGAGCAACGAAGAGGCCACAGCTGACAATATCGCCGACCAGTTCTTCGGTTCCACCCAGATAGGTAACCAGATCTGCGAAGCGGAAAGTGATGGCGTTCGCGGTGACCAGCATGACATTCGCCAGGTAGCACAACCAGAACAGCCGATTGTAGATAGGTTCCTCTTCGTCACCGGGGATAATAGGGGTAATTGACATTTGATTTATTTTAGTTAGGACATATTGACGCATTCAGGCCCAGAAATCTCTGGTAACCGCCGGTTTCGACCAGCACTATTGAAAATCGAAACCCTGACCGGCGGGAACGGGCTTGCTCATCATCTTGATATTCGTAAGTGAGGCAGCAGGCGGGTATAACGACTGGACACGAACAGACGAAATTAAGTTCGTCATCCAGTGGGAGGAGGAGCCTCTCGTAACACAAATAGAGACTTGTGAAGAAAGTGCCCTGAACCCTTATGAATAGATTTTAGCAGAACGTCTGGAGTTCGTCTAAGGGAGAAAACCGGAAAGTTGACAGTTCCCACAGAGAGATCAGTCCTCAACGGGCTGATATGAAGAGTATGTGAAGGCAGAAAATCCCTGTATTCAGGGATTTATCCACCGAAAGCGCTATAGCGACGGATGCCCCGCTGAAAGGCGATGCGATTTAGAGAAAACAGGACAATGATCCAGACGACCTCAATAGACAATTCGAAAATCAGTTCCTGATGGGTATATTTCCCCAGAATGACGGTTCCCGGGAAGTAGGCGAGGTACTTGAATGGCAGCATCTGCATCCAGCTGCTTAAGGGTTCCGGAAACAGGTCGAGGGGGATCATATGTCCGGAGAGGAAATAGTTCAGCATCATGTAGATGAAGATCAGCGAACTGACTTCGAGGAACCAGAACGCGATCAGGCCGATCAGGGACTCGATTAAAAAACCGACGAGAAATGCCATCAACAGCGATAACACCCAGGCACCGATGGTAAAGGCATCCGGCCAGCCGGTGAAGTAATCGCGGCAGAGATAGAAGAGAAGTATGAACGGGCCGGTCGCAACCATGTAATAGACCAGTTTATGCGCCATGCGGGCCCAGAACAGATAACCCAGCATGTCGATCGGCTGAATCAGATATTTTTTAATCGTTCCATCCCGTACATCATTAGCGATGCCATTGGCCAGTCCGGGCATGCTGGAGAACGCGCGACCGACCATGACCAGGAGGTAATAGGCGACCATTTCCTGGTAGTTGTAGCCTTTGATGGAAGCGACGGGTTTCGTGGAATGGATGCCATAGATCGCACCCCAGAGAAAAATCTGGGTGACGATGGGGAGGAATCTGACGAATGTGGCGAAGACAAAGTCTCCTCGATAAACGAGGCGTTCCTCGACCGAGGTCTTGAGGATAATCCAGTGAGTTCGCAGGCTGGCAATCATAGGTCTGTTATCAACGGGAGAGAAATTCAGATCGGGAGAGGATGGTTTCAATCAGAGGCAGACTGCAGGACGTTCTGTTCGTCCTGCAGACGCCGGGCATCATTTTTCTGCTCGGTGAATACTTCTGCGATCACCTCTTCCAAAGGCCTTTCCTGCACACCCACATCCAGGATGCGATATTTGGAAAGGAGATTTGAGAGAATTTCCGGTATTTTGTTACGGGGAACTTTCAGCTTCACACGCGGTGCTTCATTCTCGATGACTTCCCCCCATTGGGAAAAGTCGCGGGGCATATCGTCACCATCAAATTGTACATCCATGATTTTATAATTACTGAATCGATCGAGGATATCACTGAGGGGGCCATCATGTTTAATCTGCCCCTGATTGATGATGACGGCGCGTTTGCAGAGGGCCTCCACATCTTTCATGTAGTGACTGGTCAGAACAACGGTCGTTTTCTGTTCGATCTGATAGTATTTCAGGAACTCCTGCACGCGGCGCTGCGAAACCACGTCCAGACCGATCGTGGGTTCATCCAGGAGTAATACGTCCGGTTTATGCAGCAGGGCGGCAATCAGTTCCATCCGCATCCGTTCTCCCAGCGAGAGTTCCCGTACCGGTTGTCCGATCAGGTGGCGGACTTCGAGCAGGCTGGTCAGCTCATCAATGCGGCGTTCATACTGCTGTGGATCAATGCGGTAGATCTCTTTGTGCAGCCGAAACGATTCCTGGGCGGGCAGATCCCACCACAGCTGGTTTTTCTGTCCCATTACCAGGGAAAACCGGCGGCGATATTCATTTTCCCGCTTCCAGGGTACATGTCCCAGCACCGTGGCTTCTCCCGCAGAGGGGAAGATCAGACCGGAAAGCAGCTTGAGGGTGGTCGTTTTCCCGGCACCATTGGGACCCAGAAAGGCGACGATTTCCCCTTGTTCAATCGTAAAACTGACATCGGATACAGCGTGAACCGTTTTATAGTCGCGCCGCCACAATCCCTTGATTGAGGCGAACACTCCCTCATTTTTCTGGTAGACTTTGTAGGTTTTTTCCAGGTTTTTGACAACAATGGCATTCATGACCTCATCTTACGGTACCCGTGGTTGCTGGTCGAGCGACAAACGGGGCGATTCAGAAAAAACGCTGGCGCAAGCAGGATTTGATGGGTCAGCCAGGTTCTCAGTGGAGAGATCAGGAAGCGGCGGCCAGCGCTTTGCGAATCTGACAGGCGATGAGAGGATCGCACATGGCTGCCGTCGCCAGATGGGTGGCATTGGCACCGGCGGCCAGAAACGCCTGCGCATCGTCGGCAGTACTGATTCCGCCACAGGAAACCAGATCCGGGCGAGGTCGTCCGGCGGGGAGTTCTGAGATCAGCTCTGCAAACAGACGCAACTGGTCCAGGGAAACCTGTTTTGTCGCTGCGCCACAAATCCCGCGCTGTTCTCCTGAGAAAAGAGGAGTTCCCTGCTGATTCACAACGGTTGTGGCCACACTGTTGGTCATGACAATTCCGGAAGCAAACGGCAGCACCGCCTGGAGAAATTCCCGGGCGTCCGCTCGGGCCGACAGGTGGCCGATTTTGATCAGATACGGAATCGTACCTGTGACTGCTTTGACACGGCTGGCAACCAGGGCCGCCGCTGCAGGCTGCTGGTAGAGCTGTCCATCTCGTGTGCAGACATTCGGACAGGAAAAATTGGTTTCGATGCAGTCGGCACCACTCTCGATGGCCCACTTTGCACAGCGCGCGTAATCATCCGCCAGATCTTCAAGTGACCAGTCAGGCTGCAGGCTGCCTACGACAGAGACAGAAAGCAGCTTCTCCTCCGGCAGTTGCCTGCGGGTCTGTTCCACATCACGGCGCCAGACATCGGGATCCGCGGATGGCATTCCAAAGGAGACCGCCCAGCTGCCCTGCATTTCTGCGGACAGTGACACCTCGGATTCAGTTCCTTTCAGTGAGGAGGTCTGCACCGGTTGCAGATTGGGCAGGGGATAACAGACGCGGGAAGCGGAACGAACGGTTTTGTAGGTCAGCACATCAAAGCCCAGGCTGGCATAATACAGGACCCATTTCCCGTTTAATAAGGGACCAGCGGGAATCCCCAGGGGAGAGGGGACCGGCAGTCCGCAAAATGACCATGAGCCCGGGACAGCGGGAATTTCCTGGTGAACGGGTTCGGGGGCGTGCTCGTAATTCCACTCGTAAGTCTGTTGTGGATTATAGCGGGGAAGAACTTCTGAGCCTGGCATATCGGAACCTGAAACTGAACCACGGGTACAGGAATCTGATTTCATTATAAGCGATCCCGCGACTCCGGTTCCAGGCAGTCATTATCGGATGAAGTGAATGTTCCGACAGTAAAATAGAGATGTCAGGCAGAGATCGAAATAAAAAACTCCGGTCTCTGAAGTCAGAGACCGGAGTCAGGGGGAATTCTGTTTAAGGTTGAAGCAGGATTAACGTTGAACGGTATTCATGTTTTTGAGTACGTTCATGTAATCGACAGTGATATTCAGGATTTCGTCGTTGTAGTGATCCTTTTTGAATATCTCTTTGTCAGCTGCTTCTTTCTTTGCTTTTTCTTCTTCTTCCTTTTTCTTATCTTCTTTGTCTTTGTCAGTGGACAGTTCTTTGCGTCGAACAGTCTCATTCAAAGAAATGGTTTTCTGGTTTTTCTTCTCCAGGTATTTGTCGATCTCTGCCTGGGTTTCCTTGAACTCCTTGTCAGCGACAATCCGCTTTGCGCTGGACTGTTTCAGCTGATCCAGAATCTGGGGACTGACCAGGCCGACAGGAGCGAACTGGGCAACCTCTGTCTGATCAAACTCCATGGCATCATCCAGGAAGGATTCGCCCAGATCCATATTGTCAATCAGTGAAGGCAGTACAATGTCAGAGCGAACGCCCCGGTTCTGGGTACTGTCACCGTTAACGCGATAGAACTGGTTGATCGTCAGTTTCAGTGCACCCAGGTCCTGGTCTCGCAGGAAGGTGAACATTTGGTTGCTCACAGGCATGACATTCTGCACGGTGCCTTTACCGTGTGTCGTGGTGTCACCGATAATGATACCGCGTTTGTAGTCTTTAATCACACCAGCAAAAATTTCTGAAGCGGATGCGGAGAGCCGGTTACAGACAACAACCAGCGGTCCCGTATAGACAGCACCAGGTTCGACATCGCTGTGGACTTTCCGTTCGCCGTCCATCTGTTTGACCTGCACAACCGGGCCTTCATCGACAAACAGGCCGGAGACTTCGATGGCTTCGCTGAGTGCACCACCACCGTTGAATCGCAGGTCGACAACGACACCATCGACGCCACCCTGGTCCCGGAAGTCATTCAGTACTTTGCGAACATCACGGGCGGTACTTTTGAAGTTTTCATCACCCCGCTGAGCACCGCGGAAATCGCGGTAGAAAGAGGGGATACTGATCACGCCGATGCGACCGGTTTTGCCGGGAAGTCTTTCTCCGGTTTCAATAATCTTGCCTTTGACTTCCGAAGTGCTCAACTCGATTTTTTTCCGAGTCAGTTCGTAAGTTTCAACGGCATTGTTCTTTTCTTTCTTGACCCGCAACTGGACGATGGTGCCGCGTTTGCCGCGAATGTAGCGGACGACTTTGCTGAGTTTCATTTCCACGACATCAACAAATTCGCCATCTTCCTGAGCGACGGCGACGATTTTATCACCGGGTTTCAGGCGTCCGTCGGCATCAGCTGCACCGCCGGGTACGATTTCGGCAACGACAGTGAAACCATCTTCAGACCGCAGGGCGGCACCGATGCCGTCCAGGCTGAGTTCCATGCTGATACGGAAGTCTTCCAGGGTCTGGGGAGACATATAGCTGGAGTGAGGGTCAAAGCAGTGAGTCAGAGAGCTCAGGTACATTTCCAGTTTTTCAGACTTATCAGTCTGTGCCATGGTTCGCAGATTGTTGCGATAGCGTTTGTGTAACTGTTCGCGTGCTTCTTCGAGCTTGGTATCTTCGAGGATCAGATTCAGCAGATCGTATTTGACACGCTTTCTCCAGCGTTCATTCATCTCTGACTGATCTTTGGCAAAGTCCTGTTCTTTGGCATCGACGACAATCGATTCATCAATATTAAAGTCATGATCGACATCAACCAGCTGCTGAGCATATTCCATCCGTTCCTCAAGTCGCTTCAGGTAAAGATCAAATGACTCATAAGCGAAGTTGACATCACCCACAGCCAGTTTGTCGTCCAGCTGAGTTTTGTCCTTGTCGAAACCCTCAATATCTGATTTATAAAAATACAGTTTTTGCGGATCGAGTTGTTTGATGAAACGCTTCATCAGTTTTTGAGAAATTTCATCATTGATGGGTTTGCCACTGATATGAAAGCGGCTGACCATCGCACAGACCCGTTTGGCTGTGGTCGAATCACTGGCTGAATCAGAAACAGTAGCCTGCTGCGCAAAAATAGCGGTTCCCAACAGGAAAACCATACAAAGACTGAGAGCAGAGGCCGCTTTTGAGGGAGGATTTAACTTCATAAGTTTCGTCCGTTACTTGGATTTGAAGTGATATAGAAAAACCGTTAGTGAGATCTGCAGTCGAGCAGAGCCTCACGAATGTCAGCCGTTTGATATTATAGGATCAGAGAAAACAGAACAAGGTGACATTTCCTGGACCATCTTTTTACAACTGTCTGCCAGTGATCGTTTTAAACAGAAAAATACGATGAGAAAGACAATTTCAGTCCTTTCGGGGTCCAGTAGGATTTAATACGTCGGCGGAAGGAGCAGTGTTGGTCTTTATTTACAGGAATTCGGTAATGTGCGGATCTTGATTCCAATCCGAGCCTGGGGAATTCAGAGCCTTGCTTCCGAGGAGAAATATTATTGCCAGTAAGATGTTCGTAAGGTGAATTTATTCAAGTGCTTACGTTCCGCTGTTTGCGATTGGATAGCGGAAGCGGGCTATCGAGGCTGCAGCAGTCTGGTGATGGTCTGCAGGCAGGCATTCCAGTGAGTCTGAAATTCATCAGAGTCGACTTTATGGCCGGATATGAGTTGTGCCATTTGAGGCAGAGTGGCGGGGAAAAAGACCAGCGCGGTAAAGATCAGCATCAGGCAGTCAGGATCAAGCTCTTCAGAAATGGCTCCTTCAGACTGTGATAGCTTCAGGCGTTCGATGTGGTTCTGGTAGTACTCTCTGCGCCATGCTTCATCGATCAGCGGTTCTCCCTGATTCTGTTGCGCTTCGTTGAGCAGGACACGCACATAATTCTGATCACGCAGGTTTTCCTTGAAATAGAACTGCAGGACCTCGGAGAGTTCTCGAGGAATTTTCTCAACGCTTTCGTTTCGTTCTTCGAGTTTGCTTTTCAGGGCCGCTTCGAACAGTCCCTGTTTGTCGTTGAAATAGCGGTAAATCAGGGATTTATTGAATTTCGCCTGCCTGGCGATCGCTTCGATCCGGGCTCCCTCCACACCCCGTTCAGCAAACTCTGCGATGGCAGCTTTGAGGATGGCGTCGTGTGAACTGGTTTCCTTTTTGGGGGGGATTTTCCCGACTTCAGTCGAACTCATGCTGGCTCCGTATGTGGAAAGGAATCTGAAGTATAGCTGGAGCACTTGTGGAAGGGAAGAAGGGCAATTCCGGGGGCGAGTTCCCTGTCATCGTAATGAACCAGTAATTTTTCAGATTTTTGTTGAAATCGAAAAGCGGCGGGTTTAACATCGAGATAAATAGTAACGGTAACGTTACCGGTTATCTATTCTTTTTTTCGAAGAAAAACACTGAATCCGGCTCACAATTTAAAGAGCCAGGAGGTTTTTCCTTTGAGAATAGATAATTATGAGTTGTGAAGTTTCCCTTTGCGTGATGATTTTGAAGTCGTGAATTCACCCGTTCGACAGTCTGGTTAGGGTGGAATTCTGTCTGGGTCTTCAGGATTTCAAAAAGGGATCGCTTTCGGAGTGTGTGTTCGCGTCTTTTCACTGAGTGGTCCGTTTCCAAGCGGCTTACCAGAATTCTGATATTTTCGATTAAGACCTTTCATCAATCATCTGGAAATGCGAGGAGAAGCGCTATGCAACGTCGTAAGCCTCTGAGGAGAGGATTCACACTCATTGAATTGTTAGTCGTAATTGCAATCATTGCTATTCTGATTGCGTTGCTGCTGCCTGCCGTCCAGCAGGCCCGTGAGGCAGCCCGTCGAACGCAGTGCAAAAACAATCTGAAGCAGTTCGGACTGGCGATGCACAATTACCACGAAGCCCACCGCATGTTTCCCCTGGGAGCCAGTCTCCGCACTGGTTCATCAGGTGGGGGTGATTTTTTTGCGAGCGGGATTGTGATGATGTTGCCTTATTTTGATCAGGCGAACCTCTCGAATCTTTATGATTCCGTCAAGCCCTGGGAACAACAGGCTCCCGCAGTCGCGCGGACGGTGCTGCCCATTTTTGCCTGCCCTTCCAATGTGGGCGCGAATCCGATCAATGAGCCTGCTCTTGCCAGTGTCGTTCCCGCCGGCGGAACTTATGGAATCACCACCTATATCATGTGTCGGGGATCGAATGTCGCCTGGTGCAGTTCCAGCAATCATTCCAGTGCGGTGAAAGGGATGTTTGACCTCAACCGCGGCGCACGCATGTCAGACATCATGGATGGTTCCAGTAACACGATTGCCATGGGTGAAGCAGCGACCGGACCTCAATTCAAATTATGTGAAGGTCAGGGCTGCACCACCGGGCCTGCGACGCCGGTCGAAGCAAGTCAAGGCTGGATGATCGCGCAGCCTCCCCCATCCGATTTCAAGGCAGGCCTGTTCATGGGGCCTCGTGCGAGTGTGTTCGGAAGTACTTCCGACCGCATCAACAAGAAATTTACCACTGAAACACTGATCGATCTGGCCAACTTCACAGACTGCACGTTTGGAACCGGGGCAGATGCCACCAGCAATTTCCGCAGTCAACATGTGGGGGGAGCCCACTTTCTCTATGCAGATGGGTCAGTCCATTTCATCAGTGAGAATGTTGACCTGGGAACCTATCAGGCTCTCTCTACCATCCAGGGTGGGGAAGTGGTAGAGGCTCCATAAACAAGCCTTTACTGACGACTCGAACTTGAGTGCGGTTTAGAAACTGAGGGGGAAGTGACTCTGCATCGACAAAGTGTGAAGGGTTTGAACCTGTCTGAAATCGACCAGGCGCTGGAAGAACTGACAGAGTCCAGCCAGTCAGAGGTGGGACTGTCAGTGGCCCGCCGGATTGAATTGACCGAGCAGTGTCTGCGCTGTCTATCCCAGGCCGCCAGAGACTGGGTTGATCTGGCGTGCCAGGCGAAACAGATCCCGCGGGAGGACGCTGCCTGCGCAGAAGAAGTGTTAGCCGGCCCGGTCTCAGTGGCCCGGTTTCTGCAGGTGTTGTTGCTCAGTCTGAAAGCCGTTAAAGACGACGGTAAGCCGCGATTACCGGGAAAACCTGAGTTAAAAGCGGGAGAGCAGATTCGGGTACCCGTGTTTCCGACGTCGGGGATTTATGATGCTCTGGTGTTTTATGGATTGACGGCGGAAGCCTGGCTGAAACCGGGAACGACTACAGCAAACCTGTTTGATCTGACTCGCCTGGAAAGTTCGGAAAACTCTGCTTTACCCCTGACACTGGTGCTGGGAGCAGGCAATGTTTCAGCGATCCCCGCGACTGATGTGCTGACGAAAATTCTGCAGGATGGCGAACGGGTACTGCTGAAAATGAATCCGGTGAATGCATACCTCAAGCCGGTGTTCGAGCGGTCCTTTGCCCCGCTGATTGATGCCGGGCTGCTGAGGATTGTCAACGGTAAAGCAGAGGTTGGCGCTTACCTGGTTGCGCATCCCGCGGTCGAACGGCTTCATATTACGGGCTCGACTCAAACCCATGATGCGATTGTCTGGGGCAGTGATCCGGAAGAACGTCGTGCGAGAATAGAAAGTAACCAGCCTCTCCGGGAGATCCCGGTGACGAGTGAACTGGGCAATGTTTCTCCGTGGATTATTGTTCCCGGTCACTACTCCGAAAAACAGTTACAGTTTCAGGCGGAAAACATTGCGGCTTCCATCGTGAATAATGCTTCCTTCAACTGCCTGGCGACCAAGGTCATTGTGACTTCCGCCAACTGGCCGGACCGGGATCGATTTCTGACGATGATCGAACAGAAGTTGCAACAGATTCCTCGACGCTACGCTTATTATCCGGGCGCGCCCGAACGCTGGCAACGTTTTGCCGGCGCTGAACCTGATGACAGAGAGTATTTACCCTGGAGACTGATTCGCGATGCCGATCCGGCGCAGTCACCTCATCTGTTTCAGGAAGAATCATTCGTCTGTGTCTGCGCGGAAACTGCATTGAGGGCGGAATCAGTCTCAGATTTTCTGGAGCGGGCGGTTGAATTTGTGAATCAGGATGTGTGGGGGACTTTGTGTGCCACGATTACGGTTCCCGATGCGTTTCGCAAATCAGATCACGCGATCCTGGAGCGTTGTATTGGAAAGTTGAACTACGGAGCCGTGGGGATTAATCACTGGCCGGCTTTGAATTACGCGTTCATGACGACTCCCTGGGGAGGGGCACCGGGAGCGACATTGCAGGATGTCGTCAGTGGGATTGGAAATGTGCATAATACTTACTTCCTGACTGACGTGGAGAAAACTGTGCTCTACGGTCCATTAACCCTGTTCCCCAAACCAGTCTGGTTTCCATCACATCCCAATCCGGAAGCTGTCGGCTGGCGTCTGTTGGACCTGTATACGAAACCCTCACTGGGCAATCTGTTGCGCACCGGATTAACGGTTGCGTTAAAATAACAAATTCATCTCAACTCATTTCTAAACAGGTATCTTTGATATGGTGCTTAATCAACGGATGACATGTTGCCGGGCGATGATCCTGTCGCTGCTGGTCCTGGGAAGTGGTTTGCTGAGTGCTGCTGATGTGACAGGAGCCGAGAAAAAACAGCCACTCAAGCTGGAAGCATCCACGTATACTTTTTCACCCGGGCCAGACTTTCAGTTTGAATTTCAGTCGCGCCTGATTCAGGCGGTTCCCGGTGATGTGTTGATTCTTAAAGCAGGGCACTATGAATTGCAGTCTGGCTTAAACCTGGTGACCGATAATGTCACCATACGCGGGCAGGGGCATGAAAAAACGGTGCTCTCTTTCAAGAACCAGACAGATGGCAGTTTCGGACTGCTTGCCAGTGGAGATAACCTGGTTCTGGAAAATTTTGCCGTTGAAGATACCAGTCACAATGCCATCAAAGTATTAGGAGCAGAGAATGTCACCTTTCGCGGTGTCCGTACCGAGTGGACCGACGGGCCGAAAACGACGAATGGTGCTTACGGATTGTATCCGGTGCAATGCAAAAACGTATTGATCGAAAACTGTGTCGCCATTGGTGCTGCGGATGCGGGCATTTATGTCGGGCAGTCGACTGATGTCATTGTCCGCAACAGCCGCGCGGAAGCGAATGTTGCCGGTATTGAAATCGAAAATACCGTCAATGCCGACGTGTATGGGAACGTTGTGACGGGAAATACCGGCGGGTTGCTGGTCTTTGATCTGCCCGGACTGCCTCTGAAAAATGGGAGGCATGTCAGGCTGTTTCAAAATCGGATTTTCAAAAATAACCTCGCGAACTTTGCGCCCGAAGGAAATATGGTAGCCTCTGTCCCTGCCGGAACCGGGATTCTGGTGATGGCCACGGACGAAGTGGAAATCTTTGAGAATCTCATCAGGGATAATCGTTCGTTCAATGTGTCTGTCGTCAGTTTTCTGATCTTTGGTAAAAAGATGAAGGACCCAGACTATGATCCCTATCCGGAAGGCATTTTCATTCACGACAATCAGATACAGGGGGGAGGCCAGGATCCCGACGGGGAACTGGGGCTGCTTTTGAAATCAATGACAGGCACCACGTTACCCGAGATTGTTTACGATGGCGTGATTGATACTCGCAAGCTGGTCGATGGAAAGATGCCAGCTGAAAAGAGCCTGCGATTGGCTGATAACGGAGACATCCGATTTCTGAATATCGATTTCGGAAATCTGACACCAGCAAATATTGCGACCGGAAAATACAGGCCCGAGGCTGATATGTCGTCTTTTACCGGAAGGCTGCCAGCGCTGAAGCCGGTGGAACTCCAGCCTCATGGACAACCGGAGCCGAATAAAAACCGGTCATTACAGGTCTATTATGATGCCCCGGGTAAACTGTCGGAACTCGGTTTGTTCCAGGGAACGGGAGCGACACAGGAGCCTACCGATGACGTGATCCCCTACGATCTGCTGACAACGCTGTTTACCGATTACACCACCAAGCATCGTTTCGTACGTCTGCCGCAGGGAGAAAAAATCCGATTTCAGGAATCCGGTGTGCTGGAGTTTCCGACAGGCAGCATGTTAGTCAAAACGTTTTCTTATCTGAAGGATCAGCGTAATCCTGCTGCTGGTGAGCGACTGCTGGAAACTCGCGTGGAGTTTCTGAAAGAATCCGGCTGGTATGGATATTCCTACATCTGGAATGAAGAACAGACCGATGCCGCGCTCAGCCTGGGAGGCGGGGAAATTGATGTTTCCTGGATTCACTCTGATGGTCAGAAGCGATCGACGCGGCATCTGGTGCCCAATGCGAATCAATGCATCAGTTGCCACAGCCAGCATGACAAGTACGTGCCCATTGGTCCTGCCGCTGCGAATTTGAATCGTATGAATCACTATGCAGACGGGGAAGAAAATCAGTTAGCCTACCTGACGCGTAAAGGTCTGTTGCAGGGAACTCCCGGCTTGAACAAGATCAGCAAGCTCCCCGATTTTTCTGATCCTCATTCCGGTACGGTCGATCAACGGGCCCGTGCCTATCTGGCTGTCAACTGTGCCCACTGTCACAGCCCGGGCGGGAATGCCCGCACGACGGGGCTGGACTTGCGTTTTTCGCAACAGGATCCGGCCCGGTGGGGCGTCTGGAAAAATCCGGTGGCAGCAGGCAGAGGATCGGGAGGTCACAGTTATGACATTGTTCCCGGTGCCCCTGAGAAGTCGATCCTGATGCATCGTCTGCAGTCCAGTGATCTGGCAGCAAGGATGCCTAATATTGGAAATCGGGTCGTGCATCAGGAAGCAGTCGATCTGATCGGGCAGTGGATCAGTGAAATGCCAGTGGAACGATCCGACTCCGGTATGCCTTAGACTGTGTCCAGTTTTACTGTAGCGTCTCCAGGGGCATTTGAATCGAGTATAATAGATTGAGAGATGTTATGGTTAAATGTGATGCGCTCTAGAGTAAAGCCCGGCTGCAGATTCGGTTCAAATCGCCTGTTTGTGTTCGTAGGAGTGGCTGTCCTGAATGATTAACTGATTGCGTCCCTGTTTCTGGGATTGCATCAATGCATGTAAGCCACGCTCCAGAACCAGCTCGGCAGAATCGCCGGGTACACAGTTGAGATAAGCAAGACTCGCAGTCACGACTACTTCCGGGCTGTTGCTTTCCAGGCGGAAATGATGATGACGAATCGCTTCCCGAATCGTTTCTGCACAGTTCTGGCCGGCATCGACATCAACGCCAGGCAAGAGAATCGCCAGCGTGTCTGACTTCCAGAGACAGATGACATCTTCATCCCGTACATTGTGCATGATCAGGCGGGAAAAGGTTTTCATAAACTTGACAGGGGCCATGATCCCGAAGCGTTCTTTGAGCTGGTCGTGTTGATTCATCTGCACGAGTAACAGTCCGCTGTTGTTTTGCGTTGCAGTTCCTGTCAGCAGCATCATTTCCAGATTGGCTTCGAAAGCAGAAGAATCAGGCAGCTTGAGATGTGAGTGTTCCGGCTGGAATGCCCACTGTAACGCCGGAAACTCCTGCTGTTTCTTTTTTTCCTGTTTTGTGAGGGGCGGGGGCGCGTCCTGTTCTGCACTTTTTCGTTCCACCAGTCGATTGATCAGTGACAGCAGGCTGGTACGTTTGGAGTTCAGTTCCCGCGTCTGCTCACTGGTCAGGATGGTGCCTGGAAATTTTTCGAGCAGGGAGCAGGCAGTGCAGGCAGTATCGAGTGTTTCTCTGACGTGCTGATAACAGTTCTGAAGATGTTTCCGGGCACGGCGGAAGTTACGCGCCGGCGCACTCTTGCCGAGGAAATAGCCGGCAGTAAAGCCGAGTAAGACCGCAATCATCAATCCCACACCGAAACAGATGATTATTTCAGTGGGCAGAGTTGATAATGATGTTGATAGAACTGGCGTCATAATTCTCTTCCTGTCCGGGAAGGAAATTGTTTGAAATGCGACTGATCTGAAATGGGTTACCTGGAAAAATCAGGAAACTGCAAGCAGGTGACTGAAGTTTAGTGCGCATTTCGTGGTGAAGTGCAGGGCAATCCCTGATCTATCCCGAAACTCTGTGACCGATTGCAATGGTCGTGAGGATTATAATCCCGATGGGATCCGGCCCGGCTGCATCTCAAGTTCTGTCAGCAGAGAACCTGCTCGGCTATTTACGCTTGTTACCATCCAGGGGAGTTGCCTGGACGGGCGCTGGTTTGGGTTCGAGAAATTCCAGGCTCAGCACGATATCCGTGTCACGATTATCCAGTTCCTTGACCAGTTTCTCGTCTACGGTGAAGACAAACGAGATCTGTCTGCCGGAGGGGGCAGCGCACAGATAATAAATCCATTGAACAGGGATGTCGTTTGCTTTCCCGGCAACCGTGACGCGGTGGATGAAGCGTCCATCATCTGTCGAGAGGTTTTCTGCTTTGAGAATCTCGACAAGTTTGTCTCCCAGCGAAGTGCGGATATCCTGCTGGAACTGCTCTTCAGTGGTGTGTTCTCCCGCTTTCATGGTCGGGATTTTTGAGATATTGGCCTGTGAGACCAGGCTGCCTTTATCGAGCAGACGTAAGACGGCGACCTGCCCTGTCTGATGGAAGACATACCAGTCACGAGGCAGTAATAACCGGATGTCCCAGGGAGGTTCAAAGCTCAGGTATTTTGCTTCCGGGCTGGTCTCCAATGGAATGGATGCCAGGATTTCATCAGTTAACGGGCCGGGGGCCTTCGCAATGGAACGCGTCCAGTTGACGTCCGCGGTCACTTTCATCCCCGGGCTGATAGATCCGACCGAGCGTTTTTCCGTCTGCTGCAGTTCCAGTTGGCTGATGTAGTTGTGATCGAGGCGGAACTGCAGTTTGCCTTTGACTGTAATCTCAGTTTGCGCACCAACGGTCGCGCCTTCAATACTGCCTTTGAAACTGATCGTGGCCAGTTGATCTTCCACGGAATCCAGTTGGCAGGTTAATTCGGATTTCAGGACCGCTTCCAGTCCGGTCAGTGACTGCAGAACCCAGCGGTCCGGAGTCCAGACTTCTCCCACTTCAACATCCGACTGGGGTAACAATGCCAGGACTGGCAGACTGTCTCCGGGCGAGTTAAGCAGTTCCACTTCGGAGGGCTGGAGATGGCTGTGGGGGGCATGCAGGGAGAGGCCTTCCAGTGTGCCTTCGGCGACGATGAGTCGATGCTTGTCACTGCCGCGGGCATAGGTTTTCTGGCCTTGAACGTCAATGGTGGCTGTGGCTGCTTCATAATAACGGAGTGAGCGAAATGCTTCTGCATCGCGTCCGGTTCCGGGCAGTCGTCGTTCGAGGTATTGAAATTTTCCATCGACGTCGAGTGCCAGCGAGCGGGCCTGTCCGGTTTTGATCGCCGTTTCCAACTGTCCCTTGACCCGGACGGTGGAATTCACGTTGAAAGTACGCGCGTCCTGAACGGGTTCTCTGAATTCATAAGTTTCCGCGAGAGCGGGGGGTGTCGCAGACGCTGACAGAACAAGGCTGACCAGCGCCAGGCAGAGAAAACCGGGAATCCGTACATCAGAAACAGAACTCAGTGAAAACATGCGGAAGACTCCGTAAATCAAGCGTCCATACAGATTGGAGAATGCGAGACGTAACTAATCGTTGATTGCCACTTTGGTCTGCTGTGCCAGTTCACGGGCCGTTGCGGTGATTCCAGCAACGTCCAGTCCCAGGTCAGCCAGTAATTCCTTGCGGTTTCCATGTTCGATGAACCGATCCGGGATCCCAAGTCGTTTGAGGTGACTGGTGTTTAATCCCGCATCATTTGCCGACTCGAGTACGGCAGAACCGAAACCGCCACAAAGTGTACCTTCTTCAATGGTAATCACAAAGCCCGATTCCTGCAGGGCCTGATGGATGACCTCCGTATCGAGTGGCTTGGAGAAGCGGGCGTTGATGACACCCACATCGAGTCCTTCTTCACGCAGTTTTTCCGCAGCCTGAATACAACTGGTGAACAGCGATCCAAATGCGATAAGCATGCCGTCTTTGCCCCAGATATAAACTTCGGATTTGCCCAGTTCCACCGGGGCGACTTGACGTTCGACCGAATCCGCGGCTGCTTTGGGGTAGCGGATGGCCGTCGGTCCATCGTGCTGCAGTGAAAATTCGAGCATGGGTTCGACATCCAGTGCATCGCCGGGAGACATGTTGACGATGTTCGGAAAGCACCGCATGTAGGCATTATCGAAGGCACCATGATGGGTAGGACCATCTTCTCCGGCGATTCCGGCGCGGTCCATGCAGAACGTAACGGGCAGGTTCTGCAACGCGACTTCCTGGAAAATGTGGTCGAAGCTTCGCTGCAGAAAAGTACTGTAGATATCGACAATGGGCCGCAGACCTGCTTTGGCCATCCCGCCTGCAAAGGCGACGGCATGGGCTTCACAGATCCCGGTATCAAAGAAGCGATCGGGAAAGCCGTCACGTACTTTTCCAAGCTTATTTCCCGCGCACATCGCTGCAGTGAGCACGACGACCCGTTCGTTGTCGGTCATTGCCTGGAAAATGGAACTGCTGACGACATCGGTAAAAGCTTTGGGAGAACTGCTGCCCGGCTTTTCCACAGGCACGATTTCGTTTTCTTCGTTTCTCTGGAAGGGAGCAGGGGCGTGAAATGAAACAGGATCATTGGTCGCCGGTTCAAAACCGTGTCCTTTTTCTGTTAATACATGCAGCAGGACCGGACCTTTGATGTTTTTGATCATCTTCAGATAACCGGTCAACGATTCAATATCATGGCCATCCACGGGGCCGATATAGCGGAAGCCCATCTCTTCAAACAGCATGCCTCCATGCAGGAAACCTTTGACTGCTTCTTTGAAACTGCCCAGGGTATTTTCCATGGACTCGCCTACCACGGGGAGTTTATTCAGGAGCCAGGAGACGTCGCGCTTCAGGCCATTATAAAAGGGAGCCACGCGTGCTTTATCGAGATACCTGGCCAGCCCGCCCACGCGGGGACAGATTCCCATTTTGTTATCGTTGAGAATGACGAGTACATCCTGGTCCATGCCCGCAGCGTTATTCATGGCTTCAAAAACGACGCCTGAGGGGAGCGCTCCATCACCGATGACTGCGACTGACTTACGGTTTGATTCTCCCAGCAAATCGTCGCCGGCTTTGAGCCCGAGGACCGTGGAGACGCTGGCGCCTGCGTGCCCCGTCATGAACAGGTCGTAGTCACTCTCTTCCGGATTGGGGTAGCCCATCAGGCCGCCTTTGCGGCGGATGGTCGAAATTTCGGAGTAGCGTCCCGTCAGTAATTTGTGTGGGTAAATCTGATGCCCGGTATCCCAGATGAGTCGATCCCGGGAGAAGTCGTAGGACATATGCAGGGCGATGCAGAGTTCTACCACTCCCAGATTACTCGCGAAATGTGCCGAGCGGTCCTCCACCACGGTACACAAAACTTCACGAATTTCGGCAGCCAGCGTTTCGAGTTCAGTCCCGGATAAAGTTTGCATATCAAGTGGCGACTTGATCCGTGGTAGAATTTCGATGTTCATCAGTGGTCTCGTTCTAATATAAAGTGGGCCAGTTCTTCCAATCGTTGGCCGTGGCTCCCAAGTGGGGCGATCGAGAGGCACGCTTCTTCAATTAAATTTTGAGAGCGTCGTCGACTTTCTTCAACGCCAATCAGGGATGGGTAGGTTAATTTACCGTGTTCGGCGTCTTTTCGCACGCCTTTTCCCATTTTTTCTTCATCACCGGTTAAATCAAGGAGGTCATCGGTTATTTGAAATGCCAAACCTATGCAGGTGCCGTATCTTTCCAGGCTTTTCAGTGTTTCCGAATCTGCTCCGCCGATGCGGGCTCCCATGGTGAGTGCACTGCAGATCAGGCGACCTGTCTTACGTTTATGAATGGCTTCCAGAATTTCGAGTGTGGGATTGTCGAGATGCTCTGATTCCAGATCAGCGACCTGTCCGCCGACCATTCCCACAGCGCCGGCGGCATTCGCCAGGTCGGCACAACATGCTGCTGCACAGGACTTTATATCAATCTCGTTTGCCAGCAGTTCAAAAGCACGCGTTAACAGGGCATCGCCGGCGAGGATTGCATTTGCTTCGCCAAATTTGATGTGACTGGTGGGTAATCCGCGACGTAGTGCATCGTCGTCCATGGCCGGCAGATCATCATGGATGAGGGAGTAGGTATGGACCATTTCGATGGCACAGGCAGCCGGGAAAGCGGTTTTCAGATCACCACCGCAGGCTTCACAGCTGAGTAGTACCAGAATCGGCCGCAATCGTTTTCCGCCTGCGGAGAGGCTGTAAGACATTGCCTGTTTGAGAATCGGCGGGCAGTCAGCTGAGTGATCGAGGGCCTCTTCCAACTGGCGATTGACCAGCGTCTGCAGGTGACTCCACATATCTTTGAAGGGCAGGGATGGGTCGCTCATTCAATCAGGATCTTTGACTGTTGTTTCGTGTAATTCGAGTGAGTATTTTCAGGCGGACTCTGTCGCCGTGGCCAGTAGCAGTCCAATCTGACAGGCCTTGAGATATTCATCAATCATCAGGGTTTCGCTGGTAGTGTGAATGTCCTGTTGGCCACATCCCAGTGTGACTGCAGGGTAACCATGCGCGGTCATCCAGTTGGCATCCAGACCGCCGTTGGCGATGGTCAGTTCCGGCTGTCCCCCCTGTTTTTCAATGGCAAGTCGCGCTGTCTGTACCGCGGGTTCCTCTTCGGGCAGGCGGAAGGATTCGTATTTCAAATAGGATTCGAAAGTTACGCTGCCCTGTTGTCCCAGGCTGTTTTTCACTGATTTAGCCGCTTTCAGGAATGCCTTTTTGTATTCATCCAGTATTTTCTGTCGAAAGCGGGGGTTGTGGCTGCGGGCTTCCGCTTTGATGGTCAGTTCGGGCATGACCACATTGGTTGCTGCGCCCCCCGCAATGACGCCGACATTACTGGACCCCGTGTTCTTCCCTTTGATCACCAGCCCGTGCCAGCCATTGCTGTAGAGGTCATCGATGGCGCGGGATGCGATCACGGCGGCACTGACACCACATTCTGGATGAGCACCGGCGTGACTGGCGATGCCTTGAATCTGGATCAGCATGCCGGAATCACCGGTTGCTCCGATGCAGAGCATATCCGACATTTTACCATCCCAGTTGAAGCACATCCTGGGTTTTCTCAGTTTGCTGGCCGTCAGCAGGCGAACGCCGACCAGGCCGATTTCTTCCTGAACCATCCAGCAGAAGGTAAGTGGCGGATGGGGGAGTTTCTGTTCAAGGATCGTAAGCAGTGCGTTGAGGATGACACTGCAGCCCGCCCGGTCATCCGCGCCAAGTGCAGTCAGATCGCTTCTGGAATGAATCAGATCCCCTTTTTTGACCGGTTCTGCACCGACACACAGGGGCACGGTATCCATGTGGGCCATCAGCAGACGTCGTGGTCCCCGCATGGTGCCGGGTAACTTGACGATCATATTTCCCGTCTGCCCGCCGATGGGACTTTTTTTATGGGCAGTATCGAACTGGATCATTGTTTCGGAGAGCCCTGCATTGAGCAGGCGGCTTTTAATTTCCGCGGCGATCAGTCCCTCTTCGCCACTTTTGCCGGGGATCGCCATAAGCTCGGTGACGAGCTGTAAGGCTTTTTTAGGATTGACTTTAATAGCAGTCTCCAGGGAATTGTTACTCATAAGAATGGATCACCGGCTGAGAATAAATGAGACACTCGATTGACAGCATCCTGTTTCGAATGATGCAAGTTAGGCTTTCACAAGAGTTTTTTCAATGCGGCTGAGACTGAACTTCTGAGATCAGTCCACGTGGTGATACAGACTCATATTGCTGTAATTGCTGATCAAAATTAGAATCCCCGCTGATTTGTCGATAAATAGCTGCAATTGGCTTTTCTTAAGTCACTTCGTATTTATCCAGAAGAACAGTCGCATTTCCAGAGTTGATTCCCTGATTGATGACAGGGGACAACGCATTCGTTAAGTAGAACCAGCTTAAAATCTTAACATCGGTTTCTGATAATTGAAGATCATTCGCTCACCTCTGCGCTGGCTTAAGCATATTACGCTTGCTCTGATCACTCTCATCCTGTTAGCGGTGGGGAGCGAGGTCGCGCTGCGCGTTGCCGAATATCGAGATCAGGATTCGGTCAGCAGTTATGATGCCGAGGGCTTTCTGATCCCCTCTGATGTGAACTATCACCGCATCCGACCTATGCAGCAGGTCTCCCGCAAACATCCTGATACGGGGGAAACGATTCAGTTTTCGATCAACAGTATGGGGCTCAGGGGGGCTGAACCGGCTGTCCCCAAGCCGGCGGGGGTTTTCCGGATTCTCTGCCTGGGCGGAGAGACGGTGCTGGCGGCGGAGATGGCAGACGAGGATACCTTCTGCTCGCGCCTGGAAATGCTGTTGCAGAAGCAGACCGAACTGAAGGTGGAAGTGATTAATGCCGGCGTGCCTGACTCCAGTCCCCTGATGTCGTATCTGCATTTAAGACATTCCTTGCTGGGTCTGCAGCCTGACCTGATACTATTTCATTTTGACATGTCCGATGTTGCCGACGACCACGCGTTGCGGCGCTACACGCAGATCAGTGATGCCGGAGTTCCGTTGTGTGCAATGCATCCCCTGTTTGAAAAGATGCATGAACCGGAGCGGCTGGAGAGTCAGTTCTTTGTCTATCGGTACTCACTCCGCTGGCTGGGCGATTACTGGGTGGAAAATCAACCTGCAGGACTGGATCGCGATATTGATACACCCCAGGGAAAATATCTGTGGCTGGAAGATCACCCGCCTGACTGGTCAGTTTATGTCCGGCAGACTCTGGAACCGATTCAAAACATTCAACAGATTGCACAAGGGACCTACTCGCGATTTATCATGGCATCTTATCCCAAGCCCTGGCAGGTCTCTGAGTCAGCCATGAATGGAAAACATGCCAGGGTTCAACTGGGAGTTCGTGAAGGAGTGGCGTATGGCAGCCGTTTTCCTTTTGAACTGCTGGAGACTTATTCCCGACAGATCAATCTTTCTTTCTGTGATACCTCACCGACTTTTCAGGCTATCCAGAACCCGGATCGATACTATCTACAGAATGTGCCCCAGTTTTCGCGGGAAGGGCATGCGCTATATGCCCGTGAACTGGCTCTGTATATTCTCAAAGAGATTCCCGGCATCTGGTCGCGCGAAGTACCTTCACAGTCGGAACCACCGGCAGATCGACAGGCACTGGTTCCCCTACGATAAAGAAGAAATCCGGTTCTCATGCCGGGTTATGAGGGATGTATAAATTTTTAGTAGCAATGAAGTAGCAACGAAACAGTATTTGCAGTGACCTTTAATTCAAGCAGGAATCTTTCGCGGAGTTCAAATCTGAGGGAAAACTCTGATTTCGGTTGGGAAGTGTGGATTCCCTGATTTTCAAAGACTTTAAGTCAAAACGTGGCCTATTCTTTGATGTATGAAGAAATCTTAATCTTTTGACCACGCACTACGCTTTCACAATGAATTGAAAATCAGGAACGAATCCTCTGGAATTTTGATTTCAGATGACTACGCTTCCTACCAGTCAGTTTTCTGGTTTTTTCAGATATCGCTCACGTAGAGACAGGACAGGATGTAATGAGTTCTTACGAAACCGCATGTCGTTATTTTGACCAGGCTTCACGCCAGGTCGGTTTATCAAAAAATATGCAGGATCTTCTGCGAACCCCGGAGCGCGAAGTCAAAGTGGAAGTCGCCATCGAACGGGATAACGGTGAGATTGCAACCTACATCGGCTATCGAGTGCAACATGACAGTTCGCGGGGACCGATGAAAGGGGGGCTGCGTTTTCACCCCGAAGTCAACGGAGATGAAGTACTGGCGCTGGCCACGTTGATGACCTGGAAAACGGCTCTGGTAAATATTCCTTATGGTGGAGCCAAGGGGGGGATTTCCGTAGATACGAGTCAGCTGTCCCAAGGAGAACTGGAACGGGTGACCCGTAAATTCATCGATAAGATTTATGACGTGATCGGGCCTTTGAAAGATATTCCGGCACCCGATATGGGGACCAATGCCCAGGTGATGGCATGGATTATGAATCAGTATGAAAAGTACCGGGGCTTCAATCCGGCGTGTGTCACCGGTAAACCGCTGGAACTGCACGGCGCTGACGGGCGGGAAGAGGCAACCGGTCGAGGGGTGGCGATGATCACCCGCGATACATTGGAGCATATGAAAATTGACATGACGGGAGTCACGGTTGCGATCCAGGGATTCGGGAATGTGGGCAGCTATACGGCGCATTTCCTGGATGAGTTTGGAGCGAAAATCGTAGCTGTTTCTGATGCCAGTGGTGGAATTTACAATGCGAATGGGATTAATATTCCCAAGCTGATCGAATACACTAAGGATACGGGAGCCGTCAAAGGGTTTCCGGAAACGGAAGCCCTGTCGAACGAGGAACTGCTCACATCGAACGTGACTGTATTGATTCCTGCCGCTTTAGGGGGAGTCTTGACCAAAGACATTGCCAAAGAAGTTAAAGCGAGATGCATTATTGAGGCGGCCAACAATCCGACTGTCCCCGAAGCCGACGAAATATTCGAGAAAAACGGGATCATCGTGGTACCCGATATTCTGGCAAACGCCGGGGGCGTTACGGTCAGTTACTTTGAATGGGTTCAGAATCGGCAGCATTTCAGCTGGGAAAAATCCCGCGTTCGCTCTGAGTTAGACCGTATTATGAATGACAGTTTTAAACTGGTCTGGAAGATTGCCACTGATAAAAAAGTGTCTCTGCGCGTCGCCGCCTATATACTGGGGATTGGACGGGTAGGGCGTGCCACCGTGCTGGGAGGCATCTGAAATCCCGCCTTCACTTTCGTTAAGTTCAACTTGAACACAAAATAATAAACTATTTCTAAACTGGCGCTTACGAGGTAAAACATATGATATCCACAGAGGAACTGATCAATGATTGCGTGCTGTTTCAGTCTGTAACACCGGCTGAGATGGAAGAATTGCTCTATTGCTCTGAAACCGAGGAGTTTTCCGAAGGATCCCGCATTCTGGATGAAGGGAATTCCACACGCTATCTCTGGATTATTAAGAGTGGTTCCTGTGAAGTACGTAAAAAACTGGCCAATGGAAGCGAGCAGACTCTGGCGACTTTAAGCCCACTGTCTGTTTTCGGCGAAATGTCATTTTTCAAGCCGGCCCCTCACTCCGCGAGTGTCGTGGCGATTTCTGATGTGGAAGTCGTGCGAATTCCCGGTCGTGAATTCGATCAGATGTTGAAAGCAGGGGCCAAAGGCGCTCAGAAGGTCGTATTCAATACCGTACGGATCATGTCAGACCGCTTGCGGATGATGGATAAATGGTCAGCGGAAATGGCAGAGAGCTGCGGTTCCCGCACCAGAAATGCAGAATGGCACGACTTTCGGTCGAAACTATATTCAGACTGGAAGTTTTAGTCTCAAATCACGCCAGAATCGCCGTTTGTGATCCCCCGTTGACACATTTCGACGGATATTTGATACTCCGGTCTGTTGAACAGAATCAATCAGGCAATTAGTCTGCTGTGATCTGGTGCGCACCTTCCCCCTGCGTTGGGTGTCCTGACCAGAGAAGGATGCGTGAGGTACGTACCAGGATGGTCAATCAACACATCTACCATCTGCCCGTAATTGATTAAGAGTAACATGACTGAATTAGACCTGGCGCAATATACAGAGCAATTGGCCTCGCAGGCGCGAGACGCCTCACGGAAACTGGTTTCCGCGAATGGGAATCAGAAAAATGCCTGGCTGCGCCGCATGATCGAGTTGATTCGGGAGCGAACCCCCGATCTGCTGGAAGCAAACGCCGTCGATCTGAAGCAGGCGCCCGAGTATGGTCTGACGGAAGCTTCGATTGATCGTCTGCGACTGACCGAGACCCGCCTCCAGGGGATTATCACGGCGCTGGAAGAAATCATCGCACTGCCGAATCCGATTGGCGAAGTCATTGACAGCAATATTCGTCCCAATGGCCTGCTGGTCACTCGCGTGCGGGTCCCCCTGGGAGTTGTGTTCTTCATTTATGAGTCACGACCTAATGTGACCATCGATGCGGCTGCCTTGTGTGTGAAAAGTGGAAACGCCGTGATCTTAAGGGGCGGTAAAGAAGCATTTCACAGCAATATCGCTTTCTATAAACTGCTGCAGGAGGGCCTGCGTGATGTCGGGCTACCTGAGCAAGCAGTACAACTGGTTGAGACCACAGATCGCGAAGCGGTGGGACATTTTCTGAAGCTGAGCGAATACATCGATGTCACGATTCCCCGTGGGGGAAAAGGGCTGATCGAGCGCGTGGCCCGCGATGCGACGATGCCGGTCATCAAGCATTTTGATGGTGTGTGCCATGTATATCTCGACAGAACCGCTGATCCGGAACTGGCAGAGTCCATTACGGTCAACAGTAAATGTCAGCGTCCCGGTGTGTGTAATGCGGCTGAATGTCTGCTGGTGCACGTGGATGTCGCTGAAACGATTTATCCACGGGTAGCAGAGGCACTGAAAGCGCAGGGGGTCGAACTGCGCTGCTGTCCGCGTTCGCTGGAACTGACAGCCGGGGCAAAAGCAGCGACTGAAGAAGATTATGGCACGGAATACGGAGCAAAAATTATCTCTGTCAAAATTGTGAATGACATGGATGAAGCGATCCGGCATATTCATCAATATGGATCGGGGCATACAGAGTCGATTGTCACAACAGAACTGGCGGCGTCTGAGAAATTCACGACACAGGTCGATTCGGCGGCAGTCATTGTGAATGCCAGCACGCGATTTAATGATGGTGGCGAATTTGGACTGGGGGCGGAAATCGGAATCAGTACCGATAAATTTCACGCACGCGGACCATGTGGATTAAACGAATTGACCAGTTATAAATATGTGGCCCATGGAGCAGGGCAGATTCGCGAGTAGCAGTTAGATCAATAATTGAAATCCGGCCGCGGGCAAGGCTGCTCGCGAAGGGGGGCCATTTTCAGGGAGGCCAGGGATGGCAGACGTACTCAGTCAAAATGAAGTCGAGTCGCTCTTATCGGCGTTAGATCCCTCTGCGAACAGCGGCGGTGGATCGAGCCGTCCTGCGACGCGAAATACGGATTTCAATTCCCAGATCAGTATTTATGACTTCAAACGTCCCGAACGTGTCAGTAAAGAGCAAATGCGTGCCTTTCGCGCGCTGCACGAAAGTTTCAGTCGTGAATTCGGCGCTGCCCTCAGCGGGATGTTGCGCTCCATTATTGAAGTGAAGCTGATCAGTGTCGACCAGTTGACTTACAGCGAATTTGTATTCAGTCTGGAAAACCCGACCTGTTTTAACCTGCTGGAATCAGAAACACTCGATGGACACATCATTCTGGATATCAGCCCGTCGATCATCTTTCCGATCATTGATCGGTTGCTGGGCGGGGATGGGCATTCGCATGGTGCGTACCCGAATCGGGCGTTGACCGAAATTGAAATCCGACTGGTTTCCCGGATTACCGGACTGGCGATCGAAGGGATCGAATCGGCGTGGAGTAACCTGTGCGACTGGAAACTGCGGGTCTCCCAGGTCGAAAGCAATCCCCAACTGGTGCAGATTGTGCCTCCCAACGAAGTGATCGTACTGATTTCTTTCGAAGTCACGATGGGGGAGACACGCGGGATTATCAACCTTTGTATCCCTTTTAATACGATTGAGCCACTATCGAACAAGCTGACCTCCGATACCTGGTCTGCCTACAAGAAAAAGACTCCGGATTTGAGACAGCAGCTGAATCTGGAAGCCAGTGTTTCCAAATCGAAAATCGCGATGCGAGTCGAACTGGACAACAGTAAACTGACGGCACGCGAAATTCTGAATCTGGCGGTAGGCGATGTGATCATGTGCAACAAGGGAAGTGCGCAGAGCCTGACCGTTGAGCTGGAAGGCTCCCCGGTCTTTACAGCGTTCCCGGGAGTATATAAAGGGCATAAAGCCATCAGTATTGAGAAAATGCTGGCAATTCCCAAAGATGTGATTGAAGAGCGTCTGAAAAATTCTGAAGCTGCACAAGCTTAAGGTCAGTCTGTTTCAGAAACATCTCAGGCTGTACTTCTGAGAGGGATTGCAGTAAACTTGGTGTATCTCAGGGCATCTGAGCGATTTTCAGTGCCTTGGATTTCCTGTTTGCTGAAACGATCACCGGTCAGTAGACCGGGAAAAGTGGATTTTTAGTCAATCCGTCATTTTTTCTACGAAGTCACGGTGTTTTTAGCCTCGTTTCGGTGGAAAAAGTAACGTGAGGCTGATTATACTGCCCGATCAACCTCCCAGTTGAAGATCGGTCTATACTGTTATGATGGACGGACGTGATCTTTCTGGTTGAGGAATCTGCGTCAGTGAATGCAGAATGTGTAGAGAATATGACTCAGGATTGATGACTGGATCTCTGTTTTCTCAGAGGCAGTACGTGTCTCTGAAACGTTTACGAAGATAGAAAAATATAATGCCTAAGCAAAAGACACATAAAGGAATTAAGAAGCGATTTAAAATTACCGCTTCTGGTAAAGCCAAGCACAGGAAAGCGTTTCGCGGTCACATTCTCAGTAAAAAGAGCCCCAAGCGAAAAATCAGACTTCGCGGTGATGGTATTGTGACAGGCGCTGAAGCAAAGCTGATTGTGAATGCCCTGCGTCCCAGTTCATAACTTTGCCGGGATTCCCGGCTGTCTGAGCCGGGGTCTGTGCTGACAGAATCAAAATTTAACATCACAGTTGGAAAGTAATAATGCGAGTTCGAAAAGGTGCAGCTCGACGTCGAGCCAAGAAAAGACTGTTCAAAGAAGCCCGGGGTAATTATGGCGGCCGCAGTAAACTGCTGCGAACTGTCAAAGAAACCCTGATTCGCGCCCGTGTTTACGCATACCGTGACCGCCGCGTGCGTAAACGTGAATTTCGTGCTTTGTGGGTGACTCGAATCACTGCTGCCTGCCGTGCACGGGGAACGAATTACTCCCAGTTCATCAATGGTTTGAGTAAAGCTGGAATTTCACTGAACCGCAAATCACTCAGTGAACTGGCCATTTACCAGCCACAGATCTTTGACGAAATTGTGAAGGCTGCCAAAGCCGCTTTAGCTGCATAATTCCAGGTTGCATTACCTGCTGAGTCAAATGACAAAAATCAGCCGGGTCTGTTCGATGAAGCAGCCCCGGCTTTTTTACGTACCGCTCTCACATTTGATGGTGCGTGGAACCTGACGACGATTTCCCAAATTGCAGTACGCCTGAATTCAAGGATCTGTTATATTGCCTGACGAACCTGTACAGGTAGAGTCAGGTTCTCTATCAAAAATGATTCCCTCTCAGGGAGGACGGGATTAGATGCAGGCAGGCGTGGAGTCAGATCGGGGGAACAGGCGCAGGCCCTGCCGGGGTATTGTGACGTGGCTTTGTCTGTTCTGTTTCTTGAATCTGACAGCCTGCACGGGCCTCAGGTCGGTCGTGCCCGCCCCTCTGGTCTTCGAAGAACAGTCGACAAAAATTCTGGAGATCGCCCCACTGGGCACTCCCAAAGAACAGGCGATCCGGCAGTTAAACGATGCCGGAATCTCAGGTGATTTTTCCTCCAGTCCTTCGATCTACTATTGCGATCTCTGGCAGCGGGAAGATGGCACTCAGTGGCATTTAAATGTCGCACTGCTGTTCAAGGAAGATGGAACGCTCTATAAAACGCGACCGGCCCAGGCTGACATCAGCTGGGAGCAGGAAGCGTCCGCGACAGAGCAGACAGCGCCCTGAAGCGTTCTCCATGCTTCTGACAAGTAACCTGCCAGGTCATTGATCGACCGGGTCTGCGGGTTTCTCGAGCAACTGAATGTGTCCCTGGCAGAATTTGCAGGCTGCGACTGTTCCCAGGTATTTGTGGGCAATCCGCAGTTCTTTGCGACAGTGCGGGCAATTGGTGTAAAATCCCTGAGAGATCGCTTTGCTGGCATCAATTTTCAAGGCAAACGGCGCCTGGCAGAATTTGCAGGAGACCTGCTTGCCCAGATATTTTTTATGGACGCGTAATTCTTTCCGACAGTCAGGGCACTGGAAAAAGTACCCGACCGGAAACGCATCACAGCAGACCGCCAGTTCTTTTAACGGGTGGAAAGCGGGGATTTCGACTGTGTCATGCTCCAGGTCATCATTGAGCAGTTCACGGCAGGTTTGACAGTGTACCAGATTTGCAGGCATGTCCTCCCCACATTGCGGGCAGGGGCCACCGGGCCAGGCGGGCATAATAAATCCTTGTTATTCAATCAATCAGTCAGTTTTCAGGTTACTGAAGTTTTGAGATGGCCCGTATCTCAGTGGAAGTGTTACTTTGATGTCATCAATACCGTAGAGATCACATCGTGGATGTGCTTTATTCTATTGAACTGTCGATAGCCGGATTATAGCAAACTCACAGGCAGAATGAATCAAATTTTGCCACGTTCAGGAGACATTCCCGGCAGAAGCTCATTTCTGAGGTTGCAGACAGTACAGATGCTTGAAGGTTCTCAGAAACATCTGGCCGTTGGCAACCACCACCGTCGCGTGGCTGGGATCTCCCAGTTTGACTTTTCCGTGTGACTTGAACTGGGGTGAGGCTTCGAGCAGGGCAAGATCACCATTTTCATTGATGCAGTACAGGACGCCGTTGATGCAGACCGGTGAGCTGCTGAAGTCTCCGTCAACGCGTTCGGTCCAGACGTTTTTCTGAGTTGCCAGATCCACGCAGCTGACGACGCCGGCATCTCCCCAGAGGTAGAGATGACCTTCGTAAACAACGGGAGTCGGAACGTAAGGAAGTTTGGTAGATCGCTGATATTTGATGTGGGTTTCTTTGATGTTCCCGGAGCCGGTGGGATCGACGCCGTACAGCAGCTTACCTCTGCCACCGCCGCCGCAAGTGGCGAAAATCAGCCCTTCGCCGTAAACGGGTGAGGAAACCGTTCGCTGGGGAAATTCTCCAGTGGTCCAGTTCACTTTGCCTGTTTCGGGATCTAGGCTGCTCACGCCGGTTGCGCCACTGACACAGATCAGCTGCGGTCCGGTATTGGGATGGTTGATAATGATGGGGGTCGCGTAGGAAGTTCTCCGAACCGCCCGCTCTGCCTGCCAGACCGTTTCGCCCGTCTTTTTATTGAACGCGGTGACGAAGCTGGGACCCATCTGATCGTTGGTGGCGATCACGAGATTTTTGTAGATGATGGGAGAGCTGCCATGCCCGTGCTGGCTGTTAAAGGCTCCCAGGTTGCGTTCCCAGATTTTGTTGCCTTCCAGATCGTAGGCAATCAGCAGGTAGGATTCTTCGTCTGCAAATTCGACATAGACATGTTCGCCATCAGTGGCAGGGGTGCTGGAGGCCCAGCTGCCCTTGCGATGCTTATGGCTCTTTTTCAGTTTGGTTTCCCGTCGCCATTTTTCTTTCCCGGTTTTGGGGTCGATGCAGAACAGGTACCGGGTTTCACCTTCGTCGATTGCCGAAGTGACGAACAGGTTGTCTCCCCAGACCGAGGGGGAAGAGTGTCCTATTCCCGGCAGTTCCCTATGCCAGGCGTAGTCTTTCTCTGTCCACTCCAGGGGGAAGCCCTTTTCGTCGGAAATGCCAGAGCCGTCAGCGCCCCGAAAGCGGGGCCAGTTTTCGGCCTGCAGAGAGCTCAGCAGGGTAAAAGAGCAGCATACGATCAGCATGATCCGCAGGGTCTGGGTAAAACAGCGGTTGGAAAGTAGTCTGTTCATGGGAGATTCTCATTTGAGGCAGGAGGTAATTCAGATTTCACACAATAAGCTTGACGAATTTTATGTTCTGGTGCAAGTTAATTGAATATAATAAATGTCCGGGCTATCGTAAGTAAATAGGGCGTACTGATTTCGGCAATGTTTGCGGGGCGGGTGCCTGTTGGCTCTTACAAGAGGGATCACGTTCGCTGTTTCTCAGGCAGTGGAACGAGTCCTGTGTCATCATACATGCATAATTCTGAAAAGAAAAACTCAAACGTGACTTCCTCTGTAGCGTATCTGATTATTCAGGAACTGGAAGAGCGGGGAAAGGTGTATCGCCTGGTAGATCGCCAGGTGACGACGATTGGTCGCGCGCCAACGAACCGGATTGTGCTTGATGATGAGGTCTGCAGCCGCAACCATTGTGAGATTTTCTACAGTGACTCGGCCTGGTATATCCGCGATCTGGGCAGCCGCAACGGGACCCTGGTGCAGGGAATTGCCATCAGTCAGGATTATGAACTCCAGGAAGGGGATGTCGTCGAGATTGGCGATAGTCAGGCGATCTTTACGTTTGATGTTTCCCGTTTTTCCTCGCGTCCCACGTCAGATGGTTCCAGTGCGGAGCTGGAGAGTGCGACCATGGGGGCAGGGCATCAGTCCAGCTGGGACGAGTTTAATGTCCCCGAGATCATCCAGCGTAAGAGCCATACGCGTTTTCACACGCCGCCACCTGTTTCTCATTCAGACCGGGATCGGGATCGAACCAGCCGTGAGCTGGGGCGACTGTATCGCCTGGCGCTGGATATGGGCAATGTCCAGTCCGAACTGGAACTCTCGCAGATTGTCTTAAACGGACTGTTTGAGGGGACCAGTGCCGACATTGGAGCCATTTTATATTTTGATTCAACGCAGCAGCACCAGCCACTCAAGCCTGAACACCTGAAGGTCATCGCTTTTCAATCGGTCGATGAACTACCTTACCAGAAGCCGTCTCAATTACTGTCCGAAATGGTATTTGACGAGGGGGATGCGATCCTGGCTCACAATATCGCCGATGACAGCAAGCTGTCGACGCGGGACAGCCTGGGGAAGATCCATGCCCAGAGCGTCATCTGTGCGCCGCTGCGAAACAAACGGGGAGTTGCGGGGCTGATTCACCTGTATTCAACCAATCCTGATAATCCACTCGATTCGGATGATCTGGAGTTCACGCTGGCTCTCGCGGATCAACTGGCGATCTCGTTACAGAACCTGAGTGAGAAGCTGCGTCTCTCGGACGGTCTGGCGCGGATGGAGGGCGAGAATAAAGCCCTGCGGGAGCAGCTCGAGCTGGAGAGCGAACTGGTGGGGAAAAGCCCCAGCATGATCGCGATGAAGGAGCAGATCCTGCGGATCGCGCCGACCGATGCGAGTGTGTTGATTCGTGGTGAAAGCGGGGTCGGGAAAGAGCTGGTAGCCCGGGCCATTCATTTCAACAGCCAGCGAAAGAAGCAGCCCTTCGTCTGTATGAATTGTGCGGCCCTGAGCGAAGGCCTGCTGGAGAGTGAACTGTTCGGCCATGAAAAGGGCGCCTTTACGGGTGCGACCGGTCAGAAGCCCGGAAAATTCGAACAGGCACACAAGGGGACCCTGTTTCTGGATGAAGTCGGGGAAATGTCTCTGGCTGTGCAGGCAAAGTTCCTGCGTGTGCTGGAAGGTCATGCTTTCGAGCGAGTAGGGGGCAGTGTATCGATCAATGTTGATGTGAGAGTGGTGGCTGCGACAAACCGGGATATGGAGAAAGCAGTCGCCAAAGGGATTTTCAGGCAGGATCTTTATTTTCGACTGCATGTCGTGGAGGTCAGTGTTGACCCGCTGCGCGTGCGTACTGATGACATCCTGTTGCTGGCTGATTATTTCCTGAATCGCTTTGTGGTCAAAACAGGGCGTCCCATACGTGGGTTTACAGAGGAAGCCAGGGAACTGCTGGAAGCGTATCACTGGCCGGGCAATGTCCGGGAACTGCAGAATACGATCGAACGGGCTTTCATATTGTGTACCGGCGATATTCTGGATGCCTCGGATATTCAACTGTCCGCAGTGGGAATGGAAAGCGATCCGCAAAATGTACTGCCTGTGTCTCATGCCCGTTTCCGTGAAGTCTCGCTGGAGATGGTGGAGCAGGAACATATCCTGGCAGTGCTGGATAATACCAACTGGAATAAGTCGCGATCGGCGCAGATACTGGGCATCGAACGCTCCACTCTGGATCGGAAATTGAAACGTTATGGCATCAATCGACCCTGAGTTGTGAACGAGTGCTACTGTTGTATGTTGTCACCATGTGGTTTTGATTCATCAAAATTTCTGCAGATTCAGCCGAAACAGACGAGAAAATCTGATTCTCAGGGGACTGTTGCCTGCTGAGGGATTCGATTTCAGAGTAGTTTGCAAAAATGTGAAAAATCTTGTTGACATTTTACCATAAAAACTCAAGAATTGTCCTAGAAACAGGGGATACTTATTGGGTGTCCTCTCTTGCGGTTTTCAACTGCAGCCAAAAAATTCGGGATGTTTTTTAACCACCAATTTAGAAGAGTTTCCCACCTGAAAAAACTTCCCACACCCTTGGAGGGTGTTGCTTTCAATCTCCCAAATAACGCAATGGATGCGTACGCTACGAGCGATTGAATTTCTCGGTTTGGTAGAGATGACTGATTGTTTTGTTCCACGTAGAAGGTTTGTCCACTCATATGGTATGGGTGGAGATTCTGGACTTTTGTAATTGTTGTTGGAGAAAGAAGAAGAGAATGTCGGCATTTTTGATGGGTACGGATGACGTTGAGACTCTTTCATACGAACTTGAAGATGATCAGTCATTGGTCAGCTACGAAGATGGTGATTACCAGGATTTTTCTGGTGAAGATGGGTATGATCCCAACTTCGATGCCCTGTTCGGTGAAGAAGAGTACCGGGAAATGGGCATTAACCCGGACGAAGCAACACAGGCGAAGCCTGGTTCAGAACAGAAAGTTCTGATGCTGGCTGCACGCTATGCTGCTGGTCTGCCACTCTGGAATAACAGTGATTGTTATGATCACGGTCCAGGGGAAAACCTGCTGCAGGGACTTCTTGCTTAAAATCATCGATTTCGCAGCGTCTTTTTTCACAACGCGAATCGTAATGTTCACGATAGAAAAGGGTCTTCAGTCAATTGGCTGAAGACCCTTTCCTTGCGCTGAGACAGACGACTTGTCTCGTATCCCTGCTATTAACAGTTGGATGGATGACGTGACACAGAAGGTGATGAGGTGTGTCCTCTTGCTCTTTGCTGCAATCGCTCTTGAGGCGGTTCAGCAGTATCGGGTCGCCATCGTCGCCTGCCGCTTCCAGAGGGGCTGTTGGACGTGAAGGTGGTCTTCTCTGCGAATCAGAAGCGCTCTGGTGTGTTCTTTTCGCCTGCCGGGAACTCACCAGGTACCGCCTCTGTTGAACTGAATCGGTTTATAGACACCGAAGTCAGCCTCAGAACCGGGCTCTGGTCACTGGCTGGGACGCTTTCCGTTCCGGTAGTGGAGGGGAAGCTGCCAACTGTCGTGTTGGTACACGGCATCGACCCACACAAGATCGGAAAGAAATGATTGGGCTTCCTCAGCCATTTCTGATCCTGCAGGGGCAGCGGGATTATCAGTCGGCGATGGACGACTTCGCGAAGTGAAAACAGGCTTTTAGGCTGGGGCAGTTTTTCGGTAGTCTCTTCAGGGCTGTTTGGGCCGAGTATCATAGATTGAAAGACGCTTCGGTTCATTGTGATGGGCTCTGCAAAACCGGAAGCCAGGTTGTCAGGTTCGAGGCCCGCCCTGAATCGAATCGCCCGTTGCTGGCAGGTGAGGAGCCGGGGGCTGCCGCGGATTACATGATTCCAGGCAATGTGGCAAAGAGGGTGGTTTAGGGCGTCACGGGTTGGCTCTCCGCTCAGAAGTAATTCATCCATCAACGTTTCCGCTGAAGAGTCCTTCTGTCAGTCACTTCGTTCTCGCCCCTGGTGGCAGGGTGACTCGCTTGTGTGTGAGAGTGGCAGCGGGCTTACGCACACTTTTTGAGCATCCCTGAGAGCACCCGCAAAAAAACGACGCACACAGAAACTTCATGTTGGAACCTTGTTTATTTGCAGCCAGTTAAGATTCGGTTCAAAGTTGATTTAACTAAGTCTTGAGCATTGAAACAGATACACTTCTCGCGTATACACTCTCAGTGGATTGCGAATGCTGTTTTTTGGGAACAGTTTTCATTTCGGCACATGATTCGCGACTGTTCTGAAAACAGTACAAAACAAAGCCGACACACTTTTTTAAGTTGGATGATTGCAATGTCTTTGCAAATTTTACAAAAGCCTCAGCGTCCCGTTGCAGAAGAAACAATCACAGTAGAACCGCGTTTTGAGCGTGTGGAAAATCAGCCGGAACGGGAAGTTTCCCGGCAGCTGACTGCAGCCTGGGATTCCTGTCCTGCTCCTGCGAAGCTGGAATCAGAGATTCATTCTGGCACACATCATCAGGTTCAGAATGTCAAAGTCCGTTGTGACCATGCAGGGATCACGGTCTACGGCGTCAGCTCCAGCTACTATCTGAAGCAACTGGTCACGCAAACCGTGCAGACGTTTGCACCCTCGATTCCCCTGATGAATCGAGTGCTGGTTCAGGCCAAATAATCTGTAGCCGGTTGAGAATCGCATCTGCGAGGCACGTGGGCCTCTGGTTGTGGGAAACTGAGATGCTCTCAATCTGCAACCCTGATACAGCATGGCCAGTACAACCCGGGATGTCTGACGACTTTTCTCTTCTGTCTGGAATCAAACCATATAAAAAAGCGGCGTGAGTCATATCTCACGCCGCTTTTTATGTTTTCTGTGCCGGATGAACTCAGTCTTCAATTTCCAGGACTTCAAACCGGAGCGTCCCTGAAGGGACTTCCACTTCGACCTTGTCTCCGACTTTTCTGTTGAGCAGGCCTTCTGCGAGCGGGCTGGACGTGAGAATCTTCATGACTTCACCCAGATAGTCTTCTTCACCCGGCCCCACGAATTCGTATTTCTCATCCAGTCCGTCATCCAGGTTCTTTACGGTGACGATCGAGCCGAATGTGACGACTCCTTTGGGCATCGTGGATTTGTCGGCGATATAGCAGTTGGCCAGTTTGGATTTCAGCTGATTGATCTTCGCCTGGGTCATGCCCTGTGCTTCACGCTGGGCATGGTATTCGGTATTTTCTTTCAAATCACCTTCTGCACGGGCATCTGCGATTTTTTCCGCGATCTCAGGCATGACGTCGCTTTCGAGATGTCGAATTTCTTCGCGCAGCTTATCATAACCTTCTTGTGTGATTGGATGACGGTCCATCTTTTTGACTCCCGATTCGTGCTATCTTCAGTTTTGTTGTTCATTATATAGCAAAAACGGGCGACGCGGAGTGCCACCCGTTTTTGCAAAGACTTGTTATACAGGCATTATAACAGAAAACCTGCCTGAAATGCTATGCTATTTCAACCCATTGCTTGTCTTTCGCGCTTTGCAGCACGGCGTCACAGACCTTCTGTGTTTCCAGGGCCGCCCGGAAGTCGGGCTGGGTGGGTTTGCCGTTATCCAGACCCTGGAAGAAGTCAGCCAGGGCATTCGTGAAGGTGTGTTCGTATCCGATGGTACAGCCGGGAACCCACCAGTGATCCATGTAGGGATGTTCGAAGTTGGTTACGTGAATCCGTCGCCAGCCGGTCACATGGTCTTCCACCTTCTTCCCGGTGGTTGGATTGGCATATTCGAAGTACTGCAGGATCTGTGGATCTTCCAGATCGAAGTAGACGGAGCCATCTTCGCCGTTCAGTTCGAACGTGTTGAAATTCTTGCGTCCGCGGGCGTAACGGGAACTTTCGAAGGTTCCCATCGAGCCATTGGCGAAGCGGGCCAGGAACATGCAGGCATCATCTATTTCAACTTTCGTCTTTTCGCCGGTTTCCTGATGAATGCGTTCTTTGATGAAGGTTTCCGTAGCAGCGGAGACCGAAGTGATCGGCCCGTTGAGCCAGATGGCTGAATCTATGGAGTGGGCCAGCAGGTCGCCAGTTACGCCGCTGCCGGCGACTTTTGCATCCAGTCGCCAGAGTGTGGCCCCCCCCTGGGGAACGTCTTCGGCGATGGTCCAGTCCTGCAGGTACTGCGCCCGATAATGGAAGGGCCGCCCGATGCGTTTTTCGTCGACGAGCTGCTTTGCCAGTGTAATCGCAGGGACACGACGGTAATTAAACCAGACCATGTTCGCGACGCCCGCTTTTTCGATGGCGTCTGTCATCGCGACTGCTTCTGCAGTGTTCATGGCCAGCGGTTTTTCACAGAGTACCATTTTACCGGCTTCTGCTGCCGCGATGGCAATGTCGTGATGCGAGTTATTGGGGGTGGTGATGTCGATCAGGTCGATGTCATCACGTTCGATCAGCTTGCGCCAATCGGTTTCGTAGGACTCCCAGCCCCAGTTGTCAGCGAAGTCTTTGATCTTGTCTTCGCTGCGGGCACAGCAGGCCTGCAGGACAGGCGTGTGTTCGATGTCAAAAAATTTACCGACTTGTCTATAAGCATTGGAGTGGGTACGTCCCATGAATCCGTAGCCGATCAGGCCGACGCGTACGGGTTTGCTCATTGGTGTGACTCCTTCAATATGAAAATACAGGTTGAGATTGAAATAAAATTAAGCAGGATCAGGACCAGCCGTGGGCTTTTCTGACGTTAATCATGGCTTCCAGAATGTCATTCCAGGTCTGCGGGCTCATCATGATTTCGTTCGAGAACATGCAGCCATCCCAGCAGATGTGCTCGAATTTCTTCGTGGGGTTGCCACTTTCATCCTTGAGCCAGTAGCCGGCCCGTTTGACGATATCGAGTTTTCCATTCGGATCTTTCGGCAGACAGTGGCGGCCGGTTTTATCGTGCGAACCGGTGCCGTGTACCGTGCCATCATTCTGGGCGACGTGGAAATCGATCGTCCAGGGACGCAGGGCATCGGTCAGGGTTTTATACGCGGCATCGAAGGTCGCTTCATCACTCCAGTCGAAGTTTTCGGGGAGCAGACGATCTTCAGGGGCGTTATACCCCATCAGGTAGAGCAGGGTGTGCGACATGTCTGCCTGAAAGCCGAGCGTGTCGGGGCGATCGACCAGTTCCAGCAGTTGCACCATACGTTTCCAGCTGTGCATGCCGCCCCAGCAGATTTCACCTTCCGCAGCGAGCCGTTCGCCCTGCTCGGCGGCGATGTCGGCGGCCTGTTTGAAGGTCTCAGCGATTTTGGCCTGGTTGCCTTCGGGATCACCGACCCAGTCGCTCACGCCGGCTGCAGAGTCGAGTCGCACGACGCCGTAAGGACGCACACCCAGTTCACGCAATTTCCGGGCGATGTTACAGCCTTTGAGGACCTGTTCGAGAAACTGGCCTCGTTCTTCTTCGCTTCCCATGGCCGAGCCACCCCCGGTGGGAGGCCAGACCGGTGCTACGACCGAACCAATCACCAGGTTGCGGCTCTGGACTTTTTCGGCCAGTTGTTTCAAATCGTCATCTGTGGAATCGATGCTCACATGAGGGTCGAACAGGAAGAGGTCCGTCCCGTCAAACTTGATGCCATCGACTTCCGCGGCGGCAGTCAGGTCGAGCATGGTATCCAGGTCGATGGGGGGTTCGGAGTCAGGGCCTTTCCCGACTACACCCGGCCAGGCTGCATTATGAAGTTTGGGTAAGGTGTTAGCTGCGTTATCACTCATGAGACGGTCCTTCATGTTAGCAGGATTTGCAAGATCAAAAAGAAAACTGCCCGAGAGTTCGGGCAGTTCCTGTGTGAGGGATCGGTTTTATTTACGATAGTCACCGATGTTGGGTGCACTCGGGCAGGCATCGGGACCGAAGTAGCGGAGTGAGACCAGAGGCTCACTGCCGGTGTTCTCAATCGTGACACCTTCCTGGGCGGCTTTTTCCGTCACGAAGACTTCGTCTTCAGTCATTTCGCCGAAGCGGATCATGGCGGGCGTCTGCAGACGCAGATTCCCGATGGTGCCTTCACCCTGGACTGTGATCCAACTGTAAGCGCCGGTGTCCTTGATGGTGACTTTTGTGCCGGGATCAACGGTCAGTTCCTTGGCGGTGAAGAGCTGTTCGCCTTTGACCTTACCATACACGATCCAGCGATCGACATAACCATCGGCGGCGGTATCGCCAATCGCGATGGGCTCGAGGTAATTGTTATCCTTGAAGTTCGGATCGACGTTGGCTTCCCAGTCGAGGGCATCGACGAGATATTCATTATTGTCGTGTTTGTCTTCGGGGAAGTCTTTGGTCAGCAGCGAGCGGGGAACCGCACGGCCTTCAACCATTGACTGGTACATGCCGAACACGTCGCTGCCCCACTGAGGTTCGTAAGTCACGAGACTTCCGGGAGCATGTAAAACGCAGGGAGGGATCAGCCAACCGGTCCCCGGTTTGAGGCGGTAGGCCTTGGAGAGATCGAGGATGCCGTTATCGCCGTCATTCCAGCGGTCGAGGCAGTCAATCACATCCTGTCTGGTGGTACCGGGTTCCAGTCCCATGAACGTGTAGGGGAAATTATTGCCGATGGCGTTCATCTGGGGAGGGAAGTAATAAGATTCGGGTTTTCCTTCCTGACCGACTTTCGCAGCCTGTTCGGCGTTCTGGTGCATGTGGTGAGGAATCGGTCCCATATTATCGAAGAACTTGGAGTAGACGGGCCAGCGGTTGTATTTGCCCCAGATGGCATCGCCGATGATCTCAGCGCCGAGTTCGCTGATGGCGTCACGCAGGGTGAATTTCTCTCCGCCGAAAACACAGTAGCTTAAGCCTTCGTCATCGGGCGCGCCTTCGTTGGCGGCGACGGTTGTGGAGCCAAACCAGCGTTCATCAATCCCCCCGCGGTGGGTCCCTAATGCATAGTAGTCATTGGGATGCAGTTTCAGGCGGCGACCAGGCTGCAGAAATGAGCGGGGAACCCATGTGGGAGACAAACGAAAAATTCCACCACCTTCAGACAGCGCATCGGCGGCTAATTTGGCAACGTTAGACATTCTTTCCTCTTCTTTATTCCGTGTTGAACTGGCGCATGTCCGCTGGTTACCCTGATGACGACCTCACCGAAAGCATCATCCTGTTAAGGGCCCTGGAACACAGGCAAATTGAATGGCTGTCGAAAAAACGACCTGAATCAATGATTTTATTGTGATGTGTCGACTCGTTTTTGAAAAGGAAACCGAATTGATTTTGCCCCTGAATTTGAAAGAATCACAGTCAAACTCGGTGTGGGAGTTGACTTTGTTGATTCTAAACAACCATTATAAAATCAGGGGGCTGACACAGACGGAAGCAGTTCGTCAGTTCAGCAGGTGGATCTGAATTGTTTTTGGTGATCTGATGTTTTATCAGTGTTGCCGGAACAGAATCTGGATAAAGCGGGCGATCCTTTCTGCGCAGTTACTTGTCGTCTTCGTCATCAGGCCTAGAATGTACGTTTTGAATCTTTATTGGCAGGAGTCGATCCGCAGTCGGTTCTGCAGCAAAAATTAGTCGGACCAGTTAACAATGACAAAAGTTGCCATCATGGGAGCCACCGGTTATGCGGCTCTGGAACTCATTAAAATTCTGTTGCGAAATCCGGACGTCGAAATCGTGGCGCTCACTTCTCGTTCTGAAGAATCGCCGCACATCAGCGAGATTCATCCCTGCCTGACCGGTCGCCTGGATCTGTGCTGCGAAGCATTGACGCCAGCCGAGATCGCCGCACGTTCTGATTTCGTCTTCTGTGCGCTCCCGCATGTGGCCAGCATGGAAGTCATTCCCGATCTGCTGGCAGAAGGCTGCCGGGTCGTGGATTTGAGTGCCGACTATCGACTGAGCGATCCTGCCGTCTATGAAAAATGGTATCACCACGTGCATATCGACCCTACCCGGCTGGGAAGTACCGTGTATGGTCTGCCCGAATTGTGGGCGGATAAGATTCCGGATGCCGACCTGATTGCCAATCCCGGCTGTTACACGAGTACAGCGATTCTGGGACTGGCGCCACTGATGGCGGCCGGCCTGATTGAACCGACGGGCATTATCATTGACGCCAAGAGTGGTGTGAGCGGTGCGGGCCGGAATCCCAAACTGGGAACCCTCTATCCGGAGTGTAATGAGAGTATTACCGCTTATGGGGTGGGCACCCATCGCCATACTCCCGAAATCGAAGAAGTGCTGACCACCGTGGGAGGGAAAGAAGTCAAGGTGACTTTCACGCCTCACCTGACGCCGATGAACCGGGGGATTCTGGCGACCATGTATCCCCGTCTGACGAAAGCTGTCAGCCGCGAAGAACTGCTGGACGTCTATCGGTCTTTCTATGAAGGCAAGCCGTTCGTTCGAATTATTGATGCGATTCCGGCGACGAAAAATGTATCGGGGACCAATTACTGTGATATTTCGGTGCAATTTGCCGGCGATCAATTGATTGTGTTCTCCGCCACCGATAATTTGATCAAGGGGGCAGCCGGTGTTGCCGTCCAGAATTTCAATCTGATGGCCGGGTACCCGGAAACCACGGGCCTGATCGTCTGAAACTATTATTATCGCGAGGAGAAGCAGTTGACTGCTGACATGATATTACCCCGGGGATTTCGTTCCGCGGGTCTGGCCTGTGGCATCAAAGAAAAAAAAACGACCTTTGATTTATCGCTGTTTGTCTCAGATGTGCCGTGCGCCGGTGCTGGCGTATTCACGAAAAATCAGGTGTGTGGTGCCCCGGTGAAAGTCTCCCGCGAACGGGTGCCCGGCGATTCCCTGCGAGCGGTTGTAATCAACTCGGGCAATGCGAATGCCTGTACCGGGGAGCAGGGAATCGAAGATGCCAAGTGGATGACCGGGCTGGTCTCTACAGGTTTGAATGTTGCTGCGGAAGATGTCCTGGTCTGTTCAACAGGGATCATCGGCCGGTTTCTGCCTCGCACTCCGATTGAAGCCGGGATTCCCGCAGCGATTCAACAGTTGGGCGCTGACTCCGAATCCTTTCTGAATGCAGCCCGGGGAATGATGACGACCGATACGGTTCCCAAGCAGGCGACGCGGCTGATTAACGTCGGCGGTCAGGAGATCCGGGTGAGTGGCGTTGCGAAAGGGGCGGCGATGATTGCCCCCAACATGGCGACCATGTTATCGGTGATCATGACAGATGCGCCCCTGGATGCGGCTCAGGCCGACCAGATGTTAAGACACGCCGTCGATCGCAGTTTTAACTGTGTTTCCGTAGAAGGCCATACGAGTACCAGTGATACCGTCATACTGCTGGCCAACGGTGCTGCGGGATCGAAGCCGTTGTCGGATGCGGAACGGGGAGAGTTACAGACTGCACTGGATGAAGTGGCGATGGAACTGGGGCAGGCAATTATCAGGGATGCGGAGGGGGCCGATCATTTTGTGACCGTAGAGGTTTCCGGTGCAGCAGCACGTGCTGACGCGATGGAAATTGCCCGCACGATTGCCAATGATGCGCTGGTGAAAACGGCAATCGCAGGCTCCGATCCTAACTGGGGGCGGATTGTCTCTGCCACGGGACGCACCAGTGTGAAACTGACTGAGCGGGACATCGTGCTGCATATCAACGGAACGCTGATTTATGAAGATGGCAGGCCCGCAGATTATAACGAACAGGCGATCTCGGATGGGATCAGGCAGAACCGGGATGTGCTGATTCAGGTTCAACTGCCGTTTGGAGAGGAGCAGGTTGTATTCTGGACCAGCGATCTGACGCAGGAATATGTGCGACTGAATTCGGAATACACAACCTGATCGAGTTCGTTTCAGACAATAAAAAAGAGCGGGAGTTTTCTTAAAAACTCCCGCTCCCGTTTTATCCTCAGCATGCTGGCCCGCAAATGGATGCTGAGGGAAAACTCAATTCAGTCGACTGGAAAGAGATTACTTTTCAGTGACTTTGAATCCTTTTTCGAAGGCTTTGTCGTTGAAGATCAGTTTGATCTGTTCATCGCCTTCGGCTTTCGCTGCTTTGCCTTTGCAGTTTCCACAGCAGAATTTTACTTCTGTACCAGCAACAGTTACAGACTGAGCAGGATTGACTGGTTTACCGGCGAAGGGGCAGTTGACCTGCTTGGCCTGCTTGGTGGCAACCAGCTGCAGGTTGGCTTTGGCAGCAAACTTTTTGGGGTTGGCTGTGAAAGCAGCTTTGCATTTGCCACAGCAGAGGCTGACGGTTCCGCCTTTGTAGTCGACAGTCTGTGCCGGGTTGGCAGGTTTGCCGGCAACGGGGCAAATTGCTTTGCCTTCTTCAGCAGCAAAGCTCTGACCAACAAATGCAGCGACTGCAACTAAAGCAGCGATAGATAATACTTGACGCATGGGTTTCTCCTTGAAAGTTAAAAAAAGTCATTGTTACAAGATTGTATAGCACATATACGAAAGCAGGTTCCGTTCCGATTCTCCGCTGCGTGATTCAGTTTTGGCAGGGGAAAGCGCAAGCGTCAGACAAGAGCGTCTGCTGCTTGAGAACGGCGCTGGTCAATCCGGTTTTGGATGGAAAACTAGATTAACCAGAGGCAGAAGTGCGCGCAAAACTCCCCTGAGGAGTAAGAAATTTCAGGGGGACGCCGCTCAAAATGGCGTGAGGCGGCGGGGCGAACAGAGTGAGTGAGCTGAGAAGTCAGGTCGATCGATTCGAATTGACTGCGTAACTGCTGCTCTAGCTCGACTGCTTTTACAGAGATGGTTGTTGCTGTTTGGGAAAACGTCTGCTGACAGTGGCAATCCGGTTTCTGACATTGAGTCTGTTTGTGATTCGACTCAGACTGTTTTTCCGTTTTGTGGGAAGTCCGGCAGCAGCAGGATTTTGTCGGGACCTGCTTATCAGTGGCTGATTTGCTGCAGCAGCAGCCTTGGGCCTGGCTGGTCTGCTGCTGACTGCATTCGCAACCCGAAACGGGGGCGGCTGGTAAAACCAGGCAAGCAGTCAGAATCAGAACTAAGAAACGGTACATGGACGCTTTCTTCAGTTTGACGAAAATACCGATGCGAAACGCCCTCATTGTATTTTGATGTGGGTTATTTCGCAAGCAGAAATTTAATTCTTTTCAGTCGCCTGTTGTTCAGGTGGTGGCTGAGGCGCTGCCTGCTGCTGGTCCCGGATTGCCAGTTCATCGGCATCGTACAGGCGAATTCTTGCATTATAAGTCAGAATTTCCACCATTTTCTCCGCATAATCGACATTCAGATCTTTGATATTGTCAATCGGCGCCTGCCAGGAGAGCAGGCTGTCTCCCGACTGTTTGTCGACCGCCTGGAGATGGATGATGCTGGTAGAGCGATTTCCCATGCGTTTGTAATCTCGCGACACCAGCAGGACAAACGGCAGCAGATTCTGCTGGTCGAGGACCAGATGCTGTTTGTCGATTTCCTGACTCCAGAGCCGTTTCCCGGTCTGGCGATTGAAAGTGTAGAGCATCCCGTTGACGGGGACTGAGGGGATATTCACTGAAATCGAATTGGGCGAAGGCAGATGAGCGGCAAAATAAATGTGTTCGTGATCTGCTACCAGGTAGAAGTTCTGACGATCTTTCAGTTCCGCCCGCGGGATGTTTTCCAGCTCAGAGCGTTTCCCCGTTCTAAGATCAACGATCGACAGTTCTCCCTTAGGACTTAATGCTGACAGGTAATGGTGGCTGAACAGGCCGAACTGGGAGTCGCGGGGAAAATCGAGTTTCCAGTTCAATTCTTTAGACTGGGGGTGAAAACTGAAGAGGGAACTGACGCCGGCGGTCAAGCCAGGCAGTTTGGCATCTTCCGGGGACGAGATGGCAACAAACGCGGATTCACCCTGGTAAATCGCATTTTCCAGATACTGACCGGTTTCTCCGATCTCCACCAGTCGGCCATCACTGACACGCAGGATCTTTTTCGTCGTCCGATCCCGGGTGACCAGGTAGATCATGCGATCGTCGCCCAGCACGCGGGTCTCTTTGTCAACATTTTCGTGGGTCCAGCGCACTTTCCCGGTGCGGGTATCGATCAGGATGATCTGCCGACGACTGTAGTAACAGGTGTAATCTGCGTTGGCAGCGGCGATCATTCCGATCCTGCGAACGGCGATGGAAGGATGGTGCCGATGCACAAGAGTGGCTTCATTTCCCAGTTGCGCGGGCGTCAGTCGATAGGAACTGGAGTAATAGCGGTTTGCCTGTTCCTTCTCGAGCTTCTGGCTCCAGATCAGTTTACGATCGACCAGGTCAAAGAAGTGCAGCATGTCTCGATGTTGCAGAATCAGGTTATGGCCGACCACATCACTCTCGTTAAAGCTGGATGAGCGGGACTGAATGGTTGACCGCAGGGGAGTCGACCACATCTGCTGATTTCCTGCAGGCTGCTCCATCGTCATTCGATTTTCTTTGGGTTCGACTGCCAGGATCAGCGAGCGGTAAAACGGCAGACTGGAACCACTGGTGTCCAGCGTATTTTCCCGCGAGGAATAATTTCGCGACGAACCTCCTACAATCAGCTTCAGATTGCGGGGACGCCAGTTTCCGGGAATGGTTTGCTGTTTGTCAGTCGTCAGCTTCTGAAGATACTGTTCCTGAAATTGTGCAGCAGTCTGATTCTCAGCTACCTTCAGGTCAGGATCAAGCTCTGAAAGTTGATCCATATAATAAGCGGCGTCCTCTGCCAGGTTGAATTTGATGCAGAGCTGTACCATCCCGGCCAGTGCTTCCGCTGTCAGTTCTGGCGATTTGCGTTTCATCAGCTTTGTCAACCAGAGTTCTGCTTCAAAGAACTGTCCCGATTGCATCGCGGTGTTGATTTGCAGCCGCAGCACCGGAATTGAGGCATCGAGAAAACCAAACTGCTGCAGAAAGCGTTCTCTGGTTTCGGTATCTGCCGCGAGAGTCAGGCGGGCACGCGCGCTGATCTGTTGGGAATACTGTTCCTGTTGTGCAGGCGTGGCCTGTTGCCAGAGATCGCCGGCCTGCCCGGCAATCCAGCAGTCAATCTGTGTCTCTGTTGCGCCCGTTTTGATGAATGTCTCTACCGGGGCAGCCGCGAGTTTGAGCAGGGTTTCCAGGGCCATGGAAAACTCTTTGCGAGCCACGGCACGTTCCACAAGCAGTCTTTGCAGTTCGATGCGTTCTGTTTCGGAGGCAACCTGTTGTTTCAAGCGGGGAACCAGTTCGTCATGCTGCTGGAAGTCAGAACGAATGATGGAGGTCAGGCAGTCAATCAGCATTGCCTGATACTGAGGTCGATTTGAAACAGGGAGCTGCGCAGAATCAATCTGCTCAAGCTTCTTCAGAGCCTGGGGATAGCTGTGACTCATCATCAGCAGTTCTGACTCTTTAAACAGCACCAGCGGATTACGGGCGTCCTGCAGTTTGAGCTGCTCAATTTCCGCTTCAAAAGTCTGTTTCTGTTCGTAGCTGGTCAGCCCCATGGCATTGAGTGATAAAAACTGACCCTGGTAAATAATCAGGTTTCCCAGCGGCTGGCTCGAGTCGGAGCTGAACAGCTTGTTCAGAATGATTCCTGATTTGACGTCAAAGGTCCAGATTTGTCCGCTCTGCAGGGGAACGTGCAGACGTTGATCGGCGATGACTGCCTGACCGGAAGGGAGACCCGCCGCGGAATCGAAAGACTTGTTCCAGACTGTTTTTCCATTGGTGAGTGATACCGCATGCACACCATTCAGACCGACCAGCAGAATCAGATCGTCTACCACTCCTGCCAGGTAGAGCGAGCTTTCTTTGGCGCGGCGGGTCCAGCAGGGAGAGCCGGTAATCAGATCAAGGCACACCAGCGTTTCATCATCCTGGGGCGTATACACCACTTTATTCCCACTGATGATGGGGGCAGAGGGGCACCAGCGATGATTGAGGGGTTCCCGGGGCGTCTGGTTGATATGATTAAATCTCTGGTTGTTTTGACTGACGGTTGCCGGCTCGTATCTGGTTGACCAGAGAATCGAATGATTCAGGCGGTCGATGGCGGTTAACAGGCCAATTGTCGTCGGGCAGATAATGACGCCCTGGTCAATTGCCACGGGAGCAATCCACCAGCGGCGCACCATGTCGAGTTCAATATCCTGGTCCGGGTTACCGATCTGTTGAGACCAGCGTTCCGCGCCCGTTTCCGGATCCAGCGCATACAGGCGGATTTCCCGTTCCCGTTCGCCGATAATGTAAATTTCGTTATCAGCCGGTGTGGGCGCACCAAAGAAAAAAGTACCCGCCAGGGGCAGGTCGAAGGATTCATCGAAGCGGGTTCCCCCCACTTTCCATTTAGGCTGGCCGGTTTTCAGGTCATACGCTACCAACTGGTTCGCTGACCAGAGATCGGCATCAATGCCTCCCCGCTGTCGCAGGCGGTTGAAATTCCTTGTCGAGCCGGATGAGCCCAGGTTCAGACGCATGCTTTCCAGTACGAACAGGTGCTTGCCGTCGCTGCTCTGGCTGCCCCAGTTGGCATTTCTGTAGAGCAGGCTGGTTAAAGCGTGGGAGTCCGGGTCGGTCCCGTTATAAGGTGAGAATGACTGTTGTTCCTGTTCGGCATCAAACAGGCCTCGGGCCTGGGCGGTCTTGCTGCCTTTGAGCTGCGCATTGATATAGGCTGTTTCAGGTGAGTTTTCGAGTGCTGCTTCCCAGAGTGGGGCTCCTGAGCGGGCATCGAGAACCTGCACTCCCTTGAGTGTGCGGAAGATGACTTTTCCATCAATGGCCAGGGGAGGCAGAGCGGGAATGGTAGCATGACTCGAACTGATGAGATCTTCCTGGATCTGTTGCAGTTGTGTATGGATGGAATGGTTTGAGGTAAGTGGATAGGACCAGCGGGAAATCAGTAACGGATCGGCGGCCTGCGCCCGGGCGGCGTGGTTGGGTGAGCCGAACAGCATCGGCCATTCGGTCAGCATCAGATTGGCGGTGGTTTGCAGGATTTCCTGTTTCTGCAGCCATTTTAACGGGCTTTCTTCGGCACCACCGATTTTGATCGGTTGATTGCCCTCGGTAGACTCGTTATCCGGATTGAGCAGTTGGGCGACCAGTTCTTCATGACCTGTCTGCTTTACGATGTAGGCTGCTTTTGTCCTCCATTGTCGCGATTTGGTAATCGGGGCGTTCATTTTCAGCAGGCGCTGCAGATACTGAGAAGCCAGGCCAAATTCCCCTCGCTCAAGATGGTACGAGGTCAGGAAGTTCATGGAGTCAAAGCCGGCGGGGGTGCTGGCGAACCGGGTAGCGATCTCTGCATAAGTCTCGGGAGGGGCATTATTCTGCAGGGCATCGGAGAACAGTTTTCTGGCAAGGGCTTCATACTGGCGAGTGAATTTCTCCTGCTCTGCTTCCGGCAGGAGGTGCAGCAGTTCATAGATTAATTCACGATCCGTAATCAGTTCACGTTCGCCATCGATGTGAACCGGTAGATTCAGGCTGTTCTCCAGCATCAGTTGCAGTTTTTCTCGCGCGGCTTCCCATTGTTCTCCGTCAATTAACTGCTGTACGCTTTTAAAACGTCGTTCCTGTTCCAGATCCTGGGGGAAGCGATAATAGTCAGGACTTTTCGATTCAGCGGGTTTGTTCGCCTGTCCCGCCGCTTGGGGTTTGCCAAACCAGCCCTGAATGATTTTTTTCAGGGGATTCAGCGGATTCTGAGCGGGAGCCTGTTTTTCGGCATTGGGTTGAAACGGGTCCAGTTTTTCATCCGGCTCATCGGCAGAAAGTCTAGAGGCCGGGAGCAGGAGCAGGCAGATTATAATGAAAAAAACGTTTGTTCTGATTATTCTGTTCGAAATCATCCACTCAACCTTATGTTTGTCTGACTGTGTCCCAGGCTGTGGCTCGCGAACCCGCCAGATGACGGGAGGAGACAATAGCAGAAACTGCCAGAACATTTGAGTCACACTCTATTCTACAGTCTGTATTGCTTGAGCCAATATGTAATCTGGTGGAATCACCTTCTGAAGGAATGATCGGGTTCCTGATTGCCGGTCGGGAGTGGCTGGTTGATTCGTGTCATGTTTTTGTGTACACTTTTTCTGGCGGAAAGAAAGTCGGTCTGATCCGGACGGGGAGAATCGACTTCCGGAAATCAAAAAAAACAGTGTGTCTTGGAACTTTCAAGCAAGATAGAGGGGGGAATCGGTTGCAGATTTGTGCGCGGGAAGTTATTTTTGCACGCTTCAACTATAGCAAACTGGTGAAATACCAGCCGCCCAGGCGGGTGGTATCGCTGGGGTTGCCCTTGGACCTTATGTGCTTTTCGGACGGAACTGCCTTTCCTGTCTGACTTTAGCCTGTGCCCAATTGATTGATGTGACTGGGGAAACATTTGCCTGTTGCAAATGGTGAGAGACAGTCATCAATAAAAGGGGCACGCCAGTAAGCACTGATCAGGCAGGGTACTGGTTGACCATCAACAGTAAATTTTAATGACATAGTGTCAGGTGATAGATTCAAAAGTCTTTAATGAAGAGTTGATCGACGTTTGCCGTTGTATCACTCCTCGAGGAATGTTGGGAAATGTCAGACGATTTTGTATTGCAGAAAATCAGTGCTACGAAGCGTGAAAAATTAGGCTCGATCGAAAGTCGACATATCCGCCGTGCTGGTCGGATTCCGGCTGTTGTCTATGGTCACGGTCAGGATCCTGCCCATCTGAGTGTGGATGAGCGCGAACTGCAGGATCTGGTCAAGAACCGCGAACGTGTATTTGAAATCGACGTTGATGGTAAAGTCGAAGAAACCATGCTGCGGGATCTGCAGTGGGATACGTTCGGCACACAAATTCTGCATGTCGACCTGATGCGAATTAACGCTTCCGAACGAGTCACTCTGGATGTTCCCGTAAGACTGCGGGGAACTTCACCCGGTGCGACAGAAGGTGGTATCCTGGAGCAGCCACTGCATGCTCTGGAACTGGACTGTCTGGCTCACAGTATTCCTGATTACATTTCCGTGAAAATCAATGCACTGGAAATTGGCGATGCCATTCATGTCAGCGATATTGAAGTGCCTCGTGGCTGTAAGATTCACAATGATCCGGAACTGGTCGTCGTGCATGTGCTGTCACATGGTGTTGAAGAAGTAGTGCCGGCAGGAGAAGAAGAAGCAGAAGCAACAGAATCGGAAACAGCAGAAGCATCAGAAGAGTAAGATCACCGGGCGTGATCAGAATGGGTTAAGAAAATAGTATCTGGCGGGTGTCGCTGTGAAAGTGGTCGTAGGCCTGGGGAATCCCGGTAAGAAATACGAACGAACGCGCCACAATGTCGGGTTTGATGTGTTAACTCAATTGGCGGAATGGCACGGGGCACCCGGATCAAAAAGCCAGTTTGAGGCGGAAATTACAGAGATTTCCTGTGGTGGCGAAAAAGTATTACTTGTGGCCCCGCAAACGTTTATGAATTTAAGTGGACGCAGCGTATCTGCTGTGGCCCAATTTTTCAAACTGCCAGCTACAGATGTGATGGTCGTTTGTGATGATATGAATCTGCCTGTCGGGCGTCTCCGGTTGCGGGGCTCTGGTTCAGCAGGTGGGCAAAAAGGATTACAGGATATTATTCAGAAGCTGGGTACTCAGGAAGTACCACGCCTGAGAGTGGGTGTGGGTCGACCTCCTACCGGATTTTCAGCCGCGGATTATGTCCTGGGTCGATTTCAGGGGAAACAGGAATTCGAGCGGATCGCGACGGCAGTCGACAATGCTGCCAGGGGGATCGAATGCTGGGTTCAGGAAGGACTTGAAATGGCCATGAACCAGGTTAATGCGCCTGAATAAACAGATCCCGGTTTAGTGGAACCGGCAAAACGAAATAAATGAGAATTGGATCAACAATCTGGCTGAATCACGTAAGCCAAATTATTCCGGGAGAAAAGTCTTGTCAGTAGCAGAAAATAAAGCAGTTATGGTAAATTACGAAGGCATGTTCCTGCTGGACAGCGGCAAATTTGCTGCTGATCACGAAGGGACCGTTGCTCATCTGATGGAAATCCTCGAGAAGGCTGGTGCCGAAATTGTGGCACACCGCCCCTGGCAGGATGGCAAACTGGCTTATGAGATCGAAGGCCACATGAAAGGCCTGCATTATCTCGTCTACTTCACGATGCCAGGCAGTGGTATGGACCTGATTACCCGTGCCTGTCACCTGAGTGACATCGTCATTCGTCAGATGGTAATCAAGCAGCCTCAAACACTGTTTGATGCGATGGTCTCTGCCATCGACCCCAGTTCTGCTCCCGAAGCACCGGCAGAAGAGGTCAAAGGGCAGGCAGACGATGATGGTCCTGATTACGATGCCATCGACGATGATGAAGACTAGACTGTGTCCAGTTTGACTGTAGCGTCTCCAGGGCCATTTGAGCCGCGTATAGTAGATTGAGAGACTCGATGGTTAAATGTGATACGCTCTAGTGGCTCATCGCCGGTTCGGTGATTCAGAAATAGTACTTCTGGAATGTTCCCGTTTATAACATTCAACCCCAGGGAGGCCAACTATGGCCAGTTTTAATAAAGTCATACTGGTAGGCAATTTGACACGTGACCCACAGGTGCGCTATACACCGGGTGGGAGTGCGGTCGCTGAACTTGGCCTCGCGGTGAATCGCAGCTGGTTTGACAAGAACTCCAATTCCCGCAAGGAAGAAACCACCTTCATTGATGTGACGTTATGGGGGCGAACGGCCGAAGTTGCCAGTGAGTATCTGACCAAAGGACGTTCGGTTCTGATTGAAGGTCGGCTGCAACTGGATCAGTGGGATGATAAAGAGTCCGGACAGAAACGCAGCAAGCTCAAAGTGGTCGGCGAAAACATGACCATGCTGGGCGGCAAAGGTGAATCGGGCGGCGGCGGTGGTGCACCATCGGGTGGGGGCGGCGGATATGCCTCACGCGGAAATGCTCCTTCGCAGAGCGGTGGTTCGAATCCGGCAGATTCTTTTTATGATGACACTCCTGGTGGGATTCCTGATGATGATGTGCCCTTCTAATCGAGGCGCAATTGCTGCTGGATGACACACAGGTAACAGTATTTTTAAAACGATTGTATAATACAAAATTACGGAAGTGATTGATAATGGTTCGTAAACAACGTAGCTCCGCTGTCGTCGGTAGTACTAAGTCATCTATCGAAGTTTTGCTGGCAGAAAAAGTGGATAGCCTTGGTGAGCAGGGTGATATTGTCCGGGTCAAGCCTGGCTATGCCCGTAACTTCCTGTTGCCTTATGGCCTGGCCACGATTGCCACTGATCACAATAAATGGATGGTCGTCCAGCATCAGAAGCGGATGGCCGAGCTGGAAAAAGACCGTCTGAAGTCTTTGAAGAATCTGGCCGACAAGTTGAGCAAGCACTCCGTGACGATGGAAGCCAATGCCAACGAAGATGGTCATCTTTACGGTTCAATCGTTGCCGTTGATATCAGCAAGTCTCTGAAAGAGAATGGCTTTGATATCGATGCAGACAGCATTCGCCTGGAAGGCCCCCTGAAAGAACTGGGGATGTACACCGTGAAAATGCAGCTGCATGAAAAGGTAAAAACGGAAGTCAAAGTCTGGGTTGTACCGACTGCAGAAAAAAGCTGAACGCAGCCTGGTAAGTATCAATTTACCACATCAGGTTTCCCGAATAAGAGAGAGGTCCGGTATATTGCCGGGCCTCTTTCCGTTTTATATGATTGCTCCTGCAGTGCGAACTGATTCGCATCGGAGAGGCTTTGCTCTGAAAAGGCCAGCGAGCTGCAGAGAGAACTCACTTCTATTGCCTACAGAACCAGGGGATGGTTATGTCAGTTGCCGGTAAAGGAAATTTTCGCCGCCCGAAACAGGAATCCGTCGAAGAGCTGTTCGGCAAGGTTCCCCCGCAGAACCTGGATGCGGAAAAAGCGGTGCTTGGCGGGATTCTGCTGGATAACGTGGTGATTGATGATCTGGTACAGATAGTCAAAACCAACCATTTCTACAGTGACAAAAACACCCGTATTTTTTCCGCGATTCTCCGCTTGCACGATTCCGGCGTGCGCGGCATTGATGCGGTGACGGTGGCGGAAGAACTGGATTCCAAAGGTGAACTGGAAGAAGCCGGCGGAGTGCTGTATCTGCATGAGGTTCTGGAAAGTGTACCCCATGCTGCACACGCCGAGTATTATGCGAAAATTGTCCGAGATAAATCGGTACAACGCACCCTGATTCATTCCTGCACCGAAATCATCCGTGAAAGTTATGCGCCGCAGGGTGACACACTGGACGTGTTGAATAAAGCCGAGCAGAGCATCTTCAGTATTCTGGAACAGCAGGGAGAAGGGGATAAAATCGAAATCCGGGACATCCTGATGGATGCCTTCGATCGGATTCATGAACGCTCCCAGAAAGAGGGCATGCTGACCGGGCTGACCTCGGGCTTTCTGGATCTGGATACACAGATCAATGGTTTTCAGCCATCGGAACTGATCATCCTGGCGGCTCGTCCCTCGATGGGTAAAACGGCGCTGGTCTGTAACTTCGCCGAAGCGGCCGCCGATGAAGGCGGGACGGCTACGATTGTATTCAGCCTGGAACAGTCCAAGCTGGAGTTGGCCGAGCGTCTGCTCTGTATTCGTTCCGGCGTCAATGGTCACTCACTGCGGGCCGGCGATCTGGAAGACGACGAGCGCCACCGACTGATTGAAGCCTCTTCGGAACTCAGCGAGATGCCTCTGTTTATTGATGACAAACCGGGGCGGACCATTCAGGAGATCAGTGCGATCTGCCGACGATTAAAGCGGCTCAGTAACCTGGGGCTGATCATTATTGACTATCTGCAGCTGATCGAACCGGAAGACAAAACGATGCCTCGTGAGCAGCAGATTGCACAGATCACACGCCGCCTGAAAGGCCTGTGTAAAGAATTGAATATCCCGATCATCGCGCTGGCCCAGTTGAACCGCGGTGTCGAACTGCGGGATGACAAACGCCCGCGACTGGCCGACCTGCGAGAGAGTGGTGCCATCGAACAGGATGCCGACCTGATCATGTTTCTGCATCGTCCTGATAAATACGATCCGGAAGATAACCCGGGTCTGGCGGAAGTCATTGTGGCCAAGCACCGTAGTGGCCCGACCGGAATTATCAATCTGACCTGGATGGCATCATCAATGCGATTTGCCAACTATGCCAACCTGAATGTCCCCGAAGGGGGTTACATGGGTGATGGCGGGGGAGGCGGCTTCGGTTAAAGCCTGCCTGCCTGAATCGGCTGACTTTTACGTGAGGGGGCGTGTGATGAGACTGACCTCTGAATTGAAGTCCCAAGGTGTGTTGCTGCTGCTGGCGATGCTGACGCTTTGTTCTCTGGCGACTCACCCGTTGTTCGCCGCTGATATTCCTGCCGATGACGCGGTTCCCTTCACAATTGAATCCCCTTTCGCCTGGAACCGCACCGATCGTTATGTGCCTCCGGATTTTGATTCTTTTTTCCCGGACGACATAGAAGGCGGCAAACAGCTCGATCTACTGCTGGAAGGCAAATTACAGGTGACGGGCATTGATGCGCGTCTGGCTTTGATTCGACGCGGTTTGCGGCATTGTACGAAGCATCGTACGACACTGTTAGGCCAGGTGGGAAATCAGTACATCTGGAACCGGAAGCAGCAGGATCCTCGCGCGATCGAACTCATGTATCACGCGAGTGCCAGCGATGATAGCGGAGTGGCGCATTACGCGATGTACCATGGCCCGACAGTGGTGTCGAATCGTTCGGCCAATCTGGTGCGGATGTTGATGGACAAATACCCGTCACTCGATGCGCAGATGCAGCAGCGGATCGCCTGGGGCATGCAGACTTATGGCGACAAAGAGCAGACGCGGAAGTTGCTGCTCGGACTGTTGAGTGATTATCAACGGTTGAATGATTCCACGATCGGGGCGGCGCTGGAAACTTACCAGGCTGTCTTCAAAGCAGACCCGCCGGAGGTGAGTCGTTTTAATGATGTGGGTTTGTGGGTGATCGTCTTTCATCGGAGTGATGTTTCTGCCACGCATCCCCGGGCCGCGGAGATTCTACGAGAAATGGTCGCAAAACCGTTGCGTGGTCAGGAGGAGATGTTGCTGGAATTTGTGACCCGCGTTAATGAGGGGCAGGAGACGGCAGTGGTCCTGCTGAAGGGGTTGAAGGCACGGCAGCTGCTGGTGGATTATCTTGAAAAACGGAATTATACGGAACTTGATTTCAACGAACTGTTTTCAGCACGGGTGCTGCAGGAGCGGCGACTTCAGGAGTTTGCGCGTTTTCTGCCGGAAGGGGCTCCTGCCAGCAGGTTGCCTGCTTACACGCGTCCCCCTGCAGACGAAACCTACGCTTATCGGGCACCAGAATTTGTGGCTCCCGATTATCAGTCTTACTTTGCAGATGATGTGCAGGCGGGCAGGAAACTGGATGAGTTGTTTGAAAATCGGGGAAAGCTGGAACTATCTGATCGCGAATTGCTGGAAGCGTTTCGACGCGGACTTCGTCATTCCTCTTCGCCGAATACGATGTTCGGGTGGATTTCCGGTGCACTGGGTTGGCCCCGTGATCCCCGTCTGACTGAAATCTTCTATCAGGCGCTTGATCCGAAAGGTCCCGAAGATGTGCGGAAAGCTGCCCTCTATTTTGGGTTTGGGCTGGGAACTGATAAGACCAGTAATGTTTTGCGGGCCCTCTTTGATGTCTATATGGCTCCGCCGTTCGATGATACTACCAATCGAAACATGCGGTCGCGAATATTGTGGAGCGTACGCGATCATGAAGATGATAAATACTACTTGTCGACCCTGTTTGCAGAAGCGTTAAGCGAACATGCGAAGCTGTCCGATGTGGCGCTGCAACAGGCTGACAGTGCGTACAAACAGCTGACAGGCGAAGATCCACCGAATGCGAAAGAGTTTAGCTCGCGGGGCGTGTATCTTGTCATGTTCGGCTGTGAATCGACGAGCACGATACCGGCTTCAAAGCAATACATTTCGCAAAGGCTGGGTGACTCCCCGCATCTCCTTACGAAAAAATTTCGGGAAGAGAAGGGAGAAGTCAGCGTCATGGTGCTCGTACGGGGAACTGCCGGTCTGAAGTGGATGATCCATAAGCTGCAGGAGCAGCCCGCGCTGCCCATCTATTTTGCAGGCCTGCTGACGCCGGAATTGATCGAAAAAGGAGACCACCTGCAGGAGTTCAAAAAATATCTGCCAGTGGAACCTCCGGGTAAAAATTAACTCAGTTTGCCAGTTTTTAATCTTCTTCGTCGTCTTCACCAACTGCGGTAGGCGCAAAGCCGCGACGCATGGTATTTTCGGTGACGTTAACGGGAACCAGGAACTGCAGCAGGTAATCGGGTCCGCCGGTTTTGCTGCCCATGCCTGACATTTTGAAGCCGCCGAACGGGTGGCGTTCGACCATGGCGCCGGTGATATTGCGATTCAGGTAGATGTTGCCTGCCATCAGTTCCATGCGGGCTTTCTGCAGGTGAGCCGGGCTGCGACTGTAAATACCGGCAGTGAGGGCATAGGGTGTATCATTGGCGATGGTAATCGCTTCCTCAAAGTCATCAGCTTTCATGACCGCCAGCACGGGGCCGAAGATTTCTTCCTGGGCGATCTGGCAGGTGGGGTCGACATCGGTGAAGATATGCGGGCCGACATAGTAGCCTTCTTCGTCCAGTTCCGAGGTATCGCAGGCCAGCGCGAGCGTGGCTTCTTCTTTGCCGATTTCGATGTATTCCAGAATTCGCTGTCGGGCCTCCTGATCAATGACAGGTCCGACGATGGTGCCGGGATCTTCTGCGGGGCCGATCTTCAGGCTCCGGGTGGCTTCGACCAGACGGCTGACGAATGTGTCGTGAATGGATTCGAGTACAATCACCCGCGAACAGGCCGAGCATTTCTGGCCGGCGTAGTTGAAGGCAGAATGAATCACGCCCAGCACGGCTTCGTCAAGGTCGGCGTCATCATCGACTATGATGGCATTTTTGCCACCCATTTCTGCGACAACCCGTTTGACCATTTTCTGACGAATGTCGGTATTGGAAGCCGATTCATTGATCGCGAGACCCACATCACGTGAGCCGGTGAAAGTGATCATCTCGACATCCGGGCTGCCGACCAGTTCGGGGCCGACTTCTTCGCCGATCCCGGGCAGAAAATTGACAACGCCATCGGGGATACCGGATTCGTGAATCAGGTCCATCAGCTTGGCAGCGACCACAGACGACTGTTCGGCGGGCTTCATGACGACCGTATTTCCCGTCACCAGGGCGGCGGCAGTCATGCCTGTCAGAATCGCCAGAGGGAAGTTCCAGGGAGCGATGACGGCGACAGTTCCCCGGGGGCGATAGAAGTAAACGTTTTCTTCGCCGGGCACGTCACAATGCTGAGGGTTTGCCAGCTTACGCATCTGGTCGGCGTAGTACATGCAGAAGTCGATCGCTTCGACCACGTCGCCATCTGCTTCTTCCCAGGGTTTACCACATTCATAAACAATCCAGGCTGCCAGCTCAAAACGCTTGCGCCGCATGTTGGCTGCGATCAGTTCCAGGTATTCGGCGCGGTACTCGGGCTCGGTCTTAGACCAGCCGGGGAATGCGCGGCGGGCGGCGTCGATGGCGTCAATCGCATCGTCGGCGGAAGCGGATGAGATGGTTCCCAGTGATTCCGAGAGATGCGAAGGATTGCGTGAGGTGAGCGTAGCTTTGGTATCAATGGCCCGTCCGTTGATCAGCAGTGGATACTCCTTACCGAACTGGTCTTCGACGGCTTCAAGTGCTTCACGCATTTTCTGGCGTGATTCTTCCAGACTGAAATCGGTCAGTGGTTCGTTCTGGAAATGCTTTTCTTCTGCGGACGCTTTTTTCCGTTTGGATTTGCTGGCGTGATCGGACGGGTTCATCATCAAGGTCTCCAGGTTGACGTGCTCGCTAAAGCTTTGTCGAAGGAATGAGTCGTTAGAAGTATTTTCCAGCAGGCGGCGGACGAGATAAGCCATGCCGGGAATCAGTTCGCCGAACGGCGTATAGATGCGGACCCGATGGCCCATCTCCGCAAAGACCTGCGCCTGTTCTTTGCCCATCCCGTACAGCATTTGAATCTCATACGCCGAAGGGGGGACATCCAGTTCGTGTGCGACGGCGATCGCGTATGCCAGGCTGCGCATGTTGTGACTGCCAAACGCGGGTTTGAGCCACTCGAAGTTCTGCAGCAGGGTCAGCGTCAGTTTCTCGAAGTTCGCATCCGACTCCCATTTTTCCTGGAAGACGGGGATCGGCCAGTTACGGTACTGCGAGACGATCGTTTCGTAATCCCAGTAAGCGCCTTTGACAAGACGAACCCAGACGGGGGTCTTGCGTTTTTTTACCCATTTCAAGAGATCCAGCAGGTCGGCTTCCGCCTGGGGCTGGTAAGCCTGGATCACAATGCCGACGTTGTCAAAGTCGCGGAATTCGCTTTCCATCAGCGTCTGCTTGAAGATCTCCAGCGTGAGTGGCTTATAGGAATTCTGTTCCATGTCGACGTGCAGATAGGCATCGTACTTCATGGCATATCGCAGCAGTTTTCGCAACCGAGGTTGAACCGCCGCCATTGTGCCCACCGGATCGGTGGGTTTGAACTGGCTGCAGAGTGCAGAGAGCTTAATCGAAACATTGGTGCGGGGCAGGTGTCCCTGGTTATCCCAGTCAAGCTGCACATTTTCGGACCATTTGCGGACACGCGGTGCCAGGCCTCTGATCAGGTCAATGTAGGACTGCAGATAAGCTTCGGCTTCCACTTCACTGATGACGGCCTCACCCAGCAGATCCAATGTGAAGGTGAAGTTCTCACTGCGGAGTCGATCGACGGTGCGGTGGACTTCATCGACCGAAGAGCCCGCAATAAAGCGGCTGGCCATCCGGCGGGCATTGGAGCGGGCGTTCAGGGCGAGGGCACGTCCGAGAACCGAATTTGGTGTCGAAAGTTCCAGGCCGATACGGGCCGCCCAGGGGAGATGCTTACGGACATCTTCAAAATATTCGTGCAGGTGCCTGACGATCGATTCATGAGAGCGGAGCATGGGCAGCACATCCACAAAGCGGAACATCTGCACTTTGACGGACTCGTCGGCCATCGCCCAGGAGAGAATTCGATCGTCCCACCAGTGTTTTTCGAACATCGTCGGTTCGCGGCGTTCGAGCAGACCCCAGATCTGCTCGCCCAGCTCCTGCGTTCGCTGTTCAAAATTCTGATTCGAGATGGAAGTCGCTTTTTTTCGTGCCACTTATATAACCTGCCTCTGAGTGCAGACTGCACTTTCTGTGTCGCGGTATTAATGTTGATCTGAGACCACTGGACAGGGCAGCTAACTGGCGGAAAGGCCCGATTTAACGACATCCTGTCAGTAATACTCTTACGTTAACACTCCCTTGAGTGTTGGGGGGCTGGCCTCTCGTCTTACAGGCCTTTGTGGCCCGAAATATTCTTATATGATGTTTACTGCAAGCAGGTTACCAAATCCGCATAGGCGAGGTAAGTCTTGCGGGTCAGGCAATCGGAACTTTTCTGCTTCGTTGAGCGAGAATCGGCCTTGCCAGACGGGAGAGAGGCTTTATTCTCAAGGAAATTATAAAATTAAGAAATTAGGCTGCCTGTTCCTCTTTGGTTGCATTGATGTTAGTTGACAGGTGACTGATAATGAAGCCAAAGTGACACTCAATGACCACTCAGAGACTCGCCTTGAATCATTGGTGGTCAGGACAATTAGGAGAGGGATGAACCTGCGATGCGTGACTTTGAATACGAAGCCCCGACTTCACTGGCAGATGCCGTCGGTCTGCTGGCCAGAAGTAACGGAAATGCCCGCCCGCTCGCGGGGGGAACCGATTTAATTGACCATGTGCGTACCGGTCGGTTGTCGACCGACCTGATTGTCGATCTGAAAAAGATCCCGGAACTCATGGCGCTGGAACTGAATGACGCAGGCCTGCGTCTGGGAGCTGCAGTTCCCTGTTACCAGATCTACAGTCATGCGGGAATACTCGAAAACTATACGGCGATTGCGGACAGCAGTAATATCATCGGTGGCATGCAGATTCAGAACCGGGCCAGCGTCGGCGGGAACCTGGCGAACGCGGGTGCCGCTGCAGACTCCACTCCGGCATTGATCGCCCTGGAAGCAACGGTAGTGATTCAGGGGCCTGCAGGAAGCAGAGAAATTCCCGTGGATCAGTTCTGTACCGGACCGGGCAAGAATGTCCTGGAACCGGGCGAGATTATTGTCGAACTCAAATTTCCACCGCGGCCTGGGCATAGCGGCTCGCATTACCGGCGGTTCATTCCCCGGAATGAAATGGACATCGCTGTGGTCGGCGTGGGGGCCTCCGTGGTTCTGGACGAGAGTGGCGAAAACTTCGTCTCCGCCCGCATTGGTCTGGGAGCCGTTGCTGCGAAACCATTTTATGCCCAGGAAGCCAGCGAACTGCTGGCAGGCCAGCCTGTGAATGATGAGACGATCAAAAAAGCAGGAGAGGCGGCACGGTCCGTGATTAAGCCGATTACGGACATGCGGGGAACCGAAGAGTTCCGCCTGCATGTGACAGGCGTGCTCACCGAACGTGTCTTGAAAAAAGCGGTCGAACGTGCTCGCGGTTAATTCCTCAACTGACTGCTGTCTCACTCAATCAACAAAATATTAATAGATCATTTTTGAATAAGGACTTTTCGATGGCGAAGAAACGGATCGTAACCGCGACTGTCAATGGGCGGGAAGAGGAATTCCTCTGTCAGCCACGGCAGACATTGCTCGAAGTCTTACGAAACACACTGGGTTTGACCGGCGCCAAAGAAGGTTGCTCGAACGGTAACTGTGGCGCCTGTTCCGTGGTGATTGACGGGAAAGCCGTCAATACCTGCATGGTGCTGGCTGTCGAAGCAGAAGGTGCCAATATTGAAACGATTGAAGGCCTGGCGCCCGTCGATGGACTGGACCCGCTGCAGGAAGCGTTTCTGGAAAACGCGGCACTGCAGTGTGGCATCTGCACTCCCGGTTTTATCATGTCTGCCAAAGCGTTTCTGGATGAGAATCCGAACCCGACCGAAGAAGAAATTCGTTTTTCGATGGCGGGCAATCTGTGTCGTTGCACCGGTTACGACAAGATCGTGCGTGCCATCCAGCAGGCTGCAGAAACACGATGTGCTCAATCTGCCTCATGTGAGAAGGAGACTGTCTAATGGCGACCATTGATGAAACCAGAACCGCAGAAGGTAGCGAAGAGACTCCTAAATATAAAGTGATCGGTACCCGGCCGATTCGTCATGACGGATCAGACAAGGTCACCGGCCGTGCGTTGTACGGTGCGGATATCAAAGTCAAAGGCATGATCTTTGGCGCGGTGCTGCGGAGCCCGCATGCGCATGCGAATATTAAATCGATTGATACCTCAAAAGCCGAAGCTTTCCCGGGTGTGCGCGCCGTTGTCACCAGTGCGGATCTGCCGGAACCCGGTGATAAAATTGCCGAGCTGGGGGAAGGGGCTGTCGTCCTGAACCATCTCAGCAGTAACAATCTGGCCCGCACCAAGGTGCTTTACAAAGGACACGCAGTTGCTGCGGTTGCTGCCGACAATCTGCATATCGCACAGGAAGCAGCCAGCCTGATCGAAGTCGAATATGAAGTTCTGCCTCCCGTGATGAATGTGCTGAAAGCGATGGAAGATGACGCGCCTGTTTTGAATCCGGATGTGCGGACGGAAGAAGCCTCCACAGGCGAAACAGGGGACAAGCCGAGTAATATCGCCAAGCATATCGTGTTTGAAAAAGGGGATCTCGAAAAAGGATTCGCCGACGCCAAATATGTTGTCGAACGCGAATTTCGCACATCGACCGTGCACCAGGGTTATATCGAACCGCACGTTGCGACCGTATTGTGGAACAACGATGGTCAAATTACCGTCTGGACTCCGACGCAAGGCACGTTTTCGGTTCGCTCGCAGATGGCAGAGTTATTGCATGTGCCCCTGGCCCGCGTGAAAGTGGTCCCTGCAGAAATTGGCGGGGGATTTGGTGGCAAGATTTCCGTTTATCTCGCACCAGCGGCTGCCGTCTTATCCCGTAAAGCAGGGGTTCCCGTTCAAATTGTGATGGACCGGGCAGACGTGCTGCAGGCAACCGGCCCTACTCCCGGTTCCTTTATCAGAATCAAGATGGGCGTCGATGCAGACGGACGTCTCACCGCTGCCGAGGCCTGGATGGCTTATGAAGCAGGCGGTTATCCCGGTTCTCCGATTGGTGCCGGCGCCATGTGTGTCTTCTCCTGTTACGATATTCCCAATGGTCGCGTCGAAGGTTATGACGTCTGCGTCAACAAGCCCCGTACCAACGCGTATCGCGCGCCGGGAGCGACCAACGCTGCCTTTGCCACGGAGACCGTGGTGGATGAACTGTGCGAACAGATGGGCATGTCCCCCCTGGAATTCCGTCTGTTGAATGCTTCGAAAGAAGGAACCCGCCGCATAGACGGGGTGACGTATCCCCGCATCGGTCTGGTGGAAACGCTGGAAGCGATCAAAAACAGCGAGCATTATAATACGCCGCTGACCGGTGAAAATCAGGGACGGGGCATTGGTTCCGGTTTCTGGTTCAATGCGGGTCTGAAATCGGCCGTGACCGCGACCGTCAACTCGGATGGTTCGGTTGGTCTACTGGAAGGTTCTACCGATATCGGCGGCTCACGCACCGCGATTGCCATGCAGTTCGCAGAGGCAATCGGGCTGGCAGCGGAAGACATCAAACCGGCCGTGGTGGATACAGACAGCGTAGGCTATACCGACGTGACCGGCGGAAGCCGCGTGACCTACGCGACAGGCTGGGCCGCTTATGAAGCTGCTCAGGATCTGAAGCGCCAGATCGTCAGCCGGGCAGCTGAGCTGTGGGAAGTGGATCCGGATCTCGTGTCTTACGAAGATGGTTCAGTCATTGGCCCCGACAAATCCATGACCTTCAAGGAGATTGCCATCGAATTATCTCTGGGAGGTGAGCCGCTGGTGGGGCGTGGTGTTTCCAATCATAACGAACCTGGCGGCGCCTTTGGTACGCACCTGGTCGATGTGGAAGTCGATCCTGATACCGGCAAAGTTGATATTCTGCGTTACACCGCGGCCCAGGACTGTGGAACAGCAATTCATCCTGCGTATGTCGAAGGACAGATTCAGGGGGGCGCGGTACAGGGAATTGGCTGGGGGTTGAATGAAGAATACTGGTATGACGAAGCAGGCAGCATGCGAAATGCCAACTTCCTCGACTATCGGATCCCGACCTGTTATGACCTGCCGATGATCGATCCGATTATCGTGGAAGTGCCCAACCCGGGGCATCCCTATGGTGTGCGGGGCGTGGGGGAAGTTCCCATCGTACCGCCGCCAGCGGCCCTGGAAGCGGCCATTTATGACGCGGTCGGCGTGCGAATGTATGAACTGCCGATGTCACCGCCGCGGGTTCTGCATGAACTGTTGAAGAAAGAATCCTGATCAGGAACGGAAGCTGCTATGCCTCGTCTGTTTATTCCACCGCTGCTCAAACCCTATTGCAAAGGAGCAGCGGAAGCCGTCGTGGAAGGGACCACCGTCAGGGAGGCGGTGGAGTCTTTAGACGAAATGTATCCCGGCGTCAAAGAACGACTCTGCCCTGAGGGCACACTCAGGGCGGGGCTCGCAGTCACCGTCGACCAGAACGTGACCCCTCGCGGCCTGTCTGAAAAGGTGACACCCGAAAGTGAAATCCATTTTCTCCCCGCAATCGGCGGCGGGTGAGCAGAATTAAAACCGGGTGACCCCGGATGTAATCCGGGTTGTCGCAGACAACGGGAGGTGGCAGTGTTGATGATGTCTGGTGAGAGAACGTGCCTCATTTTCTGAACTGAAGAGGCAGGTGGCGTTGCTTTGGGCCGATCGCTGCAGCAGGGACCTCTTGCTCGCTGCGCTCGTACCGGATTTCATCCGGTAGCACCCAAGACATTCTTGGAACCCACCTTTTCCGGGTGACCCCGGATGTAATCCGGGGTTGTCGCAGACAACAGGAGGTGACAGAGTTGTTGGTGCCTGATGAGAGAACGCGTCTCATTTTTGGACTGAAGAGGCAGGCGGCATTGCTTTGGGTCGATCGCTGCAGCTGGGACCTCTTGCTCGCTGTGCTCGTACCGGATTTCATCCGGTAGCACCCAAGACTTTCTTGGAACCCATCTTTTCCGGGTGACCCCGGATGCAATCCGGGGTTGTCGCTAGACAACGGGATGTGGCAGTGTTGGTGATGTCTGGTGAGAGAACGTGCCTCATTTTCTGAACTGAAGCGGCAGGCGGCATTGCTTTGGGCCTATCGCTGTAGCAGGGACCTCTTGCTCGCTGCGCTCGTACCGGATTTCATCCGGTAGCACCCAAGACATTCTTGGAACCCACCTTTTCCGGGTGACCTCGGATGTAATCCGGGGTTGTCGTGAGACAACAGGAGGTGGCAGTGTTGGTGATGTCTGGTGAGAGGACGCGACTCACTTTCTGAACTGAAGAGGCAGGCAGCATGGCCTTGTCCCGATCGCTGCAGCTGGGACTTCCTGCTCGCTGTGCTCGTACCGGATTTCATCCGGTATCACCCGTTTTCGCGCACTATTTACTATAGGAACTTCCCAGTTACCTTCAGAGTTAACTACGCTCTATCAGGGTGGTTTATTCCGGTTTCAACAGTTTATTGACTGCTTTGACCAGGTCTTCGATGTGGTAGGGTTTGGCGACGAAGAGATCGACGCCGCGATCGAGGGCCAGTTCGCGGTATTTGGGTTCGCTGTTTCCCGTCACCATAATGACGCGGGGGGCCCGCTGTTTGTAGTTGGTGATGCTGTCGAGGACGGCGAAGCCGCTGCGACGGGGCATGACCAGATCCAGCAGGACCAGATCGGGCGCGTCGCGCTCGATTTTCATCAGGCCTTCGTTTCCGTCGTGGGCGATGAAAACTTCGTACCCGGCGGCTTCCATGGCCATTTGCAGTGGTTCGGTCAGACCTTCGTCATCGTCAATAATCAATACGCGTTTTTGAGGAGTTATGTTCATTATCCTGCTGAAATTTCCTGGTCTGGCCCGCACGGAGGCGATCTGTACAAGGAATTATATCAACACTGGCAGCGAAAATCCAATTATTAAGATCAACCTGGCGCGTGGCGCTCCCCAAATGGGATGTGGTTCGATAAAATGGGCCGGTGCGCGCCTGGAGTGCGCCCTGTCTGTTTGCTTCTGAAGCAGGCAGGATAGTCTTATTCTCAGTTTTATTTTATCTAACCAGCGGGATAGTGTTGTGTCAGCGACGTCGGTAATTGGATTACAGTGGGGCGATGAAGCCAAGGGCAAAATTGTAGATTTACTCTCAGAGCAGCACGAAATCGTGGTGCGGTACCTGGGGGGGAATAACGCAGGTCACACTGTCAAATTTGATGGAAAGACTTATAAGCTCTCACTTTTACCGGCGGGAGTCCTGAATCCGAATGTCACCTCCGTGATTACGGGAGGGGTGGTCATCAATCCCAAGGCCTTCCTGCAGGAAATGGCGTCCATTGTCGAGCAGAATGGTCCGATTGCAGCCAGTCGGCTGCTGATCAGTGACCGGGCCCATGTGATTTTTCCCTATCATATGCAGGAAGAAGTGGTTTTCGAGCAGAGTCGCAAGGAAAAAGCGATCGGCACGACCATGCGGGGGATCGGGACCTGTTACCGCGATAAAGCGGGCAGAACCCACGCCATTCGGATGGGGGACATGGTTCGTCCGGAATTTTTCCGCAGCCGTCTGGAAGAAATCGTCCCCTACAAAAACAAGATTTTTCAGGCCCTCGATCCGGAAGCGGAGCCATTGGATGTCGATGCCATCTACGAAGAATATTCGGGTTATGCAGAGCAATTGAAGGATCATGTCGTCGACACCAATACGTATCTGTTAAACGCGGTCGCTGAGAAGAAAAAAATTCTGTTCGAAGGTGCCCAGGGAAGCCTGCTGGATATCGATCATGGAACGTTTCCCTATGTGACCTCTTCTAACAGTTCCGGTTGTGGAATTCACAATGGAAGTGGTGTCTCCGAACGCTATATCGATAAGATGATTGGAGTTGTGAAGGCCTATACCACACGGGTGGGGGGCGGCCCCTTCGTCACCGAACTGCATGATGAAATCGGCCAGCGCATCCGTGACGTGGGGAACGAATATGGTACGGTCACCGGTCGGCCTCGACGCTGCGGCTGGTTCGATGCCGTCGCGACCCGTTATGGTGCCAACATCAGTGGCGTGGACTGCATTGCCGTTATGCTGCTGGATGTCTTGAGTGGTATGGATGAACTGAAGATCTGCGAAGCCTATGACGTGAATGGCAAGCAGGTCATTGACTTCCCCAGTCATATTCTCGATCTGGAACAGGCCAAGCCCGTATACCGTACCATTGCGGGCTGGAAAGAAGACATCACCGGCATTCGTAAGATGGAAGATCTGCCGGAAAATGCGATTGCTTATATCAAGGCGATTGAGGAAATCATCGGCAAACCGGTAGAAATTGTTTCCGTCGGCCCGGACCGTGAGCAGACGATTCTGTTGAAGTAAGCTCCCGTTTTTTCTCAGCTGTTGTTGTTCTATGGGCGTCCCTCATTTTCAGAACTGATGAGGCGGGTTGCTTATTTTGTACCGATCGCTGCAACTGTGACCTCCTGCTCGCTGCGCTCGTACCGGATTACATCCGGTAGCACCCGATGTTCAAGCACATCAAATATATTTGGGTGACCCTGGATGCAATCCGGGGTTGTCGTAGACAACAGGAGGTGGCAGTGTTGGTGATGCCTGGTGAGAGATCGCCCCTCATTTTCTGAAATGAAGTGGTATGCAGCATTGCCTTGTACCGATCGCTGTAGCTGCGACCTCCTGCTCGCTGCGCTCGTACCGGATTGCATCCGGTACCACCCCGTACTCGCTGGAATCAATCTTTTGCGGGTGAAACTATGAAAGAAGCTCGAACCGGTGGTGATAACAGGACTCGTGGCGGCGGTGTCTGTCGGATCTGATGGTTTATCCCTGCATCGTACTGAGCACCGGTGATTGATATTCAGCTGGGCGTGCTGCTGCGTTTCAGTAATATTGGTCGGGTGACTGTTCGCATTCTCTGATGTCGGGCTGACAGCAGTCGTCAAATTCGTCGGCGCTCGCGGTTCAGACTGTGTCCAGTTCTAATACAACGTCTCCAAAGCACTTTGGACCGGGTAGATTGGATTGAGGGATGCTATGGTTGAATGTGATGCGCTCTGTGCTGTATCCAGTTTTACTACAACGTCTCCAGGGCACTTTGGACCGGGTAGATTAGATTGAGAAACGCAACGCCTGAATGTATTGCACTCAAGATTGCGGAAATGCAGGCGATACGATTAATCATTTTTTATGCATCGTCCATTCTGCCCTGATTCAGGGCGGGGAGTCCGGACATGCGGTTCGGGAGGGAGTTGTTCATGATTCATAATGCTTACTCTGTCAGTGAAATTCTGAAGAAGAGGATGCCGATTTGCATTCCGATGATCTGTGATCTTCGCGAAGGGCGTGACGCTGTCAAGAGGATTCAAAAACAAACGGGGTGGCGATACGGGTTGACAGGGAACCGATGTGCGGCGGTGCTGAGGCGGTACCGGGACGAAGCTTTGCGATGTGTGGCGACCCGCAGGATAACATCTCGAACGGGTGCGGTTTCAGGCAGTGAAGATCTGGAAAAAACAGGCTCATTTGTCATGAAGATCAAGAACAGGTGGCCCGTGTTTCAGTGCACTGTAAACTGGGCACGCGCGCGACTCAGAATAGCGCTTATCGCCAGCGGCGCGAGCGGGTCAAGAGTAATTTATTCAGTAGATGTGTAAAGGATGCTTATGTGGTCACTACCCCTTTTTTGAGAATCAGGTTGGCATACAGGGCGGATTCGCTGGTGGCGATGATGGCATAGGCGTTTCTGGCGCGTTCATAAAATTCAAAACGTTCGATTTTTTCCAGTTCCGGCTTGCGGGGGGCATGCTGTTGAATAAGATTCGCATAGGTTTGCCAGATGGGAGGCGTGGGAGTCTGGTCGTCGACCGGTTGCATTACGCCGGCTGGTTGATCCACAAAGGTGTCGAGGGGGAAGAACTGCAGAAGTGCCTCCAGGATTTCCGGCACATTATGTCCGTCGAGACGCACGAGTCGCTGGGCATGGGAGTCGGCGGGGAAATTACCGTCGGCGAGGACAATGTCATCGCCGTGGCCCATTTTCAAGAGCACATACATCAGATCAGGCGAGAGGAGGGGAGGGATGTTTTTCAGCATGCGATTTCTCGAAAAGGGTTGAGAGGAGTTGAGAATTTTCATCTGGATTCTGATTTTGACGTATCAAAAAACAGAATGAAACCGGCAGCAGACATGGATTTTCATTATGCAGAAATTTTAGGTCGCTGGCGCGGATGGCTTGCTGGATATGCTGTTATGAACCCGCTATGATGGCCTGAGTTCAAGCTGTGGGCTCGACAAAGTTTTTGAACGCCGCTTTTTCTAATCGGTAGCAAATTTTCAGGAGAAAGTCTGAAAAATCAATGAAAATTCACGAATATCAGGCCAAACAGTTGTTTCGCGAAGCCGGAATTCCCGTACCTGAGGGAATTATAGCGAAAACCGTTGACGAAGCGGTGGCCGCCTTTGAGAAACTGGATCGCCCCTTAGTGGTTGTGAAGTCACAGATTCACGCCGGCGGCCGCGGAAAAGGTCGTTTCAAAGAATATCCCGACCAGGCAGGTGTCGTATTGGCGCGATCTGCTGAAGAGGTCCGTGAAAATGCAGAGCGGATGCTGGGTTCAACGCTGGTGACGATCCAGACGGGAGAAGAAGGCAAGCAGGTTAACACGCTGTTCATCGAGCAGGGACTGGATATTGCCAAAGAGCTGTATCTGGGCTGCGTGGTTGACCGTGAAGCAGGAGGTCCGGTTTTGATTCTTTCGACTGAAGGAGGGATGGAAATCGAAGTGGTGGCAGAAGAGAGCCCGGAAAAAATTCTGAGCGAGCCCTTTTCCATTCACACCGGTCTGCTCGGTTTCCAGGCCCGCAAACTGGCTTTCAAACTGGGAATGGAAGGCAAAACGGTTCGTCATGCTGAGAAATTCCTGTGTCAGATGAGTCGCTTTTTCATTGATAACGACTGCAGCATGACCGAAATCAACCCGCTGGTAATTACCGGCGAGGGAGAACTGGTGGCGCTGGATGCCAAGGTTTCGTTTGACGAGAACGCGATGTTCCGTCACAAGCCTCTGGAAGAACTGAGAGACCTGACGGAAGAAGAGTCTGCTGAAGTCGACGCGGGTAACGCGGGTTTAAGTTACGTCAAGCTGGATGGAAATATTGGTTGTCTCGTGAACGGAGCCGGCCTGGCGATGAGCACGATGGACCTGATCAAGCATCATGGCGGCGAACCAGCCAACTTCCTGGATGTAGGTGGCGGAGCGAACGTCGATCAGGTCACCGAGGCGTTTCGGATCATCCTGGCGGATGAGAATGTGAAAGCGGTTCTGGTGAATATCTTTGGCGGGATCATGAAGTGCGACACGATTGTGACGGCACTGATGGAAGCTTACGAAAAAGTTGGTTTCACAGTGCCTCTGGTGGTTCGTCTGGAAGGGACCAATGTGGAGAAAGCGCGCGAGATGCTGGCCGATAGCGGTCGCGATATTATCTCTGCGACAGACCTGACCGATGCCGCCCAGAAAGTGGTTGCCACTCTGAGTTCGTAGGACCGACTGCGGCCTGTTGACCGATCAACGGGCCGCGATCATTTGACGTGGTTGTTTTGTAAAAAGCGATCTTTGCCTTCATTCAAACACATATTTCCCGCAAGGGTGACAGATTATGAGTATTTTAGTTACTGAAAAGACGCGCGTCATTTGCCAGGGGATCACTGGTAAGTCGGGGCTGTTTCACAGCCAGCAGTGCCGCGAATATGGAACTCCCCTGCTGGGCGGAGTGACTCCCGGAAAAGGGGGAACCGAGGTCGATGGTTTTCCTGTTTTCAATACGGTGGAAGAAGCTGTTGAGAAAACCGGTGCCAACACCAGCCTGATCTTCGTGCCGCCCCCGTTCTGTGGCGAAGCGATCATGGAAGCCGCGGATGCCGGCATAGAACTGATCATCGCGATCACCGAAGGCGTACCCGTGTTCGACATGGTGCGAGTGATGGATTATCTGAAAGGTAAAAACAGCCGCCTGATCGGCCCGAACTGTCCTGGTGTGATTACACCGGGGATTGCCAAGATCGGGATCATGCCTGGTTATATTCATACGCCAGGTACCGTGGGGCTGATCAGCAAGAGTGGAACTCTGACTTATGAAGCAGCCTGGCAGCTGGGTAATATCGGTCTGGGACAGAGCACGGCAGTGGGCATTGGTGGTGACCCGATTATCGGAACGACCTTTATCGATCTGCTGGAGCTGTTCGAAAACGATCCGGCTACGGAATCGATCATGCTGATTGGTGAAATTGGTGGAACGGCGGAAATCGAAGCAGCCGAATACATCAAGGAACATGTCACCAAGCCAGTAGCTGGTTTCATTGCCGGCAAGACTGCCCCTCCCGGAAAACGGATGGGTCACGCTGGCGCGATCATCAGTGGTGGAAGCGGAACCGCGGATGAAAAGATTGCTGCTCTGGAAGCAGCCGGCGTTGTCGTGGCGGAAAGTCCCGCTGACATGGGTACGGCGATGAAGCGAGCGATTGAAGCAGCAAAATAAGCTGCTTTCAGCTGAGAGTCAAAACAGAAAAAGGCCATCCTTAAATTCAGGATGGCCTTTTTTATGGCTTCAAATATGTGGAGCGTCGAGATTATTTCTCGTCGTCTGCACAGACCCAGTCACCCAGGGCAGTGCCGTATTCGATGAGTTCTTCAGACTTGAAGTAGATTTTGATTTCGCGGGTTGCAGCATCGGGGCCGTCGCTGCCATGCACCAGGTTCATCTGGCGACTGATACCGTAATCGCCGCGGATGGTTCCCGGGGCGGACTCACGACCATTGGTGGAACCCATCATGGAGCGGACAACGGAGATTGCTTCGGGGCCTTCGGCGACAATCGCGACGACGGGGCCGGCGGTGATGAATTCTTCCAACAGCGGGTAGAATGGTTTTTCCACATGCTCTGCGTAATGCTCTGCTGCTAATTCTTTGGTGACCTGCAGCAGTTTGAGGCCGACGATTTTCAGACCCTTATTTTCGAAGCGGGTCAGAATTGTTCCTGCCAGGCGACGCTGAATTGCATCGGGTTTAATCAGAATCAGAGTTCGTTCGAGAGCCATGTGGGTTTCTTTCTATCTTGTCAGTTGTCTGTAAAAAGGAGCGGGATCAGATTATGTTCCTGCCTGTCTGTGTATTTGTGGATTGATGTTGTCTCAAAATTTGTATCTGCAGGGGCTGGTGAGTCTCGATTGAACGGATCTTCTACGCCTGATGGAAGTGAATTGAAATGAAATTCAGCAATCATTTCAACCCTGATTCCGATGAATCATACGAGGGATCAGGAAGAAACACGTTCCTGACTGATGCTTTCAAAAAACTGCTGGAACAGATAATGGCTGTCGTGCGGGCCAGCAGAGGCTTCGGGGTGATATTGCACGCTGAAAGCCGGGTGTGTTTTGTGGCGTAACCCGGCGACGGTGTTGTCATTCATATTGATATGAGTGATTTCCACATCATCGGGTTTTGATTCCGGATCGATGGCAAAGCCGTGGTTCTGCGAAGTGATTTCGACCTGACCGGTGGCGTAATTGATTACCGGCTGGTTGGCACCACGGTGACCGAATTTCAGCTTGAAGGTTTTGCATCCACAGGCCAGACCCAGCAGTTGATGACCGAGGCAGATGCCGAAGATCGGGACCTGGCCGAGCAGTTCGCGGATGGTATCGATGGCATAAGTCAGCGGTTCCGGATCTCCCGGGCCATTCGAAAGAAAGACGCCATCGGGATTGAGTTCCATGACTTCCGCTGCGGTGCAGTTGCCGGGAAGCACGGTGACTTTACATCCCAGTTGTTTCAGGTGACGGGGAATATTCCACTTCATGCCATAATCGATGGCGATGATGTGGTAAGCACACTCGGCAGCCAGATCCTCTTCGGAAAGCGTCGCGATATTTTTACCCGAGAAGGAATGTGTGGAACTGCTGTGGGCCAGGGGATGCAGTGCTTCATTCCATTCGGATGCTGCTTTGGGAATGACTTTGCTGACCAGGTCCTGTCCGACGAGTTGCGGGCTGCTTTGAGCTTTGCTGACGAGAGATTCATCGTCGAGATCTGTTGTGGAAAGCACACCGGTCATGGCTCCGCTGGTACGGATTCTTCGAACCAGGGCGCGGGTATCGATGCCCTGCAGTCCGATGACGCCGGCAGCTTTGAGATATTCATCCAGGGTCTGAGTTGAACGGTAATTGCTGGGGATTTCGCAGAGTTCACGAACGATGAAACCCTGTAAGGCGATGCCCCCGGATTCTACATCTTCCGGGACGATCCCGTAATTACCGATCTGCGGATAGGTCATGGTGACGATCTGGCCGCAATAGGAGGGGTCTGTCAGGATTTCCTGGTAGCCGGTCATGCTCGTGTTGAACACAACTTCACCGTGGACTTCGCCGTCCGCTCCAAAGGCCGTCCCTGTGAATACACTACCATCGGCAAGGGCTAATTTCGCTGTTTTCTGCATTGTTTTTACTGATCTCGAGACCTGGAAGAAATCTGGTTAAATCTGTTATGTTCTATCAAAGATAGGCGCAAATAAAAAGAGACCGACTGTATCAGGTCGGCCTCTTCGGTGGATTTTTCAGAATTGCGGCTGTCCAGCCCGTGTCCAGGTTTACGACAGCGTCTCTCAGGCCATCAGGCCGAGTATTAGTGTTCGAGAGATGCTAAGGTAAAATGTGACTCGTTCTGGAAATCAGCTTACATTTTGTGTCAGTGTGAAATGGTCGATCCGAATGATATTTTCATCGGGATCATTAAAGCTGTTGAATAGTTCTCCCATAATGGAATGGAAGTGTTCACGGCAGATGGAATAGAAATTGTGCTTGCCATCTCGTCGTGCTTCGATCAGTCCAGCATCTCGCAGCAGTGCAAGATGATGGCTGACAGCAGGTTGACTCTGATTGAGCCGTTCGCATAATGCAGTTACGAATAATTCTTCTTCCTGAGCCAGGTAAAGCATAATTCGCAGTCGTGTCTCGTCAGACAGCAACTTAAAGACCTTGACCAGATTCTTCTCAAGATGATCTGGAAGAGTGGGGAATCGCTGTGTCGTTCCTTCTTGGGGCGGATCCACAAGGTTTGTGGCCATATTACTAGTTTCCTTTTTTAAATTCATGCAAAAAAGCTCATTTTCAACCGTCGTTCTTTTCAACGACCGGCCTGTGGGGCATAATCTGTTCGTTCCGCTCACAAGTCAAGTGGGGGGAATGAATCTCAAAAAAACAAGCAGCCAACCGCTGGCCATACCAACTATACAACATTGTGGCCCTAAATCGCCTGTAATACATGGCGCGCAGATCTAAGCTGAATTACTTACTCAACTACTTGTATTATTTGCCAGACAGGCGAAAGATGTGATATGAGGAAGTCGCTTCGCGGTCCTGTCGACTGCGAAGAACGCTCCCTTAATTCGATGGCAATTATGGTAGTGCTCTCCCCGATCGTCAACTAGTATTTATCCAGTTTATCTAATTATTCGCGAAAAAGCATGCGATTCGTCTGCTTAAGTGTTTTTTAAATATGGAGTTATGTCGTGTCTGTATCTTCGTTCTGTAATCTCACGGGCAAGAAAGCTCTGGTCACCGGTTCTTCAAGTGGGATTGGAAAAGCAATCGCAATCGAGCTGGCAGAAGCAGGTGCGGATGTGCTGATTCATTATCGGAAATCAGCAGAGGCGGCTGAAGCGGTTGCCAGCGAGATACAGAAACTGGGTCGACATTCGGAAACATTATCTGCTGATCTGGCCTGTCTGGAAAGCTATGAATCTTTTATTGAGCAGGCTTTTCAGATCTGGGGCCAGCTGGACATTTGGGTAAACAATGCAGGCGTCGATTTATTGACCGGCAGTGAAGCGAAGCTCGACTATGATCAGAAACTGGAAAAGCTGCTCGACGTGGATGTTCGGGGAACCGTTTTATTATCTCGAGAAGCCGGTCAGCGCATGCAGCAGCAGGGGAGCGGGTGCATTCTGAATATTGGCTGGGATCAGTCAGACCGGGGCATGGAAGGCGCCAGTGGTGAATTATTTTCCACCAGCAAGAATGCCATCATGGGCTTCAGTCGATCTCTGGCAGTATCGCTGGCCCCCCAGGTGCGAGTGAACTGTATTGCACCCGGCTGGATTCTCACAGCCTGGGGTGAAGCCGCCAGCGAAGTCTGGCAGGAACGTGTCAAACGAGAAACCCCCATGCAGTGTTGGGGAACGCCGGAAGATATCGCGAAAATGGCCCGCTATTTGTGTAGTGATGAAGCGGCTTATATCACCGGCCAGGTGATCAACGTCAACGGGGGGGCCGTGCGTTAGATCGCATTTCAATCTGACGAACGATGCGATCCTGCTTCCGGCAGCAGAGAGGCAATCAGGTTTCGGAATTCCTGTATTGTCATCAGGTCTGCCAGGTCGTTGGGGCATTCCTTGAGGTGGTGATATAAACTCAAGGGGTGCTCAAGGCCGTTTCCATCGCTGGTTACTGTTTCGGCTCGATATAACCCAGCGAAGTCAGAAACTGATCCAGCTTTTTAATTGTGGAGTGGTAGTTGTCTTCGCTGTTTTTGCGGAGATTAAAGAAGCCATGACCTTCCCCCTCGTAAGCGACCAGCTCACAGCGATTGTCATTTTGTTTCATTTTTTCTGTGAAGCGTTCGACATTTTCGAACAGCACGGTTTTGTCAGCCGTTCCATGAAAAATGATGGTAGGCGGCGTCCCTTTATTAATAAAATGGATCGGCGAAATTTCCCTGCAGCGTTTTCCCAGCTGCGAGGGGCCGCCTTTCCAGCCTGTTTCCGTAGTATCGACGACCGGATTGAAAAGGACCATCGCATTGGGGACAGAAGAGATCTTTTTGTTTTCAGCAGGCTCTTCAAATCCGATGACGGTGCCCGTGCAGGCGGCGACATGTCCACCGGCGGAACCGCCTCCGGCTGCAATTCGTTGAGGATCCACTCCCAGCTCGCTGGCATGTTCACGAATCCAGCGGACCGCGGATTTCCCATCAGCCACACATTCAAAAGGCGTGGTATCGTGTTTGGATTTAATGCGATATTCAGCAGTGCAGGCGACCATGCCTTTCGAAGCCAGGTGTTTGCAGTGTGGTTCAAACTGGCCGGGATTACCATTCTTCCAGCCGCCACCAAAAAAGAAAACGATGGCAGGACGGGTGTCGCTGGCTTTCCAGTCGGCGGGTTTGTAGATATTCAGATGCAGATCACCCTGGTCCGTTTTTTTATAAACTTTGTATTCCGCGCCCGGCAAGGGTTTCCAGGCGTTCTTTTTTGCTGATGGTTTTTTATCCGCGGCGGATAATGATGTCAGGGGTGACAGACTGGAAACAGTTGCCAGAAGAATCAGGATGAATGCTTTTGGAATGAGGAAGTTCATGGCGCGACGCTTCTTTCATGAAAAACAGAAACCGTATACTTGAGTTGGAATTATGTCTGACTCTATAGTAAAAGAAATGCTGATGAATTTGTCTCTTCTTTTTGTGTGGGAATCCTGAAAAATGAAAATTAAATGGTTGTTGAATCTGACGCTGTGTCTGGGAATGTCTGCTGTATTATCGCCAATGCTGGCTGCTGACAAAACAGTTGAACTGCCGGAGAAAGAAAAGTTTCATATCTATCTGCTGATCGGGCAGTCCAATATGGCGGGGCGGGGAAAAGTCGACCCTGCCACAAACAAAGCGCATCCCCGGGTGTTGAAACTCGACAAAGCCGGGAACTGGGTGCCTGCGACCGACCCGTTGCATTTCGATAAACCGAAAATCGCAGGAGTGGGACCGGGCTCCGGTTTTGGGCCCGTGATCGCAGAGGCATCTCCTGAAGTGACCATTGGATTGATTCCCGCTGCGGTCGGAGGAACCCCGCTCAGTCGCTGGGTCAAGGGGGGCGATCTTTATGAGCGTGCGGTCAAGCTGGCAAAAGAGAACCAGAAAAAAGGTGTAATCAAAGGCGCCATCTGGCATCAGGGAGAAGGCGATTCTTCAAAACCAGAACTGTATAACAGCTATCAGAAACGATTGGCCGGGATGATCGCGGATCTGCGAACTGATCTGGGAGAGCCTGAAATGCCTTTCGTGATGGGAGAGCTGGGAGAATTCTTCACGCGCGAGGGGGCACCGACCGTCAATCAGGCATTACATGGGATCACAAAAGAAGTCCCTGCGACGGCTGTGGCTTCATCGAAAGGATTACCTGCGAAAAGTGACCAGGTGCATTTCAATGCAGACTCTGAACGGGAGTTTGGAAAACGTTATGCTGCGCAGATGCTGAAGTTACAAAAACAAGCATCAGAGAAATAGATGTTTATAAATTGTTCTCAGGTGACCCTGAATGGAATTCGGGGTCACCTGAATATTGCAGGCGTGCATGAGCATGGGATGGTACCGGATGCAATCCGGTACGAGCGCAGCGAGCAGGAGGTCCCAGCTACAGCGATTGGTACAAGGCAATGCCGCCCGCCTCTTCAGTTCAGAAAATGAGGATCGTTCTCTCACCAGGCATTACCAACACTGCCACCTCCTGTTGTCTCCGACAACCCCGGATTGCATCCGAGGTCACCCGAAATTTATTGATCATCCTGATTAAGAATCAGGCCAGGATTTCCTGAACGGGGCTGTGATCTTCTACGCCCGTCAGTCTCTGGTCGAGTCCCTGGAATTTATAGGTGAGTTTTTTGTGATCGATGCCCAGGCACTTGAGAATCGTGGCGTTGAACTCATGAATGTGAACGGGGTTTTCGGTGATGTTGTAGCTGAAATCATCGGTTGTGCCATGCACGATTCCTTTTTTGATTCCGCCGCCCGCCATCCAGATACTGAAGCAGCGCGGATGATGATCGCGCCCGTAATTTTCGCGTGTCAGTTTTCCCTGGCAGTAAACAGTGCGCCCGAATTCACCGCCCCAGACAACGAGTGTATCATCGAGCATGCCCCGCTGTTTCAGATCTTTGACCAGAGCGGCAGCGGGCTGGTCAATGTCTTTGCACTGCTTAGGCAGGTCACCGGCGATGTTGGCGTGCTGGTCCCAGCCTCGGTGGAAGATCTGAGAGAAACGGACCCCTCGTTCCGCCATGCGGCGTGCGAGCAGGCAGTGATAGGCGAACGTTCCCGGCTTGTGAACTTCAGGGCCGTACATGTCGAGGGTGGCTTTGGTCTCTTTGGAGATGTCGGTCAGTTCCGGTACCGAGGTCTGCATGCGGAAGGCCATTTCATACTGCGAAATCCGGGTCTGAATTTCCGGATCGCCGATCTGGTCGAATTCGTTCTGATTCATCTCTGCCAGAGTATCGAGCATCCGCCTGCGCAGCTTGGAAGGGACACCTGGAGGGTTGGAGAGAAACAGCACGGGATCACCTTTGGATCTTAATGAGACCCCGGCATATTTACTGGCGAGGAAGCCGCTGCCCCAGAGTCGATTGTAAAGTGCCTGTGCCTGTTGACGTCCGGACCAGGTGGAAGTCAGTACGACGAAGGAAGGCAGGTTTTCATTCATGGAACCCAGGCCATAGCTCAACCAGGAACCCAGGCTGGCGCGACCGGGCAACTGATTGCCGGTGCAGATGTAGGTGATGGCGGGATCATGATTGATGGCTTCCGTCCAGAGTGAACGGACGATGGAAATATCTTTCACGATACCTGCGGTATGCGGCAGCAGTTCGCTGACCCAGGCACCATCGCCGCCGTTATCGTATTTCTGAAACTTGAATTTGGAGGGAGCAAGCGGAAATCGGGACTGCCCTGACGTCATGGTCGTCAGTCGCTGACCTTTACGGACTTCTTCCGGCAGATCTTTATCGAAGAGTTCATCCAGTTTGGGTTTGTAGTCGAGTGTATCAAGCTGGGAGGGAGAGCCCGCCATGAACAGGTAGATCGCCTGTTTGGCTTTGGGAGCAAAATGGGGAACCCCCGGCAGTCCGCCGGTTGCTTTCATTTCCGGAGTCGCTGCCTGCAGGGGCAGCCGTCCCGATTCCAGCGAAGCGAGGGCAGCAGTACCCAGGCCTAAACCGCCGGTTTTGAAAAAGTGACGGCGTGTAATTTGTGAGAGTCGTTCCTGAATGGGATTCATGACTTTACCTTTAGTTCTGTTTCGTTCTCAACCGGATTATGTAATTGTCAGATACTCAACTCAGATTTCGTTTTGAAACCTCAGTTCTTCGTGAGTACTTCATCCAGGTTCAGGATGAGGTTGGCGATCATGGTCCAGGCTGCCAGTTCCTGGGGATTCAGTTTGGGATCCGGTTTGGATTCTCCAACGGCAATCAGTTTACTGGCGGCTTCGGGATCACCCTGGTAATGGGCTTGCATATCCTGGAAGGTATTCTGCATCAGTGTCAGGTCTTCGGCTGATACGGGTTTGCCGGTAGCCAGCAGGTAGGCAAACTTAATCCGTTCGTCGGGTGTCTTACCCCCTTCTTTGATCATTCGCTCACCCAGCGCGCGGGCCGCTTCCACGTATTGAGGATCATTCAATAACAGGAGTGCCTGCAGGGGAGTATTAGTTCGCTCCCGACGCATGGTACAGGCTTCACGGCTGGGCGCATCGAATGTCGACATTTCGGGCGGAGGCGAAGTTCGTTTCCAGAATGTGTAGAGCCCGCGACGGAAGACTTTTTCCGGGCCGGTATCCTGCTTGAAGCGGACCGTGTTCGATCCGGAGTAACCGACGGCAAACCAGAGTCCGTCTGGCTGCGGTGGTTTGACGCTGGGGCCACCGACTTTGGGAACCAGTAATCCACTGACAGCCAATGCCTGATCGCGGAGCGTTTCCGCATCCAGGCGGAAGCGAGGGCCGCGCGCCAGCAGGCGGTTCTTCGGATCTATTTTATTAAGCTCGGGCGTTACATTTGAACTTTGTTGATACGTGGCTGACATGACCAGTTGCTTCATGAAGCGTTTGACATCCCACTGGTGTTCCTGGAAATCGACTGCCAGCCAGTCGAGCAGTTCCGGATGACTGGGCGGTGCGCCCTGGTTGCCGAAATCTTCGCTGGTTTCAACGATCCCGGTTCCAAACAGTTGTTGCCAGAAGCGGTTCACAGCGACACGTGATGTCAGCGGATGACTGGGAGCGACCAGCCATCTGGCAAGCCCCAGTCGATTCACAGGCCATTCGGCTGCCATCGCGGGGAACTGAGATGGCGTTTTTCTATCGACCTTGTCGCCCTTCTGGTCGTATTGACCTCGTTTCAGATCATAGGCCTCTTTGATATTATTTCGTTCGCGGAAAACGAGTGTCGTGGGCAGGGATTGAATCAGCTTCTCCTCCTGTGCTTTCACCTGGACTTTTTTCGCCAGGAGTTTACGGTATTCGGAGTCGAACTGGTTCAGATAATACTGTCTGAGTAGTTCCGTCTGTTGTGGAGTGCGTTTGTCGGCGGCCAGTTTCAGGAGGGGATCGACCTGATTGTCGAAGTACACCTGATTGACTTCGGTTTCTGTCAACTCATGATCATAGATACGAAATTCATCGATTACACCATTGGTAAGGTGGGTATTCGTTGCCGAGTGTCCGAGTGTCAGAGTGGCAGAATTCAAGGGGGTTGTATTCTTGAACGAGTCAGAGGAGATCGTCAGCTCTGACTGTTTGCCATCGACGTAGATGGCAACGCCATGCGCTTTCGCGGAACCATCGTACGTCACACAAACATGATGCCACTGGTTAGCTGTGATTTCATTATTGGCTGTCTTGACTTCGACGGCATAGCCGGGCCAGCGGTCGATTAATCTGACGCCGAGGTTCTGGTTGGTGATCTGCAGGTCATATCCGCGTTCACGTGAATTCGGATTGACGCTGGAGACAATCGGCCCTGAAGTTTTCCCGTTCGTTTTAACCCAGATGGCAAAGCTGAAGGGCGTGCCTTTCGCAAACTGTCCGGTTTTTCCCAGATCCAGGTAGCTGCCGGGCGCGAACTGGAACCCGTTATCAAATTTACCAGCGACCCATTTGGGGGCTCCTTTGACGGGGGCTTTGTTCTTTTCGTTTTTCAGATCAGCGGCGGTGGCTTCTGTTTTTTCATTGAGCGGATACACCGCCAGTAATCCCCCCGGTTGCGGAATGGAGAGATCCGGGTTGCTGCCGGTTTTCAGAATCTGCTGTTTCCACTGCAGCCAGGACTGGAACGCCGGTTCGTTGGTTTTCGTCCTGTTTTCTCCCTGCTGTTCGATGGCAGCGATCTGGGTTTTAAATGCTTCCAGCTGTCTGGATTGTGCTGCATCGGGAACCCTGACAGAGGGAGGAGAATCTTTGATATTCCCATCCATGGCCGGGCCGTCCAGGTTATTGAAGAAGGCGAACATCTGGTAGAACTCAGTCTTCGTGAAGGGATCAAATTTATGATCGTGGCAGACGGCGCATCCGAGTGTCAGCCCCATAAAGGCCTGTCCGGTCGTTTCGACGCGGTCGATGACATTCCGTACGTAAACCTCTTCAGCGATCGAGCCGCCTTCGTTGGTCGTCACGTGGCAGCGATTGAAGCCGGTAGCAATCTGCTGCTCCAGGGTGGGGTTGGGCAGCAGATCGCCAGCCAGCTGTTCAATGATAAACTGATCGTAGTGCATATTGGTGTTGAAGGCATTGATGACCCAGTCGCGGTAAGGCCACATTTCCCGGTAATTATCCAGGTGTAATCCATGTGTATCGCCGTAACGGGCAATATCCAGCCAGTAGCGGGACATGTGCTCGCCGTAATGAGGAGATTTCAGCAGGCGATCGACGACCGTTTCGTAGGCTTGGGGTGATTTGTCATTCACAAAAGCTTCGACTTCAGCGGGAGTGGGGGGCAGCCCGGTCAGATCGAGTGTGACCCGTCTGATCAGATCACGACGATCTGCTTGCGGCGAGGCCTGCAGGCCTTCCTGTTCCAGTCGGGCCAGTATGAACTGGTCGATGGGATTTTTTACCCGGTCCGTCTGTTTGACCGCGGGAGGCGCAGGTTTGACGGGAGTCACGAAAGACCAGTGATCCTGCCATTCCGCTCCCTGTTCAATCCAGCGTGTGAGCAGTGTGATTTCTTCCTCTGTCAGTTTTTTGCCACTCTCGGCGGGTGGCATCTGAAGGTCTTCATCAGCGGTAGTAATGCGGGAGATCAACTCACTCTCTTTGACTTTGCCGGGGACGATTGCTTTATGTCCGCCCAGATCGGCGAAGGCACCTTCTTCTGTATCAAACCTCAGGTCGGCAGCCCGTTTTTTGACATCCGGTCCATGACACTGAAAACAGTTTTCAGACAGGATCGAACGAATTTTGATGGGAGAGACTTTTTCCGAATTCTGCGCGCGGGCGACTGGCAGTGAGCAGCAGAATACAGTCAGAAACAGAGCAGGGACGAGGCGCTTGCTCAAACACAGAAGAAGCATGACGTTCACCTTCTGGATGAAAATTTTCAAGTCAATCTTCGGCAGCCTGGAAGAGTGGCGCCTGCGATTTACTTGTCAATGAATCTCTGGTGATACCTGTCCGACCGACAATCCATATCAGTTTGCAACGGTGGTAGCTGAGCCACGCGGTTCAGCAGGTGGGATGGCACTTGTTTCAGAAACAGGGGAGCAAAGCTGTCGTTTCTGAATTCAGGTTCATTCCGTTATTCTAATCACAGCGAAAACCCTTTGCAAGACGTCGATTGAGTGATTTTGACGTATCTCCCTGTGTAAGCGTTAGTTCGGTCAGATTTGAATTCAACGGTTGAATGAATGACAGGCAATCACAGCAGCTGGAATTCGGGTCTGTCATTCAGCAACGGCTTGCGTTCTGTGAATGATACGCGTAACAGAAGTGGTTTGTTGGCTTGAACTTTCTTATTGACTCCTGAAAACGTTAATCGAGGGAGCTTTAAGGAGAAATGAATTTGCAGATCTCTATTTTATCGCGTATTTTCAAGAACAGAGAACCTGTCCGGTTTGGGGGTGTCCACTGAGAACGAATAATATTAATGTGAAAACGAGTTTTATTTTGAGTCGGTGACTCATTAAAAACAGAGAGGGGCAATGTCTCGTGTCCCGTATTGAGGGTGGAGGAAAGAGAAATGAATTCTCGACAGTTACTGAAAATAGGAGTGCCTGAATATTGCCTGAAAACTGCAATGACGGCGATTCAGATGAAAGTCGCCGAGGAAAAAGCGAACGGCAAAGTGCGCGGCAAAGAACTGAAAGAACTCGTTCAGAAGGTGGTGGAACATCCTGAAGAGTATCTGGAAGATCCCGCATTTCGTCAGCTGGCACTGGAACTCGTAGACGATAACAGCGCAGAAACGATTGAACCGATTACTTACCAGATCTGGGGTAAAGACGGCATCGATGAAGGTGCGTTCTCGCAGATGGATCTGGCATGTCACGTTCCTTCTGCATGGGGGGCTGCGTTGATGCCGGATGCGCATATCGGGTATGGATTGCCCATCGGTGGAGTACTGGCCCTGGAAGATGCAGTGATTCCTTACGCCGTCGGTGTGGACATCGCCTGCCGTATGAAATTGTCGGTGCTGGATATTTCTGTGGATCAACTGAATCAGAAACATCATCAGTTTGTGGATGCTCTGAATCGCGGCACCGTGTTTGGTGTGGGACAGGCGCATGAAAAACGTCAGCGGCATGCCGTGATGGATGAGGACTGGTCTGTGTCCAAAATCACGCGCCAGAACAAAGACAAAGCGTGGAAGCAACTGGGGTCTTCGGGTTCGGGAAATCATTTTGTGGAATTTGGTGTGTTGACCATTGCGCACGATGATCAGGAACTCGGGCTGGATGCCGGTGAGTATGTGGCACTGTTGAGCCATAGCGGAAGCCGGGGAACCGGTGCGTCGGTTTGCAGTACTTATTCAGGAATTGCCCAGGCGCGTCTGCGGAAACGACATCACCACCTGGGGCGACTGGCATGGCTGGAGATGGATTCCGAAGCAGGTCAGGAATACTGGGCGGCGATGAATCTGATGGGTGAGTATGCGGCAGCGAATCATGCGGTGATTCATCAGAACGTGTCAGAAATTCTGGGCAGTAAAGTGATTTCCGGCGTGGAAAACCATCACAACTTTGCCTGGAAGGAAAAGCATGATGGAAAAGAGGTTTACGTGCATCGTAAGGGGGCCACTCCGGCGGCAGCAGGTGAACTGGGTGTGATCCCCGGTTCCATGGCTGATCCGGCATTCGTGGTACGCGGAAAAGGAAATCCGGCATCTTTGAATTCTGCTTCGCATGGAGCAGGTCGTTGCATGTCGCGAAATAAAGCAAAAGATAAGTATCGCTGGAATGCAGTGAAAAATGATCTGGCAAAACGCGGAATCACCGTGATTTCAGCGGGCGCTGATGAAGTGCCCGGCGTGTACAAAAACATTAATGAAGTCATGGCGGAGCAGCAGGACCTGGTTGAGATCGTCGCACGCTTTAATCCGAAAGTGGTGAAGATGTGCGGTGATGGAAGCCGGGCTGAAGACTGACTTGTGAGTGTGAGAATCAACAGGCAGGTTGGAAAACGTTTCTGACCTGCCTGTTTTTTATTCAGAGAAATAATATCTGTACCACTACCTGACGAGGTTTGCTGGAGCTGAGCTTGTGAGCTTTCACTATCAGTTTACTGCTCGCTGCGCTCGTACCGAATTACAATCACTACCATCCCCGAGGAAAACGGAATCACTTTTTCAAACGATGGGGGGGCACCGCTTTGACTTTGCCGGCGCTCAATTTGAAATCGGGGATGATATCGGAGATAGTCTGCGGATTCAGACTGAAGACGGTGAAACCGCCTGCGTTCAGTTTTCGCGTCATATCTACCTGGCCGAGAATGCGGTCACTGCTGAGTGTCGTTCTGGAAGAGATCGCGCCAATGCCTGGATAAACGGGAATAGTGCCGGCAAGGTGTTTCTGCTGATCTTCGATCCAGATGCGAAACTGGGTGTCGTTATCGGTATAATCCATGGGGCAGATGAAGTCGAGGTATCCGTTTTTGGCCCAGAGCGGCCAGTCCTGCGCGACCCATTCCCGGCACTCAGGATATTCGCGGAAGACGGCGGCTGAGATTTTGATGCCCGGTCGAATTTTTCGGGCCTCCCGTTGAACCGTCTCTACGAGTCGGGTGATCTGCGCGGCGCGCCAGTCGCGGTACTGGCTCTTCAATGTGCCGTTATAGCAGTCAGCGGGCCAGTTCTGGACTTTGATGCCCGTATCAGCTTCAAATTTCTGGCGGCTGTAGTCGCTGTAGTCGTGACGATCATTGGGGTAGCGGATGTAGTCAAAGTGAATGCCGTCCACAGGGTATTTGCGAACGACTTCCAGCATGCTGTCGACTTCCAGTTGAAAGTTTTCCGGATGAGCCGGGTTGAGCCAGTCGGAAGGTTCGCCAGTCACACTGACCTGCGTACGACCCGCGTCCCGCATTTTTTTGACAAACGCTTCCGGGGCTGTCGAGAGGTTGTGATTGACTTTCCAGACATGGACTTCCAGGCCGTGTTGACGGGCAGCTTTCAGGCATTGGTCAATCTGGTCACCATACTTTTCGTAGGTGGTACTGCGAGGCAGGACGTCGCTCGGATAATGGGCCAGGCCCCCCCAGAGCATGTTGGGGATGATCATATTAAACCCGGCATCGGACAGTTCTTTACACGCACGGTTCCAGTCGCCGGGGTAAGGACCAGTGGGAGAATGATCCCAGATGGCGCGGGCTTCCCGGGGAGGACTGCCGCGGGTGAGCAGATAAATCTTGACCCGTTTTTCGCGACACGTTCGTGCCAGGGGAATGGATTGAAATGCCTGATTTTCTTTCAGCATTTGTCGGGCCTGGTCGAGGGTGGTGGTGGTGCGATCCAGATCGCGGGCCGCCAGTTCGCTGCTTTTGGCAGGAGTGACAGTAGTCACAATGTGCTGTCGAAGCTCGGCAAAGGTCTTGAAGGGGCCCACCTGGCCGGCCTGGGCAATCGTCGCTGCAGCGATGGAATCCCAGAGTGCAGGCTGGAAGTGTCCCATGAGGGCAGTCAACAGGGCCTGTTTCTGCAGCGGATCATCGCCCAGAATGAGATGGCTGAAATAGGCACCGCGATCACTCACAATGAGAGCCGGTTTGCCCGTCGGTTTCCCGGCTTCGTCATACCATTGTCCCACCACACGCGCCCCATGCCCTGAGGGAGTGGCGGTCACCAGGTTCCAGGAAGCCTGCTTGACTTCGGCAGGCAGACCCTGGATTTGGGGATCTTTCAGGTGAATCGAAGACAGGCCGCCAGGAGTTGCCGGTTTAAAGTAACTCCCTTTTTTGATTCCCAGGTTCTTTTCCAGTGCGGGGGGAATATGGAAATTCAGAAAGATTTTGCCTCCTGATTCCATAAACTGATTGAGGGTGCTGCAGGCTTTCGCAGACAGGTCCGGATTGAAAGGCAGGATGGCGACAGAACGTTTTCCCAGTGAAGCCGTGGAAAGTTCGGATTCACTGATACGGTCGCAGTTGATTCCGGATGTCTGCAGGAAGCCTTCGATGCGATCGGCGGCGGCTGTGGTGTTGGTGTCTTTCTGCTGCTGACTCGGATCGGGGACGATGATCACAATTTCATTCGTAATCGCTTTCAGATCCCGTATCTGAAAGTGAGTGTTCGGTTCCGTATCCGTTTCCCGCCAGACGACCAGGCGGATGGTGTCAATTTTATTCCAGCCCGCCGGTTTATCCTCGGAACGGAAGTCGCTTTTCAGAAATTGGAGTGTCTGCCAGTTGTTTCCTTTGGCGCTGCTGGCAGCCGAGTACCAGCCCGAACCACTTTTGAAGTAGAGGCTGACCTGGTGATTGCTGTCGGGCGACTCCGGTTTCACATCGACCGAGAATACGCCCGGTGTGGTCAGATCGAGTTTCACCTGCCTGTCAATGCCGGCCCGTGGGATTTCTCGGTTCGAAGCGAAGGGTGCAGAGAGCAGCAGAACGTTCTGGTCATTCGATTTCTGCATCGCAAGCGGAAGGGTTCCCTTCAGTTCCTGCCAGTTTTTTCTGACCTCGGTCGATGACGAATAATTGAATTCATCGAGAACCTGAACAGTCCCAGTGGTGAATCCGAGAGTGAGTACCAGGAGGCAGGGGAGTGTCTGGAACATGTGAGAAGCCTGTTGACAAAGTATTAATTGCTTGACTTTATATTGAAACTATAGTTTTATCGGGTCACGTATTCAGAGGCAAGGTGACTTCCAGATCGGCCTGTGGTTACATTGTGAATAGAGTTCTGTTGTTGTAATTCAATGTGTGCTATCAATTCAGGCAATTCTCGCTGACAAAAATATATTGGGAACATCTATGTTTTATGGATACGATTTTCACATCTTCTGGGGAGCACGAGAAGAAAATCCGGCAGAGATTGCCCAGCGGCTGGCTAAGATGATGAGGAAACTGAAACGAATCTCTCCTCTGTTGGCAGCATGGTCGACGGATGCAATGGATCTGGATGGGCATCGGATTTCCACCTCTGTCAAGGCGCTGGAACCATTTATCGCCAAAGGTGTCTACAGGCGTGATGATAATCGAAAGGTTATAGCTGACTTAGGATACAGTACGTCTTTGTGTAACGCATTTGATGATGGCAGTTTTGTATCTATGAGAGTTGACGCTGGTTGCTGGTCAGAGTTCTCCCACAACAGTTTTCGTATGAATTTTCCGGTGATCACAGATGTGATTAAACCCCTGATGTCGGTCGATCGGATACTACTGATCTTTCGGATTCTCATTGAATGCTGGGAACCCGAATCTGGGCACTTCGACAGTTCTTACCTAGCCAAGGACCTGGACTGGCCCAAAATTCAATTTAATGAGACCGACTGCTACTGGGTTTCTTATTACGGCAGCAATGTCAGTGAATTACCTGAACTACCTGAAGAAGTGAATGTCATTCAGGAAAAAAAGAATGGACGGTTTCTGGTATTGATTGATGATTCTTTTGCTGAAACAGGGACTGGGGATGTGGAACTGGTTCGTCGCACTCGATCGATTCTGTCTGAGAATTATGATCAGAGTTCTGGGGAAGATTGAAATCAGACACGATGGCATTGAACCTGCCCGTCGACTATAGTGCGTGCATTCATGTTTGCGCTCCGGAATCCAGGGAAAGGTCGAGAGTCATCGAAAAGATCGTTGTTCTGTTTGCCGTGATTGGCCTGGGACAAATTCTCGGAAGGATCTCCCTCTGGGGTGTTTCGCTGGGGGCCTCTGGTGTAGTCTTTGTGGCGTTGCTGGCGGGGCATTTCGGGTTTCACGTTTCACCGGAAGTCGGCATGGTGGGGGTGGTCCTGTTTATCTACTGCCTGGGAATCGGCGCAGGCCCCAGCTTTCTGCAAATGTTTTTCAGTCGCGGCAAAACATTGATGCTGTTAACGGTAGTGATGATGGGCGTAACAGCAGCGGTCGCCTGGGGACTGGCGCGCATCTTTCAATTGAGTCCCGATCTGACCAGTGGCCTGTTCGCTGGTGCATTAACCAGCACTCCTGCCCTGGCGGCAGCCACGGAAAAGCTGCCTGCCGGCTCGGATGTAGCGGTTGGCTTTGGGATTGCTTATCCGTTTGGCGTGGTCGGCGTGATTCTGTTTATTCAACTGCTGCCCCGCTGGTTCCCTGAAATAAAGGCTGCTGCTGGAACTGCCGGCGGTGATCCACGCGGCGAGATCCTGCGCGAGCTGGTTCAGGTGACGAACGCTAATCTGAATGGAAAGCGATTAAGAGATGTTACGGTACTGGCCCGCATGAATTGCCAGGTATCCCGGATCATCAAGGATGGCCAGCTGCGACCAATTCCTGCCGATTTCCAGCTGGAAGTCGGACAGCAACTGTTGATCATCGGAAGGACAGGGCAGATCGAATCTGTGATTGAAATGCTGGGGGTGAAGAGTTCCGAGGCACAACTGGTTCTCGATGTCGAACGACAGCGGCGGTATATTGTCGTCACGTCAAAAGAACTGGTGGGGCGTACATTGAAAGACCTGCATCTGCTCTCACGTTTCGGAGTGACGATTGCCCGGATCACTCGGCAGGATATTGAATTTGTACCTGCGGCGAATGAAATGATCCATTTTGGTGATATTTTACGAGCGGTTGGTGAACCAGACAGCCTGGAAGCCTTTGCTGACTATGCCGGGCACCGGGCACGGACCGCCGAGGAAACCGATCTGGTAATCCTGGCGGGAGGGCTGATTCTGGGGATGATTCTGGGACGGCTGAGTGTTTCCTTCGGCAGCTTCTCTTTTTCGCTGGGAATGGCGGGCGGCCCTTTACTGGTGGGTTTGATCCTGGGACATTTCGGTCAGTTCGGGCGATTGTCGACCCGCATGCCACGCGCGGGCAGGCTGTTGCTGGCTGAACTGGGACTGACGGTTTTTCTGGCACAGGCGGGCAGCCAGGCGGGGGACCAGTTTGTTTCTGTCGTGCAACAGAATGGCTGGACACTTTGTGTGGTGGCTCTGATTCTGGTGCTGGTTCCTTTGCTCACAGGACTGCTGGCAGCTCGTTACTGGTTAAAACTGGATCTGCTGGAAATTGCTGGTGGGATCTGTGGTGCCATGACATCAACACCGGGTCTGGGAGCAGTGACATCGGTCGTGGATTCCAGTGTCCCCGCTACCAGTTATGCGACCGTGTATCCCGTGGCACTGGTCCTGGTCACTCTACTGACGCCGATACTGATTTCGCTGATCTCCTGAATGACAGCGCAAAAAAACAGGGGGCTGTGATAATCACTTCACAGCCCCCTGTCACAGGTGCAGGCCACACTCTTACGTGAAAACTTATTTGTAGCTGACTTTGGCGAAGTAGATCGACGTTTTGCCTTCGTGGCTGGAGTAGTAGCTTACGTTTAACAGGCCATCATGCAGCACCATATTGGCGTAGCTGGTATCGCCGCCACTGGGGAGTTCCAGCAGTTCGGTGAGTGTGCCTTTTTTGACGTCAATCTGGCAGATGGATGTGTGAGCTTTGGGGGAGTAGAGCCGCACGGTAGCCAGGAACCGGCCATCGGGCAGCTGGAACAGATCGGGACCGCCAATGCGAACGCCGAGGTCTTTCCATTCCCAGTCGGTGTAGGGAGGGCGGGAGACACCCAGCAGTCCGGTATTCGCACCTTTGGCATCGCGACGCAACAGGCAGTAGCAGGTGTCATCTTTGGTGAAGACCAGCGAACTTTCGTTGGTGTAGCCGGTATCAAACAGTTTATCGACGACAGTTTCGTAGTCTTTACCATCACTGCTTTTATACAGGCGGGTGAAGCGGGGGCCTTCCTTTCCTGTGTGATAGCCGATGCTGTAGACATCGCCGTTATGCCACTTCATACCCCAGAGCCAGACACTGGGATCGCCGATTTTATGACCTTTCGACCAGTGTGTGCCATCGTCAGAGAACCAGTTCATCGACTGATGTTTGACGGGTCCAGGCTGGGGCAGCGCAGCAGCGCCACTGAGCATGAGCTGGCCTTCGGGAGTGACGCTGATCTTGGCGTCGCGGAGATCAGACGTATCGGAGGAGATACGCGCGACCGGTTTCCACGTTTTGCCATCTTTGGAAGAGAGGACCTGCAAAGATCCGTCGGGTGAGACATGTGCTTTACCCGTGCGGAAGACGCAGAACCATTGATCTTTAAAGCGGGTCAGACCGGTAAATGCGTTGTGCGGATCCTGGTCCCAGATCTTCTGGACGCTTTCCAGTTTCAGTTGAACTGGTTCGTCTGCATGGAGCAGTGTTGCAGGCAGCAGCAACAGGCAGGCTGCAAAAAGTGGCGAGGCTGATTTCATGGCAGGTTCCTTTGTAAAGATTCAATTTGTTATTTTGTGTCTTGAATACGTTCCATGACTGACTGAGGCGGCTTCCAGCCATACGTTCTGGTTTCTCTGGGGTGATAGAGACAGGTGATAAGATACAGATCACTGGCTTTTGATTTTTCCGGCGGTACATTGATCTGCACGTGAGTAAATCCGTCGCCATACCAGGCGAGATAGCCATCGGTGGCGCATTTCTTCAGCAGGTGTCCGTTAAGTCTGATGTCTACCAGATCCGGGTCACGATAGGGGATACGCAGCTGAAATGAGATGCCTTGCTCGATTGGCTGTTCTGTGTCAGAAGCGGATTGACCTTGACTGACGGCGAACTTGATTTCAGGGCCTGCTTCAATAATGGTCTTTAATGCTTCGTGATCGACAGTGGGAATGTTTTTCATATTCTCCAGAAACTCGGTGATATCAGCAGAGAGCAGTGCGGCTGCTTTGTTCGAAGTCGCGACGAAGTAGGTTTCTCTGCCTGCGGTTTGCGGATAGAGGATGGCTTGCGAGAAACGAGGTTGCAATTTCCAGAGTTCGCTGCGGCTCTGGCGTCGTGCCTGCGGTGTGGTTCCCCAGGCAGTGACGAAGTGGCCAATATAACCCTGAACCCGGTTCACGGGATACCCTGTGAAATATTCGCCTTTCCATCTCTCGTTACCGATCTTCATCAGAGCCTGCAGGCGTGCCAGCCCGCTCTGTTCCCAGCCGACTTCCAATGCCAACACCATGGTGTGATAACGGGCATAGCCGTAATGCGCTGTATAGAAGTTGGGGCGACCGAGCCAGAGTCTGTTTGACATGGCTGTGAGTGAGGATCCCCACAAGAGCCGCTGGGCATCGGCTTCAAATCGGTCGTAACCGAAGCCTGCTTTGATGCCTGCGTTGTTAATCGTGTCCGTAATGCGCCAGTCCCAGGGGCGGAGCGACATATTCGAATAGGCGGAGCCAGTGACTTCAAACATCGTCTGACCACGATAGCGTTCGCGGGTTCCCAGCTGATCGGGCGCGTATTCCTGCAGACCTGTTCCATGCACGTCGACATGCACATCGGGGCGAAACTGATCGATCACGGACAGGACCGCCATGACTTCAGGGGCTTTATCAGGAAGTTTAAATTCGAACGTTTTCAAATCCCAGTTCACGGTACCCCCACCTGTGTAGGGATCGATTTTCAGTGAATTACCAAAGCGATCGGTTTCAAAATAAGCGTATGGATTGATGATGGGGATGATCAGCAGCAGTTGGTTCTCGCGGGTTTTGACGGCTTCCGGATCGTCACTGAGAGCCCATTCGATGAAGTGCAGGACGGCTGTCGTGCCACTGCGCTCGGGGCCGCCATGCAGGGCGGTCACCAGGCAGACCTGTTTCAATTTGTCATCTTTTTTCGGATCGGTGATTTTCAGCATCGGCAGCGGGATGCCTTCGAGAGTAACGCCGATACGATTTACCTGAACCCGGTCGGGACAGGTTTCTTCCCAGTATTTTAAGGTCTCGGTGTATTCTTTGAGCGTCAGTCGATGCAGTTTTTTCTGCCAGGGTTGAGGCAGACGGGCCAGTTTCTGTTTGAGGTCTGATTGTTCTTCGGCCTGTAATGCAGGCGCGATCAGAAATGCGCAGGTGAAGATCCATAAACAGGAAATGATTCGGAGTTCCGACAGTCGATTTCTGTGAGTCATGTTTTTTGTCCTGTCGTGCGTAAATGACCGGTTGCAGCAGCTCAAGCAGTGGGGGCGGGGGGCGGCCCCAGGGTTTGTCCCTTGCTGGTATTAATAGGCATGGGGAAGACTTCCGCAGAATCCAGGGGCAGCGTGCCCTGTTTCATCTGCGTGAGCAGTTCTGCTGCTTTCTGGCCAATAGCGATTTCGTCCACAGTAATTGAGGAGAGACGGCTCTGGATTGCGCCGTTGCGGACGGTGCCTCCGAAGCCCAGCAGCGAAATATCCTCGGGAACCCGCTTTCCCAGTTTCCCCAGCAGCAGGTAGATCAGTTCAGCCAGGGAATCGAAGGTCGCAAAAATGGCGGTGGGAGGCTGTTCGCGCTGGAACATGGTTTCCAGTGTCTGCAGCAGGTCCTGTTCGTAATCAATGGGATGAAGCTGGGAACTCGGGCCATGGAAAATAAATGGCTCCGGGCAGGGTAACGCTTGTGACGCAATCGCTTCGCGCAGACCTGCTTCGTATTCGATCGAAGCACTGGCGCGATGCGGCGAAAACAGGGCCAGTGAACGATGTCCCTGTTCCAGCAGCGTCGTTCCAGCCAGTCTGCCCACATCACGGAAAGGAATGGAGAGCAAGGGGGCCTGCACGCCTTCCACTTCGCGATGGCAGAAAACAACAGGAATGCCATGCTGCTGGAGTTGACGGATCTGGTACGCCGGGGTCGCTGGAACTGTGGCGGGGACCAGCGCGACTCCCGCAACATGTTTATCAATCAGCTGCAGAATCGTATTCCCCTGGGCGTCAACTTTGTTCTCGGTACAGCAGACAAGAACCTGGTGCTGGGTTAACGAGGCAGCCTGTTCAAAGCTGCGTTGCAGGGAAGGGTAATAGCCTGTACGCGTTTCGGGAAGAACAAAGGCAAAAATATCCAGTGGTTTGGAAACCGGGAGTGGAGGCCTGGTGCTGACAAAAGAACCTTTGCCATGGATCCGATTCACCCAGCCCTGTTCTTCCAGCAGTTGCATTGCGTTGCGCACAGTAGTCCGGGCCAACTGGTGTGTTTCGCAGAGCTGATGTTCGGAAGGCAGGGCTTCACCGGGACGAATCTCCCCCGTCGTGATCTGCTGGATGAGCTGTTCAACGAGCACCATATATTTGGGACGCTGTTTTCCAGCGGAATGCGAACCGGTGGGCGTTGTGTTCTGGATTGTCTCTGGAGCACGTGCTGCCATGGTTTCGTTTTTTAATTCGATTCAGGGTTGAAATTGGATGCGGATGTGGTTACTTGTATTTAAATAAGATACAAGTTGTTTGTGTGATGTCAACTGTGAATATAGATGTAATGGTGAAAATCAGGTCGGTCGCTCCGTGTGATCAATGGTAAACAGGTACAACATGTCTTAACTGGCAGTAAGGGGATTCAGATGAAGCAATTGATGGTAATGCTGTTGGTAGTCCTGGGTTTTCTGGATCTTTCACAGATCCGGTCTGGTGAAGAGAAGCAGGCAGAAAAGCCACTCGAAATTGGCGATCGCCGCGAACTTTTTGTGGATGATTATCTGATTGGGAGTCTGAAAGGTGCGGAGCTTCGACTGCATCATCCCGTTGATGAAGGGCCTGTGTTGAAGTTTGATCAACCCTGGGAGGGGCTGTTTTGTGGATACTGTACGATCATCAAGGACGGTGATGTGTATCGGGCCTACTATCGAGGACGACCCAGTGCCGGCGCTGATGGTGATGTGGGTGAGGTCTATTGCTATGCAGAATCCAAAGATGGCGTGAACTGGACCAAGCCGGAGTTTACGCAGTATGAGAAGCAGGGACATAAGAAGAACAATATCATTCTGGCTGACGCGGCGCCGATGACGCACAACTTCTCTCCGTTTCTGGATACCCGCCCGGATGTCCCGGCAGCTGAAAAGTACAAGGCGCTGGGGGGAACGATGAAGAGTGGTCTGGTCGCTTTTACTTCTCCCGATGGGATTCACTGGAAACAGCATCCCGCCGGAACCGTGATTCCCACAAAGCTGGTGCCTTATCCGTATATGTTTGACTCACAGAATGTTGCTTTCTGGTCTCCTGTTGAGAGCAAGTATCTCAGTTATTTTCGGGTATTCAAAGATAAAATTCGTCGCATCGCCCGCAGCGAGAGTGATGATTTCATTCACTGGTCCGCGCCGGTATTGATGGAGTATACAACCCTCGACGGCGAGGCTCCGATTGAGCATCTTTATACGAACCAGACACATCCTTATTTCCGTGCTCCTCATATTTATCTGGCGATCGCCGCCCGGTTCATGCCGGGACGCCAGGTGCTGACCGATGAGCAGGCGAAAGAAATTGGTGTGCATCCCCGTTATTTCAAGGATACCTCGGATGCGATTCTGATGACGACACGCGGCGACGATACCTATCAGAGAACGTTTCTGAGTGGTTATATCACCGGAGGCATCGGTGCCCAGAACTGGGTTTCACGGACGAATTACCCTGCATTAAATGTGGTGCAGACAGGCCCCGCGGAAATGTCGGTGTATGTGAATCAGGATTATGCCCAGCCGACGGCACATCTGCGGCGGTACTCGTTACGTCTGGACGGGTTTGCTTCATTGCATGCCGACTATGCGGGGGGCGAGATGGTTACTAAACCGCTGGTATTTGATGGATCAGAGCTGTCGCTTAACTTTTCCACTTCCGCTGCCGGGGGGATCAAAGTTGAAATTCAGGATGAACAGGGACAGCCGCTTCCCGGGTTCACGCTGGCTGACTGTCGTGAGCAGATCGGCAACGAAGTGGACCGGGTTGTCTCCTGGAAGCAGGGGAGCGATTTGAAATCGCTGAGTGGCAAGCCGGTGCGTCTGAAGTTTGTGATGAAAGACGCGGATCTGTATTCGCTGCAGTTTCAGAAATGAGTGAAAAGTTCGGTACATGAAGATAACTCCGGAGGAGCTGAGAAAATGAACTCAGTCTTTTCCGGAGTTTTTTGATGGCCTCTTCTTGCTGATTCGCAGCGTCGCTTTAAGATGAGTATTTGAGTTTCAGGTAACCCGGGATCAAATTGAATATCATTTGCATGCCAACCAATTGTTGAGAGAGCAGACAGCGATGACGGAACAAAAACGATTACTGGTTGTGGGCGTTGGTTCAATTGGTGAGCGGCACTTACGTTGTTTCCAGTCGACAGGTCGAGTCGAGGTTTCGATCTGTGAATTGAATGACGGGTTGCGATCAAAGATTGCGGATCAGTACGGAGTCGAGCGACAGTATGCGGATCTGGAAACCGCGCTGTCGGAGCCGCACGATTGTGCGGTCATTGCCACGCCTGCCCATGTGCATATTGCCAATTCGATTCAGGCAGTCCAGGCGGGGCTGGATCTGTTTATTGAGAAGCCGTTAAGCACGAGTGTCGAAGGGATTGGAGAACTCCAGACGCTGCTGCAGGAAAATGATCGTAAGGCGGCAGTTGCGTATGTGTATCGTGCACATCCCGCTCTGGCAGCGATGAAGTCGGCACTGGACTCCGGTAAATTTGGCAAGCCGGTTCAACTGGTGGTCGTTTCAGGACAGAATTTTCCCACGTATCGCCCGGCTTACCGGGATATTTATTATAAGTCACATGCCACCGGCGGGGGGGCGGTTCAGGATGCTTTGACGCATTCGATGAATGCCGGCGAATACCTGGTGGGCTCCGTGGATGCACTTGTGGCAGACTTCTCACATCAGGTGCTGGAAGGGGTTGATGTCGAAGACACCGTACACGTCATCACCCGGCAGGGTAATGTGCTGGGCAGTTTCAGTCTGAATCAGCATCAGCCTGCGAATGAATCGATGATTACTGTCATCTGTGAGCGGGGTATGCTGCGATTTGAATATCAGAAAAGCTGGTATCGCTGGGTTACTGAACCGGACGGGGAATGGCAGGTCGGTTTCCAGGAAACACTGGAACGAGATACGTTATTTCAACGACAGGCGAGTGCTTTTCTGGACTATCTGGATGATACAAGTCCGCCTTTATGCCCGCTCTCAGCGGGGCTGCAGACGCTGGCGGTGAATCTGTCGATTCTGGATTCGGTGAAAAAACGAACCTGGATAGAACCGGCTCAATTTCTTTCTTCCTTAACCTGATCTGATTTTTTGAGAGTGCAATGAATTCTACACCCGAACCGACGATCCAACAGTTATTTGACCTGAGTGGCAAGACCGTGCTGATTTCCGGTGCCAGCGGTTACCTGGGAAGCGCGATGGCCCGGGGACTGGCCGAAGCGGGTGCACGACTGGTAATCAGCAGCCGCAATGCAGAACGGGCACAACAGGCGGCCAGTGAACTGCCCGACCCGCAGCAGGTGGGACATCTGGGAGTCGAACTGGATCACATGGACGAAGCGTCTCTCGAACGGGGCTTTGAGTCGGCCTGCGAGGCAGCCGGTCAGATTGACGTACTGGTAAATAATGGCAACGATCCGGTGGGTGAAGACTGGCGGACGGTCACAGCTGAAGCTTTTACGCGTCATCTGCAGAATGCAACCGGTTTTTTTCTACTGGCTCGCAAGTTGAGAGATCATGTTGTGTCGCGACAGGCGCAGGGCAATGTGATCATGATTGGCTCGATGTATGGTGTTGTGGGCTCTTATCCGGCTGCATACGAGGGCATCTGTAATGCCAGCCCGGTTGCTTATCACACGATGAAGGGGGGCGTGATTCATCAGACCCGGCATCTGGCCGTCTACTGGGCGAAAGACGGAGTGCGAGTGAACTGTCTGAGTCCCGGTCCATTTCCTTCCGAGGCAGCACCGGAGGGACTGGCAGAACGATTGAATGCGCACAGCCCCATGGGACGCATGGGAAAGCCGTCTGAATTGAAGGGGGCAATCGTCTTTCTTGCCAGTGATGCCAGCAGTTACATCACAGGGCAAAATCTGCTGGTCGATGGTGGCTGGACGGCCTGGTAGCATACCGGACAAGATGACGGTCTCGAAATGCCCCGCTGTTTTGCTAGAATAAACGATTGCTGACTGCAGCAGGGACTGCGGAGATACGTTTGATACTGGTACAACACTGCTGGAATTGCCATGGATGCAGGGATAACTGATTCAATTGGTGGCCTGGGCCTGTTTCTGCTGGGCATGGTGATTCTGACCAGTGGCCTGAAAGATCTGGCAGGCGGCACAATTCGACGGATGATTGCCCGATTCACCAAAAGCATTCCGACCGGGATCGCGACGGGGGTCATCGTCACTGCTATTCTGCAGTCTTCAAGTGCCACGACCGTCACAGCCGTCGGATTTGCCGGGGCAGGGCTGCTCACATTAACCGAGTCGCTGGGGATTGTATTCGGTGCGAATCTGGGGACAACCGTCACCGGATGGATCGTGGTTCTGTTTGGTTTCAAACTGAAACTGGGGCAGATTGCCTTTCCGCTGGTACTGGTGGGGGTGCTGCTCAATCTGTTTGGTAAGAAACGAATCGGCCTGATCGGATTCACCATCGCCGGATTCAGCCTGATTTTTGTGGGGCTCGATATTCTGCAGGAAGGGATGTCCGGCCTGGCGGAGATGGTCAGCCCGGAATCATTTCCGCAGGACTCCTGGTGGGGCAGGCTGCTGTTGCTGCTGATGGGAGTAGGCATTGTGCTGGTCACACAGTCTTCCAGTGCGGGTGTCGTGATGGCGCTCACCGCGCTGCATTCAGGAGCTATTTCCCTGGCCCAGGCGGGTGCGCTGGTGATCGGCTTTGGTATCGGTACCACCTTTACTGCGCTGCTCGCCTCACTGGGGAAATCGGTGGCCGCGCGACGCACCGGGCTGGCGCATGTATTCTACAGCCTGGTGACTGCGACTCTGGCCTACTTTCTGTTGCCTGTCTATGTCTGGTTCTGGGAAGAGTATGCCGGCCCCGCCAGTGGCATCTCATCCGATATTGCGCTGGTGACGTTTCATACGTTGTTCAATCTTCTGGGACTGATGCTCATAGTCCCGTTTACGAAACCATTTTCCGCGTTGATTATTCGCCTCATCCCGGAAGCCGTTAATGATCAGACAGAAAGACTGGATGAATCTTTGCTTTCCAATCCTAACGTTGCCATCGAAGCGGCACGTTCGACACTGGTTGACGTGTTTCAATGTATTCTGCAACTGATGCATAAGCTGTTCACATCCGAAGTGGCGCGGGAAGAACTGGATGAAGAATTTGCTCAGTACCATGATACGCTGGAAACCACCTCCCATTACCTGCGACAGATCAATGTGACCGGTTCGGATCAACCGACGGTCCATTCTTCGCAGGAAGTGGTATTGGCGCTGGATCATCTGCAGCGTTTAATGCGGCGGTGCGATGAAATGGAACGACTGAGTTCAGCCAATGAGAACCAGACTCTGAGCAGGTTTGTGGATGAGCTGAACGAAAAGATTCAGCATCTGGAGCAGACCTTAAATAATGGTTTTTCAGAGAGTGATGAAGGAGCATTGCAGGACTTCTGGGAGAATTGGGATAGTCAGCAGAAAGAGACACGTCGAGAATTTACCCAGTCAGCGACTACTGCCGATGGTCAATTCGATAACCTGCTGCAGCAACTGGATGCCTTTCGCTGGCTGACGCGCATCAGCTATCATCTCTGGCGTATCGTGCATCATCTGCAAGGCGCCCGGCTTATTTCCAACGGTAAACAGGAACAAGCCCCCGCTGCACCCAGGGAGACAGAAGAGGCTTGATTTGAATGAGAAACGGTTTTATTTTTTGTCTTCCAGTTCGAAGGTAAAATCATTTTCCTGATCTGGTTTGACATTCGCAGTGAGTCCCGATTTTTGCGCGTTTCCATATACTGTGGGGATCAGCGATGTTTCCTTGATGACCACATCTGCTTCATCCAGATTGGCTCCCTCTGCAGGGCCTTCGGTCCGAATGCAGGTAATCGCCACACGATGTTCCCCTGCGATCGCGCCGTCGCCTTCTTCGAAAGTGCGCAACTGAAAATGACCGTCTTTATCAGTACGTCCGACGGCCGCCTGTGTCTGAGCACCGTTGGACTGGAAGACGATGGTTGCCCCCTCAAGTGGTGACCCGTTGAACTTTACCGTACCAGAGGCGGGGTAAGTGGGAGGACGCTGTTTTGTCCATTTGTCTTCTGCCGATCCGGAACAGGCCGGGCAGAGAATTATTAAGAGTAATAAAATCAGTGAGCGACGCATGTGAGCAGCTTTCTTTTAAACAGAAAAAATGAATGTGAATGGAACTCTTGAAGGTGGAGTTCCATTCACAGAGGAGAATGATGCAAATGGAAAGCATGATCAGGCGGCTCGAATCGGGCCGCACCGAAGTCACAGGCTTTCACTTTGAAGGTAACTTAAAACTCACCCAGTGTTTCTCCCCCATTTTTTGATCCCAGTGCTCCCCAGATGCCGTAAGGGCTGTTACCGGAGGCAACTTGAGAGGCGCTGATATCCCCTGTGTCGATATTCTCGCTGATAAAGCGGACGGCACCGTCGCCCATCAATAGATGGACTCCCCCCTCATGTCGACTGGATGGGGGCTGGATCCCTTGTGTCGTCTGGCCATTACAGACAGGCGAGTTTGGTGGCAGGATGGTATTGAAATTAATATAACCTGATCGACCATCGGTCCAGCGTGTTCCCAGAGAACGGTTTCGGTCGAGTAGCCCTGTGGTAAACGCCCCATTGACGAAGCTGGCAAGGCATGCGGAAGGATTACTGGAGTTCGTGGTGGAATTGGTTCCTACACCATTGGCGGGTGTCAGTGCCCCTGATCCGGGAGGGCGAATACATTCTGAAACCATCGCAGTATTACTGGTTCCATCAATAATATCCCGAATACGGACACTGGACTGGAACCCAAAAACGCCCCGCAGGTTTCCTGGGGAAACGGATTGGAAGTTACTGTATTGATCGCCGATGGAGAACAGGTAGTTATGCTGCCCTAAATCGGTGATATCATTTGTGTTGACATCAGAGGGGCAGTTGATGATCGGCAGTTTGGTTTTATAGGCCGGAAATCCGGTATTCCAGACATAAGATGTGGAACCCAGGTTGCCGGTGATCTGTTCAAACAGCGGTGCCTGGTCAATGTAAGGCAGCAGTGGGATATAAGCGCTGAATCGTGAGTCGAGTCCGCAGGTGGTGCAGGTACTTTCGTAAGGTCCGATGCGACTGGCGGGAAAGGTGCCGTGCGTAGAATGATAATTGTGAAGCGCCAGTCCGATCTGTTTCAGACTGTTTTTACATGTGCTGCGACGGGCGGCTTCGCGTGCCTGTTGAACGGCGGGAAGCAGGAGTGCAATTAAGATGGCGATAATGGCGATTACGACTAACAGTTCAATCAGTGTAAAGCCTCGTCTGGACTTGAATATCATTATGAAATCCTGATTTGAAAAAAGAGATAAAAATGAGTCTTGAGAACCGTTCATAAGACTCTAAAAATGCTATTTAGAATTGGAATTCTGTTGCCTCTGATAACGCGCGGGGATTCCATTAATGAAGCGGACATCAGAGATATCACCTCCCCAGTGTCGCGAGATATCTGTCAGGGTGGATCCACCAATGGCCAGCACTCCCCCTGGGGTTAAGGGGGTGATATCTGCGATGTCTGTAAGTGTCTGCTGCAGGTCAGGTCTGGAACTGAATTCCGGTGTTCTCGTAAATGAGACAATACTGTCATGCGGAGCCGCGGTGTTCGCATCGTAGGTGAATACGATGTGGTACCAGCGGTCCTGTTCCCAGGGGACAGTTTTTTTGGTTTGAAATGAAACATACCTGTTGTCTGAATCCAGGAAGCCAAACCCCAATGTGCCGGAATGATCGTCTGTAAACAGATTGAATTGTGAAGTAGAGTGCAGTTTCGTATTTCGATAATGAAACAGTGTGTCAGAATCCCCCTGCTGTTTGATGTTGGGGTTGCGGGCCCAGAGTTCGATTGTGAACCGCCGCATATCGAACAGGGCTGCCTCCTGTTCTGAGAGTGTGCGGAACAGTTTATGGTATTGTGTTTCAAACGGGCCGGCTGCCGAAGTAATGTTTTGGGGTGCGGGGCAGCCCGTAAAGGGAGACTGTCCCTGCTTATTCAGAATATTCAGATGCAGAAGATTGTCTCCTGAGTCCTGGGCCGTTTGTGAAGTTTCCCGCTCATTCAGTTTCCAGTGGGCAATCAGCCGTGGCTGATCTGGTACAATGTTTTGAACAAACAGTTCCGGCGTCGAAATAATACGCGTCATCTTTCTGGAATCAGCCTGGACGCGGACCGCGGTGTTTTCCGTCAGATCGCGGGTGATGGTTGTTTCGCGAGATGAATTCACCAGATCGAACCGGACAAGCCCCTGCAAAACATGCACTTCTGTTTCGCGAGTGGGGGTCACGATCAGTCCAAAAGATGTTCCCAGATCCACTACGCGGGAGGTGGGGGTATCGACTGTCAGTCCCTGCGATTGGGGCGGAACATGGGCAAACAGATTGCCTTCGTCAAGCATGAACTGATCTGCTTGCACCAGTGTCAGGTGTGAAACTCCCTTGAGAATCACTTTCGCGCCTGTGATGGTTTCCAGTTCGATGATTCCCGCGTTGAGATGGATTTGATCGCCGACATGCAATATGTCGTCTGGCTGCCAGGCTGGTTTTCCTTCTGACCAGATCGTGTTTTTTGTATTAATGATCCGGGCCAGAAACCGGGGATTCTCTTTCTGCCAGAGTGAAGACGTCAAGAGATACACGGCTGCGAAAATACAAACTGAAAATGCAAGGATCGCGGATAAGGCTTTTCGGCGATCCGGGGCAGACGGTTTTGTTTCCAGGAATTCAGGGATGGTTTTCAGCTCGCCGGAAGGCAATGGTTCATAATCGGTAGAACGCCCCAGTGGTCCTGGATCGACGATGCCCTCCCACTCCAGATTCGCACACATACCGGAATACTGGATAAAGAAGTCTCTGGCGGAATCGGATTGCAGGACCAGTTTCTCCAGACGACCGGCCTGTCGGGAAGAGAGGTTTCCATACTGGTATTCCCAGCAGAGTTGCATCAGTTCTTCCTGTTCCTCAGGAGTTAACATCAGAAAAGGTCTCCTGAATGAAGGCGTCTTTGAATACAGCTGAAAAGGAGATCGTGGGCGCGTTTCAGAGTTTTGTAGATCGCGTTGGGAGTCCGTTTCAATTCCTGGGCGACGGTATTCGGGCTGGCATCCGGTTCATAGATTTTTTCGAGAACTTCTTTCTGTCTTTGTGACAGCAGTTCGAAGCAGACGGACAGGGCAGCCTGTTGCTGATCCAGTTCGTCAACGGTCACCATCGCGCTTTCAGCAACCCGAGTGTAGAATTCATTGCTGAAAATATTGCGTTCGAGATTCTGGCGTCTTCGGTAATTGAGAACCTCAAAGCGCACGATCTGACAACTCCAGGCCCAGAAGTTCGATCCGGTCTCGAAGGTATCAAATTTGGACCAGAGCACGGTGCACGTATTCTGGTAGATCTCCTCGGCATCCGTTCGATTGTCTACCAGCGATCTGATAAATCGGTAGATTCTCTGACTGTGCCGCGAGAACAGTATAATAAATTCAGTTGTCCGGTCGGTCGCTACCGCCATTTTCAGTACCTCTCACTGAGTCGCGATGAGAGTCGTCTTTACAAACCCAACCCTTATTGAATACAGCGTGAATGTGCTAAAATTAGCCTCGGAAAATTGAGGAAAACTGTAAGTCCGTTTATATGATGAGGTTTCAGCTCAAGTTTTTGCGGGGATGGTGATAGAATACAGAATCATTTAACGAAGCTGGTGGGGGTGGTTATGTATAGAAGTCTGGTGACCGAATGACACAATTCATTGAAATCTCTTTTCTGTCAGAAAATTATGATCAGGCCTGTCAATTACGAAACGAGATTTTACGACAGCCTTTAGGTCTGGATTTAAGGGAAGAAGATCTTTCTGCTGAAGCAGATTATTTTCATTTTGGGATTTTGGAGGGAAGTCGAGTGATCGCCTGTGGGCTGGCGATACCGGTTTCGGCGGTGAAAGCGAAAATCCGCCAGATGGCTGTGGCTGGGGCTTTTCAAAATCAGGGTATCGGGAAAAAACTGTTATACAACATCGAAGCCAGTCTTCAGCAGCGGGGTTTTGAATTGCTGGAGCTGGATGCGCGTGCTACTGCGGTGGGCTTTTATCAAAAACTGGGTTATGAGAAAGTGGGAGAGGAATTTCAATCGGTTTCGATTCCCCATCAGCGGATGAGAAAATCGCTTAAAAAGTCATTGCAGGAATGATCAGCGAAAACTTAAATTATCCGAGTAATTCATTAATCACGGCACCTCCTGTCTGACTGAGGACTTTAAAGCGACCTTCGTGGAAATAGGTGAGCTGGTTATCATCCAGGCCCATGATATGTTCCAGGGTTACATGCAGGTTTTTGATCGGGTTAACGACTTCGACGGCGTGATCCCCGATTTCGTCGGTGGCTCCAATCCGATGACCGGCTTTGACGCCACCACCGGCCATCCACAGGACCATGCCTTTTGCATTGTGATCTCGTCCGGCGGCCTGTCTGCCGCTGCGGATGCCATTATCGGGTGATCGACCGAATTCTCCCGTCCAGACGACAAGCGTGTCTTCCAGCAGTCCACGGGCTTTCAAGTCCTTAAGCAGAGCCGCGATGGGTCTGTCGACAGCCTGGATGCGTGCTTTATGAGAACGTTCCAGAAAGTCATGTGAGTCCCAGCCCGCGGCATAGATCTGTACGAAGCGGACTCCTTCTTCGACCAGCTTTCGCGCCAGCAGGCAACGGCGACCGAAACTGTCGGTTTCGGGTTGTCCCAGCCCGTACATTTCCTGAGTCTGCCTGGTTTCCTGGTCGAGATTGATAATGTCGGGGACCTGGGCCTGCATGCGAAATGCCAGTTCATACGATTCCATCCGGGCCGCCAGGACCTGTTCATGCGGATGACGCTGCATGTCTGCCTGGTTCAACTGCGACAGCAGATCCAGGTTTTTGCGTTGTGTCTCACGGGTGACATGCGCGGGGGGATTCAAATCCAGAATGGGAGAGCCCTGGGAGCGTAATGCCGTACCCTGAAAGTAAGCGGGTAAAAATCCATTCGACCAGTTGGCAGAGCCACCCTGCGGATAAGCAACTTCCGGGAGCACGATGAATGCGGGCAGATTCTGATTTTCGGTTCCCAGTCCATAAGTCATCCAGGAACCAATGGCCGGGTCACCGCCGAACCGGTTGCCGGTATTCATATGATAGCAGGCGGTGGGGTGGTTGATCGATTCTGCCTGCAGGCCATGATACACACAGAGATCGTCAGCGACATCGGAGAGATGAGAGAAATGTTCGCAGAGTGAAATTCCTGATTCGCCGGCCTGCTTGTGTTTGAAGGGACTTTTGATGTAGTAGCGTTTTCCGCTGGCCATTGCAGAAACCTGATTGTCTTCACGGAGGAATTCTTTGAGGTGCAGCTTTTCCAAAGCGGGCTTCGGGTCGAAGGTATCCAGATGACTGGGTCCCCCTTCCATGAACAGGAAGATACATGCTTTGGCCCGGGCTTTGATGTGGGGATCACGTGGTTCGAGCGGTTTTTCCAGTTTGAGATGCGCGGGCTGCGGTGTAGATTTTTCTTCAGCCTGAAGGAGCGCATTGAGGGCGACCGTGCCCAGGCTGGCACTCATCCCGTATAAAAAGTCGCGACGTTGTAATCGATGCATGGGCAGTTTATCGCAGATAAATAAATTCGTTGGAGTTCATCAGGACAAGGCACAGCTCCGCCAGGGCACGGGTGGCTGCATCCACGTCCCAGGGTTTGAGATCCTGTACGTAATTTTCTGAGAGATCAAGTTTTTCGGTCCAGCTGAACGATTCGCCTGTCAATTCTTCAATCATTTCCCGTTTCACTTCACGAGGCAGAGGGATTTTCTGAGGTGGATGCTGTTCGTGATAAGACTGCATCTGTTGGACATGTTTTAATGCCAGTTGCAGTTCGGATGATTCGGGCTTGCGTAACACGACCTGCAGAAAGGCGTTCTGTACAGCGTCTTCCTGCGTCTTTGTATTCTGAATGATGTCGTGTGCGAGGGCCAGGGCACGGTCATGAGTGAATTGTCCATTGAACAGGGCAAACGCCTGCGGAGTGACTGTCGTCTCATCACGGCGTTCGCACGAGGATTCACTGCCCGGTCGATTGAAGACTTCCAGCATCGGGTCTGACAGTGTGCGATAGCGAAAGGCATACAGCGTGCGGCGGTTCCGTTGTCGGGGCAGGGGCATCGGCTGATAAGCGGGAGCCACAGAACCCATGATATGGCGTGGTTGCAGTGCGACTTCCCAGTTGATTTCCGGGAAGACTCCAGGCCCTCCCATCTCAGGATTCAGTTCACCTGTCAACGCCAGCAGGGAATCGCGGAGCTGTTCTGCAGTCATTCTGCGTGTGGGGAAATGAGAGAGAAGTCGATTACGGGGGTCGACTGTCTGAACCCGCTCTGCATCGACAGGCTGACTGCTTTGCTGATAAGTCTCCGAAGTCATGATCAGCTGGTGCAGTTGTTTGATCGACCAGCCATGATCCATGAACCAGGTAGCGAGCCAGTCCAGCAGTTCCGGGTGGGAGGGCTGATCTCCTTTCTGCCCGAAGTTGTTGGGAGTAGCCACCAGTCCGGTTCCAAAATGCAACTGCCAGATGCGGTTCACAATTACCCGGGCGGTCAGGGTGTTGTTCGAGCTGGCAATCCAGCGGGCCAAAGCCAGTCGTCTGCCTTCAGAGGTCTGTGGGATGGTATTCCAGGCATTCGGTTCTCTGGAACTGTTGGAGCCGGCCACCGCACTGAGAACTCCCGGCGTCACCTTTTCTGTGGGAGCAGTGATCGCGCCTCCGGCAAGGATGAACGTCTGTTGGATTTCGCCCTGTTTTTGTTTCGCACCAGGGATGAGGTTGACCGTTTTCGTAGAGCGGTAATTGTTGGGGGGACCATTGTAAACACTGAAAGCATATGGTTCATACCGTTTAAGTTCCCGCTCGAAATAGTCGATGCGTTTGTTATTGATTTTCAGCAGGCTTTTTTCGAACTCAGATAAACCAAACCATCTGAGTGGTGGCCGCTTATCGGCAGCAACCTGTTTGAGGTTTTGATAACCGTTTTCTTTGAGCCAGGCGGCGATCGCTGCGTCTGTTTTCTCTTTAAATTGCTGTTGTTGTGCCCGGGTTTCTGCAAGGAGTCGTTCGGTGCGTTCTTTCATGTCGGCAAAACCGGAAATGTTTTCGTAAGGCTGATATTCCACTTTGCGGTCTGCGAATTGAACCGGAGCAAAGACTGCCTGGATGCGGTAGTAATCACGAGTGGGGACCGGATCAAACTTGTGATCGTGGCATTTGGCACAACGAAAACTATGTGCCAGAAAACTGACGCCCGTGCTTTGCGTGATATCATCCAGAAAGAGCTGACGGGTTACCGCGGCGACACTCATTCCCGTGTGTTCCCACGGGCCGCTGCGAAGGTAGCCCGTGGCAATCAGCAGTTCGGGATCGTCGGGGTCCAGTTCATCGCCCGCCAGTTGTTCGATGATGAATCGATCATAGGGTTTGTCGGCATTAAAACTGCGCACCAGATAATCGCGATACCGCCAGGCATTGGGGCGTTCATAATCATTGGCAAACCCGCTGGTGTCAGCATAGCGGACAACGTCAATCCACATCTGAGCCATCTGCTCGCCATAATGGGGGCTCTCCATCATCTTTTTAATTAACAGTGACCAGCTGTCTTGATGCTGGGAATTTTCAAATTCATGGATCTGCTTCAAGGTGGGAGGCAGCCCGGTCAGATCATAGGTAGCGCGTCGAATGAGTGTTTTTTTCTCTGCTGCAGGGGAAGCGATGAGTTGTTTCTGCTTAAGTTTCTGCTGAATGAATGCGTCGATCGGATTTCGTTGGGAATTCAGTTTTTTACCGAGTGCCGCCCAGGGAACCGGAGGACGTTGGATGGGCTGATAGGCCCAGATGTCAGCAGGTTCGTAGGTGCGGTTGGTCCAGGTCGGACTCTGTCCGCCTGAGGTGGACATCACGATGGAGGACTGCTGGCTGGAATTGTTCGTGCTCGATGGGAGGAGTTCCCTGTCTGTCCAGACGGCACCTGTTGAGATCCACTGTTGCAAGTCAGCGATTTCCGCTGCATTCAGCCGATTGCGTTCCTGGGGCGGCATCTGAATATTTTCATCTTTCCAGGTGACCGCTTTCCAGAAGGGACTCTCTTCGGGTTTGCCGATAATCACTGCCGGTTCGCCTGACTCGCCCCCCCTGATGAGGGAGTCCCGCGTCAGCATGTTGTAGTCCCCCTTGATATCGTCGGGTGTACTGCCATGGCAGCCCAGGCACTTCTGTTCCAGCAGGGGACGAATCTTCTGAAGGTAGAAAATTTTTTGTGCCGTCAGCGGGGTCTCTTCTGCTGAAGCAACTTCGATCAATGGCAGACTCAGCAGCAGCGCGAAACAGAGGCCACTGCAAAATGTCTGCGCAAGACGAGCAGAAGAAACGTACATAGAGAAATCTCTCAATGTCAGGTAAAAAGATCGGGATGATATGCTTGAAGTCTTCTCTATAAAGGTACTGGGCGGGACATGAGAAATCAATTTCATTTCAAACTGATTCAAAGCCTGGACACAAACTTACACTGATCTTTCTCTTAACAAAGTTATGTATTTGGGTGGGAAGGCGAACAGTCTTGCGATACGATTGACCTTAATCGACTGCTGCACTGCGGCGGTGACTATTCTGCATTGATGTCCCATTTTGAGAAAAGGCAAATCATGAGTATTCGATATAAGATCATTGGCTGGGGGTTGTGTTTGTGCGCAGTATGTTCCCTGGTCGGTCAAAACGAAGTTCTGGCTCAGAAAGAAACGAAGCCGGACAAACCGAAGACGTTACCAGAACCTCTGCCCAAAGAGGGGAGTATTACCGATGGTGCGATCGTAAAAATTCCACCAGAAGATGCCTTACATCCGGGGTATACCTCTTTGTTTAACGGCGAAGACTTTACCGGCTGGAAAGTCCCGGAAGGTGACAACGGTCACTGGAAAGTCGTGGAAGGAGTGATCGACTATGATGCACAGAGCGAAGCCAAAGGGGATAAGAATCTCTGGACTGAGAAAGAGTATGGCGACTTCATTTTAAGCATGGAATGGCGCATCAAAGAAACCACGGGACTGTATAAGGTGCCCATTGTTTTAGCCGATGGTTCAGAATTAAAAGATGCCAAAGGCAATGTCATTACAATCGAGCTTCCGAATGCCGATTCGGGAATCTATCTGCGAGGCACTCCGAAAGCGCAAGTCAATATCTGGTGCTGGCCCATTGGTTCGGGGGAAGTTTATTCATACCGCCGCAATCAGTCGGTTTCTCCTGAAGTTCGAGCAGGTGTGACTCCCAAGATTAATGCCGACAAACCAGTGGGGGAATGGAATAAGTTCATTATTATCATGGTCAAGGACCGGCTGACCGTTATTTTGAATAATGAAATGGTCCTGGAAAATGCCCAGCTGCCAGACGTTCCGGAAAAAGGGCCGATTGCTTTTCAGCATCATGGTGGAAAATTGAAGGATGGAACTTTCAGTCCTGCCAGCAGCCTGATGCAGTTCCGCAATATTTATATTAAAGAACTTGATTAACTGCCGATTGATTCTGCTGAATTGATCCCTTACGATTGAACCCGTCTCCTGGCACGTGAGTGTATCCAGCAGGCGGGTTTTTCTTTTGAAGATTCACAGGTGAAGCAACGATGATGCAGAATTTTCGGGTTTGCTGGTGGTGTCTGGTCTGGTGTCTGCTGACGCCTGCATTCGTACTAGCCCAGAAATCGGATAATCCGTTTCGAGAATTCATTCGCCCGACGGAACCGCTCACCCCACAGAACGAACAGAAGTCATTTACTCTGCCACCCGGATTTGAAATTCAGTTGTTCGCAGCCGAGCCTCAAATTCAGAAACCTTTGAATATGGCCTTTGACATTAAAGGTCGACTCTGGCTTACGGAATCTTCCGAATATCCTTATCCCGTCAAAGCGGGAGAGCAGGGGAAGGATGCGATCAAGATCCTGGAAGATACAGACGGTGATGGCCGTGCTGATAAAGTGATCACGTTTGTCGAAGGTCTGAATATTCCGATCGGCCTGTATCCTTATCGAAATGGAGTCATCGCTTTCAGTATTCCGGATATCAGTTATTACGAAGATACGGACGGAGATGGCCGCGCGGACAAAGTGACAAAGTTGTTCGGCCCGATGGGCTTTGAACGTGATACGCATGGCATGAATAACTCGTTTCGTCGCGGCTTTGACGGCTGGTTGTATGCCAACCACGGCTTTAACAACCAGACCCACGTGAGTGGCAGCGATGGTCATGTAGTCGAGATGCAGTCTGGGAATACCTACCGGATGCGGCTGGATGGTTCGCGGGTTGAACATTTCACGCACGGACAGGTAAATCCGTTTGGCTCTACCTTTGATGAAAAAGGAAATCTGTTTACAGCAGACTGCCACTCGAAACCGATCTACCAGATTCTACGAGGCGGATACTATCCGAGTTTCGGCAAACCCCACGACGGGTTGGGATTTGTGAAGCCCATGATGGATCATCTGCATGGTTCCACCGCGATTGCCGGTGTGGAAATCATTTCTGCAGATCAATTTCCCCCGGAGTATCAAGGTGATTTCTTCAGCGGAAACGTCATGACGAGCCGCGTGAACCGGAATTCTCCCGTGTATCATGGGTCTACGATCATCGCACAGGAAGAACCTGATTTTCTGATCTCGACTGATCCCTGGTTTCGCCCGGTAGATATTCGACAGGGCCCCGATGGTGCCCTGTATGTAGCTGACTTCTATAACAAGATTATTGGGCATTATGAAGTTCCCCTCGATCATCCGGGGCGGGATCGCTATCGGGGACGCATCTGGCGAATTGTCTGCAAAGACAAAGATCATTCTCCGGTGGACTATTCTCAAATGACCGTGGGACAGTTAATCGCTGCGCTTGGTACTTCTAATCTGACGACACGGATGCTGATCACGGATTATCTTTCAGATCAGTCAGAACTGGATGTGATAGAGCCACTACAGAAAGCAGTGTCCGAAGCGAAGCAGCCAGCAATCGTCGTGCATGCGCTGTGGGCGCTGTTTCGTCGGGATGCGTTGACTGACAGCTTGCTGGGAGAAGCTTTGGCGAGTCCTGCGGAACTGGTGCGGATTCATGCTGCGAAAATTCTGGCGGAACAAAAATCATGGAGTCCTGCCCATCGTCGACAGATGACAAATGCGTTGCAGGATCCAGATGCGTTCGTGCAGCGTGCTGCCGCAGAAGCGCTGGGACTGCACCCCGCTCTCGAGAATATCCCGGCTCTGCTCGCTTTACTTAAAGAGATCCCGGCGGAAGATCATCATCTGGAATATGTCGTAAGACGGGCGTTGATGTTACAACTTCGGGATTCTGAAATCTTAAAACAACTGGACTGGAAAACATTGAACTCAAAACAGCGCAGCGAACTGGCATCACTGACGTTGGCGGTACACACCGAACAGGCGGCCCTGTATCTGATTTGGTACCTGCAGACGGAAAACGTAAACGAGGAAAAACTGCCGGAATACTTCAGGCATATGGTGCGTTATCTGCCCGCAGAGCAGCTGTCCGAGGTCATTCAGCTGGCTCGAACACAACTGGCTGAGAATATCGATCTGCAGGTGGAAATTATCAAGGCGGTGTGGCAGGGATATCAGCAGAAAGGGCTGCGCATCGATTCTGCCCTTTCAGACTGGGCCACCCAACTGACTCAAAAATTACTGCTGGAGCAGAAGGTCCAGTCCGTTCAGTGGGTTAATTATCCGCTGGGTGCAGAGCAGAGTGATAATCCCTGGACATTACAGCAGCGAGCTTCTGCTGATGGGAACAGGTCAGCGCCCTTTTTCTGCAGTTTACCTGCGGGAGAACGGGCAACCGGGCGACTGATATCACAGCCTTTTTCCATTCCACCCGAATTGAGTTTTTATCTGGCAGGTCATACCGGTTTTCCGAAGCAGCCTGATAATGGATTCAATTATGTGCAGTTGCGCAGCCTGAATGATCAACGTGTCCTTAAACGGGTATCTGCGCCACGAAATGATCTGGCGCAACTGGTCCGCTGGGATTTGAAGGAGTTTGCAGGGACTGAAGGATACCTGGAAGTAGTTGACAGTGACACCGGCAATGCCTATGCCTGGCTGGCCATCGGACGATTTCAACCTGAAGTGGTCTCCATTCCCCGCGAAAGTCTGCAGCAGCAGATCAATCGCTGGTCCGCAGCCGCCAGTCTGGTGGAGCAGTTTAAAATTCGCTCGGCCCGTGAAAAGATGGTCGCTCTGTTGAGTCAATCCAGGCTTGATCCGAAATTGAAAAATGAACTGGCTTCCGCCCTGATATCTCTGGATGGAACAGATGCGTTTCGACCTCTGTTTCCGCTGCCAGTTTCACGGAATCCTGCAGCGGGCAGTTTTCAACAGGCTGTGATAGAGGCCGTGATTGAACAAAAGCAGGACCGGGTGGATGACTTGATGAAACAGGCTTTCAAGTTGTATCCCTCCCGTCTGCAGTCTGCCCTGGCAGCCGAAGTAGCTCAGCAGCCCAACGGCATGGAACGACTGATCGCATATGCGGGACAGGGGATCGCCTCGCCACATCTCCTGGCAGAACCTGCGATTCGCAATCAGATTCAACAATCCTCTGATATGCAACTCAAACATCGCGCGGAACAGTTGCTCAAGGCATTGCCTCCCCGTGAAAAACAGATACAGGAAAATATCGCTCAACATCTGCAGTCGCATGCATCCTTTGAATTGTCTGTTGAAAATGGAAAAGCGGTCTTTGAGAAAAACTGTGCCGTCTGTCATCAACTGGCAGGCAAGGGGGCCCTGGTCGGCCCTCAACTGGATGGCATCGGGAACCGGGGGCTAGAACGCCTGCTGGAAGATGTACTGGATCCGAATCGTGCCGTCGATATCAATTTTCGTACGACGACTGTTATCACGGATGCCGGGCGCATCTTTTCCGGACTGAAGAAGCGAGAAGAAGGAGCAGTGCTGGTGTTTGTCGATACGAAAGGAAAAGAATTCACGATCGCGAAAAATGAAATTGACGAGCAGCAGCAGTCGCCGCTCTCACTCATGCCTGCAAATCTGCTGGAAATTCTTTCGCCGCAACAGTTGCACGATCTGTTAGCGTTCCTGCTGCAAAGTACTAACAAAGAAACGACAGCCAATTCGCTTCCATAATCATTTAAACGAATCCATGGTGCTCTCAAGAAAAACGCTCGTCATGCCGACCTCCCATTTTCTGACTTTGTTGTTTTGTCTGTTGATCACTTCGACAGTGCTGGCTGCAGAACCGCTCATCATTACTGAGCAACTGTTGCACCTGCGTCCGTCAGGGGACCGTGAATGGACTACGTTTCCAGAAAAACCGCAGGCTGACGAATTGAATATTCGATTTGAAGCAGAAGCCAATCCCGGGGAAACGGCTCTGTTGTTACGTCAGCAGGATGTCAAACAGACATGGAATGTTGAACTGAATGGTAAGGTCCTGGGAAAGCTGGTCCGGCATGAACAGGATCAGCAGTTATTGTTACCTGTTCCGCCGAAGTCACTGAAAACAGGCATTAATCAGCTGCGAATATTCCAGTCTGGGAAGCGTGATCCTGATGACATCCAGGTGGGTGAGATTGTACTTCTGACTGAACCAGCTTCGAAGTTTCTGGCGGAAACGCAGTTGTCGATCGAAGTAACTGACAAAGAAACGAAGCAGGGAATTCCCTGCCGTATCACCATTGTGAATGCGGAGGGGGCACTGGTTGTGACCGCTGCTGAATCGAATGCACGTCAGGCGGTGAGGACAGGGGTGATTTATACCCGCGACGGCAAAACTCAATTCCCGTTGCCGGCAGGTGAATATACTGTGTATGCCGGACGTGGATTCGAATACGGCGTCGATCAGCATCGACTGATCCTGAAAAAGGGAGATCAAAAGAAGCTTGATCTTAAGATAGGCCGGGAAGTGGATACGTCGGGCTATGTGAGCTGTGATACGCACATTCATACCTTGACCCATTCCGGGCACGGCGACTGTTCGATGGAAGAACGCATGCTGACTTTGGCAGGAGAGCAGATCGAATTTCCCATTGCCACCGATCACAACCAGCAGATTGACTATGAACCCCTGGCTCAAAAATTGAACGTACGCAGCTATTTTACGCCGGTGATCGGAAATGAAGTTACGACGAAGTGGGGGCACTTCAATGTGTTTCCTGTCCAGTCGCAAGGTCCCGTTCCCGACTTTAAACTTTCCTCGTGGAACGAGATCTTTGAAAGCATTTATGAAACACCGCATGTGAAAGCGGTGATTTTAAATCATGCCCGGGATCTTCATTCCAAATACCGTCCATTAGATCCTGTAAATCATCTGAGTCTGACGGGAGAGAACCTGGATGACTGGCGGCTGCAGGCGAATGCGATGGAACTTATAAATTCGGGAGCCACTCAGACGGATGTGCTGCAGTTGTATCGTGACTGGTTCGGCATGTTGAACCGCGGCCGGTTGCTGACGCCCGTGGGGTGCAGCGACTCGCATGATGTCAGTCGATATATCGTTGGTCAGTCCCGCACTTATATCCAGGCAGAAGATCGGGAGCCGGGTAAGATTGATATCGGTCAGGCTGTTCAAAGCTTCGTGAATGGTAAGGTTCTCCTGTCTTACGGCCTGTTGACCCAGATGAAAGTGAATTCCCGCTATGGTCCAGGAGAGCTGGTACCATCAGCCAAAGCATGGAATGTGAGCCTGACGGTCTCGGGGCCCTCATGGGTGAAGGCAGAACAGATTCAACTGTATGCGAACGGACAATTGATTCGGAGCGAGCAGATCAAGTCCGCGAAACGGGGAGGCGTGAAGTGGCAGGAGACCTGGAAACTGAATCTACCCTCGCACGATTGTTTTCTGGTGGCAATTGCGACAGGTCCCGGCGTGACTGCGCCATACTGGCAGTTCGCAAAACCATATCAACCCGATTCCCCCGAATTTGAATCGCAGGTCGTGGGCTCGACGGGCGCGGTCTGGATCGATGTGGACGGCGATGGCAACAGAACAACTGCTTACGATTATGCAGAGCGACTGGTGAAACAGCATCAGGCAGATCTGGAGGCACTGTTCAAACAACTGGAAGATTACGACCAGGCAGTCATCCTGCAGGCCGCCAGTCTGTTGAGAAAGAGAGGAATAGAGCCCTTCGATCCGAAACTGACGAAAGCGCTGCGAAACGCATCCAAAACTGTGCAACTGGGATTTGCCCTGTATGGCGAAGCCTGGCGTGCCAGCCAGATCGCCCGCAGTACGAATTAGCGTCCGGTTGTCTGCAATGCGCTGAGAGGCGTGCGCACAAAGAACACGCCGGGGCCGCCCGTCTGGTTGGGATCCAGATCGTAGAACAGTGTGCCCAGCGTCTTTTCATCAATCTGCACGGTGCGCGGCCAGCCTCGACCTTTAATCGGTCGGCCCGGATTATAAATGATCACGGCGTGATGGTGGTCCCAGGTCTGACCTGCGTCATGCGAGAGTTTCAGTTCGTAGGCCCATTCATCATCACGGCCTACGCCATACAGGATTGAAGTGAGTACGACAGGACCCTGCTTCAAAGCAGTCAGATCATAACCGGCGACACCAAAGTAGGGGAGTGACTGCAGAGGCTGCCAGGTTTGTCCCTGATCGGATGAACGCAGGCCATTCACCATGTTGCCCGGTTTTCCGGAAGGCACAGGGGCATGGCTTTGGGGGGCTCCGCTGATCAGAGCCCCCTGCTGTGTGCGAACGAGGGGCACCATGCCGTGATTGCGACCATCGCCGAAAGGAGTGATCCTGTGTTTGCTGCGATCATAAATCACCGTGCGATCGTAAAAAGGACAGACCCAGTGATCGGCATCGAGTTCCAGGATGGGATGTCGCAGGCAGGTATAATTCGTGCAATCGTCCAGGGGAATTTCGGTGACAGGAGACCAGGTGACGCCATGATCTTTTGATGTGCAGAATTGAGGCACCCGCCACCGCCGCGCTCCCTCAATCCGATAGCAGGACCAGTGCAAAACGATTTCGCCACTTTTGAGTGTGGTCAGTGAGCCTGGATAAATGGAACACTCTTTAATTGTGGGAATCGGCTGACTGGCCGACCAGTTCAGGCCGCCATCGGTGGAGCGGGCAAGCAGCAGTTCCTTTCCACCCCCGCCATTTTCATTATAGACCGCCAGCAGGTCACCATTTGCAGCGCGACAGAGGGCAGGATGAATGTGTCCGCCAGTCACGGATCCCACTCGAATTGGTGTACCCGGTGTGGTGGGAGAATTTTCCGCTTTGATCGGGGAATTGACCGTTCCCAAAATCAGGCAGAGACAGCAAACTGTCAGCAGTCGTATCGGACAGTGAGAGCGGGTAGCGCGAGACAGGGGGCACATGATGGAAGCGGGCCTCGATTTGTGACAGGGAAAAAACCCGGGAAACTGGATGTCGCTACGATCCTGTTTACCTTGTCCTGTGTCTGACTTCAACAGACGGGCAAAATTGACGGAAAGTTAATCAGGAATGCCGCTTTCAAGTCGTGTTGCTTTGACAGTCCCCAGAAGGTCCAGTAAGCTATCAGCCTTGCATTTCTTTGAAAGATATCGGAGTCCACTGATCCGTTGCTGTTGTCAGGACGATCGTGGTAAAGAACAATCTGAAAACAACTTGGGGCCGTAGCTCAATCGGTTAGAGCAGCAAACTCATAATTTGTTGGTTACAGGTTCGAGTCCTGTCGGCCCTACTCTTTTGTACAGTATCCTCTCGTATAGGCTCGCAAGTCTCGGATTCGCAATGAGATGAATCATCGTTTCTATTTTCCATTTGCGAGCCTATACCAGCCCGATCAGACGAGTACTGCACCGCATTCTGCACCGCTTTTTCAAAGTCCGATTCTCTCACTTGCAGATAGCTTTGCATGGCTACTTGAGGCGAATTTCCAAGCCAGGCAACAACCGTCTGGATAGGAAATTGTTCAATCAATTCGGTCTCTCGACTGGATCGCAAATTCTGGAACGGTTTAGGCCAGGGTACGAGACCAGCCCGCTTAATGATTTTGTGAAACGTCGTCCGCAAGTTCTCGCTTCTGATACGATGTCGGGTAATCACATGCTCTGTCCGGTTTTCTGCAGGCTCAAAAAAACACTTTTCAAGATACGGTCTGAGTTCCGGGAAGATCGGCACGATACGTCCCTCTTTGCCAGCGTATCGCTCTGTTTTAGGACTGGTGACGTAGAACCGGTTTCGATGCCAGTTGATGTCTTCCCAACGCAGAGAAAACGTTTCAGAAGGGGTTCTCAATCCACCGTAACGGGCCAGGGCAATGATCAGCTGCCATTCAGCATCGGGACAAGCATCAATAACTTTTTCGGTATCGTCAATAGAAAGGAAATAGTGTCGCTCTCTTGTAGGGACCAGCGCGGATGGCAAACAGTTGAACGGATTCTTGAAAAGCAATTCCTTATCAATCGCGTAATTGAACATCGTCTTTGAGATGCCTGACAGCTTCCGTATGGAGTTTTCAGCCAATCCCCTACCAATCAGGTAGGCACGCCATTCCTTAGCCTCACCCGCATTCAGGGACTTCAGAGGCTTGTCTTTCCCGAAGTGGTCAATCAGATGTTTTTTGACTACTTTGTATTTTGCCACCGTACGCGGTTTCACGTCACCCGTTCGAAGCTTGATGAAATCGTCAATCAGCTTGCCCAGGAGGACGACTTCGCGCTGCTCAATCAATCCGACTCGGGCCAACCGGTCTCGCAAAGTATCATCAATCGTTGTCAGCCAGCGGGATGTAACATCGTCCAAGGCATGACCGGACATTTTCGAAGAAACCAGGCATTCAACACGGACTTTGGTTGCTTCAGCCGTTTTCATCGTGGCTTTACCGAGACGGATAGAGCGCCGTTTTTTATCTGAACCAACAAACTGTATTTTTTTACGTCCGTTCGGTTCTTTGGTTATGCTTGCCATATGTCGCGTTGCTTTCGTATTTAGCTGTTTTTATCGAATGGTAGGACGTATCCATCGTCTGAGAATCAATCGCGTTACATTCCATTCAGTGCGATTGTCGAAGGTGTTGTGATTTCCTCTTACTTTTGCTCTTCAATCATTTAAACTATGTTGATTAGAAATTTTCCTGTCCGAGGTTGTTCGTATGTCTGAAAAAAAGAGATGGAAAGTTCTTCATTTTCTGGGCTATGCCATTCCTATTTTATTATTGGTATATGTTTTGAGCATTGGCCCTATGTGTGCCGTTATATACGACTCAAATGGAGAGCCCATTTATCCTGAACAGGAAAAAATGCTAACACGGTTTTACTCTCCATTGAGATGGGTGGTGGAAAATAATGATATTATTGAGCATGTTATAATTACATATATAGAAATTTGTTCTGGTAGGGATATCGAATACGATGATTGAAAGCCCTATTTTATTAGGGAAAGTAAAGTCTTAAAAATCTCCCGCCTGACCAGTGCCAGACGGGAGAAACCAAAACATTACTACCGTTTAGCGATTACGGCTTCTGGCTCGCTGTGTTTACGCGATTGATTCCAGGCAGAAATCAGGTTCAACGCTTCACATCTGCTCAACCGAAACCGCAAAAGCGTGCCATCCGTGAGAACGACATTGTATTCGTTCCCATCGTTATCGGCTTCACTGAACCCATTCAGAGCAATACGCTGACTTATATCAATGGCAGATTCCATCAGAAATAAATCAGCCTTACGTCTTGCATCCTCACTGCTGCTTGCATTCTGAACATGCAACATCACATCTTCGCTAATTGTCGGATTCGTAGCGAAGTGATGCCCCAACTGAATCTCAAAGAGTTCTGTTTCGTCCTCTCCAGAATCAACCAACTGGGTTTCCATCCCTGCTGGTTTATTTAAAGGTGACACTGTGTCACCCTTTTGTTCGAAGGCCTGTGTGGCTGGATCAGCTTTGCTTTCCCCAGCCTGGGTTTCCTCTTGGATCGGCCACGGTTCCAGATCAGCAGGACAGATGGAACGGGCGATATAAGCCCGCTTCCGGACTTCTCCGGGCTCGCAGTGATCAAGCCGAGAATTCAAATCACCGACAATCTGCTTGCACTGATCGCGGGAACCATCGATCCTGATAAATGCGGGGGGCAAATCATATTCGTTTTCAGGCTTCCAGGGAGTCGGCAAAGCCACACTGAGATTGGCATACTTACTGCCCACACGAACGCGAATGTACCAGTGAGAGACAAAGCCGTCCTTGCTGTTTGCGATGCGCTCCCGATTAAGAATCGCAGCAATCTCAGCAGCTGTTTTGGCTTTCTTATACATCGTTGTGTGCGGCGGAGCTGATCGCCAGCAATCAGCTTGCCAGTCTTCAGGAACGTTGACCAGGTAAACCGGCCAGTCATGACGCGGGGCATCGACGCGCAGCACTTCGTCGGGCGCTGGTGTGCCGATGGTGGGGGCTTCAACCGGTTTCAGGGCTTCCCAGTTGGCTGCTTTGTGTGCCAGCTGATCAACTGCCGTCGAATGACCTTTGGGGGAATTGAAGCCGCTTCCAGAGACGTTGTTGGAAGCACAGACGCACGCAGGGTTCGTGAATGTGGTATTCATCCTAACCACCTTTCTTTTGCGCAGCGCGCAAAAAAGAACCCGCGTCCATACGTGCTGTTCTCAGGCGGTACTGAAACCGCCTTGGAGGCCTTACGGCTACTCCACACCGCGCATGGACGGGGATTCTTGTTTTCAGTATTTTTTTGAGAGATTATTTCAGTATGCCTTTCAGCTTTGAGACCTGCATTTTGGTAAAGGTATATACCATTTGTCAATACGTTCCAAACTTTTATTGAAAGCAATTCAGTAATTGACGTTGGTATATCGACCTCTGTAGAGTGAATTTAGTTTCAAACAGCATCAGTATCACAACAAAGTCGGGCCTTTAATCATGACCAAAAAAGCAGCATCTCGGAACCAGAAAAAAGAAGATCAGGCCGAAACGATAGAAGTTGAACCGCAAGAGGAACAAGAGAATCCAATCGTATGCGGATTAGTCATGCCCATCTCTGAAATTGATGGTTGCAGTGCAGAACATTGGGTAGAGGTTAGGGACATCATTGAAGAAGCTTTGGCTGCCATCGATATAAAGACCAGCTTGGTGAGCGATGGTGATGAAGTTGGGATCATTCAAGAAAGAATTGTCCAAAATTTATATGACAGACCAATCGTGGTTTGTGATGTAAGCTGTAAGAACCCGAATGTAATGTTTGAATTGGGACTCCGGCTGGCTTTCGACATGCCAACGATTATCCTCAAAGATGACATGACCAATTATACTTTTGATATCAATATTGTTGAACACCTTGGTTATCCCAGAGATTTGAATTACTGGTCGATACAGAAGTTTAAAAAACTATTGGCAAAAAAAGTTAAAGCGACATTACAGAAGAAAGATGAAGATGATGAATATTCACCATTCTTGAAAGCTTTCAACAAAAAGCGAGTGGCTGACATAGAAACGAAAGATGTAACTTCTGTTGAATTTATCATGGATGAGCTTAAAGACCTAAGTTACAAATTAGATCAACTCAATCGTGTATATTACCCAAGGAAAATTCTTAATTTTGGAAAATTAGGAGAAGAAGAGCCAGTATCGCTAGCAGACAAAGTGATAGAGGTTGAGATTGCGAACACTATTGTTAAAACAACTGTAGGCAAGATATACAAATTAATGCGAGATACTAACTTCAATTTGATAAGAGGTGATGATGATATTTATCACATTGACTTAATCGATAAATCAATCGACAATTCAAAAATTATTAATATGCTGTAGTTCTTTCTCAATATATGCTCTTATCATGCGACAGCGTATTAAAATGATGGTCACAGTTTCGATTTTGGTTCCGGCTCACGCCCGGTGTTGTTCGTCTGTAAGGCCTTCACTACCCGCTTCAGCTGCTGTTCGAACTTCGCATTGTCAGACTCCCATCCCGTGAAATCCGGGGCCATGCGTTCGACAACCTGATTCTTGTTCGGATGGTTCCAGCCAGAAAAAAGGTATCCGTCCAGGTTCAACGGAATCAGAGACAGTACCTCATGCTCTCTGTCTTTGAACAACTGCTTTTCCTTGGCAAAAGCGTGTTTGAGTTCGTCGTTTACCCAGCCGCTCGTGAGGGAATGCTCGGACGCGCACAGCAGAACTTTGTCCCAGACTCGGATACCGTGATCAATCCGATCATAGATGTTGTCTCCAGGAAGAATTTGGTGTTCGTCAAGCCAGCAGCGAATCCCTTTTCCTTGCAACGCATCGTGTAGACGGCGCGCGAACAATTTATCTTCATGGCTGTAACTGATAAAGCAGGAATAAAAATCGATTGCAGAACCCGAAAAATGGTCGGTGATGTACAATATAAAATCATCTGAAAGCCCACAGCCCCGAAGGAATACTTCAGGGATTTTCCCGCTAGAGCTTTCTATAGTTTGAAAATCGATTGAGCTAGGACCCTCATGCTGAATCTTTTCAAGTCCTTGCGCTTCTGACAAATCTACATTGTGCCAAGTGGTATGATATAGGTTTGTATTCTCCAAATTAGCATTCTTTAGTGAAGCATTTAGAAAAAATGAATGTGCTAAGTTTGAGTTACTTAGATCTGCATTCACAAGCTCAGAAAATCGCAATAAAGCAGCAAAAAAACTACTTTCAGTCAATTTGGCATTTTGAAAGTTAGTGCCGAGCAAGTTCGCACTACCAAAGTGAGTTTTGTTTATGATGGTATTACGTAAATTGGCATGGCTCAAATCTGCATTTTGAAAATTTGAACATTTAACAGCTGCACCTTCTAAATCTGACCATCTCATTTGAGTGTTGCAAAGAGAAGAATTGCTCAAATTGATGTTTTTAAAATCCACTTTTTCTAAATTTGCACCATCCAAGTTGATACCAGTAAGGTCAATCCCAGTTAGTTTCACATTTGATAAGTCTGGAGAGATATCTGGATTTGTTCTTCGCCATTTGTTGAATGCATCTGCACCTTGCTTTATTATCTCAACATGATCAGGGTTTGCCACGCCTTTTCTCCTGTGGTGGTAGATTGTTTAGATTGCACTTTGGATATTATGATTACCAGAATCCAACGGGTCAATCACCCTCTCGCCTTAGACGTCACCCGCAACCGCACGTATGGTTTCGGCGACTGCCGGCCCGTTGCATGCCAGCCAGCAAACTCGTATTCCCTGCCGTTCTCAATAGTGAAGGACCCCACAAAGTCGGGCTGGTTCGCGTTTTCCTTATACCGCTTGCGAAACATCACTCCCTGGTTTTTTTGTTCCGATACTTTTTCGCCATCGTCCGTGATTCCGTTCTGAGGTCTTTTCGCAATCCATGCCAAGGGACAGCTTCGATTTCTGCTTAACAGTTTGATTCACCGTTCACCGTCTGAGATGTATTCAGCGCTGTTTCTGGATCGTGGATACCCAGGTGGGGGTTAACTTCCTGACAGTGATAACTCCCCAGCAGCCCCCACTGGGTAGCCCGTCTATGCTGTTTTCTTCCCCTCTCTGCCGTGTTGAGTCATCCTGAATCTTTCAATACGGGGAGATAAAAACAATGACTTGCAGTTGAGAGTGACCACGCCCTATGGCGCGTACCCGGAGATAAGACCTTAATAGTATGAGGTCCGCTCAAAAGGTTTTCGCCTCGATCCGGGTAGGTCTTTACTCCATTATTCCACGCCCACTCAGGGGCGCCGCTTCTAACTGACGCACAGAGACGCCAGGGACGTCACTCCCTGACCGATTCGCCAGCCTCCATCGGTCACTACCGGGTACTTCGTTCGCAGTGCTGGTTAGGCACATCGAGGCTATTTCAACTCACTGCCAATCGGGGCTGTATGCCGCTGGTTGAAAACTTACGGCAGATACAAGCCTCGATCTCTCATAATGCGGGATCGAGGCTTGTATCTGATGCTGTGTGTGGCAGGTCTCCCCGGTTTACGGGTCGTACTCCCACTGGTACGGCGAAAACTTGAACGGCTCGTATTCGGTCAGACCAACGGCAACGGCTTCCCGTCGTCCCGCAACCAACTCACGTTCCCGGAGCCGCTCCTGTTTGATGGATTCCAGAACCTGGGCTTCATGGAGTTTCACTTCGGTTGACCGATCACGGTGTCTGTTGCACTCAATCAGGGCTTCCTGAATCGACCATTCGTCGTCCAGGTCCATACGCACAATCACATGGTCTTCAATGATGCCTACTTCCCGGGCTGCCTGGTAGCGACGGTGACCGTCAACGATGATCAGGTCTTGTGTAACCTGAATCGGACAGATAATCCCGTGTTGTCTCACAGATGCAATGAATCTACGGTCGAGGTCGTACCCATATAGGGTAATACTCAGAGGATGGCTAGTCAGCTTGTCCAGGCGAACGTGATTGAGAATGTAATTCATAAAACCCCTGCTGATTTGTTCGATGAATGTGAAAACGAGGACGCCGATTGTGAACCCCCTCAGAAACCAACCGGCGTCACTCGTTTCACTGATACTGATAGGCATGAAAACTGGCTATATGCAGCCCAGGTATCGGGCTAATATTGGTCATTCGCAGTGTTCGAAAAAAGAAGGAAAGACACACACAAAACGCGACAGTTCACTATGGTGTCAGGCTTTGCAAATCGGGAAAAAGGACCCCGTTAAAATAGGTAAGATAGTGTCGGGGCTAACACGCCAGGAAATTCCTGTCCGCAATGGTGGATTGCACAACTTTTCTTAGTGCCATGATTTTGCTGGCGTCTTCCTTTTCCTGTGCCAGCTCGCGATTGAACAGATCGGTATCAATCACGTTGTCGATGGCATCAGTCAGTACGTCGATCAACTGACTGGGCTGCAGGGCTTCCACTTCGAAAACATCGTCTCCATACTTTGAGACAAACTTTTCATATTGAGACGATCCCCGCTTCGCCTTCATGTCTGGACTTGGCACCAGGTCAAACTGTTCAACGTGATCTGCAGTCAGGGCAACCTTGATAGGATGGATGTTCTCCACGTCGAATTCATCACGCATCGAACGGGCAAAACTTTGAGCAATCTCCTCCCCGTCTGGGTCAAAGTCACTGACGATCAGAACGACCAGTCGATTCTTCCCACTCCGCAGATACCGTTGCCGCATCCCCTCACGAGGGGAAACGCTGCAGTACCCTCTCCCTGTCACTGTGGGGATGCAATACCGTTCAGCCACTCGATTTACAATAGATTGAATGGTGTTCTTCTCAGCAAGAATTTCGATATGGTCAGGCTGTGACTGCATCAGGTCGCGCCAGTACCCGCACAGCAACCGATCCAGCTGATCTGCAACGAAGTCCTGAGGGCCGTTGTAGGTCTGCCAGCAGGAGACTGGACGGGTAGAATCAGCAATCGCTTCCATCGAAATAGAACCATCCAACCTGGCACGTGTGGTGAGGTCGATCAGGTTTTTGTAGCTGGATGCGTCATTCTTATAAACGGAATTCGGCTTGCTGGCATGCTTCAACGGTGGGTCATTTAATAGGGCATAATGAATCTGGCGAACGCTCAACGGCAGATGTTCGCGCCTTTCATGAATCACCTTCTGCACAGCATCCAGGAATAGCCGCTTGGCACGTGTGATGCGGGAACGTGTCTTTTGCCCCAGTATTTTGAACGGTTCTAAAATATCATTCGTTTTTTCCCGTTCTTCGATCAGAGACTGATAAGCGGTTTCGGGGTTCTGCCTGGCAATCTCCTCGCGAACCTCTTCATCAAACGTTTTCTTGCGTTGGATGTTGTGTTCTGCCAGACGGGCCGTAAACGCTTCGATGTCGTCCTCCCGTCGAATATCCGACATGATAGCCGGAATCTCTGTCAGGCCAGCCAAACGCGCCGCACAGTGTCGCCTGTGTCCTGATTCAATGAAACCATCAGCAGTATAGATGATTGGAGTCAGAACGCCCTGATTTAAAATGGAACGGGCAAGTTTGATGATGGCGGGATCTTTGGGGTTTGCAGGATGGTATATCCTGTCATTTTCTGGACTCGGCTTAACGGAGTCGATGCTAATGAAATGGCACTTTTCTGATTTTGGGTCATGATCCAAAATTGATCATCCTTGATAATAGAGGGTTTCAGTAGAAGCGGGAACTTTGCCAACCAGCCCCGATGCCGACCACTGAGTCAACAACCACAATAGTCTCAGTGGTCGGCAGAGGATTAAAAAAGCAGATGGTTGATTGACCACCGACGCCGACGACTGGGGGGAGAACCTGAAATCCCCAGTCGTCGGCCAGCCTCACAGTTTGAATGTTGATGTTTCAATAACAGGGATCGGCTGGCAATCTGGAGTGGCATGCTCCTCAGCCGATCCCCGGAAACGCGGTTTCTATGTGGCCAGGCACTGCTTTCTCAGTCTGTCCATTCCGGCAACCAATGCAGCCCGATCCCCCCCTTTTAGATAGTCGGTCTGCCGATAATTCCCCTCCATGTGAATCAATTTCAGAGCCTCTGGGTGGCATCGGTAGATGTTATTGACTTGGTTGACGTGTCCCGGATGTAACTCCTCTTCGACGTAACCGAGTTTTGTCAGTTCTTCGCGAATCCTCAATCGCCATGTGTCCAGCTCGTCAACGATACCTCGATATCTTGCCTTATGGTCTGCAGCATGAAGACTGGAAAATTCTTTCACCTTGTCGCAAAGTTCAATAGCCTTGCCGTACAAATCGAAACGGTAAGTGTTGCTGGCTGGACCTTCAAAGAGGTCCTTTGACGAAATCGACTCGATGTTCCCAGACTCAACCCGAGCCCTGGCAGCTTCGTGAGTGTCAACTTTTTTATTGTGAGAGGCAATCTCTTTCACCAGTGGTGCCAACGCTTTTTTTGTTTCGTCTGAATAAAAGTCGCGTTCGGCTGGAACATGGATCTTAAGACTCTGGCTCATTTATGGTTCCCCAAATGTGGATTTTGAAAAGTAAAATGCCGACAGTTCACACTACACGATGCGAATCAGGTCTTGGAACGTCAGCTTGCCTTCTGCTTTTAACGAGGCAATCCTGGCTTTGTAATCCGCATAGGATTCTTTAGGCTTACTGCTCAGCCTGATCAGATCACTAAATTTTTTTGGCTTTGGCTGCTGCCTCTGGTTATATTCAGCAACAACCTCCTGCCTGATTTTTGCCTTGTCCGCTTCGCTCAATTGATGACTCATGCATCCCCCGTATAAAAATCGTCCGTGAAAAAGGCCACTGGCCCCCTGATTAGAGGGCCGTGGCTGTCTCCTGCTCTGTAGCTTGCTTGTCCAGGAACGCCAGGAAATCAGAACCTCGGACATACTTGCGGCGTCCGATGGTAATGGTTTTCAGCCCCTTCTTCACAGCGTTCTGGAACGCACAGTGTTGAAGGCCTGCCAGCGACTTGAATTGGTCCAGGGTATACACCCCGCCAGACTGAATTGAACTTGGATCTGCGATTGCTCGACTCCTTTCGTATGTGTTAAACGTATCATTCGTTTTCGAATGGTTTTCTCTTTGATGTATCCGAAGGTATCACACTTTTAAAAAACTGATAGATTGGAAATCCGGGATTCGGATTTCCTGTTTTGTCAGATCACATATTCGTAGTAAACATCGATTCGACGTTGACCACAGTTGCGGCAACTTGTCCGTTTTCGGCTGACAAAGTTGTAAGGGTAACCGTCTGGGGCAATCCCTGAAGACGCGCGTGTCTTCACATTGTTGTATCCAGTTCGTTCTGAGGATTTACACTTGGAACATTGTGGCAGTACAAAATCCACAATGGGGAGTTGTTCGGTTTTACTTCCTTTGGGGCGCCCTGCTTTGGGCTTGGATAACGCAGCAGTTGTCATAAGATTGCCTCCATATGCAATAGAATGAAACGTAACCAGGCGGAACAATCCCCCGGTTAATCAGAAATAGCGATTCACTAGATACCAGCTGGACTGGTTATCAGCGGCGTTGATTGTGAATCAATGAAGCGGTCAATTTCTTTTCGTGCATAGCGAACGGCAGCACCAAGCTTGACACAACGGATTTTACCCTCTTCTCGCATCTTCCAGAGGGTACGCTCGCAACACCCAAGCAGGCGAGCAGCTTCTTTGCTGTCAACAAGGACAGGGGGCTCCTGTGCAGAATGAGCCGAATTTTCGATCATCCATTCCTCCTGAATTCAGTTGGCTTTCTGGTCTGTTGTGGTCTCAACAGATCAACCACATGCAAACCAAAATACCACAGATCTTTCAGGAGCAAATAGTAATCTTCCCTTTTTCCATAGTCTGAAAAGGGATATGCCAGTTACGGTAAGTTGCGGTGTGTTACAGTAAGTTGAGGTCAGTTAGCTTGTGTCTTTTGTCTGTACTGGCTGAGTCTTGATCGGTATTCTTCAATCTGAGAGTGGTGATGTTTTGGAAAATATAACTCGTATTTTCTATCACTAAGCTTAATTGCCCAGAGGCTGCGTTTCGTGATCATGTCTTTGAATTTGCCTGGCTTACTTGAGATTCCAGTGATCGCATAAACTAACTCTGTTCTGTTGCCCTCAAGCGGTTTTGGCTTTCCGCCATTATTGAGCCTGTATTCTTCTGGAAGCTCTTCAGTAGCATCATGAAATAAAGTCCTGCGTTCACTGATGCTTTCAATCTCTTCTATGACTGCCTGGTGAGCCCCATTAGAAACACCAGTTTCGTCAAACGAATCATTAACCTGGAAAAGCCTGAGCCTCTCTGACTGGATATGTGTTGCCAGTTCTTCAAAATCGAACCCAGACTCTGATGTATAATCTACATCGAGATATCTTAGTAACAACATCATTCCCGCATGATGCCCGCTTGTGGCTATCAGCTTAGATGGACGTTCAATTCCATAGACAACAACATCAGACAGATTAGCGAAGAGGTGGAGTGAGTCTTCTATCGTTTGTGTTACCCAGCTGGTGTTTTTTTCAATGATCTCACGGAATGCCCTTGCGTCACTGATCTCATTCGAGAGTTCATCGGTTCTCTCAATAAGCTCATTACCACAATCACGACCTTCTTTTATTGCAAGTTGAACTACTTCCACATTTTCGAGTTGCTCAGCTTCCATGCTTTTCAGCTTGCTCACAGTCCATGACAAACGGACCATATCACCCAGCGTCATTGATGCATCGCGCAGCTTCCAGTCCTGGCACGGTTCATTCATCTTTGCCTCCCTGTGGCAATATCCCCTGACGAAAACATTAATGCGGCGGGCCGGTTCAGGGGAACCAGCTTTCGGGAGCTACCCTAGCCGCATTGATATGTGAGAATCTATATTATCTATTTCTGGGTTTGAATTGAAGTTGTAATTCTGGCTAAGAGGCAATTTTAAATTTCAAACTCTCAGTGCATGGCTAACTCGGAATCACATAAAACTGGGAAGCCTGAATTGCTCAGCTAAATAATTTAATCGTTTAAAATCACGTTGACGTGCGATTGATGTGTGTATATACTACACATGATGTCGCCCCGAAGCCATAGGGGTGTGACATAATTACCACGACGAGAGAACTCCACATAACCCTCTGGATAAAGGCATTTTACTAAAACATTACTAAACAATCAGTTTTGGATGATAGAAGGGAATGCATTTATTCCTTGTCCTTTCTATGAGGGTTAACGATGGAAAGAACCCAATGCTGTGCGTGGCGTAACATCTTTTTTAGGAGTTGAACGATTATGATTTTACAGTTTGTTCTATGCGTAACTGCTTCGACTCGTAAGGAGTTGTTAAGTTATGCATCAGGGTGGAAATTCTCAGCAGGATAGGCTTAGTGGAGACGGACCGGACTTTGAAAAGTGGGAAGACTCCGATTTTACATTACACGATTCAAATAAATCGTCAGCTTATTTCAGGACTTTGCACAAGTTTTTGGAGTTAATAAAAAGCTCCGACTGTGTGATGGAGCTCTTAGGAGTGGTTGCGCTTGCCGCTGTGGCAATGAAAACGGAGCTGGAATGGGTTGGAATTGCATCTGTGATTTGCATTCCCGTTCTGATTTGTTTTAGTGCACTGCTTAAATTTCTAACAGAGGCCAACAATGGCAGAAAAGATACCGGATAAGGTACGGATCAATCTGGAGCTTCCAGGTAAATTAAAAGAGAGAATTGATCACGTCAAAGAATTATCAGAAGCCGAAAGTGTATCTGAAGTTCTTCGCTGGTCATTGGCTGTTTATGAATATCTGTGGTCAGAGAAAAGCAAGTCTTCCGAGATCGTCATTCGAAAGAAGAATGGCAAGGAAACTGTATTAGAACTATTGCCGATGGTCCTGCAGAAATAGAAATCCGAATGATTTTTTATCAGCTGCTAAAATAAATTCCAAACAAAAAAGGCCACCTTGAAATTGGTGGCCTTTTGAGGTTACTTGAACACGTACTTACTTTGATTCTTCCACTTCTGCCTTACTTGGTTTTTCTGTGGTAAGGCCTTGCTCTACCATCACTTCATGCATTGCCTGAAGCATTTCTTTTGGGAGTGGATAGATCTGAAGTGAATCTTCATCTCTTATTTGCCGACCATCTGCAGCAACTTTAATATTTTTCCGCGTATAACTCGGGCGTCTTTTTTTATTCATAATAAGTCGCCTCCTATTCTATGTTAGCTACGATTTATCGTAGTATCTTGATTAAAAAATCTTAACATCCCAACGGCAGAGTGGTAAAGGACTTTCCAACGAAAGCTGTATTCATTACCAAAATATCCCGACAGACAACTATCACAATATATTATTGCTACACAATTGGTGTCATCCCCCAAATAAAGTGCAGCCCAAGATTGCCGATCTTTTCTTAGTTCACGAATCTGCTCAATACTGAAATTGTATTTAACTTTCATATAGTCTACGAACTTACGATTTCGAGGGAGACTGTCGACTGTCAAAGCTTTATTTTCATATGCCTTGCCAATAATACCTCGGGACACACAAACTCGAGTACCCTTTTTACCTGTCTCCGTAGTTCCTACATACTCCGTTCTTTGTTGTAAATGTCCAGTCCCATCAGGTACATAGACACAAATTCTCAATTGAGGATCACCAGAGTGTTGCTTGTTCCGATAACCTGAAAGCTGAGAGTACAGAATGTGAAGCATTGCATTTAACGATTCTTCTCCATCATCGTGATATTCATTCTTAAAATCTATGACTATTCGAATGAGACTGCAGATGCAAAAAGCTATTGTCAGACCAAAAAGGATCTCTATTAATAGTTGGTCCTCTACTCTTGAATTTTTAAATCGGTAAAAGCCAAGCACGATAGCGGCAATACCAGAAATTATGGTAGCCAGTGAATCCCAGAAAAGCCTTTTTTTTAAAAATAGAAATCGTCCATTTTTAAGTGGTTTTGGCTTCTTCATTTCTTATCGAACACACTAGCCATTTCACAAAGATTTTATAATTCTTCATGAATAACCGCATTCGCCCTACATTCTATTATACTCAGTTCGGAGCATCAGATGGGTGATAAAATACTAGGAATGCAAATATACATATATCCATACATCTCGTAAACGGTTGGATTAAGCAAATCTTTAAAGAACTATCAATTATAACGGCAATTAGCTGCCGAAAGGTTAATAGAGTTCTACTCTTATGAGAATACAATAATTTATTTAGAGTCATATTCAATGACATGGCGGTATGATAAATGGTATTTACAAAAGCACTTAGGGGCTTGAATCCCCGATCACTCCCGCTGAAACTTCAGCAGTTCACCCCGCTGGGCTGCCTCGATTCTCCGGGCAGCAATCTCGCAGTATTCCTCGGACGCTCCAAACCCGATAGCTCCCCAGCTTTCTAAGACCGATGCAACCAGCGTCGTTTCCGATCCACAGAACGGATCGAAGGCCAGCCCGCCAGCAGGAACGCACTGTACCAGGCGTTGCAACAACGGCGTTGGTTTGCCGGTCATGTGGTGCTTGTCAGTCTATTTCACGCCGATTGAGTAGTAACTGGGAACGGTACCCGGTCTATCAGTTTCGGCACAGAGTTTCCAGCTGCACCGCATTCTGCACCGCTTCGCTTTTCGGAATATCGTATCTAACCTTTCTCAAAGTGGTTAAGCAAAACCTACTGAGTCCTGTCGGCCCTATTTTTCTTCTGGTTGCCTGCCTTTTTTATCTCTTCTTAAGTTCTGAATTGTGATTTTGATATCGCTTGTCAGTCTGCTCTGCGTGATCTCTCTGTTTGTCAGCCTGGGTTAATCCGTAGATTCGGATTGATTCTGCAATTCGTTAAAAACGGACCTTGGTTTTTCCCTCCTTTTGGGCAGATGCGTTTGGCATTCGGTGTACGCAACGTAAGTTTCAGAGACGAACACGAAGCTTGGAATAAGCTGCTGCCAGACAGATGAATCTGCAGGGTTGATTCTCTGGTGATCTATTCAACCGACAGGCCCGGTTCCTCAGCTATGTGATGCGCTGACAGCATTCTGTGATTTGAATTTATTTACAGAGAAGACCCCGCCATGTCTGATGTGATTGAACTGCATGATATCGAAGCTTTGAATGATTTTCAGAGTGACTGGACCCGACTGCTTGCCATAACGCCGGGGGGGACGTTTTTCCGGTCTCGGGAATGGCTGCAGGTTTACTGGAAACATTTTGCTGCAGATCAGAAATTACGCGTGCTGATTGTGCGTGAAAATGGTGAAGTCACGGGGATCGTGCCTCTCTGCTGGAAAAAGATCAAATCCAAATTTGGCTCCTGTCGGATCTTAACGTTTCCTTTCGATGACTGGGGGAGCTTTTATGGTCCCGTTTCGCCTGACCAGGAATCCACGTTGCGAGCTGCTTTTCATTACCTTCTGAATTCTCCCCGTGACTGGGATCTGATCGATCTGCGGTGTGTGGAAACAGACGGCTTTGATGGTGGGGCGACCGAACGGGCGTTCCAGGCGGAGAAGATGGAATTTGAAAAGTTCGTGTGGGAACAGGCAATGTACGTGGATCTCAGTCAGTCCTGGGAAGAGTACCTGGCAGCCCGACCTCGTAAAGCCCGTCAGACCTATACGCGGGCAGAGCGAAACCTGCAGGCCCAGGGTGAGATTGAACATCTGCGGTATCGGCCGCGTGGCGAAGCGTTTGGTGAGAGTGATCCCCGCTGGGACCTGTATGAAATGTGCGAACACATTGCCGCGAAAAGCTGGCAGGGCTCTTCTACGACGGGAACCACAATTACACACGCGAATGTGAATCAGTTTTTTCGCGATACCTACGAAAGCGCCATACGAGCCGGTGCGTTCGATTTGAACCTGATCTTTCTTTCCGGTGAGCCGGCCGCGTTCAGTTATAACTTCGTCCAGAACGGACTGATCAACGGCTTGCGGATGGGTTATAATCCTGAAGTCTCTGACCAGGGGCTGGGACGATTGCTGGTGGGACGGATTCTGCATGACAGTATGGATCGGGGAGATCTGCTTCTGGATGTCGGGACAGGTGCCGTTGATGCCAAGAAGTACTGGTATACTTCGGTCGTAAACAGCTATCGCTATGTGTATTACTCGCCCTTGTCCCCTATCGGAAATGTTTTACGCCTGAGTCATCAGGTGGCGTCCTGGTTCCGGGATCGATTTGCCGGCACTGAACCAGGTCAGCAGCAGGATTTGCAGGACCAGAAGGTGCCAGCGAAACAACACTGAGTTTCTAATCGAAAAAACTGAATGAGATTGCGCTACGGGAACGACATCGCAGCTCGATTGACTGGTTCCAGTTTTGAAATCAGGCACCCGAGTGTGCTCTCTGGGTAGAGAATTTTATTTTCGCTATAACCGTTATAACGCAATATCGCCAAATGGTTTTAGCGTGCAAATAAAATTCCTTGAGGTGAATCACCGCGATCCCCGCTGTACGCAAGCTAAGTTTCAGCAACTTATGGAAATCAGGCTGCGATAAGGATATGAAACTCGAAGATCATTTCCGGCTTTGTTGCGGTTGTCTGGTTTTCATTTCCTTTTGATCGTGAATTGAACGGCGTAGCGGGAACGAAAAACAGATGTCAGACGTGATTGAGCTGAACAGGATAGAAGCTGTTGCCGACTATCGAGAAGACTGGCTGCGGTTACTCAGCGTCACGCCGGGAGGGACATTTTTTCGATCACTGGAATGGTTGCAGGTTTACTGGAAACATTTTGCCGCAGACCAGAAATTAAGAGTGCTGATTATTCGTGACGGGGAAGAGGTAACAGGGATTGTTCCGCTCTGTGTACGTCGCATTAAATCAAAGTTTGGCCTCTGCCGTATTTTAACATTTCCATTTGATGACTGGGGCAGTTTCTATGGTCCCGTGTCGGCCCATCAGAAAACGACGTTACGCATAGCGTTGAATTATATTCAGCAGTCCCGCCGTGACTGGGATCTGATCGACCTGCGGTGCGTTGATCGAGTCGGCTTTGATCGAGGTGCCACCGAACAGGCATTACTGGAGCAAGGACTTTCCTACGAGACGCTGTTATGGAGTCAGACAGCCTGTGTGAATCTGCAGCAGAACTGGGAGCAATATCTGGACTCCCGGTCGACCAGGGCCCGTAAGACATACCAGTGTTCCGAAAAACGGGTGCAGCAGGAAGGGAAAGTGGAATATCTTCGATATCGGCCTGCTGGTGCGGCAAAGGGTGAGAGTGATCCACGCTGGGACTTATACGATGAGTGTGAAGAGATTGCCCGACAGAGCTGGCAGGGGAGATCCAAAACGGGCACGACACTTTCGCATACGAGCGTCGCACCATTTTTCCGTGACGCCCATGAACTGGCCGCTCAGGCTGGTGCCGTCGATCTGAATCTGCTGTATGTTTCAGGACGTCCTGCCGCTTTCAATTATAATTATATCTATGATGGTCTGGTTTACGCCCTGCGGATGGGCTTCGATCCCCATATTTCCATCAAAGGAGCAGGCTGTGTTCTGATGGGGCGGATGGTCAAAGACTGTATGCAGCGCGGCGACCGGATTCTGGATATCGGTCCGGGATCGCTTGAAGCAAAACAGAACTGGTACACTTCAGTCGAAAACAGTTACCGGTATGTGCATTATTCCGCGACCTCCGTAACCGCCAAGCTGATGCAGCTCAGTCATCAGTTCGCTGACTGGTATCGCGACCGGTTTTCAAACGAGACCAGCCCAGACTGTCAGGCGCTCTGCCATGCAGAGTTACCGGCTGCTCAGCATTAGACTCTGTCCAGTAAAATATGACGCGATCTAGAGGCAAGATTATTTCAGCTGATTTATCTTTGTCTTAATCGAATGAAATCCCGTGTCTATTTCTTTATACTGCATAATAAATTGACAGTCGAAGAGCAGAGGCAACGCTGGAGCAATTACTATTGGTAAGCTAACTATCTGCGCTCCGTAAAAGCATCCTGAATTATTGTTTCGCTTTCATTGAGCTCATTAAAGGAACCGACATGTTGACCTTCGAAGTCAAACCGCGGCATTCGATAGGGCCAGTTCACCTCGGGATGTCTCGTGAAGATGTTCGCTCCATCTTAGGCGAGCCCTCGTATGTTCAGAATGCTTATGAGAATTGGGGTATTCATTTTCCCGACAAAGACTGTTTTTTCAAAAATGCTTTTCAGGTTAGTTATAATCTTGAGTTGAGCGCAAATTTTATCGAAGTTTCAGCAGAATCAAATTATCTCGTTACCTTTGATAAAATCCCCGTTCATGATGCAGCGCCACACCATATAATCGCCGCTCTCAGTCAACACGACAAATATGATGAAACAGAAAAGGAATATCCTACGAATCTCTGGTTTCCCAAGCTGTATCTGAACCTTTATCGTAGTCATAGTGAGTTCGATAAATTTGAGACGATAGGGATTTGCACTCCAGAATTTGCAGTAGAGAAAAGATAATGGAAGTCACGCCGGCAAAAATGCCTGTGGCTGCTCCTTATTTTTCCTCGCTCTCTGCTTTCTTGAGTTTATCAGAGAATTTGCTGCGGAACTTTTCCAGTTTAGGGCGGATTACGTACTGGCAGTACTGGTTTTCCGGGTTGAGCTTGAAGTAGTCCTGGTGATAATCTTCAGCCGGGTAGAATTTGTCGAACTCTGTGATTTCCGTCACGATAGGACTTTTGAACTGTCCCGAATCATCGAGCTGTTTTTTATAAGCAATGGCTGCTTCTTTTTGCTGTTCGTTGTGATAGAAAATGGCGGACCGGTATTGAGTGCCTACGTCGGCTCCCTGGCGATTTAAAGTGGTGGGGTCATGTGTTTCCCAGAACGCCTTGAGGAGATCGGTGAAGGAGATCTGCTGTGGGTCGAAGGTGACCTGAATCACTTCTGCATGGCCCGTGGTGCCGCTGCAGACTGCTTTATAGGTCGGGTTATCAATTTTACCACCGGAGTAACCGGAAACCGCTGATTTAACACCTTTTAACTCACGAAAGACGGCTTCCGTACACCAGAAGCAGCCTGAGCCCAGTGTGACGACTTCCAGCCCCTCTTCTTCCTGTGCCGCGGGAGATGCCTGGGATTGAGGCTGCTCGCTGGCCATCGCGACCGGGCGGTCTTCCAGGGAAATCGATTTTTCACACCCGCTGATCAATGTGAACAGAGCGGTGAGCGTGAATCCAAAAAAAAGTAAGAGTGGTAATTGTGAAATTGTCATGACACTTTTATCCCTCATTGTGTAAACCAGAAAAGTTCAGAGTTCATGGAACGCCTGAAGTATTCTAGGCAATACGTGACTTGAAGGACAGAGCGAAAGCCGTTTTGACAACGGAACTTTATTTACCATTGAACATAAATCGCAGGGATTTAAATCTTAATATCAGAAAATGATGGATTGCCAGTGTGATGGAAATGGTCCCCAGTTCAACCATAAGAAATTTATAACCGATTGCAATCTGTGCATTGAGCAGCAGGTAGCCGATCACGATCACACACAGGTGGTGAAACAGGTAAATCGAGTAGGACGCGTCAGACAGATAGCGGAAAACCTGGGAATCCCGGTTCATAAATTTGTAGAACAGGACATAGCAGATGTGGCTTGAAAGAGCGAAAATCAGGCCTGTCGAATAGATCCGCAAAAAACTTTCCTGGTTCAAGCCATGGGCATTTTCCAGCAGATGGTGTGTCAGAACAGACAGGACCAGCGCGCCCCATTCCCAGCGGGCGATGCTATGGAATTCATCCTGCAGAAGTCGGTCATGAAAGAGCCAGAGCCCGACGAGGAAGTAAGGAAGATAGATCATGAAATCTTCGAGGTTCAACAGACCACAAAACAGGGAGCCGTGGAAAATGTCAGGAGCCAGTCGGGCGGCGACAGACCATGTGATATCGGAGATCGGCAGTAACAGCAGGAAATAGCAGTTTTTACGGAGACTGCTGACACTGCGCTCAAAGTGAGGCAGTCTGCTGAACTGGTTCCTTAAAGCAAATAGAGCAATTCCCACGGCAAAAAACTGTACCAGCGTCAACAGGAACCAGAGATGCGAAACCCATTCTCCCGCGATCCATTCCCGGGGGAGCACCTGAGTCAGAAAGTGGGTGACTGTCATGGGGTTGTTCTGGAGGATGGTGGTGCGGAAATATAACTCGAGGGAATTGATCAGAACGGCCGTGAAGAAGAGGGGAACGAGAATACGTGTCAGTCGGACGTGTAGAAATGTGCGAACGCCATATTTTTTGAGGCTCATCATCGAGAAGAAGCCGGCAATAATGAAGAATGCCGGCATGCGAAAGGCGTGGATCACGGAATCGAGGATGGTAAAAAATTCGGATTTATGTGAATCCGATACGATCCAGTGATCACCCGACGAATAGATTAACGCGCCATGCAGAACGACTCCCAGCATCATCAGAATCGAACGCATCGAGTCCATATAATAAAAACGGGCGGAAGCTGTCTGTTTTTCAGAACTGGCTGGCACATTCTGTTGACGTAAATCGAGTGCTGCCGGGAGATCCTGTACGGTAGGAGGGGTCATCCGAGTCGATACCTGCAATGGGTTTTTAGTATAAGCAATGATTGTTTTGGCGGCGGGTACATCAATTTATATGTGCTGACAGTGTCGTTGAGCGGTAAATTCTGAGGAGAATTCATGATTGCTGATCTGAGTTCAGCACGCTTTTGGAGTAATCCGTATAACCGCAATCTCCGCCATTCTGTTCATGCGTAATATTTCTGGATGTTGTAAAAAGGCAACCTGTCTCATGCCGGCGCCGATGGATGTTTTGCCGGTCTGGGAACTGAATTTGGCGGGTGGAAATGACAGTAATTCCACGGATCAGCGTCATCTTGAAATAATATTACATTTGGAGTGGTATTTTTTCCGTTGCGGGCTACAAAATGAAGGAATCACGCAGACAGTGATTCCAATGAATGTTCAGTTTGTGAAACAGATGTCAGCATCCCCTGAAAAGCAGGGCAGGAAAGTAAAGTCATCGATGAGTAAAGCGTATGATGCCATTATCGTAGTTTCGTTTGGTGGTCCGGAAGGGCCCGAGGATGTAATTCCGTTTCTGGAAAATGTACTGCGGGGTAAGAATGTGCCTCGCGAACGGATGCTGGAAGTGGCCGAGCATTATCAGCACTTCGGTGGAGTGAGTCCGATCAACGACCAGAATCGGGCATTAATTCGGGCTCTGGAACAGGAACTGGCAGAACAGGGACCACAGCTTCCCATCTATTGGGGAAACCGTAACTGGGATCCCCTGCTGGTGGAGACGCTCGCTCAGATGAAAGGCGATGGCATCAAACGGGCGCTGGCGTTTTTTACTTCTACGTTCAGTTCCTATTCAGGCTGTCGACAATATCGGGAAGACATTCAGCGCGCACAGGATGAAGTCGGAGCGGGGGCGCCTGAAGTGGATAAACTACGCGTATTTTTCAATCACCCGGGTTTTATTGAAGCAACAGTTTCCCGGACGGAGGAAGCGTTAAGTCAGATTCCGGAGGAGAGACGGGGGCAGGCAACGATTCTGTACTCGGCCCATAGTATTCCCACGGTGATGGCGGCCGGATGTCGTTATGAAGCGCAACTGCAGGAATCATCCCGCCTGGTGAGTGAACGACTGGGAGAGCATCCGTGGCATCTTGTCTATCAGAGTCGCAGTGGTCCGCCTCATCAACCCTGGCTGGAGCCGGATATCTGTGATTTTATCCGGGAACTGGGGGCGACAGGAGAGGTCAAAGATCTTGTGATCGTTCCCATTGGTTTTGTTTCCGATCACATGGAAGTGTTGTTTGACCTGGATACCGAAGCGAAAGACGTATGCCAGGAACTGGGAATCAATCTCGTGCGTGCAAAAACCGTAGGCGTTCATCCCCGGTTTATCAGGATGATCAGAGAACTGATCGAGGAACGAATCAGTGGTACCAGTGACCGTCCTGCCCTGGGGAAAATGGGGGCGAGCCACGACATTTGTCCTGTAGACTGCTGTTTACGCACGACTGAGAAACCTCGTTGATGAAGAGTTACTCAAATGCTCGTGCTGGTGAGCAACAAGAGTGAGATGTGTACATAAGAATCTGGAAACATGCCGTTTCTGAGAATCTTATATATTGTCAGCGGGTCGATACGGCTCGATACTTACTATCCATAAGTAATAAACAGCGCTCACCCTGTCACTGTTTTTCGCAAACAGCCTGACTGACAGATTTGCTTTCCCCTGACTGAGTCCCACCTGCGTATCATCATTATTCTTATCAACTAAGAGGAGTCCCGATGTCTGCATCTCACAAGCGCGGTTTTACGCTCATTGAGTTGTTAGTAGTTATTGCCATTATTGCGATCCTGATCGCCTTGTTGCTGCCCGCTGTTCAGCAGGCTCGAGAAGCCGCGCGGCGTTCCACGTGTAAAAACAATCTGAAGCAGATCGGCATCGCACTGCATAACTATCATGACACACACGTCACGTTTCCGTATGGTCATATGGAAGTGCAGACTGGGAATTATAATTCCAGTTCGCCTTACGGCACGTATCACTGGCGCGATACCTGGGCACATCAGATCCTGCCGTTTGTTGATCAGGCACCCCTGTATAACCAATATTCGGCCAATACAGCGTCCCATGTGCATCTTGTGACAGATCCGACAATTTATAAGGCCGTCGTTCCCGTTTATATGTGCCCTTCGGATCCTTCGACACCGGGTAACGCAGATTCTGCAGGCCGTTCGCAGGGGAGCTATATTGGATCAGCAGGTAACGTGGCAACGACGACGGGTGCCAATCTGAACGGCGTCTTTTCAGAGAACTCGAAAACCAAAATTCGTGATCTGAAGGATGGCTCTTCCAATACGATCATGGTTTCTGAAATTGTGATCCGGGGAAATGCGGCCACAACGACATACTGGGGCTGCCCGGGCTGTTATGGAATTGGGGGAGCTCATGGAGAAATGACTTTTTCTACACGGGAAGTTCCCAACACACCTGTAGCCGATCAGAATCATACCTGTAAAGCACTGGATTGGCCGAACGCCCCTTGCGTGGTCAATACGAGTACGAAATATAATTATGCCCGCAGTTACCATGTGGGAGGCGTGCATGCGTTGCTGGCTGACGGTGCAGTGCGGTTTATTTCTTCCAATATTGATCGTCCCACCTTCCAGCACCTGGGGGATAAACAGGATGGTCAGATACTGGGTGAATTCTAGAGTGCATCACATTTAACCATTGTGTCTCTCCATCCATGATACTCGGTTCAAATGGCTCTGGAGACGCTACAGTAAAACGGGACACAGTCTGGATTGCCTGAACGACATTTCCCAAAGGGGATGTGTTCCAGCTCACAAATAAAAAAGACCGGAAGTCTATTTGACTTCCGGTCTTTTCTTTTGTCGTTTCCATCTTACAAGGACGGCTTGCCGGGACGTTTAGTGCTTTGTCAAGCTAGAAATTGAGGGTTGGGGGTGTTGTTTACGTGCTCCGTTGTCGCACTCTCGTGATATCTATCAACCCAAAATTTAAAAATGACACTCCACTAGTCCTCTGGTTCGTTGTTGTACCTTGGATCCATATCTTCCTGGTAGGGGGGACGAACTTCGATTCCCTGTTTTATATTGTTGCGACGGACTCGCTTAGCATCGGCTTTTGCCTTTTTATCTGCTTCGCGTTGACGTTTGGCAAAAGTGTTCTGGTTTTTTGCGATAATAACTCTCCTGAAAAAGATCTAGGCGGTGTCCAGTTTCACTATAGCGATTCCAGAGCCCTGTGGAACACGAATCAAAGATAAAGCGACGCTAAGATTACATACGAAACGCTTCAGGTTTTAATCTGTGTCCATTGCTATAATATTATTCCACCATCAGAGGTGGCTTTTGAACTAAGTGGTTTGTTGAGAACGTGCTTTGATGTGCCGCCATTTCGGCTTTTTCTGACCTGGTTTGGCTTTATTGGCTTCGGTTGCTGCTTCAGCCGCACGTCGGCTTCTACGACGCGGAGGCCGCGCCCCATTGGCTGCCTGTGGTCTGACGCTGGATTTTTGGCTGCCTCTGCGCGGTTCCGGTTCGAGCTTTTCCGCTTTCAGACCCGCCTGCGAATGTTCTTTCGAGACGGGAACTTTCTGGCCAATCAGCCTTTCAATGGACCGCAATTCTTTGCGTTCGCTATCACTGCAGAATGAGATGGCAATCCCATCAGCGCCCGCGCGCCCGGTGCGACCGATGCGGTGCACGTAGGCTTCCGGCTCCACGGGGAGATCGAAGTTAATGACATGGGTGATGCCATCAATGTCAATTCCGCGTGCCGCCACATCGGTGGCGACCAGGACCTGGACCTGTTTGCGCCGGAACGCTTCCAGTGCCTGCTGTCGTGCTCCCTGTGACTTATTGCCGTGAATCGCTGTGGCTTTGAACCCGCTGCGCACCAGTCGTTGTGACAGTGTATTGGCAGTTCGTTTTGTTTTTGTGAAAACCAGTGCCCGTTCGACTTCATCACCGCCCAGTATTTTCTGCAGGAGCGGCTGTTTCAGATTGCGTTCTACAAACATGAGTTGCTGCTGAATTTTCTGGACACTGGTGGTCTTGGGAGTCACATTGACTGTGACGGGGTTGGACAACAGGCTGTGTGCCAGTTCCGTGATCTTGGGAGCCAGTGTGGCTGAAAAGAATAACGACTGTCGCTGTGCGGGTAACTGGCTGATGATTCGCTTGAGGTCGGGAAGGAATCCCATGTCGAGCATGCGGTCTGCTTCATCGAGCACAAAGACTTCCAGTTGATTCAGCTTGATATGCCCCTGGTTCATCAGGTCGAGCAGTCGCCCTGGAGTTGCTACCAGAATATGAGCGCCCCGTTTTAAAGCTTTGACCTGATTTCCCTGACCGACACCGCCGTAAATCAGAACCGACCGCAGTTGCAGATGTCTGCCATACGCGTCAAAGCTGTCGCCAATCTGAATGGCAAGTTCGCGCGTAGGAGCCAGAATCAACGCCAGTGGATGATTCGGGATTGATTTGCGACTGTTTTTTCCCAGCTGATTTAAGATGGGGAGAGCCAGTGCGGCTGTTTTACCGGTACCGGTCTGGGCACACCCCAGGACATCCCGGCCCTCCAGGGCAGCGGGAATCGTCTGTGCCTGAATGGGGGTGGGGATTTTGTAGTTTTCTTCGACCAGTGCTTTTTGAACTGGTGCGATTAAGTTGAGTTCTTGAAACGTATTCAATGTATTGCCTTAATGTTTTGCTGGTCCTGTCTGCCGAAATCCGGCTTCATCATAGGGGATAAATTCTGTGATTCGTCACAGAGGACAAGACTGATATTGTTTAAAATTCGATTCGTTTTGGGGAGACAGAGCGGAGGGCGCTGATTCACGATCGGGTGAGTTCATCGGTTCCGCCTGGTTGCAACAGCACACTGGAAAGTGTACGAGAGCAGGAGAATCGTTCGCCTGGCTCTTCAGGGATTCGCTTGGGGGAAAGCGGGTGGGACCAGCTTGACCAAAAGCAAACGTCGCTTCTGTGGGAACTCTGGATAAACAAGAAAATCACAGAATTCAATGCGTCCACAACGACGCGGATGCTTTTGTCAGCGGTCAACACAACCGTTGGCAGTTAGCAGGGATGTGCAGCAAACCCGCTGCACAAGTAGAAAGGGCCACAAGAGGATCCAACTCTGCAAAACACCCTTTCAGGTCGGAAAACGTAATCATTTAAGAGAAAACGCTACTCGCTTGTTCCAACCAGATCGTCCTGAATTTGATAGAATCAGATCCAAGGACTCGCTGAAGTATACCCCGGCTCTGTCGCTTTGCCAAGACTTAAACTTCAGAATCGTATATTGAGTATCGGTTGAGGCACCCCGATTCTACTGAAAAGCACATGAGAGAGGTCAGTCCGGGGGACTTTTCCGGTGCGGGGGTGCCGGTTGTGACGGTGGGGGGCTAAACGGGGTTTTCCACATACCCAGCAGTGTCTGCCAGTCCGGATCATCATATTCAGAGAGCCCGAAATCAATGGTTTCCAGGTGGGGGCGCATCCGGAAGGTGCCCGCCAGGCGATCCCAGCAGGAAAAGACTGTCGAATAATTGGAATTCAATTCCCGGGGAAGGCGTGAATGGTGGATTTTATGCATATCCGGTGTGACAAACAGCCAGCGGAGTAGCGGGTCGACCTTCCCCAGTGAGATATTCGCATGGTGAAACTGCGTGGACAGATAGATCAGGATCCCATACAGGATGAGCTGCCAGGTCACCAGACCCAGCAGTGGAATCAGCAGCAGCCGAAATAAAGTAGAAAAGGTCAATTCTCCCCAGTGGAAACGGGTGGCAGTGGAGACATCCATGTGGGGATCGCTGTGATGCATCCTGTGGAATCTCCAGAAGAACGGGATGCGATGGTTCAACCAGTGCCAGCAATACATCCAGGCATCCAGCAACACCACCGCCAGAATCGTTTTCCAGAAAATACCCAGCGGTAACTGGTGAAGCAGTCCCCAGTTGTGTTCGCGGGCCCATTGGGATGTGAATTCCACAGCGGTTCCAAACAACAAGCCAATGAACAGGGCATTCAGAATGGCCAGCAGCAGATTATGAAAGGCATGCCGATAACGGATCTGTCTGTCATAAGGTTTAAAAGCGGACCAGCTTTCCCAGCTCCAGAACAGTCCCAGCAAAATGACGGGGACGAGTCGCTGTGAGAGGTAAAGCAGTTCAATGCCGGATAATTCGGAAATCATGGAAGGATCAGCTCAATGACAAACGGGGCCAGGGTGATGCACTCAGACCCTGATTTTCCCAGATTCCACTGGCAACGGCAAGGGGGGCTTACTGCTGGAGCAGTGTGGCGTTGATTTTACCCTGCTGTTGAAGTTGCTGCAGAAGCTGAATTTGAGTTTGTTGAGGCATCTGCAGATGTTGCATCAGTGCAAGTAAATCTGCGCCATTGGTTGAACTGTTCTGGATGGAAGATCCGATTTCCAGAATCAGGTTCTGCTGGTTAATGAAGGCAGGTTGGATACGCACCTGACCTTTCGCTTGAAGTTTTCCTGTCCTGCTTTCGATGATGACCTGGGGCTGTTGTGATTCAGGATCAGCCGTCTGGAGAGGGAGAGAGAGTGAAAGTAGTTGTGTTGCCAGATGATGAGCCTGCTGTGGGTCGTTATGCGGAAGAGAGATCATGATCAGGCTGGAAGACTGCAGCATGGCTTTGGAATTCAGATGCTTTTCCGCCTGGAGAAACTGATTGATCTGACGCGTGATCAGGTCACTTAATTGTGGAGAATGTGATTCCGAGTTCAGGAAAAATTTGAGGTGGGGAATACCCTGCCCAGAAACCAGTCGAGGATTCACATCGGTGAGGAGCTGCGCACCGCTGGCAATCATGGCCTGGGATTTCTGTTTGCTCTGATCGGTTTGAACTGAGCCCACCGCCATGGCGTCCGCGTTTGGACTTGGGTGCCCTGGAATATTCAGGGTCGTGGGCAGGAGATATCCGCCGGTCAGATCGACTCCCGGAGAGGCAGCGGTAATGTAACACTCCAGTTGTTTTCCACGGGAAACGCCCTGGTTCGGGATATAAACCACTATGGAAACGTTGGCCAGGTTCCCGGCCTGAATAGGTGTTTTGATGCTGCGCTGATCAATGTTCATCGCGTTCATGGAGGATTTGAGTGCCCGGATCGCTTCCGCAGAAATGTTCCGGTCACCGGTTCCTCTTAAGCCGATCACCAGGCCTGTGCCTGTCAGCTTGACAATTTCTGCCGGTTGAAATTCCCCCAGCTCGGATAACTTGACTGCAGTCACATTCTGGCTGCTGACTGCCTGAGAGAGTTGAGCCGGAAGATCGAGGGCTACCAGGTTCTGGCTTAATACCGTGGCCGGCATCAGCGTATTGGTGTTTGCCGGAACCACTTTAATCTTCTGGTGCAGTTGCCCATTCTGGACAGGAGTTCCCGGCAGATTAATTGTGATTCCACGGTAGGCGGCTACGATTTGGGTGGGCTGCTGTTGTTGTACCAGGAACGATTCGCGCAAGGTGGGATTCTGACTGGGGGAATATCCTGCTGAGATCGTCTGCCCCGGAGCAGTCCCAGAAAGTGCGATTTGTTGTACCGGCGGACGTGAACCAGGTGATCGATCCTGCTGAATGCCGGCGGTGATCGCCACCTGACGCACCAGATCCGCATCCAGGCGAATGAGTTCTTCTATTAAGGTCGTACGTTGTTCCCGGGTCGTTTGTGCGAGTACCTGCAGATTCAGTTCGGGGGCTGTCCCTGTCTGGTTTGAGCTTGCGGTTAACAGTCGAGTATTTGACTTTCCCGAAATTTGTCCCGGTGCCTTTGGCGCTGTCAGTTTGCCGGGTTGTGAATCAGTGGCTGAGTCTGGTTTCTCCTGACTCTCATTCGCTCCAGCCGGGAAATCAAGGTTGAACTCGGGAAACTCGCCGGGTTCTGATAAGGATCGTTCCAGGTCCGAGTCAGCCGCCACCTGTTCTGATTCATTGTTGACTTCAAGAAAGCCATCGATGGAACGGGATAGAAAAAACATGGCGACTGCGAACAGGGCGATTCCAGACAGGATTGAAAATTTGAAATAGCGCATAGTTTCCCTCAGCCTTGAAAAAGGGCTTCGTGAAAGGAATGAGATGAATTGGAGGTGATGCGTCTTGAGAGAGGAGCGGGGAGCCTAAACGATCATTGATTTTGTGTCAAGATGGGTGAATTGGAGGGGAGCGATTCTGATTTATCGATTCATTTCATTGCGTAGTTTGTACAGTAGAGACGTGGACTATCTGGGGAATCGGGGTCTCAAATCAGAGATGGTTTATGCCGGCGAAAGAGGGGCAGCTATATTGGAATTGACCCTGATAGTCGAGTAGTCGTACTATTCCCACATTTCAAAAGTGGCAGGGAAAAATATGCCGCAGTCAAAACGGCTTAAGTATTTATTGTTATTGGTTTTATTGATATCCGCATTTCTCAGGTGCGGCGTGGCGGTGTACGTGCAGCGCCAACTGGAGCGCCAACCCGGGCGAAGCTATGTGATTGAAGGAGATGCTGAAGGGTACTGGAAGCTGGCTCAGACGCTGAAACAGGGCGAGCCGTATTCAATCTACACGCCACCAAGACGTGTACTACGGATGCCCGGTTTTCCCCTGGTGCTGGCGGGAGCGATGTCGGTGGTCGGTGAATCGCATGCGCGGGTGCGACTGGTGCTGGCACTGCTGGGCGTAGTGACCTGCTTTGTTGTTTATTTACTGGGGAAGGAACTGGTGAATGAAACCGTGGGGGTGCTGGCAGCGGGTCTGACGGCAGTCTCTCCGGTGATGGCTGGATTCAGTGTGCTGATATTAAGTGAAACCCTATTTGCACTCGCGATGCTGATTTCGTTATGGGGGCTGGTGAAATTATCAAAAATTGAATGGGAGAAAACAGATCGAAACAGGGGAATCTTCTGGTCACTGCTGGCAGGAGTCTCACTCGCGCTGGCGTATTATGTGAGACCCAGCTGGCTGCTGGTCGTTCCCCTGGTTGTCGCGTTTTATATTTTCAGTGCGAAAGGGCATCGTAAGACAGCGGTGCAGAGATCACTGGTATTGATGATCGGCTTCACCCTGATGTTGTTACCCTGGGTGATACGAAATTATCAGGTGACAGGACACTTTGTTCCAACCACACTCTGGGCGGGGCCGAGTCTGTATGACGGGTTGAATCCACGGGCCACCGGTGACAGTGACATGACTTTTTTTGACCAGGAACGTGTGTTGGATTCCATGACTGAATACGAAATGAATCAACACTACACACAGCGGGCTGTGGCTTATGCGAAGCAGCATCCAGGGCATGTGCTGCAGTTAATGGTTGCGAAGCTGCTGCGTTACTGGAAGCCGTGGCCCAATGCAGCCCAGTTCCAGTCCTGGTGGATGATGCTCGCTGTCTCGGTAGTATTTGTGCCTGTGATGGGGTTTGCCTTGTATGGTGCCTGGATTTCCCGGGATCAATGTCTGCTGTTACTGATCACGGCAGGTCCGATCCTGTATTTTTCATTGATTCACATGGTGTTTGTCAGTTCGTTGCGGTATCGACTGCCGGCGGAATACAGCTTGTATATTCTGTCAGCCGTGGGTATCTGCCGGTTGTATGTTTCCCGATTTCAAAAGAAAGAAATCCATCCGTGATCTGAACGTGATCTCAAGCGGTTAAGAAAAACTATGGTTGTTCGTAAAACATTTCAATGGTGTCTGTTGATCCTGATTTCGCTGGTCATTACCGGCGGAAGTTACGGGTATTATCTATGGATGCGCAGCGATGAGATGTTAAAGGCGGGCGTCATGGAAAAGATCGTAAATCATATCCCGGGACTGATGCTCGATATCGACCGGGCGCAATTTGATTATCGGCGTCGTGTGCGGATTGAAGGTTGTCGGGTGAATGTGGCGACTCATTCCGACACGATTATCGATTTACCCGAGGTCGTTGTGACCTTAAATCAGGAAAAGCTCGCGCGGCACCAGATCATCGACGTCCAGAAAGTTGTGTTGAATCGTCCCCAACTGGTGCTGGTCCGGATGGCTGATGGGACCTGGAACTGGGAGGGGCTGCCCGAGCCGGTCAAGAATGATAATCCACTCCCCGAACTGGTCATTGAGCGGGGCAGTCTGTCATTGAAATTTGAACGGGGCGACCAGGGCGTGCCCACGTCAATGACATTTCAGAATCTGGATTTGAGGCTCATCCCTTCTGGAACGAGCCGTTATGAAATTGAAGGCCACACTTCAATTCCGCAGGCGGGTAAACTGGAGATTTCGGGCTACTGGGATCTCAATTCCAAACTGGGGTCAATTACAGGTACATGGAGTCAACTGGAGTTTGGACCGAATCTGGTACAGATGGCAACCGGGATTTCGCCGGAGCTGATAACACAGTTGAAAACAGCCATGCCCTCTTTGCGATTGAAACCGGACCCCTCGACGGGATTGTATGATCTGGGAGTGAGTGCCCAGATGGACATTCAATTCAGTCTGGCCCGCAGTCGGCAGGACCAGCCCCCACAGTTTCAGGTACTTACACATTTGCGGGAAGGCAAGCTGAAGCATCCGGTGTTACCGTTCCCACTGCGAAACATCGCCGGGAAAGTGCTGGTGAATAACCAGCGGGTTCTGGTTCAAAATTTACAGGCGTTTAATGGTGATACCAGTTTTGAATTAACCGGGTATCATCGGTTTGCTGAAGATACGTCTGTAGACGCGCCACTCAAATATAAGAGTTCATTTTCTTTCCAGTCACGAAAACTTCCCATTGATCAACGACTGCGAAGTCGACTGTCAGGGGGTCTGGCCCGCACTTACGATACGCTGCGGCCCAGCGGTAATGTTGACCTGGAAGTCAACTTTAATCATCCCGGCACCGGCAAATGGCAGATACAGAATCTCAAGGTTTCCACAAATGACGCGGAAGTGATTCCGGTGCATTTTCCGTATCGCGTTTCGCATATTAAAGGGTATATGAAACAAACGCAGGGAGATACACTAATACTGGAGTTCGACGGAACGGCTGGCCAGCGACATGTGGAAGCGAAAGGCCATGTCAGGCATCCAGGTCCCGCTTCTGAAATCGAAATTCTGGTCCAGACAGAGCAGGTGCCCATTGATGCGACTTTGCGAGCTGCCTCTCCTGAAGTCGTCAGAAAAGTGCTGGATGAGGTTGACCTGCAGGGAACAGCAGATGCCACTCTCAGGCTCACACGGGCTCCGTTATTAGATCAGCCGATTCATTTGAACTTCGTAGCAGAAATGGATCATGGATCGTTGCAGTATCAGGACTTTCCATATCGCATCAGCGATCTCAAAGGACGCGTATCCTATTTCAGTAATACGGGAGTCACCCGGTTTGAGCAACTTACAGGCAAACATGGCAGTGCGAGCCTGTCAGCAGACGGTTCTTATGCCCGATTTGCCAATGATGGTAGATTGGAATTGAAAGTATCAGCTGAAAATGCATCCTGTGACTCCAGTCTCAAACTGGCATTACCAGAATCATTGCAGGAACTCTGGATGAATTTCGCTCCTACCGGAAAGGTTAACCTTGATACGCATGTCATCTGGGAACGTGGCAAACCGTTGCAGGTCGGTATTCCGCGCATAGACTGGTTCGATGGTAGTATGAGTCTGAAAGACTTTCCCTACCCCCTTGATAATCTGAAGGCCCAAGGGAGTTTTCGCGTCAATCCGGAAACCGGGGTCAACGAAGTTCGTATGTCAGGTATCTCCGGGAATCACGATGAGACAAAAATCCGCATCGCAAAGGCACTTGCCGGAGTCACCCCAAGTGGAGACTGGTGGGTTCAACTGGATAAAATGACCATTGATGATTTATCCACTGATCGCGCTTTTCAGAAAGCATTGCCTGAAGCGATGGCATCCGCGTTGAATACGCTTAATATCCAGCGACCGATTTCTGCAAATGGCATGATCGAATTTCGAGGATCTCAGCAGCCGGGAACAGCGATCACTGCATACTGGGATATGAATTCTTATCTGGCTGAAAATACACTGACGGCCGGGGTAGATCTTACCAAGGTTTACGGTAAGGTGCATTCAGAAGGGACCTGGGATGGAAGCCATCTCCATTTGAAGGGAGACCTGGATTTGGATTCGGTGGTGATACTGGATTATCATCTGACGGAAATCAAAGGCCCGTTTGAAATTCACGACCAGCGTTTGACGGTCGGTTCGCGCGAGATTCGTCGTGAAAAGACTCAGTCGGTCAGTCTGCCGCAGATCAATTCCATGCAGCCGATCACTGCCAAGGCGATTCGGGGTGTGCTGACCTGTATGGGGGATATCGAATTGAATGATGTGCCCACCTATAACATGCAGATCGAATTGAATCGGGGCCTGCTGGAAGAATACGCGGCCCGTTATATGCCGGGACAGTCGCAGTTGCGGGGCGTGATGAATGGCTGGATTCAGCTGTGGGGACGGGGATCCAGTAAATCAGATCTGAAAGGACAGGGACAGTTGCAGATCAGTCCGGCTGCCATTTATGAGCTGCCTCCGATTGCCCAGATTTTCAAAGTGGTGCGTCTGTCACAACCTGACAAAACCGCGTTTGATTCTGCCTTCTGCGATTTTACGGTCTCGAACCAGACCTTTCATCTGAAGTATATCGAACTCAAAGGGAATGCGATCAGTCTGTTTGGACAGGCGGGAGAAGCCCACTTTGATGGCCGTTTGAAAGTGGATCTGTTTTCACAGCTCACGCGCCGGCAGTTGCCATTACCTTTGATTACCCAGTTGATCGGGCACGCCACCAGTGGCTGGATCCGGGTCGAGTTGCGGGGAACGACATCCAGTCCGATTGTAGATATCAAATCGAACCCTCTGCTGGATGGTTCTTTGAAGACCTTCCTGAACAACGGGATGCGGGGCAGACCGGCGGGGAATGCGACGGGACGCTGGCCTCGACCTGCGCAAACCAGTAACCAGACGCAGAAACAGCAGTTCCCGCTGCTATTTGCACAATAATAAAGAAATGCAGCGTTCAGCGTTTTTTCTGCTGCTGCTTCTTCTGCTCGGCAATCTCTTCGGTTTCCTGGACAGACTTTTTTTTCCAGCGGGAAAGAATGAGAGTCAGCACGATCAGGATTCCCAGATACGCTCCCAGTATCTTCAGCAGCCAGAGGAACATTCCAGTCGCGATTTCGTTCATGTGCAGGAAAACTTGCTGTTCTGACAGATGATTGAGCTCAGTAATGAACTCAATGAGGTGAGAAAGAGGAAATCAGACAGCTGTTACTCTAATCCGGTCATAGCGCTGATTTCAAGCTGTTTTCCCGAAAGCGTGAAACCAAATGAAGATAAGAGGTTGGGGATGGGGGAAGTACCGTTGGTATCAGTTAAATTCAGACAGATGGTAACTTTAATTTCTGACACCCCGGGTGAAGGGCCTACCGGAGTACCCGGAATATCAGAATTTCCAATGGTTTGTGTCAAAACGCCACTCCCGTCTTCAATTATAACCAGCACATCGCCGGCACCGGGAGCAGCAGGTTGTTGAGCGACATCCAGTGTGAGCGAGTTGATCGCGACATAATCCTGTATCAGATTACCTATGGCGTCTGTGGTGGCACCGACCTGGGCTGCTTTTCGTGTGCCTTCGATTGTGGCCGCGGAGATGGTTTGCTGCAGAAGTGCGAATAAACCGAACAGAATGATTGCCAGGGAAATGATCAGAACCAAGGGAAATGTCAGGATAAACTCCAGCAGAACCGATCCTGTGCGCCGCCTGCTGCCCGTCGATCTGGTAGATCGACTGTTCCCCTGGTTCCTCAAGGTTCTTAGCCCGCTGATTTGCATAATCCGTACTTCAGTTCAGGTGTGTGTTAACAAATGGAGACATTTGCTCCGCGTGTGTTAAGTCTGGTTATCAGGAATCGAGTCAGCTTCACTTCCAGCATCGTTTTACGGGAATTCCAGCTTGCTTGAAATGTAGAGGTTCTCCCGTTTCCCTGCAGATTCTGCTGAGAAGTCAAGTGACAGGAATCTAGGGAACGCAAATTGCTTGCCAAACTAGTATTGCAGCAATTAGATTGCTTGAAATCATCAAAAGAAATTTACCGCTCAATCAAGTGGACGCCGACAGTGCAGAATAACAGGTTACAGGATACGAAACCAATCAAAGCCCGATCGGGGGTTGTCGTACTGGAATTGATCCTGACGATGCCTGCGTTTCTGTTGATCATGCTGGCGATGGTGCAGATTTCTTTAATTTACGTTGCCATCGAACAGACCGCTTATGCAAGTCGCTTCGCTGCCAAGATCGCTTCTGAAACGATAGAAGCTGATATCAACAGTTTAAATGCCGGGCCTATGGGAATATTGAAAACTCGTGTTGATCGAGTGCTTCAGGTGGGTGGCTTACCTCAGGGAAGTTGTAGAGTGATACTGGAACATAATGTTGCGATCTCTCCAGCTGTGCCACCAGTACCCGAGGAGACGATTGCTGATCCGACGCCTCCTGCCGCGAACTGTAATTGTGATCCACCAGCGAGTGCCCTGCCAAGTGTACCAGGCGCGACGGCTACTGAGTCGGTTCGGACCACCGTTTGTGTCCGACTGGGAGACAACATTCCGGATTTCTTATCCAGTTTTGGATTCTCAGTGGCAGATTATATTGTCGAAGAATCGACGACCTATATTTACGAATTGTAAAAAGTATCTGCTCTACCTGCGAAAATAATATTGTCGTTACCTGTAAAGATTGATTACCCACCCATGATGCGAATTCATTCGAATAGAAAATCTCAATCGAACCGTCGGGGAATTGCTGTTCTGTGGTTAATCATCTGGGGTTCTTTCTTTCTCACATTTTTCTGTGTGGTACTGGAAATTGCGACATTATGGGCGGCACAGGTTGAAGTCAACAATGCCATGGACGCTGCGGCTCTGGCAGCTGTGAAAGACTGGGGGGAACGGATTACTTTGCCGATGCCAGACGATTCGACTGAATTCCCTCGAGATGTGGGCGTCGCTTATGCTACTGCGAATCCCATACAAGGCACGCCAGCTGTATTCACGACAAATTATGACGTCGGCAATCCATCCAATGAAAATCTGAGTTGTGATGGTAATCTGGTATTTGGTGGACTCATCACGCCACCTCCTTATGAGTTTGATGCAGGAGCTGATGCGCTTAATCCGGCTGTGTTACCTGCAGTGAGAGCACAGGTGACAGTACCCGTGCAGGGTTTTTGTGCCACGCTGTTTGGGTTTACAGTCCTTAATGTGTCTGCTTCATCAACTGCCTATTATGATACCGGGACAGGACAGCCTGTACTTGTGCATGTCACCACCTTTACTTGTCCTTGATCTGGTCACGGAAGGTGCTCAGTTAGATACAACGACCAGGACTGGCCCTTAAATATTTCAAGTTGGGTGATTAAAACCGCGGTTTTCCATCACCGGGTGCCGGCTGTTTTTTAGGAGTTTTTCCACCAGGCTGCCAGAGCGGGTCCTCTGAGTGCGCCTGCTGCATCATGGCTTCCAGTTGCTTGACCAGTTCCGGATGCTCGTCTGCCAGGTTGTTGCTTTCTCCCAGATCCTGGTTGAGGTTATACAGTTCCGTTTCGCCGGTCAGCATGGGCATGCGGACTGCTTTCCACTTTCCTGCGCGAACCGCCTGCTTGCTCCCCTGTTCATAGAATTCCCAGTAGAGGAAGTCGTGCTGCTTCTGCTGGTCAGGATGACCTGTGAGCGTGGGGGCGATGCTGACACTGTCCAGCCCGGGCGGGCAGGGGACGTCTGCGAGATCCGCCGCAGTTGCCATCAGGTCGCCGAAATAGCCGATGTGACGGGAAACAGTATCCGCGGGAGTTGTGCCGGGCCAGTATGCGATGAAAGGCACGCGGATGCCTCCTTCGTAGAGATCACGTTTCATGCCTCTGAGCGGACCGTTGGCGTCGAAGAATTCCGGATCATTGCCCCCTTCGCGGTGGTGTCCATTATCGGAACTGAAAATGACCAGGGTTTTTTTGTCGATCTTGAGTGCTTTGAGTTTATCCAGAATCTGACCCACGCCGGTGTCCATGCGGGTAATCATGGCGGCCTGACCTTTGTTCTGTTTCTTCCAGTCTTTGTTTTCGTAGATGCCGTAATCAGGTACTTCCTGGCCATCACCCACTTTGCGTCCCGCTTCGTTGTTGGCATGGGGGATTGTCAGGGCGACATACAGGAAGAAAGGATCCTGGGCACTCCGATCAATAAATTGAAGTGCTTCCTGCATCACCAGATCATGTGAGTAATCAACTTTCTTCGTCGCGACACCACCCAGTCCGTCGGAATTAATGGTTGCCGGATCGACGACATTATTCAGCTTGACTTTTTTCCCGTTCTTCCAGAGGAATCCGGGGTAATAATTGTGGGCATTATGCTGGTTCAGGTAGCCATAAAAATAATCGAAGCCCTGCAGGTTGGGAACGCCCTGTGTCCCTGCTTCCCCCACACCCCATTTGCCCGTCAATGCAGTTGTGTAGCCGGCCTGTTTCAGGATTTCGGCAACGGTGACGTCTTCAGGTTTGAGTGACTGGTTTTCTTTGACGCGTGTATTTCCTCTGACGCGGCAGTGGCCCATGTGCAATCCTGTCATCAGGACACATCGTGAAGGAGCACACACGGTAGAGCCCGCATACATCTGACTGAATTTCATGCCATCCGCTGCCATCTGATCAATACGGGGCGTTTTGATTTTTTTCTGTCCGTAACAGCCGAGATCTCCGTATCCCAGGTCGTCCGCCAATATAAACACAATATTCGGCTTTTCCGGAGCAGCTGCTGAGACGGGGCTCTGATCTGATACCAGGTAACAGAGTGATACGGCGATCAGCGTGAGTCGGGCGAGATATTTCATGGCTGCTTTCGATGAATTGAGATGCTGCAGAATATAATTCGTGGACTATGCTTAAAGTTCACTGATACTATAATGCTCGTGAATTCTGCCTTGAAGGTCAAGCATACGTTTTCAGATTCATAGTTGAGGATTGCTTTTCATGTTATTTACCTGGTGGAGAAAACGCAGACGCAGAAAAATTCTGGCTTCACCTGTGCCAGGCCACTGGGCAGAGATCCTGGACCAGAATGTTTCGCAGTTGACGCGGTTGACTGAAACGCAGCGCACTCTGCTTTATCAGCGCGTACAGATTTTCGTCAAAGAAAAATACTGGGAGGGCTGTAACGGTTTTGAAATCACGGAAGAAGTCAAACTGACGATCGCCGGGCAGGCCTGTCTGCTGACACTGGGATTTGCCACGGACTGTTTTGATCGCCTGCAGACGGTACTGGTCTATCCGGATACCTATGTGGCACGGGAGGAGATGCTGAATTCGATTGGTGTGCTGACCGAAGGGACATCCTTTCGCCTGGGGGAATCCTGGGGACAGGGGCCAATCGTATTGTCATGGGAGAGTATTCGAGAGGGAGGACAGATTCCCGATGATGGCCGGAATGTCGTGATCCATGAATTCGCCCATTATTATGATGCCATTGACCGGCAGTTTAATGGTACGCCTCTGCTGAGTGGTCCGGAAGAATATCGGCGCTGGAATGAAGTGATGACCCGCGAATTCCAGCGACTGGTTTCACAGGTACAGCACGGTCAGGAAACATTTATCGATCCGTATGGCTCTACCAATCCAGCGGAGTTTTTTGCTGTGTGTTCGGAACATTTTTTTGAGCAGCCGCGGCAGATGCAGGAGTATTCTCTCGACTTATATGAGACACTTCGCATGTTTTATCGCCAGGATCCGGCTCGTCTGTATTGAGTTAAAATTGTCTTAATGTGCCAGAATTGGTGATGGATTTTACGATCGGGAATACTTACTATATGTTAAGTAAATTTTCTGTTCGTTAGATCATGTGGGGGCCTGTGGATGTCTTCACGGTGGCAAGATTGAGACAGGAACCGTGATGAGTAATTCTGACCCCCGTCGAGTGAAACAGTCCGCCCAGTCTCCTGTCAAAGCTGACATACCTTCCTCTGCAACACCGCGGAAACGTTCCCGTCGCGATCAACGGGAACTGACACCCCGTAAAATCATACAGGCGTTTGAAGGGAATATCGAGCCGGTCACTCCCACGCTGATGTATCGCCTGTGTGCGCTGCTGGTCAGTTTTGTGATGGTTCTGCTGCCATTGTTCTACATCGCGATGATCGGCGGAGTGATCTGGGGCGTCTATTTTCATGCCGTTCATTCGCTTAGCCTGTTTGAGGCTGGTAGTTCGAGTACTACCACGCGCAACAGGGGTAAAGGGATGATTCTGTTGCTGCTGGTATACCTGGCACCGATTATTGTGGGAGTGATTCTTATTATTTTCATGCTGAAGCCCCTCTTCTCACGGCCTTCGCATTCTTCTGCTTTTCGCGCGCTGAAACGTGAGAAAGAACCCTTACTGTTTATGTTTGTCGATCAGGTATGCGACGCCGTGGGTGCGCCGCGACCTGTGCAGATCAATCTTGATATTCAGGTCAATGCATCCGCCGGTTTCCGGCGGGGCTGGTTGAGTATGCTGGGAAACGACCTGGTGCTGACGATCGGGATGCCTCTGGTTGCCGGTTTATCATTGAGGCAGTTTTCCGGCGTGTTGGCGCACGAATTTGGGCATTTTTCGCAAAGTGCCGGCATGCGTCTGTCATTCATTATCCGCAGCATTAATATATGGTTCATGCGCGTGGTTTACGAACGGGATGCCTGGGATGAGCGGCTGGAATATCTGTCTCAGTCTCTCGATTTACGCATCAGCTGGGTACTGTATCTGGCGAGGCTGTTTGTCTGGGTGACACGTAAAATTCTATGGTTGCTGATGATGGTGGGCCATCTGGTAAGTGGTTTTCTGATGCGGCAGATGGAGTTTGACGCAGACCGCTACGAGGCGCGACTTTCGGGCAGTCGCTGTTTTGCAGCAACCAGTAAACGGCTGGCATTCCTGGGTGTGGCCAACCAGGGAGCGTTGAGTGATCTGGGGCAGTTTTATGCAGAAGGGCGACTGGTTGACAATTTTCCTGCGTTGATCAACATCAACTTGAGCAAGATGCCGGACGAAGTGAAGTCAGCCGTAGAGTTACATATCAAAGCAGAACAGACAGGCTGGTTTGATACGCATCCCGCGACGCTGGAACGAATCGCTAATATTCAAGATGAGGACCCTGAAGGAATCTTTCGCTTGAAATCTCCGGCAACGGTTTTATTCAGCGATTTCTCACGCGAAGCAAAATTTGTCACACGTGATTTCTATTATGGTGTGTTCGGCAAAAAAATCCCGCGCGAGGATCTGCATTCAGTAGATGAACTGCTGATTCGTCAGGAAGCGGAAAACGAAGCGCATAAAGCGGTACAGAGATTTTACCAGGGAGCAATTTATCCCAACCGGCCCCTGTTGTTTTCCGAGTCTGCAGTCCAGGTTCCCGAAGATACAAAGCAGTGTGCGCAGGAACTGAAAAGCAGTCGGGAGAAGCTGTTAAAATATCGGGAGAAGTATAAATCCTTCATTGACGCCTATCGAGAATTTGAGTCAAAATCCATGAGCGTGACGATGGCTGAAGTGGCAGTCCGCGCGCGGCTCAAGCTGGACGTGGACGATCCCTTTTTCAAGTCATTGACAAATTATGATAAAGTCATCAATGCCAGGCATGGAATTGAGCGGAAAAAAGCTGAAACGCGTGGCGAACTGGAAAAGTATGAATCGCTGATTGTGAAACGACTCGAACGGGCCCTGCAACTGTTTTATGTACCGAAAGTGCAGGCCCAGATTGCTGACGCCGCACTCTGGGAACGTGATCTGCGTGATCTGCTGCTGGCGCTGCAGGCCACTAATTCTCAGATCAGTCGTTTATGGGAACTGCATATGAATTCGGTTGCCCTGCAGATACTGCTGCGGTTTTTTGATGAGTTACGGACCGATGATAAATATTGCGAGGTGGTACTTTCCGAAATGGAAAAAATGGAAACGCTGTTGAATTCGATCTACAATCGCTTTAAACGCATGCTGTATCCATTTGAGCATTCCCGCGTCGATATTACGATTGCAGAATTTGCGCTGGCCCGATTTCCTGAATCGAACAATCCAGGCGAGCTGCTGGGGGCTGCCGAGGCACTGTTTGAAAATCTGATGGCCTTGAATCATCGCGTTCTGGGGCGACTCTGTTTACTGGCGGAAGAAATTGAATCACTACTGGGCTTTGAAGCATTGCCCGAGTTTGAAGAAGAAACTTCTATCGAATCGGAAGCATAATTGAGCCGGTATCTGGCCTGATTACTGGTTCCACTTTGATCACACATGGATCGAGCCATCTATCGAAGCCCATTGATGTATTCCCGAATCTGCTCTACTGGCCTGGTTTCCACCGGCAGATATTGCCGGTCATCGATTCGATGTGAACTTATAGGGTTTGCTCCAGATGGGAATTCAATAAGAGTTCCTCGATTCTGCGAGTTCTTTCATCTCAAGTTAAATGATGGTCGATAATTGAGAAGGAGCCCTGCTGTATTGTAGACAGAATCTACACTGAAAATGATTACACTGAGGCTCAGTGTCGAACGGATTCAAATTCGAGTCACTTTCAGGTCAGCAATGCCTGTTTTAATACTTGTGTCTGCCCAGGATGGTCTGAGTGTTTCTCACAATGGATAGTGAAAATTCACAATTAGATTTTGTGAGGTAATGGAATGCGAAACTCAACAACGTGGACTCTGGTTCTCTTTTCCGGAGTAACCGCACTTTTAATCTCAGGATGTTCTCACGCGCAGAATGTAGTGGGTACAGGCCTGAAGTTGCCATTAGATGAGTCTCCTCAAATGATGCTGGCACGACAGGCCGAGGAAAAAGGCCAGTTCGTGAAAGCAGAGCAGACATATCGTGTCATGCTGCAGCGAAATCCCCAGAACTCGGTCGCCCTGCATCGGATGGGCATCGTCAATTCCAAATTGGGGCGACATGACGAAGCGACAAAATATCTGATGGAAGCTGTCAAGGTTCAGCCCGAAAACCCGAAATACCTGACTGACCTGGGCTATGCCCTGTATCTGCAGAATGACCTTCCGGCAGCAGAGATTGCTCTGGAAGAATCAATCAAACGCGATCCCAGCACCAAACGTTCTTTCAATAACCTGAGCCTGGTATTGGGGCATCAGGGACGGATGGATGAGGCTTATCAGATTGCCCGCTCTGTCATGAGTGCCGAAGAAGCACATGCCAATCTGGGATACATCTGCCTGCAAAGAGGACAACTGGACGACGCGGCCAGTCATTATCACCGCGCTTTAGAAATCAATCCGGATCTGGATTCAATTAAAGAAGCCGTAGTGCAGGTTGCACAACTGCAGAAAAAACAGCAGATGCAACAAGCTTTGTCCCAGCCTGAGGTTCAGATTGCACAGAATCGTGCTCCAGAACCGGTTGCAACAGAGTCGATGGTTTCGGAAGTTGTAGCCGTAACTGAAGAGCCGGTTGTGACTCAGAATGTTTCGGAAACAGAGGAATCAGAATTCCGAATCATCACGGAAGCTGATGCAGAATTGATCGGCACGATGGAACAGCCAGTCGCTCAGATTTCCGCTGTTCAGGAACTGCCTATTCAGGGATTTGAGCCTCCATTACATGTCAGCAACGAAGACTATATTCCTTCTGCCGATAATACGTTTCTCCAAACCGTTCAAAGCTCTGAATCGGTGACAACCGTTCGCAGTGCCGAATAATAGAATTATTAAAACCAAAAATAAAAGCAGCAGACGTCGATCGACATCTGCTGCTTTTTTTATGCGCGTTTAACTCTGAGGCGATTAAATCGATTGCTTAAGGAGTTTCGCTCGGAGTTGTTTTTGCCGAAAAACTAGAAACGCCCATTAAGGGGTCGTTCGGGTCAACCTTCTGAAAGAGTAGTTTTCGGGTGATGTCTGATTTGACTTTCTTATTCCCGGTTCTCTGTACATAGGTGGGAGTCAGCTGCATGTGTTTGTCTGAGAATGCATCAAAGTCAAAGTACAGGACGGCGTTGATTTCCGTATTACGCATGTCGAGAACCATTTGCTGCGGCTTTGATTCTGTATCAAGGTAATAAGCTCCCTTTCGCCGTTTCCCCTGATGCACACTATAGACGGACCCATCTTCATTGAAGATCATGTTCGGTCCGCTGGAGTTCTGCCACCGTCCGACCAGTAAGTCTCGCTCCGACTTTTGGCATGAGCTTGCCAGGCATGTCAGTGACAGAAATGCCACCGCTGAATACTTCCACTGCGTCCGATTCTTCATGGTTCTCTTTTCTCACCTGCTTGATAGAGCGATAGGCCGCTTCCATTGGTAATTAGCTCAGCCCCGTATTTTGGTCATAGACCACCGCTCATGTAAAGAAGAACAAGATGGGTGCTGTAAAAGTTTTGATGAATTAAGGTGATTCAGTTGGAGGGCTCTCAGACTGGTTATTGAATCGGCTCCTCTTTTACCCAGTCGTGATGCTTCAATTCAACGATCTACTTGTGTTGTAAGCCTTTGAATCGACTGGAATTACATTCCTCTCCCACCAAACGCCCTGTCTTTGTTCCAGGAACAACGGCATTTGGTCACCCTTCCTGCCTGATCGATATAATCGATACGACCAGATTTCTTATCAAAAACGTTAAAGCCGTTGTAAAGCAATCTGAACATCCTCGTCCGCATCCCAGGTTCTCATTCATAACAATTTCGGGGCAGGGGGTTTATTCTGAATGTATAAGTTCTTCTAGTTATAGGGGTTATGGTGATTGTCCAGTTTGTGAGGGGAATGATGATTGTCTGCATGGCACGCATATTGCCTAATGTAACAGGCATGACGGTTATTCCGGAATTCCTGAAAAGGCCGGATATAACGGTTATGACTTGAAATAAACTCTTCTTCTGTCCGAACGCGACAGGCGAAGTGAAACGCATAGAGAGAGTGTGTGGCGACCTGAGAGACCGTTACACAAGTCGGTGACCTGAGAGACCACCGATGTCTGATTGACTGAAGCGGAGAGAACTTCTGGTATTTACCCTGATTTTATGGTGAGTGAGGTAATTGAGTTCCGCCTCGAAAACCAGAAAAGGAAAGCCTGAGAAACTTTCCTCTCCCGCTTTAGCCAATCGGCGTTTTTCAATCGATCCACATTGTCAGTGACAGGGAAATGTCCCTGAGAGAATAACAACTTATCGTGCGACTGCAGGAATCAATCCGGTCAACAGACAGGTTGATTTCGTGCTGGTCATTACTGTCATCGCTGGAGTGATTCTCCCGCGATGATCAAGCAGACTTTTCAATCAAAAACGCGGAACATCAAAATAAAAAAGGAGCTTCCCATGCATCAATTTGTAAAACACTTCTGGAACGATGAAAGTGGATTCGTTCTCTCTGCTGAACTGGTCATCATCCTGACGGTCGCTGTCTTGGCGATGATTGTCGGCTTGAGTTATGTTCAGACGGCTGTGGTCGGTGAGTTTTCCGATATCGGAAACGCGATTTCTTCGCTGAATCAAAGTTACTCCTACAGTGGTTACTATTCACAAAGCTATTTTGGCAAGTTTAAAGCCTTCTATTCAGGATCGTGTTTCTTCGACTATCCTCGCGGCGGAGCGGTTCTGGGATATAACAGCTGCAATGTGGTGGGCAACGGTCTTAATTATGGGGGCACTCAAGGCAGTTACTCCGAAGATTTAGTACTGGAACCCGAGGTAGTGGATCAGCCCTGTGAGCTTTGTAAGCCAGGGACCGTTCATGAACAGAGAATCGAAGGGCCGGATCTGGATTGCCCGGGTTGCGTACCAGGCGAAGAGAAAGTGATTCCTGAGCCACAGCCATTACCCACTCCCAATGTGCAACAGAAGTAAATCGATGTGGGTTCAGGGGGGAGATCTATCCCCCCTCGAAGCCCACCTGACCGGGCATGTGGTAGCCGAAGGTCGACCAGTCTTTCCGATAAGAGGCTGGCCGACCTTTTTTGCTTTCAGCTAATCTGGTTCTGGTGGAACCGTTTGTCTGAACCGGTTGAATTCAGCTTTGCTGATATACGGATGCTGTTAAGTTACAATCGAAACATAAGAACAGATAGTAGATTCCTACCATGGATTTTTTGAATTGATTCTATTGAAATTGAATCATTCATTCCCACGTTACTTCATGCCTGTATTTGGTTGCTGCTGTCAGACGGATCAAAACCAAGTCAGAGTTTCTTCACAGTCCCTTCTCCCACAACTCTGGCTCCTTCTCGAATCAGAAATTCCATGCCGACCCTGATATTTTTTGAATGGAATTCATCCCAGCGTTTTTGCGGAAATCGAACAAAGGCTCGCACGGTAATCCCCAGTTCAAGGAGTACGCCTTCAGGGAGTTCAGGAAAAAACTGTGCGCCATCATAATCACCCCCGTTATAGTGAAACTGTCCTCGATACCCATTAAAGACACCGTTTTGACGTCCACCCTCTTCGGTTGTCAGATAACGAATTTCGACCTCGATTTCTCGGAAAATCATGCAGTCCAGAATTCTGTTTGAAGTAGGTTGACTACAGTTAGCATTGATTGATCTGATCTTAATGATGAGATTAAAGTAATGTGAAAGGACATTTGCTGGTCTCGAACAGAAAGAAGCTTCAGACAGACGAGTTTCAGCAACATTGATAATGCAACAAAAAAAGCCACTTGCAAAAGTAATGCAAGTGGCTTTGAGTGGAGGATACCGGGCTCGAACCGGTGACCTTTTGGCTGCCAGCCAAACGCTCTCCCAACTGAGCTAATCCCCCTGCAAGGTGTTGATTCCCGCTGAATCTAAGGCTAAGGATAGAAAATAGTTTCGGCAATTCAAGAGCTGAGAAACAATCTAAATAAAAAAACGGTCAAAAATCGCCCTCATCAAACAAAATCAGGTCACTCCAAGTGGAAACAGGGTGCAGGCTTAGACGATTTTGCATGGGAACGGTGAACCCCGCGAGTGAAATGCGGCTCTGGTTGTGTGAACAGGCACAAGGATAATATGATGCCCCTGTTACATAACAGGATTTACTGAACCGGTTCAGGGAGACTTCATGGCAATTCGCACCATTTCTCGATTACATGAACACCGTCAATGGGTAAACCAGGCTTTGCTGGACTCGGCAGCCACACTCTCTGTTACATCGCTTCATCAAAGTTTTTCCATCGGCCAGGGATCTGTCTGGAAATCGCTGCTGCATCTGTATGGAGCGGAATTCGTCTGGCTGGAAGCGTTGCAGGGGAACGAGTCTCCTGTGTTACCCGGTGATCTGGCAGATGACCTGCCGGGAAATCAACGGGGCGAAGGAGGGCTGGAATCGCTGGAAGAGCTGCAGCAGAAATGGAAGGCGCAGGAACAACGGTGGGGGCAGTATCTCGACCAGCTTTCTGACGAGATGCTGGATGAAATGGTCTGTAAGCGAAGTACGAGTAGTGGAAAGGGACGCGTGCATCAGACACGCCGTGAAGATATTCTTCTGCATGTTTGTACGCACGCGCAATACACCACCGCGCAGGTCGTCAACATGCTGCGGCAGCTTGGTGTGGAACCGCTGCCGGCAACAATGTTGATTACCCTCGCTCGAACGCAGATGGCATTGCTGACTGACCAGGAATAGCCAGGCCGCAGTTGCTCAGTTAAATTTTCGGATGACACCCTTCACAACGCCCAGAACCTGGACGTCGGTGGAATAAATGGGTGACATGGTCGAGTTGGCGGGTTCGAGTCGCACCCGGTCAGCTTCCTGATAGAAGCGTTTCAGTGTGGCTTCCTGGTTATCAACCAGGGCAACCACAATCTCACCCTGCTGACAGGTCTCCTGCTTTTTGACAACGACAAAATCTCCGTCTTGAATCTGTGCTTCAATCATGGAGTTGCCTTTGACTTTCAGGCAGAAATTATCACCACTCTCAAACAGAGCACTGAAATCAACCTGTGCATCATCTGCTGCCGGGGGAATGATAGGTGTTCCCGCCTGCAATGAACCGGAAAAAGTGACATTGGCCGGTTTTTGTGCATTGTCACAGAGTTGAATGGAACGAGATATATGGGACTTGCGTTTAATGAGCCCTTTTCGTTCCAGGGCTTTGAGGTGTCCCATGACACCATTGGGAGATCGGATATCGAATGCGTCACCAATTTCTCGAACAGTAGGACCATAGCCCCGGTTGACAATTTTGTCTTTCAGAAATTGATAAATCGCCAGTTGCCGCTCCGTCAATTTGACGTTTTGATTAATCATGCCTGCTTCCTCATCTTAGACACTATCGCTAAACGGTTACACCATAGTGATTTCACGTTGAAAAATGATTTTCACTATACAATGGCCCGTCTTTACACTAATGGACTCATGAGAACCCAAAACCTAACACAGTTTTCAGCAAATCTGTGTAAGTTGTTGCGAAAGCGAAAGATGTGAGGGAGGCACATCGCTAAAGCAGGTAAAGTACAAATAATGATATCAACTGGTGACTTCTGCTGCAAAGGCTTCACAGGCAACCTGCTTGATTTTTGCCAGATCAAGTTTGCCTGTGCCCAGCAGGGGGATCGTTTCGACTTCCAGAAAACTGTCGCTGGAAGGCATCCAGAGATTCGGCAGATTTTCGCTGGCGAGTCTTTTGAGGATTTCGTCAACGGAGATCTGCAGTCGTTTATGCAGGACGATCAGCCGTTCCCCTTTTTTGGGATCGGGAACGGAGGTTACTGCAACCTGGACTTCGGGTTCATCTTCCTCCGGGTTATTCACAATATCGATGATGAGTTCTTCAATCCGGAGATGGGGAACCATTTCTCCCCCGATTTTGGAGAAGCGTGTCTGCCTGCCGGTGATGGTGATGAAACCTTCCGCATCGATTATGGCGATGTCACCGGTATTGTACCAGCCATCGATAATAACCTCCGCTGTTTTTTCGGGATTATTCAGATAGCCCTTCATGACATTGGGGCCCTTGATAAACAGCAGGCCTTCCTCACCGTCAGGAAGATCCTCCCTGGTTTCCGGATGAACCGTTTTGGCCATCACACAGGGGATGGGGCGCCCCACGGTTCCGGGTTTGGCACTGACTTCCGTCGGGTCCAGTTGTCGTGTGGGAGGCACGTTGACCGCCGCGACCGGAGACAGCTCTGTTGTGCCGTATCCTTCGGTCGGGAAAATTCCAAACTTCTCCTCGAATTCTTTTGCCAGGCTCTGGGGCAGTTTTTCTGCACCGGTAATCACAATATCCAGCGACTGGAATTGTTCCCGGGTGCAGCGTTTCAGATAGTGCCTGAGAAACGTCGGCGTGGAAGTGAACAGGGTCACTTTATATTTCTCGATCATTTTCCCCACGGTGCGGGCGTCGGTGGGATTAAAGTGAAAACAGGATCGCATGTTGCGGGCGAAAGGCATCCAGAGTGCAATCGTGTAACCGAACGAATGAAAGAAAGGCAGGATTCCCAGAATGCAGTCGCTGGGGGCGAGTTGCAGCAGGTCATCCGCGGAATTGATGTTGGAAATAATGTTATGGTGGGTCAGCATAACCCCCTTGGGGCGTCCTGTTGAACCGGAAGTGAATATGACCGTACTCAGATCGTCTGAGCTGACCTTGTGCAGGCCAATGAAACGTTCGATCAACCAGGCCGGCATAATGTAAGCCATGAACAGGCTGACTAGTTTGTCCAACAGCGAAGCTATGAGTTTGATCTCATCGACCAGCACCACATTCGCTTCCATTTCAATGGGTCTTTTTTCCAGGAACTTACTGCTGGTGAGCACGGTTTTTATGCCGGCTTCTTTAATACAGTAATTGATATCGCTGTCAGATAATGTGTAGTTCAGATTGATGGGGACACGGCCCGATATCGCGAGGCTGGCATTCACCGCGCATCCGCCTACGGAAGGGGGCAGCAGGACGCCGACCATGTTTTCCTCCTGCTTCAACACGTACCTGTTAAGCAGTCGCCGCATCATCAGCGCGCCGGTTAATAATTTTCCGCCCGTCAGTTCCACGCCTGTGGAGTCAGCCACTTTTTGCTGGAAACGTCGGCTCTTACATTTTCTCAGAAACAACCTTGGCGCTATCATTTGATATGTCTTTCGAAAATTGGCAGATTCGACCCCCAGGTTTTGCACCACTTTACGCACATGCTTTTCATTCTCGGGATGAAGAATGGGCTTCCCGAATCGAATCGACACGGGATAAGGCCACCTGCGGGGTTTTTTCCAGAAAAATTTTCCGCCATGAAAACTAAAGATGCTCCCCCAGAGTTCATCAATGTAGACCGGAATCACCGGAGCGCCGGTGCCTTTAATGATTTTCATCAGACCCGACTGAAATGGCTGCAGGTAACCCGAACGGGTTAATTTACCTTCCGCAAAGATACAGACTAATTCTCCATTTTCAATGGCAGATCGTGCGGTTTTTATGGAGTGCATTAATGCTTTAGGGCCATCTTCCACGTTGATGGGGATCGTATTATACAGCTTTGTGAGCCAGGCAACCCAGGGTCCCTGGACGTAAGTGGAATAGGCAATCATGCGGACCGGACGCGTGGATGTCAGGATCAGGAAGACGCCATCCAGCCAGGAGACATGATTGGCAACCAGCAGCGCGCCCCCTTTGGGAGGCAGATTTTTCACCCCTTTCACGCGCAGTTTATAGATCGTGCAACTGACCAGCCAGACCATGAAGCGGATCGTCGCATTCGGGAGCAGCTTGAAAATATAGATGCCAACGGGGATGGTGAGCAGTCCCAGAACCATGAAGATCTGGCTGGCCGACATTTCGAGTTTGGCCTGCATCACCCAGAAACCAAAGGAGGCGATCAGGATGAACAGAAACGCCAGGAAGTTGGCAGCTGCCAGGATACTGCCTCGCGTTTCCACATCACTGCGGTGTTGCAGAAATGTTTCCAGGGGGATGTCAAACAGTCCGGAGCTGACCCCCAGCAGAAACAGCCAGAGCAGGGAGAGGCCATATAACAGTTGCGAGTTTGATTCGGATCCGGGGATCACGCTGTTTCCGGTGAAGTAGAGCAGTAGAGACGTCATGACGATGCCTGCAGCGCCCAGCGGCACAATTCCCAGTTCGATACGCCCGGACGACCAGACACCCGCCAGGATACTTCCCAGTGCCACGCCGAAAACCAGGATTCCCAGCAGGGGGCCGATATCTTTCTGAGTCAGATTCAGTTCGTTGATGCCATAGGTATCCACATTCATCTGGGCCATTGATGCCAGCATCCAGAAAAAAGCGACCCCTAAAGCCGTTCTTAACAGAGGGGTACTGCTGGTAAGCAGTTTCATCTGATGCACGGTCTCTTTTACAGGATTATAGGGAAATACCCGATCGGGGGCAGCCGGTTCCAGCTTCCTGATTTTGAGGCTGGCGAGGGTTCCCAGCAAAGCGACTCCCACGAGAGTGCACGCAGCGAAGCTGATCTCAGAAAATGAACCGGAGACAGACAGACTCGGTTGCGAAAAGTGGTACAGGTAATTGCCTGCGATAAATCCCATGGCCGAGGAAACGACGGTCGTCAGACCCATGATCCCGTTACCGCGCGAGAGGCGATTATCGCGAAGCATTTCGGGGATACTGCCGAATTTGGCCGGACCAAACAACGCGCTTTGACAGCCCATGAGGGCCACGATGAAAAACAGCAGATAGAGATTCCCGATCTGAACGGCGCAGACCCCAGCAATCATGATGATGATTTCGGCGACTTTGCAGGCGATGATCACCGTGCGTTTACTGAACCGGTCTGCCAGGTAACCGGCGACACTGGCCAGCAGCAGGTAGGGGAGTGTAAAGCAGGCCAGTCCCAGGGAGAGGGCATTCGCATCACCAATCTCCGGTTTGGCGATCGGAATGATGAACCAGCGAAACATATTGTCATTCATCGCGCCCAGGAACTGAGTTGCCAGCAACGCCAGAAAGGAGGGTGAGTTCAGCGTCCCTTTGCGTACACCGCGATTTCGAGGTTGTGATTTGGCGGTGATCGTTGAATTCATGTTGTTGAGTGATCCAGGTATTCTGACGGCTTGTTGAAAACGTCTGCGTTTCAGTCAGGCTGATTTCAATTTCGAACGCGGGAAACTTACTTGATAGAGAAGCAATCAAAGTACTCACTTCGAAGAAGGCGAAGTGCAGCCGAAAATATCACGCTGAAATTCAGGGCGATGGAAAAGCAAGGGGCATACTATTCCAAAAAGCATTTGTCTGTAAAGACTTAAGATATTGATTGGCTCAAAAGTCTCTACAGGTTGCAGGTTTTGGTGTATGTATGTCCTGTGCCGGGCTGTCAGGCTCAGGGGATAAAGGTGAAGGTTCCCGAATTCTTTTCTGCCAATTCGCGCATCGCCTGTTCTCCTTCCAGGCTGCCAAAGCAAATGCCATTCACCGTAATCTGGTGATTGCGGGATTTCTGCGCGGCGACTTTATTGAAGGACTTCACAATGACCGGGTCGAACTCACCGTCGGTCAGAAAGTAAATCGTATCGGGCTTTAATTTCAGAGCCAGCAGCAAAGCCTGATAAGGTTCCGTCATGCCGATACCTGGTACGCGGGCCACCCAGGTAAGGAATTTCTGTTTTGCCTGACTGGTTGCAGGTTGCAGGTCAGACGCGGGCATGGGGATGGCGATGTCACTGAAGAAAATGACAAAAAACTGCTGACTTTCGTCCATAGACTGGATGGCACGCGCCAGTTCAAGCTTAACGCGACCCAGTCTGGTTTTTCCCTCACTTTCATGCGGGAAATTCATGCTCTTGGATGAATCGACCACGTACACGATTCTTTTACTTTGGGGTTTGATCCCGAAAAATTTGCCGTTTCCGTTGCCTGTTCCAGAATCGCCCGTCTGATTGCCCAGTGCCGTTGAGGTCAGCAGAGCACCCACGATCTCTGAACCGTATTTCGTGGTCAGTGCTTCTTCAAATTGAGTCGCCTGTGGAAGTGGTCCCTGTAAATAAGACGATTGTGATTCAGGATCTGGCGCAGAAGTACGCTCAACAAGCGGGGGTAATTTGGAAAGCAGAGCAGAGCTGCGGGGGCTTTCTTTCTGTTTTGTGACCGGTGTCAGTTCCAGTAATTCTGGTTCAGGTTGATTTTGTTCAGGAGCCCAGCGGGTCTGGATAAGATCTGACGCGGGCGAACGTCGTGTTTCAAATTGGTGTTCGAAAACCAGTGACAGCCAGCCGATGACAATCAGATGCACCAGCGTGGAGACTCCCAGCCCCTGATTCCAGCGCGATTGTGAATCAGAATGTGGGGATGGGTGCTGCATGGAACTCTTGACCGGAGTGAACGTGAAACAAGCCTTCTGAAAGTAAAATCGGCACGATCGCTGCTTCAATTCTAGCGTTAAATTTGAGGAAACAACAGAAGTATTCAATGAATCTGATTTCGCAGGGCACAGGCAACGCGTTTTCCCGCGATTCCTGTGAATGCGGTAAAATACGGCTGGAGATAAATGCTTATTACGTATAATATTACAGGTAAGGTACGTTTTTTCGGCAGACTGGACCGTGATTCAGATTAAGAAACGAAATCACATGAAAAAATCAGTGACGACCAGGGATCCTGATCTTCCGAACTCTCCTGTAACCGAGGGCTCACATCCAGAAGAGGCGGAAACATCCCATTTGACGGATAAGCCGATTCTGTTTTTTGATGGCGTCTGCGGTTTATGTAATTCCAGTGTCGATTTTGCCATGGCGCGGGATCGGCACGCGCGGCTGTATTATGCCCCTCTGCAGGGAGAAACTGCCCGCGCGTTATTAAGTGAGCAGGATCTCGCTCATGTAGATACCGTGATTTTCCGGACGGCAGAGGGAGGCCGCTGTTATCGGCGCTCAGCGGCTGTTGTCCGGCTGCTGTGGCTGCTGGGATTTCCCTGGAATGTTTGTGGAGGGTTGTTGTGGTGTATTCCACTTCCTCTCCGGAATCTGGGTTACCGAATGATTGCGCGTGTTCGCTATCGCCTGTTTGGAAAACACGAGACTTGCCGGATGCCAAGCCCTGAAGAGCGTGCCCGGCTCCTGCCTTGAACGACTATTTGAAATTGATGAAGAGACCGATATGCGATTGATGCCGTTGCTATGCTTCCTGATGACAGTTCTGCTTCCCTGTTTAACAGGGGAAGCGTCAGCGCAAACCGAGCCAACGGCGAAAACCAATTTTATCGTTTTCATTGCCGATGACATGGCCTGGGATGACTGTGGCGCTTATGGTCATCCCAAAATTCAGACGCCGAATCTTAATCAGCTGGCTGCAGATGGCATGAAATTCAATCATGCGTACTTAACCTGTAGTTCCTGCAGTCCGAGTCGGGCCAGCATTATTACCGGCCGCTATCCCCACAGCACGGGAGCCCACCAGTTGCATCTGCCTCTGCCGGCCAGCCAGGTGACTTTTGTTGAGAAACTGAAAGAAGCCGGCTACTACACCGCTTCAGCCGGAAAGTGGCATCTGGGGACACCCACGGAAAGCAAGTTCGACCTGGTGACGACGAAGTTGAACGAGTGGGTAGCGACCTTGAAACAAAGACCGAAAGACAAACCGTTTTTCATGTGGTTTGCCTTTAGCGATCCGCATCGTCCTTATCAGCGAAATATTATTGAGCGCCCCCATACCAATGAGGATGTGATCGTTCCCCCTTATCTGCCTGACACACCGGAGGTCCGGGGAGATCTGGCTTTATATTATGATGAAATCACCAGGCTGGACAGCGTCGTGGGTGATGTGCGTAAAGAGCTGAGCGCCCAGAAGGTGGCCTCCAACACGGTGGTCGTATTTCTGAGTGACAACGGGCGACCATTCCCCCGCTGTAAAACAACCATGTATGACAGTGGAATTCGGACTCCCTGGATTGTCACATGGCCTGAGCAGATCAAAGCGGGGAGTGTCTGTAATTCCCTGGTCAGCTCGGTGGATCTCGCCCCCACGGTACTGGAACTGGCAGGCTTGCCCGTGGGAGAAACATTTCAGGGAAAAAGTTTTCAGCCCCTTCTGAAGAAACCGGAAGCCACCACCCGTGGATTAATTTTTGCGGAGCACAACTGGCATGACTTTGAAGATTTTGGTCGTGCCGTCCGTTCGCCCCGGTTTAAGTATATTCGGAATTTCTACACCGATCTTCCCGGAACTCCGCCGGCGGATGCCGTCCGCAGTGACACATATACCAAGATGCTGGAACTGCGTGATGCGGGAAAATTGACGGAGGATCAGCAAAGCTGTTTCCAGATTCCCCGTCAGGAAGTGGAACTGTATGATGTGGAAGCTGATCCGCATGAACTCAACAACCTGGCGGGAAATCCCCAATACCAGGAAGTTCAACAGGAATTGCGAACCGCGCTGGAGCAGTGGCAGGAAGTCACTCATGACCGCCTGCCCCGCGCCCGTCGACCTGATGAATTTGATCGGGAAACCGGTCAGCAGTTGCCTGCCTTCCGTAAGAAATAACGGATTCTGAATCCATTTCGATATTTGTTGAAACGCCTCAACAGAGGGTCGGGTAAGTCTGCTGTATAGTTCTGATGGTCTCGAGTTGAACAATGAGCGCGCCGGTAAAGATCAATCTGTCACCTGTTTTCGATGAAAAACCGCCGACAATGCTGCAGAAAGCAGGCGTGGTCGCGATGTGCACAGCCACTTTTCTGCTACTCTACTTCTTACTGGCGGGGCCGCTGACCTGGGTGGATGGGAAAATGAAGTTTCCTCCCTTTTCCCGATCTGTGAAAGTCATCTACGCGCCACTGACGCGGATCGTCAAATCGGATCTTGAGCCCGCCTCCAGTGTGGTCAAAGCCTATGTGGGCCTGTTTAAAAAATAACGGGGCAGATTCATGAGTGAGCGTGGACGCGAAACCGATCCGGGAGTGGATCAGGCGACAACTGTTGAAACCCCTCGACGAAAATTTCGCTGGAAGTGGGGGCTGGCCATTCTGGTGCTGGGGATCGCTGTCATTTTTATTGACTGGTTTCGGTTGGCACCAGATCGAACCTATCAGGTGTTCGCGGTCTATAAAGGGATCCGCAATATTCTGTTGGGGTTATTCCTCTGGTGGCTGTTGTTTTCGGGATTAGCCTGGAAGACGCGTTTCAAAGGGCTCGGCGGTGCTGTCCTGGTATTCGTGCTGTTTTTTGGACTGGTACGCGTAGAAAGTTTTGAAGGGGATATGGTCCCCCGGTTTCGATTCCGGTTTGCGGCAACGCCCGAGCAGCGTGCCGCAGCGTATTTCAAACAGGTTGAGAGCAAAGTCGAAAGAAATCCGAATTCAGCGAAACAGACGCTGGAAGTGGTCCCGGGAGACTGGCCTGGTTACCGGGGAAGCAGCCGCGACGGGATCGCGGCAACACAGTCGATTCGAACTGACTGGAACACACATTCGCCGAAACTGCTGTGGAAACATCCGGTCGGTGCGGGCTGGGGATCATTCTGCATTGTCGGCGACCGGGTTTTTACCCAGGAGCAACGGGGCGATGTCGAAGTCGTCGTCTGCTACGACGGGCAGACGGGTGATCAACTCTGGGTTTATGAAGATGAAGTGCGCTTTGAAGAAACGCTGGGAGGCGTCGGGCCACGGGCCACGCCGACTTTCGATCAGGGATTTCTTTACACGGTCGGCGGAACGGGAGTTCTCCATTGCTTCGAAGCGGCTACAGGCATTGAAGTCTGGACTCATGATCTGCTTGAAGAACAGGATTTTAAAAATCTGCAATGGGGCATGTCCGGCTCCCCTTTGATCTGGGAAGATCTGGTGATCGTGAACCAGGGACTGGTGATGGATACGTCCGAATTGAATCATCGTTCGATCATTGCTTTCGATAAACGGACTGGAAAGCAGGCGTGGACCAGTGGCAGCCGAAAACCGAGTTACAGTTCTCCCCAACTGGCAGAATTGCAGGGTGTGCCTCAGATCCTGGTGTTTCATGCAAAGGGACTGGAAAGCTTTGCGCCGGCAGATGGTCAGTCACTCTGGTTTTTTCCCTGGACAAATCAGGCAGGAGTCAATGCGGCTCAGCCCATCGTAATTGATGATTCATCAATCTTTATCGGTTCGGGATATGGCGTGGGTTCGGCGCGGCTTTCAATTAAGAAGTCCGGCGACGATTGGCAAGTGACCGAAGTCTGGACGAGTAACAGTCCCAAACTGAAATTCAATTCTGCTGTGAAGCGGGATGGTTTCGTATATGGACTGGATGAAGGAATTCTCACCTGTCTGAATCTGGAGAATGGGAACCGCATCTGGAAGAAGGGACGCTACGGTTACGGTCAGATGCTGCTGGTGGGATCAATGCTGCTGATCCTGGCAGAGGATGGTCGCGTGGAACTCGTGAAAGCGGATCCGGAAGCATATACCCAGGTAGCAGAATTTCAGGCGATCAGCGGACAGACCTGGAATCATCCCGCCCTGGCACACGGGAAACTGTTTGTGCGAAACAGCGAAATGGCTGCCTGTTACGACATTTCCACGGGCTCGCAAACCACATCCGTTGAGAAAACGGACCGTTAGAGGCAGCCTTTCAAGCATCGGTTTCGTCCTCTGTTGCCTTTCTCCGAAATGAGTAAAGCTAAGTAAGATCTGCGGATTGTACTTGACGGAGTGCGGCTGCAGTTGCACAATAGACGATAAATAAACACCTGCCTATATGTTTTGACTTCCCACAACGTATTGAAACAGAATAAGTTTCGCTACGTCCCGCCTCGGACAGCCAGACTGTCTGAACGACATTGCAGAGAAAGGAGACCCATGTTTCGCGCGAACATGCGAGTTTACGTTTTGCTGCTGATTGTGTTCTCCCACCCGCTGATATCAGCCTCAGTCGAGGCTGCGGATCGGTCTCAGTTTCCTGAGGCACCACTGATCGCCAACAAGCCAATTTTGCCTGCCGAACCACCATTGCATGAGTCGATCGACAGGCTGATCCAGAATCGAACTGCAGACTATGCGAAGCTGGCATCTCCGCTGAGTAATGACGCTGAATTTCTGCGGCGGATTTACCTCGATCTGACAGGGCGGATTCCGACCATCGAACAGACGCGGACTTTTCTGAAAGATCAGCGCACCAATAAACGTGCGATCCTGATCGATCAGTTGTTGAATTCTCCCGAGTACGCCCGCTTTGTAGCGCAGCGCCTGGATGTGATGCTGATGCAGCGGATGAATAAGAAATACATCGATCCGGCTAAGTGGGAAGAATACCTGCGGACATCTGTTGCGGAGAACAAACCGCTGGATCAACTGGTGCGCGAAATCCTTTCTGCGGATGGGACAGAGAAAGAACATCAGGCAGCCGCTCGCTTTTACCTGGCCCGAGATGGTGAAGTCAATGAGCTGACCCGTGACATCAGTCGGATTTTTCTGGGAGCCGACCTGACGTGTGCCCAGTGCCATGATCACCCGGAAGTTGCAGACTGGAAGCAGGATCATTATTACGGGATCTCGGCGTTCCTGATTCGCAGTTTTGTATTTACCGACAAACAGAAAAAGCAGACCGTCCTGGCTGAGAAGGCAGAAGGGGAAGTCAAATATGAGTCGGTGTTCGAAGTTCGAGATAAAACATCCAAAGGTCCCGCAACGACACTGCCTGCCGTCTTCGATAACAAAAAAATTCCCGAACCTGTTTTCAAAAAGGGAGAGGAATACAAGGTCAAGCCAGCCAAAGGCGTGCGGCCGATTCCCCAATACAGCCGTCGTGCTCAGCTGGGAGATGCTATTACCACAGATAATCGCCGCTTTGCCCGGACTATGGCGAATCGTTTATGGGACATGCTGCTGGGGCGGGGAATCGTCCATCCGCTTGATGCGGATCATTCGGATAATCCTCCCTCGCATCCCGAACTGCTGGATGTATTAACCGAACAGCTGATGGCGCATGAATACGATCTGAAATGGTACCTGCGTGAAATCGCATTAAGCGAAACGTACCAGCGATCGAGTGCGAATGAATTATTTCAGGAGCAGACAGCGAAGGAATTATCCGATGCACAATTTACGCATGCCCTGTTAAAGCCTTTAAACCCGGAACAGTATGCCTGGGCAGTGATGGAAGCGACCGGGCTGGCAGAAGTGCATCGCAACAGCCTGAAACAGAAGTTGAATGAAGCCACACTGCGAAAAAACCTGCTGGGGTATGAACGCCAGTTTGTGTCCCTGTTTGGGGGAGTGCCCGGTGAACCGGTCAAAGAGTTCGAAGCGATGGCGGACCAGATCTTATATCTGTCCAACGATCAGCGGATCCAGGTGATCCTGCCGGCGAGAGCGGGAAATCTGGCGGATCGTCTTCTGAAGATTCCAGTGGACCAAACCCCACAGCTGGCAGAAGAGCTGTATCTCAGTGTCCTCACAAGACCGCCTCTTCAGACGGAAACGGAAGAGGTGACTGCGTTGCTGGCAGAAAAAAAGGGGCAGGATCGGGCAGTGATGGTCACCGATCTGATCTGGGCGTTGTTAATGTCATCCGAGTTTCGTTTTAATCACTGACAGTACAGACTCAATGTGATTCTATTACAGACCGACTTATGGAATGCAGGGAAAGGGTGTGACAATGCGTTGTAACTATGCTTGTGGATCACATGAATCACTGACGCGTCGATCTTTCATGGGGGGCACTGCCGCTGGTGCATTGAGTATGCTGGGCTTTGGTGGCATGACCCAGGTTCAGGCAGCAAAAAAACTGGCTGCCCAACAGAAGCAGGTGGTGGTCTTCTGGCTGTCGGGCGGTGTCAGCCAGCTGGAGACCTGGGATCCCAAGCCGGGAACGGAAACGGGAGGACCATTCCAGGCGATTTCGACCTCAGCCCCTGGCGTACAGATCAGCGAACTGCTGCCATATACGGCGCAGCAAATGCATCATCTGGCGCTGGTCCGGGGGATCAACACCAGAGAAAACAATCATGGCAAAGGAGCCTACATCATGCAGACCGGGCGAAAAGAACAGCCTGGATTTGCTTACCCGTACCTGGGCTCCTCGTTTTCCAGCCATCTGTCCCCTCCCGACAGCCCGTTGCCGGGATATATTTCAGTAGGTGCCGGGGGCTCTTCGAAAGAGGCGACCTTTCTGGGCCCCCGTCATGCGCCGCTGGTTCTCTCGGGTGGCAAGGCACCGGCCAACCTGGAGATGCATGCTTCCATGACGACGGAGCGGGACAAGCTGAGACGGAGTCTGCGCAGCAAAGTCAGCCAGCGATTTGAGCAAAAACGCAAGACCGCCCATACTGAAGTTTACAATGAATCGTTCGATCAGGCGGCAGCGTTGATGTCCCGGCGGGATATTTTCGACTTCAGTCATTTTTCTGACAAAGACGTCGAACGTTACGGCAAGCATGATTTCGGCCAGCACTGCCTGATGGCTCGCCAGTTGATTGAGAAAGGCGTAACGTTCGTCAAAGTGGGACATACCAACTACGATACGCACTCTGAGAATTTCAATTTTCATATCGAACAACTGGGCGAATTCGATCGGCCTTTCGCGATGTTTATCTCGGATCTCTACGATCGTGGTTTACTGGAGCATACCCTGATTATCTGCATGTGCGAATTTGGTCGCACGCCGAAAATTAATTCGCGCGTGGGCCGCGATCACTGGGGCACAGCCTGGTCGATCGCCGTGGGCGGGGCCGGGATTAAAGGGGGCGCCGTTTCCGGAAAGACCAATGAAACCGGTACCCAAGTGATTGATCGTGAAGTCAATGGCGGTCACCTGTTCCACACCTACTACCAGGCGGTCGGCCTGGATTCGACGGAAGAATTTTACCCCAATGGTCAGCCGATTGCCAAAGCCGATCCCAAGACTGAGGCGATCAAGGAGATTCTGGCGTGATTAAATTTTATCAACGGCGGTCCTCCCTGATTTGTCTGCAGACGGCTGTCATGCTGTGCGGTATTTCCGTGCTTCCGGCTGCCGAGAAACCGACTGACAAGACAGAGAACTCACAGTTACCACTACAGGCAGTAAAGCCCATTCTCAATCATGGTCCGACATCATTACCGGCTGCTTTGCCATTTGCAGAACTGGATGCGGACAAAGCTGCGCGAATGACTGCCGCTCAGGAGAAGGCAGTCAATCAGCTTACGGCAGAACTCAAACAGGTGGAAGCCGAGATCAATCAGCTGCAAACTGAACTGAAAGAGGCAAAACAGAAGATCAAATCTGAAACAGAGGCATTGAACACGATACAACAGAACTTGAAGGAGTCGCAGAATAAGAAACCCGAAGATCCGCAAAATAAAGATCAGGCTGATGATTCGGCAGAGGCGGTCAAACTCAAAGCAGAAACCCTGTCCAGAGAACTGAATACGCTGGAACAGCAGGTGAAGCAGCGGGAGCAGTCGCTGACTGAGAAACAGAAGCAGCAGGCAGAATTAAAAAAACAGGCAGCGGCAGCAGAAAAGCAACTGACAGAACAGCGGGCGAAAGCGAACCAGTTTCAGGAATTCGTAAAACTGTTTCGCGACCAGCAGCCGACGGCTGATCCGGAACGGTTTCGAGAAGTGGCAGCGTTTTCCCATTCACGCCCCTTATATTCCTGCAAGATTGATGCCAGTGGAAATTACCTGCTGGCGGGGGCCCAGGGTTCCGCTTTTAATCGCTGGGATCTGGTCAGCGCGGAGAATACAGAACTGCTGGGACACCAGAGCTGGGTCCGTCGTTTTGACGTGGGGCGTGCGAGCCCCCTGTTAATCACGGGCGCCTATGAAGGAAAGGTCGCCTGGTGGAACCTGGAGGCAGAGCAGCCGAAGCCACAGCATTTGGTGACAGCCCATAAAGGATATGTGCGGGCAGTGGCGATCAGCCCCGATGGATCACTGGTGGCCACTGGCGGAAATGACTGCCTGGTGAAGCTCTGGTCGGTAAAAGAGGCAAAGCTGATCAGGACACTGTCAGGCCATGAACATCAGGTCTATAACGTTAAGTTTCATCCGAGTGGCCGCTGGCTGATTTCCGGTGATTTAAGAGGAAATCTGAAACAGTGGGATGTGGAAACCGGGAAACTGGAACGCGATTTCGACGGGAGTGCGATTTATAAGTATGACACCACGTTCCACGGTCACATTGGTGGCGTACGCGGAATGGATATCAGCCGGGATGGCAAGTATTTTGCCATCAGTGGAATCGGTGGAGTCTCAAATGCGTTCGCCGGGATTGGAGTTCCCACCGTCATTCTGTTTGACTGGGCCACCGGTAAGCGCCTGGCAGTCATGACCCCCGATGATAATTTTAAAGGGACCTGCTGGGGAGTTCGCTTTCATCCCGAAAATGACTTTATCGCTGCCGTGGGCGGCAATTCGTCGGGGATGATCTGGTTCTGGAAACTGGGAGAAGACAAACCTTTCGCATCAGAAAAAATCAAAAGTGTTCCCTATGATCTGGATTTCCATCCCGATGGTCTGCGGATGTGCGTGGCCTGCTTTGACAAAACAGCGCGCCTCTATCACCTGGGCCCGGAAACTCCTGCAGAACTCGCAGCCGCTAAAAAAACGAAGGCGAAGAAAAAATAGCGGTCACTTTGCTGGTGGAACACGTCGGACCGATTCCTGTTCCGCCAGCAGTTTCAGTTTTGTCATCTGCGATTTCAGAATGCGCTTTGTGAACCAGCTGAACAGGACACTCATGACCCGATAGTAAAAGGATGTGAATGTCAGTTCGCAGTGATAATCCAGTTCCGTTTTTCTGCCGTGTGACGTCAATTCATAGGTGACTTCAATCCGATGTGCGGGATGCATCAGTTTCACTGCGAGCAGTGTCGGCGGTTCATAGGCGGTGACAATTCCTTTATATCTTTGGGTATTCAGACCTTCTTTAATTGTATGGATAAATTTTGTTCCCACCCGGTAATCCGTTTTTTTCCCCTTGGGATATTCTACCGATTCCAGCCCTTCCATCCAGAGCTGCATTTTTTCATCGTCATTCAGGTAACTGAATACGACTTCGACGGGAGCAATAATTTCCTGATGGTGTGTTATCTCCAAAGCCACTCTCTCCCCGCTTGAACCTGACTCGCCCTGTGAACTCCGAAGTGTAATTTTACCCTCGCGATTCAAAGAAATCTTTTCCATCTCAGCACACGTGGCATTGTAACAGGCTTTGAATGCCAGTGTGATCTTGTTTGCAGCAGGTTTACTGCGTTTTCAGGAATCCGATTTTGCCTGACAGGGGATTCAGGCCAAAAGGTTCGGTTTTGCGGTCTGTAAGGATTGGGTCTGGCCGCAACCTGTTGTTGTCTGGATTGCTGCTTGTAAAGCCTCGGAACGGGGGGGTAGGATGCTGCATGAATCTGTTCTGTCTTAACCAGAACAGTCGGTTGCAGTTTCTCCAGGTTCTCTCTGCAAGTGCAGATTTCGAGAGTGCACAACAGGGATCAGTTGATAACAGATCAACCGGATATCAGAATATCAATCAGAGTCAGATCTGTTGTGATGAATCGCAGTAAGTCAGACTTACCAGGGCCCATTGAATGTATTATCTGGCAATACCATGTAGCCTGATGCTCGTGTACTTCGGAGTGATGTACCTTCACTGGGGGAAGGGGTGTATCCGGCTCTACCAGGAACAGGGCTCACAACCTGAACGGCATGACTATCAGCCTCGGGCAGTTGTGCTCCTGTCTTTAAGAGGGCATGACCCCTTCCTGGTCAACTGCCTGGAAGGACTGCTCAATCAGGAGTACCCGGAATATGCTGTTAAGATCATTGTAGATCACGTTGATGATCCCGCCTTTCCGTTTGTCAATCAGTATCTGGAAACACACCGTCATCCCCATTGTCAGGTGAGCGTGCTGGAATCGCGGAGCGTGAACTGCGGATTGAAAAATCAATCTTTGCTTCAGGGTCTGTCTGAAGTGAGCGAGGACGTGGATGTGGTTGCCTGGCTGGATGCAGATGTGGTTCCCCACCGGACATGGCTTCGGGACCTGGTACAACCTCTGCAGGATGAATCGGTCGGCGTGGCTTCAGGGATCAGGTGGTATGCGCCGCGTGAGGCAAATGTGGGCACCCTGGTGCGCTATATCTGGAACTCAGCGGCCGTGATTCAGATGCTGGCGATGGATATTGTCTGGGGAGGTTCCATTGCCGTCAGCAGTCGAATCTTCCGCAACCCCCGCCTGGCCGAATCCTGGTCGAAAATGATGTGGGAAGATACCTGTTTGAACTCGCTGGCAACCCAACTGGATCAGAAAGTCGTATTTGTTCCGGCAGTTACCATGGTCAATGAAGAATCAACCTCGTTGAAATCCTGTTTTCAATTCATGACCCGGCAACTAATGAATGTCCGGTTTTATCATTCCCGCTGGTTATTTATATGTGGACTGGGTTTGCTTTCCGCAGTCGCCGAGATGATTCTGATTGCAGAACTCGGACTTTTTCTGAATCAGGGGAACCTGCTCTGGTTGGGGATCATACTGAGTGTCGTTGCTTTCGCCAGCGGTTCGGTAGGGTATGTCGTGTACCGTCTGGATTGCCAGATCAGAGCCCTGCTGGCACAGCGGGGTGTGAATGTGGAGCGCCTGCCACTTTCCACAGTTCTGGTGCTGATCCCGACTTTACTTGTCTATTGTGCGGCACTGTTAGCAGCCCGGAGAACAAATCATATTCACTGGCGGGGAGTCATCTATCATGCGACGGCTCCCTTTGAAATTCAGATCGTACATTACGAGCCATATCAGATCGCTGCAAAATCAATAGAGCAGACGGGGCAGTCCCATTCTTCAATTATCTGACAATGCCGGGATGAATTCAGGCAGTCAGGTGGGAGGCAGATCAAATGAGCCGGCCTCTTCCTGTTCCAGCAGTTGTTTCAAATCATCCACCCAGTGAGCGGCTCCCTGAGATTTCAATTGTGCGAAAAACGCGTGGATTTTTCCATTAATACCACGCCCCTGGGCCAGCAGCGCTCCTCCCAGTCTGGTGCTCCAGGGGATTTTCGATCTGAGCGAGGGATCCCGGGTGTTTTTCAGCACGATCGGATCCCAGAACAGGCGACTGCGGACGGGCTGCAGTCCGAGACTGGTATACAGCTTCATGCATCCACTGTATTTCTGATTGGATTTCAGGTGGGTTGAGTAATTGGAATGGACCAGAAAAAAGGGAGAGTGCGTAATCAGCAGCCCGTCGGTTTTAAGCCAGTTTGTAAAATCGGTGAGGAGTGAATTCGGTTCGGGGACATGTTCCAGCACGTCCAGGCAGATGATGACATCGAACGAATCCGGCTCGAGTTCTGCAACCGACTGGATCATGTTGATCTCTGCTGCATTGTTTCGGAAGACCTGTTGAGCGAACGCAATACAGTCTGTTGAGACTTCGAAGTAGGTTACTTCGTGCTTTGTTCGCGACCACTGCAGACTGTCGAACCCCAGCCCATCTCCGAAGGCGAGGATTTTCAGAGGCTGCGGGAAACTGATTGTCAGATAGTCGCAGATCCAGGTACGGATCTCCTGCTTGAGAGGCCTGCGGTTCCAGACGGAGGTTTCGTAGAGAAAGGCATTGGTTGTTGCATAAAATTGAGCCAGGTCTTCACTCCAGATATGGGGAGTCAGCTTTTTGGCGTGCAACTCAGTTCGGACATTCCAGCCCAGGCATTGTTCCTCCTGCAGCAGTTTCTCTGTGACGATCCGGGTAGGCTCACCTGAGATGCTGGCGATCAGATTGATTAAATCCGGGTTCCGATTCAGTGGCCATGGGAGACCGGGCTGCTGGTCCATGCGATACCATTGGAAATTGGGAAATGAAAAATGGAGTGAGAATCATACGTCAAATTGAGTGAGTGATTTTTCAGCAGAATGTTAAAAAACGCAGGACCGTGACAGCCCTGCGTTTTCATCTGTTATGCGATCCCGATTAAGTTATTTGTCTTTTTTCTCGGGTTTTTCAGGAGCCTCTTTTTTTTCTGCCGGTTTTTCAGCGGGCTTTTTCTCTGCTTTCTTCTCAGCAGGTTTGGGCTCCGGTTTCTTTTCTGTTTTGGGTTCCGGCTTTTTCTCAGCGGCTTTTTTCTCTTCCGGTTTCTTTTCTTCCGGTTTCTTTTCGACTGGCTTGGGAAGTTCCGGTTTTTCGGCAGCGACCGGTTTAGGCTCTTCTGGTAATCCAATGACTTCCAACCCCGTAATCTGTTCCTGTAATGCCAGGCCGGCAGGGCGAGTGACTGTGGTCTGCCAGACGTAAAGTCGTTTGAGCTTTTTCAGTGAGTTCAACTGAGGGAGACCGGCGTCGGTGATTTCCGTGCCATACAGATTCAGGTATTCCAGGTTCGGAAGTTGCTGCAGATGCTTGAGTCCCGCATCATTCACTTTTGTTTTTTCCAGGTGCAGGTGAGTTAAATCTTTCAGATGCTGGAGCTGTGCCAGTCCATCGGATGTCACCTCTGTGCCACGCAGATTGAGTGAGGCGACCTTTGAGAGCCCCGCGAGGGTTTTGAGGGTCTCATCAGTGATTTTCTGGTCCGACAGATGAAAGGCAATTTCGAGTCGATCATCATTTTGAGCCAGTTCCAGAACAGATCCTCCGGCGGCGATGATTTTGGCTTTGGCCTGCTCAGTGGCGGGGTTGGCTTTTTTATCCTCGGCAGACAGGTGAGCAACCTGGGTGAAAGAGATAACGGAAATCAGCGCGACAGAAAAAAATCTCATTTTACCTATCCTTACTTTCTCTGTTGTTCATCGGATTTGGTGTCAAAGTGGGTGGCACATCCTCGTCAAATCGATCCGTTCGACGGACAGCCTGAGTCAATGACGTGCATTAAATCAATATGTACGTTGGAGATACACCCCAATTTATCAATTCAACTGATCTTGATGCATTTTATCAGGAGAAACAGTCAAACGGAAAGACTCAACCCGGAAAATGTATCGTTCTGCCTGGAAAATCCCCCCGTTTCCCATTTCGCAGGGTTCACCAGAAATGGTCTCGATTCAAATCAAAAAATCCATTAACCTTCCGCCCGCGGAAGTTTCTGTTATTGGATTAGTAAAGTCTGAACTGGAAAGAATTAATGTCATCTGCTTCTCCTTCAGTCCCTCGAGACACCCTGATTCACGGTCTTGGACGGGGAGTGATCAATACGGTCTGCCTGCTGGGTGATCTGTTTCTGTTTGGCTGGGAGATGCTGGGCTGGATTATTACCCGGCTGCCTCCCCGCAGCAATCTCTGGTCGTGCATGTATCACATCGGGATTCAGAGTATTCCCGTGATTCTGATCACGGGGGGATTCATCGGGATGGTGCTGGCAGTCCAGTCTTACGACCAGTTTAAATTAATGCATCTGGAAAACCAGATCGGCGCTGTCATCGCCATTTCGCTGGTAGAAGAGCTGGGGCCGGTACTGGCGGCGATCATGCTGGCCGGTCGTGTGGGAACTTCGATGTCGGCGGAACTGGGAACGATGCGGGTGACCGAACAGATTGACGCTTTGCGGGCACTGGGTGCCGACCCGATTCATTATCTGGTGGTCCCCCGGTTTCTCTCCTGCTGTTTACTGATCCCGCTGTTGACCATTGTGGCTGATGCGGTCGGGATTCTGGGAGGCTGGTTCTTCAGCACGCAGATCCTGGGCGTGGATTCCTTTTATTACTGGCATTATTCCGAGCAGTTCGTGTATGCCTATGATGTGATGGGGGGCATCTTCAAGAGTTTCTTCTTTGGTGCTGCCATTTCACTGATCTCCTGTCATCGAGGCTTTCACTGTGGGGCGGGTGCCGAGGGAGTGGGTAAGGCGGCTACGGAAGCATTCGTGTATTCCTTTATTGTGATCATGATTCTGGACTTCCTGCTGGGAGTCACGATTGTGAACTTCTATCACTTCATGCAGACCGTTTACCCGGGTGTCATCAGATAACGTCTCCGTTCGAAATCGAACAGAAAAAAATATTATGAATGAACGAACTGCCGACAATGAATACGTGATTGAACTGCGGAATGTGTCCCGCCAGTTTGGAACACAACAGGTGTTGCGCGATGTTTCATTTGGAGTGCGGCGCGGCGAGACACTGGTTGTGATCGGCGAGAGTGGCTGTGGCAAGAGTGTGACCATGAAAATGATCATGAACCTCCTGCAACCTTCAGAGGGCGATATCCTGTGGAATGGCCGCTCGATCGCAGATCGCAGTGCCCGTGAACTGCATCGGGATCGATTGCGGATCGGTTACCTGTTTCAGGGGGCGGCGTTATTTGACAGTCTTTCCGTTTACGAAAATGTGGCTTTCGGATTGAAACAGAATACGCGCCTGAAAACAGAAGACATCGATCAGATCGTCGTTGAACGCTTACGGGAGGTGGGACTGTCTGAAAGTATCAGTCAGAAAAAACCGGCTCAACTTTCCGGCGGGATGAAAAAACGGGTCGGCCTGGCGCGGGCACTGGCGATGACACCTGAAGTAATGCTGTACGATGAACCTACCACAGGGCTCGACCCGGTAATGACCGATGTGATTAACGAACTGATTTTACAAACACGTGCCAGTCGTCCGGTCACCAGTATCGTGGTGACACATGACATGAGTACCGTCAAGAAAGTCGCGGACCGGATCATCATGCTGTATCCACTGGCCCGACTGAATGCGACGGAAGAACAGATTGTCTTTGAGGGGACGGCTGAGGAAGCGTTTCAGTCTGAGTCGCCCCGCGTGCATCAGTTTGTGCATGGCGAAGCGGGTGACCGGATTCGGGAACTGGCTGAAGCCAGCTGATCCAGATCGTTCTGAGACAGACAGAAGTAATTTTTAAAACCAGACCAGAGTTATTGATCTCAAGGACGAGATCGAAATAGAGGTTATTTATGACGGACCGCCAGATTCAATTTCGCGTAGGACTGTTTGTGATTTCCGCAATGATCACCGGAGCCGGTATGATTTTTCAGTTCGGCCAACTGGAAACGCTGTGGAAGAAAAAATATACAATTGCCATGAAGTTCGAATCGATTTCCGGCGTGCACCAGGGAACCCCTGTCGTGCGGCATGGAATCCGGATTGGTGAAGTGGATAAAATTATCACCAGTGACAGTAAGCCGGGAGTGATGCTGCTGGTGAACATTGATGAGTCTCAGCATCTGCGCAAAGATGCCAGTCCACAGATTGTCAGTTCAATCATGGGGGACTCGAAGATTGTGATTGAGCCCGGCGTCAGTCCCGATTTTCTGAATCCGGGGGATCGTCTGGTCGGGCGAGAGTCGAGCGATCCGATGGAGATCGTGTATCGCATGGAGCAACAGGTGACGAAAACCCTGGATGCCTTTTCCACGACCAGCCAGGAATGGGAGAAGGTCGCGAGTAACATGAATCGCCTGATGGAGACCAAGGAGGGGAATCTGGACGTTGTGATCGAACGCACGGCGACTTCCCTGGAAGAGTTCTCACTGGCAATGCGGAAGATGAATCAGATGATGACCAGTGTGAATCACCTGGTGGCCGACCCCGTACAGCAGGAAAATCTGAAACGTTCGATGGCAGCCATGCCGGCCATGATCGAAAGCACACAACGTACGATTGCTTCTGTCGAAGTGGCCGTACAGAAAGCCGGACAGAACCTGGATAACCTGTCACAGGTGACCGACCCGCTGGCGAAGCACAGCCAGTCGATGGTGATCAAGATGGATCGCAGTCTCTCCCGACTGGATGCGATTCTGGCCGAACTGAATTCCTTCTCCCGGGCTCTGAACGAGGGAGATGGTTCACTGAAAAAATTCATTTCTGATCCGGAGCTCTATCGGAATATGAACCGTTCCGCTTCCTCACTGACCGTATTGTTGAATAACCTGGAACCGATTGCCCGCGATATCAGAGTCTTCAGTGATCGTATCGCCCGGCATCCGGAAGTGCTGGGGTTGAGCGGTGCGATGAAGGGGAGTTCAGGGCTGAAGGACGCCGGCGAGCAACCTCAGCAGCAACCTTCAAGGATCCGCCAGTCCGGATTCTCATTTCCTTCGTCAAAGGGACCTTAACCAGCTCCCGGTTGGTTTGCTCTCTGAAAATACTGCCGAATTTTCATCTCCGTTCGCTGCTGCGCATCTGATAAAATTCGCGACGTTCCCTGTATTCAGATTCCTGAATCGTCGATTCCCTGATCGACGATAGTCAGAACCTCCACCCGCTGGGAGAGAATTGCATTTCTGCCGGCGCTCAGGTGAACTGATGACAGGATGCGTGGTATTGTCGTGATACAGGTCCTGACTGGGTGTGATTGAGCGTGAAAGTGGTACTGACAAGTGGCGAATCGGGTACAAAAATGGCAGAAACAACGGGAATGGATGCTGAGTGATCAGGACAGCCATTTTGAATCAGGGCTATATTACAGTGGTTTTATGAGTGATAAAAACAGCAGTCATGAATGGATTCTCTCTGAGAGCAATGTGGGCCAACGCGCGCGACGCATAACTACGAAGTATGTGAGAAGTCAGGAGCGGGTCAAGTCGAGTCTTTTCAGCTGAGAGTGAGATCATGTGCTCATTTGTGCCAGGGGAGAAGAGGCCACCGATTCGATGATCGCTCATTCAAAATGACCGTTGTGAGGGGAGCAAGAAGATCTGATTTAGAAGTCTTCATTGTTTGTTCATCAAAACTTAACAATACATTGTATTATCTGGCTGAAGTGCCAGTTCATCAACGGGTTCTATGGTGCGAACCACAAACTGACACGATGTCCTGTTTTGTTATTTCACAGAGGGATTCGTGCGTACATCTTCATCGCGGCGTCAATTTCTGAAAACAGCCATTGCTGCTCCGGCTGCAGGAACTGTCTTCTCCCGTTTTCTGTTGTCCGCTGAAGCGAAAGGGATTGAGAAAGGTGATTCACATCTCAACCCGGTCCGGGATGAAGCAACCGGATTACCTTTATTAAAACTGCCGGAAGGATTTCGCTATCAGTCATTTGGCTGGGTGGGCGATGTGATGTCCGACGGCGTGATCACGCCGGAAGGCCATGATGGGATGGGCGTGATTTCCCAGACCGGCGATATTGTGACGCTCTGTCGTAATCACGAAATTAAGGGTTCAAAAAGTTTCGGACCGGCTGAACTGACGTTTGACCCCAAGGCTGGCGGCGGTTGTTCTAATCTGCAGTTCAATGTCAGATCCGGGAAGTGGTTGAGGAGCTGGACGAGTCTGGCGGGAACCGTGCAGAACTGTGCCGGCGGACCGACTCCCTGGGGAACCTGGCTCTCCTGTGAAGAAACGGTGATCGGTCCCAAAGAAAGCTTTCGGGATGTTCAATACGAGCATGAAAAACATCATGGCTGGGTGTTTGAAGTTCCCGCAGAAGGGAAAGCTTCTGGAGAACCGTTACAGGCTTTAGGCCGCTTCGTTCATGAAGCACTGGCCATCGATCCCGCCGATGGCACGATCTACGAAACCGAGGATCGTGATACAGCCGGTTTCTATCGATTTCTCCCGAACGAACCGGAGGTCCTCACGAAAGGGGGCCGCCTGCAGATGATTAAGATTAAAGGCAAAGCTGATCTGCGGACTGGTGCCCGACATGGCATTCGTTATGAAGCAGAGTGGGTTGATATTCAAGATCCCCTGCGTCGTAATACTCCGGGCAAAGAAGATGGGCTCGGCGTTTACTCACAGGGAAAAGACAAAGGGGCAACGACATTTGGTCGCCTGGAGGGCTGCTGGTTTGGCGATGGGGTCGTGTACTTTAATTGTACCAATGGGGGCGAAGCCGGCCTGGGGCAGGTCTGGTCCTACTCTCCCCGAGAACACATCCTGGAACTGGTATTTCAATCGCCGAGCCATGACATCCTGGACAGTCCGGATAATTTGACGGTCAGTCCCAGGGGCGGTCTGATTCTCTGCGAAGACGCTGATTTGAAACCCCTGCGTCTACATGCCCTGTCGCGCAAAGGGGAATTGAAGACAGTCGCGGTTAACAATATCGAGTTGAAAGCCGGTCAGCATGGTGCGCTGGCAGGAGATTTCAGCGGCGGTGAATGGGCGGGAGCCTGTTTCAGTCCGGATGGCGAATGGCTGTTCGTTAATATTCAGGATCCAGGCGTGACGTTTGCGATCACCGGTCCCTGGGAGGAACTGGGCGTGTAGTCGAGAGATCAGTGGAATGTACAGAGAGTCGGTGTTTTGCGCTTTTATGAAGGTGTTGCCTTTCATACAGGAAGCGTGAATTGTAAACTGGATCGGAAGGAGAAGCAGTAATCCTTTGCTCCTGGTTGCGCCTTGTCTTATGCACTTCACCACAAAGACGGTTGGTCTCAGAATCGCGTCATGTCTCTCAAGAACTACATCAAGAATGATCTGGAAATTCGCTTGCGGAGTGGGCAGGATCTGCCGGCGCAGTTGACTCTGGAGTCACTGGCAGAACATTATCAGGTCAGTTTTTCCCCGGTTCGGATTGCACTGGCCGAACTGGTTGAAGAAGGTCTGCTGCAGAAAGGTGCGAACCGCAGACTGGTTCGGAATGCAGAGCAGATCAAGCCCCTCAAACGAGGCCAGACTTCAAAGCTGCCTGAACCGCCGGCAGACATGTTTGAAGTGATCACGAATGATTTTGTGAAGCTCAGCCTGAAAGGAGAGCCGATCGATATCCGTGAAGAAGTGACCGCTCGTAAATACAAGATCAGCCGTTCTTCATTGCGGATTATCTTAAATCGCCTGGCAGGAACCGGGATTCTGGATCATATTCCCCGGCGTGGCTGGCGGCTCAGACCGTTTCGCCAGGAAGACATGCAGGCCTTTCTGGAAGTGCGGGAACTGCTGGAGCTCAAAGCACTGGAGTTGGCGAAACCCCATCTTAAAGAAGCAGATCTGCAGAAGATTCTGGACGGCAATGTGATTCCACAGAGTGCCAGAGAAGGCGTTCAGATCGATAATTCTTTACATGAATACCTGATCGAAAAAGCGGGCAATTATTACATAAAAGACTTTTTCCAGCGACAGGGCAGGTATTATGATATCCTGTTTGACTGGGAAGACCAGGACCGGGAAACCGCCATTGAAACGGTCAGACAGCATCAGGCGATTCTGACTGCTTTAATGAAGAAAGACTGGCGAGCGGCCCGCAAGGCATTGTCCTATCACATTCGGGATAATCATCCCATTTTGAGTAAGATCATCAAGAATAAATAGATCCTGCCAGTCTCTCACGGCTCGTAGTATCAACCAGATAGCCGATAGATGCTGTTTCCGTCTGAAGCAAAAGAAGTAGTCGGATGAGTGAGATTTCCTCTGCAGAAATTCGAGCGAAAGTAGACGAAGTTTACCGGACGGAGTCGCGTCGTGTTTTCGCTACATTGATTCGGCTGATCGGTGATTTCGATCTGGCAGAAGAAGCGATGCATGAAGCGTTTGCAGCGGCAGTCGAACAGTGGCACCGTGATGGAATCCCCGCCAATCCCCGATCATGGCTGGTTTCAACGGGTCGATTTAAAGCCATCGATCATATTCGCCGTCGCGTCCGTTTTGACGAGGCTCAGCTGGAAGTGGCGCAGAGACTGGAAAGCATCGCCGGTCTGAATGCCGACAAGTCGGACAGTGAAGTCGAGGATGACCGACTGCGACTGATCTTCACCTGCTGTCACCCGGCGATTGCACCCCAGGTACAGATTCCGCTGACGTTACGGGAAGTGTGTGGTTTGACTACTGAAGAAATTGCGAGTGCATTTCTGACGTCACCTGCCACGATGGCGCAGCGGATCGTGCGGGGCAAGTCAAAAATCCGTGATGCGGGGATTCCGTATGTGGTCCCGGATCGGGCAGATCTCCCCGAACGACTGGATGCTGTGTTGACGGTCGTGTATCTGGTATTCAACGAAGGTTATTCTGCTTCGTCCGGTGATTCCCTGACCCGCAAAGATTTATCGGAAGAGGCGATCCGACTGGGACGCCTGCTGCTGGGTCTGCTGGATGACCCGGAAGTGAAAGGGTTACTGGCCTTGATGCTGATTCACGAGTCCCGCCGCGAAGCCCGTTCGACTGCAAACGGAGATCTGATTCTGCTGGAAGATCAGGATCGTTCTTTATGGGATCAGGATAAGATCCGTGAAGGAACGGCACTGGTGGAGCAGGCGATTGCCTCCGGTGAAGTAGGCAGTTATACGATTCAGGCAGCAATCGCGTCGGTCCATGCTGTCGCCCCGCGCGGTGCCGAGACTGACTGGTCCCGTATTATTTCCTGGTATAACCTGCTGTTGCAGGCAAACCCGACACCGATTATCGAATTGAATCGCGCGGTGGCGATTGCCATGCGCGACGGGGCAGAAGCGGGGCTGGAGTTGATTGACGCGATACTTTCCCGGGGGGAGCTGGAAGAGTACCATCTGATCTATGCAGCCCGCGCGGATCTCTGCAGGCGACTGGGGCAGATTGATGCAGCCCGCTCTGCTTATCAGAAGGCGCTCTCGCTGACGAATCAGACGGCAGAAACCCGATTTCTGGAAAGACGGCTCCAGGAACTGGCAACGAATCAGGCTCAGTCTCATTGAGCTTCTTGTTGCGCAACTGCGATAGCCCAAGACTGGCGGACTCCCGAAAAGTGAATTATGCGGCCAGTTGTTGAGCGTATATTCTCTCGAACTGGTCGGGACATTGATAGTTTA